>NZ_ANAY01000001.1 GCF_000340965.1 Nocardiopsis kunsanensis DSM 44524
CCGTCCTACGCTCCCTGACGGCCTATGACCACTGACCCCTTGGAATTACTCATCTAGGCTGTGGGCATGTCCGACACATCTGCCGCACCGGGCCCCGTCTGGCGCGCCCTCGTGGCCGCCGACCCCGCCCGGCCCTTCGTGACCGCCTACGACGCCTCCGGCGGCCGGGTCGAACTCTCCCGCGCCACCGTCGACAACTGGGTCTCCAAGACCTCGAACATGCTGGTGGACGGGTTGGGTGCCCAGCCCGACGACCGGCTCGCGGTCGCCCTGCCGCTGCACTGGCAGTCCCTGGTGTGGCTGCTGGCCGCCTGGTCCGTGGGCACGGTCGCCGAACCGGCCGGGCCGGGTCGTGTGCCCTCCGGTGCCCAGTTCGCGATCGCCGACTCCGACCGGTTGGAGACGGCCCTCGACAGCGGCGCGGAGGAGGTCGTGGGCACGTCCCTGCACCCCCTGGGCCTGCCGCTGAGCGAGACCCCGGCGATGGTGACCGACTACACCGTGGAGGTGCGGGGCCACGGTGACCACTTCGCCCCCTATCCCGTGGACGCCGACGCGGTCGCCGCGCGTACCGACCGCGAGTACACCGGTGCCGAGCTGGTGGAGGCGGGTCGCGCGCGTGCCGAGGCGTGGGAGCTGGGTGAGAAGGACCGTGTCGCCGTGCTCGCCGACGGGCACGCCCCGCTGTCGGTGCTCGGCACGGACCTGTCGGTGCTGTGGGCCGCCGTGCACGCGGGCACCCCGTTGGTGCTGACCCCGACCGGCACCGAGGGGTTGGCGCACCGGCTCTCGACGGAACAGGTGACCGCGGCCGTGGCGGCCGAGGGCGCCGAGGTCCCCGAGCACGTGCGGACGCTGAGCTGAGACCGTTCCGCAGCTGAGAGCGGCCGTTTCCCCACCGGGTCCGGCCGTGCTCCGCCACGAGGATCCGCATGCGGCTCCTCAGGCGCCGCGGAAGCGGATGCGGGCCCTCTTTCCCGTGTGCACATCCTGCTCGGCGGGCCCGTCCGCACGGGTACGGCGTCGCTTCCGCGCGCTGCCCCGGCGGGGTTCCCGGCGTTCCGGGACACCGTCCCGGCCGTGCTCGGCGCGGGCCTCCCGGGCCGTCCTGGCCTCCCGGGCCTCACGCTCCCGTTCGGCACGGTAGAGGTCGGCGGCCCGGGCCGCGAGATCGGGATGCATGGGGGCTCCTCCGCTGGGTCGGTTCCCGGCCGGGTGCGTTCCGGCCTGTTCCCAGACTCCGGCTGAGGCACCGGGTCCCACCATCGGAAGGACGGCGTACATCGGCGGGGCGGCCGTGCCTCAGACCATGCACACGGCCGTCCTGAGGGGCCTCAGAGCCCCCGGTGCGGAGCGGAAGGCCTCAGGCCTCCCTGTAGTAGGGGTCGCGGGCCGTCCCGATGCGCTTCTGTTCGTCCCAGGTGTAGACCTCGCGGCCTTCCACGAACACCCGCAGGGCACGGCTCATCACGTCCAGCGGGTCGCCGGACCACAGGACCACGTCGCCGTCCGCTCCGGGGCGCAGGGCCCCGACCCGGTCGTCCAGGCCCATCATCTCGGCGGGGTTGAGGGTGATGGCACGGATCGCACTGTCGCGGTCCAGGCCCTCCTTCACGCACAGGATCGCCTGGTAGATGAGGAAGTCGATCGGGATGACCGGGTGGTCGGTGGTCAGCGCGAGCTTCACCCCGGCCCGGTCGAGGATCCCGGGGCCGGCCAGGGTCCGGTTGGAGACCTCCAGCTTGGAACGGCTCGTCATGAGGGGCCCGCTGATGACGGGGATCCCGCGTTCGGCGATCTCGTCGGCCATCAGGTGGCCCTCGGTGGTGTGGTTGATGACCAGGCGGTACCCGAACTCGTCGGCGAGCCGGATCGCCGTCTGGATGTCGTCGGCCCGGTGGGTGTGCTGGCACCAGGGCACCTCGCCGTCGAGCACCCTCGCCAGGATCTCCATGGTGTTGTCCCGGTCGAAGGGTGTGCCCTCGGACTCGGCGTGGTCGCGTTTGGCCTTGTAGTCCTGGGCCTTGGTGAGGGCGTCGCGGATGACGGCGGCCACACCCTGGCGTGTGGACGGGAGACGGTCCTTGTTGCCGTAGACCCGCTTGGGGTTCTCCCCCAGCGCGCTCTTGACGCTGGCCGGTTCCTTGAGGAGGCGGTCCTCCATGCTGCGGCCCCAGCACTTGACGGCCACCGTCTGCCCGCCGATGGGGTTTCCGGAGCCGGGCTTGATGACCGAGCTGGTCACGCCACCGGCGAGGGCGTCGGTGAACCCCTGGTCGGCAGGGTTGACCGCGTCCAGAGCACGCATGCGTGCGCCGTTGGGGTCGGTCATCTCGTTGGTGTCGTCGCCGGCCCAGCCGACGCTCTCCTCGTGCACACCGATGTGACCGTGGGCCTCCACGAACCCGGGCAGGACCCACGTTCCGGCGGCGTCGACGACCTCGGCGCCCGCGGGCACGGCGACGTCGGCGTCCGGGCCGACGGCAGTGATCCTGCCGTCGGAGATGAGGACCGTACCGCCGTCGATGGGGTCGCCGTCGACGGGCACTACGTATCCGGATGTGATCGCAATATCCATGGCGCGAAACCTAGCTCACACGGACCGGCCCACCAAAGCCCTCCCCGAGCACGGCTCCGGGGAACACGGTCACCGGTCCGAGTTGCGCGCTGTGAGCAGTTCGGAGTCGGAGGTCAGTTCCACACCGACCTCCTCGATGGCGTCGCGCACCATCGTGCAACCCGCGACCTGCTCGGGCTCGGAGGTGAGTTCGCCGCCACGGGCACCGAACGCGTAGACCATGCTGGGCCGGTCGGCGAACTCCATGAGCCGGAACGCCTCCCCCAGACCCGGGTGGTCCGGGGTGGCCTCCGGGATCATCGCGATCGTGACGATTTCGGCGTCGACGAGGTCGGCGAGGAAGGACCGCTGGGCGTTGAGGACACCCACCCCGCCCTGGGGACGGCGCAGCACCGACTCGTTGAGCACCACACGCAGCGTCGGCCCGCCCGGGGCGATCATCGCCGCCCGGTGTTCCATCTCGTCCTCGACCATCAGCTCGACCTCCTCGTCACCGAGGTGGCCCAACCGCGGTTTGATCACCGCACGTGAGTACTCGGGCACCCGCAAGAACGTCGGGATCGCCACGGGCTGGTGTTCCCACAGGTGGGCGGCGTGCACCCCGAGCTCGCACAGGTCGGCGAAATCGTTCGGGAAGGCCTCCGCCTGGAGCGTGATCGCCCATGCCTCCATGAGCTGGTGCTCACTGCCCAGGGCGGTCTCCACACGCGCCACGAGTGAACGCGCCGGCCGGCGGTGCGCACGTTCGACCTCGCGGAGCTCGTCGTCGCTGACCCCTACCGACCGGGCCAGCTCGGCCCGGCTCAGACCTCGGTCGGAGCGTGCACGCAGGACCCGTGCCGCGAACGGCAACCACATCGCGGAAGGCAGCGCGGCGTTCACCCGCCCCCCCGAGTCCATGGTCGGCCGGTCGGCCCGGTCCGGGCAGGTTCCTCCCGGTTGCAACTGGTCCATCTCGTCGCCTCCCGCTCTCACCGTTCCGGGTGTTCCGGTGTCCGACTGGTGCGGCCCCCGGCGTGATAAGTCATGACAGGAACCGCTGCCGCGGTCCCGATCTCCTGATCCCCCGATTGGAAAGTTCCCGTGGTCCACCTCGCGCTCTTCCTCGCCGTGATGTCCCTGGCCGTCTGGGTGTACGCGCTGTTCGACGTGATCCGTGCCGACGCCGGGACGACGCGGATCCTGCCCAAACCCGTGTGGACCGTGATCGTGTTGTTCCTGCCGAAGTTCGGCGGGCTGCTGTGGTTCACCTTGGGGCGTCCTCCCGGAAAGGCCCTCACCACGTTCGGCGCCGCACCTCCAATCTCGCCTTTCCCCGAATACGAGCATCCGAACCGGGCCCGTGCCTCCACCCCGGAGGAGGACGAGGAGTTCCTCCGCCGGTGCCGTGAGCGCGCCGAGGCCCAGCGCCGCCGCGCCCGCGAGATGCAGGAACGGCAGGAGCAGGAACGCCGCGGCCGGCAGGCCCGGGACCAGGACGGTGACGAGCTCGGCGCTGACTGAGGGCCGCAGGTCCCATCACAGGGAGGTTCCTCCCCCGCAGTACCCTGTGGACCACCCAGCCGCTGAACCTGCCCCGGAAGTGAATCCCGATGAACCGCTTGATCCAGTCCGCCCCGGCCCTCCTGGCCTCATCGGCCCTGCTCCTGACCGCAGCGTGCGGCCAGACCTCCTCCTCGGAGCCCGAGGAACAACCCCGGGGGGAACAGAGCCAGGAGCAGCAGTCCGGGGAGGCCGGCGGCCCTCCGGAGGTGGACGTCTCCGACGTCGAGGGCGCCGTGCTGCACACCAGCGAGGGCGAGATCGAACTGGACCTGTACCCCGAGGACGCCCCGGTCACCGTCTCCAACTTCGTGGGGCTGGCCGAGGACGGTTTCTACGACGGTCTGATCTTCCACCGCGTCATCGAGGACTTCATGGTCCAGGGCGGTGACCCCGAGGGCACCGGACGCGGAGGCCCCGGTTACACCTTCGAGGACGAGCTCGGGTCCGACCACAGCTTCGACCGGCCCGGAGTGCTCGCCATGGCCAACTCCGGCCCGGACACCAACGGCTCACAGTTCTTCCTGACGGTCGCCGAGACCGCCCACCTGGACGGGCAGCACACGATCTTCGGGCAGGTCGCCGACGACGACTCCCAGGCAGTGCTGGACGACATCGCCACAGTGGAGACCGACGGGCAGGACCGTCCGGTCGACGACGTGGCCCTGGAGTCGGTCGAGGTCGAACGCGTCGGCTAGCCGGCCGGCAGTGTTCGCGGGCCCCGCCCCGGTGCAGCCGGGGTCCGTTCGCGCCCCGGAGCGTCAGCGGCGGCGCTTGGCTCGCGCGGCGCGCGAACGCTCCACCGCAGGGCCGATGGCGCCGACCAGCGCATCCACGTCCTCGGGCGTGGATGTGCGGCCCAAGGACAGGCGCAGGCTGCTGAGCGCGGTGTCGGGGTCGGCCCCCATGGCCGACATCACGTGGCTGGGCTGGGCCACCCCTGCCGAGCAGGCCGACCCGGTCGAGCAGGAGATGCCCTGGGCGTCCAGGAGCATGAGCAGCGTGTCGCCCTCGCAGTCGGGGAAGGACAGGTGCGCGATACCCGGCAGACGCCACTTCGGGTCGCCGTTGACGACCACGTCCGGAACTACCTCCCGCACCCGCTCCTCGAGCCAGTCCCGCAGCGATCTCAGGTGTTCGGCGTGGCCTTCGCGTTCGTCGACGGCCAGGCCGACGGCGGTGGCCAGGCCCCGGACGAGCGCGGTGGGCACGGTCCCCGAACGGACCTCGCGTTCCTGTCCTCCCCCGTGCAGGACGGGTACCGGTGTCAGGCCGCGCGCGAGCACCAGGGCGCCGGCGCCCACGGGGCCGCCGAGCTTGTGGCCGCTGAGGCTGAGCGCCCCGACCCCGCTCCCGTCGAAGTCGACCTCCTCGGCACCCACGGCTTGGACCGCGTCGGTGTGCATGGGGATGCCGTACTCGGCGGCGACCTCCGCGAGTTCCCGGACCGGCTGGACGGTACCGACCTCGTTGTTGGCCCACATCACGGAGACGAGCGCCACCGAACCGGGATCGTCCTCCACGGCCTCGCGCAGGGCCTGCGGACTCACGCGGCCGAGGTGGTCCACGGGCAGGTACTCGACGGCCGCGCCCTGGTGGTCGGCGGTCCACTGGGCGGGGTCCAGTGCGGCGTGGTGTTCGACCGCGCTGAGCAGGATCCGGCGCCGGGCCGGGTCCTGAGCGTGGCGGGCCCAGTACAGGCCCTTGATCGCGAGGTTGTCGGCCTCGGTCCCGCCGCCGGTGAACACCACCTCGTGCGGGGTGCACCCCAGGGCGGCCGCGATGCGTTCGCGTGACTCCTCGACGGTGCGGCGCGCCGAACGGCCGTGTTCGTGCAGGGAGGAAGGGTTGCCGAGAGAACCGAGCTCGGCCGTGACATCGGCGATGACCTCGGGACGTACCCCGGTCGTGGCAGCGTGATCCAGATACACCATGGCAACACCAAGGATACGTCGGACCGGCGGGCCGCTCGGAACCGCGTCGGTACCGTTTCCCATAACCTGGGGCCATGCCTGATACCGCGTCCCCGCAGCCTCCTGCCACCGCCAACTGGCCCGCCCCCAGCGCCGACCGTCCGGTACGTGCCCGCCTGTCCCTTCCCGGGTCCAAGTCCGTGACCAACCGCGCCCTGGTGCTGGCCACCTTGTCGGAGACCCCGTGCATGGTGCGCCGTCCGCTCGCCAGCCGCGACAGCGACCTCATGGTGGGGGCGCTGCGTGCCCTGGGCGCACGTGTGGAGCGGGACGGCGAGGACCTGGCCGTCACCCCGGCGGACCTTCGCGGACCGGCGACGGTGGACGTGGGCAACGCCGGAACGGTGATGCGGTTCGTGCCTCCGATGGCGGCGCTGACCGCCGGGGACGTGCGGTTCGACGGCGACCCCCGTTCGCACGAGCGTCCCGTCGGTGCACTCCTGGGAGCTCTGCGTGCCCTGGGCGCCGACATCGACGACGGTGGCCGGGGCGCGCTGCCCATGACCGTCCACGGCACGGGATCGTTGCCGGGCGGCGGGGTCATCCTGGACGCCTCCGGTTCCTCGCAGTTCGTCTCGGCGTTGTTGCTGAGCGCGGCCCGCTTCGAGAACGGGTTGCGTCTGCGCCACGACGGCCCGCCGGTGCCTTCCCGGCCGCACGTGGACATGACCGTGGAGATGCTGCGTGCCGCGGGCGTGGACGTGGAGACCGGCGAGGACGAGTGGCGGGTCGGACCGGGGCCGATCAGGGCCACGGAGATCCCCGTGGAACCGGACCTGTCCAACGCGGCCCCGTTCCTGGCCGCGGCGCTGGTCACCGGTGGGGCGGTCACCGTCGCCGACTGGCCCGAGCACACCACGCAGGCCGGCGACGCCCTGCGTTCACTGCTGGCACGCATGGGTGGCGAGGTCGGCCGGGAAGGCACCGACCTGACCGTCTACGGAACCGGGAAGATCCGCGGGCTGGAGGCCGACCTGCACGACGTCGGTGAGCTCACCCCCACCATCGCCGCGCTCGCCGCGCTGGCCGACACCCCTTCGCGCCTGACCGGCATCGCCCACCTGCGGCGCCACGAGACCGACCGGATCGCGGCACTGGCCGCGGAGATCAACGGGCTCGGCGGGCACGTGGAGGAGCTCGAGGACGGCCTGGTGATCGAGCCGCGACGACTGCACGGGGGCGTCTTCCGTTCCTACGACGACCACCGGATGGCCACTTCCGGCGCCGTACTCGGACTGGCGGTCCCCGGGATCGAGGTGGAGGACATCGCCACGACCCGGAAGACCCTGCCCGACTTCCCGGGCCTGTGGTCGGAGGTCCTGTCATGAGCCGTACACGGGGCGGTGGCCGCCACATGGACGAGCGCGACGTCCGCGTGCGCGCCCGTGGCGGCTCCAAGCCACGCACCAGCAAGCGCCCCGTACACGCCGACGCCGTCGAAGGACTGGTCACCGCCGTGGACCGCGGCCGGTACCGGTGCCTGATCGACGGTGTGCCGGTGGTGGCGATGAAGGCCCGCGAGTTGGGCCGCGGCTCCATCGTGGTGGGCGACCGGGTGGACGCGGTCGGCGACCTGTCCGGCCGACCCGACACCCTCGCCCGGATCGTACGGGTCAAGGAACGCCGTTCGGTGCTGCGCCGTACCGCCGACGACACCGACCCCGTCGAACGCATCATCGTCGCCAACGCCGACCAGCTCGCGATCGTGTGCGCCCTGGCCGACCCCGAGCCGCAGCCCCGGTTCGTGGACCGCTGCCTGGTCGCCGCCTACGACGCGGGCCTGGAGCCGTTGCTGTGCCTGACCAAGGCCGACCTCGGCACCCCCGACGGGATGGTGCGCCTGTACGAGCCGCTCGGCCTTCCCTACGTGGTGTTGGGCCCCGAGAGCGGGCTGAACGAGCTGACCGGGCACCTGACCGGGCACACGACGGTGTTCGTGGGTTCCTCCGGCGTCGGGAAATCGACCCTGGTCAACCGCTTGCTCCCCGGCACCGAACGGGCCGTGGGCGGTGTCAACACCGTCACCGGCCGCGGGCGGCACACCTCGACCTCCGCGGTCGCCCTGCAGTTCGGGGACGGTTGGCTCATCGACACCCCGGGTGTGCGCAGCTTCGGGCTTGCCCACATCGCCCCCGAGGAGATCGTCGAAGGGTTCCCGGAGATCGCGGAGGCCGCCCTCGACTGTCCCGAGGAGTGCAGGCACCGCCCCGACTCCCCCGGTTGCGCCGTGCAGGCGGCTTCGGCCGCAGGGACCCTGGACGCCGACCGCGTCGCTTCCCTGGTGCGCCTCCTCAACAGCCGTGAGGGCGAGGAAGAGGCCACGGAGCACTGAACCAACGACGGACCGGGGCCGGGCCCACCGCTGTCCTGGGGCGGTGCTCGTCCCCCGTCAGCGGGCTGCAGCTCGACGGTGACGCCGCAGTGCCAGTAGGTGCGGCGGTCGCACTCGAGGAAACCCTCGTCGAGAAGGCCGCCGCGGAGCGCGGCCAGGTCGGAGCCGAACTCCAGCAGGACCGCGGTCAGCTCCGACTCGGGTAGCGCACACCCGGTTCCAGAGCGCGTGCCACATGGTCGAGGAGGACCAGGCGGTCGGGGCGCCGCACCGGCATGGCGGTGATCCGCCCGCCTGATGTGCAGGAGCGCAGCACCTCCCGAGGGTGCTGTTCGGTGTAGAACCCGGCCAGTACGGGACGCACCCCCTATTGAGCCGCGCTCATCTGCGGACGCACCCGGCTTCCGGCAGGCCGGTACACAACATGCCGTGGACGACGGTCTCCACGCGGCGCGCCGCCTCGTCCGGGTCGATGGGTTGCAGGGCGTAGGAGACCGTCAGGCGCAGGTTGACGTCGGCCACGGCCTCGGTCACCGAACGCTCCAACTCGGGGCAGCTCTCGGCCAGCATCGCGGCCACCCGTTCGCCGAGCACGTCCAGCAGGGGCGCGGAACGGGTGGTGACCACGGGCAACAGTTCGCGGTCGCCGGTGACGAGGGCGCGCAGCAGCGGGTCGTTCTGCAGCGAACGCAGCACGAAACCGGTTGCGCAACTGACGCTGTGCACGGGGTCGGCGCTGTTCTCCTCCAGCAGCGCGACGACCGTGTCGAGGAGGCTGTCGGCCTCGCGCACCACGACCGCCTGCAGGAGGTTCTCCTTGCTGCCGAAGACGTTGTAGAGCGTCTGCCGGGAGACCTCTGCGGCCGCGGCGATGTCGGCCATGCGCTGCTGGGGCCAACGGCCCGCAACGACCTCGGCGTACGCGGCGTCCACGAGCCGCTCGCGTACCGGCATCCGTTCGGTACGCCTTTCTTTCACCGGTTCCATGCCCACCATGATCTCATCCGCCGCCGGGCGGCCTCCACGGCTGCGTGAGCAGCTCCCGGCCTGGATCACACTTGGGTCACGCACGAGGGCGCCTTTGGCCATGCCGGTACCGGGCCGGGTAGCGTTGTCGCCCATGGCGTCCTTCGACGATGATCTGCGTTTGGCCCACGTGCTCGCCGACGCTGCCGACGACATCGCGCTCAAGCGTTTCCGAGCACTCGACCTGGTGGTGGACACCAAACCCGACCTCACCCCGGTCACCGAGGCCGACCGCCGGGTCGAGGAGACCCTGCGCAGTGTCCTCGACCGGGCCCGACCGCGCGACGCGGTGATCGGCGAGGAGTACGGGCAGAGCGGCAACAGCAACCGGGTGTGGGTCATCGATCCCATCGACGGCACCAAGAACTACGTGCGCGGCGTCCCGGTGTGGGCGACGCTCATCGCCCTGCTCGAGGGCGACCGCCCCGTCGTGGGTGTGGTCTCGGCCCCGGCGCTGCACCGGCGCTGGTGGGCCTCCCAGGGCAGCGGGACGTGGACGGGACGGAGCCTGTCCAAGGCCTCCCGTTGCCAGGTCTCACAGGTCACCGAGCTCTCCGACGCCTCGTTGAGTTTCTCGTCGCTGACCGGCTGGGAGGAACAGGGCCGCCTGGAGTCCTTCCTCGGACTCACCCGCTCGGTGTGGCGCACACGCGCCTACGGGGACTTCTGGTCGCACGTGATGGTCGCCGAGGGCACGGTCGACATCGCAGCGGAGCCGGAGTTGTCGGTGTGGGACGCCGCCCCGTTGCCGATCCTCCTGGAGGAGGCGGGCGGTCGCGCCACCAACCTGCGCGGCGGGGATTTCGAGGACGGCGGTCCGCTGGTGTGCACCAACGGCGCCTTGCACGACCGGACCCTGACCTGGCTCAACGGCGGTCCCACCCCGCTGCGCCCCACCTGAACCACCGCAAGCATCCGGTCCGGTCCGGTCGGTTGCTTGTAGTACCGTGCTCGCGTGCTGACGAACAACCCTGTGCGGCGCCTGACAGCATGCGCCGCCCTGCCCCTGTTCCTACTGGCCGCCGGCTGCTCCGAAAGCCACGGCCGTTCTCCTGAGCAGCTCGACGCCATGATCGCCGAAGAAGCGCGCGAGGCGAACGAGACGGAGGGCGACGGGACGCCCGAGTCCCGGTTCGATCCCGAGTCCCTCATGTGCGAACCGGCGGTGGACGCCCCCGGCGGCTGGCGCACCGAGACACCGCGCAACGCCGTGGCGGAAGAACCGGTCGAGCTGGGGGCCATGGCCTCGGAAGAGACCGACGTCACCGGTGCCGAGCTCACTGTCGTGGGCCCGGACGACGAACCCCTCACAGCGACGGTCCCGGTCGAGGGGGACGAGTGGGCCACGGTGGAGTTCCCCGGTGACTTCGAGGGCGCCGAGCTCGCCTCCGGGGTCTACACGGTGCTGTGGACCGACGAGGAGAGCGGCTCCCCGCTGGCGTGTGACGGCTTCGAGGTCGGCTGAGTCCCCTCCGCGTCCGCCGGAGGGGCGTGAGCGCCCGATCGGGCAGATTCCGGGACGAGGGGGCCCGCTGCCGTCCGCCACAGGCGGCCGGCAGCGGGCCCGAGGGGCCTCTGTCCGCCGTTCCTGCCCGCCCCTGTCCACGGGAGCGAACCCCTCCGGAAGCTCCGGGACCCGTATGTCCGGGAACCACGGGGGTATCCGGGGCAGCACCGCAGAACCGGTCCCGTACGGGAAAAGCCCCGAACATGAAAAACACCGAGTGGAGATTCTCCACTCGGTGTTTCCTTGGTAGCGGGGACAGGATTTGAACCTGCGACCTTTGGGTTATGAGCCCAACGAGCTACCGAACTGCTCCACCCCGCGGCGCTGACCTCTACTTTAGGGCCTCTCGGCCCGGGTGGCAAATCGGCCTTCCCGAAGGAACTCCGGGCGAGGTCCACCCGATGAAACCCTCGGGCCCGAGAAGAACTCGGAACCGGGAACCTGGTAGCGGGGACAGGATTTGAACCTGCGACCTTTGGGTTATGAGCCCAACGAGCTACCGAACTGCTCCACCCCGCGGCGCTGACCTCTACTTTAGGGCCTCTCGACCCGGGTGGCAAATCGGCCTTCCCGAAGGAACTCCGAGCGAGGTCCACCCGATGAAACCCCCGGGCCCGAGAAGAACTCGGAACCGGGAACCTGGTAGCGGGGACAGGATTTGAACCTGCGACCTTTGGGTTATGAGCCCAACGAGCTACCGAACTGCTCCACCCCGCGTCGGTGTGTCTCCACGGTAGCGCGGATCGGAACAGACCCCAAATCGGTGGACCGGGCCGCACCCGTGCGCCCGGCCACACCCTCCGGGGCCGCGTGTCGGCCGCTCCCCGGGCCCCACGTCCGCAGCCGCCCGCTGACCGCGCCGGCCCCCGACACGACGGTGGGGCGGCACCCCTTCGGGTACCGCCCCACACGCCTCACGGAACGTTCTCGGAACGCGGGCCTTCCTACTCGCCCATCTGCTCCTCGATGTCCTCCAGGGCCTCACGCAGGCGCTCGTTGGCCTCGTCGTTGGCCTCCTGGGACTCCTCCCAGGCCTCCACGGCCTCGTTCAGGGAGTCGACGAGCTCCTGGTCGGTGCTGCCGTCGGTGTCACCGCCCTGGTCCTCGTTGCCCGCCTCCTCGGGGGCCTCCTCCTGGGTGTCCTCACCCGGGGTGTCGGGCTCGGGCAGCGGGCCCTCGCCGCCCTCGAACAGGTTGTTCAACGCCTCCTGGAGAGTGCCGCCGATAGCGACCTCCTCACCGAAGCCGACCATGACCTGCTGCAACAGCGGGAAGGAGGCCGCGCCGCCACCGCCGGCCTGGACGTAGAGCGGCTCGACGTAGAGCAGGCCGCCGCCGAACGGCAAGGTGAGCAGGTTGCCCCGCGTCACCTCGGCGTTGGACTGCTCCAACGGGAGCAGGACCTCACGCACGTCGGCGTCGGAGTCGAAGGCGTTCTGCACCTGTCCCGGACCGAAGATCACGGTGCTCCGCGGCAGCTCCAGGAGCTGCAGCTGACCGTAGTCGTCCGAGCGCGGGTCGCTGTTCACGGCCATGAACGCCGACAGGTTCTCACGGTTCCTGGGAACGAACGTGGAGGTCAGTGAGAAGCTGGCCTCCTCCGAACCGGGGAAGTTGATGGTCTGCCGGTAGGGCGGCTCGGCCTCGTCGGTCTCGTTGGTCGGGTCCTCCGGGACCTCCCAGAAGTCCTGACCGCCGTAGTAGGCGTCCGGCTCGGTCACGTGGTACTCACGCATGATCTCGCGCTGGACCTTGAACAGGTCGTCCGGGTACCGGAGGTGGTTGACGAGCTCCTCGCTCATCTCGTCCCTCGGTGTGATGGCCTCCGGGAACGCACCCATCCAGGTCTCGAGGACCGGGTCCTCCTCGTCCCACTGGTACAGCTTCACCGTGCCGTCGTAGGCGTCGACGGTGGCCTTGACCGAGTTCCGGATGTAGTTGACCTCGTTGCCGGGCAGAGCGCCGACCTGCTGCGCCGATCCGTCGGTGAAGGTGTCGGTGACCGCCTGGTTGAAGTCGAGCCGGTTGGCGTACGGATAGTTGTTGGACGTGGTGTAGGCGTCCACGATCCACTGGACCCTGCCGTCGACGACCGCCGGGTAGGGACGGCTGTCGGTGGTCAGGAACGGGGCGACCTTCTGGACACGCTCCTCCGGGGTCCTCTCGTAGAGGATGCGCGAGTTGCTGTCGATCGCGCTGTTGAGCAGGACGCTCGTCTCCTGGTACTTGATCGCGTACAGGATCCGGTCGAAGAAGCTGTCCAGCTGCACACCGCCCTGGCCGTCGTAGGAGGTGTAGGCCTGGGAGCCGCCCTGCTCCTCGGCGCCGGAACCCTCGTCGGCGCCCTCGCCGCTGCCTTCGCCGCCGCCTTCGGCGTCGGACTCGTTGGGCGCGCGGGACTCGTCGACGACCGCGTCCTCGGGCGTGGGAACGTCCTCGGACTCCTCCTCCTCGTTGTCGAGGGGGTAGTCGTACTCCTCCTCGGCGCCGACGATGACGTAGTCGGCGCCCTCGTTGCCGTAGTAGATGCGCGGCTCGTATTCGCCGGTGACCTCACTGAGCTCACCCCGGGGCGGGATGTTGTACTCGGTGAAGACCGGGCGGCCCTCCTCGTCGATGGCGTTGCCCGCCGCGGCCACCATGCCGTAGCCGTGGGTGTAGATCAGGTGGCGGTTCAGCCAGTTGTCCTGGTCGTCCGGCGGGCCCTCGAGCTCACGGACGGCGACGATGGAGTCGGTGAGGTCACCGTTCGAGTCCTCGTAGCGATCGACCTCGAGCACGTCCGGGAACTCGTAGAAACCGCGGACCTGCTGCATCTGCTGGAAGGTCTGCGAGACCACGGCCGGGTCGGCCAGGCGCACACTCGGGATCGTGTCGGCCTCGTCCGCCAGCTCCTGGGGGGTGAGTTCGGTGGTGGCGTCGTAGGTCTGCACCTCCGAGTCGGCGATGTCGTACGCCTCCCGGGTGCTGTTGATGTTGCGCTGGATGTACTCGCTCTCCAGGCGCTGCTCGTTCGGGTCGACCTGGAAGCGCTGGACGATCTCGGGGTAGGCCACGCCCACGAGCACCGCCGACAGCAGCAGGAGCCCGAGGCTGGCCATCGGGACCATCGTGTTCTTGAAGTAGATGTTGGCGAAGAACAGCACCGCGCAGATCACCGAGATGACGGTGAGGATCGTCAGTGCGGTCTTGACCGCGTTCACATCGGTGTAGGACGCGCCGAAGGTGTAGCCGCGCTCGGAGAAGAGCAGTCCGTAACGGTCGAGCCAGTAGGAGACGGCGCGCAGCAGCACGAAGATGCCCAGGAGCACGGACAGGTGCACACGGGCGGACGGAGTGGCCCTCTGGCCGGTGTCGTTCTGCAGGCGGACACCGCCGTACAGGTAGTGGACGACGACCGCGGCGATGAACGCCAGGATGACGGCCGCGTACACGTACCCGAGCAGGGTCCCCAGGAACGGCAGTGTGAACGCGAAGAAGCCGATGTCCATGTTGAACTCGGGGTCGGTCGCCCCGAAGTCCGTCGCGTTCGTGAACTGCAGGAAGGACTGCCAGTCACCGCTGGCGGCGGCGCCGGCCAGCAC
This sequence comes from Nocardiopsis kunsanensis DSM 44524, assembly GCF_000340965.1. Taxonomy (GTDB): domain Bacteria; phylum Actinomycetota; class Actinomycetes; order Streptosporangiales; family Streptosporangiaceae; genus Nocardiopsis; species Nocardiopsis kunsanensis. The sequence continues at coordinate 14,543 of NZ_ANAY01000001.1, forward strand.
GGCCAGGGCGGCGACGGTGAGCCAGTAGAAGAGCTTGCGGTGCGGGTCGATGGACTGCCGGTAGCGGTCCAACCCCTGCTGCTCCAGGCTGGCCGGGCGCATGGCGGGCCGGGCACGGTAGGCGAAGTAGATGCTGGCTCCGACGACGACCGCCATCACCAGACCCGCCGCAGCGAACAACAGCACACGGGTCCACAGCTCGGTCAGGAAGACCGAGCTGTAGTCCACGGACCGGAACCACAGGAAGTCGGTCCAGAAATTCGCGGCGAACACCAGCGCCGCGATGATGACGACCACGGTCGCCGCGACAGGCGCGAGCAACCTTGATCGGCGAGGCATACGCGCAGGTGGTGCGCCGGGCGATCGGAAGCTCACGCCTCCCCCTCGTTCTGACTTGGTAGGTGCGTTTCGGTGCGCATGTAGCGCCCTGTTACAGAAAACTTAATCGGTGGCCGTCAGGTTCCCGAAATCACCGCCACGCGAGTGACAAGCGTGCATCATTGCGGCATCGGGACTGCATCCGGCGGGGGCCGGGACCGACCCTACTGGGACGTGCCGGGCACGGCGACGGCCCCACATCGGCCACCATGGAAACGTGTCGAACATTCGTGAAGCCGTGATGGACCTGGAACGCCACGTCGCAGAACAGGGGTGGGACCAACCGCTGGAGCTGTATGCCCTCGTGCCGACGGTCGAACTGCTCGAGGCCGAGCCCGCCGCCGCGCAGATGTTGGGGATCACCGAACCGGAGTCCCCGGACGACCTGACCCCGGTACAGCAGGAGCGTCTGCCCGACGACGTCCCCCTGGAGGAGGCTCTCGGACGCATCATGTGGCCCGAAGGTGTGGCCGGGTGTGCGTTGGTGATGGAACGCCTGGTGGTGAAGGGCTCGGACGAGACCCTGGCCGTGGACGAGGACCCCGGTACCTCCGGCAAGGAGACCGAGGAGATCCGGATGGTCGCCGGTGTCGTGCGCGACGGTTCGCGTTACAGCGCGATGCGCCTGCGCAACTACGACACCGACGAGGACGTGATGCACGGGGACGACCTGGTTCCCGCGCTCACCTCGGCCCTGGCCCTGACCCTGGACATCGAGCTGCCGGCCACCGCCCCGGAGACCCCGGAGAGCTGAACCGCCCTCGGGCACACGACGGCGCCGCACCCCGATCCGTTCGGGGTGCGGCGCCGTCCTTCGTCGGTGGCTCCTGCTCCTCGGCCTGCCCGCGTACCTCGGCCCGGTCTACTCGCAGCGGGGCAGGTCGTCGCCGCCCTCGCGGATGGTCTCCAGTGCGCCCACGGCATCGCCGAGGGTGTCGATGGCGACCACGTCGAGTTCGCCCTGAGCAGCGGACCGGGCCACCTGGGAGCAGCTTTCGGAGGCGACGAAGAAGTACTCGGCGCCGGCGTTCTCGGCACTGACCATTTTCTGGGGGATGCCGCTGACACCGCCGACCTCGCCCTTGGCCGTGATGGTGCCGGAACCGGCGATCTCGGCACCGCCGGTGATGCCGTCCTCGCTGAGGCGGTCCATGATCCCCAGGGCGAACATCATGCCGGCGCTGGGGCCGCCGATCCGGCCGACGGTGATGTCGACCTCGAAGGGGAAGTCCATGTCGTCGGCGATGAGGACCCCGACGGCGGCGGAGCCGTCATCGCCCTCCTCGGTCCCGATCTCGACCTCGACCTCCTCGCCGTCGCGTTCCAGCAGGAGCGTGACCGGCTCGCCGGGTTCGCGGTCGCCGACCATCTCGACCACGGCGCTGCTGCCGACGGCCGCGTCCCCGCCCTGCTGGGACTGGACGGGTACGGCCTCTCCGTCGACCTCCAGAACGGTGTCCTCGGGTTCGACCCGGCCCTCGGCCGGCATGCCCTCGACGGCCTCGGCGACCACGGGCACGGCCTCGAAGTCCCTGTCGAGCTGGTTGAGGGCGGCGGCGGTGGCCTCGGTCTGGGAGTCGTTCATCTGGACGCTCTGGCGCTCGCTGACCTCCTCGGGGGTGCGGTCGGCGGGAAAGAGCAGTTCCTCGGGCATGACGGCGTCGCGCGGGGAGAGCCAGGAGGTGATGACGGTGAAGAAGTTGAGGCGGTGCTCGGGGCCGCCCGCGTACTGGACCGTCACCATCGACAGCGAGCCCTCCTCGTGCTCGTAGCTGTCGGCCCCGGCGACCTCGATGACCGGTTCGCCCTCCAGGTCTCCGGTGGTGTTGACGATCGCGCCCGGTGCGGCCACCAGATAGGGCATGGGCAGGAAGAGGCTCCCGACCCCCAGTCCGATGAGCAGGACGAGGGCGACAGCAAGGGTCATCACGCGACGAAGCATGCCCTACAGACTATTGCGGCCACGGGGCGGTACGGGCGCACCACCCGGGTTCCCGGGGGGTCCTCAGGGAGCCCCGACCCATTCGTCCTCGCCGTCGGCGAAGGACTGGCGTTTCCAGATGGGCACCTGGGCCTTGAGGTCGTCGATGAGGCGGCGGCACGCCTCGAAGGCCTCCTGGCGGTGCCCGGCGGAGGCGGCGACCACGACAGCGGTGTCCCCGATCTCCAGGTCACCGACCCGATGCACGGCCGCGAGCTTGACCACGGGGCGGCCTTCACCCGAGGTGTCGCCCAGGATTTTCTCCATGACCGAACGCAACTGGGCCTCGACGGTCGGATGCGCCGAGTAACCGAGCGCCGCGACCCCACGTCCGTGGTCGTGGTCGCGGACGGTGCCCAGAAAGACGGCGGTGCCCCCGGCCCGCGGGTCTGCGACGGCGTCGAGGACCTCGTCGACCGAGAGGGGCGTGTCACGTACGGCTGCGAGGGTGATCTCTTCCACCCCTCGAGCGTATCAACCCGTTCTCCGCACAGGCGCCCGTTCGGTGCGCAACACCTGCTCAGCTCCCCTTCCGCCGGCGCAGGTGGCGGATGGCCGCGGCAGTGCCGATGGCGGCGGCAGCAGCGCCGGCGGCCCCGGCAGCGGTGATGGTGACCTCCTTGCGGCCCACACTGCGGCCCACGATCGCGTGCTTGCCCTCACGGGCCTCCAGGAGCGCGGCCAGGGCCTCCTCGTTGGTGTAGGCGGGTTTCCAACCGGCCTCGCGCAGAGCCGCGCAGTCGACGACGCAGGGGTGGACGAGGAACTTGAGCTCGACCTCGGCGGCGGGGGTGATCCGAGCACGGTGCAGGCGCCGGATGGCCCCGAAGGCGAGGTTTCCGGCGACCTCGAAGGGTTTCATACCGGCGAGCTGCTCGACCTCCTCCTGGGTCAGGGCCCCGTCGCTGCCGACGGTGACCACGCCGCCGGGGCCGCGCACGTCCTCGGTGACGCAGTACGCCAGGGCGCTGACCAGGTCGTCGACGTGGCAGAACTGCCAGTGCTGCTCCTCACCCTTGACGGTGAGCAGGCGGGGCGCGGAGAAGTGGCGGCTGAGGATCGTGTCGAGTTCCGGGCCGACCAGGGGCGCGGGCCGCACCACGGTGACGGAGAGGCTGGGGTGGGCGCGGCGGGCACGCTCGGCCAGGGCCTCTACCTCCGCGAAGTCACCCATGAGGCCCTCGCTGTTGTCGGAGACCCGCGGGGCGTCCTCCGCCAGCGGCACGGGGTTGGCGGGGTCGGCACCGTAGACCATGGTGCTGGTGAGCAGGATCACACGGGGCACGCCGGCGGCCGCGGCGGCGGTGAGCACGGTCTGGGCCGCACGGATGTTGTGCTGGCGGCGCCGGACCGGTTTACTCTCCGGAGAGCGGTCGTCCGCGGTGTGCACGAGCACGTCGACACCGTCCAGGCGCGAGACCAGGCCGGGGTCGCACACGTCGCCGATCCGCCACGTGACCCCGCGCAGGTCGGCGAACTCACTGTCCACGGCCACGATCTCGGACACGGCGGAGGAACCTTCGGCGTCCGCCAGACGTTGCACGAGGAGCCGGCCCACGCCGGAAGCGGCGCCGGTGACTGCGGCCACCGTTGCCGCCCCGCCGTGTGAGCTGTGCTCTGGGCGAACCTGGCTGCTATCGGTATTCACTCCGGGCAACTCCCAGTTAACGTGACAGTGGAGACCAAACCTAATCCTGCCTGAGGTCTGATTGTGAGCGACCTGCCTTTCGGTTTCAGCATGCCGAACGATCCCGATGACGAGTCCGGGCGCCGTTCCGGCGGCTCCGGCTCGGGTGCCGGCAGCGGCGGCCCGGGCGGGGGGGACTCCGGTACTCCGGGCGGCTTCCCGTTCGGTGACCCGCAACAGATGGCCGACATGCTCCGCCAGTTCGCGGACATGATGTCGTCCCAGCCCGCCCCCGGTTCCGGTGGCGGCGAGCAGTCCTCGAAGTCGGGGATCAACTGGGACATGGCCAAGAACATCGCACGGCACGCCGTCGCCGAGCACGGCGACCCCAGTGTGCCACCGGCCGACTACGCCAAGATCGAGGAGGCCCTGCGTCTGGCCGACCTGTGGTTGGGCGAGGCCACCGATCTGCCCTCCGGGATCCAGACCGCCCAGGCCTGGACCCGGTCGGAGTGGATCGAGCGGACCATGGGGTCCTGGGCACAGCTGTGCGACCCGCTGACCTCCAAGTCCGTGGAGGCCATGGGCCAGAACCTGCCCGAGGAGATGCAGTCGGTGGCCGGTCCACTGCTGGGCATGGTCCAGCAGATGGGCGGCATGATGGTCGGCCAGCAGGCCGGCCAGGCCATCGGTGAACTGGCCCGCGAGGTCATCGGTACCGCCGACATCGGTGTGCCCATGGCCGGTGAGGGACACGCGGCCCTGCTCCCGGGCGGTGTGGCCAAGTTCGGTGAGGGGCTCGGTGTCCCCGAGGACGAGGTCCGCCTGTACCTGGCCGCGCGCGAGGCCGCGGTGCAGCGCCTGTACTCGCACGTACCGTGGTTGCGCCAGCACGTGTACCGCCTGGTCGAGGAGTACGCGGCCGGGATGTCCTTCGACGTCAGCGGCCTGGAGGACAAGCTCGGCGAGATCGACATGAGCAACCCCGAGGCCCTCCAGGAGGCGCTGTCCGGGGGCCTGGGCGGGGAGAACCTCCTCCAGCCCGAGGACACCCCGCAGCAGAAGGCGGCCCTGGCTCGTCTGGAGACGGCCCTGGCTCTCATCGAGGGGTGGGTCTCGACCGTGGTCTCCAAGGCGGTCGCCGGCCGTCTGCCGCAGGCCGACGCCCTGGCCGAGGCGACCCGCCGCCGCCGCGCCACAGGCGGCCCGGCCGAGCACACCTTCGCCGCCCTCGTCGGGCTGGAGCTGCGCCCCCGCCGCCAACGCGAGGCCTCTGCGCTGTGGACGGCGCTGGAGGAGGCCCGCGGGGTCGAGGGCCGCGACGCCGTCTGGCAGCACCCGGACCTCATGCCCACCAGCGACGACCTCGACGACCCCGACTCCTTCGTCAGCGGGGGCGAGTTCGACGACTTCGACATCAGCAAGATCACCGGGGAGGGTCCCACCGCGTCCGGGAGGGCCGAAGGCTCCGGTGAGGACGGCGAGGAGACCGACGGCAAGCGCGGAGAGGATTCCTGACACGTGTCCCTGTACTCCGACGCCCGTTCGGTCCTGTCCGGGTGGGCCGCCCCCGACGCGGGGCAGGAGGAACTGCGCTGTTCCTACCTCGCCCACCTGGACGCGCACGAGGACGCCATGCGTCGCGAGTGCCTGCCCGGCCACCTCACCGCGAGTGCCGCGATCATCTCCTCGGACGGAACGCACGTGGTGCTGACCCTGCACAAGGCGTTGCGGATGTGGCTGCAGACCGGCGGCCACTGCGAGCCGGAGGACACCACGTTGGTGGCCGCGGCCCAGCGTGAGGCCACCGAGGAGTCGGGGATCCGCAGTGTGCGTGTGCTCCCCTCCCCCGTACGGCTGGACCGGCACGCGGTTCCGTGCGGTGGCGGGACCCACCACCTGGACGTGCAGTTCGCGGCGGTCGCTCCCCGGGACGCGGTCCTGGTGCGCGACCCGGCCGAGTCCACCGACCTGGCTTGGTTCCCGGTCCGTGAGCTGCCCGAGTCCAGTGACGAGTCCGTGCGGGCGCTGGTGCGTGCGGCCGCGCACGCGGTGGCCGGCGAAGCCGCCGGCACGCGGAGGCCCTCATCGTCTCCCTGATCATCACCGCGACCGGTGTGGCCGCCGGTGTGCTCACCGTGATGCTGGCGCGCGGGCTGGAGAACGCCGACCGGCGTATCGTCGAGGACGGGCTCGACGGCCGCCTCAGCAAACGCGAGGCCGCGCAGGCCGAGGAAGAACTGTTGGAACGGGCCCGCCGGTTCAGCCCGTTGCCGGCCGCGGTGATGGCCGCTCTCCTGGGGGCCACGGTGTGGGAGGCGGTCGCTTCCGGTGACTGGGGCGGATGGACACCGTTCCACCTGCTGTTCTTCTGTGCCCTGTTCCTGGTGGTCCTCGTGGGCCGGGTCCAGGTCGGGGCCCGGTTGGCCGACGCTCGCGAGCGCGCCGCCCGGCTGCGTTCCTGAACCCTTCCCGGACACGCATGCCCGGGGCTCCTCGGCCGACCGGTCCGTTCAGTCCTCGACGGTGCCCTCGGGCAGTTCCTCCTCGGCCGTGTCGGCCACGGCCCCGCCCTCTGCGGGCCCGACACGCGCGCCGGCGCTGAAGCCCTCCAAGTAACCGCGGGCGCGCTCGGCCTTGGGGTACCGGGACACGAGTTCCCAGAAGTCGCGCCCGTGCGTGGGGATGCGCAGGTGGGCCAGCTCGTGGACGAGGACGTAGTCCACGACCCAGGAGGGCATGTCGACCAGGCGGCGCGAGATACGGATCGTGCGGGTCTCGGGGGTGCACGAGCCCCAGCGGGCGTGCTGGTTGTCGACCCAGCGCACGGTCTCGGGCAGCTCGGTGCCGCCGAGATAGCGGCGGGCGAGTTCGACGGCGCGTTCGCGGAGTTGCCCGTCCCCGGAGTGGCGGCGCCCCTGTTTGGCCTCCAGCTTCCGCAGCATCCGACTCACCCACCGCTGTTCCTCAGCGTGGGAGAACGAAGCGGGGACGAGGACGACAGTGGTGTCCCCGTCCCTGTAGGCGGACACGGTACGCCGACGACGGGAACTGCGTCGCACCTCGATCTTGGGGTTCGAGGACACGCCCCTCACGGTAGTCGAGCACCCCCCTCGCGAACAGGTGTGCCATCTCCGGTTTTGCCGGTTCGTTGCGCGGCCGGGCCGGGCCTTCCGTCCGGCCCCGGCCCGGCCGCGTGCGGTGCACGGTGCGTGCGCTCCCACGGCTCTCAGCCGTTCAACACAGGCGTGACCACGCCAGTTCCATGAGCGCTTCCTCCGTCCGGCGCTGCTCGCGCCGACGGGCACGCAGCCGGCGGGCACCCATCCTCTGTGCCTGGAGTTCCAGTCGGCGTTCTTCGTCGTTCTCCTGGACGAGCCGCATGAGTTCGAGCATCATCATTCGTTCCTCCGTATCCGTGCGGAGCGGGTATCGGACGTTCAGGCCGCGGCCGGCGCGGGGTTCTTGCGCGGACGGCCGCGGGGACGTTTCCGTGCCACGACCTGGCCGGACACGAGCAGCTGTCCTCCCCAGACACCCCAGGGCTCGCTGCGTTCCAGCGCGTCGGACAGGCACTGTTCCTTGACCGGGCACTCGGCGCACACGGCCTTGGCGGCCTCGACGTCCGTGGGGGCCTCGGCGAAGAACAGATCGGGCTCGTAACGGCAGGGGACGGAGACCTCACCCAACCAGGGCGTTTCCAGGACCGACGCAAGCATCGGTGCCCTCCAAGCTCTGTGTCGTTTCGTTCAACGCGGTCGGTGTTGCTTGCCACCGGTGGTGGCGGTCCAGGGACCCGACTTGCGTTGGCCGCCGGTTCTCACGAGCCCTCCCCGGGGGAGGATCATGGAACGGGACACAAAGAAAGCCGCGGCCCCTTCTCGGGGTCCGCGGCCACAGGACGAAACTCTCGGCCTCCTACGTCAGGCCGGAATTCCTCCGTGGACACTGCCCCGGTGCGCCGTAGCGCGGGGTAGCTTCGGCGAGTTCGACGGAACGCTCGCCACGCTCTCGGGCGGTTGCGCCGGACTCGGGCACACGGGCGCCCTGGCCTGCCTCCATGGGCAGTCCGGAGCTTCCCTTCACACGGGCTCGTCCCTGGAGGACGAGACCGGTGCGCGCGCTCGTGGAGCGGAACGACTGCGGCACCCCGGCGAAGGGTCCACCGCGGTGTCCGGCAGACACGCCGCCGAGGCCACGCCAGGTGGCACCCAGGTCACACGTGTGCACGAACGGCAGGTCGAAACCGACAGCGAGGTCGTTGCTCATCGTTGTGCTGTTCATCAGATCTGGGCACCTCCTTCACGGTCGGGCGTCGGGGTCTTTCACCTGCGCCGGATGGCGTTCATGGCGACGGTTCACACACTACGGGGGCCCCATAAGCCCGGCAACCCATTTTTGACCTGGGAAAACGTCCGCATCCGGCCAAAACTTACGAGCGTTTCCAGGTATCGGTCACCGTCCACCGGGGCACGGCTGCGGTCACTGCAGGGTTTCTTCCTGGTCATCGGTGTCGACGACCCGGAGGAGCCCTTCCTGCACCACGGAGCACACGAGCTCGCCGTCCCGGGTGTAGACGAGCCCCCGCGCCAGCCCCCTGGCGCCCGAGGCGCTCGGGGTCTCCTGGGCGTAGAGCAACCACTCGTCGGCGCGGAAGGGCCGGTGGAACCACATGGCGTGGTCGAGACTGGCCATGGAGATTCCCTCGAACGAACGCCCGTGCCGCAGCAGCACGGTGTCGAGCAGGGTCAGGTCGGAGGCGTAGGTCATCATGCAGACCTGCGTGAGCCGGTCGTCGGGCAGCTTGCCGTCGACCTTGAGCCAGACCGGGTTGGTGGCGGTACGCAGCTGCGGGTCGCGTTCGGCCTCGTAGGAGAGCGGCCCGACCGGACGCATCTCGATGGGGTGCCAGCGCACGAAGCCGGGCACCTTGCCGAACTCGGCGCGCAGGCGGTCACGGGTGCTGGGCAGCTCTTCGGGCTGGGGCACGTCCGGCATGGGGAGCTGGTGGTCCAGGCCGGGCTCCTCCTTGTGGAAGGAGGCCGAGAGGGTGAATATCGGCTTTCCGTGCTGGATCGCCGAGACCCTCCGAGTGGTGAAGGAGCGCCCGTCCCGCACCCGGTCCACGTCGTAGACGATCGGAACGTCGGGGTCCCCGGGGCGGATGAAGTAGGCGTGCAGGGAGTGCACGTGGCGGTCCTCGGGGACCGTGCGCCCGGCGGCCAGCAGCGCCTGGCCGGCCACGAGCCCGCCGAAGACGCGCTGGGGACCTTCAGCAGGGCTGTTGCCCCGGAAGATGTTCACCTCGATCTGCTCGAGGTCGAGGACACCGAGCAACTCGTCCAGCGACGGCCCCCAGTCGGTCCGTCCGGTGGGGTCAGTCATCTGATGTGTCCTCCATGTCTGCAGTCTGCGTTTCGACCAGCTCTTCGGGGTCGGCCCCGCGGACCAGGGCCAGCACCGCTTCACCGTAACGATCACGCTTGCGGGCGCCCACGCCGGACACGGTGGAGAGCTGCTCCAAACTACCGGGTTCCTGCTCGGCGATGGCCTGGAGGGTCGCGTCGGTGAAGACGACGTAGGCGGGCACAGCCTGGCTCTTCGAGACCAGACGGCGCCAGTGGCGCATGCGTTCGAGCAGGGCCTCGTCGTAGGTGGAGGGGCAGTCGCCGCAGCGTCCGAGTTTGCGTTCGGCCGCGTCGGTGAGGGCGAGCCCGCACACCCGGCAGCGCACGACCCTGTTGCGGTGCTCCTTGCGGCGCGGCGAGGTGGAGGGCGATGCCGGGCGCAGACCGTCGAGGAAACGGGAAGGCTTGCGGGTGCGGCGCCCTCCCGGGGAACGGGAGAGCGACCAGGACATGGACAGGTGCTCGCGGGCGCGGGTCACACCCACGTAGAAGAGACGGCGTTCCTCCTCGACCTGCTCGTCGGTCTCGGCGTAGATGATCGGCATCATGCCCTCGTGGAGGCCGCACAGGAAGACCGCGTCCCACTCCAGACCCTTGGCCGAGTGCAGGGAAGCGATGGTCACCCCCTCGAACCCGGGCGCGTGCTCGGTGGCCATGCGGGCCTCGAGCTCCTCCACGAAATGGGCCATGGTGACGCGGTTCCCGCCGCCTGCGGTGGCGACCATGTCCTCGGCGAGCTGGGCCAGCGCGGACAAGGACTCCCAGCGTTCACGGGCCTGGCGCCCCTCGGGGGCGGTCTCGGTCAGACCGAGCTGGGTGAGCAGGTGGCGCACGCCGGAGACGAGCTCCTCGCCGGTGTCGTCGGCAGCCCCGTGGCGGGCCCCGCGCAGCAGATGCACGGCCTCACGGATCTCCGGGCGTTCGAAGAAACGTGCGGTACCGCGGACGGTGAAGGGCACACCCTCGTCGGTGAGGGCCTGTTCGTAGGCGGCCGACTGGGAGTTGGTGCGTACGAGCACGGCGATCTCGCTCGCTGGGGTCCCACTCTCCATGAGCACCCGGATCTTACGGGCGACACCGGTGGCCTCGGCGGGTTCGTCGTCGTACTCCTGGTAGAGGGGGTCGGGCCCGTCGGGACGCTGGGCGCGCAGGGTGAGGTGGCTCCCCGCGGCTGAACCGCGGGCCTGCGAGATGACGTGGTTGGCCACGCGCACCACTTGGGGGGTCGAGCGGTAGTCGCGGACCAGTTCGACGACGGTGGCGTGCGGGTGTCCGGCGGCGAAGCCGGTGAGGTAGCCGGGGGTGGCGCCTGCGAAGGAGTAGATGGTCTGGCTCGGGTCGCCGACCACGCACAGGTCGTCGCGATCGCCGAGCCAGGCGTCGAGAAGGAGTTTCTGCAACGGGTTGACGTCCTGGAACTCGTCGACGACGAAGTACCGGTACTGGCCGCGCACCCTCTCGGCGATACCGGGATCGGCGTTGATCATCCCGGCGGTCAGTTCGAGCATGGACTCGAAATCGAGGAGGTTGCGTTCCCGGCACAGGTCCTCGTAGGCCTCGAAGACCCGCGCGACCTCCTGGGGCGACGAGGTCGGGCTCTGGCGTCCGGCCTTGGCCAGGGCCTTCTCGTAGTCGGTGGCGCGCACCTGGGTGACCTTGGCCCACTCGATCTCACTGGCCAGGTCACGCAGTCCGGTGCGGTCGGGTTGGAGACCCACCATGTGTGCGGCCTGCGCGACGGCCTTGATCTTGCTGTCGATGAGGGTGGGTTTCTCACCACCGACGGCCTCCCCCCAGAAGTAGGAGAGCTGGCGCAGTGCAGCGGCGTGGAAGGTACGTGCCTGGACCCGGGGCGCACCCAGCGACCTCAATCGGCCACGCATCTCCCCTGCCGCCCGGTTCGTGAAGGTGACCGCCAGGACCTGCTGCTCGGCCACGACCCCGCTCGCGACCGCGTGTGCGATGCGGTGTGTGATGGCGCGGGTCTTGCCGGTCCCGGCACCCGCGAGCACACACACGGGGCCGCGCAGAGCGCGCGCCACCTGGGTCTGTTCCGGGTCGAGTCCCTCCAGGACACGGTCGGGGTCCATGGTGCTCCTGCGTGTGGTCGGGGCTGCTGCGGGCATCGGCAGCACGTTCTCCAGGGGACGGCTGCGGGTGCTGAGGAGACAGTCTCTCAAGTATCGGTGGTGGCGGTGAGCGGATCGGCACGGAACAGGTGAGCAGATCCGTACGGGGGCATTTGCACCCAGGTCGAACCAGAACGGCTTGTGATGCGTCCCACGTGGTGTCGCGAGGCTGCGGGAAGCCGCCGCCCCCGTCCGGTGTTGGGACGGGGAGACGGATTCACATCCCCGACCTCGAGACGGAAAGACGTGAGCGAGATGACGAACACGGAGACCGGACAGTTCACGATGTACACCACCCCCTGGTGCGGATACTGCAAGCGGCTCAAGAGCCAGCTGTCCCGGGAGGGGATCACGGGCCGCGAGGTGGACATCGAACAGGACCCGGGGGCCGCGGAGTACGTGATGAAGGTCAACGGCGGGAACGCGACCGTTCCCACGGTGGTCTTCGCGGACGAAACGGCCATGACCAACCCGTCTCTCGCTCAGGTGAAGCAGAAACTGGCCGAGCTGTCGTAGCCGGGGACCGGACGGCCGGCGGCACCCTCCCCCGGGTGCTGCCGGCCGTCCGGAACACGGGGTCGTGCCATTCCACGACACCCCCGGCCGGCGATGACAAGAGCCGTCCACGGACGGCTCCGACGAAGACGGGGAGTTGTGGAGTTGGGCAACGAGATGAGGCCTCACGACATAGGCGGCGCCCACCCGGTGGACACCGACGTGGTGCGGCGCACCCCGACCGGATGGCGGGTCGAGGGCGGTCCGGAGGTGCCGGACCTGATCAGTGCGATGGTGCTGGCGGACCTGCTCAACAGCGAGGCGGGCAACCCACGGCCGCGTGCGCAGGCCCCCGGACGCGCCCCCGAGAACGCGACCGAGGTGGAGCGCCTGCGACACACGATCTCCCAGCTGGAGCACGCGCTGCACTCACGTGTGGTGGTCGAGCAGGCCATCGGTGTGCTCGCCGAGCGGCACACGATGCCGACCCGGGAGGCGTTCGAGCGGCTGCGCTCGTCGGCGCGCTCCCGCGGGCGCAAGGTCGCCGACCTGGCCCGGGACGTGGTGGAGAGCAGCAACAGTCCCCTGACCGTACTCCCCGACGAACTCGGCGTCTCCCCCTAGCTGCACCGACCACGGAGGTTGTGGGTTGGGCCGTGGACTGGTGACGGGTGGGTGGTGTTCGTCGGAGCATCGAGCTCAGCCCGGCCGGGCTAAAATCCCGACCCCGACGAACACCCACCCCCGGCACAACAAGAAACCCCACTCCCCCAAGCACATCAACGAGCTCCGGGCCCGAATCCATCAGCGGCCCATGCGCCCGTCACGCGCTGGCGGCTGGTGACGGGTGGCCGAAGCCGACCGAAGCCCGAAAGAAGCCCGAAGGCCCAAAGAGAACGCCCCTCACCAACCGCCGGGGAGCTCACCGCCGTACCAGTGCTCGATGAGGGTGTGTGCGATGGAGACCGGCCCGGGCAGGCGCACCCGTCCTTCCTGCACGGCGTCGGTGAGCTCACCGCGCGTGAACCAGTGCAGGTCACCGATCTCGTCGTCGGTACGTTCGGTCTCCCCGACGGCGAGGGCCGTGTAGCCCATCATGAGGCTGCGTGGGAACGGCCAGGGCTGGGAGGACAGGTAGCGGGGCGTGTCCACGACCACGCCCGCTTCCTCGGCGACCTCGCGCGCCACGGCCTGCTCCAGTGACTCGCCCGCGTCGACGAAACCGGCGAGGACGGAGTAGCGTTCCGCCTCCCACCGGGGATTGTTACCGAGCAGAACCTCCTCGCGGCCCTCCTTCTCGCGGTGTACGAGCATGATGACGGCGGGATCGGTACGCGGGTACTGCTCGTCGCCGTCGCGTTCGCACACGCGCATGTGTCCGGCGTTCGCCAGCCGGGTGGGTCCACCGCAGCGGGGACAGAAACGGTGGGTGGCGTTCCAGTTGGCCAGGGCGACGGCCCGCGTGAGGAGCCCGGTGTCGCGGTCGCCGAGGAGCGCGCCGATCTCGCCGAGGGTGGCGGCGGCGGTGCCTTCGGGTTCGGTGAGGGGACCGGTGCTGCGCACCGCGAAGTGGGCGATGCCGTCGTCGACACCGAGGAAGTAGCGCTCACCCTCGGGGGCGTGCTCGGGCGAGGTCAGAACCAGGTGCCGGGGCGCTCCGGTGGTGACGAGGGAGCGCGAACGGCGCGGGGAGGGTGTGCTCCAGCCGCGGCTTCCGGGCGGACCACCGTCCAGGACCAGGACGCGGGTGGAGGGGTCGAACCACGCCTTGTCGAGCCACTCGCGGTCGACCCTGTGGTGGGTGGCGGTGTCGATGGTGGCTCGGGCCAGCAATGGGGTCGCGTCGGTTTCCATGGCTCCTTTTCCCTGGACGGTCTCGGGGTGCGGACGATGCACCCTCCTGGTGCCAACAGTGCCGTGCCCCCGCGCATGCCCGGACCGGAGGGTGTGCGGGGGCACACGGGGTCAGGAGCGCTCGGCGAGCTCGCGCCACAGGTGGGCGGCGCTCTCGGCACCCTTGAGCAGCAGCGGCACCTCGACCTTCTCGTTGGGCGCGTGGATCCGGTCCTCGTCGAGGCCGACGGCGACGAAGACGAGCGGTGCGTCGAGGATCTCGGCGATGTCGGCCTCTGGGCCGCTGCCGCCCTCGCGGGTGAACAGGACCTCCTTGCCGAAGGCCTGTTCCATGGCCGAGCGTGCGGCCTTCAGGATGGGCGAGGACAGGTCGGAGGCGCAGGCGCGGGTACCGGGTCCGCTGAAGTCGGTCCCGGCGCGCAGCCCGGCCGGGGTGTGCGCCTCCACGAACTCCTGCACACCCTGCTGGACCTTCACGGGGTCCTGGCCGGGCACGAGACGGAAGCTGACCTTGGCGTGCGCGGAGGCGGGGACGATGGTCTTGCGGCCCTCACCGATGTGGCCTCCCCACATGCCGTTGATCTCGGCGGTGGGGCGCAACCAGACGCGCTCCAGCGTGCTGTAGCCCTTCTCACCCCAGGTCGCGGCGGAGGCGGCGGTGCTCAGCCACTCCTTCTCGTCGAAGGGCAGGCGGGCGATGAGTTCGCGCTCCTCGTCGGTGGCCTCGACGACACCGTCGTAGAAACCGGGGACGGTGATGTGGTTGTCGTCGTCGTGCAGGGCCGACAGGAGGTCGGACATGGCCTGGAGGGGGTTGGGCACGGCGCCGCCGAAGGAGCCGCTGTGCAGGTCGCGGTCGGGTCCGTGCAGGTCGATCTGCACGTCGGTGACCCCGCGCATGCCCACGCACATGGACGGCACGTCGGCCGACCACATGGTGGTGTCGGAGATGACGGCGGTGTCGCAGTCCAGGCGGTCGCGGCGCTCGCGCATGAGGTCGGGGAAGTGCACCGACCCGGACTCCTCCTCGCCCTCGATGAGCATCTTGATCGTCACCGGAGGGGCGTCGGCCCCGGAGGCGACCAGGGCGGCCCGCACACCCAGGGCGTGGAAGAGCACCTGGCCCTTGTCGTCGGAGGCGCCCCGGGCGTACAGGGAGGTGCCGCGCAGGGTCGGGGTGAAGGGTTCGGTCTCCCAGGCCTCGACGGGGTCGACGGGCTGGACGTCGTGGTGGCCGTATACCAGGACGGTCGGTGCGTCGGGGTCGGCGGCGGGCCATTCGGCGAAGACCGAGGGGAGGCCGGGGGTCTGCCACACCTCGACGGTGGGGAAGCCGGTGGCGCGCAGGTGGTCGGCGAGCCAGTCCGCGGAGGCGCGTACGTCCTCGTGGTGTTCGGGTTCGGCGGAGATCGAGGGGATCCTCAGCCACTCGTCCAGCGAGGAGAGGAATTCCTCCCGGTGTGCCTCGATGTAGGCGCGCGCGTCCATCCGTCCGTCCTTCTGTCGACGTCGTTGTCCGGTATGACACTAGGACGCCTCGCACCCGGCCGCACCTTCGGCCCGGAATCCACCACCCGTGCACACAAGGGGCGGGCCACCGGAGCGCAGCAGACCTGCGTCTCCCCTCCGGTCACGGCCCCAGGGCCGGAACCGGCCGGATGCTCCGGCGGGGCCGGGCGTTCCCGGGGAGCATGGGCGACGCGGATCATCAGTGGCTGCGAGGCCGGTCCGCGCTCCGCGGAAACCCTGAAATCACCTGCTCCGCCCCATGAATCGCACGATGACCTCGTGGCTCAGAAGAAGCGTGACAGCCAGGGACACCACCAGACCGCCGCCGGCATGAGGGTCGCCCACGTATCTCCCGTACCGGAGAAAACAAGCAACGACCGTCCCAGGGTGAGAGTGGCGACCAACAGCACCGCCGTGACCACCACGAGGGTGGAAGTTCTCCACCTCCGGACATTCTTCTTCAGATCCTTCATAACTTCTGAATCTTCACCCAGCAGGGGTCGGGGGGACTTCGGGGACGAATGCGCGCTCCACCATAGGAGCATCCCCTCCGGCCACGTGGCTACCGGGGCTCGGGCACGGTCCCGATGAGCGCGGCCAACCCTTCCCGGTCGAGCAGGTCGGCCGGGCGCACGGTCTCGTTGGCCCGCACGTAGTGGAACGCGGCCCGTACCTCGGCCGGGTCCACTCCCTGCAGGTCGGCCCAGGCGAGCCGGTAGGCGGCCAGCTGCACACTCACCGCACGGCGCTCGCCCTTGTTCGAGGGCGGGCTTCCGGTCTTCCAGTCGACCACGTCCCACCGGCCGGTCCCCGGGTCGTGGAAAACGGCGTCCATCCGTCCCCTGATCAGGCGGTCCCCGATGACGGTCTCGAAGGGCACCTCGACCTCCACGGGCACGCGCGGGCCCCACTCGCTCTCCTCGAAGGCGCGCTTGAGTTCGGCCAGGTCCTCGTCCTCCCCGGCGGTCTCGTCCGCTGCGCCGGGCAGTTCGTCGAGCAGGGTCGCGCCTTGGCCGAACCGCTCCTCCAGCCATGTGTGGAAGGCGGTACCGCGCCGGGTGTGCGGCGCGGGAGGGCGGGGCAGCGGGCGGCGGATCTGCCGTGCCAGGGCGGCGGGGTCGCGGGCCAGCCACACCATGGACGAGACCGACAGGTGGTCGGGCAGTTCGACCTGGACCGGGCCCGTCCGGGCCCCGGTCCTCTCCTGGTGGCGGTGGGCGAGCAGGAGCTCGGTGTCGCGTTCCCACCCGCCGAGGCGGTTGCGCAGCCCGGCCGGCGGCGCGGGACGGTCATCGGGGTCCTCTTCGCCGGCGAGCATGCGCGCCCGGGCGTGCTCGACCATGGCGGCCCCCTCCAGGATCTCCTCCCGCCTGGTGCGCGGACCTTCCTCGGGCACGGCG
The DNA here is from genome assembly GCF_000340965.1 of Nocardiopsis kunsanensis DSM 44524. Taxonomy (GTDB): domain Bacteria; phylum Actinomycetota; class Actinomycetes; order Streptosporangiales; family Streptosporangiaceae; genus Nocardiopsis; species Nocardiopsis kunsanensis. The sequence goes on from NZ_ANAY01000001.1 coordinate 31,324, forward strand.
GTAGCAGCCCCGGGCAACTCGTCCTCGGGCGGCCAGACGGCGGACTCCTCCTCGTCGCCGTCCGGGGCCCTGTCGGAGGGGTCGGGGCGCGGTTCCCACTGCTCCACCGTTCCGGCCCCTGCCGCGCAGGCGTCGCGGACCTCTTCCAGGAACTGCGAGGGGCCGCGTTCGCTGGCTGCGTCGCGCCCCCACCAGTGGCCGGTGCACAGCAGGGCGAAGGAGGCCCGGGTGACGGCCACGTAGGCCAGGCGGCGTTCCTCCAGACGGTGGCGTTCCTGTTCGGCCTCCTTGAAGTCGTCGATGCCCTTCTTGTCCACCGCCAACAGCTCGGGCAGGTTCAGGCGGTCGCCCCGCAGCCGGTAGGGCAGCAGGTGTTCGCCCTGGATCCACATGTCGCCGGTCTTGAGTTTGGTGGGGAACAGCGGGGCGCCCGAGCCCTCGCTCATACCGGGCACGACCACGACCGGCCACTGCAGGCCCTTGGCGGCGTGCATGGTCATGAGTTTGACGGTGTCGCTGCCGCCGACGCGCTCGCCGGGCGCCAGGCCGCTCTCCTTCTCGGCGGCGGCGTTGAGGTAGCTGAGGAAACTCCCGAGGGTGGGGGTGTCGCTGTTACCGACGAACCGCACGGCGTGGTCGACGAAGGCGTCGAGGTCGGCGCGGGCGGAGAGGGGATCGCGGCCGCTGCGGGCACCGACCTCGATGTCCAGTCCCAGGACCCGCTCGACCTCGGTGACCAGGTCGGGCAGCGGCTGGCCGAGCTGTTTGCGCAGATAGCGCAGTTCCTCGGCCAGACGGGTGATGCGCGTGTACGCGGTCTCGGAGTAGTGCTCCGCCGGGCCGGGGTCGTCGACGGCGTCGACGAGGCTGCCGCTCTCGGAGGTCAGGTCCAGGACGGTACGGCGCAGCAGGTCCTCCTCACCGCCGTCGTCCTCGGGGCCGTCGGTGGTGAGGTCGCGGCGGGTGCTCCGGGCCAGGTCGGCGGCGCGCCGTCCCAACGCGGCCAGGTCGCCGGGGCCGATGCGCCAGCGCGGTCCGGTGAGCAGGCGGGCGAGTTCGTTGCCGGCGGAGGCGTCGTGGACCACACGCAGGGTCGCGATGATGTCGCGGACCTCGGGCACGAGCATGAGCCCGCCCAGTCCCACGACCTCGACGGGGATCCCGAGCTCCTCCAGGGCCTCGCGCAGGACGGGGAACTGGGAACGCTTGCGGCACAGCACGGCGATGTCGCCGGGGCCGATGCGTCCGTCCGGTCCCGACCCGGTCTCCCCCTCGGGCCAGGGCAGACCGTCGGGGGCCAGGTGCACCCCGCCTGCTCGGCGTGGTCCGGCTCTCAGATAGGCGTCGAGGCTGTCGGCGATCCACTTCGCTTCCTCGACCTGGCCGGAGAAGAGGCCCGTGCGGGTGTGTCCGCGTCCGCGCCGGGCGGGTCCGGGATGGAGCACGGGAACCTCGGTGGCCTGGGCACGCAGGGGTTCGGAGATGCGTTCGGCGACGCGGAGGACCCGTTCGCCGTTGCGGAAACTCGTGGCCAGGCGGCGCACGGGTGCGGACCGTCCGGGGCCGGCGGGGAAGTCCTGCGGGAAGTTGGTGAGGTTGGCGGCCACGGCGCCTCGCCATCCGTAGATGGACTGGCAGGGGTCGCCGACGGCGGTGACGGGATGGCCTTCCCCGAACAGGGCACGCAACAGTACGAGCTGGGCGTGGCTGGTGTCCTGGTACTCGTCCAGGAGCACGACCCGGAACCGGCCGCGTTCGATGAGGCCGACCTCGGGGTGGTTCTGGGCGATGCGTGCGGCGAGGGCCATCTGGTCGCCGAAGTCCATGGCCTCGCGGGCGCGTTTGGCGTGCTCGTAGCGTTCCACCAGGGGAAGGAGCTGTTCTCGGCGCTGCTGGGCCGAGAGCAGGTTGCGGGTGGCCACCGGGGGTTTCTTCGACAGGTTCTCCGTCTCGGCGCGCAGCCACCGGCCGATCCCGCGTACCTGCTCGGTTCCGGTGAGGTGGTCGGAGATCTGGCCGGAGAGCTCCAGCATCCGGCGGGTGACGGTGTCGGCCCCGACCGTGATGTGGTCCATGGGTCCGTCGTACTCACCGACGATGCGGGAGGCCAACTGCCAGGCCTGCCCCTCGCTGAGCAACCGGGAGGTGGGTTCGACGGCCTCGCGCAGGGCGTGGTCGGAGACGATGCGTCCGGCGTAGGCGTTGTAGGTCGAGACGCTGGGTTCGCCGTCCAGGAGTTCTTCGGGCAGCTGCTCGGTGGCTCGGAGCTGCTCGAGGCGTTTGCGCACCCGTTCGGCCAGTTCCGCGGTGGCCTTACGGGTGAAGGTCAGGCCCAGGACGTGCTCGGGCCGCACGTACCCGTTGGCCACCAGCCAGACCACGCGCGAGGCCATGGTCTCGCTCTTGCCGGAGCCGGCGCCGGCCACGACCACCCCCGGTTCCAGCGGGGCCGCCACGACCTCGGACTGTTCCGCGGTGGGCTCGGGCTGCCCCAGGAGGCGGGCGAGTTCGGCGGGGGTGAAACGAGGGGGATGGGGGAGATCGGGTTCAGACATGGCGTCCTTCGTCCTGGACCGGGCAGCAGGCGCGCACGGCGCACGACCTGCACCCCTGGTTGAGGGTGGCGGTGAAGCGGGACCCACCCATACCGGAAGCGACCTCGTGCACGAGGGTCTCGGCCCACTGGGGATCGGGGTCCTGCGACAGGGGTGGTTGGGCCTGCTCCCTGGCCTTCTTGATCTTCTCACCGAGTTGTACGAGGGAGGCCCCGCCGGGTTCGGTCAGGCCGAGGCGTTCGAAGGCGCCCCGCAGGACGGCCATCTGGTAGACGCCGAGCTGGGGGTGGCGTCCCAGCTCGTCGGCCTTGGCCCCACCGGTCTTGAGGTCCACGACCACGGCGCGGCCTTCGGTGTCGCGTTCGAGCCGGTCCACACGGCCGGTGATCTCGACGCCGCCGACCTCGACACGGAACCCCTGCTCGGTGACGACGAGCTCGCGCGGGTTCTCCGCCTCCCAGTCGAGGAGTTTGCGGACCATGGTGTCGGCGCGTTCACGCTGCTTGTCGGCCTGCCAGGGGCCGCCGAAGTCGAGGTCGGCCCAGATCTCGTCCATGCGGCGTCCGACCTCGTCCACGGTGCTGCCCTGGGCCACGAGCACGGCGACGGCGTGCACGACGGTGCCCAACGCGGACGCGGAGTCGCCGGAGGAGGCCCCGGCGGCCCGTTCCAGCAGCCAGCGCAGTTGGCAGTTGGTGAAGCTCTCCACCTGGGAGGGTGAGACGCGGATGGTCTCCTCCTCCCCTGCCAGGGGCCGGTCGTCGCTGAAGGGCACCAGCGCGTACCACTCGGAGGGGTCGGCTCCGCGCACCCCCTCCTCGGCGAGACGGGCCAGGTGGGTGGCAGCGCCCTCGCGCAGGGGCCCGGGGGCGCCGGGGTCGGTGACCACCGAGCGCAGGTCGGCCACGAGCGCGGGCAGGGAGAGCCAGCGCATACCGGTGCTGACCGGTTCGGGATCGCCCACGCCCATCTCGTGGAGGAACCTGGAAGGCCGCTGGTCGCTGTCCTCCCCTCCGACCGTGGTGACGACCAGGGTGTGGCGGGCCCGGGTCAGGGCGACGTAGAACAGGCGGCGTTCCTCGACCAGGAGTTTCGAGGCCAGAGCCGCTCCCGAGGTGTCGGCCGAGTGCACGTCGGCGTCGACGAGCTCCTCCACGCCCAGCAGGGATCCGCGCAGGCGCAGGTCGGGCCAGTCGCCTTCCTGGACACCGGCGACCACGACCAGATCCCACTCCAGGCCCTTGGAACGGTGGGCGGTGAGGATACGCACCGCCTCGCCCTCGGGGGCGCGCTCGGCGAGGCTGTCCCCGGGGATCTCCTGGGCCTCCAGGTCCTCCAGGAACCCCTCGGGTGATCCGGGCGGAAGACGGTCGCAGTAGCGGGCGGCGCTCTCGAAGAGCGCGACGACGGCGTCCAGGTCACGGTCGGCGGAAGCGCCCCGGCGCCCGCCGGCCAGGCTGGCGCGCAGGAGCCGGTCGGCGAGGCCGCTGTCGCGCCAGAGCCGCCACAGCACCTGTTCGGCGTCGGCCCCTTCGGCGGCGAGCTCACGCACCGTGGCCAGGGCTCCGGCCACCCGTGTGGCGGGCGCGGCCACCTCCGGGTCGATCGGGGTGAGGTCGCTGGGGTCGAGCATGGCGTCCACGAGCAGGCGTGCGGTGGGACGGTGGCCCTCCTGCGTCCCCTCTGCCCGGGAGCGGTCCAGGTCGAGGCGGCGCAGGGCGCGCAGGAGCCGCCGCAGCCCCACGGTGTCGGCCTCCCCGAAGGGGCTGGTGAGGAGTTCGCGCGCGGCCGTGTCGTCGAGTTCGGCGGGCGCGAGCCCGTAGCGGATCAAGGACAGCAGGGGCCGCACGAGCGGTTCATCGGCCACCGGGAGGTCGTCCGCACCGACGGCGACGGGCACGGACGCAGCGGTCAGAGCACGACGTAGTACCGGGGTCTGGCGGACCGACGAGCGTACGAGCACCGCCATGTGCGACCACGGCACCCCGTCCACCAGGTGGGCGCGGCGCAGGGTGTCGGCGATGACGGCGGCTTCCTGGGCGGCGTTGTCGGCCTGCAGGAGCTTGACGGTACCGTCGCCGGTGTCGCCGCCGGGGACGAGGTCGCGGTGTTCGTTGATCTGCCCGGGTGTGCCCCCGGACACGGCGGGCAGGCGGCGGGCCACCGACCGGGACACCGCGAGCATGCCGGCCCCGCTGCGGCGGCAGGTGCGCAGGGCCACGACACCGGCGTCCTCCCCGTGTGCGGTCGGGAACCGCTGCGGGAACTCGAGGATCCCGCGGACCTCGGCGCCGCGGAAGCCGTAGATGGACTGGTCGGGATCGCCCACGGCCACCAGGTCGCGTCCGTTTCCGGCCAGGGCACGCAGCATCTGTTCCTGGGCCGGGTCGGTGTCCTGGTACTCGTCGACGAACACGGCCTCGTAGGCGTTGCGTTCGCGTTCGCGGATCTCGGGGTCGGACAGCATGTCGGCGGCCACCCGAACGAGCTCGGCATAGTTGAGGGTGGGCACGGGAGCGATGTCGAAGCGGCCCGTGTAGCGGTCCAGGAACCCGGCGGCCGAACACCAGTCGTCGCGGTCGCGTTCCCGGCCGAGCCGGTCCAGGGACTCCGGGTGGAGCCCGCGTTCCTGGGCGCGCATGAGGAAGTCGCGCAGTTCCTCGGCGAAGCCCCGGGTGTCGAGGGCCGGTCGCAGGCGCTCGGGCCAGCCGTCGGCGCCGTCCTCGCGTTCGCCGCGCAGTAGTTCGCGTACCTCCATGAGCTGTTCCGGTCCGGACAGCAGCCGGGGCGGCAGGTCGCCCATGCGTTGGAACTCGCGCCGGATGAGCGCGTAAGCGTAGCTGTGGAAGGTCATGGCCAAGGGTTCGCGTGTGGTCCGGCGCAACCGGCCGGTGATGCGCTCACGCAGTTCCTGGGCGGCCTTGCGCCCGAAGGTCAGGACCAGCACACGGGAGGGGTCGACACCGCGTTGGTCGATGCGGTCGACGACGGACTCGACGATGGTGGTCGTCTTGCCGGTTCCGGGGCCGGCCAGCACCAGGAGGGGCCCGCCCTTGTGTTCGACCACCCGGCTCTGGTTCTGGTCCAGCACAGGTGGCGGCTGCACCTGGTGGGAGCGCCGGACGAGACGGTAGGAGGACGTGTTCACTCCACCAGTTCATCAAAGGGTAAAGACCGTCTTTGCCATCGCCCGGCCCGAACGGTGTGTCCCCGTCCCCGCTCAGAGGCCCTGAGGCCCCTCCCACCGCGCTCTGCGCATGTCGACGCGATCGCTGCGCGGGCGCATGGGTGTGGCCTCCGACGCGTAGTGAGAGAGCGCACGTGCCTCGTGGCAGGAGGGCGGCCGGCCGTCGGCGCGCACCACTCGCCACCAGGGCACGGCGCCGCCCCAGCCGGCCATGACTGCGCCGACCTGGCGGGGACCGCCGCGTTCGAGGTACTCGGCGATGTCTCCGTAGCTCATCACGCGTCCGGAGGGGATACGTTCCACCAGGTCGAGAACGTCCTGGCTGTATTCGTCGGGTTCGGGGTCGACCACGGGTCCCACCTTAGACGGGCGCTGAGCGTTCGGGGCGGTTCCGGGGCGGCCCGACCAGCTCACGGAGCCGTGGAGAAGGGCCGCCCCGGAAGGAGCGGCCCCCTGGTGTGCGGCTCTCGGAACCCCCGCCGGGGCGGTGTCCCCGGCCATCCCGTGCTGCCGGGGCCCTCAGGCCGTTTCGGGCATGTGGTTGGACCAGGCCAGTTCGGGGTTGCGCTTGCGGTTGGCGCGGGCCGCGATGAGCCCGATCACCCCGAGGACCGCGATGAAAGCACCCAGCCCCCAAGCGCTCGCCGCCGCGGCCGTCGATCCGGTGAAGGACAGCAGCCACGGCAGAAGGAAGGCCAGAACACCCGCCCCGGTCACGGCGGCCTCGCTCGAGACCGCCCCCGGGCGGGTGATGGAGATGGTGGAGGCCATGATCGTGATGAGGCCCAGCACCATCATGAGCCCGCCGGGAAATCCCAGCACGTAGTGCCAGGTCCAGCTCAGTGCGAGGGCGAGCCCTGCTGCGATCGCCACCCAGTTGTCCCAACGTCCTCTTCTCATCGCGCCACCTCCCAGCAGCGGGCCACCGCCGGTCGGCCTGGTGGCCTTGGAAGGGTTCGTACCCATTCGCCGCATTTCACACGACGTACGACGGCGCCCGGACCGGGGTCCGGGCGCCGCTGCACGTGGTTGCCGCGCCGGAGGGTACCGATACGGCCCGCGCATCGCCGGAGACGGTCTCGCGCGGGCCCCTCAGCAGCCCCTCAGTAGGTCGGCAGGCTCGTGTCGACCTGGTTGGCCCAGGCCAGGACACCGCCGCCGACGTGCACGGCGTCGGCGAAGCCGGCGGACTTGACCGCCGCCAGGGCCTCTGCCGAACGGCCACCGGACTTGCAGTGCAGGACCAGGCGCTTGTCCTGCGGGAGCTGCTCGAGTGCCTTCCCGCTGAGGAAGTCGCCCTTGGGGATGAGTGTGGCGCCGGGAATGTTGACGATGTCGTACTCGTGGGGCTCGCGCACGTCCACGAGGTAGATCTCGTCCGGCTTGTTGTCGAGGAGCTCCTTGAGCTCGGGTGCCGTGATGGTGGAATCGGCCGCCGCCTCGGTGGCCTCGTCCGAGACCACACCGCAGAAGGCCTCGTAGTCGATGAGCTCGGTGACCGGCTCGGTGTCGGGGTCCTTGCGGACCTTGACCTCGCGCCAGGTCATCTCCAGGGCGTCGAAGATCAGCAGCCGGCCGACCAGCGGCTCACCGATGCCGGTGATGAGCTTGACGGCCTCGTTGACCATGACCGAGCCGACGGAGGCGCAGAGCACACCGAGGACACCGCCTTCGGCGCAGGAAGGGACCATGCCGGGCGGCGGCGGCTCGGGGTAGAGGTCGCGGTACTGGGGACCGTGCTCGTTCCAGAACACGCTGACCTGGCCGTCGAAGCGGAAGATCGAGCCCCAGACGTAGGGGATGTTCAGGATGACGCACGCGTCGTTGACCAGGTAGCGGGTCGCGAAGTTGTCGGTCCCGTCCAGCACCAGGTCGTATCCGCGGAAGATCTCCAGGGCGTTGTCCGACTCCAGACGGTCCTGGTGGAGGACGACCTCGACGTTGGGGTTGACGTCCTTGATGCTGTCCCGCGCCGACTCGGCCTTGGGACGGTCCACGTCGCTCTGGCCGTGGATGACCTGGCGCTGGAGGTTGGACTCGTCCACGACGTCGAAGTCGATGATGCCGAGCGTGCCCACACCCGCGGCCGCGAGGTAGAGCAGCGCCGGGGAGCCCAGGCCGCCCGCACCGACGACCAGGACCTTGGCGTTCTTGAGGCGCTTCTGCCCGTCCATCCCCACCTCGGGGATGATGAGGTGGCGCGAGTAGCGGCGCACCTCGTCCACGGTCAGCTCGTCGGCTGGTTCGACCAGCGGCGGCAGCGACACGGTGACTCCTCAAAGTCTGTTGGTTGCTTCACACCGCCCGCATCCGGGAGGACCACCGGGCGAAGGGGCGGGGCGCTAAGCGTGCTTGCACTTATACCCAACCTATCGGGTGGGGTATTCCATTCCCAGCCCGCGGAGGCCTGGATCACACAGCTGCGCTGCGGCCCGTCCCGCTCCTCGACAACCATCGTCCCCCCGGCTTCATTCCGGGGTGTTGTCCCCTGCGGAGGACGGGAAGAGTAGTGTCCGCGAGGCCCGCGACAGTAGGGAGGACTCGTGAGCACCCACGACGCGACCGACGACCAGCGCCAGGAGCCGGACGAGGTGGACCCCGCCGAAGCCGTCCCCGAGGCCGACTCCGCCGAGCAGTACGCAGACGCCGCCGAGGAGGCCGATCGGGAGGACTGGGTGGAACGCGCTGCCGAACTCCCCTTCGCCGAGGGCTCGGAAGGCGACGTCGTCGATCAGGCCATGGAGGTCGGCGACGACGAGGGGGAGGAGGAGTACCGCTGAGACGGGTGCGTGTGTGAACTCGCCCTCAGCTGCGGACCGGAGCACACCGCCCGTTCCGGCGCGCATCGCTCCTGTAGGGGCCGGTCCCGGCCACTTCCTCCGCCCGCCCGCACCCGGGCGACCACACGCGGGGAACCTACGCCGGAGTAGGATGAGAGGAAACTGTGCGGCGCGTCACCGAGACACGGCGCGGTGTACAGGACCAGCCAAGCAGATGTTCGGTGACGTCCTGCATCTGCCATGCCGAGTTCGGAGGGTGTGGGTGTGACAGCTCCTTCAGACGCCCGTTCCCGGGGCACCCGCTTGCCCCGGGTCAGGCGCCGCCGCCAGCTCCTGGCCGCGGCTCAGGAGATCTTCGTCGCCCGCGGATACCACGCCGCGGCCATGGACGAGATCGCCGACCGCGCCGGGGTCAGCAAACCAGTGCTGTACCAGCACTTCCCAGGGAAGCTGGAGCTCTACCTGGCGCTGTTGGAGGAACACTCCGAGTCCCTGGTCGAGAAGCAGCGCGAGGCCCTGGAAGGGACCGAGGACAACGCCCAGCGCGTCGCTGCGAGCTTCCAGGCCTACTTCGACTTCGTCGCGGGCGACGGTGAGGCCTTCCGTCTGGTCTTCGAGTCCGACCTGCGCAACCTGCCTGCGGTCCGGGAGAAGAGCGAGCAGACCATGCAGCGCTGCGCCGAGCTCATCGGCGAGGTGATCCGCCAGGACACCAGTATCTCCGACGAGGAGGCGCACCTGTTGAGCATCGGGCTGGTCGGCATGGCCGAGACCAGCGCCCGGTACTGGCTCAACAACCACGGCACCGTGCCGAAGGAGGCCGCCGAGGAGCTGGTGGCACGCCTGGCCTGGCGCGGTATCAGCGGATGGGGCCTGCAGCGCGAGGCCGGGGAGGGTCTCCGGGGCGAGCCCTCCAGCTCCTGAACGGACTTCGGCGGCGGTGGCCCCGGCCGGTACCGGCCGGGGCCACCGCCGCCGCTTTTCCAGGGCACACCGAAAACGACGCGTATCCGCACTTCTCACCCTTCCCTCCCGCGCCCCTGAGAACGGTCAACGGGCGGCCAAGAATGCATCAAGAAAGAGAATCACCCGTAAGGCTCCCCCGTGCTTGGGTTCAATTCTCTTTCGACGGGTATCGCCGGAATGAGAAGTACCGACTTCTCCGCGACGTATCCGCTCCGGCTTCAGAGCCTCGGCGGAGCAAGCGAATCGGGGGTGAACACGTATGGACATGGGTCAGGGCCTGATGTCGGCCTGGGAGGCGATCGCCTCCTTCGTGCCGTTGCTCATCGGCTTCCTGGTCGTCCTGGCACTGGGCTGGCTGATCTCGTGGCTCGTCGGCAAGGCCGTCGGCAAGGGTCTGCACGGGGTCGGTCTGGACCGTGCTCTGCACCGCGGTGGTGTGGGCGAATACTTCGAACGCAGCCGCTGGGGCGCCAGTGAGCTGTGCGGCAAGATCATCTACTACGTCGGGCTCTTGTTCACGTTCTCGTTCGCGTTCAACGTGTTCGGCTCGAACCCGGTCAGCACCCTGCTCAACCAGGTCATCGCCTGGATCCCGCAGGGCATCGTCGCACTGGTCATCGTGGTGGTGACCGCGATGATCGCCAAGGCCGTCCGGAACGTCGTCTCCGGTGCCCTCGGCGGGCTCTCCTACGGCCGGTTCCTCGCCAACGCGGCGGCCGTCTTCATCCTCGGCCTCGGCATCATCGCCGCGCTGAACCAGGCCGGTGTGGCCCAGGCCGTGACCGTTCCGGTACTGGTGGCGGTCCTCGCCACGATCGGCGGCATCCTCGTGGTCGGTGCCGGCGGCGGACTCATCAGGCCCATGCAGGAGCGCTGGGCCCGATGGCTGGACGTCGCCGAGCGCGAGACCGGACGGTTCGGCGAGGAGTCCAGTTACCGTGCCGGCCGGGAGGCCGCGATGAGCCGTCCGGGCACGGAGCGCTCCGGGTCCGAGGCGGAGAACCGGGAAGGGGCATCGGCCCCCGGCCACGAGTCCACCCCGTGACCCGTCTCCGACCGTGGCCGAGCACGCACGGCGGCCGCACATGACGAGGGCGGAACCATCCGGTTCCGCCCTCGTGTCGTCTCCGCACCCGTCCGGTCCGGTGAGCTCTGCCTACAGGAACTCCGAGTCGCCCAGCTCCGTCTTGGACAGCTTTTCCATCCTGCGGAAGGTCAGCACCACGCTCGCAGCGATGGTCAGCAGCCCCAGCCAGAACACGATGCTCCCGGGACCGCTGAAGACCATCGAGATCAGCGCGATGACGAAAATGAGTACGAAAAGCGCGAAGTCGATGCGGTCCCGTTGGATCAGGACGCCGACCGGTGGGCGCGCCGCCCCGTGCCGACCGCTCCCCATTCGCATTCCTTTCTCGCGGCCTCCGAGCCGCTCCGCCGTTCGGCGGTGCTCGGCCCGCCTCCCGGACCGGCACAACACCGAGGGTCACACGTTGCATTCCGCAGAGCCCGTTCAGCGAACAGGGTGGACCGGGCGACCGCCCGATTCTCAGCTTACGCCCGACACCGGGATTTCGCCGGGGAACGGGAAAAGGCCCGGGCCGTGGGGGACACGAAAGCGCCGATGGGCGTTGCGGATCGGGAAACGCACCGGCCTGCGGAAGTCACGACCTTAGCGGACGAAGCCGCGCTCCTTCGCCAGTCGGCAGATCGCGAGGATGCGCAAGGTCTCCCAATCGTAGTCGGCGGTCTCGGAATCCCAGCCGCGTTCGAGGCACCCGTCGAGGAAACCGTGGAGGTAGGTACCGAGCGTCCTGGCGTTGATCTCACTGCCGGCTCCGGTGATGCCGTCACTCACCTCGGCGGCGTGCTGGTCCAGCTCAGCGCCCATCCAGGGTTCGAGCGGCGCGTCCAACGGACCGATCCGGTGGAAGTCTCTGGTGAGCCCGGCCAGCGGGTGGCGCACGGAGGTGCCGATGGACATGGAGGTACCTACTAGTGATTGGTCGGGAGGGGACGAGCGCCCTCTACTGTATGTCTGGTCACCAACCGCTCGTCACGAAAGTGTCGGAAATTACCCGTATTTGACCAAGCTTTCCCCAACGGTGAGTCAATTCCGACCCCCGGGCCATCACCGTTCGGGCCGCGGACCGGCCTCCGTCAGTCGCTCAGCCCCATGGCCTCCAGGCGCTCCGCGTGCCGGTCCGCGATGGAACCGAACAGACGGGTGACCGAGGCGAGGTCACCGATCCCCGCACCGTCCTCGGCGCTCCCGCCCGCATCGTCGTCGGCACGGCCCTCGGCCAGCAACGCGGCCAGCCGCGGGCGGGCCATGGCCACCTGCTGGGCCTGGCTCAGGGCCTCGCCGACCAGGCGGCGGGCCCACAGGGACAGGCGCCCGGCCAGTGCGGGGTCCTCCTCCACGGCCGCGCGCACCACTTCGGAGATGAGTGCACCACGGCCCTCCTCCACGAGCACGGCTTCCACCAGCTCACTGGTCCCGGCGTCGGCGAGCTCGGCGACCTTGCGATAGAAATCACCAGCGATACCGTCGCCGACGTAGGTCTTGACCAGACTCTCCACCCAGCTCTGCGGCTCGGTGCGCGCGTGCCAGGCGTCCAGCGGTGCCACGAAGGGCGCCATGGCCTCCTCCGGATCGGTCCCGCGCTCGAGGAGCCGCTCGCGCAGGCGTTCGTAGCGGCTCTCCTCCTCGGCAGCGAGCGAGGCGAGCCGCCCCTTGTCGCGCAAGGTGGGCGCCAGCGCCGCGTCGTCGGCCAGCCGGAAGAAGGAGCCGAGTTCGGCGTAGGCGAGCAGGCCGAGCAGATCGGTCACGGCCGGGTTGTCGGAGGGGCCTGGATTCATGCCCGTCAGAGTATCGTCCGCACCCTTCACACCGGTATCGGGGACTAAACGGGCGCCCGACACGGTTGCACGGCGTGGAAGAGGGTACGGTCCCTGCCGTCCACGGTCCGGTTGACCGGCATGTCGGCCGGTGGGGTCTGCGGCTAGACTCTGCGTGATGACGAGCGTGTGCAGAGGACGAGGCCACCTGCTCCGCCGATGGACGGCGGCATCCGGGCTCCGGTCACGGCGCCACGCGCGACCGGCCCACGACGGCCCGGGACGGTCCCGCCCACGCGGGGTCGGTCGACCCCGACCACACACGACAGATCTGCGGATGGTTTCCGGATATCCGCGGCCGGGCACCCCCGAGCCGGCCGGGACCAGGAGGCAGCGCCACCGTGCTCGTGCGACGTCACTACGTCGTGACACCGGTGAGCTGCGCCCCCGCGGCAGCAGACGCCGCCCGCGACCGCACGCCGCGGCCACGCCGTGTTGCGGCCCGCCAAGATGGAGGCTTGAACCCTGAGCAGTACAGACGAGACCAACAAACCCAGGACCACTTTCCGTGGTCTGGGCGTGCACACCGAGATCGCCGATGCCCTGGAGGCCGAGGGGATCGTCGAGCCCTTCCCCATCCAGGAACAGGCCCTGCCCATCGCGCTCAACGGGAGCGACATCATCGGGCAGGCGCGTACGGGCACCGGCAAGACCCTGGCCTTCGGGCTTCCCCTTCTCCAGTCGGCACAGGCGGAGCCGGGTACCGCCAAGCGTCCGCGCGCGCTGATCGTGGTCCCCACCCGTGAACTCGCCATCCAGGTCGCCGCCGACCTCACCACGGCCGGTAAGCGCAGTGGCAGCCGCATCCTCACCGTCTACGGCGGCCGCTCCTACGAGCCGCAGATCAACGGCCTCAAGGAAGGCACCGACGTCGTCGTCGGTACCCCGGGGCGCCTGCTGGACCTGGAGAACCAGAAACACCTGCGGCTGGACGCGGTCTCGGCCGTGGTCCTGGACGAGGCCGACAAGATGCTCGACCTGGGTTTCCTCCCCGACATCGAGCGCATCCTCACCAAGATCCCCGAGCAGCGCCAGACGATGCTGTTCTCGGCCACGATGCCGAGCGAGATCGTCACGCTCTCCCGCAACTACCTCACGCGCCCCACGCACGTGCGTGTGGGCGACGACGACGAGATCGACGGCAACAGCATGCCGGGGGGCATCACCCAGCACGCGTTCCGTACGCACCAGATGGACAAGCCGGAGGTGCTGGCCCGTCTGGTGCAGGCCGAGGACCATGGCCAGAGCATGGTCTTCTGCCAGACCAAGCGCGCCTGCGACAGGGTCGCCGGCGATCTGAAATCGCGCGGTTTCGCCGCTGCGGCCGTCCACGGCGACCTGGGACAGAGCCAGCGCGAGCGGGCCCTGCGCGCCTTCCGCAACGGCAAGATCAACATTCTGGTCGCCACCGACGTGGCCGCCCGGGGTCTGGACGTGGACGACGTCACGCACGTGGTCAACTACGAGACACCCGAGGACGAGAAGACCTACACCCACCGCATCGGCCGTACGGGCCGGGCCGGCCGCAGCGGGACCGCCGTCACGTTCGTGGACTGGCAGGAGATGCCGCGGTGGAAGCTCATCAACGCGGCCCTCGACCTGGACCAGGCCGAACCCGAGGAGACCTACTCCACCTCGAAGCACCTCTTCGAGGCCCTGCGGATCCCGGCGGGGACCAAGGGACGGCTCTCCGCCGAGAAACGTGGTGAACACGCCGGTCTGGAGGCCGAGAAGGTCGAGGACATCGGTGACACCGGGCAGCGGTCCGAGCGCAAGGAACGGCGCAACGACCGCGGTGACGGCAACCGCCGCCGCGGTGGCCGCAACCGTTCGCGCAAGCGCACCCGCAGCGGGGCGTCCGCCGAGGCCTCCGCGGAGCGCTCGGGCGAGAGCCGTACCGCCAAGAACGACAAGGCCGAGAAGGGCTCCTCCGGCGAAGGCGGCGAGCGCCGCATCCGCCGCCGTCGGACCCGCGGTGGTGTGCGCGCTGCCCGCCGGGATCCCGAGAACACCTGATCAGGGCCGTGCCGCGCCCGCTCGCCGCGGGCGCCACGGCTGACACGAACGTGTCGTCCGCGGCCATGTCCAGGGGCGAGGCCCCGTTCCGCGGACCACACCCGCCACGAACGTCCTCGGCTCTGCCGGTCGAGGACACCGAAGACGCCGGGAACTCCTCGGTCACCCGTGGTCACGGCCTCACTCCGCCAGTGCTCCTGATCGTCTAGGGTGTCCCCACGTGAGTACACCCCAGTTCCTGACCCTGCCGCCGGGCGTCTTCCCCGTGGAGCTGCCGCTGTCCCACGGACCGGTGGCGGCACTGCGCGCGACACCTCCTTCGGGGAGCAACCCCGAGCTCTGCCCAGCCGTGCTGGTGCACGGTTACACCGGGAGCAAGGAGGACTTCATCGCGCTCCTGCAGAGTCTGGCGCAGGTCGGCCGGGAAGTGGTCACGATCGACCTGCCCGGCACCTACCGCTCCCCCGGTTTCGAGACCTTCGCACCCACCCCCGGGACGCCGCTCCCCGACTACCGGTTGCCGTCCCTGGGCATGGTGGTCGCCGAGGTCTGTGACACCGTCGGCGCGGGCCGCCCCACCCACCTGGTCGGCCACTCCATGGGCGGTCTGATCGCACGGGAGACCGTCCTGACCCATAGCACGGAACTGGCCTCGCTGACCCTGCTCTGCTCGGGGCCGGGCGCGCTCGGCGGGCAGGGCGCTGCCAGGGTACGGATGCTCGTCGCGGCGCTCTCGGCAGCCGACCCCACCCCCGATCGGTTGCGGGGACTGTGGGAGGAACACATGGCCGACGGGCTCGAGACGCGGGTCCCGGACGCACAGGTCCGCGCCTTCCTGCGCGACCGCCTGCTCTCCAGCAGCCCCGAGGGGCTGCTGCGCACCGCCGAGGACCTGCTGAGCGCGACGAACCGTACCGGGGAGCTGGCCGACGCGGACGTGCCCACGATGGTGCTGTACGGCGAGAACGACGATGCCTGGTCCCCGGCGGAGCAGGCGGAGATGGCCGACCGGCTCGGTGCCAGGCGGGTCGTGGTCCCGGCCGCGGGGCATTCCCCCAACGTCGAGGCCCCCGAGACCACCTCCACCGCCCTGACCTCGTTCTGGAACGACTGCGAGTCCGTCGGGCAGCGCTGACCCCGCCCACACACGAGGACGCCGTGTCCCGCCCGTCGCCCGGGCAGTGGCACGGCGTCCGTGTCCGGGTCGGAAGGGTCAGACCCAGGCGTCGAAGTTGCTGTTCTCGGCGGCCGAGGTGCTCGCCGGCCCGCGGTCGGGGAGCAGGCGGGTCTCCGGGGGGAGGGAGAGCAGCTTCTCGCCGATGGAGGCGAGCTGCGTGGTGTAGTCGATGTAGATGTCACCGACCATGCCGGGCTCGCCGGCGCGGACGGTGTCTCCGCTGAAGACCACACCCTTCTGGCTGATGTAGTAACCGACGGTCCCAGGGGAGGTTCCGGGCAGGGCCAGGACGTCGATGTGCAGGTCCCCCACGTCCAGGACACCTTCTCCCTCGACCTCGATCTCGGGGCGGTGCTCGGCACCGTGGAAGCGCCGCCAGACACGCATCTCGCGGGGGTGGAGAGCGATGGGTGCCTCGGCCTCCTCTGCGACGGCGATGGCCGACTCGATGTGCGGAGCGTAGCCGTTGGTGCAGGCCACGAGGTAGATGTCGCGTTCGCCGATGGCCTCGAGGATCGCCTCGGAGTCGTGTCCGGGGTCGATGACGACGACACCGTCCTTGTCGGCGTCGACGATCCAGGTGTTGCTGACGACCTCGTACCTCTCACCGTCGAACTCGAAGGTCCCGGCGGTACGGACGCGGGTGATGCCCTCGTCGTCGGGGCCGGTCACACCGGTCTCCTCACCCTCGTCGGCGAAGACATCGGTGGAGGCGGGCTCTTGCCCGTCCTCTGTCCCGGGCTCTTCCTCGGACGTACCGTCCGCCTTCTCGGGGTCCTCGCCGTCACCGGCGACCGCGGCCTTCTCCGGCGTCCCCGACACGTCCCCGGCCGTGCCGTCGGCCTTGTCGCCGGCTTCCTCGGATCCCCCGGATTCCCCGGTCCCCTCGATCTCCTCGGCCGTCCCCGCCGCCTCCGCAGCGGAACCGGGGGCCTCCTGGCCGTCCTTCTTCTTCGACTTCCGCTTCCAGAACACGGCTCAGACCTCTCGCATCGTCCGGGTACGGGTTTTCGCGCTGCGACCCATTGTGGCGGCCCCCGCGCAGTGGTCCGTACCGTACCGAACCGCTCGGGGAGCGACACTCACCGCTGGAGGAGGGAGGCCCCGGTCGCGGGGGCGACGAGGCGTTCGAAGGCCTCGGGAGCGGTCGTGCAACGGCCGAGGCGGCGCCCGGACAGGGCGCCGTGGTCGTCGCTGGAGCCGGTGACCACCACGCCCAGGTCGCCGGCGATCCCCCGCCAGAACCGGGCCTCCCGGGGTTTGTGCGAGGGGTGATCGGCCTCGATCCCGCCGAGCCCGGCCTCGGCCATGCGCTCGACCAGGTCCAGGGGGACCGCCCCGTTGAGCGCGCCCTCCGCACGTCCGGGATGGGCCAGGGAGCACACCCCTCCGGCCCCGCGGACGAGCTCGACCGCCCGCACAGGGTCGATCGCGTAACGCGAGACGTAGGCGGGCCCGCCCGACCCGATCCAACGGTCGAAGGCGTCCTGCACATCGTGCGCGGCCCCGGCCTCGACGACGGCGCGCGCCAGGTGGGGACGTCCGATGGTGTTGGCGTCGGCGTACTCGTCCTTGCCGGCGCCGGCGATCTCCAGGACCCGCTCCCAAGCCACATCGACCCCGTGTGCCTGAAGCTTCCCGACCATCTCCCGTGCACGGGAGGCACGGTCGGAACGCACCCTGCGCAGCTCGGCGAGCAGCTCGGGGTCCTCGGGGTCGAACAGGTAGGAGACCAGGTGCACGCTCGACCCGGCGTGGGCGCACGACAGCTCCATGCCGGGAACGAGGGTGAGTCCGGGGGGCAGGTGCTCCGCGGCCTCCTCGATCCCGCCGACGGTGTCGTGGTCGGTCAGGGCGAGCACGTCCAGACCGGCGGCGACCGCCTGATCGACGACCTCTGCGGGCGTGTCGGTCCCGTCGGAGACGGAGCTGTGGGAGTGCAGGTCGATACGTGTCACCGGGCGATTGTACGCAAGAAGGGGGTCTGCCACCGCCGCAGGCGGGATCAGTCGGTCTCCTCGCGGGCCGCGAGCTCCTCGGCCAGGAAGGGGCTCAGGGCCCCGAACGGGGGCTCCAGTGCCACGCCTCCGTCGTTGATGCCGCGCAGGTCCCTGAGGGCGTGGACCTCACCCATGAGCATGCCGGTGTCGGCTTCGGCAAAGACGATCCACAGCCAGTGGGCGAGCGCCTCACCGGTGTAGACGGCGCGCCCGCGCCCCAGGTCGAGGTTCCACAGAGCGATGTCGTGGCCGTCGAAGCGGAGTTTGTCGTCGGGGGCATCGCGGTCGAAACCTGCACCGGGGTCGGTCCCGGCCAACCCTGCCAGGCGTGCCCCCAGGCCCACCCCCGGGTCCTCTGCGACCACCACGCACTCGCCGATCCCGCCCAGGGGGCCGGGACCGGACAGAGCCACGGCGGTCGCGACGGCACCCGAACGCTCGTCGCCGGCGTCCGCGAAACCGGTGACCACCCACCCGGTCGGCAACGGCCAAGGGACCCACACCGGGACCTGGGCCTGCGGAAGAAGCGTCTCCAAGGTGGCAGTCCTGGGTTCCCGCACCGGCTGGAGCGGGGCGACGGGGCCGTGCGCGTCACACTGCCAGGCGCTGGTCCACAACCCCGGGGGCCGGACCATGCGCCCGCATCTGGGGCACGAGGGTTCGGACTTCATGTTGACAGGGGCCCTACCCGTCCGACCTGCGACGAAACAGTGGGGGCGGACCGCGCGTGCGGTCCGCCCCCACGGTGTGTCGGCCCTCAGGGCCGGTCAGTCCTCTTCTAGGACTGGCGCTTCCTGCCGGCGCTCATCCGGCCGCGCTCCTTCTGGTCCAGGACCACCTTGCGGATGCGTACGGCCTCCGGGGTGACCTCCACGCACTCGTCCTCGCTGCAGTACTCCAGGGCCTGCTCCAGGGAGAGCCGGCGCGGGGGTACCAGGCGCTCGAGCTCGTCACCGGTGGCCGAGCGCATGTTGGTGAGCTTCTTCTCCTTGGTGATGTTGACGTCCATGTCGTCGGAGCGGGAGTTCTCCCCGATGATCATGCCCTCGTAGACCTCGGTGCCCGGGTCGACGAAGAGGGTGCCGCGCTCCTGAAGGTTGAACATCGCGAACGTCATGGCCTGCCCGGAACGGTCGGCCACCAGGGAACCGTTGGGGCGGGTACGCAGGTCGCCGAACCACGGCTCGAACTTCTCGAAGACGTGGTGGGCGATGCCGGTGCCGCGGGTCTCGGTGAGGAACTCGGTACGGAAGCCGATGAGGCCGCGGGAGGGCACCAGCCAGTCCATGCGCACCCAGCCGGTGCCGTGGTTGACCATGTTCTCCATGCGGCCCTTGCGGACACTGAGCAGCTGGGTGATGGCGCCGAGGTAGTCCTCCGGCGCGTCGACGGTCAGTCGTTCGACGGGCTCGTGGACCTTGCCGTCGATGGTGCGCGAAACCACCTGCGGCTTGCCGACGGTGATCTCGTAACCCTCGCGGCGCATCTGCTCGACCAGGATCGCCAGGGCCAGTTCGCCGCGGCCCTGCACCTCCCAGCTGTCGGGGCGCTCGGTGGGCAGCACACGCAGCGACACGTTGCCCACGAGTTCCTTGTCGAGGCGGTCCTTGACCAGGCGCGCGGTGACCTTGGCGCCCTTGACCCTGCCGACCAGGGGCGAGGTGTTGGTGCCGATGGTCATCGAGATGGCCGGCTCGTCGATCTGGATGAGCGGCAGCGGACGCGGGTCGTTGAGGTCGGCGAGGGTCTCACCGATCATGATGTCGCTGATCCCGGCGATCGCGATGATGTCACCGGCGCCGGCGCTCTCGGCGGACTTGCGCTCCAGACCGTCGGTCTTGAGCAGTTCGGTGATCTTGACCTGCTGCACGGACCTGTCGGTGCGGATCCACGCCACCTGCTGGCCCTTGTGGATCTCGCCCTGCTGGATGCGGCACAACGCGAGGCGGCCCAGGAACGGGGAGGCGTCGAGGTTGGTCACGTGCGCCTGCAGCGGCGAGTCCGGAACGTACTCGGGGGCCGGGATGGTCTCCAGCAGGGTGCTGAAGAAGGGCACGAGGTTGTCGTTGTCGGGCACCGAGCCGTCTGCGGGACGTTCCAGGGAGGCCTTGCCGTCGCGGGCGCAGGCGTAGACGATCGGGAACTCGATCTGCGACTCGTCGGCGTCCAGGTCCATGAACAGTTCGTAGACCTCGTCCACGACCTCGGAGATACGGGCGTCGGGGCGGTCGACCTTGTTGATCGCGAGGATGACGGGGAGCTTGGCCTCGAGCGCCTTGCGCAGGACGAAACGGGTCTGGGGCAGCGGGCCCTCACTGGCGTCGACCAGCAGGACGACACCGTCGACCATCGACAGGCCGCGCTCGACCTCACCACCGAAGTCGGCGTGGCCGGGGGTGTCGATGATGTTGATGCTCACGTCCTCGCCCTCGGGCGTGGTGTAGTGCACCGAGGTGTTCTTGGCGAGAATGGTGATGCCCTTCTCGCGTTCCAGGTCGTCGGAGTCCATGACTCGTACGTCGACGTCCTCGTTCTCGCGGAACACACCGGACTGCCAGAGCATGGCGTCAACGAGGGTCGTCTTGCCGTGGTCCACGTGGGCCACGATGGCCACGTTGCGGATGTCTGTTCGGCGGGCGGAGCCCTCGACGGGCGTAGCGCTGGACATGGGTAAGTCTCGATCTCCTGATACTGGGAAGAGACCGCAGGGTGCCACGGCCCACTCGCCAGTTTAAGTGGTCAATGTGGTATCTGGTCGGCGTGTGTGCTGGTCATCACTCCGACCGTGCCGGCCGGTGCGTCAAGTGCGCCCCGACCGCTTCGAGGAAGGGCAGATCGGCGGACAGCCAGTCGACCGTGCGTAGTTCTCCGGCCGACAGCCACCTCAGTGCCAGATGCTCCAGAGGGCGGGGGTCGCCCTCGACGATCTCTGCCGTCCACAGACGCAGGACGGCCCGCCGACCCTCCACCGGCAGGGGGACGTCGGGTCCCACCCGTTCCAGCGGCCGCACGTGTGCGCCCAATTCCTCGCGGCACTCCCTGACCAGCGCTGCCTCCGGGATCTCCCCGGGATCCGTCTTCCCACCCGGGAACTCCCAGAGGCCTCGCAGGGCCTCGGGCCGGGCACGTTGGGCCGCCAGCACACGGCCGTTCCGGAGGACGGCGGCGCCGACCACGACGAGAGTCTCTTGCACAGTCTTCCAGCGTAGGGGAAGGAAGCAGAGCTTCGGGACCCCGGCCGGTTCAGCCGCCCCCCGGTACGGTACTGCGCAACCGGTGGGCCAGCGCGGTGTGGCGGCGCCCGGAGGAGGCGTTGCGCACCGCCTGGGCGAGCGCACGGCGCGATCCCACCAGGACCACGAGTGCCTTGGCGCGGGTGACCGCTGTGTAGAGCAGGTTTCGCTGCAACATCATCCACGCGCTGGTGGTCACGGGCACGACCACGGCCGGGTACTCGCTGCCCTGGGAGCGGTGGACGGTGACCGCGTAGGCGTGGGAGAGCTCGTCGAGTTCGGCGTAGTCGTAGCCGACCTCCTCGTCCTCGTCCGTGCGCACGGTGATCTCCTGCGCCACCTGGTCGACGCCGGTGATCACCCCGAGCGTGCCGTTGAAGACACCGTTGCGGCCCTTCTCGT
Source organism: Nocardiopsis kunsanensis DSM 44524 (assembly GCF_000340965.1). Classification (GTDB taxonomy): domain Bacteria; phylum Actinomycetota; class Actinomycetes; order Streptosporangiales; family Streptosporangiaceae; genus Nocardiopsis; species Nocardiopsis kunsanensis. The sequence goes on from NZ_ANAY01000001.1 coordinate 52,538, forward strand.
AGTTGTTGCGGATCTGGGTGACCTTGTCGCCCACGCGGAGGATCCGCCCTCCGGCCCGGCGTTCGGGTACGTGGTCGGCGGCGGGTGTGAGCACCTCCTGCAGAGCGGCGTTGAGGTTGCCCGCCCCGGCCGGCCCGCCCTTCATCGGAGCCAGGACCTGGACGTCGCGGCGCGGGTCGAGCCCGAACCGGCGGGGGATGCGGTGCGCGACCACGTCCACGGTCATCGCGGCGGCCTCGGCGGCGTCCTCGCACGGGAACAGGAAGAAGTCGTCCAGGCCCCGCACGTAGGGCGGTTCGCCGGCGTTGATGCGGTGGGCGTTGGTCACGACGCCGGACTGCTGGGCTTGTCGGAAGACGTGGGTCAGGCGCACGCTGGGGATGGGCACCCCGTCGTCGAGGAGGTCCCGCAGGACCTGCCCGGCCCCGACCGAGGGGAGCTGGTCGACGTCGCCGACCATGACCAGGTGCGCTCCCGGCGGAACGGCCTTGACCAGCTTGTTGGCCAGGATCAGGTCGAGCATGGAGGCCTCGTCCACGACCAGCAGGTCGCAGTCGAGAGGGTGGTCGCGGTCGTGGGAGGCCTCCCCGCCGGGGCGCAGTTCCAGGAGCCGGTGGACCGTGGAGGCCTCCAACCCGGTGAGTTCGGTGAGGCGTTTGGCGGCCCGGCCGGTGGGGGCGGCGAGCATCACCGTGTGCCGTTTGGCCAGGGCCATGGTGACGATCGAGGAGACGGTGAAGGACTTGCCGACCCCGGGACCGCCGGTGAGTACGCACACGCGTTCGGTCAGGGCCAGGCGCACCGCGCGTTCCTGCTCCCCGGCCAGGTCGGCTCCGGTGCGCCCGCGCAGCCAGTCCAGGGCCACGTCCCAGTCGACGCCGGCGAAGGAGGACATGCGGTCGGACGGCTCGTCCAGCAGCGTGCGCAGCCCGACGGCCAGCCCCAGTTCCGCCCGGTGGAACGGGAGAAGGTAAAGGGCGCGTACGGGTAGTCCGTCGGGCCCGGGCACCGTCTCCGCCGCGATGCCCTCGGTCTCCACGAGTTCGCCGACACAGTCGATGACCAGGGAGGAGTCGACCGAGAGGATCTTGACGGCCTGCGCGATGAGTTTTTCCTCGGGCAGGTAGCAGTGCCCGTCCCCGGTGGATTCCGAGAGGGTGAACTGGATCCCGGCCATGACGCGCTGGGGGCTGTCGTGCGGGATGCCGACCGCCCGGGCGATGGTGTCGGCGGTCTTGAACCCGATGCCCCACACGTCGGTGGCGAGCCGGTAGGGCTCCTTCTGCACCACCTCGATCGAGGCATCCCCGTACTTCTTGTAGATGCGCACGGCCAGTGAGGTACTGACCTCCACACCCTGGAGGAAGACCATGACCTCCTTGATGGCCTTCTGTTCCTCCCAGGCGTCGGCGATCGCCGCGGTGCGTTTGGGGCCCAGGCCCGGCACTTCGATCAGTCGGTCGGGCTCGTCCTCGATGACCTCCAGGGCGTCGGTGCCGAAGTGCCCCACGATGCGTTCGGCCATCTTCGGGCCGATGCCCTTGATGAGGCCGGACCCGAGGTAGCGCCGGATGCCCTGGACGGTGGCGGGCAGCACAGTGGTGTAGTCGTCGACGTGGAACTGGCGCCCGTACTGGTGGTGGGACCCCCAACGGCCGCGCATGCGCAGGGACTCCCCCGGCTGCACGCCCAGCAGGGAGCCGACGACGGTGAGCAGGTCGCCACCGCGACCGGTGTCGACGCGGGCGACGGTGAAACCGTTCTCCTCGTTGGCGTAGGTGACCCGTTCGAGTACCCCTTGGACGACGGACCCGCGGGGCCCCTGCTCCGACACCCAGCTCACCCCTTCACCCGCCGAGGAGACCGATCCTGCCCCGACGGTACGACACACCGCCACCTGCGGAGGTCCTCCGTGGGAGGAGGAGGGGCCCGCGCCGCCTCCCGGGAGGGGCACCGTGGTCAGAACAGCCCGTAGTGGGCCCGTCCCTCCTTGGAGAGCATGAAGGCGATCATCGTCACGGTGAAGCCCAGCGGGACGAGCATGAGGAAGTCCCCTGACACCAGGGCGAAGGCGAGCACCGCGGCGGCCAGCCCCTGGAAGAGGACGACGCCCCAGAACACACCGACGGTGCGGTTGCGGATCCGGCTCGCGAGGAACAGCGACAGCGCACCGTAGACGCCGGTGATGGCGAGCATGTTGATCGTGAGGGAGCGCATCACGTCGACGTCGATGTCGACCTCGACGCCCTGCTGCTCGGCGATGGCCCGTTCCTGCTCGGCGAGTGCCTCCCGCATGGCGTCCTCGGGCACGCTCACCGACAGCAGCAGCATGAGTGCCAGACCGAGGCCGCAGGTGCCACCGATGATCATGAGCGTGCGCACGATCATGACCTTCTTCGGGGTGGGGGCGTCGGGCCGCATGGCGTTCAGATGCCCCTCGAAGTCGGAGAAACCTCCTTGCGGCGGCACTTCGCCTCCGCCCCGGGCCCCGTCGTGGTCGTTCGGGTCGTGGCCAGAGGGAAACACGGTTCCTCCGAGGGTGTTCGGCTCGAGCTTTCGCCTCCATGGTAGGCGTGCCGTTCCCTGTCCTACAGCGCGACCGGCATCGGACGGGGCCGGGAACGGACGCGTCGATCGCGGGGCCTGCTCGTCGGAGCTGTACGGCCGGGCCCGGCCCTTCCGGCGGGTGCTCCGGTTGGGCGGGCCCGTCGCCGTGCGGTCTCCCGGCGCTCTCCGTCTCCCGGGTTCAGGTGCAGCCGATGGCCTCGACGGCGTCGTCGGCCATGGTGTCGCGCTGGTCCTGGTCCGTGCCGTTCTCCTCGAACCACACCAGCACCACGTGGCACGCTTCCTGTACGTCGATCGCGTCGCCCTCGTCGAGGCTCTCGCGCATGCTCTCCGAGATGGTGTCGGCGACGACGGCGTTGTCGAAGGCGATGACCCGGACGAGGTCGGTGTCCACCGCGCTCGAGCAGTTGAAGAAGTCGCCCAGCGGGTTCTCCTCCTGTTCCTCGCACTGTTCCTCGGTGGTGTCGATCCGCTGCTGGATGTCGTGGTCGCTGCGCAGCTCGTTGACGACCTCCTCGGCGGTGAGCAGTTCGTCCGGAGGGGTGAAGTCCGGCATCGAGGGTTCCTCGGTCGGGAAAGGCTCCTCGGTGGGGGAAGGTTCCTCGGTGGGCGTGGGGGGCGGAGCGGGGCTCTGCGAGGCCGAAGGGGTCGCGGAGAGCTCCTCTGTGGGCTCGGCCGTCCCGTCCTCGCCGGAGACGGCGGTGGTGACCGCGTTGCCGGCCAGCAGGGTGCCGCCGACCACGGACGCACCGGCGAGGACTGCGATCACCGCGAGGACCGCGATCATGCCCGTGCCGTAGCGGCCGGGGCCGCCCGGCCCGCCGGGCCCCTGCGGGGGCGGGCCCTGGGGACCGTAGGGGCCCTGGGGGCCGTAGGGGCCGTAGGGGCCGTAGGGGCCGTAGGGGCCGTGCGGAGGCGGCCCTTGCGGGGGCAGAGCTCCTCCGCCCCCGGGCGGCGGGCCCTGGGGCGGCTGCTGCCGGGCTCCCCCACCGGGTTGCTGCGGGTGTCCCTGCGGTGTGTACGGGGAGGGGGCGCCCGGGTCCTCCGGGGTTCCGTGGGCGGAGGGAGCGTGTTCGCCCCCGTCCGGTCCGGGCATGTTGTGGGGGTTCACTGGGCAGGCTCCTCGTGGTGCGTTCAGTCAGGGACGACGTGGGGGTGAGACGTTCCGGATGGGCGGTTCCGCCCCAACGCTCCCCCTAGTTTCCCAGTTTCACCAATAAAGCGCAAAGAAAATACACATATCCACCAATTATCCCTTTCGCTGGGTATGTGATTAGCGCATTTTCGGCCAAGCTTGGGGCATCCGGCGCGCATAATAGGGAAATGCGTCACCCCAGATCTACGATCGGCACCATGACCTGCGTTTTGCTGGCCGAAGACGATGTCTCGATCTCCGAACCCCTCGCGCGCGCACTTCGCCGCGAGGGCTATACGGTGGATGTGACCGTCAACGGCATTGAGACACTCGACCGTGCCCGTGCGGGAGACATCGACCTCATGGTGCTGGACCTCGGGCTTCCGGAAATGGACGGCCTCGAAGTGGCACGACGGCTGCGCGCCGAAGGTCACGGAACGCCGATCCTCATCCTGACCGCCCGCGCCGACGAGGTCGACACCGTGGTCGGCCTGGACGCCGGCGCCGACGACTACGTCACCAAACCGTTCCGGCTCGCCGAGCTCCTGGCCCGTGTCAGGGCTCTGCTGCGCCGGGGAGGTGCCGAGGTACCGGTGGTGCACGGTGTGCGGATCGACAACGACTCGCGCCGCGTGTGGTTGGGAGACGACGAACTCCAACTGACCACGAAGGAGTTCGACCTGCTGCGCGTGCTCGTACGCGATGCCGGAAAGGTGGTCACCCGGGAGCAGATCATGCGGGAAGTGTGGGACACCAACTGGTGGGGGTCGACCAAGACCCTGGACATGCACATCTCGTGGCTGCGCCGCAAGCTCGGTGACGACGCCAACCAGCCGTCGTTCATCACGACCGTGCGGGGGGTCGGCTTCCGGTTCGAGCGAGACTGACACGACCTCCGGATGTGACGCGCTCGGCGCCGGTCGACCGTTTCCGGGGTGGGACGGACATGAGGTGACATGCGCAGGCGGATGGTTTTCTCCACCCTGTTGGTGACCGTCATCGCCGTCATGCTGCTCGGGCTGCCCCTGGGCGCGCTGACTTATCAGCTGATCCATGAGGAGGCCGCTCGCCAGCTGCAGGGCGAGGCGGAATTGATCGGTGCCGAGAGCGACGCGATGCTCGGGTCGGAAGGCACCATCGACACGACCAAACTCGATCAGGAATACCCGCAGCGGTACATCCGGGTGAATCCGTCGGACGGCTCGGAACCCGTGACGGCCGGCGACCCCGCCCTGAGCCCCGAATCGCCCGAGAGCACCGAGACGTTGCACGGGAGCACGTCGACGGAACTCGACACCCGGGTCGAGGTCTGGGCCTCTTCCAGCCACTACCGCACCAGTGTGGTCCGTGCCTGGTTGGGCATCGCATCGCTGTCGCTGCTGGCGATCGGCGTCGCGGTGGGGCTGTCCATGTTCCAGGCCCGACGCCTGACCCTGCCGCTCATGGACCTGGCCGCCACCGCCGAACGCCTCGGTTCCGGGGTGGCCACCCCGTGGGGGCACCGGTACGGGATCCCCGAGGCCGACCGGGTCGCCGAGGTCCTGGACCGCAGCGCCGAACGTATCGCGGGTCTCATCGCCACCGAACGCCACTTCGCCACCGATGCTTCCCACCAACTGCGCACACCGCTCACCGCCCTCACCATGCGCCTGGAGGAGATCATCGCCGTCGCGGACGACCCCCAGGTCGTCCGCGAGGAGGGCGAGGCCGCCCTGTCCCAGACCGAACGCCTCGTGGAGACCGTCGAGAACCTTCTGGGCCGGGCCCGCAAGAGCCAGAACGCCGAGGTCGAACCGGTCGAACTCGACCCGCTCCTCAACAGTCTCCAGGCCGAGTGGGAGCCCGTCCTCCAACAGGAACGCCGCCGCCTGCTCGTCACCGGAGACCCGGGCCTGACCGCGATGACCGTGCCGGCCGACCTCGCACAGATCCTCGCCACCCTCGTCGAGAACGCTTACAAACACGGCGCCGGAACGGTCACGATCCATCGTGTCGACACCGGTCACTCCGTACGCATCGAGGTGAGTGACGAGGGCGAGGGCGTACCCGAGCACTTGTCCGGCCGCATCTTCGACCGCGAGGTCAGCGGTGACGAGGGGACCGGGCTCGGCCTGGCCCTGGCCCGCCACATCGCCGAGTCCGAGGGTGCCCGTATCGAGCTCGTTCAGAACCGCCCGGCCACGTTCGCCATCTTCCTGCCCGCCGGGGCCGACGGGCTGTCGAAGAGGACCGGTCCCGCGTGAGGAGCCCGCTCAAGGTGCCGCGGCGGCAGTGGCCGCCTCGGTCCCGTCGGGACGTTTTCCCCGGACCACGAGATCGACCCACAGCGATCGCACCCGGGACAGGCCGTAAGAACCCACGATCTGGCCCCGGGCGCGCTCGGCCGTCTCGACGAACCGTCCACCTGCGACGACGTCGTGGATCGCCTCGGCCATGGCGACCGGGTCCTCGTGGATCCACTCGGTGTCGTAGATGGTGTCCGCTCCGGGCCAGGGCAGCATGGCGGGCACACCGCCGGAGGCAGCGCATTCGGCCGGGGCCAGGTGGAAGGACTCGTCGTCACTCGTGGAGAGCGTGAAACCGATACGGCGCAGCCAGGTAGCCACGTCGGGCCCGAACGGGTCGAAGACCACCGCTCCGGCCAGGGCCTCGTCCCGCTGGATACGGCGATAGGACTGTTCGAAGAAGGCACGCTCCTCGGGCCGGTTCCACACCCACCAGTAGTCCCAGGGCTGTTTGGTCTTGACCGACAGGGTGAACCGCGGTTCGAGGCGGCGCAGTTCGGCGAGCACGTCCAGGGCCCGGTCGATGCGTTTGCGTGAAGGCGCGATACCGATCATCCCGAGGGAGTACTCGGCACCGGCGAGTTTGGGCCGCTCGAGCTGGCGGTCGTCGACCCAGTTGGGCAACACCACCACCTTGTCGTCGGGCCATCCGGTGAGTTCCCTGGTCAGGGACGCGTAGTGCGGGCTCACGCACACGACGGCGTCGACCTTGTCGATCTCGAGCTTGCGCGGCCACTCCGCGTACAGTTCGAACCGGTGCAGGCGCACGATGAGGCGCTGCCCCGGGCGTTTCCACTTGGCGTAGAAGAGGGCGTTGGGGCCGCACCACTCGCAGATGACCACGTCGGCCCAGGCGGCGAGCTCACGGGAACGGTACTGGTCGTGGGTGCGCAGCCCCTCCCATTCGTCGATGCGCACGTCCAGCCCGGGAAGGGAGGTCAGGTACTCGGCCAGTCGGGTGAAGAACTTCATGTCGTGCCCGGCCACGACCACCTTGAGCGGGAGGCCGGGGTCGGTCCCGGCCGGTGCGGACGGCAGCGCCTCGTCGAGGAGCCCGCGCAGGCGCTCGGCGGCCCGGTCCAGTGTGTGCTCGGCCGCTGCGGCACGGCACCGCTCGGCTGCGTCGGCGTAGACGGACCGGTCGTTGTGGGCGCGAGCCACGGCGTCGGCGACCGAATCCACGTCCTCACCGACGAACAGCGGGTAGTCGGCGCCCAGAAGGTTCTCGTGCATGGGCGTACGGTTCAGCACGACCGGAAGGCCCAGGGCACCCAGTTCGAGGACCTTGGTGGACAGTTCCAGGCTGGCGTCCATGGACCCGTCCCGCCAGGAGAGGCCGAACCCGCACTCGGCTGACTGTGTCAGGGCCTCGGCCCGTGACATGCCCCCGCGCCAGTCCACCCCGGGGGTGGATTCCAGGGCACGGCGCATGCGTTTGGCCCAGTCGGCCGGTTCGGCGTGGATCTTGTCGCCGATCATGACGACCTCGGAGTCCACGCCTCGGCGGTCCAGCTCCTCGGGCAGCCCCGTCATCTCCAGGGTGTTCCACTCGGGCGCGAACTTCCCGGTGTAGGCCAGGCGGGCACTGGCGTGCACCTCACCGTCGGCGCGCACCCCCTCGGGCACCACGACCGTCGGCGGGAAGAGCACCGCACGCCCGCACACGGCCGGCACGTTCGACTCCAGGAACGCCCGCAGTTCCTCGGTCTGGCACAGCAGGAACCGGGAGGCCACGGCGATCTCGGTGAGCTCGGTGGTGGCAGTGGCGCTCATCTCCCCGACGGTGTGCGGGAAGTCGGTCAGGTAGGTCCACAACCGGCCGGAGAGTGAGTCCTCCTGCGCGGCCAGTCCGGCCAGGCGGCGTCCGCGCACCACGACCAGGTCGAAGGGGTCCCGGGCGTCCCGGGCGCGGATGAGGGCCACGGCCTGCTCCGGGGTGAGCCCGCGTGGGCCCAGGTCCCCGAGCAGCTTGTCCTCGTAGGGGCGCAGGAGGCGCACGCCCGGGGTACGGGTCAGCGGTTCGGTGAGCCGGTCGGTGCGCACGGGCGCCTTGAGCAGCACGGTGACCTCGCACCCCGCGGCGGCCAGCGCCTGCGCCATGGACTGGGCCCAGACCGCGGAACCGTCGATGATGTTGAGGTCCACGTCCCCGTACAGGAGCGCGCGCGGAGGAGGAGTACTCACGATCTTCCCTTCGGATGCTTTCGAATGGCCCTTGCGGCGCCGGTGTTCGCCGCGGTCAACCGACGGCACCCGCGTCGGCGGAGGTGTGGGTGGATCCGTCGGCACCAGGGGTCCGGCCGGGCCCGGTCTCCGGCCCCAGGGCGAGCAGGAGGCTGCCGCGGCGGTACCACTGGGCGGGCGGCCACCCCTGCCGGAGCAGTGCGGTACGGGCCAGCTCGGGCCTGATCTCGTTGACAAAAACGTACTGGTCCCCCTCGTCCTGGGAGCGGTCGAAGAAACCGCGGTCACCGGTGTCCTCGGGGAAGGTGTTCCGGGGGCGGGCGCCGACCGCGTCGGCCCCGGAGCACTCTGCCGCACACATCAGGTCGGCGAGGCGGTCCCGGCCCGCGGACGCGGTCCACGGGTGGGCCCACCGGGCGCTCGCTCGGTGGGCGAGGGTGGCCCAGCGTTCGACGGGAAACCCGTCGTCGCCGGTGGTGTCGCGGGTGAGTTCCTCCGGGGTGTCGGGGGCGGTGAAACGTACGGTGCGTACGGTCAGGCCCTCCGCCCTCAGGCGGCGGATCCCGGACAGGCGGGCCGCGGCGGCCGGGACGACGACCTCGGCCGGACGCAGGCGGAAGGTGAGCAGGTCGTCGGCGAGGCGTTCGGCCTCGTCCTCCCCCGAGGGGTCGGCCAGCACGGCCACGGCACGTCCGCGCAGGGGCAGTTCGGTCCCGGGGGTGCCGGGCGGGAAGTCGAGCCCGCCCAGGACCTCGGCCAGGCGCACGGGGGTGGCCTCGTCGAGGAAGACCCGGCGCAGCATCTCGCGCTGCTCGGCGTCCGTGGGCTCGTCCGTGCGCAGACGCGGCACGGACACCGCCAGGTCCTCCTCCCCTGCCATGGCGGCCGCGGCGGAGTAGGTGACGGTCCGGGCGCCGCAGGCTCTGGCCCGGCGGTGCAGGGGCCCGCTCCCGGGACCGTTGTCCGGCACGACGGCGACGTTGGCGGCACGCAGGGCCTCTGCGAGGTCCGGGGCGTCGGCCTCGACCACGCGCACGCCCAGGTCGTTGAGCACGTCGGGGACCCGCTCTCCGGGGTCGCCCCGCACGTAGACCGCCTCGGGTCCGGGTGCCAGATCGGCGGCGACGGGGTTGAACAGGTGCAGCGGGACGCCGGCGTCACCGTGGTGGATGCGGTCGAAGCCCAGTCGGCGCAGCGCCGGAGGGGTGGGAGCGTCCTCCAGGAGCAGCGCCGGCACACCACGGGAGGCGGCCGATTCCAGGACCCAGTTCAGGGCGCGGGTGCGGTCGGCGACGGCGGGGTCCCCCACGTGTGCCCACGGCGACCCGGGCGCGGCGGCCGACGAGGAGACCAGGACGAGGTCGATGTCGACACCGTCCATGATGATCTGCGCGTCGTGGGGGCGCAGCGGGACCGATCTCAAGTAGGGGTCGACCGCCTGCTGGATCCCTGCGCCCACGACGGTGGCGGCCACGAGATGTTCCTCTCCCTGGCCGACGAGGCCGCTGAGCAGGCGCGCCTCCTGGCGGTCGGCGTCGAAGGAGCGCACCGGTTCCACTCGCCGCCGCTGGGAGTGGTTGGTGTTGCCGCTGCTGCGCCAGAGCCGGTAGAGGTCGCGTGGGAGACGGACCAGGGAACGGCCCGGCCGTTTGGCGGCGTTGGTCAGGGCACGGCCGACCTGGAGCGACGTCGACCCCTCCAGGGAGGCCAGCCGCACCTGTGCCTCCTGGAGCTGGGCCTCGCGTTCGGCCAGGGCCTGTCGGAGCTGTTCGGTCTGGCTCTGTTCACGCCGTTTCACGGTCTGCCACCTTGTGTTCTGGTCGGGTCGGCATCAGCAGGGACTGCCGGTGTGTCCGGCGCGCCGCTCCCGGCCGGGAGCGGATTCCCTGCTTCAGGCGGGCACTGGCACCTGAACTCGTGGGACGTCCGCGCTCGGCGGTCGGTGGGCCTGGCATGGGGAGATCACCTCGACCGGGGTTCGTTGTAGGGGGAGAATGCGGTGACGGGGGGTCATCGGACCCACCCCGACAGCACGGCGGCGATGCGCTCGCCGGAGCGTCCGTCCCACAGGGGCGGGACGTCGTCACCGGTTCGGCTCTCGGGTCGGCCGTCCAGGACCTTGGCCAGGGCCTGGACGAGGTCGTCCTCGGTGACGAGCTGGTTGGTTCCGTGTGTGATGGTGACGGGCCGTTCGGTGTTGGGGCGCAGGGTCAAGCAGGGCACCCCGAGGATGGTCGTCTCCTCCTGAACGCCCCCGGAATCGGTGACCACGGCGGCCGCGCCGCGGGTGAGCGCGACGAAATCGAGGTAACCGAGGGGGTCGAGCAGGCGCACGCCGGGGTGGTCGCCGAGACCGGCCCGGTCGAAGGCGGCCTTGCCGCGCGGGTGGACGGGCATGACCACGGGGATCTGGTCGGCGATGGTGTGCAGGCGCCCGGTCAGGCGGGCGACGTTGTCGGGGTCGTCCACGTTGGCCGGGCGGTGCAGGGTCGCGGCCACGTAGCTGTCGGGCAGCTCGAAACGTGCGCGCAGGGCGTCGGCGTCGAACCGGTCCAGGTTATCCAGCAGGGTGTCGATCATGGGGTTGCCGACCAGGTGGACCCGGTCGGTCGCGACCCCTTCACCGGCCAGATGTCCCACCGCCTCCGGGCTCGTGGCGAAACACAGGTCGCTGAGCCGGTCGGTGACCCGGCGGTTGATCTCCTCGGGCATGCTGTTGTCGAAGGAGCGCAGTCCCGCCTCGACGTGGGCGACGGGGATCTGGAGTTTGGCGGCCACCAGGGCGGCGGCCACCGTGGAGTTCACGTCACCGTAGACCACGACGACACCCGGCTCCCGGCGGGTGAACTCCTCCTCCAGTCCGACCATGAGCGCGGCGGTCTGGGAGGCGTGTGAACCGGAGCCGACACCGAGGTCGACGTCGGGTGTGGGCAGCCCGAGGTCGCGGAAGAAGACCGCGGACATGCGGTCGTCGTAGTGCTGTCCGGTGTGCACGACCGACTGGTGGGCCCCGCGTCCACGGAGGGCGGAGACGACCGGTGCGGCCTTGACGAAGTTGGGCCGCGCGCCGACGACGTGCACGATCCCGGTTTCCCTGGTTCCGAGGGGAGCGCTCGCTGCCACGATTGTTCACGTCTCCTTCTGCTGTGGATCGGCTCGCCGGCGCGGTGTCACGGGCTGTCTGCGGCGGAGGGCCCGGGCCTTGCCCGAGCCGTCCACCGCACGTCGCCGTGGCGTCACCGCTCGGCCACGTCCGCGTGGTTGTGTTTCTGACCGTGCACGAGAACCGGACTCACCAAGCCCATGTACCGCACGTGCGCTCCCGATGGCCGCGCGCTCTGACCTTCACCGCGTCCCTGGCCTGGCGGCATCTGCGAGCCGAACCGGCCCGGCTGCCGCTGTTGGCCCTGCGGTTGGCCCCCGGTCCGCCCCGCCGGGCGGTGCGCTCGGCCGCGTCCCGGCTCGGCGGTCTGCCCCTGGCCTACGCGTTGTGGGACCAGGGCCGGCGCGAGGAGGCCCGGGAGGCGGTGCTCGCCGCGGCCGACGGCGCCGGGGACCGCGCGGTCTGCCGTCTGGTGACGGCCTGCCTGGCCGCGGGTGATGCCTCCACCGCCCGCGAGCTGGTGGAACGGTTGCCCCGGGGGAGGACCAGGGACGCGGCCGAGCACAGGACGGAGCTGGCCACCGGCCGTGCCGTTCCCGCTTCGTCCGTATCGCCTGATCATCACGGGATCACGTTAACCCGCGGTGACCGAACACGGCCCGACGACACGGTGAACGCTCGGCGACCGCCCGGCACCGGAGAGCCACCACGGGTGTTGCACCTGGTCACCAACGCGTTGCCGCACACCAACGCCGGTTACACACAACGCACGCACCGCATCGCGGTGGCCCAACGGGAGCGCGGCATCGACGCCCACGTGGTCACGCGGGCGGGGTATCCGCTGAACAAGGGGGTGGCCGATCCGCGCCCGCTGGTGACGGTGGACGGGGTTCCCTACCACCGCATGATCCCGTGGACCGCCCCTGCCGACGCCGACGCGGAGTTCGGGGCAGGGCTGCGCATGGGCTCCGCTCTGGTGGAGGCGCTGCGCCCGGACGTGCTGCACGCGGCGAGCAACCACCACAACGCACGGTTGGCGCTGGCCCTGGGTGAACGTTTCGGTCTGCCGGTGGTCTACGAGGTGCGCGGGTTCCTGGAGGAGTCCTGGCTCTCGCGCGATCCCGAACGCAGCACGGAGGACGCCTTCTACCGGGCGGAGCGGGCGCGCGAGAGCGCCTGCATGCTCGCGGCCGACCTGGTGGTGACGCTGGGTGGAACGATGCGCGCCGACATCGTCGAGCGCGGGGTGGACCCCGACCGGCTCCTGGTGGTGCCCAACGCCGTGGACCCCTCGTTCCTGGAGCCTCTGCCCCCGGCCGGCGGTGTACGCGAGCCGCTGGGTATCGGTGGGGGTGCGTTCGTGGCAGGCACGACGACGAGCTGTTTCGGCTACGAGGGGTTGGACACCCTGTTGGAGGCCGTGGCCCTGATGCGGGAGCGCGGCGAGGACGCCCACGCACTGGTGGTCGGTGACGGTCCGGAACTGCCTGCGTTGCGCGCACGCGCGCAGGACCTCGGCCTGGCGGGAGCGGCCCATTTCACCGGCCGTGTGCCCTCCGGCAGGGTTCGTGAGTACCACGGCGCTCTGGACGTTTTCGTGGTGCCGCGTCGGAACGAACGGGTGTGTCGTGTCGTCACTCCCCTCAAACCCGTGGAAGCTATGGCAGGGGGGCTTCCCATTGTGGCCAGTGATCTTCCTGCATTGCGAGAGATCGTCGAACCGGGAGTGACCGGTGAGTTAATTCCGGCAGGACAATCGGTATGTCTCGCCGATGTTCTCTCAAATCTCTCTTATAGTCACAAAACGCGCACCTCTTACGGATGCGCAGGTAGAAGCGTGGTGGAAGAGGAACGAACCTGGGCCGGAGCCGCATACCGCTACGACGTGGCGTACAGAGGTCTCATTCAAAAAATGTCCGGACCAGGCCACATCCCGTAATACCGGCAAATGCACGCCTAGACTCGGACAGCCGGCGCCGACAAAGCAGACCTCGCCGACGTACGCCCGTTCTCGAAACGAATGCGAGTGTGACAGCGAAGTGGATGCCACATCCTCCAACCCAGCAACCGTCGACCGGCCCGGGCCACCGGCGAGCGACCTCGTCGTCCTGGGTCTGGGCTACGTAGGACTGCCCCTGGCAGCGGAGGCAGCCGCCGCGGGTCTGCGCGTCGTGGGACTGGACGTCAGCACCTCGGTCGTGGAAAGCCTCAACCAGGGCATCTCGCACATCGACGACCTGTCCCCGGACGACATCTCCATGATGCTCGACCAGGGGTTCGCCGCCACCGACGACCCGGCCTGCCTGGCCTCGGCACGCACCATCGTCATCTGTGTTCCCACGCCGCTGTCGCCCGAGGGCGGCCCGGACCTGAGCGCGGTGACCTCCGCGGCCAGGTCCATCGCCGGGAACCTGACCCCGGGCACGCTGGTGATCCTGGAATCGACGACCTATCCCGGTACGACCGACGAGGTCGTGCGCCCGATCCTCGAGGAGTCCGGCCTGGTCGCCGGCGCCGACTTCCACCTGGCGTTCTCGCCCGAGCGCATCGACCCGGGCAACACGGCCTTCGGCGTGGCCAACACCCCGAAGGTCGTCGGCGGCCTCACCGATGTCTGCGGTGAGCGCGCCGCGCACTTCTACAGCTCCTTCGTCCACACCGTGGTCCGCGCCCGCGGTACGCGCGAGGCGGAGATGGCCAAACTGCTGGAGAACACCTACCGGCACGTGAACATCGCCCTGGTCAACGAGATGGCCGTGTTCTGCCAGGAGCTCGGGATCGACCTGTGGGACTCCATCTCGGCCGCGGCCACCAAGCCGTTCGGCTTCCAGGCCTTCTATCCGGGACCGGGTGTGGGCGGGCACTGCATCCCCATCGATCCGAACTACCTGTCCTACAAGGTCAAGACGCTGGGGTACCCGTTCCGGTTCGTGGAGCTGGCGCAGGAGATCAACGGGCGCATGCCCGCCTACGTCACCCAGCGCTCCCAGGAGCTGCTCAACGAGAGCGGACTGGCCCTGTCACGCTCCAGAGTCCTGGTCCTGGGCGTGACCTACAAGGCCGACATCGCCGACCAGCGTGAGTCCCCGGCCCGCCCGGTGGCGCGCAGGCTCGCCGCCAAGGGCGCCACTCTGACCTACCACGACCCGCACGTGGAGTCGTGGACGGTCGACGGCGTGGAGATCCCCAGGTCCACCGACCTGGACCAGGCCCTGGCCGACGCCGACCTGACCGTGCTGCTCACCGACCACGCCGACTACGAGCCCAAGCGGCTGGCCGAGTACGCCCGGCTGCTGCTGGACACCCGCGGGGTGCTGCGCCGTACCCCGCCCGAGACCGAGGCCGAGGTGCCCGCACAAGGGCGCCGGCACGTCGACCGCGAGGGGATGCAGGTGCTCTGAGAGCCGATTCCCGGGGGCCCGTGCAGGCCCCCGCACCACCGGCGGCACGTCGGGGACGGTTCGTGTCCCCCGGCGTGCCGTTCGCCGTTCACCTGCCTCTGCACGAGGGTTCACCGAATACCCCCCTCGTGTCCATCAGGCTTTTCTCGCCACGTTTCCGCAGGTGAATACCGTGTCGAAAAGCAGGTCGCGCCGCCGGAGAGCAGATCATCGGTTGAGGCGGCCCTTCTCCGAGCGACACAGGCTACAGGCGACACAGGTAGGTGATCTCCATGCACGTGCTCGTGGCCACGGTCGTGCACCATCCCGAGGACGCTCGCATCCTGCACCGCCAGATCCGGGCACTGCTCGACGCGGGACACACGGTCACCTACGTGGCCCCCTTCCGCGAGTGCGGGGTCGTCCCCTGGAACGGGTTGCAGGCCGTCGACGTGCCCCGAGCCTCCGGACGCGACCGTATGGCGTCCCTGCGGGCGGCGCGTGCGATCCTGGCCGAACACGCGCCGCACGCGGATCTGCTGCTGTTCCACGACCCCGAACTCATGCTGGCCCTTCCGGAGAACCGGCCGCTGACCGTGTGGGACGTGCACGAGGACACCGCGTCGGCCCTGCTGACCAAACCCTGGGTACCCGAACCGCTGCGCAAGCCCCTGGGCGGGCTCATGCGACTCTTCGAGCGCCGGGCCGAACGGAACATGCGCCTGCTGCTGGCCGAGGAGGGATACCGCTCCCGGTTCCGTTTCGACCACCCGGTGGTGCCCAACACGACCGAGGTACCCGAACGTCCGGCACGCGAGCCCGGCGACGACCGGGTCGTCTACCTGGGACACGTATCGGTGGCCCGGGGGGCCCACGAGCTGGTCGACCTGGGCCGGCTCCTCCAGCCCCACGGGATCCGGCTGGAGGTCATCGGCGGCGCGGACCCGGGCGTGCGCCCCCTGTTGCGGGAGGCCGCGCAGGAAGGCGCCCTGCACTGGTACGGCTACGTGCCCAACGACCGTGCGTTGCGCATGTGCGCGGGCGCCATGGCGGGGGTGAGCCTGCTGCACGACGAACCCAACTACCGCCACTCGATGCCTACCAAGATCGTGGAGTACATGGCACACGGTCTGCCGGTGGTCACGACCGCGGGCCCGGTGGCCACGGCCCTGGTCCACGAACGCCCCGAGGGGCCGGCCGGTACGGTCGTGCCCTTCGGCGACGCCTTCGCCGCCGCCCAGGCGGTCCTGCGGCTGCGCCGTGACCCGCAGCTGCGTGCCGAGTACGCACGCACCGGGCACGCCGTCGCCCGGACTTCTTTCCACTGGCCGGTACAGGCTCGTACCTTCGTCGAACGGCTGGAGAGCTGGGTGGACGAGGCGGCCGGGCCGACGGTGCGGGTACCGCGCCAACGCCGGAGGAGTCGGCGTGCGCCGACGGGCCCGGCCCTGGCGAGTGAATGAGACCACACTTGGTGTAGGAAATATCTTCTTAGGCAACTAGGTTGGTGGCCGTGACAGGACCGGGCCCGCACCCGGCACCCACGATCACCGAGGTTTCCCCATGAGCGACGCACTGATCCTCGACAAGAGCGCCCAGGACCTGCTGTTCCGTGACGCCCGTACGGCCAACACCTTCACCGACGAGCCGGTGACCGAGGAGCAGGTACGCGCGATCTACGACCTGGTCAAGTACGGCCCCACCTCCATGAACAACCAGCCGCTGCGTGTGACGGCCGTGCGTTCGGCCGAGGCAAGGGAGCGCCTGGTACAGCACATGGCCGGAAACAACGGTCCCAAGACCGCCACTGCGCCGCTGACCCTGATCCTGACGGCCGACAGCTCCTTCCACGAGCTCTTCCCGAAGACCTTCCCCATCGCCCCGGACGCTCGTGAGACGTTCGCCGGCATGCCCACCGAGGCGCGTGAGAAGGCCGCCTTCGAGAACGCGATGCTGCAGGTCGCCTACCTCATCATGGGCGTGCGCGCCGCGGGTCTGGCCGCCGGCCCGATGACCGGCTTCGACATCGACGGTGTCCGCAAGGAGTTCTTCGGCGAGGGCTCCACCATCCAGCCGCTCGTGGTCATGAACATCGGCAAGCCCGGCCCCGACGCCTGGTTCGACCGCCAGCCGCGCCTGGAGTACGACGAGGTCGTCACCGAGGTCTGATCGGCCGCGGACGACACGTGCCGGGGCCGTACCCCGACGGTTCCCGGCGTTCCTGCTCCGGCAGGACACACACGAAGGAGGGGCCGCACACCCGAGGTGTGCGGCCCCTTCGTCGCTCGAGGTCCCTGCGGTGCAGGGATCAGATGACCGGGGGGCGCCCCGCCCGCGTCATCCGCCACACGGTGCTCCAGCCGATCGGTGTGCGCGGACCGGCGTCCTCACGCCAACCCTCCCGGAAGCCCTGGAACCAGGCCCGCAACGCGTCGCCGTCGCGCTCGCGCAACAGTGTCAGCCCGACCCAGGTGCCCAGGTACGGCAGCACCAGCGCCCACGGCAGGTTCCTGCGCGCCAGCCACACCCGGTTGCGGGCGTTGAGCCGGTAGAAGTCGGCGTGCCGCGTGGGTGCGACCGCCGGGTGGTACATGACCGCGTCGGCGTCGTACTCGATCGTGTAGCCGGCGTCCATGATGCGCCAGGCCAGGTCGGTCTCCTCATGGGCGTAGAAGAAGTCGCCCGGGAGCCCGCCCCCGGCCTCGAAGGCCGAACGCCGGATCGCGCACGCCCCGCCCAGGAACGTGGTCACCACGCTGGACTCGCGCGGGTCGCCCACACGCAGCCGGGGCACGTGGCGGCGCTGGTCGGGGCCACCGTCGGGGTCGGCGATGCGGAACGAGATCGCGCCCAGCGACGGGTCGGAGCCGAACCGCTCCCGCACATGGCGGGCCAGGTCGGTGGAGCGGTACCAGCCGTCGTCGTCCAGGAACAGCACGACGTCGCCCTCGGCGGCGCGCACACCCTCGTTGCGCCCGGCGGGGATACCGACGTTCTCGGGCAGCTGGACGATCCGGACGCCCTCGGGCAGCTCCGGCAGTTCGGCGCCGTTGCTGACCACGACGACCTCGACGTCGGCGCCCTCCTGCTCGAACACGCTGGTGATCGCGCGGCGCAGCTCGGCCGGACGGGTCCCCATCGTGAGCAGGACACAGGACAACGTGGGTGCGGACACCTCGGAGCGGCTCCGTTCAGCTGCGGTGGGCCGGAGGTCCACCGCATCGGACGTACCGGAACCCGATACGGGAGGGGCGGAAGCGGTGGACCGTGTGCCCTCCGCCTGGGGCGTACCGGAACCAGATGCGGGCGGAATGACAGGAGTAGCCATGTGTTCGACCGATCAGTGGACGACGTGCGACGGGCAGGTGGAGTACCAGCAACGGTCGCAGAAACAGACTAACGAAGGCCTAAAGGAATCGCGGATCCGGGCCAACGAAAACCTAAAGTGGAAGTGTAAGGGGCCGCGGACGGGGTATCGTCCACGGCCCCCTGTGCGACGGAAACGTCACATCCGTGTTATTCGAGCCGGCGTGAGGCCACCACGCTCACGAAGTGGGCCGCGCTCATCAGCACACCCACGAACGCGCAGACCGCGACGAGGACCCTGGTTGCGGTGAGGTCGCCCAGGAAGGCGTCCACGACCGCGACCACGACCACGAGCAGGGAGAGCTCGACCGCCTGGATCACGCGGTGCACCTTCAGCGCCGAGACCAGGCGCCGGGCCAGACTCAGGCCGGACGACCGCGGACTCATCGCGGCGTCGGTGATCTCCTCGGGCAGCCCCGCCTTGGCGCGGGCCACCACCACGTTGTCGGTCTCGGCCTTGATCAGGGCCACACCGAGAGCGGCCGCCATCCCCAGGACGACCCAGCCGCCCGCCTCGAACTCACCCTGGGCACGGATGCCCAGGCCGATGAGCAGGGCGATCTCGGACACGTAGTGCCCGATGCGGTCCAGGTAGATCCCGGCGACGCTGGTGCGTCCGGTGTACCGGGCGACCTCGCCGTCCGAGCAGTCCAGGAGCAAGTAGATCTGGACCATCACGGCGGCCAGGACCGCGGACCACAGTCCGCCGAAGGCCACGACCGCACCGGCCAGGACCCCGAAGGCCATCATCAGGTAGGTGATGGGGTTCGGGGGGACGCCGAGCCGGACGAACACGGTGCTCACGTACGGGGAGAGGTCCCGCATGTAGAGCCGTCCGGCCCAGTGTTCCTCGTTGGTTCGCTCCTTGATCCCCACGGGCTGGCCGCCCGCGCGGACCTCAGCGACCGACGGTTTCGACATACTCAGCGACACTCCGCCCGATCTCGTCCTCGGAGAGGTTCAGGTGTTCCAGGATCGTGAACCGGCCGGGACGGGTGTCCGGCGCGAGGGCCACCGCCTTGACGAACTCCTCCTGGGACAGGCCCACGTCCGAGGGGACCACGGGCAGCTCGTGGCGGAGCAGGCAGTCGCGGATCTCGTGCATGCGCGGTTCGGACCAGCCCAGCCGGGTCACCCGCAGGAAGGACGCGTACAGCGTCCCCAGGCCGGCGAGCTCGCCGTGGTTGCTGGTGCCCGGGTAGAGCTGCGTGACCGCGTGCAGGATCTCGTGGCAGGCACCGCTGGCGGGCCGGCTCGAGCCGGCCACCGACATCGCCATGCCGGAGAGCACCAGACCTTCGGCGAGCACGGTCAGGAACGCGTCGGACTCCACCGAGTCGGGGCGGTGCAGGATCGCCTCGGACGCGACACGGGCGAAGGTCACCGCCATCCCGTCGACCGGTTCACCGTTGACGCGCCCGGCCAGTTCCCAGTCCTCGATCGCGGAGATGTTGCTGACCACGTCGCCGATACCGGAACGCACCAAGTGGGTGGGGGCCGCCTGGACGTAGTCGACGTCGATGACCAGGGCGATGGGCATGGTGACGCCGATCGACGGTTTGCCGCCCTCGTGCTCCAGGGAGCTCACCGGGGAGGCGATGCCGTCGTGGGCCAGGTTGGTGGCCACGGCCACCATCGGGATGCCCGCCATGGTCGCGGCGAACTTGGTCACGTCGATGGTCTTGCCGCCGCCGATACCCGCCACGGCCTCGTAGGCGCCCGAGCGCAGCTTCTTGCCGAGGTCGGTGGCGGCGTCCACAGTGCCTTCACTGACCTGGAAGACCTCGCACTGGGGCAGGTCGACGTCGCGTTCGATACGTTCACCCTGGCCGGGGCCGACCACGAGGGCGATACGGCCCTCGGTGGCGATGCGGCGGTCGGCCAGGACGTCGCCGAGCCGGGCGATGGCCCCCCGGCGCACGTCGATGGCCAGGGGGGACTGCAGCATTCGGGCTAGTAGCGGCACGCGATCTCCCTCGCCTCGGCCAGGTCGTCGTGGTCGTCGACCTCGACCCAGTCGACGTCGCCGATGGGCGCGATGGCGAGTTTCTCGCCGCGGTCGACGAGTTCCTGGTACCCGTCCTCGTAGTACAGCTGCGGGTCGCGCTCCCAGGTCGCCTTGAGCGCGTCGGCCAGGCGGGCGTCCGAAGAGCCCTCGATGAGGGTGGCGCCGATGTACTCGCCGGCGGCGGTACCCGGGTCCATGAGTTTGGTGATGTTCTCCAGGTGCCCGGAACCGTCCAGGGTCACCTTCATCTCCTCGTCGCCGAGCTTCTTGACGTTGTCGACCGCCAGGAGGAGCTCGGGGCCGCGGGCGGCCAACAGCGTCTCCTCGATGCTCACCGGGTGCACGGTGTCGCCGTTGACGAGGAGGACACCCTCGGAGAAGAACTCACGCGCGGTCCACAAGGAGTAGGCGTTGTTCCACTCCTCGGCCTTGTCGTTGTAGCTGAGGGTGATCTTGACGCCGTGGCGCTCCTCGAGGGCCTCCTTGCGTTCCTCGACGGCCTGCGCGGCGTATCCGACCACCACGACCACATCGGTCAGACCGGCGGCTGCCAGGTTGCGCAGCGAGATGTCCATGATGGTCGTCTCACCGTCGACGGGCACCAAGGCCTTGGGCAGGGTGTCGGTGTAAGGACGCAGCCGGCGTCCCGCGCCCGCGGCGAGAACCATTCCGAGCATGAGGGCGTGTTCCTCCTTAGGTTGAGGAGGCGTCCACGCCTCCTCGGTCGTTGTGGCCGTCACGAACGTCGGTCACCGGTGTCGCGCTCCAGGTGCGCACGGACTCGCGGACGAGCAGTGCCACCAGGTACGCGGCGAGCAAGCCGTAGGCGGCCGTGAGCGACTCCAGTGCTCCCCCAGCGGCGACGACGAGCATGCGCCCGTCCCAGCCGAGGGCAGCGGCACGTACCCATCCGGGTCGGACCATACCGACCGCGGGCCGGGCTGCGTCATCGCGATGGTGGAGGACGACCGCCACCAAGAGTACGAACACCAAGGGACCGGGTACACCGGACGCCAGTCCCAGAACCGCCAGGAATCCGTACTCGCTGAGGCGTAGAACGGGTGGAACGAGCCAGTCGAACCGTCCGTCGTGGGGGTGGCCCGAAGTAAGGCCGGACAGTAGCAGGGATGCGACCGGTGCGCACAGGGTAATGCCTGTCAACCGTCCCTGGTCTGCCAGGAGGAGGACACTGACCACGAGGGCCCCCGTGAGCACGGTGAGCAGAGGCGGGAAGGCACCCGGGACGAGCCTGCCCAGGAGGTTGCCGATGTGACTGTCATCACGAAGGAACCGAAGGTCCGGCCTGCGCGGGTCGGTCTCACGCACGGCCGCACTCACCGCCGCTCCACCTGCTCCCAGGCACCGACGAGTTCGCTCGTGACGGCGAGGGCGCACCCGATGACAAGGGTGACGAAGGCGACCCGGGGGTCCCACACGACGGTGGTGACCCCGATGACGAGGAAACGCACCGGCTGGGTGAAGGACAGCCAGCGGCGGGCGAGGTCGGGCAGGGGCACCACCGTGGCGGCCGGCCCGCGCCCGGCGGCCTCCTCCTGCCGCGCGTCCCGGGCCACACGCGTGCGGCCGGCCCGTTCGCCGCCGCCCCCGAGCAGACGGCCGGTGAGTTCGGGGTCGCCTTCGCCGGGCCGGCACGGGACAGGGACCCCGGCCGCGCCGAGAAGCCCCTCAGAAAGCTGCTGCCCGGCTCCCGCGCCCCGAACCGTACCCCGCCCCCGCGGCAGGGCCGGCGGGGCCGTGCGGGCCACCAGGAGCGAGTCGCGCAGTGCCAGGGCGATGAGGGCGCCGGCCGCCCACGCCCAGGCCCCGTTGACCCCGGCGGCGACCGCGCCCAGGGCCAGCCCCGTGTAGACGACGTACTCACGCAGTTGGCCGAGCATGGTCACGAGCCACAGGGTCAGGGAGTCGCGGTCGTTGGCGCTCATGGCCCCGCCGACCGCGTCACAGCCCAGCACCAGCACGAGCAGGACCGCGCCGGCCAGTGCCCCCTCGCCCTCCTCCTGAGCGAACCAGACGGCCGCGCCGAGCGCGACCAGCACACTGATCCGCGCCATGCCGGCCCGGGTGACGTCCCGGCGCTCGAGGACGCGTGCGACCGCCCGTGCGGGTGAAGCGTGTGCCATGTCCGTACCCTCCCAGATGCACCGAGGGACACGGTTGCTCACGCTGCGTGACCATTCAACGCCGACACGCGAACGGAGAAGGGTAACCCCTGGTCAGAGGGTGTTTCGGACGACCCGTGAGCCAGAAGAGCGCACCACCGGAACCCCGGGGTGCGCTCACTGGAAGCGGGCTCGCCGCATACTTCGGAGGGGAAGCTACTGGCCGCCGCCGGAGGGGTCGTCCTTCTTCCGGCCCGGCTCCCCGCCGTCCTCGGGTTTCTTCCCGTCCTCGGTCTTCTGCTCGGCACGCTTCTTCTTGGCCTCGTCGCGCTTCTTGCGCTCCTCGACCTCGGCCTTGGTGTCCTTGTTGTAGGCCGCCAGCGCGGAATCGATGTCGGTGTCCAGGGCCAGGCTGCCGTTGCGGATGTAGAGACCGCGGTTGCAGAACCGGCGCAGGTCCTTCTCGCTGTGGGACACCAGGACCATCGTGCGCTCGTTGGCGAGCATGCGGTCGATGGCCGCGTAGCACTTGAGCTTGAAGGCCTTGTCACCGACGGCCAGGACCTCGTCCACGAGCATGATCGGGTGCTCGAGCTGCGAGATGAGCGCGAAACCCAGGCGCACCTTCATGCCGCTGGAGTAGTGGCGCACCGGGGTGTCGATGAACTTCGACTTGATCTCGGCGAAGTCGACGATGTCGTCGAAGCGCTCGTCGATCTGCTTCTCGCTCATCCCGTGCAGGGAACCGACGAGGTACACGTTCTCGCGGCCGGTCAGGTTGTCGTTGAAACCTGCCCGCAGCTCCAGCAGCGGAGCGACCTTGCCGTGCACGCTGACATTGCCCTCGTCGGGGATCAACACACCGGCGATCATCTTGAGCAGCGTGGACTTGCCGGTGCCGTTCTTACCGACGATGCCCACGCAGTCGCCCTTGCCGATCTCGAAGGAGACGTCGCGCAACGGCCAGAACTCGTCACCCTCGGCATTGGGGTCGCGCTTGTTGCCGTGGATGAACATCTCGCGCAGGCTGCGCTTGCGCCGACGGTTGACGGCGAACTTGACACCGAGGCCCTTGGCCTCGATGACAGGGCCAGCGCCATCCGTTTCGTAGGTGGAGGGCTGTGCCATCACAACTCCTTCAGGACGGACATCTCCAGACGGCGGAACGTCCAGTATCCGATGACGAGCATCAGGAACGAACCCACCACCGACGACCACAACGCGATCGCGGTCGGGGTCAATTCCGCGAAGTCAGCGAACCACACGGCCCGGTGCATCTCGAAGATACCCAGCAACGGGTTGAGCTGATAGACGGTCTTGAGCCACCCGGGAATGCCCGCCTGCAGCACCATGACCGCCGGGTACAGGATCGCCGATCCGTAGAACAACAAGCGTGTGATGATGCGCACCATACGTTCGACGTCCCGGAACATGACGTTGACCGAGGACAGGAACAGGGTCATCCCCAGGCCGAACGCGAACTGCAGCAGGACCGCGGCCGGCAACCAGACCAGCAGCCCCATCACACTGAAGGAACCTCCCAGAACCACCACGAAGACCAGCAGTACCGGCAGGGTGAGCAGGTACTCGATGAACTTGGTCCCCACGGTGGCCATCGGGAAGATCTCCCGCGGCACCTTCATCGTCGTGATGAGTTTGCCGTGGGTGATCATCGCACGGGGCGCCTCGCTGAGCATCGACCCGAACGAGTTCCACGGCAGGATCCCCGCGACCAGGAAGAGCAGGAACCCGCCCTGGGCCATGGCTTCCTCCGGCATCCCGCGGGTGGCCTGGAGGATCATTCCGAAGACGAAGAAGTAGACCATCGTCAGAGCCAACGGCTCCAACATGGTCCACGCGTACCCCAATACGGACTGCTGGTACTTGACCTTCAGGTCGCGCCGGACCAGGAGGCCGACGACCTTCCGGTGCTCCCAGACGGCCAGCGCCCTTGACGCCACCGCCACCTCCAAGGGTTGAGTTCTCTTCGCCCGGAACGCGATGCGCCGGACGGCCGCGTGCATGTGTCTTGCCTTGCGCGCACCAGGCCTCTGCACGCGGTCCGACCCACGGCAACGGCTTCCGGCACGGGGGAGAGTGTGTCCGGGTGACCGGGGGAGTGTCACGGACCGCGCCCGGCTCCACGACCGAATCAGAGGAGGTCTGGACCGAGCACGCCATATCAGGCGTCCATCAGGGTACCGCCGTGGAGGACGGGCCTCGTCCAACACCTGGCTCCCAACGTATCGCCGCGCCGGCGCCGGCGCTCCTTCCGAAGCACCTGACCGCAGGCCCCTGCCACCGTCACTGTGGTCTGCCCGGCGCGTTGGGCTAGTCTCGGCCGCGACCGTGAACTTCGTCGACGAGGGGGTGGGCCGCCATGACCGAACGGCCCAAGGTGATCGCGGCCGTCCTGGCCGGCGGGGTGGGGGCCCGGATGTCGTCGCCCTCCCCCAAACAGCTGCTCCCGCTGGACGGCAGGCCGATCATCGAGCACTCCGTGGCAGCCTTCGAAGCCTGCCCGGACGTCGACGAGATCATCGTGCTCATGGTGGACACACACGTGGGCCGGGTCGAGGACCTGGTCTCCGGGGCCGGGTTCACCAAGGTCTCCCGCGTGCTGCCGGGCGGCGCCACCCGCACCGAGACCTCGAACGCTGCGCTGGAGGCGATGTCCGGAGCCCCTGACGGCGACCTCGCGCTCCTGCACGACGCGGCCCGCCCCCTGGTGCGGCCGGCCACGATCTCGGCGTGTGTCGAGGCTCTGGGAGAGGCGGGAGCCGTGGGTGTGGCCGTCCCCGCCGGCGACACCGTGGTCCGTGTCGTGCCCGGAGGAACCGGCGGCGAGGCCGTCGCGGACGTACCCCTGCGCTCCGAACTCCGCCGTATGCAGACCCCTCAGGGCTTCCGGCTCGGGGTGGTCCGCCGCGCCTACGGCCTGGCGATGGCCGACCCCGGACTGGTCGCCACCGACGACTGCGGCGTGGTACTGCGCTACCTGCCCGACGAGGAGGTACGGATCGTTCCCGGGGACGAGTCCAACATCAAGGTCACCAACCCCGGTGACGTGGAGATCGCGGAGACTCTGCTGTCCCGCGCACGCACCCGCTCGGCAGCGGCGGGGACCGTGTGATGGGCGGCGTCTTCGAACCCACCGAGGTCATCGGCCACCGTGGTCTGGGCCGCGGCCTGGTGGAAGGCCACAGGGAGAACACCCCGGGCTCCTACGCGGCCGCCGCCGAAGCGGGGGCGGACTGGGTGGAGATCGACGTGCGCCGCACCGCCGACGACACCCTGGTGCTGTACCACGACGCCGCTCTGGCCGACGGGCGCGCAATCATCGACCTGAGCGCCGCGGAGTGCGCCGAGGCGGGTCTGGCGGACCTGTCCGAGGGGCTGGAAGCCCTCCCCGAGGGTGTGGGCCTGGACGTGGACGTCAAGACGGTCATGGAGGACGCCGTGGACGCGCCGTCCCGGCGTACGGTGTCGCTGCTCCTGCCCCGCCTGCGCCGCGAGGCCCAGCGCCGCCGGGTGTTCGTGTGCTCCTTCGACCCGGGCCTGTTGTTGGCGGTTCGGGAGGGCGCCCCCGAGGTGCCGACCGCCTGGATGCCGTACGTACGCAACCCGGCCGACACCGCGATCCCCGGCGCGGTGGGCCTGGGCTGCCCGGTCGTGGCGGT
The DNA here is from genome assembly GCF_000340965.1 of Nocardiopsis kunsanensis DSM 44524. GTDB lineage: Bacteria > Actinomycetota > Actinomycetes > Streptosporangiales > Streptosporangiaceae > Nocardiopsis > Nocardiopsis kunsanensis. The sequence goes on from NZ_ANAY01000001.1 coordinate 78,367, forward strand.
CGACGCCCGGGCGCTCGGCCTGGGGGGTGAGGAGCCCCGACCGGGCCGCCGCACCCTGGAGCACACGGTCGGGACCGCGCACCGGGCCGGGCTGGAACTCGTGTCGTGGTGTCCGGGCCCCGAGGACGCCGCGCGGTACGCCGCAGCGGGCGTGGACGCGGTCGTGGTCGACGACGTGCCCGGTGCCCTGGCGGCGCTGCGCGGACGGGACTGAGGCGGCCGGGGCCTGCCCCGGCACCGGGGTAGGCCCCGGCGGGCGCCGGTAGCAGGGCCCGTCCCGCTGTGCGCGGCTCAGATGCGGCGCAGGAGCTCGGCCTTCTTCGCGCTGAACTCCTCCTCGGACAGCAGGCCCTTGTCCCGGAGTCCGCCGAGGCGCTCGATCTGGGCGTAGACCCAATCGGTGTCGTGCCCGGTGCCGTCCGTGTGGGCCCGTTCCCCCGCAGGCTCCCGTTCCCCTTTCTCCTTTTTCTCCTTCCCTCCCGCGCGTCCGGGGCGGTTGAGGGCCGAGCGCGGACCGACCAGCGCCTCGACCGTGTTCTGGGCGGCCTCGCGCCACCAGTTCGGGTCCTTGAGCCCCGCCCGGTCGCGGGGGTCGGTGTCCGGGGCCCCGTCCGGGCCCGTGCGGGCGCGTGAGGCCGCACCGCGGGCCCACAGGTGAGCCATGATGGTGGCTGCCATGAGAAAGATCCGGTACGGGCCCTCGTCGTCCTCGTTCGCGCGCAGGATGTTGGGGTCGTTCTTGGGTTGGGCCGCGGCCCCCGCGGCGCTCCTGGCGGTGACCACCCGCAGGAAGGTCCATCCCCAGTCGTCCACCGGGACGGTCTCGACACCGGTGATCTCGGAGAACGTGTACTCGCGGCGCTGTTTCCTGCGTTTGTACGAGCTCGCGCCCGACCCGGACCACAGCAGGCGCAGACCGTCGGAGTCCAGTACGGCCGATCCCTCGGACGTGCTGATGTGCAGGGGCAGGTCGGGGGTCAGGCGTGCGGGCAGGTACGGGTCCTGTGGCCCCTGGGCCTGCTCGGCGGCGAAGCGCACCTGGTCGGCGAGGTACTCGGCGACCAGTTCGGTGCGGGCCGGTCCGGTGAGGCGGAAGGGTTGGAGTTTGGGGTCGAGTTGGGATCCCACGGCCAGGTAAGGGTCGGTGCGCTCCCGGAGGCGCAGGGAGAGTACCCAGCCCTTCTTCCGTCCGGCCTTGGGCTCGAACTCGACCGCTTCCACCGCCGCCACTGGGACGGTCAGGGACCCCAACTGTTTGAGCAGCGGGCTCCTGAACCAGCCCTTGGTCTCGTACCGGATCCCGAGCGCCTCGCCGTCGAAGTTCCAGACGGCCTCGTTCCCGTGCAGGTCGTCCATTCCCACCCTTTCCGTGCTTCACCCTCTGCTTAACAGAACAACGGGCGTAGTGGCAGGGCACGGGGGCGAAAGTCCGGTTCCGGCCTGAGCCGGGCCGCCGACGGCCCGGCTCAGGCCCGGGCGGCCCTTGCGGTGCGCGAGTCCGCTCCCAGGCTCGGCGGGCTCGTGATGAAGCCGACACCCCACGACATGTGCATGGTGGCCAACGCCAGCGGGATCATCGGCCGGGAAGCGGCCGGGAGCCCCCGGCCCAGCGGCAGGGTCGCCGCGGTGACCAGGGCTGCGTAGGCGGCGGGGACCAGCCACAACGGCCACCACAGGAACCCGCCGACCAGACCTGCCAGGTTGCCGGCCACGGCCACCGGAGGGGCCAGGTAACGCATGTTGATGGTGCCCTTGTGCTGGCGGGCGACCACGCGCCGCCAGCGCCCGTAGTGGAAGTACTGCTTGGCGAGCAGACGCACGGTGCGGCGGGGACGGTACGTCACGCGCATGCGCGGCTGGAACCAGACCGTGCCGCCGGTCTGCCGGATGCGGTGGTTCATCTCCCAGTCCTGGGCACGGAGGAACGCCTCGTCGTAACCCTCCACACGTTCCAGGGCCGACCGTCGGAACACACCCAGGTAGACGGTGTCGGCGGGCCCGCCCTCGCCCCCGGTGTGGAAGCGGGCGTTGCCGACCCCGATCCTGGAGGTCATCGCGGCCGCCACGGCCTTTTCCCAGGGGGTGACGCCCTCGGCCGCCATGATCCCGCCGACGTTGTCCGCGCCGGTCTCCTCCAGGGTCTCCACGGCCACCCTCAGGTAGTCGGAGGGCATCATCGCGTGCCCGTCGATGCGGGCCACGATCTCGTGGGAGGAGGCGCCGATGGCTGCGTTGAGCGCGGAGGGGGTCTTGCCGGAGGGGTTCTCCACGACCGTGATGCGCGGGTCGGCGTCGGCGAGACCGTCGGCGACCTCGCGGGTGCGGTCCTGCGAGGGCCCGACCGCGAGTGCGATCTCCAGCTCGCCGGGGTAGTCCTGTTCCAGGACGTGCTCCACCGCCGTGGCGAGGTGGTGCTCTTCGTTGAGAACGGGCATGACGACGGAGACGGAAGGCCAGGACACAGGTATTTCCCAGGATCAAGACGTGTCGGGACGCCCCAACGGTACTGCACGCACGAAGTCGGACAGCACGGGACGGAGAGGTGCCGGAAGTACCCTGCGGTCCCCGCGGAACACGCCGCACGCGGAATCCGGCGCCCACCGAACCGTCACGCGCTGGTGTACGTCCTACCAAAGGGAGTACAACACGCCGAGCGTTGACATCCCGCGCCTTTCGGCGGATCGGGTGACAACCTTGGGAGAAGCACACCGTTGACTGGGTTGGGACGGGAAGTCGATGAGCGACGACAACGCCGGACACCAGGGATCGGCGGGCGAGTTCCGGCGCGAGCGGTCACAACCCCTGCCCCCGCACGAGCGGCGTTCCCCCCGTAGCGGGCGTCTTGTCGTCCCCTCGGCCGCCGTGCGCCGCCGCCGCACCACGCTCGTGCTCATGAGCGCTCTGTCGGTACTGGTGCTGCTGGCCTCCGGTATCTCCTGGGGAGCCACCGCATGGGTCTCGGGCAACATCAACCGCTCCGACGTGTTCGGCGGCCTCGCCGAGGGCGAGCGGCCCGAGAACGAGACGGGTGCGCTGACGTTCATGGTCATCGGTTCCGACGGCCGCGAGGGGATGAGCAGCGAGGACCAGGACGCCCTCAGCGTGGGTTCCACCCCCGGCGAGCGTTCCGACGCGATCATGCTCGTGCACCTCAACCACGAACGCGACCGCGTCACCGTCGTGGGTGTGCCCCGCGACCTGTGGGTGGACATCCCCGGCGAGGGCGAGGACAAGATCAACGCCGCATACGCCCACGGCGGACCGCAGAAGTCCGTGCAGACCATGGAGGAGTTGACGGGGGTGCGCATCGACCACTACGTCGAGGTGGACTTCACCGGGTTCGTGGACGTGGTCGACGCCCTCGGCGGGGTGGAGGTGTGCCTGGAGGAGTCGATCGAGGACCCCAAGGCCCAGCTCGACCTCGCGGCCGGGACCCATGAGGTGGACGGCGCCGAAGCGTTGGCCTTCGCACGCACACGCGCCACCCCCCGCGGCGACCTGGACCGGATCGAGCGCCAGCAGCAGGTGGTCGCGGCGATGATGGACCGGGCGTTGCGCACCGACACCCTCTCCGACCCGACCAAGCTCACCTCGTTCCTGGAGAGTTCCCTGTCGTCCCTGACCGTGGACCAGAGCCTGGACACCGCCGCCCTCAACGAGCTGGGCCACCAGATGCGCGGCCTGGACCTGTCCGCCGTGGACTTCGCACAGGTGCCCATCGCCGACATGGAGCACTGGACCGACCGCGGTGACGTCGCGGTGCTGTGGGACGAGCCGGCCGCCCGCGACCTGTTCGCCGACATCCGGGCCGACCGCCCCATCGACGGCGGGGAGGAAGCCGAGGCAGAAGGGGGCGACGGCCCGGGCCCGTCGGACGTGCCGGTACGGGTCTTCAACGGGACCGCGAGCCCCGGGGCCGGCTCCGAGCTGGACGACCAGCTGTCCGAGGCCGGGTTCGAGCTGACCGACCGGGCCGAGAACTGGACCAGCCGGGACCTGGCCGGCACCCAGGTGCGCCACGGCCCCGGGATGGCCGAGGAGGCCGCCTACGTGTCCGGGATGATCCCCGATTCTGAAGCCGTCGAGGACGACACCCTGGACGGCGAAGTCCAGGTCGTGATCGGATTCGACTACACCACTTTCGACGCCCCGGGGACCGAGGCCGAGGAGGGGTCGGAGGGGTCCCCTTCCGGGTCGCCGGACGCCGGCTCCCCCGCCACCTCGACCGCCGAGGACAACATCTGCTCGTAGGAAGGTTTCCCGTGCTCCGCCATCTGGCCGGCTTCTTCATCGGCGCCGCTCTGGCCCCGTTCCTGTGGGCCGCGCTCTCCTGGTCGGCCGGGAACCTGCCGGAGTTGTTCGAGGGACAGGTCTCCCTCACCACGGTCTCCGCGGCCGTCCTCTCGGGGGTGGTCGGCGCAGTCGGCGCCGGGCTGGTCGCCACACGTGTCTCCCCGTTGATCGCGGCCACCGGCGGCCTGCTGCTGACCGCGGTCGCCCTGTGGCCGGCGGTGGCGCCGCAGACGATGGGGACGGCGCTGAGCTGGCTCAACTCGGAGAGTTTCCTGTACCCGTCCGGTCCCGGCCTGACGGTCGCCCTGCCGCTGGGGGTCCTGCTGTTCGGGTCGGCGCTGACGCCCGTGCGTTGGCGCGCTCCTCACGGGGGCTCCGCCCGGACGGGCCGGGACGGCTACCGTGCGGCCCCGTCGGAGGAGACGGTCCCCGACGGGCACGGCCCGTCCGGGGACACACTCCCCGATCCGTCGCGGCCCCTTCCGTACGACCCGCCGGCCGGCAGCGGCCTGGCCGGCGACCCCGAAAAGACCACGACCCCGTTCCGGCGTGGCGAGGACGGCGCTTCCTGGGCCCCGTTGGATGATGACCCGGGACAGAACAGGACCTACGGTGACAACCGGCCTTGAGGCCCTCCGGTGGGCCACTGCCCCGCACCCGCCGGTAATCTGAGCGACTGACTGTTCACGCCGTGTTCGGTCACATGCCGTTCTGCGGCGCACAAGGCGAGCCCTTGCCCTGGTGGGGTCACTCGATCACCCCAGCTGAATGTCCGTTCCACACCTTTCGCATGGGTGTTGGACCGGCCGAACGGGCACAAGAAGCACACGAGCGGGACAGTAAGGAAGAAGGGACACCACCAGTGGTCGAAGCAGAACGTATGCGTGTCTCGGTCATCGGGACCGGATACCTCGGCGCAACCACCGCTGCGTGCCTTGCCGAGATGGGTTTCGACGTCCTCGGCGTCGACGTCGACGAGGCCAAGGTGGAGATGCTGCGCCGAGGCCGCGTCCCCTTCTTCGAACCCGGCCTGGACGAGCTGCTCACCGAGAACCTGCCGACCGGCCGGCTGCGTTTCACCACCTCCTTCGCCGAGGTGGCCGAGTTCGCCGACCTGCACCTCATCTGTGTGGGCACCCCGCAGCTCGACGACTCCGGGGCCGCGGACCTGAGTTACGTCAACTCCGCGGTCGACCGGCTCGCCCCGCACCTGCACCGCCCGACCGTGGTCGTGGGCCGCTCCACCGTCCCGGTGGGCACCGCCGCGACCCTGGCCGCCCGTATGGCCGCGCTCGCACCGGTCGGGGCCGAGGCCGAGCTCGGCTGGAGCCCGGAGTTCCTGCGTGAGAGCTTCGGAGTCAAGGACACGCTGCAACCCAACCGCATCGTCATCGGTACCGACTCCCCACGGGTGGAGAAGGCCGTGCGGGCCCTGTGGCAGCAGCAGATCGACGAGGGCGTGCCCTTCCTCGTGACCGACATGCAGACCGCCGAGCTGGTCAAGGTCTCGGCCAACGCGTTCCTGGCCACGAAGATCTCCTTCATCAACGCCATGGCGGAGGTCTCCGAGGCCGCCGGCGCCGACGTCATGAAACTGGCCGAGGCGCTCTCCCACGACGACCGCATCGGCGGCAAGTTCCTGGGTCCGGGTCTGGGTTTCGGCGGCGGGTGCCTGCCCAAGGACATCCGTGCGTTCATGGCGCGGGCCGACGAGCTGGGTGTGGAGCCTGCGCTGTCCTTCCTGCGCGAGGTCGACGCGATCAACCAGCGCCGCCGTGCGCGCACCATCGACATCGCCCGCCAGCTCATCGGCGGCAACTTCGCCGGGCGCACCGTCACGGTGCTGGGGGCGGCGTTCAAGCCCAACTCCGACGACATCCGCGACTCGCCCGCGCTGGACGTGGCCTCCACCATCGCATCGCTGGGCGCGCACGTGACCGTCTACGACCCGCAGGCGATGGACCGGGCACGTGAGGAGCACCCGCAGCTCAACTACGCGCCCAGCATGATGGAGGCCGCCGAGGGCGCCGACGTGGTGCTGCTGCTCACCGAGTGGACGGAGTTCCGGGAGGCCAACCCCGAGAAGCTGGGCGAGGTGGTCACCCAGCGCAAGATCGTGGACGGCCGCAACGCCCTCGACCCCACGTACTGGCGGTCCTCCGGTTGGATCTACCGGGCGCTGGGCCGCCAGTAACCACGGACCGCCGGCCAGGGGCGGGCTCCAGCGGCCTCCGCGGTCGGAGCCCGTCCTCCGTGTGTCCTCACACGGGGGGCGGCCCGGCCACAGCCGGTTCCCGGCCCGTTCCCGCGTGGATTCGGCGCAGTGACGCGGCGGCGACGAGGGCGACCAACAGCAGGGTGCCGGCGCCGGTCGCCGCGGCGGCGGACATGCCCGAGGTGTAGGCGTCGAAGGCGGTGGCCAGCAGGGAAGCGGCCTCCTCGGGCGGCAGGTGCGCGGCCGTGGACGAGGCTCCGGCGACGTTCTCGGTGGCGGCCCGGCCCGCTCCGGGTACGGCGCCGGCCATGGTGTCCCGGTAGACGGAGGCCGCGACGGTCCCCAGTGTGGCGATGCCCAGGGCCCCGCCCAGCTCGGTGCTGGTCTCGGAGACCCCTGCCGCGGCGCCGGCGCGCTCGGGGGGAGCGGTGGCCAGGATCAGGGTGTTGGCGAGGGTGGCCACGAGCCCGATGCCCAGGGTCAGGACGGTGTAGCCGCCGATGAAGACCGCGATGTGGGTGTCGGTACCGACCGCGGCCACACTCCCGAAACCGGCCGCTCCCACCGACAGTCCCCCCGGCATGAGGACCGCGGGGCGTATCCGTGCGGCGAGGATCCCCGCGAGGGTGGCCCCGGTGACGGTCCCGAACACGGTGGGCAGCGTGTACAGAGCAGCGGAGAGCGGGCTCGCCCCGTGCACGACCTGCAAGAACGTGAAGGTGAGCAGGCCGAGCCCGGAGGCGGCGAAGGACACCGCGGTGTTGCCGAGGACCGAGGCGCTGAAGGCCGGCCTGGTGAACAGCGAGAGGTCCACGAGCGGGTTCCGGGCACGGCGCTGGCGCAGGAGGAACAGGGTCAGGGCCGCGGCACCGACCGCGAGTGCCACCGCGCCGGCCCCGTCCGGGCCGTGTTCGACGAAACGCTTGGCCGCCTGCACCAGGGCGATGACGGCCACGAGGGAGGCCACAGCACCGGTCAGGTCGAAGGCGTCCCGGCCGGCGCTCCGGTACTCCGGCAGCAGGAAAGGGCCCGCTGCCAGGAGCAGGGCCATGACCGGCAGGTTGATGAGGAAGACCGAGCCCCACCAGAAGAACTCCAGGAGGGCTCCGCCGATGACGGGCCCGACGACCGCGCCGCCCGCGAAGGCGGCGGTCCACATACCTACGGCGGTGCGGCGCCGGCCCGGGTCGGTGAACATCACTCGGAGCAGGGAGAGCGTGGACGGCGCCAGGGTCGCGGCGCCGGCGCCGAGCAGGACACGGCCGGCGATGAAGAGCTGCGGGGTGGGCACCGCCGCGAGCAGGGCCGAAGCGGCACCGAAGGCGAGGGCGCCCGCGAGGAGCAGGCGTCGGCGGCCGATCCGGTCGCCGAGCGCGCCCATGGGGATGAGCAGTCCTGCGAGGACGAAGCCGTAGACGTCCATCATCCACAGCCATTGGGTGGCGGTCGGGTCGAGGTCCTCGACGACGACGGGTGCGGCGACGAAGAGGACCGAGATGTCCATGGAGACGAGCAGGGCCGGCAGGAGCAGGAGCAGAGCACCGAGCCGACTACGGGGACCGGTGCGTTCCCGGTGAGGCGTGTCCATGGATTCGATCGTACGTACGTCAAAATCAGCGGTCAATATGTACGTACGTACAAAGGTGCTAGGCTGTCGTCCATGAGCCAACGTGAGGACCTGCTCGCCGGCGCCAAGAAGTGTCTGGTGGAGAAGGGCTACGGGAAGACGACCGCACGGGACATCGCCGCTGTCTCCGGTGCGCACCTGGCCTCGATCGGGTACCACTTCGGCTCGAAGGACAAGCTCATGAACACCGCGGTCATCGAGGCGACCAGCGACTGGGGCGACATCTTCGGGAACGCACTGCAGGCCTCGCGGGCCGAACGGCCGTCCCAGCGCCTGCGTGCCCTGTTCGAGACCCTCTTCGCGAGCGTGCCCGAGCACCACGACCTCATGGTGGCCGGGGTCCAGGCCTTCGGTCAGGCACAGTTCGACGAGGACATCGCAGCGCCGTTGCTCGAAGGGCTGCGCGAGGCCCGCAGGGAGATGGCCGCCCTGCTCCTCGACCTCTCCCCCGAGGAGGTCGACGACGCCACCGCCGCCGGCCTGGGCTCGATCCTCTACAACCTCGTCACCGGCTACGTGCTGCAATACCTGGTCGAGCCCGACGGGCTCCCCAGCCCCGACCAGGCCGTCGAGGGCCTGCACCGGCTCGTGCAGCCCGGTCCCGCCTGAGGCCGGCCCTCATCCGGCCGTGCCGTCGAGACGGGAGACGGACTCCCCGGAGCGCATGCGGGCCAGTGCCGCCGCGCAGTAGGGCACCAGGTCCCCGGGCAGAGCCCCGAAGGCCCACCAACGGACCTCCGCATGCTTGTGCGGCTCTCGGTTGTACGGCACACCCGACCACCGGTGACTCACGAAGAAGGCGTGTTCCCACTCCCCCGCCGGGCTCGTGTGGTGGACGACGTGGCGCAGGGACAGATCCTCCGGCTCGGGTCTGACCCCGAGTTCTTCCCCGCTCTCCCGGAGCGCGGCCGCCACGAGTTCCTCGCCGGGCTCGACCTTGCCGGCGGCCCCGGCGTGCCACAGACCGGGGGCGAAGGGCACCGACGACCCCCGCAGAGTGAGCAGGACGCACTCCCCCGCACCAACAGGACGTGGACGCTCCCACGCACGTGCCGTTCGGGTCCCGGGGCGGTGTGCGCCCCGGGACCGCACGGGTCCCTCGGGTTCAGAACCCGAACCCGGTCGCGCGGTCCGCGTCGGCGACCTCGCGCCGCAAACGCTCGCCCTTGTCGTGTGCCTGCGACTTCAGCTCCTCCTGGAACCGGGACATCCGCTCGGTCAGGTCGGGGTCCTGGGCCGCCAGCATCCGCACGGCCAGGAGACCGGCGTTGCGGGCCGCACCGACCGCGACCGTGGCCACCGGGACGCCGGCGGGCATCTGCACGATGGACAGTAGCGAGTCCATGCCGTCCAGGTGCTTGAGCGGGACGGGCACACCGATCACCGGGAGGGTCGTCACCGACGCGAGCATCCCGGGCAGGTGGGCGGCGCCACCGGCCCCGGCGATGATCGCCCGGATCCCGCGTCCGGCGGCCTCACTGCCGTAGGAGATCATCTCGTTCGGCATCCGGTGTGCCGAGACGACGTCGGCCTCGAAGGCGACACCGAACTCGCGCAGGGCATCAGCGGCCTCGCGCATCACCGGCCAGTCGGAATCCGACCCCATCACGATGCCCACGGTGGGCTGCTTGTCGGTGGTCACTGCTGATCTCCTCGCAGGTAGGCGGCGGCATCGCGGGCACGCTCCAGGAGGTCCCGGTGGTCCTCCCCCATCACGGTGATGTGCCCGATCTTGCGGCCCGGACGCACGTCCTTGCCGTAGAAGTGCACCTTCACCTCGGGGTCCTTGGCCATGACGTGCAGGTAGCGGCTGTAGACGTCGGGGTCCTCGCCACCGAGCAGGTTGGCCATCACGGTGAAGGGCGCGTTGGTGCGGGGCGAGCCCAGCGGGAGGTCCAGGACGGCGCGCAGGTGCTGCTCGAACTGGGACGTGTGTGCGCCCTCGATGCTCCAGTGGCCGGAGTTGTGCGGACGCATCGCGAGTTCGTTGACGAGCGCCCCGTCCGGTGTCTCGAACAGCTCTACCGCCAGGAGCCCGGTCACCCCGAGGGCGTGGGCGATCTCGACGGCCAGCTGCTGGGCGCCGGTGGCCTTGTCCTCCGACAGCCCCGGTGCCGGGGCGATCACCTCGTGGCAGATGCCGTCGCGCTGCACGGTCTCCACGACCGGGTAGACCGCGACCTGCCCGTGCGGGGAGCGGGCGACCTGGACCGCGAGCTCACGGGAGAAGGCGACCTTCTCCTCGACCATCAGGGGCACGTCCTCGGCGGCCGCCCGGTCCACGACCCTGCGGGCCTCCTCGGCGCTGCCGGCCATCCACACACCCTTGCCGTCGTAACCCTCGCGTGCGGCCTTGAGCACGATCGGCCACCCGGTCTCCTCCGCGAAGGAGGTCACGTGGTCGAGGGTGGTGACGGCGCGCCACCGGGGGCACGGGGCCTCCAGTTCCCCCATGCGGGTGCGCATGCGGAGCTTGTCCTGGGCGAAGCCGAGGGCCTCACGGCCCGGGCGCAGCAGGCCGCCGGCCGACTCGACCGCACTCAGGACGTGTTCGGGCACGTGTTCGTGGTCGAAGGTGACCACGTCGCGGTCCTCGGCGAAGGCCAGGACGTCCTCCAGGCCGCGGTCGTCGCCCAGAGCGACGTCACCGCACACCAGAGCGGCGCTGTCGGACGGGTCGGCCGCCAGGACCGAGAAGTGCACGCCCAAGCCGATACCGGCCTGATGGGTCATGCGGGAGAGTTGGCCCCCGCCCACCATGCCGACACGGGGCAGGGTGCGGTTACGCTCGCTCACAGTTCCTCAGCTCATGTTCGACGCCGCGACGGCGGGGCGGCTCCGACCCGGATGGAAACCGGCCCGAGGGCTCCGGACCCGCGGCCGGGGTCGACGGAGATCCCCCGTCAGAGTCTAGGACGTGCACGGTGGGGAACCCGAAGCGCCCGTTGTCCCGAGGGCCGCCGGAACGCCGGGCAGTACCCCTACCGAACGAGCGGAGGCCGTCCGTGCGTCACTTCCTCGAAAACCGTCCCGGGTTGGCGAAACTGGCCGGGGAGGTCGCCCGGTTCGGGTCCGTGGGCGCCCTGGCGTACGTGGTGCAGCTGGGCGTGACCAACCTGTTGTGGGCGCTGACCGGCCTTCCGGTGATGGCGGGCCAGGTCGTCGGTACCGTCTGCGCCATCGCGGTGGCCTTCGTGGGCAACCGGTTCTGGACCTTCGCCTCCCGCGCACGGACCGGGTACGGGCGCGAGACGGTGCTGTTCCTGGTGATGAACGGGGTCGGCATGCTCATCCAGCTGGGGTGCCAGGCCTTCTCCCTGTACGTGCTCGGGCTCGACGGCCCCCTCGCACAGAACCTCGCGGGCAACGTCGTGGGGGTCGGGCTCGGCACGCTGTTCCGTTTCTTCTCGTACCGCACGTGGGTCTTCCCCGAGCAGCACGCACCGGAGGACGTCCCAGACCCGGACGGAACCGGCGACGGCACCGCGCGGCGGAGCGCATGAGCCGCCCGCCGCGCGGACTCGCCCTGGTCCGGGCCCTGGCCCCGGCCGCGGCGCTGGCGTGCTTCGTACTGCCGTTCTACGGTCTCGCGGGCACGCACCCGTCCCCGGAGAGCCTGACCGGGTTCGAGGTACTGGCGCTGTCGCCGTCGGGTGCGCCGGGACCGGGCCCGGTGGCCGCACTGTTGGTGGGTTCGGCGACCACGGCGCTCCTGAATCTGGGCAGGCCGTCGGTCCTGATGGTGCTCATGGGCCTGTTGGCGACCGTCTCTGCGGCCGCGGCGGTGGTGCAGGGCCAGAGTTCCCTGCAGGCCGTCGCGCCGGGACAGGACCTGCCGGGGTACTGGCTGTCGGTGTCGCTGCTGGTGGTCACGGTGCTCGCGTCGCTGGCCGAACTCCTGCACACGGACGTGGGCCGGGAGTTCGGCGGCGAGGACGGCGAGGGCCCGGTCAGGGACTGACCCGGCGTACCCCTCGCCGGCGTGCGGAGACCACGACCAACAGCACGAAGAGGCCGGCCTGCACCACGGTGAACACGAGCCCGAAGGGGGTTCCCGCCCCCGGTGGGAGTCCGGCCCCGACCACGGCCCCGGTCCCGATCTCGTCGATGCGGCCGTCGTAGACGACCAGGGTGTACTGCACGAGGCTGTTGACCAGGTGGAGTCCGACCGCGGCCTCGATACCGCCGGTGTACCAGGTCAGCCAGGCCATCGCCACACCCAGTACGGCGAGGGCGGCGGTGGTCCACACGTTGCCGGGGTGGACCGCCGCGTACAGGCACGCGAACAGGGTTCCGGACGCGAGGATCGCCGGCCAGGGCGAACGCAGGACACGCGCGGCGGCGCTGGTGCTCTCCCGGGACACGAGGGCCCCGACGAGCTGCATGACCATGCCGCGCAGGGTCATCTCCTCGGCGGCGGCCTGGAAGGGCACGACGAGGAAGATGACCAGCAACGCTCCCAGGAGGACCCCGGTCCCCGAGACCGCGACGGAAGAGACCGCCTCGGGTGCGGTACCGGCCACGAGCGTGTCGGAGAGCGCCCACAACAGCAGCAGGCACAACGCCACGGGCCCGATCGCCAACACCAGGCAGCGGCCCAGCCAGGACCACCGGAGCGTGCCCTCGACCGACATCAGCGAGCCGATGCGGCGCCACTGCACCACACGCACCAGGAAGAAGACGATGGGGATGAGCAGCGCCGTGGACGCGAGCCCGAAGGCGAGTGTGGCGATCACGCCGATACTCATCGAGTCCGGGGCGAGTCCGCTGCCGCCGATGACCGAGACGATGGTCATCGCCAGGACCACGCCCATCCACAGGACGGACAGCAGGAGCGCGAAGACGAGCAGCGTCAGCGGCGTCATCCACCAGCGCGACCGCGTGGTCCGGGCCAGGGTGTGGTAGGACTCACCGGACGGGACCTCCGCGGGCGCGAAGGCACTGGTGCGCACGGGCCGCGGAGGTGGCCAAGCCCACACCCCCGAGTCGGCGTCGACCTGAGGTTGTCCCCCTTGGGGGGTCAGCCTGCCACCGGGCGGGTCGGCCCAGTCCTGATCCTGCGGGTACCGCCCGTCGGCCGGCCCCTCGGCCCCCTCCGGGGCAGTGGGCCAGGACGAACCAGGCGGTGGCGGCACATTTCCCATCGTGCGCCGAGGCTACTATCCGGCCATGTATTGCCAGTGTTAAGACCGCGCCGTTACCCCCTGCGTACGCAGCGGATTCACACCTCTTCACATCCGGTCATGACGGACGTCCCGGACACCTCGGGCGCGGAATAGGCATGTGTGCCGCACTCGTTGTCATCAATGGTCCGTGCGTGGGCTGTGCACAGACCAGTTCCCCGTCCCACTGACCTACGATTGAGTACATGTCCTCCACACCATCCACCGAGCAGGTGCACAAGGCCCTGACCACGGTGCAAGACCCGGAGATCCACCGACCCATCACCGACCTGGGCATGGTCAAGAGCGTCGACGTCGCCGACGACGGTGCCGTGCACGTGGGGATCTACCTCACGGTGGCCGGTTGCCCCATGAAGGGGCGTATCGAGAACGACGTGTCCGAGGCCGTGCGCACCGTCGAGGGTGTCCGCCACGTGACGGTCGAGCTCGACGTCATGAGCGACGAACAGCGCAAGGAGCTGCAGACCAAGCTCCGTGGCGGACAGGCGGAGAAGGAGATCCCCTTCGCCAAGCCGAACTCGCTCACCAAGGTCTACGCCGTCGCCTCCGGCAAGGGCGGTGTCGGCAAGTCCTCCGTGACCGTGAACCTCGCCGCCGCCATGGCTGCCGAGGGCCACAAGGTCGGCGTGGTCGACGCCGACATCTACGGACACTCCGTGCCCCGCATGCTCGGCGCGTCGGACTTCCCGACCAAGGTCGAGGACATGATCCTGCCGCCGACGGCGCACAACATCAAGGTCATCTCCGTCGGGATGTTCACGCAGGGCAATCAGCCGGTGGTCTGGCGTGGGCCGATGCTGCACCGGGCACTGCAGCAGTTCCTGTCCGACGTCTTCTGGGGCGACCTGGACGTCCTGCTCATGGACCTGCCCCCGGGCACCGGCGACATCGCCATCTCCGTGGCCCAGATGCTGCCCAACGCCGAGCTGCTCGTGGTCACCACGCCGCAGCAGGCCGCCGCCGAGGTCGCCGAGCGCGCCGGTGCGATCACCGCACAGACGCACCAGCGCATCGCCGGGGTCATCGAGAACATGTCCTACTTCCTCCCGCCGGGGGGCGGCGAGAAGCTGCACCTCTTCGGTGAGGGCGGCGGTCAGAACGTCGCCGACGCGCTGTCCAAGACGCTGGGAACCCAGATCCCGCTGCTGGGCCAGGTACCTCTGGACCCCCTCGTGCGCGAGGGCAGCGACTCCGGTGAGCCCCTGGTCCTGGGCGAGCCCGACAACGAGGTCAGCAAGATCATCACCGAGATGGCCGGGAACCTGGTCGGCAAGCCCCGCGGGCTCGCGGGCATGCAGCTGGGGATCTCCCCGGCGAGCCGCTGACCGAGCTTCCCGTCCTCCATCCGCGGCAGGACGCCCGCGCACACCGGTGAGTGTGCGCGGGCGTCCTATGTTCGGGGTCAGCCCCCCGAGGACCCCAGGGTGACCGTGGCCGAGTCGTTGGTGCCGTCGCGTTCGTAGCCGACATCGACCACTTCGCCCGGCGTGTAGTCGCGCAGCATCGCCATGAGCTCCTGACCGGAGCTGATGCGCCGGCCGTCGAACTCCACGAGCACGTCCCCTTCCTCCAGGCCCGCCTCGTCGGCGGGGCCGTCGGACTCCACACCGCCGTCGTCGATGACCGCACCGGCGATGGGGCTCTCGGTGTCCAGGACGACCCCGAGGTCGGCGTACTCCTCGTCGGCCTCCCCTCCGTTCCCGGCGAGGGAGGAGACGACCCCCTGGGCGTCGGCGGAGGGCACCGCGAACCCGAGGCCGATGTTGCCCTGGGGCTCGCCCCCCATGTCGTTCATCGTGACGATCATCGAGTTCACGCCGATCACCCGCCCCTGGGCGTCGACGAGCGGGCCCCCGGAGTTACCGGGGTTGATCGCGGCGTCGGTCTGGATGGCGTAGAACTGGCTGCCGCCCTCCTCCGAGCCCACCGGCCGGTCCATGGCGCTGATGATGCCCTGGGTGACGGTGCCCGCCAGGCCCAGCGGCGCTCCGATGGCGATGACCTCGTCGCCGACGATGGCCTGCTCGGAGTCGCCGAACTCCAACGGCTCGACCTCGTGCGGGTCCTCCAGATGCAACAACGCCAGATCGTATTCGGGTTCGGTACCCACGACGGTGGCCTCTGAGGTGCTGCCGTCGCTGTACTCGATGTGGATGCCCTCCTCCAGCGGTTCGGCGACGTGGTGATTGGTGACGACGTAGTCGCCCTCGATCACGAAGCCGGAACCCGTGGAGGGGATCCGGGGGTCGGCGCTCATGATGTGCACGACGCTGGGGCTGACCCGCTGCGCCACACCCGCTGTGGTGTCGGGATCGCGTTCGGGAGCCTCGGGGGGCGGCTCGTTCATCTGCGGCGACCCGCCCTGTTGTTCCTCGGTACCGTCCCCCCCGGGGCCGAGCACGGTCCCTGCGACACCGCCGGCCCCGCCCGCGATGAGGGCGATCACGAGCATGCCCGACAGCGCCATCCAGGCAGGGATCCCGCGCCGGCGGGACGCTCCCCCGCTCTCGTTCTGGGTCCGGTCCCCGGGGGCGAGGGGCGGTTGCCCGCCCGCACCGAGCGGGACCTGGGCGGCCGGCTCGGTTCCGGCGGGGGGCCGGGGGCCGCCGGCCTGGGGCGTGCCCTGTTGCTGCGGGCCCGGTCCCTGCGGGACACCCTGCTGTGGGCCGGCGCCCTGGGGCGCGGGTTGTTGTGGTTCGGGCCGTTGCCACTGCTGCTGTCCCGGGGCTCCGGCGGGGGGCTGGGGCGGGACGGAGGAGGGCTGGGGACCGGTGCCGGGGGGTTGCGGGGGCCCGGTGCGGCCTCCCGGTCCCTGGGGCGGGGGTGGGTGCATGGGTTCTCCGCTGCCGGAGGGCATGGCATGGGGGTCGGGGGATCCGGCCCCGGGTGGCCCGTGGGGGCCGGAGGGACCCGGGGGTCGACCGGGCTCGTCACCACAGCCGGGCCGGCCGTGCTCTGCGCTCAAGACCTGCTCCGTTGGTCGCTCTGTGTTCGGGGTCGGCGGGACTGCACGCTCGTTCGCGGCATTGTGGTCAGAGGGGTCCCATCCGGTCCAGGCCCCGTTCGACCCGGTCCCAGAACCCCGGCCCCTCGGGTGACGGGAGCGCCGTCACCGCCGAAGTGGCCAGGTCGGCCGGGGCGTCCGCCAGGACGGTGAACACGAACCCGTCCGCCTGCCACATGGTCCGGTACTGACCGACGTCGTCACCGAAAAGGGTGTCATGTCCGGGTGAGATGCCCGTTCCCCCCTGTTCGGTTCCGACATATCCGCCGGAGGGGATCGAGGAGTGATCCGTTCCCAGTTTCCCACGTTGGAGGAAGAGCGAGATCTGGGCGAGTCCGTCGGAGTAGACGGCGTGCACGACCTTCCGGCCCTCGTACCGGGTGGATCGGGCGTCGACCAGACGCAGGTCCCAGGTGAGGTGCTCCCGGAGCTCCCAGCCCTCCGAACGCAGGTCCTCGCGTTCCCGTGCGTCCAGGGCCTCGCCCCACGGTTGGCCGGTCGAGGCCCGCTCGGGCCACTCCCCCTCAACCATCTCCAGGTCGGTCAGGTTCATGGACAGGGCAGCGCCGCCGTCGCGGCCGTAGGCGGTGCGTCCCACGAGCAGACCGCTGCCGGTGTCGACCCAGAAACGGCCGGCCACCGTGCCGTCGGCACGCACCGCCTCCACCAGGCGGGCCGGGCGTCCGTCGATTTCGGTACGGCCGGCGTCGACCACCCGGTAGGTGTCGCGCAGCATCTCCAGGAGACGGTCGTCGAGCGACTCCAGAGCCTGGGACGCCTCGACGACGAAGGGCTCGTCCTCGGATGCGACCGGTGCGAACACGATCCCTCTGTCGGGATGGTTGGCCACTCGTAGAGAAGCAGGCCGCCCGTCGGGGCCGGTGACCCGTCGGACGGCGGCGTAGTGTGTCTCCCCCTCGGCCTCGGCAGCGGACCGCAGCACGGTCATGCCGTCGTCAGCGCCCTCGGCGGGCACCTGGTTCGCCCCGGGGTGCGTTGCGGAAGCCAGGAGCAGCACGCACAGGACGGTGACGACGAGCAGTACCACGGGTGCGGAGCGGCGCGGGCGGGAGGAGGGGTCCTCCGTGCTCACCGGCTCGTCTGCTCCGCTCCGCCCGCGGGCCGGGTCTCCTGGTCCGCGGGCGGGGCCCCGACGGGGGCATGGCGGCTGGTGACGGCGTGCTCGACGGCGAAGTCGGCGAGCCGTGGTTCGACCACGGGGGTGTCCTCGGCCTCGCCGCCCGCCACGAAGGCGGTGCCCAGCAGCGCAGTGACCACGGCCGCCCCGGCGATGGCGTACCGGCCGCCGGGGAAAGGCGTCAACAGCTGGGCGAGGAACTCGGACCTGCTGCGCTCACCGGGTTCCTCCGCGGTCGGCTGCGGGCCCCCGGGGGCCGGTGGCGCGGTCCCCGGGACGTCGGCGGCGATCGGCCCGCCGCCCAGGCCGCCCGGGTAGCCGGGAAAGCCGCCGAGAGGGCGGGAGGAACCCAGGGGCGGCCCGGCCCCGAAGCCCCCGTCGCCGAAGGGCGGGGGGAAAGGGCTCTGCCCGTCCCGCTCGGAGCGTCCGTCCAAGGCGGACAGGCGCCCCATGAAGTCGAGGTCGGGCTCGGGCTCGTCCAGACCGTGCAGACGGCGTTTGAGGCGCCTGGTCATGTCGGCCTCGAAGCGGCAGGGCTCACACTTGGCCAAGTGGATCAGCGCGCGCTCGTGTTCATCGGGTCCGAGCTCACCGTCGACGAGCGCGGACAAGCGCTCCCCCAGGTGTTCACTGCTCACTACGCCTCCCCCTGGTTCACGTTCGCCCCGCCCAGGTCCTGCTCGCGCTCGGCCTGCGCGGCCAGCGACCGCCGGTGCTCCAGGGCGCGGCGCAGCTGGGCGCGGCCGCGGTGGATCCTGCTGCGTACGGTTCCGAGCTTGACCCCGAGTGTTGCGGCGATCTCCTCGTAGGAGAGCCCTTCGATGTCGCACAGCACCACGGGCGCACGGAACTCGGCGGGCAGGGCGTCCAGTGCGCCCTGCACGTCGGCGTCGAAGTGCCGGTCGTGGTAGCGCTGGGCGGGTGAGGGTTCACGGCCCTCCAGACGTTCGTCCGCGTTCTCGGCCAGACCCTCGAAGCGGATACGTGCCTTGCGGCGCGCACCGTCGAGGAAGAGGTTGGTCGTGATGCGG
The DNA here is from genome assembly GCF_000340965.1 of Nocardiopsis kunsanensis DSM 44524. GTDB lineage: Bacteria > Actinomycetota > Actinomycetes > Streptosporangiales > Streptosporangiaceae > Nocardiopsis > Nocardiopsis kunsanensis. The sequence continues at coordinate 96,858 of NZ_ANAY01000001.1, forward strand.
TGGAGCCAGCCCTCGAAGGTGCCCGGGGTGTAGTTGGCCAGGGACCGGAAGACACGGATGAAGACGTCCTGGGTCAGGTCCTCGGCGTCGTGCTTGTTGCCGGTGAGACGGTAGGCCAGCCGGTACACGCGCGGCGAGTGGTTTCGGACGACCTCGTCCCAGCTCGGGGGCTCCCATGGTTCGAAGTCCACGGCAGGGCCGGTCTCGGGCACCGCTGCTCCCTTCCTCGGGCCGACCCGTCCTCAGGAGAGGCTGGCCGGGGGGTAGGCATTGTGGCGATCAACGTACGTTCATCCCGTTCCAACGTTCGGGGACGCCCGATGAGTTCCCGCTGGCACGCTCGGAGTTCGTACCGGTTCAGGCTAGTCTTTTCCTGGGACGTGACCTGGCGGCCATCTTCATCCTACGGTGAGTGACCTCTTCCTGGTCATCGCCCTGGACCGACACCCGCAACACCACGGTGGGAGGCCGTCATCACTGCGCCGGATGAGAGCACGATCCACACGAGCTGGGCCAGGACCGAGCAGACGAGGTTCGAACAGGACGCCCTGGAGGACCCGGTCCTCGCCGAGGCCTACGAGGCCGGGCTCCGGTCGGGGGCCGATCCGGTAGGGGCCGCGGCGGGTTCCGCTCTGCGGTTCCTGGCCGCGGCCACCCGCGCCCGTTCGGTCGTGGAGGTCGGGACCGGCTGCGGGACGTCGGGCCTGTGGCTGCTGCACGGGATGGCACCGGAGGGGATCCTCACCACGGTCGACGTCAACGGCGCCCGCCAGGACTTCGCACGCGGCCTGTTCTCCCGTGCGGGTGCGGGCGCGGGGCGGGCCCGGCTCATCCGCGGGTCGGCGGGCGAGGTACTGCCACGGCTCACCGACGGCGGTTACGACCTGGTCCTGGTCGACGCGGACGCGGTCTCCTACCCCTTCTACCTGGAGGAGGCGCGGCGGCTCCTGCGCCCGAACGGCCTGGTGGTCTTCCACAACGCGATGGTGAGCTCCCCCGAACCGGACGGCCCCCTGCGTGCTCCCGACCCGGGGGAGACGGCGGTGCGCGAGGTGATCCGGACGGTACGCGAGGACGAGCGCATGGTGGCGTTGTTGCTGCCGGTGGGGTCGGGTCTGCTCGCGGCGATCCGCTCCTGACCGCCGGGCCCGCCCTGCGCTCGGTCTCCTCCGCCGGGTTCCGGGGAGCCGGCCGGATCGGGGCCGGGGGCCGGAAAAACGCGCGGGGCCGGGGGGCTGTCCGCTATGTTCGGGCCGGTTCCCGACCGCCCCCGAACGGAAGGCCCCTGAGTGAGTGCACAGACGACCCGTGTGCGACGTGTGGATCCGGCCGAGGAGGCCTCGCTGACGGCCTGGTACGAGGTCCTGTCCCGGGCGCTGGACGAAGGCGGCACCGAGGCTGCGCAGGAGGCAGTGCTGCCGCTGGAAGAGATGCGCGGGGTCCTGGCGGCGGAGGGCCCCGGCGGGCACGCTCTGGCCTTCCTGGCCTCGGAGGAGGACGGCACGCCCGTGGGCGCGCTGCTCCTGGAGTACGACGACGCCGAACCGGACACCGTCGAGGTCGACATCGCGGTCCTCCCGGGGCCCGGCGGCGCGGGCACGGCACCGCGTTGCTCCGGACCGCCGGGACGGTGGGGACGGAGCTGGGGCGCAACACCCAGGTCGTCGAGGTCTCCTCCGGACCGGGACGGGACCTGTCCGACTGCCCCGGGGGCGGGTTCGCCCTCGCCCACGGGTTCGGCGTCGCCGGGGCCGAGGACCTTCACGTCCTGGACCTGCCGCTGCCACCGGCGGTCGAGGCCCTCCTGCGCGAACGTGTACGCCCGGGCAGGGGCGAGCCGGAGGTGACCGGTTGGCAGGACGAGTGCCCCGACGGGCTGCTGGAACCCTGCGCCCTCCTGCGCGAGGACCTGGGACACGGTCCGGCGGAGGGCACCGCGGGCGGCGACGAGGGCCCGCACACCGTGGCGGACCGCACCGAACGCGTGCGCCTGGCGGAGGCCCGGCGGGCCGAGGAGGGTGTGCATTCGCTGGTCTCGGCCGCTCTCGACGCCTCGGGGAGGGCGGTCGGCCTGAGCGAGCTGGTGCTGTTGCCCGGTTCCGGGGCCGTCGACCAGGCCGGCACACTCGTACTGCCCGAGCACCGGGGCCGGGGCCTGGGCAGTCGGCTGTGGTTGCGCAACCTCACCGACCTGGCCCGTGCCTTCCCCGAACGGGACCGTGTGCGTGTCCGGACCGGCCCGGGGGACGAGGCGGCCCGCGGGACCGCCGCCGAGCTCGGTTTCCGTCCGGTCGAGCGGACCTTCGCCCTGGAGCGCGCTCTCCCGGGGGACTGACCCCGGCGCGCGGACGCCCCGCCGGCACCGGGCCGGCGGGGCGTCCTGCTGCCGTGGGGGCGCTAGCGGCCGGACAGCCAGCGCAGCAGCGTACGCGTGGTGAAGGCGGTCCCGCCCTTGCTGAACAGCCCGGTCTCCTGCATCGAGCGGCCCGGGCCTGCGATGTCCAGATGGGCCCAGGGCAGCCCACCGGTGAACTCCCTCAGGAACAGGGCGGCGTCGGTGGCCCCTGCCGGACCGAAATCGGTGCCCCTGGTGCCGATGTTGGCCAGGTCGGCGATCCGGGACCGGGTGGTCTCGGCGTACTCCTCGGTCAGCGGCATCCGCCAGAGCGGCTCACCGGAGTCCTTCGAGGCCTGTTCCAGCTCGGCTGCCAGGCCGTCGTCGGTGCTGTAGAGCGCGCCGATCCCGGTGCCCAGGGCGAGTTTGGCCGCGCCGGTCAGGGTGGCCACGTCCACGATGACGTCGGGATCGAGCTCGGTGGAGGCGTACCCCATGGCGTCGGCCAGGACCAGGCGCCCCTCGGCGTCGCTGTTGAGGACCTCGACGGTCTTGCCCGTGTAGGTGGTGAGCACGTCGCCGATGCGCGTGGCGTCACCGGAGAAGGAGTTCTCCGCCAGAGCGAGCAACCCGGTCACCCGCACGTTGCTGCCCATGTCGCGCAGGGCCGAGAGCACGCCCAGGACGATCGCCGAACCGCTCATGTCGGTCTTCATGAGCTTCATGTTGTCGTTCGGCTTCAACGACAGGCCGCCGGTGTCGAACGTGATGCCCTTACCCACCAGCACCACGTGTGCCGTCGGGCTCTCGGGGGTGTAGGAGAGCTCGACCAGACGCGGCGGACGGTCGGAGGCCTGGCCGACACCGAGGATGGCGCCGAAACCGGCGTCCTGCAGTTCCTCCTCGTCCCGGACGCGCACGGTCAGACCGCCGTCCCGGGCGACCTCGCCGGCCCGTTCCGCCATCCACACGGGGGTCTTGGTGCGAGAGGGCGTGTTGATGAGGTCGCGTGCCAGTGCGGTGGCGGCCGCGAGACGGGTGCCGCGCTCCACGGCGTCTGCGGGGACATCGCCGACGAGGTCGATCGCGGGCGCGGGGCGTTTGTCCTTCGGGACCTCACCCGTCTTGAGGGTGAAGGCGTAGGAAGCCAGCAGGGCGCCCTCGACGAAGGCGGTGGCGGCCTCGGGGGACAGTTCCGGCCAGGCCACCGCCACATGCTGCTTGCCGCGCGCGGCGCGTGCGATCGCGGCCCCGGCCTTCCGGAGGTCGTCGGGTGTGCCCGCATCGACCCCCAGAAGCGCCAGTCGGGCCAGTCCGGCCTCGCGCCGGACCGGGAGCTGGGAGAGCTCCCCGGCCCCGCCGGTGAGCTCGTAGTGAGCGATCAGATCGGTGAGCGGAGCCGGGAGGACCGCGGTGAGACCACCGTCGACGGTCCCGGAGGGAGAACCGTCCTCCTTCGTCACGGGCAGGACCAGCAGGTCCGCGGTGGATTCGGTGAGAGTGCCCGGAACCGGGCTGATCTCCGTGGCGAATGGCACAGGCCGCTCACAATCGTTCGCTCAGGGTCGAGAGGTGGGTCCATCTCGGGGGTTTCGGGGGAGATGAGTGTGTCGGATCAGCCGACGACACCCTGGAGCTCGTCACGGAGCTGGTTGGCCTCGTCGGCCGTGAGCTCCACGACCAGGCGGCCACCGCCCTCGAGCGGGACGCGCATGATGATGCCGCGGCCCTCCTTGGTGACCTCCATGGGCCCGTCACTGGTCCTCGGCTTCATGGCCGCCATGCCATTTCCCCTTTCTGGTGTTCCTCGCGGGTGGCCGGGCCACTGGTCCGGTGCCGATCCGCTGGTGCGTCCCGGCTCCGGAGCCCCGGGCCGGCTACGTGTGTCCACGCCCATGTGGCGCAAGGGACGTGAATCACTCTTCGTCCATTATCTCGGACGTTGACCCCTGGATGTGCGCCGGACGACAGCCGGATCGCCCACCACGGACGCCCACCAACGAAGAATCGTCGATCAGTAAGGTTATATCGGCACGGACCGCTGCCGAGGAGACGGCCGGTACGCCGCCCTACTCGAGGACCCCGGTGGAGACCATGCGGGTCCCGTCGTCGGTGACCGAGGCCCATTCGCTGTCGAGCCCTCCGTCACCGTTCGGCCAGACCGTCAGCTCGGAGTCGTCGACGCAGCGCTCCTGCGGGTCGGAGGTCTCGCTGTAGGTGTAGACCAGCCGGTCGCCGTCGCGGGCGCTGAGTTCGAGCGTGCCCGAACAGCTGAAGGTGGTCCATGCGGTGCTGCCGCGCTCGGCACCCTCCTCGATGCGCACCTGGGCGTCCCACTCGGCGACGGGGGCGCCGTTGGTGTCGACCTGTTTCATCTGCCCCGACCAGGAACCCTCGAAGGCGGAGACGGGGGCGTCGTCGTCGCCGGAGGGCGCGGCAGCCCCGTCGAGCACGAATTTCCAGAGCGCGTAGCCGCCCGCCCCGAGCAGCAGCAGGAACGCCAGGACCGCTGCTGTGATCACGACCTTGCGGCGGCGCCGTCCGCTGTGCCGGTTCGAACGCGGCGGCGGCCACAGGGACATCCCGCGCACGGGTGAAGCAGAAGCGTCCGCACCGTGCTCACCGTCGGAGCCCGGTTCGAGTTCGGCTGCTGTGTCCATCCTCGCCATCCTCACCCAAAGGGTCCCCGTCCGCGGGAGGGGCGGGGAGACGCATGTACAGCAAGCGAGAATAGAGCACAGTCCCGCGAAGCATCACCCGACAAAGTCGGACTCGCCATGATCCACGCCACACGGTCCGGCTGCCCGAGTACTGCCCCGGAACGCCCTCAGGCGCCGCCGCCTCGGCTTCCACCGCCCGCCGAGGTCTCCTGCGCCGGCCGTCCACCCTCTCCGGAAGTGTCGGCGGTCTCACCCGGGAGAGGGGTTTCGGCCGGGAAACGGTGGTCCTCCTTCGGCGCCGTCCCCGGGTCCCCGGGCACCCGCGTGTCCGCGGCCGGCCCGGTGCCCTCGGGCACGTAGGAGGGGTCGAGCCGGGAAAGGCGCCACTCGAGGTCGGCGATGTGTTCCTCGCGTTCCTTGAGGGTCCCGGTCAGGCGCACCAGGAGGTCGTCGACCGCACGCACGTGGTATCCCCACAGCGACAGGGGCACCATCAGGCGGCCGAGCTCGGAGGAGCGCACGGGACGGTTCTCGGGCAGGTCGAGCGGGGGGAAGTCCGCCTCGTACCGGGCGAGCTGGCCGCCCTTGCCGAGCACGGCGTAGACGACGCCGACGAGAACGGCGAGTGCGGCCAACCCGATGAGGATCATGATGAAGACAGGCACGTGGATGATCGTGCCACAACCGCTCCGTCCTCAGGGAGACGAAGACGGTCCCGATCAGGAGTCCTGCCCGTTTTTCCGTTCGAGGTCCTTGTGGACGCGCCGGATGAGCTCCACGACCTCGGCGGGGTCGTCGACCTGCTGCACGAGGTCCATGTCCTCCGACTTGATGAGCCCGTTCTCCAGCAGGGCCCCCTCGATCCAGTCGCGCAGGCCGCCCCAGAAGTCGGATCCGACCAGCACCACGGGGAAACGGGTCACCTTCCTGGTCTGTACCAGGGTGATCGCCTCGAAGAGTTCGTCGAGGGTGCCGAACCCGCCGGGGAGCACGACGAAGGCCTGCGCGTACTTGACGAACATCGTCTTGCGCACGAAGAAGTAGCGGAAGGTCATCCCGACGTCGACATAAGGGTTGAGGGACTGTTCGAAAGGCAGCTCGATGCCGAGGCCCACCGAACGGCCGTCGCGTTCCTGGGCCCCCTTGTTGGCGGCCTCCATCATCCCCGGACCGCCGCCGGTGATGGTCGCGTACCCGGCCTCGGCGAGCTTGCGGCCCACCTCCACGCCCAGGTTGTAGTAGCGCGTACCCGGCTCGATGCGCGCCGAACCGAAGACACTCACCGCCGAGGGCAGTTCCGACAACAGGCCGAAACCCTCCACGAACTCCGACTGGATGCGCAGCACCCGCCACGGATCGGTGTGTACCCAGTCGGTGGGACCTCGCCGGTCGAGGAGTCGCTGGTCGGTGGTGGTCGTGGGGATGGCCCGACCGCGGTAGGTCAGGGGGCCCGCTCGGCGAATCTGCTCTTCTTCCGTCATGGGCCAAAGCTATCCGGCCGATCCGGGCTCACACGCGACACACGAGTGAATCCGCTGACAACACAATGCTCACAAGCCAGTTCGTAGCCCTTGGGCACCACAAGCCCCGGGGCCGTCCCGCGCGCCTGCCCGCCCCAGGGGCCGCTGAGGGAGGCTCCGACAGGGCGGGCCGGCCGTCCCGGGCAGTGGTCCGGGACGGGCCGCGAACGTGTCAGCCGCGGAGCCAGGCGAGCATCCGCGCCTCGGCGTCGGCGATCTTGGCGGTCTCCGCGTACTCGTCACGGGTGTGGGCCAGCATCGGGTCGCCGGGACCGTAGTTGACCGCGGGCACCCCCAGTCCGGAGAAGAGGGAGACGTCGGTCCAACCGAGCTTGGCACGGGCCCGGCCCTCCCCCACGGCCTCGACGAAGGCGGCGGCGGAGGGGTCCTCCAGCCCGGGACGGGCGGGAGCGGCGGCGTCGACGACGGTGACCTCGAACCCGTCGAAGACCTCGCGCAGGTGGGCCTCGGCCGCCTCCACCGACAGGTCGGGGGCGAAGCGGTAGTTGACCTTGACGACGCACTCGTCCGGAATGACGTTGCCGGCGACCCCGCCCTCGACGAAGACGGCGTTGAGCCCCTCGTGGAACTGCAGCCCCTCGACCACCGGTTCACGGGGGGTGTAGGCACGCAGCCGGTCGAGGATCTCCCCCGCCTTGTGGATGGCGTTCTCCCCCATCCAGGACCGGGCACTGTGGGCGCGCTTGCCGGAGGCGGAGACCTCGACGCGCATGGTGCCCTGGCAGCCGCCCTCGATCATTCCGTCGGTGGGTTCCATGAGGATCGCGAAGTCCCCGGCCAGCCACTCGGGACGGTTGCGCGAGAGCCGCGCCAGACCGTTGCGGGAGGCGTCGACCTCCTCGTTGTCGTAGAAGACGAGGGTGAGGTCGTGCACGGGCTCGGTGAGCAGCCGGGCCAGGCGCAGCTGGACGGCCACCCCGGCCTTCATGTCGGTGGAACCGCACCCGTAGAGCCGCCCCTCCTCCAGGCGGGAGGGCACGTTGTCCACGATCGGCACGGTGTCGAGGTGGCCGGCGACGACGATCCGGCGGTCGCGGCCCAGCTCGGTGCGGGCCACGACGGCGTCACCGTCCCGGTACACGGTGAGGTGGTCCAGTTCCCGGAGCCCGGCCTCGACGAGGTCGGCGAGGGCACGCTCGTCACCGCTCTCCGAACGCACGTCCACGAGGGCGCCGGTGAGTTCCACCGCGTCCGAGTTCAGGTCCAGCATGCTCTCGCCCGCTTTCGCTTCAGGTCAGTGTCGTTGCTCCGGCGTCCTGCGACAGGACGCCGGGGCGTTCCCTCCCGCACGGGAGGGAACGCCCCGGAAGAAAAACGGTACGCCATCGGCCGTTCCGGCGGCGTACCGCTGTCAGGCGTTGACGCCGTGCTCGCGCAGGAGGTTGTTCAGGGCGAGCTTGTCGTGCTCCTCGCCCTTCTCCAGGCGCTTGAGCACCAGCAGCACCGGCATGCCGAAGTCGCCGCCCGGGAAGCTCTTGTTCCTGTTGGCGGTCACGCAGACCGACCAGGCCGGGGCCTCGCCGCGGGGCAGCTCCTCGCCGGTCTCGGCGTCGAAGACACGGGTGGAGGAGGTCAGGATCGTGCCGGCACCGAGCTTGGCACCGGTGCGCACGCGGGCGCCCTCGACGACCATGCTGCGGGAGCCCAGGAAGGCCTCGTCCTCGATGATCACGGGCGAGGCCTGCGGGGGCTCGAGGACGCCGCCGACGCCCACGCCGCCGGAGAGGTGGACGTTCTCGCCGACCTGGGCGCAGGAACCGACCGTGGCCCAGGTGTCGACCATGGTGCCGGAGCCGACGTGGGCTCCGATGTTGGTGAAGGAGGGCATCAGGACCACGCCGGGGGCGAGGAAGGCACCCCAGCGGGCGATGGCACCGGGGACCACACGCACGCCGTCGAAACGGGTCTTCAGCGGCACACGGTCGTGGTGGTAGAAGTCGCCGACCTGCGACTCCTTCATGTCCAGGACCTTGAAGCCGAGGAGGATGGAACGCTTGGCGCGCTCGTCGACGACCACCTCGTCGGTGGTGGGATCGACGAAGGCGACGCGGGCCTTGCCCTCGTCGATCATGTCGATCGCGCCGGTGATGACCTCCCGCGCCTCGGTGTGGCCGGGAGTGAGTTCGGGGCGCTGCTCCCAGAGCTCGTCGATCTGGGCAGGCAGCGGGCTGGTGTACGAGCTGGTCATGTGCCTCACGTTAACGGACGCCACCGAGTGGCGGGCCCCATCCCACGCACGTAGAAGCCCACAACGGCCGGGTTCTCCTCCACTCGTCCCGGGTCCCGACTAGAATGCGGGCGCAGGCGCCCCGTGGCGCCACTCGCGGCCCACCCGCCCCCCCCTCCGCCGGAGGTGGGCCGTACCCGCCCCGCTCCCGACCTCTTGAGGCATACGTGCCCAGTAAGCGCCGCAGATTCTCTGCCTTCGTCAAGATCCTGTTCAGTGTCACGCTCGTGTGCGGTCTTCTGGTCGCCGCAGGGTACTACGTGCTGACCACGGTCGATCCGTTGGAGAAGGAGGAGGTCGAGCCGGGGTGCCGTCTGGACCTGCCGGAGGGCTCCTACGACATGCGGGTCTCACAGGCGGCCAACGCCTCGACGGTGGGCGGCGTCGCCTTCAGCCGCGATCTGCCGCCCGAGGCGGTCACCGTGGCCTACGCGACGGTGTGGCAGGAGTCGACCTTCCACAACGTGGAGCACGGCGACCGCGACTCCGTTGGCCTGTTCCAGCAGCGCCCGTCGCAGGAGTGGGGCGACACCGAGGAGATCCTCGACCCCGTCTTCTCCAGCCGGGGCTTCTACGACACCCTGGCGGAGGTCGGGGGCTGGCAGGACATGCCGGTCCACGAAGCCGCCCAGCAGGTGCAGCGCAGCGCCGACGGCTGGGCCTACGACCAGCACGAGCAGCTCTCCGAGGAGATGGCGGTGGTTCTCACCGGCACCGAGGGCCCGACGGCCACGTGCTGGTACGACGAACAGCGCCTGACCGACCTGCAGGAGACCGGGGCCGACCTGGAGGGCGCGCACGAGGAGTTGGAACGGGTGTTCGGCACCGACCCCGCGGACCTGCCCGTCGACAACAGCCCCGCCACCGGGGACCTCGGGTGGGCGATGGCGCTGTGGTCGGTCACGCACGCGGAGGAGTACGGGCTGACCTCGGTCGTTCACGACGGGTACCGGTGGACCGCCACCGACGGCTCCGACGAGGCCGAGGCGTGGCAGGAGGCCGCTGAGGACAACGGCGGGCAGATCGTCCTGAACTGACCGGGGCCGGCCGGTCCGGCCCCGGCGGGGCCGCGTAGGCCCGTGCGGCCCGGATCAGGCCAGACGGGCGGCGGCTTCCCGGACACGTTCGTCGGTGGCGGTGAAGGCGACCCGCACGTGCCCGGCTCCGGCACGGCCGTAGAAGTCGCCGGGTGCCACGATGACGCCGCGCTCGGCCAGGTGTCCCACGGCATCCCAGGCGTCCAGGTCCGGGTGGCTCGCCCACAGGTACAGGCCGGCCTCGGAGTGCTCGACCTTCCAGCCGGCGCCCTCGAAGGCGGCACGCAGGCGCGTGCGGCGGGCCCGGTAGCGTTCCTTCTGCTCATCGGCGTGGGCGTCGTCGTCCAGGGCGGCCCTCATCGCGGCCTGCACGGGCGCGGGAACGATCATCCCGGAGTGCTTGCGCACCTCCAGCAGCTCCCTGACCAGCTCCGGATCGCCGGTCAGGAACGCGGCGCGGTACCCGGCCAGGTTGGAGCGCTTGGACAGCGAGTGCAGGGCGAGCAGGTTCTCGTGGGAGCCTCCGCACACGTCCGGGTGCAGGATCGACACCGGTTCGGTCCCGTCCCACCCCAGGTCGAGGTAGCACTCGTCGGAGGCGACGATCGCGCCCCGCTCACGGGCCCACTGCACCACCTTGCGCAGGTGCTCCACCCCCAGGACACGTCCTGTGGGGTTGCTCGGGGAGTTGACCCAGACCAGCGACACACGGGCCGGTCCCAGAGACGCGAGCCCGTCGGCGGCGACCGGGTCGGCCCCGGCCAGGCGCACCCCCACGTCGTAGGTCGGGTAGGCCAGCTCGGGGTGGACGACGGTGTCGCCCTCCCCCAGTCCCAGCAGGGTCGGCAGCCACGCGACGGTCTCCTTGGAGCCGATGGTGGGCAGCACCGCGCCCTCGGCCACGTCCACGCCGTGGCGGCGGGACAGCCAGCCCTCGATGGCGGCACGTAGTCCCGGAGTACCCCACGTCTGCGGGTACCCGGGCGAGTTCGCGGCGTCGGCGAGTGCCCGTTGGAGCGACTCGGGGACCGGGTCGACCGGGGTGCCCACGGACAGGTCCACCAGACCGCCGGCGTGCGCGGCCGCGGTGCGCTTGTACGGGGCCAGCCGGTCCCACGGGAAGGTCGGGAGCCGGTCCGCCAACGGTCGCCGTTCGCCCATCGCTGATCACTCCATCCGGATCTCGACCGGCCGGTGCCGGCCGGGGCGCAGACGGGAAACGGGGTCGCGCCGGCCCGCGTGGGGACCGGCGCGACACACGTGCTCGGGGACACCCTCTGCGCCATAGGGGTGCCCCGGGGCGGGGACCGCTCAGGGCCGCGCCCGCCCCTCGTTGGGTGCGGCTACCGGTCAGGCCTGTCCCTCATCGGGTTCGGTCACCGGGTCAGGCCTGTTGCGGAAGCTTCGCGACGATCGGGTGGTCACTTTCGATCTTTCCGACCTTCGAGGCGCCGCCGGGGGAGCCCAGGTCGTCGAAGAAGTCGACGTTGGCCTTGTAGAACTCCGACCACTGGTCGGGCAGGTCGTCCTCGTAGTAGATGGCCTCGACAGGGCAAACGGGCTCGCACGCACCGCAGTCAACGCACTCGTCCGGGTGAATGTAGAGCATGCGCTCACCCTCGTAGATGCAGTCCACGGGGCACTCGTCGATGCAGCCCTTGTCCAACACATCAACACAGGGCTGCGCGATGACGTAGGTCACGTCGTACTCCTTGATCTCACCCCCGCCCTCCCACGGAGGAGAAGGCGGGGACCTTCGGGCCCCGGGCCCCAGGAACGGCGTGCGGGCGCCGCCCCTGCCGGGGTCCGCAAGCTATTGGCACAGATGTCGTACTCCTAGTATGGCTTCGGAGAATACTCGAAGCACAATCGGGGGGCGCGTTCCATGCATCTGTCCGGACGACTCGTCCACCGCATCGGTCCCGAGGACGTCGGAAAGCGGGTCACTGTGCGCATCCGCCTGCCGGAAGGGGGCTTCACCGATATCATCGGGGTGGTGGAGTCCTGGGAGGAGGGGGCCCTCACGCTCCGTCGGCGCGACGACTCCCTGGCCGAGGTGGCGGAGGACTCGATCGCGGCAAGCCGGATCGTCCCTCAGACACCTCCGAAACGCCGGGGACGCCCCTGAGCCACCAGGCATTCTTCTTTCCTGTCCGGGGTAGGGGAGGCACAGTCCCGCGGGCGAAGCCCCCTGCTCACCGCCTCGGGCATCCACATCGAGCTCCGCGTCCGCCGCGACACCGTGCGGCCCGGGCGCCAGTCACGCGGGGAGGTGGTGAACGCTCGTGCGTGAAGCGGTGACGTCCGCGTTGGCAGAGCTGGCACGACGGGACGAACAGGCCGCCGACATGGCGGGTCTGGCACTGGACACCCTCGTACCCGGGCGGAACCTGGAGCGGCTCACCCAGCACTCCGTTCAGCGCTTCTGCTGGTACGAGCTTCCGGTGCGCTTCCAGAACCACCACGACGACCAGCTGTTCGCGGCGCGTTCCCTCAGCAACCTGTTCTCGTTGCTGCAGCTCTACCAGTACGCACACATCTGCCGAGCACCGGAGACGCTGACCCTGTTGTCGGTCTACCGCGACGACCACGAAGCCGGCCTGGCCATGTTCGAACGCCTCATGTGGGAATCCGGGGTTGAGCCGCCCGATCTTCCGGAACTGACCTGGGGCACTGCCGTGGGCGACGCCGAGCTGCGGGCCCGCGCGGAGACTGCGGCCTCCCTGGAGCTGGCGATCTCACTGCGGGAAATCCGCCCCGGAAAACGCGGGTGGCGGCCGGCGCAGGAGCGCTTCGCCCGGTCCTTCCTCACCCAACCCGACGGCCACGGCCTCAGCCATCTGGACCGGGTACGCGAGGAACGTGTACGCGCCTGGCTCAACTCCAGCGCGCACCCCCACCGGTTGCGGCTGTGGCCCCTCGTGGGGCAGCTCATCGCCGGTACCGAGGCCCCGCGCTCCGCGGACGCCGTCCTGGCGCCGCTCCAGCGCCTCCTCGGTCTGGCCGCCGACGGGGTGCCGCTGACCCAGATCGGTTACATCTCCCCCAGCGTCGTACGGCAGATGTGTGAGGACTTCGGCTGGTGGACCAGCCCGCACCCGCCCCGGAGCGAGACGGACGTCACCCAGCTCATCGCGCTGCACCAGGTGCTGCGCGGCATGCGCGCGGTGCGCCGGGCGGGGCGGCGCCTGGTGCTGACCCGGCGCGGGCGCCGGCTGCGGGAGGACCCAGAGGCCCTCTGGGAAGCGGCCGCCGAGACCCTGTGCCGCACCGGGGGGCTGGAACAGGCTGCCGCGGAGACCCTCCTGGGGCTCCTCCTCATACACACGCCCCAGGGCAGCGGCTCACACGCCCGCCGTGCCGAACCGGACATCGAGGCCGCCGAACGGGTGCTCACCGAGACCGGCTGGAAACCCGTGGAGAAACCCGCGGGCCGACACGCTGCAGCGCACCGGCGCACCGCCGAGTCCGCCTCGGACCAGGTCAGGGCGATGGTGATGGCCACGGGATGGCTGTTGGAGGCGCTCAACCTCGTCACGGAGGAGGACTCGAGCGGACAACGGGACCTGACCTCCCCGGGGAGGGCCTTCGCGGTCGCGTGCCTGCACAAGTCCGCCGTGGCGCCACGCGCGGTGGTCTGAGGCTCACCCGCACCCGCTGCGGAGGGGTCACGCGCAGGGCCTAACCTGGAGCGCGGATCCATCCGCGACCAGCAGGAGCACCATGCCCACGCCCGACAAGCCCGACTCTCCCGAGGATCTGTGGGAGCGGATGCCCGACGACGCCGCGAACGTTCCGGATCTGGCGGGCGAGGGTTCGGCCGGGGAGGAGGCCGAAGGCACGGTGTCCGCAGGGTCCGGGGCCGGGGCCACCTCGGAGCGTGGGGCGGACGAAGGTACTGGGGCCACGGAGGCAGCGGAGGGCTCCGCTCCGGCGAAGGGCCGGGCCGGGGAAACCTGGACGGATTTCCTGCCCAGCCCCGTCCTCCTGTTCCTGCTCGGGTCGGCGGGATTCGCCGGATGGTTGTCCTGGACCGCCGTCGAGATGGACTGGGCCTCCGACGACACCGATGTCACGCCCCTGATCCCGCCGTTGCTGGTCCTCCTCGGGTGGCTCGTCTCGACCGCGGTCCACGAGTTCGCCCACGCGCTCGCCGCCTACCTTGCGGGTGACCGCTCGTTGCGCGGCTCGGGGTACCTGCGCCTCAACCCCTTCGCCTACCGGGAGACCTTCACCGGCACGGTCCTGCCCGTCCTCTACCTCGGTGTGGGCAGTTTCGGTATGAACGGGCCCGCCGGGTACGTCGACTGGGACCGGATCCCCACACGCGGTCGGCGTGCGGCCGTCGCCCTCGCCGGGCCGGCCGCGAGCCTGCTGCTGGCCGCGGCCTTCGGCGGAGCCGTCTCGATCATGGTTCCTCCGGGCAACGACACCACGAACTGGGCACTGGCCGCTCTTGCGTTCCTGTGCATGGCCAACCTGACGTCAGCACTGGTCAACCTGTTGCCGGTGCCGGGGCTGGACATGTTCGAGGCCCTGGCCCCGGACCGCCCGTGGGTGCGCAAGGCCCGCGTCAACCAGCTGTTCTTCTCCGTGGGAGTGTTCGCCGTGCTCGCGCTGCCGGGGATCAACACGTGGCTGCAGGAGACGGTGTTCGCCCTGTTCGGCCTGATCATGCCGAACCCGACCTTCCCCGGGACGGCCTTCCTCGGTCAGCTCCTCTGGCAGTTCTGGGCCTCCTGAGGCAGCGTCACCGGCCTGCGGCGGCCTCACCGGTCTCCGGCCGGGCGGGCTCGGCGACCGGAACCCGGGGGGAGGAACGGACCACGGCGGCGGCGAGGGCCACCATCGCGCCGATGAGGAACCCGTAGTGCACCATGTTGTCCTGCAACAACACGTCCCCGCCCGGCAGGTGGCTCGTCGCCGCGAAGAGCACCACGGCGAACCCGAGCGCGAACGCGACCACCACGGACTGGCGCCGCCCGCCCCAGGCCAGCAGGCGGCACAGGCAGTACAGCAGCACCACGAAGACGACGAGACCGGTGATCGCGAGCGCGGGCGCGGGCTGACCGCCGTCCCAGTACCGGGTCAACCATCCGGCGCTGACAGTGGACACCGTGCCCAGCACTGTCCCGAGCAGGAACACGACCACACAGGTGGCCCCCGTCAGTGCCGCGGACAGGGTCTCGGCGGGATCGGAGGACTTGCTCGGCCGGGGCTCTTGAGGCTCTGTGGTGGTCACGTGAACCGAGGGTAGGCGGTCACGGGCACCGGTGCCTCACAGCCCGGCGAACAGGTCCGTCTCGTACCCGTCCTCACCCGGCCGCACCGGCGGCCCGAGCAGCAGCGTGAAGTGCTCCACCGCATCCAGCCTCTGCGCGATGTCGTTGGACAGAGCGAACCGCTCCCCGTCCACCGTGATCTGTGTGGCGTGCGCACGCATGGCCAGCGCCTTGGCCGCCCAGTGCTTGCTCGCGTCGATGCGCGTCGTCACCTGCGGGTCCGGTGTTCCGCGTGCGATGTCGGAGACCGATCCGGGGGCGGTGAAGGGTCCGGGGGAAGCCTTCATGCTCCGCACCGTCTCCTCGATCTGCGAGATCGGCTGCGCGATGGCGTAGAGCTTCTCCACCTGCCACGGTTCCCCCGGCACCGACCGGTCCGCGGCCAGGTCCCAGGCCCTGCGTGTGACCCGGTGCGCCTGGATGTGGTCGGGGTGCCCGTAGCCGCCGTGTTCGTCATAGCTGACCAGCACATGAGGCCTGGTCTCCCGGATGATCTCGGCGAGCCGGAGCGCGGCCTCGTCGACGTCGGCGCCCCAGAAGGCCTCCGGGTGGTCGTTGGTCGGCCCGTCCATCATCCCGGAGTCGCGGTAGTGTCCCGCTCCCCCGAGGAACCGTTGGTCACGCACGTTCAGCGCCCGGCAGGCCCGGGAGAGTTCCTCGACCCGGTACTCGCCGAGGGCGTCGTCCCGGTCGGAGGCCAGGTGCGCCAGGTTCGCGGGGATGACCTCGCCCTCCTCGCCCAGCGTGCACGTCACCAGGGTGACCTGGGCGCCCTCGGCCGCGTACTTGGCCAGAGTGGCGCCGGTGACAATGCTCTCGTCGTCGGGGTGCGCGTGCACCATCATCAGTCGCCTGTCCATCACGCAGGGAACGATACCGTTCGGGCCGGTTCTTTCCGGACCGCAGGGTGCCCCGGCGCGGAACCCGTCCTCACCCGCGTACGACACAATCGCCGTATGAGTTTTCCTCGCCAACAGGCCCGAACCCAGCGTTTCACCATCGGGGTACCCCGTGGTTTCCAGGTCTCCGCCGACGGGGACCGGGTGACCTTCCTCCGCTCCCGTGACGGCTCGGACCCGGCCACGTGCCTGTGGATCCACGACACCGAGCGTGGCACCACCGAGATCCTCGCCGACCCGCGGGCCCTCGGTGCCGACGACGAGAACCTGCCCCCCGAGGAGCGGGCCCGCCGCGAGCGCCTGCGCGAGCACGGCGGCGGCATCGTCTCCTACACCGTCGACCGTGCCTTCACCCGCGCCGTCTTCACGCTCTCCGGCCGCCTGTTCCACGTCGACCTGGCCGGTGACGACCGCGAACCCCGCGAGCTGCCGGCCACCCAGCCCGTCGTGGACCCGCAGCTGAACCCGGCCGGCGACCGTGTCGCCTACGTCAGCGGCGGCGCCCTCAAGGTCATCGACATCTCCGACGCCGAACCCGAGAACGGTGACCGGGTCATCGCCTCTCCCGACGGCGAACACGTCACCTGGGGACTGGCCGACTTCGTGGCGGCCGAGGAGATGAACCGGTTCCGCGGTTTCTGGTGGGCTCCGGACGGTTCCTCCCTGCTGGCCACCCGGGTCGACGAGTCCGGTGTGGCCCGCTGGTACGTGGACGACCCGGCCTCCCCGGGGCAGGAGCCGACCGCGCTCCGCTACCCGGCCGCCGGCACCGGCAACCCGGACGTGCGCCTGGCCGTCCTCCCGGTCGTCCCGGCCGCACGGCAGCGGGCCGAGGGCGATCCGGCACCCGTCTGGGTGGAGTGGGACCGCGAGGCCCTGCCCTACCTGCCGACCGCGGGCTGGACGACCGGCCCCGACGGCACCCCGACGGTGGTCTTCACCGGGCAGAGCCGCGACCAGCGCACCCTGATCCTGTTCTCGGCGGACCCGGTGACCGGTCTCGTCGTGGAGACCCTCACCGAGACCGACGACGTGTGGGTCGAGCTCATGCCGGGCGTGCCCGACCACACCTCCTCCGGTGCCCTGGTGTGGATCGGTCGCGACGGCGACGGTGCTCGGCGCGTGTACGTGGACGAGGACCCGGTCAGCCCGGCGGACGTGTACGTGCGCGGTGTCGTGAGCGTGGACGGCCGGAGGATCCTGTACTCGGGTTCGCCCGCCGACCGTCCCGGCGAGGTCTCCCTGTGGCTGGTCGACCTGGAGAGCGGCCTGTCCGCCCCGGTCGACCTCACCGACACCGGCCCGTCCGACAGCGACGCACACGGCGGGCTCCGCTCCGGGCGCCTGCGCGGGGACACCCTCGTGCTCCAGCACCGGTCCATGGACCACACCGGTGTCCGCACCGTGGTCGTGCGCAACGCCAGCACGCAGACACGGCAGTCCCGGACCGAGATCGAGAGCTTCGCACAGGAACCGGACCTGCCCGAGCCGCGCGTGGAGTTCTGGCGTGCCGGGCAGCGCCGCATCCCCAGCGCCCTCGTGCTGCCGTCCTGGTACTCCGACGGCGACGGCCCGCTCCCGGTACTCGTCGCCCCCTACGGCGGCCCGCACGCGCAGCGGGTGCTGCACGCACGGGGCGCGTTCCTGAGCAGCCAGTGGTTCGCGGAGCAGGGCTTCGCGGTACTCATCGCCGACGGTCGTGGGACCCCGGGCGTGGGGGTGGAGTGGGAGCAGGACGTCCACCTCGACCTGGCCGGCCCCGTCCTGGAGGACCAGGTCGCCGCGCTGGAGGACGCCGCCGAGCGTTTCGGCTGCCTGGACACCTCCCGCGTGGGGATCCAGGGGTGGTCCTTCGGGGGATACCTGGCCACACTCGCGGTGCTGCGTCGGCCGGACGCCTTCCACGCCGCCGTGGCCGGTGCCCCCGTCATCGACTGGGAGCTCTACGACACCCACTACACGGAGCGGTACCTGGGCACCCCGGAGGGCGAGCCGAAGGCCTACGAGCGCAGTTCCCTGCTGGCCGACGCCGGTGGCCTGGAGCGGCCGGTGATGTTCGTGCACGGCCTCTCCGACGACAACGTGGTCTTCGCGCACACGCAGCGGATGTCGTCGGCGCTGCTGGCCGCCGGCCGCCCGCACACGGTGCTCCCGTTGTCGGGGGTGACGCACTCGCCCTCGGACCCGACGGTCGCGGAGAACCTGCTGCTGTTGCAGGTGGAGTTCTTGAAGGAGTGTCTGGGCGTGGAGGGGTAGACCCCGTGCCGCTCCCGCCTGCCGTGCGGCCGGTCTCCCGTGCGCGGGGTCCGGCCGCACGGCAGGCGGGTCAGAGGCCCGTGTTCGGGGGTCCGTCCGCGATCTCGGCCTCGTCGGGGAGCGCGAGGCTCACGGGTTCGCCGAACTGCTCGAACAGGACGTACTCGTTGGTGCGGTTCTCGAATGCCCCCTGTGCACCCTCGACCGTCCAGTTCTCGTGTGTGTGGAGAAGCTGCGGGTACCCGTCCTCCCCGACCCAGAGGTGGAAGAAGTGCTCGTCCGACTCCCCCTCCTCGATCGATGACGGGAGGCTTCCCGTGTAGTGGTGGCCCGCCGAGCCGGCCGAGCGCTCGTCGACCGTCTCGTGTTCGACGGCGCTCTCGGCCGCACCCACCTCGGTGACCCCTCCGTAGGTGACCTCCCGGGCCTGGTCCACCACCTCGGTGATCTGGACCAACCGGTCCTCCCACAGTTCACGCCTGGTGTCGTAGGCCTCGTCGGCAGGGTCTCGGTAGAAGGCGTCCTCGGCCCCCTCGTTCCTCATCCTGGAGTTGCGGACGACGTCGTCGGGTCCTTCACCGATCTCGATGATCTCGACCAGTGCGGGGCCGCCCAGATCGCTCTGCCAGTAGACGGGCTCGGGGTCCTCCGTGTAGGCGAACTCCTGCCACGGCGGATCCCCCATTTCTGTCCCGGACATGAAATAGGCGCTCTCGAAACTCGCCGCCCCGCGCGCGAGTGCGACCGCCTCCCGTGCGACGGCCACCGCGTCCTCGGGGGCGGACTCCACTGCGGGAACGTTCTCCTCCTCGTCCGCCGCGTCCCCGTCCGGGCCGTCACTCCCGGGCGCGAGGAGGGACCAGGACCCGATCAGGGCCAGGACCAGGAGGAGGGAGGCAGCCGCCGGGAGCAGGACGGGGCCCCGCCGGCGGCGCCGGACCTTCCTCGGTTCCGGGACCTCCACCCCGGACCACTCGACGGCGATCACCACCGTGGCCTCGTGCGCCGGTTCCTGCGCTCCGGCCCCCACCTGGGTCCTGGACCAGCGCCGGGTGAGTTCGTCCAGCGCCTGGGCCGCGGTCGGCCTCCGCGCGGGGTCGGGTCCGAGGCCGGCCCGGACCGGACCGAGGACCTCCTCCGGCAGCCCGGTCGGGTCCGGGGGCTCGTTCCGTGTCCGGTGGGAGACGACGTCGACCGCTCCCCTGCCGAAGGGTTCGCGGCCGGTGGCAGCGAAATACACCAGGGCCGCCCAGGAGAACATGTCCGAACTCGGCGAGGCCTCCGTGCCCTCGTACTGCTCGGGGGCCATCCAACCGGGGGTACCGATGATCCCGCCGGTCGAGGTCAGGGCCGTTCCCTCCAGGGCTCGGGCGATCCCGAAGTCGAGCACCTTCGGGCCCTCGGGGGACATGATCACGTTCCCGGGTTTCAGGTCACGGTGGACGACACCCGCTGCGTGGATCGCCCGGAGCGCCTCGGCGAGCCCGACGGCCACGGCCATGAGCATCCCGCCGCTCAAAGCACCCTTCTCACGGACGTGTCCGCGCAGGGTCGGGCCGGGAACGTACTCCGTGGCCAACCACGGGGTGGCAGCGGACAGGTCGGCGCCGTGGAAGTCCGGGGTGCAGGAGGCGTCGACCCGCGACACCAGGTCGATCTCACGGCCGAACCGGGCCAGGAACTCCGGGTCCAGGGCGAAATGGGGGTGCACGACCTTGAGCGCCGACCGTCTTCCGTCCTCGGCGATACCGGCGTACACGGCCCCCATGCCTCCGGCACCGATCCTGCCCACGACCGTGTAGGGGCCGAGGGTTCTCGGGTCCGTGTCGGCCACCGGTTCGACACCCGGTGGGAGCCGGTCCCGGTCGAAGGGTTCGGACGAGGGGGATCGAGCCATGCTCGGGCCTTCCATGCAGGGGAGCGGTGGGGTCGAGCTGTTCAGGTGCCGTCGAAGATGCAGCTGTTGCGGGGCACACCGTCGGAGGAGGTCGTGTCGTGCGGGAAGAGGACGGTGTCCGGTCCGGACACCTCGCCGAGGTGGCAGACCCCTCCCGGATAGTCCAGGTCCCGGACCTGCCCGTCCTCGCGCACTTCCTCCGGCGCGTAGTAGACGACACCGTCGCCCGTGGTGGAGAAACTCATCGAGTACCTGCGGGTCCCGCTGTCCGGTGACATCGCGAGGTTCGACTGCACCGGCTCCTCCCACCGGAGCAGTTCGATGTGGTCCTGGCCGGGGGCGATGCGCTCCGCCCAGCCGAAGTCCGAAGGACGCACGTGGACGGAACCGAAGTCGAGCAGGTACTCGAGCTCGACCTTCACGCTCTGGCGGGACTCCCAGCTGTCGCCGCCGTAGACATCGATCCGCAACTGGTCGAGCTGCTCCCCGCCGTCCTCGGAGACGAGCGAGCGGACGAGGGTGGTCCCGTCCCCGGGGACCGGTTCGACCACGACGGTGCCGCTCTCATAGAGCCCGCGGTACTGGTCGGGGACGTCCTCGGGGATCTCCGTGGCCCGTTCCCGGTCCTGGTCCCCGGTGCCCTGGCTGTTCCGACCGTCCGGGGGCGTCTGTGGGACCGCCGAACCGCCGTCCGCACGCCCGGCCCACATCCCGAGCCCCACTGCGGCCAGGAGTGCGAGCGCCAGCGCACCCGCGCCGAGGGCGAGTCCCCGGCGGTGGCGGCGCACCCACGGCTCCTTCGGGGGCGCGTGTGCGATCCACCGGTCGATCTCAGCGCCCACCGCGCTCCCGGACCTCTCCGGCCCCGCTCCGGGGCCCGCCCCCGACCGCACGGGCGACCCCTGCCAGGCCTGGCCCATGGCGAACGTGACGTCGACCCCACCGTCCGGGGCGGCCTCCTCGGGGACGAGTACCGCGAGCTCCCGCATGAGTGCATCCGCTCGCGGGCGCCGGTCCGGGTCCTTGGCCAACGCCTGTTCCAGGCTCAGCGCCAGGGCCCCGGGGACACCGTCGAGGTCGGGGGCCCCGCCCAGGACCCGGGTGACGACGGCACCGGTGCTGCCGCTCCCGAACGGTTCGCGCCCGGTCGCGGCGTGGGCGAGCAGGCAGGCCCAGGCGAACACGTCCGAGTACCCTGTGGCGTCCTCACCCCTGTACTGCTCGGGGGCGATCCATCCGGGGGTGCCGACCACACCGCCGGTCCGGGTCAGCGCGGTCTCCTCCACTGCCCGGGCGATGCCGAAGTCCAGCACCTTGGGCCCGTCCGGCGCCAGGATCACGTTGCCGGGTTTCAGGTCGCGGTGCACCACTCCGGCCGCGTGGATCGCGGTCAGCGCTTCGGCCGTCCCGAGGGCGAAGAGGACGAGTCCGGTCTCCCGCAGCGGACCGTGGTCCCGCAGGTGTTCGGCCAGGGTCGGCCCGGCCACGTACTCGGTCGCCAGCCACGGCACCTCGGCGCGTGTGTCGCTCTCGAGGAACCGCGGCACACATGCGGCCCGCACCCTCCGCACCAGGGCCACTTCGCGTGCGAACCTGGTGCGAAACTCGGCGTCGGAGGCGAAGACCCGGTGCACGGTCTTGACGGCCACTCGCCGGTCCTCGTCGTCCAGCGCCGCGTAGACCACACCCATCCCGCCCGACCCCAAGCGCCCCACCAGACGGAACGGTCCCACCCGGCGCGGGTCACGCCCGTCCAAAGGCTGCACACCGGGGGGCAGCGACGGCATCGGGCCTGCGCCCTCGGGGGAAGGGGGAGGGGAGAACATACGGAACCGTTCTGTCGCGGGGACTGAGCGCCATCGTACGTAGGAGGCGTTCGGAGCGGGAAACGTTCGGGGAAGGAGATCCTCGGCTCCGGGCGTGCGCACCTCCGCGGCTCCGCCGAAGCCGGAGGCCGGGTCCTCCTCCCTGCGGCCCTGGTTCGGGGTTCCGGAATGAGCGTTCTAGCCTGGGCGTATGCGTTCGTATACGGTGCCGCTCGCCTTCGCGGCCGACTTCCTGTGTGTGCTCGTCTTCGTCGTGCTCGGCAAGGTCGATCACGAGACCGGGACAGCCCTGGGCGCGGTCGCGGGCACCGCGTGGCCGTTCCTGGGCGGACTGGTTCTGGGATGGGTGGTCACCCTGGCCTGGCGCATGCCTGTCCGCATCTGGCCATCCGGGATGTTCGTGTGGGCGGTCACCGTCGCGGGCGGCATGGTGTTGCGCCTGCTCAGTGGCGAGGGAGCGCCCACGAGCTTCGTCGTGGTGACGGCATCCTTCCTCGCTGTGACCATGCTCGGGTGGCGCACGATCGCTCGCGTTGTCTCCCGCAGGGGCCACACGGGCGCGCGTTCGGGGCAGACTGGGACGAGTTGATCCCTCACATCTGGAGGAGACCGTGTCCGATCCGGCCGGCATCGCCATCATCACAGCCATCGCCACCGGTACCGTGCAGAAGATCAGCGACTCCGTGTCCGACAGCACCGCTGAGGCCTTCAAGTCCCTGTGCAAGAAGGTCTTCGCCCGTTTCCGCGGCCTCCCGGAGGCCCAGGAGGCCCTGGACGGGGTCCGCCTGGACAGCGAGGACGGCTCCGCCCTGGAAGCGGTCGCCGACCACCTGCACCGTGCCGAACAGGAGGATCCGGAGATCGCCCGGCTGATGGCCGAGCTGCGCCGGGCCGTCGAGGACCGGGGTGCAGACTCGGTGGTCAACACCGTCCACGGCGGGGTCTCCGACGAGGCGAAAGTCGTCCAGGGCCGGGACTTCCACGGTGACCTCCGACTCTGATGATTCCGTAAGCTGGTTGTGATGAACGAGCCACCCGCACCCGAACCCGACCCGCCCTCCACGGCCAATGGTGAGGACGAGGCACGCGAGGTCGGTGTGGGCCCGTGGGTCGGCCCCTGGCCCGAGGGCGACCACTACGACCCCGAACTCCTGGCCAAGGGCGACCGCCGCAACGTCGTCGACCAGTACCGGTACTGGCGCCGCGAGGCGATCGTCGCCGACCTCGACACCGTGCGCCATCCGTTCCACGTCGCGGTGGAGAACTGGTCGCACGACTTCAACATCGGTTCGGTGGTGCGTACCGCGAACGCGTTCAACTGCGCCGGCGTGCACATCGTCGGCCGCCGTCGGTGGAACAAACGCGGCGCCATGGTCACCGACCGCTATCAGCACGTGTACCACCATCCCGACACCGCTGCCCTGCTGGAATGGGCGTACCAGCGCGAACTCCCCCTGATCGGTGTGGACAACCTCCCCGGTGCCGTGCCGTTGGAGAGCCATCCCCTGCCGCGGTCGGTCGTGCTGGTGTTCGGTCAGGAAGGCCCGGGGCTGTCGGAGGAGGCGCGCCGCGACTGCGAGGCCGTGCTCTCCATAGCCCAGTTCGGGTCGACCCGCTCGATCAACGCCGGTGCAGCCGCGGCGGTCGCCATGCACGCCTGGGTGCGGGCGCACGTGTTCGACCAACCCGTGGACGGGACGCCCTCCCGGAGCGGGTTCCCCACCTTGTCGTGATCCGAACGTGATCTACCATGGGCGGAGCCGCCCCCGAGCCCGGAGAGTTCCTCATGAGCGTCACCGTGACCGCGTCCGCCCGCCCCACCACGATCGATGACGTCCCCTCCGTGGCCCGGGTCCTGAGCCGGGCCACCCACGGCGACCCGCTCTTCCAATGGCTGTTCCCCGAGACACGGACCCGCCTGGCCAGGATCCGCCGCTTCCACGCCATGGCTGCCGGGTTCGGGTACGTGCCGTACGGCGACGTCCGGGTCACCGAGGCCGCGGAGTCCACGGCCGGTGAGTCCGTGGTGCGGGCGGCGGCGCTGTGGGCCCCGGCCGAGAGCAACCCCGAGGGCCCACTGGTCTCCCCCCGCCTGTGGCCGCACTGGGGGCCGCTGCTGGGACGCGGACGCGTCGCCCCCTTCGTGCGGGTCTTCGCGGAGTGGAAACTGGCCGCTCCGCAGGAGCCCCACCTCTACCTCGCCGCTCTGGGTGTGGATCCGGTGGTCGCCGGTACCGGCATCGGTGGCGCCCTGCTCTCGCAGGGCCTGGACCGTGCTGACGCCGAAGGGATGCCGGTCTTCACCCAGACCATGAACGACAAGGCCCTCGGGTTCTACGAGCGGTTCGGCTTCGAGGTGGTCCGTGAGGTCGACCACCTGGAGGGCGGCATCACCCACTTCCTCCAGCGCGGCTGAGCCCGGAGGGCCCCACTTCCCCTCGTCCCGGAGCGCGGCTGCACGGTGCACGGCCGCAGGCGGACCCCTGACCTACCATGAGCGACATAAGGCCACGTCAGAGAGGTTTCCGCTCATGAGTCACGCGGCAACGGCCCCTACCGTGCGTTCAGCGACGGCGGAGGACGTCCCCGGCATCGCCCGGGCCCTCGGTCTCGCGTTCTGGGACGATCCCCTGTACCGGTGGCTGTTCCCGGACACCATGACCCGCCGCGCCCGAACGGTCCGTTTCCATGCGCTCTTCGCCGGGTTCGCGTACGTGCCCGACGGGACCGTGGACGTGGTCCAGGAACAGGTGGAGTCGCCGCCGCACCCGGTCGTGCGCGGGGCCGCGTGGTGGGACGCACCGGGCCACGACGCGGAGTCCCGTCCGTCGTTCCTGCTGCGCAGCCTCCCGCATCTGGCCGGGTTGGTCGGCCTCTCCCGGCTGCCGGCGGTCTCGCGGTACTTCGCGCGGGTGGGCGAGGCGCGTCCGAACGAACCGCACTGGTATCTGGCCGCCTTGGGCACCGACCCGGTGGCGCAGGGGGCCGGTGCGGGTTCGGCGCTCATGCGTACCGGGCTGGAGCGCGCCGATGCCGACGGGCTTCCCGTCTTCCTGGAGACGATGAACCCCGACAACCTGCCCTTCTACGAGCGCCACGGGTTCCGTGTCACGAAGATCATGGACGAGACCGGGACCCCCACCGCCTACAGCATGCTCCGCCCGGCCGGCTCCTGACCCAGGATCAGATCCGAGACCCACCCGAAGAAACCATATAACAGCACCACATCACGACCCCAGGATTATGTATCACGGAGTCATGAGTGCAACCCAACGCAGTGTGAACCTGCGCCTTGGAACAGACACGCACGAGAGGCTCAAGGCAGCGGCGGAGGAGGACGGCAACAGCGTCAACACCGAGATCTCCAACGCCGTCACCGATTTCCTCGAACGTCGTCAGACCCAGAGGGGCATGGCGCGGGTGAAGGAAACCATGGCACGAGACTCCAGCCTTCTCGCACGGCTCGCTGAGTGATCGGCGGGACACGGCGAAGTACCCCACTGTTGACGAACTCCGCCAGATCGCCGAGCCGGCACTGCCGTCAGTTTCCTTCCGGGACGCCGGTCAACTCCATGCGGCTGCGCAACGCCCGCAGGCCACCGCTCTCCAGGAGGAGGCGTACCCGGATCCGTGGCAGAAGGCGGCCGCACTGATGCAGAGCATCGTCATCGGCCGCTTTCCTGGCCGATGGCAACAAGCGTTTGGCCTGGTTGAGCACGGACGCATTCCTCAGTCTCAACGGTGTGGACTTCCACTGCACCGTTGAGGACGCTGCTTACGACCTGGTCATCGCTGTCACTACGGGTGAGCTGGCGGACGTGCCCGGGATCGCCGACAGACTCCGCAAACTCGCGCCAGAACACGGATGAGCGGATCCGAGCGAGGTGACGACAGAGGGCCGCGCCCCCTCCAAGGGGAGCGCGGCCCTCGTCGTGTCCAGGTGGGACCGGTACTAGCCGATGCCCTTGCTGAGCGAGCCCAGCAGGTCCTGGTTGAGCTGGGAGATCGTGTCCAGCGGGATGCCCTTGGGGCAGACCGCGGCACACTCACCGATGTTGGTGCAGCCGCCGAAGTCCTCGGCGTCCTGCTGGTTCACCATCTGCACCACACGGGAGGCCCGCTCGGGCTGGCCCTGAGGGAGCATGCCCAGGTGCGTGACCTTGGCTGCGGTGAACAGCATGCTGGAGGCGTTCGGGCAGGCCGCCACGCAGGCGCCGCAGCCGATGCAGGTCGCGGCGTCGAACGCGCGGTCGGCATCCGGCTTCGGGATCGGGTTGGCGTGGGCGTCCGGCGCGGTACCCGTAGGGGCGCTGACGTAGCCGCCCGCCTGGATGATGCGGTCGAACGCGCCGCGGTCGACGACCAGGTCCTTGACGACCGGGAAAGCGCTGGCCCTCCACGGCTCGACGGTGATGGTGTCGCCGTCGTTGAAGCTGCGCATGTGCAGCTGGCAGGTGGTCGTACGCTCCGGACCGTGCGCCTCGCCGTCGATCACGACACCACAGGCGCCGCAGATGCCCTCACGGCAGTCGTGGTCGAACGCGACCGGCTCCTCACCCTCCAGGGTGAGCTTCTCGTTGAGGACGTCGAGCATCTCCAGGAAGGACATGTCGGGCGAGACGTCCGTGAGCTTGTAGGTGACCATCCGGCCTTCGTCGTCACGGCCCTTCTGGCGCCACACGCGCAAGGTGATGTTCACTTGTAGCTCCGCTGCTTCATCTCGACGTACTCGTACTCCAGGTTCTCCTTGTGGAGTACGGGCTTGCTGTCATCGCCACCGAATTCCCAGGCCGCGACATAGGCGAACTCGTCGTCGTGTCGGAGTGCCTCGCCGTCCTCGGTCTGGCTCTCGGCGCGGAAGTGGCCGCCGCAGGACTCGCGGCGGTGCAGGGCGTCGATGCACATGAGCTCGCCCAGTTCGAGGAAGTCGACCACACGGCCGGCCTTCTCCAGGGCCTGGTTGAGCTCCTCGTTGGTACCGAGCACCTTGACGTCGCGCCAGAACTCGGCACGCAGGTCGCGGATGAGCTCGATGGCCTTGCGCAGGCCCTCCTCGGTGCGCTCCATGCCGCAGTACTCCCACATGATGCTGCCGAGCTCCTTGTGGAAGGAGTCGACGGTGCGGGAGCCCTGGATGGAGAGCAGCTTGTCGATGCGTGAGGTGACCTGCTCCTTGGCTTCCTGCGCGTCCGGGTGGCTCTCGTCCATCTTCTCGAACGGGCCCTGGGACAGGTAGTCGTTGATGGTGTTCGGCAGGACGAAGTATCCGTCCGCCAGACCCTGCATCAGCGCGCTGGCGCCCAGGCGGTTGGCGCCGTGGTCGGAGAAGTTGGCCTCACCGGTGACGAAGAGGCCGGGGATGGAGCTCTGCAGGTCGTAGTCGACCCAGAGCCCGCCCATGGTGTAGTGCACCGCCGGGTAGATGCGCATCGGAACCTCGTAGGGGTTCTCGCCGGTGATGCGCTGGTACATGTCGAAGAGGTTGCCGTACTTGGCCTCGACGGCCTCCTCGCCCATGCGCTCGATGGCGTCGGCGAAGTCCAGGTACACGCCCAGACCGCTGGGGCCGACACCGCGGCCCTCGTCGCAGACGTTCTTGGCGGCGCGGGAGGCGATGTCACGCGGCACCAGGTTGCCG
Organism: Nocardiopsis kunsanensis DSM 44524; assembly: GCF_000340965.1. Classification (GTDB taxonomy): domain Bacteria; phylum Actinomycetota; class Actinomycetes; order Streptosporangiales; family Streptosporangiaceae; genus Nocardiopsis; species Nocardiopsis kunsanensis. The sequence goes on from NZ_ANAY01000001.1 coordinate 124,456, forward strand.
AAGGCCGGGTACTTGCGCTCCAGGTAGTAGTCGCGCTCGTCCTCGGGGATCTGGCGCGGGTCGCGCTTGTCCCCCTTCTCCTTGGGCACCCAGATGCGGCCGTCGTTGCGCAGCGACTCACTCATCAGGGTCAGCTTGGACTGGTAGTCGCCGCTGACCGGGATGCAGGTCGGGTGGATCTGCGTGTAGCACGGGTTGGCGAAGTGCGCGCCCTTGCGGTGCGCACGCCAGGTCGCCGTGACGTTGCTGCCCATGGCGTTGGTGGACAGGTAGAAGACGTTCCCGTACCCACCGGTCGCCAGGACGACGGCGTCGGCGAAGTGCGTCTCGATCTCACCGGTGAGCATGTCGCGCACGATCACGCCGCGGGCCTTGCCCTCGGAGACGATCAGCTCGAGCATCTCGTGGCGGGTGTGCATCTGGACGCTGCCGGCCGCGATCTGGCGCTCCAGGGCCTGGTAGGCGCCGATCAGCAGCTGCTGGCCCGTCTGGCCCCGGGCGTAGAAGGTGCGGGAGACCTGGACACCGCCGAAGGAGCGGTTGTCGAGCAGGCCGCCGTACTCACGCGCGAAGGGCACACCCTGGGCGACGCACTGGTCGATGATCTCGACACTGGTCTGGGCCAGGCGGTACACGTTCGACTCGCGCGAACGGAAGTCGCCGCCCTTGACGGTGTCGTAGAACAGACGGTGGATGCTGTCGCCGTCGTTGCGGTAGTTCTTGGCAGCGTTGATGCCGCCCTGCGCGGCGATGGAGTGCGCGCGCCGCGGGCTGTCCTGGTAGCAGAACGTGGTGACGTTGTAGCCCGCCTCGCCCATGGTCGCGGCGGCGGAGGCGCCGGCCAGGCCGGTGCCGATGATGATGACGGAGAGCTTGCGCCGGTTCGCGGGGTTGACCAGCTTGGCCGAGAAACGGCGCTGGTCCCAGCGCTCGTTGATCGGGCCCTCGGGGGCCTTCTCGTCCCGGATCGGGTCGCCCTCGATGTAGAGGTCGTTCTCAGACAATTAACTCACCAGTCCAAAGGTGACCGCCAGGGGCGGAAGCAGGAAACCGACGGTCACGATCAGCGCGATGCCGGTGGCCACCGTGTTGAGCACGGGCTGCCGGTTGGCCTGGTTCACGCCGAGCGTGGCCAGACCGCTCCAGATACCGTGCCGCAGGTGGAAGCCGACCGCGATGACGGCCGCGATGTAGAAGAGCGTCACGAACCAGAACTGGGGCTGGAAGCCGTTGACGAGCCGCTCGTAGGGGCTGTCGGAGGCACCGCCCGGCGAGATGACGTTCACCGCCAGGTGCAGGACGTGGAAGATCACGAAGAGCGCGATCAGCACGCCGCCCCACCGCATGGTGTAGGAGGCATAGGTGCGGTGCACCCGCTTCTTCACCTGGTACCGCTGTGACGCCGGCCGTGCCCGCCGTGCGCGGAGCCACAGACTGACGGCCGCGTAGATGTGGATCAGGACGCTCGCCAGAAGGACGAGCCTGAAGAGCCACAGGAAACCGCTCTCGGGCAGCAACGGTTCACCCAGCTCGCGGAGGCCGTGGGCGTAGCCGTCGAAGGCCTCCTGGCCCGAGAAGACTTTCAGGTTGCCGTACATGTGCACGATCAAATACAGCACGAGGATCGCACCGGTGACCGCCATCGCTGCCTTGAGCGCCACCGTGGACCCGTAGGCCGTAGACCGCTTCTTGGTCAAGGTACTGTTCGCCACAACCTGTCACTTTAAATTCGCGTTAAGCCCGGCGTCCAAGTCATGGTGGCCCTGGTGTCGATAGCCGTAGGCTATGAAGTATGCAGTTCCAACAGCTCGCATACTTTCTCGCCGTGGCCCGCACACGCCATTTCACCCGCGCAGCCGAGGTTTCCGGTGTTGCACAGCCGAGTTTGAGCAAACAGGTCCGTAGCCTCGAACGGGAGTTGGGCGCACCGTTATTCAGTCGTGCCAGGGGAAACATCACACTCACCCCGGCGGGTGAGGCACTGCTTCCCCTCGCGCAACGCATGCTCACCGACCTGGAGACCGCCCGCCGTGAAGTGGCGGAACTGGCCGGAGTACGCCGTGGCCGGGTGCGGCTGGGTGCCACACCGTCCCTGTGCGCAGGCCTGCTCGCCGACGTACTCTCCGATTTCCATACCCGCTTTCCCGGCATCGAACTCCACGTCGAGGAGAGCGGCTCCCGCGACCTGATCAGGGACCTCGGCCGTGGCGAACTGGACCTGGCGCTGATCATCCTGCCCCTGCAGAGCAGCGACCCGGACTTCATCACCACACCGATCCTGCGCGAGAGCCTCGTAGTGGCCAGCTCGATGGCGGACCCCTCCCCCAACGAACGGGCGTCGATGCGCATCACCGAGCTGCGCGAACGCCCCCTGGTGATGTTCCGCCGCGGCTACGACGTGCGCGAGGCGACCCTGCGGGCCTGCCGGGCCGCAGGGTTCGAGCCCGCGTTGGCGGTCGAGGGCGGGGAGATGGATGCGGTCCTGCGCTTCGTGGAGGTCGGCCTGGGCCTCGCCGTGGTGCCGAGCATGGTGCTCAAGAACCGTCCCGGTCTGCGGGGGACCCCGTTGGCGCGGCCCCGTCTCCTGCGCACGGTCGCCCTGGCGCGCCGGAGGGACGTGGAACCCTCCCACTCGGCGGAGGCCTTCCGGCGGCACCTGAACACCTACCTGCTGGAACTGCCCCCGGAACAGCTCGGCCCGGACCTGGAGGTACTCATCTCCGCCGTGGACGCCGGTGCTCCCGAACGGGGCCGGTTGTCACCGTCGGAGGACACGGCCGCCGAGTGGGAACCTCCCGAGCATTCCGGGTGAGGGCCTCCTGCGCCGCAGAAGGCCCTTCGGAATTCCGCGGCCCCTTGCACAGCAGGGCCCCCTGCTCTCCGACATTTTCCTCCGCGGAGAGCCCCGGCCCGGCCAGAAGGCAGAAGGGCCCGAACACCGTCCTGGTGTCGCACTTCACATTCTTGCCGAGGTTTTCCCGGGCTCCGTACTACGACCGTGCTCACCGGGTTCCACCGCGGCCTTCCGGAACACTCCGCCGGGAGGGGGCTCCACGGCAGCGGCCGCGCGAAGCCCGCACCCCGGGCGCCTGCGCAGACGGCATCCGGTCCGGCCGGTCAGCACACGCACCTGCCGCACCGGAACACACCTGGTGCAGGTGCAGGTCAACGGGACGGTGAAGCCATCGGCAGAGTTCGATCTGCGCCTCTGACCAGGGGTCAGAACCCTCGGCTGGCCCAGACCTCGAGGTTCTCGGTCGCTTCGGCGACGGTCGTGGATTCCCCGTGCCCGGGGTGGACGACGGTCTCGCCGGGCAGGGACACCAGGTGCTCGCGGATCGAAGCGATGATCCGCGGGAAGTCGGAGGAGGCCTGCTCCGTTGCGCCCGGACCGCCGGGGAACAGGGTGTCACCGGTGAAGACCGTCGAGAGCTCCGGCGCGTACAGGCTGACCCCGCCCGGGGTGTGTCCGGGGGTGTGCAGCACCTGCAGCTCCACGCCGCCCGCGCGCAGTACCTCCCCGTGCAGGAGCGGGGCATCGGGTTCGCGACCCGGGTGCACGCGGTGCCACAGCTCGGTGTCGTCGGGGTGCAGCAGGATCGGTGAATCGGTGAGGTCGGCGAGGCCAGCGGCGGCGTTGACGTGGTCGCTGTGCCCATGAGTACAGACGATCGCCATGAGTTCACGGTCGCCCAGACCACGTGCGATCGCCTCGTGGTCGTGCGAGGCGTCGATGACAACGGCGTTCTCGTCGTCGCCGACGATCCACACGTTGTTCTCCACATCGAACTCGACGCCCTCGAGGCTGACCACACCCGAGGTTCGCAGACGCTCGACAGGGGAAGGGGAGTCCACTCTCTCACCACCAAGAAACGTCTCACGGTCGGACACGGCGCGGGAAGAGCCTATCCCGCGAGCCCCGTCGATACGTGCGTGTCGGGTAAGAGCAGAGTTTGACTTTGTGGATTTTCGAACATTTCGGAACCCGAACCCATGTGGAACGACATCCACCCGCCGGTCAGTCCTGGGTGTGGCCGCCGGGTTCGAAGTTGCGTCGCAGTGCGTAGGGCTGGATCAGTCCGAGACCGTGCGCGTGCCGGGCTCGGACCTGGACCACCTGGAGCCCTTCGACGCCCTGGAGGTCGCCGGCGAGCGTGTCGTCGATGAGGACGGTTCCGGGCCGGGCGAAGGAGGTCAGGCGGCTGGAGCGGTTCACGGTCGTGCCGAACACGTCGCCGTGCAGGGTCAGGACCGGACCCGAGGCCACCCCCACCCGCACGTCGGGAACCTCCACGTGGGTACGGACCCCGGAGGCCAGTCGGAGTGCGATGTCGGCGGCCTCCGCGGCCGAGTCGGCCACGTAGAGCACCTCGTCGCCGAGGGTCTTGACCACACGCCCGCCCCCGGAAGCGACGATGTCGGCGGCCGCGGCCTCGAAGGACTCGACCACACCGGCGAGTTCGACCTCGTCGAGCTCTCGGCTGAGGGTGGTGAAGGAGACCAGGTCGGCGAAGCCCACGATGAGCGGGTAGTAGTTCGGGACCATGTCGTTGCTGTTGGACATCACCGCGAGGGTGCGCGAGGTCGAGGCGGCCAGCTGACGGCGCCAGATGTGCAGCAGGAGGCGCTCGACCTCGGGCAACAACTCCTTGACCTGCCCCATCAAGGGGTTGTCGGCGTTGTCCTCCCCGTCCTTGAAGATGAGGGTGCTCAGGATGCTGGTCTGCCAGTCGGCCAGGCGGGCCATGGTCTGGCCCATCGCCCGGGCGAAACGGACCACGCCCTCGTCGTCGAGCGCACCCCCCTGGAGCAGGGCGTTGGTGACACGCAGGGCTTCGACGTCGCTCTCGGCGAAGATGGCCTCGTCGTCACCCTGGGTGGGAAAACCCAGGGCGCGCCAGATACGGCCGGCGAGTTCGGGATCGACACCGGACAGCTCGATGGCCTGGGCCCGGGTGTACACCGCCTCACCGCCCAGGAGGACGGCCTCGATCTCTTTCGGGTCAGGACTCGACGGCATACGTTCTCTTTCACTGCCCGTCCCCGCGAGGGTGCGAGGAGCACGTTCTTCCATCGACGGCTCGTTGAGTTCCGGGGATCCCAGTTTATCCCCGGCCCCAGGTCAGGCGGAGGGGGCCGACGGGTACCCGGGGGTCTGCGCCGAGCTCACCTGGCGGTAGATCTCGGCCTGGAACCACTGAGGACGGGGCACACGCTGCAGCGTCATGCTCTCGTTCTCCGAAGCCGACTGCACTGACAACGTTCCGTACCGCATCAGACGTTCCCAGAGGGAGATGTTGTAGGAGACGTCGTTCACCCGGGTCAGGGGCATGGAACGGCCCTGCTTGGAGACGATGCCCTCTTTCGTCATGAGCCGCTGGGTGGTGAGGACGTAGACGGTCGTGGCCCACCGCAGCATCGGGACCAGGCAGAAGACGATCGTGGCGAGGGCGGCCACACCACCGATGGCCAGGGCGGCCACGGTGCTCCACTCCTCGTTCCACGGCATGAACCACAACCCGGCACCGACCACCGCGAGGACGAGGACCAGCACCGCGAACTCGCCCACCAGAACGGTCCAGTGCTGGCGTGCGACGTGGACGAGCTCCTCGTCGTCGGCAAGATGACGGTCCGCGATAGCCATACCGGTGATCATGGCACAAGCCGGACCGGGCCGTGAAGGTGGAGCAAAGGCCCGTGGACGGACACGGCCCGGTCTCCACGGCCGGGGTTCAGGCCCGGGGACGAACGTGCACGACGTCGCCGACGCTCAGCGCCTTCTCCCCCGCCGCGGTGGTCACCACCAGACGTGCCTGTTCGTCGATCCCGGTCGCGTCGGCATCCAGCAGCTCACCACCGGGCAGGTGCACGGTGATCCGGCGGCCCACGGTCGAACACAGGTCCCGGTAGAGGGGGGCCAGTCCGCTCGCCTCCGCGTCACCCCCGGCAGCGGTCCACACCGTGTAGAGCTCCTCGAACTCACCGAGGAAGGAACCCAGGAGCGAGCTCCGGTCCAGGGCGGTGGCGCCCTCGCTCCTCAAGGACACGGCGGTGGGCACGGGCAGTTCTCCACGGCTCTGCGACACGTTCAGCCCCATGCCGATGACCACGGCCGGGGCCTCGGCCACCAGGTCCGCATCGGCCAGGATCCCGGCGAGCTTGCCGTCGGTCTCGGCGGACTCCGCACGCAGGCCGGCGGGGACGATGAGGTCGTTGGGCCACTTGAGCGCGGCCCGGACACCGGTGGTGCGGCGCACTGCGCCCACAGCCGCCGCCCCCATGAGCGCGGGCAGCCATCCCAGGACGTCCGGGGCCACCGGCGGGCGCAACAACAGGGAGAAGGTCAGCGCCGCCCCCCGGGGGGTCAGGAACCCGCGCCCGAGCCGTCCGCGCCCGGCGGTCTGGTGCTCGGCGACCAGGACCGTGCCCTCCTCCTCACCCTCTTCGGCACGGGCGAGGAGTTCGGTGTTGGTGGAGCCCACCGCGGGCAGCACCTCCACACGCCGCCACGGCCCTCCGGGCCGCACGAGCGCGGCGGCCAGTTCGTCCTGCGAGAGCGGTGTCCGACGGGTCCGGTCCAGGTCCATACGCCCATTACAGCACTATCGGGAATCCGCCGGGAGGGTGCACCGCTCCCCCTCTCCGGGGCCGGGGCACCCTCGCGTACGGGTCCGGGGTCAGCCGGTGTTCTGCAGACCGGCGGCCACACCGTTGACGGACAACAGGAGCAACCTCTCCAGGTGTTGCTGGTCCTGCTCCGACAGGGAGTCGGCCTCCTCCCCGCGCAGGGCCTCCAGAGCACGCAACTGCAGGTGCGAGAGCGCGTCCACGTAGGGGTTGCGCAGGTCGACGGCGCGGGACAGGACCGCGCGGTTCTCCAGCAGGCGCCCGTGCCCGGTCACCCGCAGCACCAGGTCGCGGGTGAGGTCGTACTCGGCCAGGACCTTCTCGGTGAGCTCGGGGCGTCCGCCGAGGGCGAGGTAGCGCTCGGCGACGGTCCGGTCGGTCTTGGCCAGGCTCATCTCCGCGTTGTCCAACAGGGACGCGAACATGGGCCATTCCCGGTAAGCGCGCTGCAACAACGACACGTCCTGGACGGCAGCCAGCCCTGTGCCGAGGCCGAACCAGCCGGGCAGGTTGACGCGGGTCTGGGTCCAGGCGAACACCCACGGGATCGCACGCAGGTCGTCCAGGCCCTTGGCGGCCGAACGGCGCGAGGGGCGCGACCCCAGACGGAGTTCTCCCAGTTCCTCCAAGGGACTGACCTGGGAGAACCACACGGCGAAGTCCTCGGTACCGATGAGATCCAGGTAGGTCTCCTGCGCGGCGGCCGCGATGGTGTCGGCGTAGGGGCGGAACTCCTGCTCCGCCGAGCGCTCGCGTTCCTGCACACGGTCGGTGGAGGCCAGCAGCACCGCGTGGCCGACCTGTTCGATGTGGCGGCGGGCGATGGCGTCCTGGCCGTAACGGGCGAAGATGACCTCGCCCTGCTCGGTGACCTTGAACCGGCCGTCGACCGACCCGGGTGCCTGGGCGAGCAGGGCCCGGCTGGCGGGTCCGCCGCCCCGCCCCAGGGAACCGCCGCGACCGTGGAAGAGGGTGAGCCGGATCCCGTTCCCGCGCGCCCACTCCGACAGCCGTGCCTGGGCGTCGTACAGGCGCAGTGTGGCGCTGACCGGGCCGACGTCCTTGGCGGAGTCGCTGTAGCCGAGCATGACCTCCAGCCGGTGCCCGGTCTCCTCCAGACGGCGCTGTACCTGGGGCAGGTCCAGCATCCCGCCGAGCACGTGCGGGGACGCCTCCAGGTCCGCGCCGGTCTCGAAGAGCGGGATCACGTCGAGGACGGGCCTGCGGTCCTCCGGCAGCGCGTAGGAGGCCAGTTCGTGCACGGCGGAGATGTCCTCGGCCGAGCGGGTGAAACTGACGATGTAGCGGCGGCAGGCGTCGACCCCGAAACGTTCCTGGATCCAGGAGATGACCCGGATCGTGGCCAGGACCTCCTCGGTGCGTTCCGAGGGGCGCTCCCCGGCGCGCAGTTCGGCCAGCGCCGCGGCGTGCACCTCGCTGTGCTGGCGGATCTCGAGTTCGGCGAGGTGGAAACCGAAGGTCTCGGCCTGCCACACCAAGTGCTGCAGCTGCCCGTAGGCCTGGCGGACCGCGCCCGCCTCGGCCAAGGAGTTCTGGACGGTGCGCAGGTCCGCGAGGAAGGCGTCGACGTCGGGATAGGCCAGGTCGGCGTCGCGCTCGCGGGTGGCACGCAGGCGCGCGGTGGCCAGCATCAGGAGCTGACGGTGGGGCTCGTTGGGTGAGCGGCTGCCGATCTCGGCCATGAGTCCGGGGTGTCCGGCCTTGGCGGTGGCGATGGCCTCGTGCAGGGCCTTGTCGGCGGGGGTGAGGTTGGAGTAGGCGGTCAGGGTGCGCGCGACCCGGTCGCAGGCGGACTCGAGTCCGCGCAGCACGTGCTCCGACTGGATCGTCATGGCCTCACGGGTGACCTCGTGGGTGACGAAGGGGTTGCCGTCGCGGTCGCCGCCGATCCAGCTGCCGTAACGCACGAAGGGCAGGACGCGCGGCGGGCGGGTGCCGGTGCCCTCGGGGTCCACGGCGGCGTCCAGGGAGCGGTAGACCTGTGGGACGACGGAGAAGATGGTCTCGTCGAAGGCCGCCAGGGCGGTGCGCACTTCGTCGAGCGGGTCGAGCTTGGTGTAGCGCAGCTGGGAGGTGCGCCAGAGCAGGTCGACCTCCTCCAGCAGGCGCCGGTGCGCCTCGGCTGCGGCACTGCTGCCCTCGTGTGCGTCGTGCCAGGCCTCCAGCTGGGCGCTGATGCGCAGGATCGAGGTGGACACGGCGCGGCGCCGGGCCTCGGTGGGGTGGGCGGTGAAGACCGGGTGGAACTCCATGCCCTCCAGGAGGTTCTCCAGGGTCTCTTCGCCGCCGCCTTCCTCGCGGACCGCACGCACGGCCGCGGCGAGCGATTCCGACGGCGGGTTCGCGGCGTCGTCCCGCTCGCGCAGGGCCCGCATGCGCTGGTGCTCCTCGGCCAGGTTGGCCAGGTGGAAGTAGACGGTGAAGGCGCGGGCGACCTGCTTGGCCCGTTCCAGGGGCCAAGCGCCCACCAGGCGGGTGATCTCCTCGCCCTCGACCGTGCCTTCGCGTGCACCGATCACCGCGTGCCGGAGTTTCTCCACATCCTCGAGGAGATCGGCGCCCCCGCTCTCGGCGAGGATCGTCCCGAGCATCTCACCGAGCAGTTTCACATCGCTGCGGAGTTGCTCGGGGACTTCCTGCCGTGCACTGTCGCGTTCCGCGTTCACCGCTGTCATGGGCCCGAGCCTACAGAGAACAACGACCGCACAATACGAGCGGGGGCGCATTTCTCGCATTCCTCAGCGGCGTGAATTATTGTGATTCTTCGCCTCTTTTGCACAGAGTTCACCGCTATTCCTGTCCTGGGGCGCCCGGGCGACAGGCCGCCGGGAGCGGCCGGGGACGCCCGGTCCCCCGTCAGCAGGCAGGGCCCCGGACAGTGCCGGATAACCGTGGGCCGCGTGCAAAACCCTGTGAGGCACAGGGTTAACCTGCGTTGTTATGGCCACCGAAGCCCCTGAACCGCTCCCCACGGACGAGATCGACATCCACACCACCACGGGCAAGCTCGCCGACCTGCAGCGCCGCCGGTACGAGGCGGTCAACGCGGGGTCGGCGCGGGCCGTGGAGAAACAGCACGCCAAAGGCAAGATGACCGCACGCGAGCGGATCGACGCCCTGCTCGATCCCGGCTCGTTCGTCGAGTTCGACGCCCTGGCCCGGCACCGTTCCACCAGTTTCGGGCTGGAGGACAAGCGTCCCTACGGCGACGGTGTCGTCACCGGCCACGGGACGGTGGACGGACGGCCCGTCGCCGTCTTCAGCCAGGACGTCACCGTGTTCGGCGGGTCCCTGGGCGAGGTCTACGGCGAGAAGATCGTCAAGGTCCTCGACCACGCCCTGCAGAACGGTTGCCCCGTCGTGGGCATCAACGAGGGCGGAGGCGCCCGCATCCAGGAGGGTGTGGTCGCGCTCGGCCAGTACGGCGAGATCTTCCGCCGCAACACCCACGCTTCCGGGGTGATCCCGCAGATCTCCCTGATCATGGGGGCCACCGCCGGCGGCCATGTCTATTCCCCGGCGCTCACCGACTTCACGGTGATGGTCGACCAGACCTCGCAGATGTTCATCACCGGCCCCGACGTGATCAAGACCGTCACCGGCGAGGACGTGTCGATGGAGGAGCTGGGCGGCGCCGCCACGCACACGGCCCGCTCCGGCGTGGCCCACTACATGGGTACCGACGAGCAGGACGCCGTCGACTACGTCAAGGACCTGCTGGCGCACCTGCCCGACAACAACCTGGACGAGGCGCCCCCGGTCCCGCCCGAGGAGGCGCCCGCCGAAGAGGTCACCGACTCCGACCTGGCGCTGGACACGTTCGTCCCGGACTCCGCCAACCAGCCCTACGACATGCGCACGGTGCTGGAGTCGGTGCTGGACGACGGTGATTTCCTGGAGGTCCACGCCCGGTTCGCGACCAACCTGGTGGTGGGTTTCGGCCGCGTCGACGGCCGGTCCGTCGGTGTGGTGGCCAACCAGCCCCAGAGTCTGGCCGGTTGCCTGGACATCGACGCCTCCGAGAAGGCCGCGCGTTTCGTGCGTACCTGTGACGCGTTCAACGTCCCGGTGCTGACCTTCGTCGACGTGCCCGGTTTCCTGCCCGGCACCGACCAGGAGTGGGACGGCATCATCCGCCGCGGCGCCAAGCTGCTCTACGCCTACTCCGAGGCCACGGTCCCCCTCATCACCGTCATCACCCGCAAGGCCTTCGGCGGCGCCTACGACGTCATGGGTTCCAAGCACCTGGGCGCGGACGTCAACCTGGCCTGGCCCACGGCCCAGATCGCGGTCATGGGGGCCCAGGGCGCGGTGAACATCCTGCACCGGCGCACCCTGGCCGACGCCGAGGACGTCGAGGCCGAGCGGGCCCGCCTCGTCACCGAGTACGAAGACACCCTCCTGAACCCGTACTCGGCGGCCGAACGCGGTTACGTGGACGGGGTCATCATGCCTTCGGAGACACGGGACCAGGTGGCCAAGGCACTCAAGGCACTGCGGAACAAGCGCAAGCAGCTTCCGCCGAAGAAGCATGGGAACATCCCGCTGTGAGCGCTTACAGCAACGCGCCGCACCTGACCGTGGTCAGGGGCGAGCCGACCACAGAGGAACTCGCCGCACTCACCGCGGTGCTCAGCGCACGTGCCGCGGCGGCCCGGACCGCCGCGGAGAACCCACCGCCCGAGCCCGTGTCGGGCTGGCGCGACCGGGCACAGGGCCTGCGGGGCCGTGTCTCCCCCAGGCCCGGGCCGGGCGCGTGGCGCTTGAGCATGCGTTAGCCGGCAGTCCGCGATTCCCGATGTACGAAACCCCCGTCGAGCGGTCGGCGCGTCACCGTTCCACGTTCCCGCAGGAGGATTTCCCACCGTGCGCAAAGTCCTGATCGCCAACCGCGGCGAGATCGCCGTACGCATCGCCCGCGCCTGCCGCGACGCCGGCCTGGCCAGTGTCGCGGTCTACGCCGACCCCGACCTGGACGCCCCCCACGCCAAGATCGCCGACCAGGCCCACGCCCTGGGCGGGAGCACCCCGGCCGAGTCCTACCTGGACATCGACAAACTCCTGGCGGTGGCCGCCGAGTCGGGTGCCGACGCCGTCCACCCCGGCTACGGGTTCCTGGCCGAGAACGCCGACTTCGCCCGGGCCGTGATCGATGCCGGTCTGACCTGGATCGGCCCGCCCCCGTCGGCGATCGATTCCCTGGGCGACAAGGTCCGGGCCCGCCACATCGCCCAGAAGGTCGGCGCGCCGCTGGTGGCGGGCACCCCCGATCCGGTCTCCTCGGCCGAGGAGGTCGTGGCCTTCGCCGAGGAGCACGGCCTACCCATCGCGATCAAGGCCGCCTTCGGCGGCGGGGGACGCGGCCTGAAGGTCGCCCACACCCTGGACGAGGTGCGCGACGCCTACGAGTCGGCGGTGCGCGAGGCCGTGACCGCGTTCGGGCGCGGTGAGTGCTTCGTGGAGCGCTACCTCGACCGTCCCCGCCACGTGGAGACCCAGTGCCTGGCCGACGCCCACGGCAACGTCGTGGTGGTCTCCACCCGGGACTGCTCGCTGCAGCGCCGCCACCAGAAGCTGGTCGAGGAGGCCCCTGCCCCCTTCCTGACCCAGGAGCAGAACGAGCGCCTGTACGCCGCCTCCAAGGCGATCCTGTCCGAGGCCGGGTACGTGGGTGCGGGTACCTGCGAGTTCCTGGTGGGTACCGACGGCACCATCTCGTTCCTGGAGGTCAACACCCGTCTGCAGGTCGAGCACCCGGTCACCGAGCAGGTCACCGGCATCGACCTGGTGCGGGAGATGTTCCGGGTGGCCGACGGCGAGGAGCTGGGGTACGGGGACCCGCCGGTGCGCGGGCACTCCTTCGAGTTCCGGATCAACGCCGAGGACGCCGGCAGGGGCTTCATGCCGGCCCCGGGCACCATCACCGAGATGTCGCTCCCGGGCGGCCCGGGCGTGCGCGTGGACACCGGCTGCGAGGCCGGTTTCACCGTCCCGCAGGCCTTCGACTCGATGGTGGCCAAACTGGTGGTGACCGGGCGGACACGTGCCGAGGCCCTGCAGCGCTCACGGCGGGCCCTGGCGGAGTTCACCGTCGGCGGTATGCCCACAGTGATCCCGTTCCACGAGGCGGTCGTGGCCGACCCGGCCTTCGCCCCCGCCGACCCGGAACAGACCTTCTCCGTCTACACGCGGTGGATCGAGACCGAGTTCGACAACCGGATCGAGCCGTGGTCGGGCACCCCGGGCGAGGCGGCCGGGGACGAACGCGAGCGTATGACCGTGGAGGTGGGCGGCAAGCGTGTGGAGGTCGTGCTCCCGGCCTCCCTCGGCGCGGCACCCCAGGCCACGCAGGCCGGTGGCAGGAAGAAGCGTGCGAGCCGTAGGGGCGGCGGGGGTACCTCCGCCGCGAGCGGTGACGCGCTGGTCTCACCGATGCAGGGCACCGTGGTCAAGCTCGTGGCCGAGGAGGGGGCCGAGGTCGCCGAGGGGGACACGGTCGTGGTGATCGAGGCGATGAAGATGGAGCAGCCGCTGAACGCGCACAAGTCCGGTGTGGTGACCGGGCTGAAGATCGGCTCGGGCGAGAGCGTCGCCAACGGCGCGGTCGTCTGCGAGATCAAGGAGGCCTGAGCGGCGGACGCCACGGAGGGGAGGGAGCGAGTTTCCCTTCCCGCTGAGGTTCTTTCAGCCCGAATGCCCCGTGCGAGGCAGCCGTGTGAGGTCGATATCCAATTCACATGGTGCGTCAGCTTTCATGCGTTTCCTGTGCACACCGGTCATCGTGTATCCCCCATTGACCGGGTCGAGCTCGTAGGCGTACACCACGGCGCCTTCCGCATCTTCCTTCTCTACGAGCCAGAAGTGGGGGATCCCGGCTCCTGCGTACAGCTGGGGTTTGCGTTCGTGGTCACGTACCTCCGACTGCGGGGAGACGACCTCCACCACCAGTCGAACGGCGTCCGGAGCGACCCAGGTGTCGTCCATGCTCGTCAATGCTTCCGCGTCCACCAGCATCAGGTCCGGCTCGGGCCTCTGCCGCTCCCCGAGAACCACAGTGCACTCCCGGTAGGTAAGCAGACCGGCGGGGATCTGATCGTCCATCTGACGCTCGAGAAGCTTGAGCACGAACATGTGGAACGTCTTGTGCGGACTCACCAGTACCAGGCTTCCGTCGATGAGTTCGGTGTGCGGCGGAAGATCCGGAATACGGTCGAGGTCCTCAGCGGTGAACCCGGCCTCCGGCGGGACGGGAATACTTCGCCGGTCCTCGAACTCGGAGACCTGTGGTCGGGCCACGGTGGGAGCAGACATCTCTTCGCCTCCGGTCGTCGGATCTCTGTCGTCGCTCACGGTAGCCACCCCTGCCACTCCGTAACGGTGCTTTCCTCGGATTGTCCCATCCCGGCCACGACGGGCGAGCGTGCCGACGAACCTTCCCGCTCCAGCGGCCCGGAACCACCGCCGACACGGGCACGGGGCTGGTGATTCTCACCTCACACGCTCCCGGGAAGAAGCACGCGGATCCCGGCACATGAGGGGTTTTGTTCGATGCCCGTCGAATCATCGGGCTTCCGTGTATGGAAAAGGTGAACGAACCGGGTTATCGTGCTCAATCGTGACGAACATCTGGGGACTGACACGACGGTGGCACATCGACCTGTGCCGTTGCTCCAGCCACGCGTGTAGCTGACCGCGGCCCGTGACCCCGCCCGCGCGCCCGACCACGGGCGGCGCCGAGGCATCCTCCGGAGCCGCTGCACGTCCCGCGTCACCCGACGGTGATCCCCTCTCCGACCCCCTCGCCGAGCGCACACCCCATGAGGCAGGGCCCACAGGTGTGCCCTCGGCTCTTCGCACACCACCTGGAGCAACACCGTGTCCGCACAGAGCACCACCGAAGCGCCCGCGCGGCGGAGGATCTGGATCCCCTCCTTCACCGTCCAGGTCTTCACCGCACTGTTCCTCGGCGTGGCCCTCGGCTTCGTCGCCTTCCGGATCAGCCCGCCCGACGGCGACGGTGAGGCCACCAACGGCCTGGCCACAGCACTCGACCTGTTCGGCAGCACGTTCGTGACACTGCTGCAGACGGCCGTCCCACCGCTGATCGTCCTGGCGGTCGTCACCTCGATCGCGAACCTGCGCAACGTCACCAACGCTGCGCGCCTGGCCGGCCAGACCCTGCTGTGGTTCGCGATCACCGCACTCGTCTCCGTGTCCATCGGCATCGCACTCGGCCTGACCCTGCGCCCGGGCGTCAACAGCGGGGTCGACCCGGCCTCCCAGGACGACCCGGGTCGCGAGGTGTCCTGGCTCGACTTCGTGGAGGGCCTGGTCCCGGCCAACATCCTGGGCCTGGAGGCCGACACCAGCGGTGTCGGCGACGACCTCACCACGGGACTGTCGTTCAACGTCCTGCAGCTCATCGTCATCTCGGTCGTGCTCGGTATCGCCGCTGTCAAGGTCGGCAAGCCCGCCGAGCCCTTCATCGACTTCATGCACTCGGCCCTGCAGGTCGTGCTCAAGGCCCTGTGGTGGATCATCCGCCTCGCCCCGATCGGCACCGTCGGCCTGCTCGGCAACGCGGTCTACAGCTACGGCTGGCACACCATCGGTGCGCTCGGCCAGTTCGTCCTCGCGATCTACATCGGGCTGGCACTGGTGCTCTTCGTCGTCTACCCGGTACTGGCCCGCCTGCACGGGCTGTCCCCGGCCAAGTACTTCTCCGGGGTCTGGCCGACCGTGCAGCTGGGGTTCGTCTCCCGCTCCTCCATGGGTGTTCTGCCCATCACCCAGAAGGTGGCCGAGCAGAATCTGGGCGTGCCCCGTTACTACGCGTCCTTCGCCGTACCCTTCGGCACCACCACCAAGATGGACGGTTGCGCGGCGATCTACCCGGCGATCTCGGCGATCTTCATCGCGCAGTTCTTCCCCGGGATCAGTCTCGGCCTGACCGACTACCTGCTCATCGTCCTGGTCTCGGTCATCGGTTCGGCGGCCACCGCCGGTACGACCGGTGCCGTCGTGATGCTGACGCTGACCCTGTCCACGCTGGGTCTGCCCCTGGAGGGTGTGGGCCTGCTGCTGGCGGTCGACCCGATCCTCGACATGGGCCGTACCGCCGTGAACGTGGCCGGTCAGGCGCTGATCCCCGCGATCGTCGCCAAGCGCGAGGGCATCCTCGATCTGGAGCGCTACCACACCCCGCGCGGCGGATCCGGCTTCGTGCCCCTCGACGAGGAGGACACGGCCGAAGCGGACGGTGCCCAGGAGGGCACGGCCGACTCGGCCGGCACCACCTCGGAGGGCGGCTCCGCAGACGACCCCGCGCAGGCCGACGGGGACACGGGGGCGGCCGCCGAGAATTCCGCCTCGACGGCCAAGGGCTGACCCGGACCCGCCCGTACGGCGAACGCCCGAGAACACGGTGGCGGCCACGGAAAGGCTCCGGGGCCGCCACCGCGCGTGTGCTTCCGCCCCCGCCCCGGCCCTGTCCCGCACGGGGCAGAGCCGGTCGAGCCCACCAGGAACTATGAGGATCCGTGATTCGTCTTCGGGGATGAGGGAGGCGAGAGAAACGATCATGTTGCGCCGTTTGGTAACACCCACAATGCTCACCGCCGGGCTCGCCGCCGCGGCAATGACCGTCCCGGCGGCATCCGCTGCCGCCGAGACCGACGAAACCGCCGGCCTGCCCGACACCCAGGACGTCGTCAGCGAGCTCGAGGACGACGGCGTGTACGTCGATCCCGCCATCGATGTCGGGACCGGTGAGGACGCGATCCCCGAGGGGGAGATCGCCGTCCTCGAGAACGCGGCCGCCCAAGCCGACACGCCCGTCTACTACGTCCTCGTCCCCGGGGGCAACACCACCTCCGAGGCCGGGGTGAACGCGTTCATGGATCCCGTCATGGCCGAGGTCGGGGACGGCGCCTACGGGGTCCTCTCCGGGGTCGACACGTTCGAGGTCACCTCGCCGAACCTCGAGAACACCGAGGAGATCCGCGAACTGTCCCTCCAGGAGGGCGGTGGGGCCACGGGCACCCCCAACCCGATCGACACACTCGCGGCGGTTCCCGAGGCCACGACCGAGCTCGAGGAGGCCCAGGACGCCAACGCCGTCTCCGGTTTCGTCCTGCTGGCCGTCCTCGTTCTGCTCATCGGCGCCGGCGGCTGGTTCGTCCACAACCAGCGCAAGAAGCGCGAGGCCGAGAAGGCCAAACAGCTCGAGGAGATCAAGCAGATGGCCACCGAGGACGTCGTGCGCCTCGGCGAGGACGTCTCTCGTTTCGAGATCGACCTGTCCGCGGTCGACGAGGCCACCCGTGAGGACTACACACGGGCCATGGACTCCTACGACCAGGCCAAGTCCCTCCTCGACACCATTCAGGAGCCCGACCAGGTGCGTCTGGTCACCGGCGCTCTGGAGGACGGCCGTTACTACATGGCCGCCACCCGGGCCCGCCTCAACGGCGAGGAGGTTCCCGAGCGCCGAGGTCCCTGCTTCTTCAACCCGCAGCACGGGCCCTCCACCCAGGACGTCACCTGGGCCCCGCCGGGCGGCAGCCCGCGCGAGGTCACCGCGTGCGACCAGTGCGCGCAGGCCGTGCGCCTCGGCGGACAGCCGGACGTACGCATGGTCGAGGTCGACGGCGAACGCCGCCCGTACTACGACGCCGGTCCGGCCTACTCGCCCTACGCGGGCGGCTACTTCGGCCTGAACATGATGACGGGCATGTTCACCGGCATGATGATGGGCTCGATGATGGGGTCCATGATGGGCGGCGGCATGATGGGCGCCGGGGCCGAGGACATGGGCGACGCCGGGGGCGACTTCGGTGACTTCGGAGGCTTCGACTTCTGACAGCGGGCCCGTCCCCGCCCCACACTCCCTCGCGGGCGCGTCGAGCACAGGCTCGGCGCGCCCGTTCCCGTGTGCGCTCCAGGCCCGGGGCACACGGGAGGCCCCCTTCCCTCCGCAGCAGGCGCGGGAGCCGTTGTGAGTACTGCCGGGGAGGGGTCGGACCTACTCCGGGGAGGCCAACATCAGGGAGCGGGCCGCTTCGGTGACACTGCCGGACAGCGACGGATACACCGAGAAGGTGTGGGCGAGGTCGTCCACGGTCAGCCGCTGCTGCACGGCCACAGACACCGCCAGGATGAGCTCGCTGGCCCGGGGCCCGACGATGACACCGCCGAGGACGATCCCGGTGTGCTGTCGGCAGATGAGCTTGACGAAGCCGTCCTCGACGTCGTTCATCTTCGCCCGGGGGTTGGTGTTGAGGGGCAGGGTGACCGAACGCCCGTCGATCCGGCCGCTGCGCACGTCGTTCTCGCTCGCGCCCACGGCGGCCAGTTCCGGGTGGGTGAAGACGGTGGAGGCGACCGTGGACAGCTTCAGCGGTGCCACGGCCTCACCCAGGGCGTGCCACATGGCGATCCGGCCCTGCATCGCCGCCACCGAGGCGAGCATGTTCACCCCGGTGCAGTCGCCGGCCGCGTAGACACCCGGGACCGAGGTGCGGGAAACACGGTCGACGTCGATGAACCCGTTGTCGGCCAGGCGGACCCCGGCCCCCTCCAGGCCCAGATCGTCGGTGTTGGGGATCATGCCGACCGTCATGAGGCAGTGGCTGCCCTCGACGACACGGCCGTCGGAGAGGGTCACCTCCACCCCTTCGCCGGTGTTGACGACCGACTCGGCGCGGGTGCGGCTGAGCACGGTCATGCCGCGCCGCATGAAGACCTCCTCCAGGACCTCGGCGGCGTCCGCGTCCTGAGTGGGCATGACCAGTTCACGGGAGGAGACGAGGGTGACGTCGGACCCGAGCGACTGATAGGCACTGGCGAACTCGGCACCGGTCACACCGGAGCCGACGACGACGAGGCGCTCGGGCAGCTCCTCGAGGTCGTAGAGATGGCGCCAGGTGAGAATGCGCTCCCCGTCGGGGCGCGCGGTGGGCAGTTCACGGGGGTGGGCTCCGGTGGCCAGGAGGACGACGTCGGCGCGCATCCGCTGGTCGTCCACGGCGACGATGTGCGGGTCGACCAACCGGGCCTCGCCGCTGACGACCTTGACGCCCTCCTTGACGAGCCGGGCGTGCGTGTCCTCGGACTGCGCCTCGGCCAGGCGTTTGATCCTGGGGTTGACCTCGTCCACGTGTGCTTCGACACCCGATGCGTGCCCGTGCACGCTGGAGAGGTGGATGCCGAGGTGCTCGGACTCGCGTACGTAGGTGGTACGCGTGGAGGTGGCGATGAGGCTCTTGGAAGGAACGCAGTCGGTGAGGACGCAGGCGCCGCCGATTCCGTCGCGTTCCACCACCGTCACGTCCGCGCCGAGCTGTGCTGCGACCAGTGCCGCCTCGTAGCCCCCGGGACCTCCTCCGATGATCACGACCTTCGTCACGCTGCTTCACTCCCTCTGCGGGCGGCCCGCACACCCGTTCCCGGTCGGGGACGATGTTCGGGCATGGACGGGCTCCACCTGGTTTTATCGCTTCCTCCCATTGTCGGCCATGTGAACCGTCGTTCCGTCCGCATGACACCCAGCGTTGCGTACCGGAACAGCCTCGTCACACAGCGATAGCATCCGTCCCGTGAGCGATACAGAGCAGCCGCCCCGTACGACCGAGCAGGCGGAGGAACTGGCGGGCTCGGCCGCACACGAGTTGCTGTCCCTTGCCGGAGCCGATTCCTTCGACGCCATGGTGGTGCTCGGCTCGGGCTGGGCCGGCGCGGTGGACACGCTGGGCACGCCCGACATCGAACTGGACGTGACGGGCCTTCCCGGGTTCCACGCGCCCACGGCCGAGGGCCACACCTCCGTTGTGCGCAGCATGTGGGTGGGTGAGAAACGGGTCGCGGTCTTCATGGGCCGCATCCATCTCTACGAGGGCCATGACGCCCTGGATGTGGCCCACGCGGTGCGCACCGGCATCGCAGCGGGGGCCAGGACCGTGGTCCTGACCGGGTCGGCCGGTTCGCTGCGTGCCGACATCGCCCCGGGCCAACCCGTGGTCGTGCGCGACCACATCAACCTGACCGGCCGCTCTCCGCTGGTGGGCGCCACCTTCGTGGATCTGTCCCGTGCCTATTCCGAACGGTTGCGGGAAGTGGCCCGCGAGGTGGACCCGTCCCTGGCCGAAGGGGTGTACGTGTCCACGGTCGGGCCGCAGTTCCAGACCCCGGCGGAACTGAACGTGCTGCGCCAGTCCGGTGCGGACGTCGTCGGGCGGTCGATCGCGTTGGAGGCCATCGCAGCCGTGGGGGCAGGGGCCGACGTGCTGGCGTTGGCCATGGTCAGCAACGACGCCATGAGCGCGGTTTTCGAACCCTTCGAGGCCGAACACGCCCTCGAGGTCGTCACCCAGCGGGCCCAACGGCTCGGGGAGTTCCTCAACCGCGTACTCTCCCGCGTCTGACCCGGGCGTCCCGCGCAGCCACGGCCCCGCCGAGGGCGAACCCTTCGGCGGGGCCGTCGATCTGTTCGAGGAGCCGTACACGTTCGCGCCCGGGAAGAGTTCCCGCCCCGGCGGCGCCGGAGCCGGCGTGGCGAGCGTGCACCCCGAGGCCATGGGGTGGACAGCACCGGGCACTGCCAGGGCGGGTCGGGGACTCGCACCCCGGTGGCGGCCGCCGCGCAGGGTCCCCGCAGACCCCGTTGGACTCGCGGCGTACGTCACCTTCTCTTCCCGTTGGGCGGACGAACCGCACGTACCTGAGGGGGTTGCTCCGAACCGGGCCATCCGCGCGAAGCCCACCCGGAACATCTCCCTTAGGCATGCCTTACCTAACCAGAGTCGGCAGTGCCGCGTCAACCCCGGACACACAGGTCGGACCCGGCCCCGCGGGTGCGGGGACCGGGTCCGAGGGCATGTCCGCCGGAAGGCGCTTCAGGCCAGGAGGAACACCGCCACCAGCATCGCTGCGGTCAGGCTCAGCACGACGATCACCTCGACCGGCACCATCGTCTGCGGGCGGTCCTCGGCACCGATCGCGGCAGGGCCGGCCTCGTCGACGTCCTCGATCGGGCCACCCAGGGGCCGGGCCCGGTACCGTTCGGCGTCCCGGCGCAGGTCCCGCGCCATGAGGTCGACCGGCCGTGCGCTCCCGGGGTCGTCGTCGACATCGGTGTCGATGTGGCCCGCGTCCCGGCGCATGTTCTCCCGCACCTTGGAACGCTTGGACTCACGCAGCGGCCAGGAACGCACCACCCCGGAAGAGGTGTGCACACGCAGCACGTCGAGGACGTCGATCCACTCCACCGCGCTCCAGGGCACGAACACCTCGCGCACCGGGTTGATCACGCGCAGACCGCGCCCGGTGGAGACCACACGGGGCCGCAACCACACGATGTACACGCCGGCGACGCTTGCGGCCAGGAGCGCAGCTGCGATCCAGGCCGTGCGCCCCTCCCCGCGCAACAGCACGTCGAGCAGGAGCAGCAGGGCGATGACGGTCCACACCACGCCCATCACCCGTGTGGAGGTGGCGTAGTGCGTCGTGCTCTCCGCGGCGGTCACCGTTCGGTCGCCCACTTCAGCCGCGCGTACCCGGGCTTGATGGTGCCGTTGATGAGGGCGAGCCGTTCGTCGAAGGACAGGAACGCCGACTTCATCGCGTTGACCGTGAACCACTGCAGGTCGTCCCAGCCGTAACCGAAGGCCTCGCTGAGCTTGGCGAACTCACCGGACAGGCTGGTGCCGCTCTGCAACCGGTTGTCGGTGTTGACGGTGACCCGGAAACGCAGGTCGCGCAGCATCCCGATGGGGTGCTCCGCGATGGAGGGGGCAGCACCGGTCTGCACGTTGGAGCTGGGGCACATCTCCAGCGGCACCCGCTTGTCGCGCACGTACTGCGCGAGACGGCCCAGCACCTGTGCGCCGTTCCCGTCATGGTCGATGTCGTCGACGATACGCACGCCGTGGCCGAGCCGGTCGCAGCCGCACCACTGCAGGGCCTCCCAGATGGAGGGCAGCCCGAAGGCCTCGCCCGCGTGGATCGTGAAGTGGAAGTTCTCCCGGCGCAGATACTCGAAGGCGTCCAGGTGGCGCGTGGGCGGGTTCCCGGCCTCGGCACCGGCGATGTCGAAGCCAGAGACCCCGGCGTCGCGGTAACGCACGGCGAGTTCGGCGATCTCCGAGGAACGCGCGGCGTGGCGCATCGCCGTCACGAGCTGCCCGGTACGGATGGGGTTGCCCTGCTCGGCGGCGCGCTTCTCGCCCAGTTCGAGCCCTTCCTGGACGGCCTCGACGACCTCCTCCAGGGAGAGTCCGCCCTCCAGGTGCTGCTCGGGGGCGTAGCGCGACTCCACGTAGACGACACCGTCCGCGGCCAGGTCCTCGGCGCACTCGGCGGCGACTCGGACCAACGCCTCGCGGGTCTGCATGACCGCGGTGGTGTGGGCGAAGGTCTCCAGGTACCGCTCCAGGGAGCCCGAGTCGGAGGCCTCGCGGAACCAGTTGCCCAGTTCCACGGGATCATAGGTGGGCAGACCGGTGTATCCGGAGGCCTGGGCCAGCTCGACGACGGTCTCCGGGCGCAGCCCGCCGTCGAGGTGGTCGTGCAGGAGTACCTTCGGCGCCTGCCGGATCTGCTCAACAGTGAGTGGCTGGTTCATGTTCCACAGCATGCCACCCGCCGGGGTCCCCTCCGCCACCGCGGGGGAAAATACCGGGGGTTCGGCGGACGGGCGGGGCCCCTCCCCCGCTCCGTACGGAACACGGCGCGGGGATCGCCCTGCACACGGCGTCGGCGACTCAGGCCATGGCCTCGCTGCCGAGCCGTCCCCCGGACCGGGCCGCCTCCCACAGTGCGGTGAACGCGGTGGCGGCAGCGAACCGGGTGCCCACCCCGATGGCGCGTTCGTCCACGTCG
Source organism: Nocardiopsis kunsanensis DSM 44524 (assembly GCF_000340965.1). Lineage (GTDB taxonomy): Bacteria > Actinomycetota > Actinomycetes > Streptosporangiales > Streptosporangiaceae > Nocardiopsis > Nocardiopsis kunsanensis. The sequence goes on from NZ_ANAY01000001.1 coordinate 146,980, forward strand.
AAGGTGCCCCGGTGCAGGTCCAGCATCGGCCCGTCCCGGTCCGGCGAGTGGGTTCCCAACCGGGCCAGGGCGCCGGGAGCGTGCTCCAGGTACCAGGCGAAGTCCTCCCCGCCCAGGCTCTGCGGGGTGGAGGTGACCGCTTCCGGCCCCAGTGCGAGAGCGGTGGCCTCGCGCATGAGCTCGATGCTGGTCGCCTCGTTGATGGTGGGCGGGACCCCGCGCCGGTAGGTCACCTCGGGGCTGGCCCCGTAGACGGAGGCCACCGATTCGACCAGGCCCTTGAGGATGTCGGGGGCCTCGTGCCAGGCCTCGTCGTCCAGGCAGCGCACGGTCCCCTCCGCAACGGCGTCGTCGGGGACGACGTTGGGTGCCGATCCGGCGCTGACGCGCCCCCACACGAGGCTGAACCCGGCACGGGGGTCGACCAGGCGGGAGAGCGCAGCGGGCAGTTCGGTGACGATCTTGCCCAGCGCGTAGACGAGGTCGGCGGTCAGGTGCGGGCGCGCGGTGTGGCCGCCGGGACCGGACAGACGCACCAGGAGCTGGTCGCAGGCGGCGGTGATGCCGCCACTGCGCAGACCCACCTCACCGACCGGGAGGCGGGGATCGCAGTGCAGGGCGAAGACCCGCTCCACGTCCTTCATGGCGCCGGCCTCGACGACCTCCACTGCGCCACCGGGCAGCTCCTCGGCGGGTTGGAAGAACAGCCGGACCCGACCGGGCAGGGCGCCGGCCCGGTCCCGCTGGGCCAGGAACAGGCCGGTCGCGAGCAGCACCGTGGTGTGCACGTCGTGTCCGCACGCGTGCGCGACCCCCGGCACGGTGGAGCGGTAGGGCGTCGCCTCCTTCTCGTCGGTCAGGGGCAGCGCGTCGATGTCGGCGCGCAGGGCCACGACGGGACCGGGGCCGGAACCGATGTCACAGACCAGCCCCGTGCCCACCGGAAGGATCTCGGGCTGCAGCCCGGCCGCCCGCAAGCGTTCGGCGATGCGGCCCGTGGTGCGGTGTTCGGCGAAGGCGAGTTCGGGGTGCATGTGCAGGTCCCGACGAAAGCCGATGAGCTCTCGCTCGTTGCGGGCCAGGAAGGCCGTCAACTGTTCCGGCAGGTCATGTCCCTGCATGCGAGGGTCCCCTCTTCGTTCACGTCTTACCGCGCAGCCGGTCAGGTCACCGGCACGGACACAGCGCGAGTGGGATCACCGCTACGGAGTTCGGCAGCGAGCAGGTCCACGACGTCGGAGATCGATCCGCCGTCCGCGACGACCGCGCGCTGGCGCTCGTACGAGGCCCCTTTGTCCATGACCTCGGACACCAGGTCCAGGTCCTCGGCGCAGCCCAAGCGGGCCGCGGTCGGCCCCAGTTCTCGAACGAGCTCGTAGAGGTCGTCACGGAGCGGAACGGTGGTTCCGCGGGCGTCCGTGATGACCCGGGCGTCGAGCCCGTAGCGGGTGGCTCGCCACTTGTTGTCCTTCACGACCCAGGGGGGCGGACTGGGCAGCCCGTACCCGCGGTCGAGCTGGTGATCGAACAGTTCCACCAGGCTCTGGGAGAGCGCGGCGGCCATTCCCACCTCGCGCAGTGTGGGAATTCCGTCGAACATCCGGATCTCGATCGTGCCGAAATCAGGGTGCGGACGGATGTCCCACCACACTTCCTTGATGGAGGCGATGGTACCTGCCCTGAGTAGTGTTTCGAGGTATTCTTCGAAAGCTCGCCAGTGGGGAAGGTTCGGTGGCGGCCCGGAGGTGGGCAGCGCCCCGAAGATGATCGACCGTGCGGAGGCGAGTCCCGTGTCACTGCCGCCCCAGTAGGGGCTGGAGCCGCTGAGGGCCAGGAAGTGCGGCAGGTAGTGGCAGAGGGCGTTGACGATGGGCACGGCCTTCTCCCGGTCACGGACCCCCACGTGGACGTGGACACCGCACGTGAGGATGCGCCTGACCAGCCACTGCATCTGGTCCAGGAGCTCGCCGTAGCGTTCGCCGGGGCTGAACTCCTGGTCCCGCCAGTCGTCGAGGGGGTGGGTGCCGGAGCAGGTGAGGGTGGTGCCCCAGGGGTGGAGGACCTCCCGCATGCGGTCGATGTTGCGGGCGAGGTCGCCCTTGGCCTCCTCGACGGTCTCGCAGATGCCGGTGACGACCTCGACCTGGGACTGCATGAGTTCGTGGCGCAACGGGGGATGCGCACTTCCGGAACTGAGGTCCGGGAGAGCGGCAAGTAGTTTATGTGCCTCTTGGCGCAAATGTCGGGTTTCGCGATCGACGAGCTGGAGCTCCCATTCCACTCCGATCGTCGGGCGTTCGGATGACGTGAACGAAATAGCCATCTTTCGTCCTCCAGGGGGGATTTTGCGGCCTTTTCCAGCCGACCTGCCCCGGTGAACCGGGACAGATAAGGACTACCCCGCCGGAGCCCGCCGTATACGGAGCGAAACCCCCGCAGGGGACGAACGGTCTTCATCCTGGGTGGAACGGGCAGTGCTCACCCGCGGCGTTCCTCCTCCGAACGCGTGAGCACCGCCGCGGCACCGGCCGTGACCGACGCCGCCGCGGTCGCCACGAGCGCCGCGAGGATCCGCTGCGCCAGACGCCGCTCGGCCAGCTCCCGCGGCGGGAGCCGTAGCACCTCCACCCTGCGGGTCCAGTCCATACCGCTGGCCTCGGGCAACGGCAGCGTCCCGGTGTAGGGCGGCGGGGACGAGAGCCACGTGGCCGTCCAAGCCGCACTGAACATGACCAGTCGCATGACCAGGTTGATCCACACCAGCAACCCCACCAGCACGGCGAAAGAGGCGTAGACCGGGTTGCTGAGGGTCCCGGCCAGCAGCATCGCAGCGGCCGACTTGATGATCTCGAACCCGACCGCACCGATGAGCGCGCCCCGCCACATCGGACGTGTGAGACGCCCCTCCCCCGACAACAGCGAGAAGACCAGCACGAAGATCAGCATGTTCATGCCGACAGCGATGGCCACGGCCAACAGGCGCAACGTCAGCCCCGCCACCACCGAACCGTCCAGGGAGATCAGTGACAGCACCCACTGTGTCGCGGTCTGGGCCACGCTCGTGAAGGCGACCGTGAGCAGCAGCGCCGTGCCCAGACCCAGCATGACGAGCAGGTCGGAGGCCTTGCGCACGACGTAGTTGGGGCCCTGTCGCAGACTGCGCAGCCAAACAGCGTGCAGGGCCTCGCGCAGTGAGGCCACCGAGTTCAGCCCCGCGTAGAGCAGACCCAGCGCACCGATCAGGCTCGCGCCCAGGCGTGCTTGCGCGATCTGGTCCACCGGCAACCGCTGCGACAACCCCGGCAGCACGTCCTCCAGGACCTGTTCCAGGTACTGCCGGAGCTCGACGTCGACCGCAGTCAAGTGGCCGACGACCGCGAAGGCCAGCGCGAGCAGCGGGAAGAAGGACAGGAACGCGAAGTAGGTCACCGCACCCGCGAGCTGGCTGCCCTTCTGGTCGGAGTACCGCTCGGCCGCACGCACCAGATGGTCCACGGCGGGCCTGCGCCGGCGCAGGTCCCAGAAGGTGTCCATCGCCTTGTTCTGTGCACGCTGTGCGGCACCGCGGGCCCGCTCGGCCACCGACGTCATCTGTCCCCTTCCCTGCCCGGCGACCCTCGTCGTTCTCCGGAGCCACACCCGGGGGCCGGCCTCAGAGCACCGTACTCACCTGCGGAAGGACCGCCCGAGCCGGGTCCGGGGCCACAGCCTAGGCGTGGGGCGCACGCCGTCGAAGTGACCACGCCCACGCACGACCCGCGCCGGGGGCGGTGCATCCTGGAGTGTGAACGGCGGCCGGGCAGAGGAAGGAGACGTGCGGTGGGGGGCGCGGGAGCACGGTTGCGCGCGATGCTGGGTGCGGGAGCGGCCGGGCCACGGGGGCCCTGGCCGGAGACCCCGCCGAACCCGGACACACTGGCCCAGGTCTTCCACGAGCGCTTCGCGGCACCACCGGCGGGCGTCTGGCACGCCCCGGGCCGTCTGGCGCTCATGGGCGAACACACGGTCGCGAGCGAGGGCGTGGGCCTGTACACCGCACTGCCGTGGGGCGTGACGGTGGCTCTCGGGCCGTCCGAGGACGGTGGAGTGCACGTCTGCCGGCCCGGGGGCCCCGTGCGTGTCCGGTCCACGACGGCCACTGTGGTGGCCCGCACCGTCGAGCGTGCCCGCCGCGAGGGGACGGCACCCCCCGGGACCGGGGTGTGTGCCGTCGTCGACACCGACCTGCCCGCGCACGCCTCCCTGGGCCGCACGGCCGCGCTCCGGGCCGCCACCTCACTGGCCCTGTCCGACCTGAGCGGGGCCCCGCCCCCCGAGGGGGCCGACGCAGACGAGCGGGTCGCGCTGGTCGCCCGCCCCGGCTGTGCCGTGCGGGTCAACCACAAGAGCCTGCGCACGACCGTCTTCCCCTTCGACCTGGCCGCGGAGGAACTGCACCTGCTCGTGGCCGACACCGGCGCCTTGCCCCGCCGTGACCTGCGCCGGGTACGTGAGGAGGAGCTCCGCCGGGCCGCACTGGCCCTGGGGCCCCTGCGCGCCGTCCAGGACCTGCCCGAGGCGCTGAACCGCCTCCCGGAAGCGGCCCTGGCACGCCGGGTGGAGTACGCCGTCACCGAGGTGCACCGCCTCAACGCGGCCGTGGGGCTGCTGCGCGCCGAACGGTTCGGTGAGCTCGGTCCGGTCCTGTCCGCCTCCCACCTGTCGTTGCGCCGCTTCGAACTGCCCACACCGGACGTGGACCTGGTCGCAGAGGCCGCCTCCCGTGCCGGTGCACGCGGTGCCCGGATGACCGGCTGGCGGGGCGCCGCGTTCGCCCTGGTCGGCGACGGCCGGTCGGACAGGGTCCGCGCGAACGTGGAACGGGCCTTCTCCGGCCGCGGGCCACGCGCTCCCCGCCTGCGGACCGCTCTTCCGGCCGCCGGGGCACACCGTCTGCGCTGATCCGGGAGAAGGGTTTCACCGAACGGACGAAGCGGACCGGTCTTTCTGCGAACCCGGCTACGCTGTCTGCGATCCCACAGGGGTGACGGCACAACCATCACGCGGAACGGGGACAGCGGATCCATGGCTGATCGACGAGGTCCGGGCGGGCACGGCTCGACCGGGGAACACGACCGGGGAGGGGTGTTCCGCCGCGGCGGCGACCCCGGATCCCCCGACGAGTTCGAGAAGCTCTACCGCCCGCGTGAGTCCGAGCAGCGTGTGGTGGGTGAGACCCGGCGCATGCCCCCGGCCGACGAGGTCCCTCCGCTCCGCAGGGAGAAGAAGCGTCGCCGCACCCACTCCGATCCCCGGGAGTACGACGGCCGCGGCATCAAGCGCCGAGCCCGGGAGAAGCGCAAGCGCAGGTTCCGGACGGTCCTGATCACGGCCGCGGTGGTGCTCCTGATCGTGCCCCTGGGGTTCTACCTGTGGGCGGACTCGCGTCTGGAAAGGGTCGAGGCCCTCCAGGACTACGAAGGCCGCCCCGACGACGGCCGCGGCACCGTACACATGGTCGTGGGCTCCGACAGCCGCGACGGCATGGACGACGACCGGATGCAGGAATTGGCGACCGGCGATGCCCAGGGACAGCGCACCGACACGATCATGCTGCTGTACACCCCGCGCGACGGCGACTCCACCATCGTCAGCGTCCCCCGCGACTCGTACGTGCCCATGGCCGTTCCCGGCTACGCCGACAACAAGATCAACACCGCCTATGCGGACTCCACGTGCGGCACGGACGAGGAGGGCGAGGAGATCTGCGGCGGGCCGGCACCCCTGGTGGAGACCTTCGAACGTGCCTCCGGTGTACAGGTCGACCACTACGTCGAGATCGGCATGGGCGGGTTCGTGAACCTCGTCGACGCCGTCGGCGGGGTGGAACTGTGCCCCGAGTCACCCATGTCCGACCCCAAGGCCGGCCTCGACGTCGAGGCCGGGTGCCAGGAGATGGACGGCGGTACCGCGCTCGGGTACGTGCGCACCCGGGACAGCCCCCGCGCCGACCTCGACCGCATCCAGCGCCAGCGGGAGTTCTTCTCCGCGCTGATCCAGGAGGCCACTGCCCCCTCCACGATGTTCAACCCGTTCCGTGCGGGCCCGCTCGTGATCGCCGGGACCGACACGTTCACCGTCGACGAGGGCGACAAGCTCCGGCACCTGGCCGGCATGCTGCTGGACATGCGCGGCGGTATCGGGACGACGTCGATCCCCGTGGCCGAGACACCGACCCTGCCGAACGTGGGTTCGGTCGTGGTGTGGGACGAGAGCCGTTCGGAGATGATGTTCGAGGCGATGCGGGAGGGCGAGCCCATCCCCGAGGAGGCCATGGAGGACTGACCCCCGGTCCTGTGCTCTCCCCCGTGCCCGCAGGCGGGGGAGGGCGGCGCGTGAGCGCTCCCGGGAGCAGGGGCTCCCGGGCTACGTGCCTCCTGGAGCAGAGCGAAGGGCCCGCCACCGGAGTGACGGGCCCTTCTGTGACGTTCCGAGCTGTGCGCGCCTACCCCCCAGCGGGCGCACTGCCGGCACGTCGGTCTGTGGCCTCGCGGGACGAAACCCGCTCTGGCCTGCCGGTTCTCACCGACTGGTTTCTACAATAAGTCAAGGTTCGCCAAAGACGCGAATCGTACGCACGTGTTATAGGTCGCATCGTCGAGGCACGGACGACGCACCCCTCATCCTGTCACCGAACCGCTCCACGCACCCGCCGAACACGGCAAACGTGCTCCGGAAGTTCTCCCGCACGCCCCTGCGCACACGAACGCGCCCGGCCGGGACCCGTTTCGGGGTCGGCCGGGCGCGTCGTTCCCGGGCAAAGGGGTCACCGCCCCTGCCGGAGGGGGCCGGGCCCGGCTCGGGGCCCGCTCCCCCGGTGGTGCGTGTCTCAGGCGAGGCGCTTGCTCAGGTTCTCGTCCAGGGCCGCGAGGAACTCCTGCGTGGTGAGCCACTCCTGCTCACTGCCGACGAGCAGGGCGAGGTCCTTGGTCATCTGGCCGCCCTCGACGGTCTTGACGACGACGTCCTCGAGCTGCTGGGCGAACTCGACCACCTTCGGGGTGTTGTCGAGCTTGCCGCGGTGCTCCAGACCGCGGGTCCAGGCGAAGATGGACGCGATCGGGTTGGTCGAGGTGGGCTTGCCCTCCTGGTGCTGGCGGTAGTGGCGGGTGACCGTGCCGTGCGCGGCCTCGGCCTCGACGGTGCGGCCGTCAGCGGTGCGCAGGACCGAGGTCATCAGGCCCAGCGAACCGAAGCCCTGGGCGACCGTGTCGGACTGCACGTCACCGTCGTAGTTCTTGCAGGCCCAGACGTAGCCGCCCTCCCACTTGAGCGCCGCGGCGACCATGTCGTCGATGAGGCGGTGCTCGTAGGTCAGGCCCGCGGCCTCGAACCGCTCCTTGAACTCGTTGTCGTAGATCTCCTGGAACACGTCCTTGAACATGCCGTCGTAGGACTTGAGGATCGTGTTCTTGGTGGACATGTAGACCGGGTAGTTGCGGTCCAGGCCGTAGTTGAGGCTGGCACGCGCGAAGTCCTCGATGGACTTGCGGAAGTTGTACATGCCCATGGCCACACCGCCGGCCTCGCCGAACTCGGCGACGTCGAACTCGATGGGCTCGCTGCCGTCCTCCGGGGTGTAGGTCATGGTGACCGTGCCGGCGCCGGGGACCTTGAAGTCCGTGGCCTTGTACTGGTCGGCGTGGGCGTGGCGGCCGATGATGATCGGCTGGGTCCAGCCCGGGACCAGGCGCGGAACGTTCTCACAGATGATGGGCTCACGGAAGACGACGCCGCCGAGGATGTTGCGGATGGTGCCGTTGGGCGACCGCCACATCTTCTTCAGGCCAAACTCCTCGACCCGGGCCTCGTCCGGGGTGATGGTGGCGCACTTGACACCGACCCCGTGCTCCTTGATGGCGTGGGCCGCGTCGACGGTGACCTGGTCGTCGGTGCGGTCGCGCTCCTCGATGCCGAGGTCGTAGTACTTCAGGTCGATGTCGAGGTAGGGAAGGATCAGTCGGTCCTTGATGAAAGACCAGATGATCCGGGTCATCTCGTCACCGTCGAGCTCGACTACGGGGTTCTCGACCTTGATCTTGGCCATGGCTGTGTGGCTGTCCCTTCAATCTCGGCAACCGCCTCGTACGGCGGAGGACACGCACCGGCTCGTGACCGGGGCGTGGCCGGCTCCGCGCACGGCGATCCCTCCGGTGTCCGTGTACACCGGAGAGGCGGTCGCGGTATCTCGACATCAAGCTTATTCGACGCCTAGGTGGACAGTTGCGGCGCCACCCACGCGAACACGATGAGCAGGCAGGCGAGCCCGACCAACACGGTCAGGTCGACCCATCTGCGCCGTACCGCGAGCATCCCGATCCAGTCCTTGGGAAGCACCAGACGGAACACGGCCGCGAGTACGAGTGTCCCGGCGATGATAGCCGGGCCGCGCTTGAAGTAGGCGAACCCCACCACGGCGATACCCGCTGCCAGGCCGGACAGCACCAGCGCGTACGGCATCTGGACGAGCCACGGGGGAAACCTGGAGGGCTGTGGGGGATCGTCGGCTCCCGCCCCCTGCGCCTCCTCCGCACCGTCCTCCTGCGCCTGCTCGGGGAGGTGTTCCTCTTCCCCCTGGGGGTCCTCGGCGCGGCTTCCACCGTCACCGGGGGTGTTGTCCTGGGGGACGTCGTCGTCCGGCGTGCCCGAGTCCGCCACTTGCGTCTGCTCCGCCCTGTCCACCGCGTACCGACCCGTTCGGTTCATGTGCTTGGCCGCCGCGCTGCTCGTTACCACGGTCGTTCCCCGGCTCTGGCCCGGACCGGCCACCCGCACGTCACGGGGTGTCCGAAAACGGCGCGGCTGTCCGTGTGCCGTGCGGCCACGGAACCGGGCGCGGGGCGAGGCCGTGATAGCCGGGGAGGACCACCGTCATTGTATTGGCCCGGATCACCCCGGCCCCAGAGCTCACGGTAACGGTCTTACCCCCACCGGAGCGACTATGTCCGTTTCCTGCCTCATGGCGGCCACAGAGCCATATTTGCCGCGCCTTGTCCGCCTAACTACGGAGTAAGCGCGTAGAACCAGTGCAGCCCGGGTAACCCAAGTGGTGTTCCAGTGCCACGGTGAGCGAGGACCCCCCCATGAAGCCCACTCCTAGCGCGGACCGGACCACCACTCCCCGACCGTCCTTCCCCCACCGTCGTCAGCACCCCCGACCGCCGGCCACCACGGCCGAGACCCCGGTCGAGGGCCCTCACCTGAGGATCGATTCCTCCGGTGACCTCCACCCCCTCTCGGCCGAGGTCACCACCGTCGGCCGCGGTGAGGGTACCGACATCCACCTGCGCGACCTGACCGTCTCCCAACTGCACGCCGAGCTGGTCCGGCGCGGGCCCTACGTCTACGTCGTCGACCTCGGACTCTCCCGTAACGGCACCCGGGTCAACGGACGCCCCGTGGCCCGCCGTGTACTCAAGGACGGCGACGTCCTCACCTTCGGCACCGCCCGCTGCCATGTGGGCGGGCTGCCCCGGGAGCAGCTGCGCCCCGACCTCGAACTGCGGCGCGAGGCCGTACCCGACCTGACCCGGCGCGAACTCGACGTCCTCACCGTCCTGTGCCGGCCCGCGTTGTCCGACGAGGCGTTCGTGGCACCCGCCACGGCCCGCGACATCGCCGAAGCACTGGTGGTGACGGAGGCCGCGGTCAAACAGCACCTGCTGCGCCTCTATCAGAAGTTCCGTGTTCCCGAGGGGCAGAACCGGCGCACCCGGTTGGCCAACGAGGTGGTCTCCCTGGGTCTGGTGCGACCGATGCCGGTGGGCACCGAGCGTTGGGCCAGCTGAGCCGGGCCCCGGACGCACGCGTGGGGCCCGTACGGTCGTGTGGGCCCCACGGACGACCGGAACGCCGGCTCTCAGAGCGCGGCGGCCTGACGTTCTGCGTTCTCGACCACGTTGACCAGCAGCATCGCCCGGGTCATCGGCCCCACACCGCCCGGGTTGGGCGAGAGGAACCCGGCCACCTCGTCCACGCCCGCGGCCACGTCGCCGGCGAGCCCGTCGTCGGTGCGGGTGACACCGACGTCGAGCACAGCGGCGCCCGGCTTGACCATGTCGGGGGTGATGAGGCCGGGCACGCCGGCACCGGCGACGACCACGTCCGCCCTGCGGGTGTGCTCGGCAAGGTCACGGGTGCCCGTGTGGCACAGGGTGACAGTGGCGTTCTCCGAACGTCGGGTCAGCAGCAGACCCAGGGGGCGGCCCACGGTCACACCGCGGCCGACCACGACGACCTCGGCACCCTTGAGCGGGACGTCGTAACGGCTCAGCAGCTCCACGATCCCGCGCGGGGTACAGGGCAGCGGGGCCTCCTCCATGAGGACGAGCTTGCCCAGGTTGGCGGGCTGGAGGCCGTCGGCGTCCTTGACCGGGTCGATGAGGCCGAGCACCCGGCCCTCGTCCATACCCCGGGGCAGGGGCAGCTGCACGATGTAACCGGTGCAGGCCGGGTCCTCGTTGAGTTCGCGCACGGCCCGCTCCACCTCTGCCTGCGGGGCGTCGGCCGGCAGGTCGCGGCGGATGCTGGCGATCCCCACCTGGGCGCAGTCGCGGTGCTTGCCGCGCACGTAGGTGTGGCTGCCCGGGTCGTCACCGACCAGCACGGTGCCCAGTCCGGGGGTCAGACCTCTGGCGCGCAGCTCGGAGACCCGTTCGGCCAGGTCCTCCTTGATGGCCTTGGCGACGGCCTTGCCGTCGAGAACGGTCGCGCTCATCGTAACTCCTCGTCTCCGAACGATCGTGCGCTCGGCAGGCGCTCGCACTCGGTGCCCGCCGAGCGCGGGTTAGTGGAAGAAGTGCCGGGTGCCGGTCAGGTACATCGTGACCCCGGCGGCCTCGGCCGCAGCGACGACCTCGTCGTCACGCACGGACCCGCCCGGTTGGACGACCGCGCGCACGCCCGCACCGGTGAGGATCTCCAGACCGTCCGCGAACGGGAAGAAGGCGTCACTGGCGGCCACGGAACCGTGTACGCGGTCCCCGGCGCGCGAGACCGCCAGGCGGGCGGAGTCGACCCGGTTGACCTGGCCCATGCCCGCGCCCACGGTGGCGCCGTCGGCGGCGAGCAGGATCGCGTTGGACTTGACCGCTCGCACCGCACGCCAGGCGAAGCGCAGATCGGCGAGGGTTCGTGCATCGGCGGGGGTCCCGGTGGCCAACGTCCACTTCTCTGGGTCGTCACCGGGCGCGTCGACGGCGTCCCGCGCCTGGACGAGCAGCCCGCCGCTGATCTGGCGGTGCTCGAAACCACCGGTCACACCCGCGGCGCCCTCGACGACCAGCAGACGGATGTTCTTCTTGCGGGTGAGCACGGACACCGCCTCGGGGGAGAACTCGGGCGCCACCACGACCTCGGTGAAGATCTCCGCGATCTGCTCTGCGAGGTCGGCCCCGACCGGGCGGTTGGTGGCGATGACGCCCCCGAACGCGGAGACCGGGTCGCCGGCGTGGGCCTTGCGGTGGGCCTCGGCGTTGTCGGCACCGACCGCGATACCGCACGGGTTGGCGTGTTTGATGATGGCCACACACGGCTCGGAGAAGTCGTGGGCGGCACGCAGGGCCGCGTCGGCGTCGACGTAGTTGTTGTAACTCATCGCCTTGCCGTGCAACTGTTCCGCCCCGGCCAGGCCGGTCCCCGCGGCCCCGGAGACGGTGTACAGGGCCGCCCTCTGGTGGGGGTTCTCGCCGTAACGCAGCACCTGGCCGCGCTCGTGACCGTCCCCGAAGAACGCCGGCCAGCCGGACCCCTCGGCCTCGGCATCGGGTGCGTAGGACTCGGCGAACCAGGTGGCGACTGCGGCGTCGTACTCCGCAGTGTGCTGGAAGGCCTGCGCGGCCAGGCGTTTGCGCTGGTCGAGGGTGAAACCGCCCTCGCTCACCGCACGCAGGGTCTCGTCGTAGGAACCGGGGTCCACGACCACGGCGACGCTGCCGTGGTTCTTGGCGGAGGCGCGCACCATGGCGGGGCCGCCGATGTCGATCTTCTCGACGCAGTCGGCGTCGGAGGCCCCTGAGGCCACCGTGTCGCCGAAGGGGTAGAGGTTGACCACGACGAGGTCGAAGGGCGCGATGCCCAGGCCGTCGACGGTCTCCATGTGCCCGGGGTCGTCCTGGTCGGCGAGGAGGCCGCCATGGATGTGGGGGTGGAGCGTCTTGACGCGGCCGCCCATGATCTCGGGGAAGCCCGTGACCTCCTCGACGGGGGTGACCTCGATCCCGGCCTTGCGCAGTCGCGCTGCGGTGGAGCCGGTCGAGACGATCTCCACTCCGGCCTGGGCGAGCCCGGCGCTCAGCCCCTCCAGACCGGTCTTGTCGTACACACTGATCAACGCCCGCCTGATGGCCCGCTGGGTCACGGGGTCTCCTTCGTCTCGCTCGCGTTCGTGCGGCCCTGCTCGGTGCGGCCCAGCCGCACATGTCTGCCGTCGACGTTCCAGCCGCGCCGCGCGAGCTCGCCGACCGTGTCGACGAGCATGCGCCGCTCCACGATCTTGATGCGCTCGTGCAGGGCGGCCTCGTCGTCGCCGTCCTCGACGGGGACCGTGGCCTGGTCGATGATCGGCCCGGAGTCGACCCCTTCGTCGAGGAAGTGGATGGTGGTGCCGGTGATACGGACACCGTGGGCGAGCGCTTCGCGTACCGCGTGCGCGCCGGGGAAGGAGGGCAGCAGCGCCGGGTGGATGTTGATCGCGGCGTGCCGTCCGACGACGGCCGGCCCGAGGATGCGCATGAACCCGGCCGAGACCACCAGGTCGGGCTCGAAGGCGGCGATCCGGTCGGACATCGCGGTGTCCCACTCGGAGCGGTCGGTGTAGTCGCGGAAGGGGACCACGAACGTGGGCACGCCGTCGGCCTCGGCCCGTTCCAGCCCTCCGGCTCCGGGACGGTCCGAACCGACAGCGACCACCTGCGCCCCGTACTCGGGGGCCCGGCACGCGTCCAAAAGGGCGGACATGTTGCTGCCCGTGCCCGATATGAGGACCACCACTCGCGCGGACAGTGTGCTTCTCCCTCGTGTGTAGAAGAACAGCACGGGAGTCGAGCTCCCGCTCCCGGGGGCGCTGGGGGACAGCGCAGCATCCGGAGGAAAATCAGGTGCACCGCACAAGGCGGCACCAGGGCCGGGCCCGCAGCGGGCCCCGTCCGCACTCCCACCCTATCGGCCCGGGTAGCGTCGGGCCGACGGGGACCTGGGGTTGTGTGACGGCTCTCCCGGTTCCCGCCCCTGCCCGCAGAACGGGACCGGGTACGCTCCGCGCCAGTCAGACCATGCGGTACCTGCCGAGCAGACCCTGGTCCCGGTCACACGGCGCCCCGGCGCCCCAAAGGAGAGTCACCCGTGAGCGAGAACAGCCCGGATCCGCAGAACGACGGGCAGCCGCCCAAGTCCGAGAGGGGCGGGCTGTGGGGCCTGTTCTTCGGCGCGATGGGCCTGTTGCTCCCGCCGTACGGGATCCTTCTGTCGCTCTTCGGCCTGGTCCAGGGTTTCCGTGCCCGCCGTGCCGCCCGGCGCCGGAGTGTGGAGGCACCGATGGCGATGGCGAGTGTGTTCGTGGGATCGGTCGGTGTCGTCCTGTCGGCGGCGATGGCTGCGGTGCTGTTCATGCACCAGGACGAGGTGGCCGAGTACCGGGACTGCACGGCCCGGGCGCAGACGGTCTCCACCCAGGACGCGTGCGACCAGGCATGGGAGGCGGACACCGGGCTCCCGCCACAGGTCATCGGCGGCTGAGCACACCCACACACAGGATTCCGGAAGGGGCGACGGACAAGGCTGCGTCGCCCCTTCCGCCATGTCGGCACCGGGACGCGCTTTCCGGTCGTTTTGTCTCGGCAAAACGGCTGCTTCGCAAAGCAGCGGGCACACCCAAAGGTATTACACTTAGTATTCAATCACTCACCAAAAGTGCCTCACCTCTGCCCGAGAGGACCCGATGGACACCGACGTCCCCGGCTCTGCAGGTCCGGTGCCGAAGAACCGGACCGCTCTGTTCCGTCGCCGCCGACGGATCGTCCTGACCGGCCTACTGAGCGGCCTTACCGTGGCCGTGGCGGCTCTGGCGACCCTCCCTTCCCCCCACACCGCCACCGTCTCGGTCCAGGTGCGCCCCACGGGCGCGGCCGAGACCGGAAGGGCACCCGCCGACGGGCTCGACCTGGAGGCCCAGGCCCGGCTCGCCACCTCCGAACACACCACCGAACTGCTGTCCGAAACCCTCTCCGAGCGGGCCGACATCTCCCTCTCCCCCACGGAACTGGCCGACCGCGTGGAAGTGAGCGTGCCTTCCGACGGCGATGTCCTCGAGTTCCGCTTCTCCGCTCCCACCCCTGAAGAGGCCCGCGCCGGCGCCGACGCGCTGGCCGAGGCCTACCTCCTCTCCCGAGCACGGGAGGCCGAGACTCTGCTGGCCACGCGCGTGAGCACGTTGCGCGACGAGCAGGCGGCGCTCTACGCCGAACTGGACGAGGCCGGCAGGGAGGACGCCCCGCGGACCGATGCGCTCGAGCAGGAGATCACCGGCCTGGGCAGGGTCGCGGCCTCGCTCACCGCGCTCTCGCAGACCGTGGACCCCGGAAAGGTCGTCGGCCCGGCGAGCACACCGGGGTCGGTGTTGTCGGCCCCGGCGGTGCTGTGGGCGGCGGGTGGTCCCGCTCTCGGCCTGGTGCTGGGGTTGGCCGCAGCGTTCCTGCGCGACCGGTCCGATCCGCTGGTCCGCGACGGGGAACAGGCCGCACGCCTGGCCGGGCGCCCCGTCCTGGTGGAACTGCCGGCCCCCGCTCACCTGGACGAACTGCCTTGTGAGCCCTTCGAACAGCACACGCGGGCCGGACAGAAGGCCAATGCGTGCGCCCACCTGCTCAGATCGCGGTTGCGGACGGCCCGGTCGGGCGACGAGGGCTCGGTGGAGCTCACGGACACCTCCGCCGGGGGATCCGCGAAGAGCAGCCGGACGGTCCTGGTCACCTCGGTCACCCCCGGACGTTCCGGCCCCAGGGCCGCCGTCGACCTGGCCTCGGCCCTGGCCAGGACCGGCTCCGAGACGCTCCTGGTGTGCACCGACCCTTCCCCCGACCCGTTCGGGCTGCCCGAAGGGCCCGGCCTGGCCGAGGCACTCACGGAGGGCGAGGACCCCGGCGCTCTCACCGTGCGCCCCGACTCCTTGCCGCTCCTGCGTGTGTTGAGGCACGGGCGGCCCGGGTCCGCCGCCCCCGTCCAGGGCACCGTGATGCACGACCTGTTGGAGCTATTGCTCCACGACTCCGACCACACCGTGCTGACCAGCACCGCCGGGACCGGACGCGCCGACGTCGAATCCCTCCTGGGAGCGGCTGACGCACTCGTACCGGTGGTGGAGCTCGGACGGTCGCGCCGCGACGACCTGGCCGCACTCGTGCGGGCCGCCGAACTCACCGGCACCGTTGTGCCCGGTGTGGTGGTCCTGACACACGGGGCCGCTTCCAGGACCCCGGCCCCCTCCCCGGTCGCCTCCGGCACGGTCCCCGCCTGCCGGGTCGCCGAGCACGACCGCACGCGAGTGCCCACGGCCGACGGCACGGAACAGAACACCGGCCCGGCGGACGAGGAGCCCGTCGGGGGCTCAGCTCCCGGCGCCGCCTCGGGGGCCGGCCGCTGATGCCGCGCGCCCGCCTCCACACCGCATCCGTGTCCGACCGTGCTCGCGGGGGTCCCCGGTGAACAGGGAAACGACCTATCTGACCGACCTGGCCGCCGTGCTGTGGCCGTGCGGAGGCCTGTTGGGCCCCGGGGAGTTCACCGGCACCCGCCTGGCCCGGCACGAGCGCGGCAGCCAGTACCTTCCGGTACCCAGCGCCCGGAACCCGCGCGTCATCCTGCCCGCGCACAACCGCACCGCTGCCGTCCGCGGGATCTCCTCCTTCTCCCACGGGCACTCCTTCGGGGAACGGGTGCGGTCGCTGGCGCTGACGGGGGCGTTCGCGACCGGGCTGGCACCGCTGCTGTTGCGCGATCGCCTCTACGTGGGAGCGGGTCCGGGGATCGAGCACGCCCTCGCCTCGGCCCTGGACCGGGAGGTGTCCGTGGCCATCCACCTCGGGCCGCCCAGAGCCAACCGCAAACCCGTTCTGTTGCTGCTCACCCCCGGTGGGCGCACCATCGGCTACGCCAAGGTCGCCACCAACGACCTGACCTCGCGCCTGGTGCGGACCGAGACACGCGCGCTGCAGCACCTCGACGGGGCCCTCTTGAAGGACGTGACGGTACCGCGCCTGCTGCACGAGGGCGAGTGGAACGGCCATCCGTTCCTGGTGCAGGAGGCGCTGCCCGTGGGCGACCAGACCGACCGCCCGACCCGCCACCAGCTCCTGCGGTGCGTCACACAGATCGTCGGGCTGGGCGCGGTCCGGACCCGGTGGCTGTCCGATAGCCCGTACCGGCGGTCCTTGGAGGAACGCATCACCCTGCTCGGCGCCCGTCCCGAGGCACAGCCACTGCGCGAGGCGCTGAGCCGCCTGCCCGACGTGCGGGTGCCCTTCGGGGCCTGGCACGGGGACCTGACCCGGTGGAACGTGGCCAGTACCTCGCGGCGGGCGTTCGTGTGGGACTGGGAACGCCTCGCCCTGGACGCCCCGGCCGGGTTCGACGCGCTGCACTACGACCTCAACGAGGCAGTGCAGGCCGGCGTGCATCCCGGGGTGCACCGGTGGCTGGACAGCGGTTCACGGCTGCTGCGCGATCCGCTGATGGCCGCGACCGGGTTGCTCCCACACACCGTGTCCACGGTCATGGCGCTCTACCTGATCGATCTGGCCACACGCTTCCTGACCGACCTGCGGCCGGGGAGCAGCGGGGTCGTGGCGGCCGTCGACGACTGGTTGCTTCCTGCGTTGGACGGGCTCCGGGTCCGGGCCGACCACGAGGCCACTCGGACGGGCTGAGGTCTCGTGCGGCTCTTCGCGTCCGCCTCCTCCGGAGGGCGTCCGGATCTGGTCGGTCGCAACGGCCCGTTCGCCGGCCCTGTGCCGCCCCCGGACACGGCAACGGCCCCGAGCCGGAGGGTCCGGTCGGCTCGGGGCCGGGGTGCGGGTCCGGGGACGCGGTCGGGCCGCGCCCCCGTGTCAACGAAGGCCGGGGGTACCGGCTCCGGCCTTACAGGCCTTCGACGTTGAGCAGCACGTTGGGGGTGTTGGCAGGGACGCTGCTGAGCTTGTCCGAACCGCCGTTCTCGACCAGCCAGTTCAGGACGGTGTCCTGGTCGGCGGGGCCGTTGGCGTCCTGGTAGAGCGCCGCGGCACCCGCGACGTGCGGGCTGGCCATGGAGGTACCGGACAGGCTGTCGGTGCCGCCACCGGGCACGGTGGACTCGATGTCCTGGCCGGGGGCGTAGATGTCCACGGCGCTGCCGTAGTTGGTGAAGTAGGTCGAGGTGTCGTTCTCGTCGGAGGCGGCGACGGTCACGACGCCCTCGGCACCACCCGGGGAGACGTTGCCGGCGTCCTGGCCCTCGTTACCCGCGGCGACCGCGACGAACACGCCGGAGTCGGCGAGGGCGTTCACGGCCTCGTCCAGGGCGGGCGAGGCAGGGCCACCGAGCGACATGTTGGCGACGGAGCCCTCACCGGCGTTGTCGGCCACCCACTCGACACCGGCGATGATGTCGTCGTAGCTGCCCGAACCGGAGTCGTCGAGGACCTTCACGCCGACCAGGTCGGTGCCGGGGGCGACACCGTAGCTGTCGGAGCCGATGGTGCCGGCCACGTGGGTGCCGTGGCCCTGCACGTCCTCTCCGTCACCGCCGCTGGCGTCCCAGCCGGCTTCGGCGCGGCCGCCGAACTCGGGGTGGTCGGGGTCGATGCCGGTGTCCAGGATGTAGGAAGTCGTCCCGGAGCCGTCGGCCTGGGTGGAGTACTCGCCGTCGAGCGGCAGGTCCTCCTGGTCGATACGGTCCAGGCCCCACGGGGCCAGGGCCTGGGCCTCGCCGACCTGCTCGACGTAGGCGACACCGGATTCCGCACGCAATTCCTGCACCTCGGCGTCGCTCAGGGACGCCGAGTAGCCGTTGAGCACATCGTCGTAGGTGTGGTTGACCTGGTCCGAGGAGATCCCGATGGAGGACGGGGTCACCGAGGAGGCGCTGACCATGTCCTCCAGGACCACGAAGTACTCGCCGGACACCGCGTCCGTACTCGTGTGCAGGGGCGCAATGTCGTCAGCGCCGGCGGTGGCAGCACCGCCGAGGGCGAAGGGGACGGAGAGAGCGCCCGCCGCGACGAAACCGACCACGGTTCTGCGGGTTTGGTGCTTCTTCAAGGTGTTTCTCCTTGAGGGGGTTAGCGGGGATATAGCACACCTCCGGTACTACTGTGCGTATTCGCCCAGTTGCACCTTTAGTGCAGTTCGACACTTTAGTAAGAAGATCGACCCATTGCCATAGTCTGACCAAATTTTTTGGGGCAACTTCGAACCGGATGTTCAGCACA
Source organism: Nocardiopsis kunsanensis DSM 44524 (assembly GCF_000340965.1). Taxonomy (GTDB): domain Bacteria; phylum Actinomycetota; class Actinomycetes; order Streptosporangiales; family Streptosporangiaceae; genus Nocardiopsis; species Nocardiopsis kunsanensis. The sequence continues at coordinate 165,480 of NZ_ANAY01000001.1, forward strand.
GCGCTTTTGGGTCGCCAGTCACACTTGGAACCGAATCCCCCCGACAGGCCGCCGGTGCGCATGCTTCGGGGCCGCCCGCGCCTGGAGGTGCGAGCGGCCCCGGACCGGAACAGGACTCCACGGGATCAGGCTTTTGCTTGCCCTGTGAAATCCCGCGATGAACACAACCCCGAAAGAAATTACAATATTCTTCCGAGCGAAGATGTTTAGCGCGTGCTCATGATTCTGCGTTCATCACCATCCCCGCTCCGACCGTGGCGTTGGTGGCCTCGTCGATGAGGATGAAACCGCCGGTCCGCCGGTTCCGGTCGTACCCGTCCACGAACAGCGGGCGGGCCGTGCGCAGCCTCACCCGGCCGATCTCGTTCAACGCCAGCTCCTCGGCGCTCTCGTCCCGGTCCAAGGAGTTGACGTCCAACCGGTGGTAGAGCTCCTCGATCCTCACCTTCGCCGTCCGCGTCGTGTGTTTGACCAGGAGCCGCGAACGCGGTGCGAGCTTGCGGCCGTCGGTCATCCAGCACACCATCGCGTCGATGTCCTGGGCAGCCTCGGGACGGCTGTCCACCCGGGCGATCATGTCGCCGCGCGAGATGTCGATGTCGTCCTCCAGCAGGAGCGTCACCGACATCGGGTGGAAGGCCTCCTCCAGCTCACCGTCGGGGGTGAGGATCCTGGAGACCCGGCTCGTGTACCCGGACGGCAGGTGCACGACCTCGTCCCCGGGCCGGAACACGCCGCCGGCCAGTTGCCCGGCGTAACCCCGGTAGTCGTGCAGTTCCGGGTCGAGGGACTTCTGCGGACGGATCACGTACTGCACCGGGAACCGCGCGTCGACGAGGTTGTCGTCGGAGGCGAGGGGCACGTTCTCCAGATGGTGCAGCAAGGAAGGGCCCTCGTACCAGGGCGTGTTCGCCGATGTGGTGACCACGTTGTCGCCGTGCAGCGCGGAGATCGGCACGAACGTGGCCTCGCGGGTGCCGAGCTCTGCCGCGAACTCGGAGAACTCCCTCCTGATCTCCTCGAAGCGCTCCTCGGAGTAGTCGACCAGGTCCATCTTGTTGACCGCCAGGACCAGGTGCGGGACCTGGAGCAGGCTCGCCAGGAATGCGTGCCGGCGGCTCTGCTCCTGCAGTCCTTTGCGCGCGTCCACGAGGATGATCGCGAGGTCGGAGGTCGAAGCGCCGGTGACCATGTTCCGGGTGTACTGCACGTGCCCGGGGGTGTCGGCGATGATGAAGGTCCGCTCGGGGGTGGCGAAGTAGCGGTAGGCCACGTCGATGGTGATGCCCTGCTCACGTTCGGCCCGCAGGCCGTCGGTGAGCAGCGCCAGATTGGTCCGTTCCTCACCGCGTGCGGCGCTGGTGCGCTCCACCGCGTGGAGCTGGTCCTCGAAGATGGATTTGGAGTCGTACAGCAGCCGCCCGATCAGGGTGCTCTTGCCGTCGTCGACGGAGCCCGCCGTAGCGAACCTCAGGATGTCGTTGTTCATTGCTTGACCGGTCCTGTGTGAAGGGATCTGGTGGAGGGACCACTGGAGACGAGCGGGAGGCCGGGGCCGACGCTCCCGGGCCCCGGGGAGCCCGTCCCGCTCCCGGGGGCGCGGAGCGTGCTCCCGGGCGGTGCTGCTCCCCGGGGATCCCGCTCGGGGGCCGGCGTGTTTCCGGAGGCCTCGGAGCAGGCGCGACAGGAACGAGGACGGCTGCGGAACGGGCAGGAACGTGCCTCGAGGTGCGCGGGGGCGGAGCGGAGGCCCGAGGGAAACACGGCCAGGGGTGTTTTGTAGAAGGCTTTCGGATCAGCGAGCGGCCGTCGCCCCTACTGTGCCCTGCTACGCAAGCTCCGCAGGGGCACACAGCGGGGGCCCGCCCGGTTGTGCTTCACGAGCACAGAGGCACAGCGAGAGGCAGCTGGTGGTTTCGCGGCAACACTGCCGCGCGCCGGCGCGCCCGTCGATGGCGGTGGCGGACGACGGTGCGGGACCGGAATGACGCAAGAACACGGCCTAGAAGTAGCCCTCGCGCTTGCGGTCCTCCATGGCGGCCTCACTCGCCCGGTCGTCGGCCCGGGTCTGCCCGCGTTCGGTGAGCCGGGTCGCGGCGGTCTCGGCGATGATGTCGTCCAGCTCGACGGCACGGGACCTGACCGCGCCCGTGCAGGTGAGATCGCCGACGGTGCGGTAGCGGACGGTCTCGGTGAACACCTCCTCGCCCTCGCCCCGGTTCATGACGGGCGAGTCGGAGAGCAGGATGCCGTCGCGCTCGAAGACCTCGCGTTCGTGCGCGAAGTAGATGGAGGGCAGCTCCAGGCCCTCACGTCTGATGTAGGCCCACACGTCCAGCTCGGTCCAGTCGGAGAGGGGGAAGACCCGGATGTGTTCGTCCCGCTCGATGCGGGTGTTGAACACGTTCCACAGCTCGGGGCGCTGGCTCTTGGGGTCCCACTGGCCGAACTCGTCCCGGAAGGAGAAGACCCGTTCCTTGGCCCGGGCCTTCTCCTCGTCGCGGCGAGCACCGCCGAACGCGGCGTCGAAGCCGTTCTCCTCGACCGCTTCCAGCAGCGCGGGGGTCTGGAGGCGGTTACGACCGGCCCAGCGGCCCCTGGGTTCACTGACCTTGCCGGCGTCGATCTGCTCCTGCACGGAGGCCACGACCAGGCGCACCCCCGCTTCCGCGACGCGGCGGTCCCGGAACTCGATGACCTCGGGGAAGTTGTGCCCGGTGTCCACGTGCATGACCGGGAACGGGACCGCCCCGGGCCAGAAGGACTTCTCCGCGAGCCGGAGCATCACGACGGAGTCCTTTCCCCCGGAGAAGAGCAGCACGGGCCGCTCGAACTCGGCGGCGACCTCGCGCATGATGAAGATGGCTTCGGCTTCCAGGACGTCCAGTTGGGAGAGCTGGTGACGCCCGGGTGCCTGCTGACTCGTCTGACCCATGTAACCGCCTTCGTTAACCGACTCGGCCGACGGCGGTGGGGCGTACGAAGTCAGCCCCCCGCGTGCGGCCCGGCGTTGTCCAGACCCGCACCGTCGCGGATGCTTGCCAACAACATACCCGACAATTCCGGTCGGGATACAAGGATATCGGGAAGACGGGGGTCGGCCTCGTTGTAACTCAGCTCGGAACCGTCGATGCGCGAGGTGTGCAGACCCGCCGCACGGGCCACCGCCACTGGGGCCGCGCTGTCCCATTCGTACTGTCCGCCGGCGTGCACGTAGATGTCGGCCACGCCCAACAGCACCGCGCAGATCTTGGCACCCGCGGACCCCATCGGCACCACTTCGGCACCCATCTGCGTGGCCATGCGCTGAACGAACTCCGGCGCCCGGGTCCGACTCGCGGTGATGCGCAACCGCTGGTCGGTGGGGCGCTCCTCGGGCAGCCACGGCGGATCGACCGTGGACAACGTACTGCCCTGCGCGGGCAGCGCGACCGCACCGGCGACCAGCTCACCGTTCTCCCACAGGGCCACATGCACGGCCCAGTCGGTGCGCCCCGGCTCGGCGAACTCACGCGTGCCGTCCAGCGGGTCGATGATCCACACCCGCCTGGCGTTCAACCGCGCCTGGTCGTCCACGCCCTCCTCGGACAGCACCGTATCGCTCGGACGCAGACGCCCGAGAGCGGAGAAGAGGAGCTCGTGCGATGTACGGTCCCCCAGCGTCCGCAGGACCTCGGGCTCGTCGAAGCCGTGCCGGGCGCGCAGACGCAGCAACAACTGGCCTGCTTCGCCCGCGAGGTCACGGGCCACCTCATGATCGTTCCGGATGCTCTTCACCGACTCGTATGCTCCCGCTTCACGGACCGTCGCCTCCGCCCACGTCGTCCACTCGTGGAGGCCTGACGTCGGCGACCAGTGTTCCACGGACGCGGACCGGGACGGCTCGGTTCCCCCAGCAGGGTTCGGAACCTCCGTCGGCCCACACGCCCTCTGACTCGCCCGTTCCGGGCTCCATCGTACGGAATCCGCTGCCGGACCGGAGAGGACGACCCAGCGGTCACGGAGCGGACCGACCCGGAGAACAGTAGCGGAAAGTGCCGGGAAAATCACAGTCGGTATCGGCTTGTTGGTCGGACAGAACACGCATCACGGAGGACCGTGGCGAGATCGACATCTCAGGATCCGGCCGGTTCGACCGACGGACACACGATTCGGAGGCATCCATGTCGATACGACGCTTCTCCATATCGCTCGCCGCCGCCACCGCGCTCCCCCTCGTACTGCTGTCGTGTCCGCCCGGGGCCGTCGGGGGGAACGCTCAGCCCCTGGACGACAGGGCACCCGAGGGGTTCCTCATCGGGAGTTCCGTCGCCGGCGGCGGCCACCACGAAGCCGAGCCCTACCCCGACCCCTTCACCGAGGACAGGGCCTACACCGCCCTCCTCGGCCAGGAGTTCGGTTCCCTCACCCCGGAGAACCGGATGAAGTGGTCCGACCTACGCCCCTCCGAGGACACCTACGACTTCTCCGACGCCGACAGGATCGTCGACTTCGCCGAACGCAACGGCCAGGAGGTACGCGGCCACACCCTGCTCTGGCACGACCAGAACCCGGACTGGCTCGAGGAGGGCGACCACAGCGAACATGAGCTCCGGGAGATCCTGCGCGAACACGTCACCGCGGTCGTGGGCCGCTACGAGGGCCGCATCCACCAGTGGGACGTGGCCAACGAGGTCATCGACGACGAGGGGCGCCTGCGCACCGAGGACAACTTCTGGCTGCGCGAGCTCGGACCGGACGTACTCGTCGACACCTTCCGCTGGGCGCACGAGGCCGACCCGGAGGCCGAGCTGTTCCTGAACGATTACAGCATCGAGGGGATCAACGACAAGAGCGACGCCTACCTCGAACTCGTCGGACAGATGCTCGACGCCGATGTCCCGGTACACGGGCTCGCCGTGCAGACCCACCTGAGTACCGACGCTGGTTTTCCCGAGAGCATGGAGGAAAACCTCGACCGCTTCGGCGACCTGGGACTGCACACAGCACTCACCGAGGTGGACGTGCGTGTGGAGATGCCCCGGAACGGATCCGCGCCCACGGACGGGCAGCTGGCGGAGCAGGCCGACTTCTACTCACGCGCCCTGGAGGCCTGCCTGAACGCCGAGAGCTGCACGTCCTTCACCATGTGGAGCTTCACCGACCGGTACTCGTGGGTCCCGGTGACCTTTCCCGGTACGGGCGCGGCCACCGTCATGGACGACGGTTTCACCCGCAAGCCCGCTTACGGCGCCCTCGAGGACACCCTCCGGGACCACCACCGCCAGAACGCCGGCGGGGATCCCGGGGCGGGACACGCGGGTGGGTCCGTGGGCTGAGTGCAGGGGGACGGGGCCCGTGGGCCGGTGGAGGCGGGAAGGCCCGGGGACACGGTTAGGCAGCGCTGTGGTAGATGTTCTGCGCCCTGCCCAGGCCCTCGGCGAGGATCGTGCGCACCGCGTCGGCGGCCCGCTCGACGTTGAGGTCGAGCTCGGCGCGCTCGGGGCCGGCGAAGTCCCGCAGCACGTAGGCGGCCGGGTCCATCCGGCCGGGCGGGCGTCCCACACCGAAACGCACACGCAGGTAGCCGGGGCCCGACAGCGATGCGGTGAGCGACTTGAGGCCGTTGTGCCCGCCCGCACCACCGCCCTCCTTGAGTTTGAGGGCCCCGTAGTCCACGTCCAACTCGTCGTGCACCACGATGATGCGTTCGGTGGGCACCTTGTGGAAACGCGCCAACGACGCCACGGGGCCACCGGACAGGTTCATGAACGTGCGCGGCTTGACCAGGATCACCGGAACCCCGTCCAACCGGGTCTCCGCGATCTCGGCGTTGGAGCGGTGCGCCCTGAAACGCTCGTGCTCGGCGGCGGCCAACGCGTCCACCACCATGAACCCGGCGTTGTGTCGGTTCCCGGCGTACTTGGGCCCGGGGTTGCCCAGCCCCACCACCAGCCAGCGCTCGGTCATGTCCTCGGTCTTCCTGGTCCCCAATGCGTGCAGTAGGCGCTTCATCGTTTTGTTGGGCGTGGGAACCCGGCCCTTCAGGGCCGGGAGGAAACGCCCTCTCCTTTCCATGTGCAGCCATAGCCGTCCGCTCTTTGCAGCAGACGCACGTACTTGCGGTTGATGCCCTGGACGGTGCCCTGGCTGGTGGTGATGTTGAAGCTGCCCGAGGCGCGTACCGCCACGCGCCCGGTGCGGGTGCCCGCCTTCTTCCCCTTCGGGACCACGGCCCGGACCAGGTCCCCGGTGCTGAACCCGAAGAACCCCTTGGTCCGGGGAAGACGCAGACGGGCGAACCCGTGCTTGTCGGTGCGGGTACGGGCGTAGGAGCCCCGGCCCGCACACCCGGCGACCCTCACCCGGGACACGGTCCGGGTGAGGGTGTCGGCCTTGCCCACGGCCAGGGCGTCCAGGGTGTGGGACTTGGGCAGGTGGTTGCGGGTCCGGTTCCACTTGGTGCGCCCGCCCGAGGCCACACGGGTGGGCAGGCGCTCATCCAGGGCGCGCCAGAGCGCCCACCGGGTGGACTGCACCGCCGCCGCGTCCCGCAAGGGGGCCTTGGCCCGGGCCAGGATCCGAGCCAAGGTGCGTGTGTCGGTGATGAACTCCTCCACCGGCCGATCGGACTTGGCCCGGTTGCAGGGCATACACGCCAACACCAGGTTGGACACCCGGTCCGACCCGCCCCGTGCACGCGGGTGGACGTGGTCGATGTTCAGGGGCGTGTCCGTGGCTGCGCAGTACACGCATGCCCTGTCGAACTCGGCCAGCAGGTACTCGCGTACCTCGTAGCCGGCCAGGGTGCCCTGCTGGTACTCGACCCCCTCCAGGGGTGTTCGGGCGGACAGGACATGGGTGTCGAAGACGACCCGTTCGACATGCACCGCCGTGACCGGCGCCCACCGGGCGATCCGGGCCACCCAGGCGGTGGTGGTCTGCACCCGGTGTTCCAGGGACGGGGCCAGCCACCCCCGGGGGCGGGTGCGGTTGGAGAACCGCGGGGCGCGGTGGCGCAGGTTCGCCGACCTGCGCCGCCGCCGGTAGGCGGAGCGTTGCCCCAGTTTCTTGCGGATCTGCGCGCCGCGGTGGTCGAGTTGGATGCTGTACCGGCCCCGACGCTCACCACCCTGGGCGGTGAACACGGCGATACCGGTGTGCCTGGGCCCGGGGTCGATACCGACCTGCACACCGTCGACCTCGGAGGCTTGGACGCTGCGGTCCTTGATCCGGATGGTGAAGGGGGTGTGCCGGGCCACCACGGCACGGTCCTTGGCCAGGAGCTTGCGTGCTCTGGCCGGGTGGCACGGCTGGAGCGGTGTGTGGTCCTTGTCGAGGACGAACACGGACGGGTGCCGCTCACGCGGCTTCTCCCCAACAGAGTTGGGGGTGACGCCACCGGCATCAGGTGAGATGCGGGTGGTCTCCCCTCGCACATGGTCCGCGCCGGGTTCCGCCGTGGGGCGGGGTCCGGGTCCCGTTTCGTGCCCGATCCGGGGCGTGTCTGCCGACTCGGATTCCAGAGCAGGCTGCTGAGGAAGCACAGCCTGGTGGGTCTTCTGTCCTGCGCGGAACGTAGCCAACCGGGTCACCTCCCTCGTGGGTCGGCTGGTGCTGGTAAAGGCGGCTCTCAGCCACAAGAGCTGACAGCCCGGCCCTTCAGGGCCGAGATCCCTTTACGGCACCGACCCTACGACGAGCGCGCGGTTCCGGAAGCCGGAACCGCGCGCTCGGTGAAGCGATGGTGCGTGGACGCCTACTCGGCGGCCTCGGCCTTCTCGCCCTCGGCACCCTCGGCGGCGGCCTCGGGCTGGCCCTCGGCGGACTCCTCCTCGGCTGCCTCGTCCTCGGTCTGCGGCGTGTAGACCGTGAGGACCGTGGTCTCGGCGTCGGTCACCAGCGTGGTGCCCGCGGGCAGCTTGAGGTCGCCTGCGGTCCGGTGCTCACCGGACTCCAGGCCCTCGACGTCGATCTCGACGCTCTCGGGGATCTGGGTGGCCTCGGCCTCGACGGCCACGGCGACGAGCTCCTGATTGAGCACACCGGGGGTCTGGACCTCGCCCGTCACGGTCACGGGGATCTCGACCTCGACCTTCTCGCCCTTGGCGACGACCAGGAGGTCGACGTGCTCCACGAAGCCCTTGATCGCGTCACGCTGAACGCTCTTGGGCAGGGCGAGGTTGTCCTTGCCCACGCCGTCGATACGGATCAGGACGTTCGGGGTCTTCAGGGCGAGCATGAGCTCGTGGCCCGGCAGGTTCAGGTGGCGGGGCTCGGTGCCGTGGCCGTAGAGGACGGCCGGCACCTGGCCCGCGCGGCGGACGCGACGAGCAGCGCCCTTGCCGAATTCCGTGCGGGGCTCGGCAGCGATACGTACCTCGGACACGACAAAACTCCTCGGGTTCAACCCCGCAGCACGGGGACACGACTCCAGTAGTACGAACGAATCCCGCCGAGGCGGGGATACGGCGGGGTCACCCCGTCGGGGGACACGACCACCCTGGTTCCAGACGTGCCCGGCGAGCTGTCACCGGACCCGTCCGGCCCGGGAACGCTCGTCGCGCACCCCTGCCCGCTCGATCGCGCAGCCCGGAGGGCTCCGCTGGACACGGGGACACTCAGCCAAGTCTACTGGCTTCAGCGACGACTCCGTACACACCCACCGGCGGGCTCCTGAAGGGGGGACGCCCGCCGGCGACCGTGTGTAGGCGCTCCCTCGCAGGGGGGTCTCGATATTCCCCCGAAAGGTTACTCGAACAGACTCGTGACGGAGCCGTCGGTGAAGACCTCACGGACGGCACGGGCCACCAGCGGGGCGATCGACAGCTGGGTGAGCTTCTCGAAGGAGCGCTCCTCCGAGATCGGGAGGGAATTGGTGACGATCACCTCGGAGATCGGCGAGTTCTGCAGGCGCTCGACGGCCGGCCCGGAGAGCACGCCGTGGGTGGCGGCGGCCACGACCTTGGCGGCCCCCTGTTCGATGAGGGCCTCGGCGGCCTTGACCAGGGTGCCACCGGTGTCGATCATGTCGTCCACCAGGACACAGGTGCGGCCCTCGACCTCACCGACGACCTCGTGCACCTTGACCTGATTGGCCACGTCCGGGTCGCGGCGCTTGTGGATGATCGCCAAGGGCGAGCCCAGGCGGTCGGCCCAGCGGTCGGCGGTGCGCACACGGCCGGCGTCCGGGGAGACCACGGTGATGTCGGACAGGTTCAGCTCGTCGGCCACGTAGTCGGCCAGGATCGGCAGGGCGAACAGGTGGTCGACCGGGCCGTCGAAGAAGCCCTGGATCTGGTCGGTGTGCAGGTCCACCGCCATCATCCGGTCCGCGCCCGCGGTCCGGAACAGGTCGGTCATCAGGCGGGCCGAGATGGGCTCGCGGCCGCGGTGCTTCTTGTCCTGGCGCGCGTATCCCAGGAACGGGGAGACCACGGTGATGCGCTTGGCGGAGGCCCGTTTGAGCGCGTCCACCATGATCAGGTGCTCCATGATCGACTCGTTGACCGGGTCCGCGTGGGTCTGGAGGACGAACGCATCACTGCCGCGCACCGACTCCAGGTAGCGGACGAAGATCTCGCTGTTGGCGAAGGTGTCGAACCGGGTGGGGACCACCTCGATCCCCAGCTCCTTCGCCACTTCCTCGGCCAGGGCCGGGTGCATACGCCCCGAGAAGAGCATCAGTTGTTTCTGGCCGGTGGCCTTCATCCCGGTCACGTGTTTTCCCCCACACTCACTGCTGATTGTCGTCGGCTCTGCGCCGCTCCGCATTGTCGGCCGCCTCCGCGGCTGCCGTCCCGGGCCGCTTGCGCTGGGTCCATCCGTCGATGGTGCGCTGGCGATGCCCCTCGGAGACCGCGAGTGCCCCGGGCGGGACGTCCTCACGCACGACGCTCCCCGCACCGGAGTAGGCTCCGTCGCCCACCTGCACCGGAGCGACGATGGTGTTGTCGCTGCCGATGCGCACGTGGTCGCCGATGGTGCTCCGGGACTTGTTGACCCCGTCGTAGTTGACGAACACCGAGGAGCAGCCGATGTTGCTGCTCACACCGATGTCGGCGTCGCCCACGTAGGTCAGGTGCGGAACCTTGGAGCCGGTGCCCACGGTCGAGTTCTTGACCTCGACGAAGGCGCCGGCCTTGGTCCGCTCGGCCAGGCTGGTGCCCGGCCGCAGGTAGGTGTAGGGGCCCACGTCGGCGCCGGGGCCGATCTCGGCCCGCTCTGCGGTGGTCTCCCGGACCTCGGCCCCGTCTCCGACCGTGGTGTCGGTGAGCACGGCCCGGGGCCCGACGAGGGCGTCCTCACCGATGGCGGTCGTGCCCATGAGCCGGCAACCCGGCTCGATCACGGTGTCGGCGCCGATGCGCACCTGCACGTCCACCCATGTGGTGGCGGGGTCCACCACGGTGACACCGGAGCGCATGTGCTGCTCGACGACACGGTTGTTGAGCAGACGGCGGGCCTCGGCGAGCTGGACCCGGTCGTTGACGCCCTGGACCTCGTGCCGGTCGCCGGCGGCCCAGGCGCCGACCCGGTGGCCGTCGCCCCGCAGGATCGACAGGGCGTCGGTGATGTACTCCTCGCCCTTGGCGTTGTCGGTGGACAGGCGCTGCACGACCTTGGCCAGCAGGGAACCGTCGAAGGCGTACATGCCGGAGTTGATCTCGTCGATCGCGCGCTCCGTCTCGGAGGCGTCGGAGTGTTCGACGATGCCGGCCACGGAGCCGTCGGCCTCGCGCACGATACGGCCGTAGCCGTGTGCGTCGGGCACACGGGCCGACAGCACGGTCACGGCGTTGCCCTCGTTCTCGTGGGAGGCGACCAGCTCACCGAGCGTGTCACCGCGCAGGAGCGGGGTGTCCCCACAGGTCAGGACGACGGTTCCGGAGAGGTCGGCGCCGGCGTCGGCGAGGTGCTCGACCGCCATGCGTACCGCGTGGCCCGTGCCGTTCTGCTCCTCCTGGACGGCGGTGTCGACCCCGGGAGCGACCTCGGCCAGATGGGCGCGGACCTGCTCGCGGGCGTGACCGACCACGACGACCGAGTGTCTCGGCTCGACCTCCCGGGCCGCCGCGACGACGTGGCCGAGCATGCTGCGGCCACCGATCTCGTGGAGGACCTTGGGAAGTTTCGACTTCATCCGGGTGCCCTCGCCCGCTGCGAGGACGATGACTGCGGCCGGTCGGTTCACGCTCACAGAAGGAGACCCCTCGTGATAGCTGGCGGTTGAAGTGTCGGCTCACCCTCCGGCGGCGCGCGACCCGCGGGTGCCGCACGGGCGGCCGTCGAGACCTGCGGCCAACATGGGAAGGATACATGCGCCTCACCTCCGCCTCAGTGGGCGTCACGCCCGGTGGCGGGGGTTCGATCCGGCCCTCGCCCGTCAGGAGGCGTTCAGCGCGTGTGTGTGAGATGGGCCGCGTACACCCGTGCTCGCGGGTCGGCGGCCTTTCCCAGCTCCCGGACCAGGACTCGAACCTGGACGATAGGGACCAAAACCCCACATGCTGCCATTACATCATCCGGGATGGCGGGCGAGAAGTCGTCGCGCCCGTCCGCTCCGGACCAAACATAGCGCGTTTCCACGGGGACTTGCCAAACCTACGCCTACGTAGGTTACGGTTACGTAAGTATAGGTCAGGCCACCGCGAGGGGTCTGCCAGTCCGGCCCACACATGCCCTGACCAGCGATAGAACGCCATCCGGCCCCGCAGACCCGAGGTATGAGTGCCATGACCGCTGCTCCAGACGCACCCGTCACCGAGCCCCGGAAGAAACGCGAACCGATCCCGGAGTACGAGCCCGAACCCCGTGGCAAGGCCGAGCGCTACACGGTCTTCGCGTTCGTGTTCGTCCCGCTCCTCGCCCTGCTCGCCGCCGTCCCCTTCTTCTGGGGCTGGGGGCTCTCCCTGCTCGACATCGCGATCGCCGCGGTCTTCTACGTGATCAGCGGTCTGGGCATCACGGTCGGTTTCCACCGCCTGTTCACGCACGGCTCCTACCGCGCCAAACGGCCGCTCAAGATCGCGCTGGCGATCGCCGGCTCCATGGCCATCGAGGGGAGCGTCGTCAAGTGGGTGGCCGACCACCGCCGCCACCACAAGTACGCCGACGCCGAGGGCGACCCGCACTCGCCGTGGCGCTTCGGCGAGGACTGGAAGTCGGTCGCCAAGGGCCTCTACTACGCGCACATGGCGTGGATGTACCTGGACGAGAAGAAGACCTCGCCGCGCAGGTTCGCACCGGACCTGCTCAAGGACCGCGACATCGCCCTCATCGACAAGCTGTTCCTGCCGATCGTGCTCTTCTCCCTGTTCGCCCCCGCCCTCATCGGCGGCCTGGTCACCATGTCCTGGTGGGGCGCCCTGACCGCGTTCTTCTGGGCGAGCCTGGTGCGGGTGGCCCTGCTGCACCACGTGACGTGGTCGGTCAACTCCATCTGCCACACCATCGGTGAGGAGAACTTCGAGGTCCGCGACCGCTCCCGCAACGTGTGGTGGCTGGCAGTTCCCTCCTTCGGTGAGTCCTGGCACAACCTGCACCACGCCGACCCCACCTGCGCCCGGCACGGTGCGCTCAAGGGCCAGATCGACATCTCCGCCCGCACCATCTGGGTCTTCGAGAAGCTCGGTTGGGCGACCAAGGTCCGTTGGCCCAACAACGACCGACTCGCCGCCAAGCGCGTGAAGGTCTAGGATCGTTGACGTCCTCCCCGGAGGATTCCCACAGCCTCGCGACTGTAGGCGCGGAGCGCCTCACGGCGTCCGCCGGTTCCTGTTCCATCGGCCGGCGCCCCATCCGGAAGATGTGGTCTTACCCTGCCTCCGCAGGCGTTCAGGATCTCCGCCCGCCCGGCGGCGACCTGCCGACGGGTTTGCTTCTCACCCACCGGAAATACAGAAAGTACGCAACCAAGAACCCACCGCGCAGAGCAGAGCCGATTCACCTCCGGTCTGAAGACCGGAGCGCTCTCGGACAAGACAGGTAGCCATCATGGGAGTAGCCGACAGCGATCAGAAGGTCCACGTGCGCCGCAAGCGCATGACGGGCAAGGAGCGTCGGCAGCAGCTCGTCGAGATCGGCCGCGAGCTGTTCGCCGAGCGCGGGTACGACGCGACTTCCGTGGAAGAGATCGCAGCACGGGCCGGTGTCTCCAAACCCGTGGTCTACGAGCACTTCGGCGGGAAGGAAGGCATCTACGCGGTCGTCGTCGACCGTGAGATGCGCCTGCTGCTGGACATGATGGGCGAGGCCCTGACCGCCGACCAGGCCCGCAGCAAGATCGAGAAGGCCGCGCTGGCGCTGCTGCGCTACGTCGAGGAGAACACGACGGGGTTCCGGGTCCTGACCCGCGACTCCCACGTCGCCTCGGGCACCGGCAGTTTCGCCGGCCTCATCAACGACATCGCCAGCCAGGTCGAGCACATCATGGTGGCCGAGTTCGAGGAGCACGGTTACGACCCCTCCCTGGCACCCATGTACGCACAGGCGCTGGTGGGCATGTGGGCCCTGACCGGCCAGTGGTGGCTCGAGGTGCGCAGGCCCCGCCGTGAGGTGGTCGCCGCTCACCTGGTGAACCTGGCCTGGAACGGCCTGTCCAGCCTGGAGGCCAAGCCGAAGCTGGCGGCGAAGCCGAAGGGGCGCCGTTCGGGACGCTGATCTTCCGGGTACGAAGCTTCGTGGGACGGGTGCGCACTTCGCATACCCGTCCCACTATCTTGATGTCAAGAGATATACTGGGCCCATGCGCGATGAGGTGGATGGGTTGATCGAGGCGTGGCGGAGCCAGCGTCCGGACGTCGATGTACGGCCGCTGGAAGTCTTCAGCCGTGTCTCGCGTCTGTCCCGGCACCTGGACCGTGCCCGCAGGACGGTCTTCACCGAGCACGCCATCGAACCCTGGGAGTTCGACGTGCTCGCGGAACTGCGCCGTTCCGGGCCTCCCTACGAGCTCAGTCCCGGCCGTCTCCTGCGCGCCACCCTCGTCACCTCCGGGACCATGACCAACCGGGTGGACCGCCTGGCCGCGGCCGGTCTCGTACGCCGCCGCCCGGACCCGGCCGACAAACGCGGGGTGCTCGTGCGGCTCACCGACAAGGGTGCCGAGCACATCGACGACGCCCTCGCCTCCCTCCTGAGCTACGAGGAGGGTCTCCTCGCCCCCATGCAGGCCGAGGACCGCGAACAGCTCGCATCGTTACTGAGAAGCCTTCTCGCACCTCTCGACAAAGGTCCCGAGGGTCCGCGAAGCTAGTCCTCACTCGGCGGTACACAGCGCTCTCAACGCCGGTGTGTCCGCCCCGGGCGCGGCCCCTTCCCCCGAGCACACCGGTTGGAGTCCCACAGTGAGAACGCGATGGGCGGCGCTGACCGCCGCGACCGCCACGATCCTGGTCGCCACGGCCTGTGGCGGTGACGACGGGAGCGGCGGCGACGGAGCGTCCGGCAACGAGCCCGGCTACTACCTGTCGTTGGGGGACTCCCTCACGGTCGGTGTGCAACCCGACGACAACGGGACCCTGCAGGAGACCCGGGACGGCTACACCGACGTGCTGTACAGGAACCTCTACGACACCGACTCCACCCTCCAGCACGAGCGCATGGGCTGCGGCGGCGAGGACACCACCTCCTTCCTCCGGGGCGGCAACGGCCAGTGCGAGGACGAGTACGGGGGCGCGTCCCAGATGGAGGCCGCCGAGGACTTCCTCGACGAACACGGGGACCGGGTCGAACTGGTCACCCTCACCATCGGCGGTAACAACTTCACCGGCTGCGTGGACGATCTCGACATCGAGGAGGGCGACGGGCCCACCGTCGACGTCGACTGCGTCGAGGACGGCCTGGAACGCATCGGGACGGAGCTGCCCGAGATCACCGAGCGGCTGAGCGCGGCCGCCGGCGAGGACACCCGGATCGTCGCTATGACCTACTACAACCCCTTCCTCGCCGCCCTGCTGTTGGAGGACGAGGAAGAGGCCGAGGACGAGGAAGGCTCCGGGGACGAGGAGAGCCCCGAGGGCAAGGCCACGGACGAGGAGCCCCCCGAGGGCGACGGGGAGGTCGAGGGCGAACTTCCCGGCGACGAGGACGTGGTCGAGTACGCCACCGGGGTCCTGGAGGAGATGAACGAGTCGATGCGTGAGACCTACGCGGCGGACGGCATCGACGTCGCCGACGTGGCCGACCTGTTCGACTCCTCCGACTTCGACGTGCCCGAGAACAGCGAGACGGGCATGCCCGCGAACGTGCAGGCGATCTGCGACTGGACCTGGATGTGCGACACAGCGGTCGGCCCGGACATCCACACGAACAAGGCCGGAGCCCAGGAGATCGCCGGGGCCTTCGAGGACCAGCTGCGCTGACCAGTGCGGGCCCGGTGGACGACCACCGGGCCCCGGGTCTCAGACGGCGGCTCGGGCCGAGACCGCAGCTGCGGTCTCGGCCTCGACGAGATCGGCGTTGATGCCGGCTCCGGCCCTCGTTCCGGCCGCGGCAGCGGCCACGATCTGTCCCGAGGGGTCGGCGACGTTGCCGGCCGCGTACACGCCGGGTACCGAGGTGGCGCTCATCGCATCGACGGGGACCTTGCTGCCGAAGACCTCCCCCGCCGCCTCCAGCGGTTCGGTCGCCACCCCCAAGGACTCCAGGACCGCGGAACGGGCGTTCATCGCGGTCCCGACGACGACGGCCTCCACCGGGAACTGGTACCCCTCCGCGAGGCGCAGGCCGCGGATCCGACCGTCGGCGGACTCCACCGAACGCACACGTCCCTCGACGACCGTGACGCCGCGTGCGGCCAGGCGCTCGTACTGCTCGTCGGTGGGGTCGGGCGCGGTGTGCAGGAAGAGCGTGACGTCGTCGCTCCACTGGCTCCACATCAGGGCCGAGTGCACGGCCATCGGGTTGCTCGCGACCACACCGATCCGCTGGTCCCGGACCTCCCACCCGTGGCAGTAGGGGCAGTGCAGTACACCGCTCCCCCAGTGCTCGGCCAGACCGTCGATGTCGGGAAGCCCGTCGACGAGTCCGGTGGTGACCAGCAGGCGGCGGCCGCGCACCGCGCTGCCGTCGCCGAGCACCACCGTGAGGGCCTCGCCCTCGTGCTCGGCACGGACGGCCGTCCCGTGTCGGAAACGGACGCCGTACCCCTCGGCCTCGGCACGCCCCAGGTCGAGGATCTCGCCGGGTGCGGCGCCCTCGCGTGTCAGGTAGGCGTGGGCGTGCTCGGCCGGGGCGTTGCGCGGGGTGCCGTCGTCGACCACCAGCACCGACCGGCGGGCCCGGCCGAGCGTGACGGCGGCGCTGAGACCGGCGGGGCCGCCGCCCACGATCACCGTGTCGAAGAGTTCGGTCCTGCTCTGTGTCTGCATGTCGTGTCCTCCCATGCCGAGCAGGATCGGCGAACGATCCCCAGGTTGACAATCTTTCTTGCCAATGCGGCAATATCGGGTATGAACGACGACGACCTCTCCCGTGTCCTCGACGTGGTCGGTCCGCGACTGCGCGACCTGCGCAAGGACCGCGAACTCACACTGACCCACGTCTCCGCCAGGACGGGCATCTCGACCAGCACACTGTCCCGGTTGGAGTCCGGTGGACGGCGCCCCACCCTGGAACTCCTGCTGCCGCTGGCGCGGGTCTACGACGTGCCGCTCGACGAACTCGTGGACGCGCCCCGCACCGGCGACCCGCGTATCCACCCGAAGCCGGTGACGCGGGGCGGGCAGACGATCGTGCCGCTCACCAACGATCTGGGGAGTCTGCGCGCGTACAAGTTCGTCGTGCCTGCGCCGGAGGGCCCGCTCCCCCCGGCCGACCTGCAGACACACGAGGGCTACGACTGGTTGTACGTGCTCTCCGGGCAGCTGCTGTTGAGCCTGGGTGATCAGGAGACCCTGTTGAAGTCGGGTGAGGCCGCGGAGTTCGACACCCGTGTTCCGCACGCGGTCCGCAACCCCGGCCCGGCGGTCACCGAGTACCTGACCCTGTTCGGGCCCCAGGGCGAACGGGTGCACCTGCGGGCGCGCACCGTGCGCAAGTGAGACCGGGGCGGGCCCCGCCCGTCAGTCGCCCGCGGTCTCGGCCTGCTCCAGCCAGACCTCCTCGAGCTCCTCGCGCTCGGCCGTGAGGGCCCTGACCTCGGCGTCCAGCTCGGCGAGTTCGGCGTAGTCGTCGGCGGCAGCGGCCATGAGCTCGTGGAGCTCGTTCTCGCGCTTGGTGATGCGGTCCATGCGCCGCTCGGCCCGCTGCATCTCCTTCCGGGCCGCACGGCGGTCGGCGGCCGAGACCTTCGGCTGCTCCTTGGGGGCCTGCTCGGCCGTGCCGGGGACCTCGGCCGGGCCGCTGGTCTCCTCGCGGCGCCGCAGGTACTCCTCCACTCCCCCGGGCAGGAACGCCAGGCTCCCGTCGCCCATGAGCGCCATGACCCGGTCGGTGATGCGCTCCAGGAAGTACCGGTCGTGGGTGACCAGCACGAGCGAGCCCGGCCAGCCGTCGAGGAGGTCCTCCAGCTCGGTGAGGGTCTCGATGTCCAGGTCGTTGGTGGGCTCGTCCAGCAGCAGCACGTTCGGCTCGTCCATGAGCAGGCGCAGGAGCTGCAGCCGGCGCCGCTCACCGCCGGACAGGTCACCGATCGGGGTCCACTGGCGGTCGCCGCGGAACCCGAAACGCTCCAGCATCTGCCCGGCGGAGTAGTCGCGCTTGCCGATGGTGACGTGTTCACGCACGTCCTTGACGGCCTGCAGCGGACGCTGGGCGGGGTCGAGCTCGGCGACGTTCTGCGACAGGTGGGCGAGCTTGACCGTGCGACCCACCCGCACCGTTCCGGTGTCGGGCTCGCGTTCCCGGGCGAGGAGCTTCAGCAGCGTGGACTTGCCGGAACCGTTGACCCCCACCAGGCCGACCCGGTCGCCCGGCCCCAGCTGCCAGGTCAGGTGGTCCAGCAGGGTGCGGTCGGGAACGGAGTAGGAGACGTTCTCGAGGTCGATGACGGACTTGCCCAGGCGGGAGCTGGCGAAGCGCACCAACTCCACGCTGTCGCGCGGCGGCGGCTCGTCCGCGATGAGCTGGTTGGCGGCCTCGACCCGGAACTTGGGCTTGGACGTGCGCGCAGGCGCACCCCGGCGCAACCACGCGAGTTCCTTGCGCATGAGGTTCTGGCGGCGGTCCTCCGCGGCGGCGGCCTGGCGTTCGCGTTCGGCCTTGGCGAGCACGTAGGCGGCGTAACCGCCCTCGTAGCGCTCGACGGTGCCGCGGCCGACCTCCCACGTGCGGGTGGTGACCGCGTCCAGGAACCAGCGGTCGTGGGTGACGACCACGAGCGCCTCGGAACGGCCGTTGAGGTGCTGGGCGAGCCAGGCGATGCCCTCGATGTCGAGGTGGTTGGTGGGCTCGTCGAGTGCGATGAGGTCGTGGTCGTCGACCAGGAGGCGGGCCAGTCCGGTACGCCGCCGCTCGCCGCCGGAGAGCTCCGAGAGGGGCAGGTCCAGGTCCCAGCCGCTGAGCAGTCCGCGCAGGATGTCGCGGATCCGGGCGCTGCCGGCCCACTCGTGCTCGGCCATCTCGCCCAGGACGAACCGGCCCACCGTGGTGTCGGGGAACTCGTCGCGCTGGTGGAGGAACCCGACCCGCAGGCCGCGGTTGTGCACCACCCGGCCGGAGTCGGGTCCGGTCAGGCCGGAGAGCACCGACAGGAGCGTGGACTTGCCGCCGCCGTTGCGGCCGACCACGCCGATGCGTTCACCTGCCTCGATGCCGAGCGAGACCTCGTCGAGGAGCACGAGCGGCCCGTAGGCCAGGGACACGTCCTGAAGATTGACCAGATTCATCACTCCCCATTGTGGTCCCCTCTCCGCAGTGCCCGCGCCCACGGAGGCCCCCGGGGTCAGTCCGCCACCGGGTGCATCGGTGACGGTGACCGGTCGGGTCCCCCCGTGTGGACCCTGCGGGCCGCCCTCAGGCAGACCACGGCGATGACCGTGCCGGCCACGGAACCCGCGGTGTTGAGCATCACGTGGGCGGTGTCGGCCGTACTGCCCGCGGCCATGGCCCACTGGACGCTCTCGACGCCCACCGACAGCGCGGGTCCGAAGGACAGGCGTGCCCAGCACCGGGTGAAGGAGTGGAAGGCGAGAATTCCGACGGGGACGAACAGGAGCAGACCGAGGAGATGTTCGGGCGCCTTGTCGCGCTCCGGGCCGACGACCTCGATGTTTCCTGTGTCACCGTGCAGGAAGAAGGCCGTTCCGTGGGGGCCGGGGAATTCCGCCCGACCGTCCGCGGAGGATGTCTCGGGGGTGTGCTGGTCGAGGCGGCCGTCGGTGGTTTCCGTGGAGAAGTCTCCGTTCGCTCCGGTGTCGGCGAAGGCCTCACTGATGTCGCCCACCGGGTCCCAGTCGAGATCGCGCGTGTGCGAGCCCATCTGGTCCCATTCCCCCAAAGGAGCGGCGATGAACAGGAAGAAGACGAGGGTGCACGCGGCGAGGAGCCCCCGGGGCAGGCCGGTGGACGAGCGCAGTTCGCTCCGTGCGAGGCAGAAGGCGCCGACCAGGAGCGCCACGAGCACGAGCCCCACCGTCAGAGGGGTGACGTAGAAGAGCAGGTTCCCCATATGTCCTCCGTGCGAAGAAAGCCGAGTTCCTGGATCGGCCTTGAAACTGTACACACAGAGAATCCCTGAACATGAAGGTTTCTCTGCTTTCCATCGACGAAACAGGAGGACACATACGACCGAATCCGCTCGCAACAACCTAGCTAAATCGGAGATTCATCTCGCGTGCGACGTAATACCCGCAAGGTGCATACCATGAAAACCCACGTGGGTTCCCGCGCGTGTGCCCACGAGAGGGAAGGGGCGGCACGGGCGCACACATGCGGATACGTGCGTTCGCCGGGGCGCGCGGCCGAACGGCCCCGGCCCATGTACGCCCTCTGGATCAGCGCAGGTGAACGGGGATCCGACGCCGAGGCCGGGACTCCCCCCGGCGGCCGTGGGACGGAACCGCCCCGTGGCTCCCGGACGCCAGGACCCGACCAGAGGTTCTCACTCGGCGCCGTCCCCGCACGGCCGAGTACGGTGCGCTCATCCCCGCGCGCATAATGCGCACGGAATCCGGGGCTTTAAGGGACACGCCGCACCGGCCGGCCCGTGAGCGGGGTGCCCGCCCCTGCTGAGCACCCCGCTCGCGCCTCACAAGAGGAAGAAGTCCCGCGCGGCCCCGGCGATGCCCTCGGCATCGAGGCCATGAGCGCGGTCGTGCTCGTGCGGGTCGCCGTAGGCCCGCAGCTCCGTGTCCCGGGTGACGCCGAGACCGCGCTGCCGGTGACGCCGGTCGGAGAGCGCTGCGGAGACCTCGTGGGCCGAGGTGCCTTCCAGGTAGGGCTCCACGAGCAGCACGTCTGCGCTGCCCGCGGCGGCCGTGATGCGGTTGAGGCCCTGGCGGTCGAAGGGCCGCACGGTCGAGGCGTAGGCGACGGTCACGTCGAGGCCGGCGGTGGCTTCCAACGTCCGGTCCAGCATCGGCCCCACGGCGACGACCACCCCGGCGGAACGCCCGGACCCCTGGCGCACGACGGTCAGCCGCTCGGACACCGGCACCGGCGCCCGATTGGTCTCCGACGACAGCCGGAGGTAGACGGGGCGCTCGCCGGCGATCTCCTGCCGGAGCAGACCCCGCACCTCGTCGGGGTGGCCGGGCACGTGCACGGCCCACCCCGGCAGGCTGTCCACGAGTGCCACGTCGCCGGGCGACTGGTGGGTGCGTCCGGCGAAGGAGGCGTCGTAGGAACCCCCGATACCGACGAGGACCGCGCCCACACCCTGATGGGACAGGGAGATCTTGAGCTGCTCGAAGGGCCGCTCCACCAGGAAGGGCGCGTAGCTGTGCACGATCGGCCGCATCCCGGTGAGCGCGAGTCCGCCTGCGACCCCGACCAGTGCCTGCTCCCGGATCCCCACGTCGATGACCCGCTGGGGATGCCGTGCGGCGGACTCGCGGAACTTGTCCCCGGAGATGACGGCGAGCACGAGCGCGGCCCGGGGGTCCTCGTCGATCGCCTCGCGCGCAGTAGCGGCGAAGGCGTCACGCATCGAGGCCCCGGACGCCGTGTGGATGTCCATGGACTGCGCGGGCACGTGCGTCTGCACGGGTGTGTTCAAGGTTCTTCCCTCAGCTCTGCGACGGAGTGGTGACGACGACGGCGAGCGGCCGCCCGGGGTGCGGTTCGGTGAGGGCGCGGTGGACGGCGTCGTGGTGGCGCCCGCGTGCGCTGCGCACCTCCCAGCCCTCGACCTCGAAGCGGGTTCCCACACCCCCGGGCCAGGGCGGTGTGGCCGAACGGTTGTCGACGACGACGGCGGTGAGGTTGTCGGCCCCCAGACGCGCTGCGGCGGCGATGGCCTCGTGGTTGCT
This sequence comes from Nocardiopsis kunsanensis DSM 44524, assembly GCF_000340965.1. GTDB lineage: Bacteria > Actinomycetota > Actinomycetes > Streptosporangiales > Streptosporangiaceae > Nocardiopsis > Nocardiopsis kunsanensis. Next base: position 186,872 of record NZ_ANAY01000001.1, read on the forward strand.
TCCTTCCTGGAGCTCACCGTCGCCGACGAGCACGACGACGCGGGGCCGGGTCCCGTCGTCGCGCCGGATCCCCTGGGCACGCAGTCCGAGGGCACTGCCGAGGGCGAGGGGCAGCCCGTGCCCGAGCGATCCGCTGCTGATCTCGACGCCGAGGGCGAGGGTGCGGTCGGGGTGGAACCCGAGTGGTGAGTCGTAGGCCCCCCATCCGCGCAGGGTGGACACGTCGAGGAACCCCTTGGCGGCGAGCACGGCGTAGTAGGCGGCCGGTCCGTGTCCCTTGGAGAGCAGGAACCGGTCGCGGTCGGGTGCGTCCGCGGTCTCGGGGCTCACCCGCAGGATGCGGTCGTAGAGCGTCCAGATGACGTCGAGCGTGGAGTGGGCGGCCTCGAAGTGTTTCTCGTCGCCCTCCATGAGGCCGACGAGCGAGGGCAGATCGGCGTAACGGCTGAATGCGGCTGCGGTGGTCATGTCCACCAGTGTTCGCCCTCAAGTTTGGTTGAGGTCAACCTCCGGGTTCAGCTGTCCTCGGACCCGGCCTCCGCACGGCCCGTGTCCGCGTCCCCCGTGTCCGCGTCCCCCGTGTCCTCCTCGGCCAGCAGTACCCGTGCGGCTTCGCTATCGGTCACCAGTGTGGAGACCAGCCCGCTGCGCAGCGCCGCACTCACCGCCCGCGCCTTGGCCCGGTCCCCGGCCCCGGCCACCGCCACGACCTCGGGCACCCGCCGCAGCTGCTCGGCGCGCACACTGATGATGCGCTCGGCCAGGTCGCTGTGGATCTGGTTGCCGGCGCCGTCGAACAGCTGCGCCGACATCTCCGCGCGCACGCCCAGCCCCGTGTACCGTTCCCGCGCCTCGGGGTCCAGCGCCTGGTACACGGTGGAGTTCCGTTCGTCCCAGCCGCCGATGGCCACCACCGCGGTCGTGAGCCGGTCGTAGTGCGCGAAGGCGCTCGCGATCCCGGGGTCGGAACGCAGGGTGGCGGCAGTGGCCGCGTCCGGCAGGATCAACGGTGCATAGATCGGGTAGGCGGGCCCACCGCTCAGCGCCGCGGCCCGGCGCACGGTCTCCACGGACCCGCCTGCTCCGGCGTGTTCGGAGAGCACCCCGTTGAGCTGCACGACCGTGCACTCGGGCAGGTCGACCAGGTCCGAACCCATGACTTGCAACGCCCGGCTCCAGGCCAGACCGAGCACTTCCCCCGACCGCACGATCTCGGCCAGCAGGCGGGCCGCGGCCGAGCCGAGCGCCCGCCGGGTCTCCTCGGGGTCGGAGACGCCGTCCGCACCCGCGGGGGTGTCCACGACGACGGCGCGGCGCAGGCCGTAGGCGGTTCTCAGCTCTTCCGACAGCTGCCCGTCGAGGCGGGCCGGCAGCCGGATGTCGATGTGCACGATGCCGCGTTCCCGGGCGGTATCGAGGTCGCGTGCGATCTTGAACCGGCTGATCCCGAACTCCTCGGCGATCTCGACCTTGGAACGCCCGTCCAGGTAGAAGCGCCGCGCGACGGCGGCCAGCCGCAGCATCTCCGCGGGCCCCAGGGGTGCGGCCTCGGGCCCCTGGGTACCGGTCTGCACTCCATGCCCCCGATTGCTCATATGTGCGGAAGTGTACTCGGCTGAGCTACACCCATTGACACCAGGTTCCACTCGGGCTTTCAATGATCCAAACAAATGTGACAAAGGTCGCTCATATGAGCACTATGACAGTCCGGGAGTACCCCAGCCATGCGTGCCGCCATCATCAGTGAGCCGGGTTCCCTCACCGTGGGGGACCGGCCCGCGCCCGCCCCAGAACCCGACGGAGTGGTCGTCCGGGTCGGTGCCTGCGGAATCTGCGGAACCGACCTGCACATCGCCGACGGCGAGTTCCCGCCCAGCCCGTACCCGCTGGTCCCTGGGCACGAGTTCGCCGGCACCGTCACCGCCGTGGGCGACCGTGCCCCCGGCGGTCTGCGACCGGGCGACCGCGTGGCCGTGGACCCCTCGCTCTTCTGCGGCCACTGCGAGTACTGCCGGGCCGGCCGCGGCAACCTGTGCGCGAACTGGGGCGCGATCGGCGACACCGTCGACGGCGCCTTCGCCGAGTACGTGGCCGTGCCCGCGGCCAACTGCTACCGGCTCCCCGACTCCGTGAGCATGCGCGAGGGCGCCTTGGTCGAACCGCTCTCCTGCGCCGTGCACGGTATGCGCCGCATCGGTGTGGAGACCGGTGAGGAGTTCCTCGTCGTCGGCGCGGGAACCATGGGTCTGCTCCTGCAACAGCTCCTGCAGAACTCCGGCGCGCGTGTGACGGTCGTGGACCGCAACACCGAACGCCTGCGCCTGGCCGCCGACCTGGGCGCAGCCGCCACGGCCGCCGACACCGCCGGCATCGCGACGGGCACCTTCGACGCCGCCGTCGACGTCACCGGCGCTGTCCCGGCGATCGAGGCCGCCGTCGACGCGCTCGGCAAGGGCGGGCGGCTGCTCGTCTTCGGGGTCGCCGACGAGGACGCCCGGGTCTCGCTGTCGCCGTTCCGCATCTACAACGAGGAGATCACCGTCGTGGGGTCCATGGCGGTACTGAACAGCTTCGGCGCTGCCGTCGACCTCATCGCCTCCGGGAGCATCGAGACGGCCCCGCTGCTCACCCACGCGCTGCCGTTGGAGGAGTTCCCCGAGGCCCTGGCGATGATGCGCGCCGGGACCGGCGTCAAGGTCCAGGTCGTTCCCGACGCCGACACGGCCGCCTGAACCCGGGAGGAACCGGAATGCGCAGTACACCAGGCACACCGGTGTTGGCCACGGCCGCAGCGGGGCTCCTGTTGACCGGGTGCGCAGGTGCGGGCGCGACCGCGTCGAGCGAGGACACCGTACGGCTGACCGTGGCGATCGTGTCCAACCCCCAGATGCAGGACGCGATCTCCCTGCAGTCGGAGTTCCGCGAACAGCACCCCGGTATCGAGGTCGACTTCGTGTCCCTGCCCGAGAACGAGGCCCGCGCCAAGATCACCACGTCGGTGGCCACGGGCGGAGGCGAGTTCGATGCGGTCATGATCAGCAACTACGAGACCCGGCAGTGGGCCGAGTACGGCTGGTTGGAGAACCTGCAACCCCACATCGACGACGCCGAGGGTTACGACCCCGAGGACTTCATCCCCTCGATCCGCGACGACCTCTCCCACGAGGGCGACATGTACTCGGTGCCCTTCTACGGGGAGTCCTCGTTCGTGGCCTACCGCGAGGACCTCTTCGCAGAGGCCGGGGCCGAGATGCCCGAGGACCCCACGTGGGAGGAGATCGCAGACCTCGCGGCCGAGATGGACGGTGTCGAACCCGGGGTGTCGGGCATCTGCATGCGCGGCCTCGCCGGGTGGGGCGAGGTACTCAGCCCGTTCAACAGCATCCTCAACACCTTCGGCGGCCGCTGGTACGACCAGAACTGGAACGCCGAACTCGACTCGCCCGAGTTCCGCGAGACCGCTGGGTTCTACGTCGACCTGGTGCGGGAGCACGGCCAGCCCGGCGCCGCCAACAGCGGGTTCGGCGATTGCCTCAACCAGTACGCGCAGGGCCGCTCCGCGATGTTCTACGACTCCACGTCCATGGTCAGCACCATCGAGGACGAGAACGCCGGTACGGTCGCCGGACTCAACGGCTACGCACCCGCGCCCGTGGCCGAGACCGACTACGGCGGCTGGCTGTACACCTGGTCGCTCGGGATCCCCTCCACCTCCGAGCACAAGGAGGAGGCCTGGGCGTTCCTGGAGTGGATGACCGACAAGGACTACGTACGGACGGTCGCCGAGGAGTACGGCTGGCAGCGCGTCCCGCCCGGCAACCGCCTCTCCACCTTCGAGGAGCCCGCCTACCAGGAGGTCGCCGGCGCCTATGCGGAACCGATGCTGTCCGGCATCGAGGACGCCGATCCGGCCGACCCCGGGACCCGTCCCGTCCCCTACGAGGGCATCGGGTTCCTGGCCATCCCCGAGTTCCAGGACCTGGGTACCCGGGTGAGCCAACAGCTCAGCGCGGCCGTGGCCGGGCGCGTCACCGTCGAGGAAGCGCTGGAGCAGGGCCAGGAGTACGCCGAGACCGTCGGCGAGACCTACAGGGAGGAGGAGCGATGAGCGCCCCGACCGCCCCCGAGCGCGAGGAGGCCGCGGCACGCCCGCCCCGGGGCCGTCGGCGCCCGTCCCCCTCGGCCCGCCGCCAGGGGTGGGTGCGGCGCGCGCCGCTGTTGCCCGCCCTGGTGTTCACGCTGGTCGTGACCCAGCTGCCGTTCCTGGCCACGATCGTCTACTCGCTGCGGTCGTGGAACCTGCTGCGTCCCGATTCCCAGGCGTGGGTGGGCCTGGCCAACTACACGGCCGTGTTCACCGATCGCCAGTTCCTGGGCGCGGCCGCCAACACGGTCCTCATCACCGCCTCGTGCGTGATCGTGGCGATGCTGCTGGGCATCGGGCTGGCACTCCTGTTGGACCGCAGGTTCTGGGGCCGGGGCGTGGTGCGCACGCTCGTCATCACCCCGTTCCTGATCCTGCCGGTGGCCACGGCTCTGCTGTGGAAACACATCATGCTGGAGCCGGTCTTCGGGCTGGTCAACTTCGTGCTGACACCGTTCGGGTTCGCCGATTTCGACTGGGTCTCGCAGGCGCCGGTGCTGTCGGTGGTCATCGCCCTGGTGTGGCAGTGGACACCGTTCATGGCGCTGCTGGTGCTCGCAGGGTTGCAGAGCCAGGACGCGGACGTGCTGGAGGCCGGGCAGGTCGACGGCGCCTCGAAGTGGCAGATGTTCGCGTGGATCACCCTGCCGCACCTGCGCCGCTACATCGAGCTGGGTGTGCTGCTGGGGTCGATCTACGTGGTCAACACCTTCGACACGATCTACATGATGACGCAGGGCGGTCCGGGCACCGCCAGCTCCAACCTGCCCTTCTACATCTACCAGCGAACCTTCCTGGGGTTCGACATCGGACAGTCCGCGGCCATGGGCGTCGTGGTGGTGGTCGGCACCATCCTCGTGGCGCTGCTGGCCCTGCGGCTGATCTTCCGCACGTTCATGGACGCACAGGAGGCCCGATCGTGACCGCCCCAGCCGCCGAACGACCCGCGCGGTCCGGTGACGGGTCCGCCGCACCGGAACCGCGCCGCCGGTTCCCGAACGCCGCGAACGTGCGCGGTGGCGCCCTGACCGTGTTCACCTGGGCCGTGGGCCTGCTCTTCGTGTCCCCGGCGCTGTGGCTGGTCCTGACGGCCTTCAAGGAGGAGAACCAGGCCGCCACCGACCCGCCCACGCTGTTCTTCACCCCGACCCTGGACCGGTTCTCGGCCGTGCTGGGGTCGGACTTCGCGCCCTATCTCGGCAACTCGCTGATCGCGACGCTGGCCTCGACGCTGCTGGTGCTGGCCCTGGGGGTCCCGGCCGCCTACGCGCTGTCGGTGGCCCCGGTCGAGCGCACCAAGGACGTGCTGTTCTTCTTCATCTCCACGAAGATGCTGCCGGTGGTGGCGGTCGTGGTGCCGATCTACGTCGCGGCCGCGCACCTGTCGGTCCTGGACAACGTGTGGACCCTGGTGGTGCTCTACACGGCGATGAACCTGCCCATCGCGGTGTGGATGCTGCGGTCGTTCTTCCTGGAGGTGCCGACCGCGATCGTGGAGGCCGCCCGGGTCGAGGGCGCGGGCCTGCCGAGGATCCTGTGGTCGGTGATGCTGCCGATCATGGTCCCGGGTATCGCCGCCACGGCGCTGATCTGCATGATCTTCGCCTGGAACGAATTCTTCTTCGCGGTGAACCTGACCGCGGCCCAGGCGGCGACGGTGCCGGTGTTCCTGACCGGTTTCGTCACCAGCGAGGGCTTGTTCGTGGCCCAGCTCTCGGCCGCGGTGGTGATGGCCTCGCTGCCGATCGTGATCGTGGGTTGGAGCGCCCAGCGCCAGCTCGTGCGCGGCCTCTCGATGGGTGCGGTGAAGTGATCGGCGGGCCGGGCTCCGACTGCCTCCCGCAGGTCTCGCCGCCCGGCCCGGAGCATGAACTCCCTCACACCAGGACGGCCCCGGGGACATCGCCCTCGGCCGTGACGACCGACTCGCACAGGCCGCTGCCCTCCAAGGACGCCACGACCTCGCGGCGGCGCGCCTCGACGGTCCCGGGGTCCTCGTCGCCGCCTCCCACCAGGAAGGCACACGTGGGACCCGAGCCCGAGACCAGCGCACCGACGGCACCGGCAGCGCGCCCGGTGTCCAGGGTGCGTTCCAGTTCCGGCAGCAGCGAGAGCGCGGCGGGTTGCAGGTCGTTGTCGAGGGCCCGGCCCAGGGCAGCGGTGTCGGCCTCGGCCAGGGCCCTGCGCAGGGCGGGGCTCTCACGGGGCTCGGGCGCGTCCGGGAACAGCCGGTCGTACTCGCCGAAGACGGCGGGGGTGGAGAGGCCGTGCGGGGACAGCGCGAAGACCCACTGGAACCGGCCGGGGCTGTCCATGGGGGTGAGGATCTCGCCGCGTCCGGTACCGACCGCCGTGCCTCCCACGAGTCCGAAGGCGACGTCACTACCCAGGCGGGCCGCGAGCCCGGCCAGGTCCTCCTGGGACATGCCGCTGTCCCAGAGCCGGTCGCAGGCCACCAGGGCGGCCGCGGCATCGGCACTGCCGCCCGCCATACCGCCCGCGACGGGGATCTGCTTGATCAGTTTCAGATCGACTGGCGTACTCTTCCCCGTGGTCTCGGCGAGGAGAACGGCCGCCCGGGCAGCAAGATTCGACGAGTCGAGGGGAACCCGTGCAAGGTGGGTCCCCGTCCCACCATCGGCTGTGAGTTCTGTGAGGGGCCGTGAACGACGCGCCGACGCGTCCTGGGCGGTAACCTCGTCGAACAGCGAGACGGCGTGGAACACGTTGACGAGGTCGTGGAACCCGTCCTCACGTCCGGGCCCCACCGCCAACTGGAGGTTCACCTTCGCGGGAACCCGCACGGTTACGGTGGTATTAACGGTCACGAGTCCCCAATCGTAAAGGAACCCCCACCTTGCGTGAACACGAGCCCCCGAAGGGGCACCCCCGTGTTCACCGCCTCCCAGCGGCGGTGACACCGCCGCACGGGAACCCGGGGCCCCTCGCACCGGGGACCGTCACCACTGTCATGTCAGTCAACGCCCGTCCCCTGAGGGACCCGATCAGGTCTCCGAATGGGAATCCGGGCACAAACACCGCTACCTTGGGGCAAGGCGGGGTTTGGACACCGTCGGGGAGGGTCGCTTGCCGTCGGATGGGCTCCCGAAGAACCTGGAACCGCTGGCTGCCGGAGATCCGGCCACCATCGGCCCGTACGTGCTTTCCGGAAAACTGGGCAGTGGCGGCATGGGTACCGTCTACCTCGGCAGCATGCCGGAGCGGGGCAACCAGGTAGCCATCAAGGTCATCCGCCCGGAGCTCGCCTTCGACGAGCAGACCCGGGCCCGGTTCCGCGACGAGATGGAGAACGCCCGCAAGGTCGCCTCCTTCTGCACCGCGAAGGTTCTGGACCACGGAACCTTCGAGAACCGGCCGTACATGGTCACCGAGTACATCGCCGGGACAGCGCTGGCCGAACACGTCTCCGAGAACGGTCCGCTGGACTCCTCGACGCTGCACGGCTTCGCTCTGGGCGTGGCCGCGGCGCTGGCTGCCATCCACCGCACCGGGCTGGTCCACCGCGACCTCAAGCCCGCGAACGTGTTGCTGTCGTTGTCGGGTCCGCGGGTGATCGACTTCGGTATCGCCCGGGCGATGAACACCGCCACGAACCACACCCAGACCGGCATCGTCATGGGCAGCCCGGGGTGGATGGCGCCCGAGCAGCTGCTGGAGGAGCAGGTCACCACCTCCGCGGACATCTTCGCCTGGGGGTGCCTGGTGGCCTTCGCCGGCAACGGCACACACCCGTTCGGTAACGGCGACGCCATGACGCTGGGCAAACGGGTGTTGTTCGCCGAGCCGCAGCTGGGCAACATCACCAGCCCTCTGGACCGGCTGGTGACCCAGGCCCTGGCCAAGGAACCGGGCCGCCGCCCCACCGCGCAGGACCTGCTGCTGGAGCTCACCGGCGGTGAGGACAACGGCAACGACATGGTCTCCGACGCGCTGCACCATTCGTGGCACCCGAAGCTGCCGCCCATCCCGCCCGGCCCCGGTGCGCCGCCCCAGCCTCCGCAGGGTGCGCACCAGACCGCGAGCGGGATGCGCCGCCCTCCTCCCCCGGGCCAGTTCCAACAGAACGGTCCGCCGGTACCTCCCGGCAACCAGACCGGGAACTTCGCGCACTCGCAGCAGGGGCCGCCGCCCGGGGGCCCGCAGCCCGCCTCACACCCTTCCGGGGCGCCGCAGCAGGCACAGCAGCCCCGGGGCGGGCCCGCACCCGCTCAGCACCCGGCCTCCACGGGGCCGATCCCGATGGTGGCGCCGGCCGAGCAGCAGAACCCGCAGGCGCATCACCACGCCCGAGCACAACAGCCTCAGCACCAGCACGCCCAGCACGCCCAGCAGGCCCAACCGGCTTCGCGGCCGTACGTGCCCCCGGTGCCGCCCCCACCGCACCGTCCGACCGAACCCGGGCGCCGCAGAGGGTTGTTCCTGGCTCTGGGACTGGGCGGGGTCGCGCTCGTGGCAGCGATCCTGTTCCTGCTGTTCAGTGTGCTCAACCCGGGCTCGGGGCCGCTGTGGTTCGGCTCCGACGACTCCGGGAGCGAGGGGGACGGTTCCGACGACTCCGGGAGCGAGGGGGACGGGACCGACGACTCCGCCGAGCAGGCCCCCGACGGTCCCCAGGACCAGGCCGGGGACGGACCTGTCGACTTCGATGTCACGGCCATCACCTGCGGTATGGAACAGGTCGGTCTGCACTCGGCGGTCCGGGTCGGCGATGGAGAGTACTGCGTCGTCGAACTGACCGTGACCAACCACGGTGACGAGACCGTACGCATGCGGCACGAGAACCAGATCATGGCCACCGACGAGAAGACCGAGACGGCGCGCGAACCCTCGACCGCGGAGGCGAACGCGCCCCTGTGGAACCCCACCATCCACCCCGGCGACAAGGTCACGGGGCCGATGGTCTTCATCATCCACAGCGATCAGGTCCCCGAACGGCTCCTGCTGACCACCGAGGAGCTCCCGGAGGGCGAGCTCCCGGGTGAGAACCTCGACCGCTACGACGAGGTGCTCGTCGGCGACCTCGTGGAGCGCGCCGAGGAGTACGAGTTCGGGGACTACTGAGGGGAGCTCCCCCCTACGGGAACGGGCCCGGCCGCGCGATGCGACCGGACCCGTCCGTGCGCGGGAGCGGCGCCTACTCCCACTCGATGGTTCCCGGGGGCTTGCTCGTGACGTCGAGCGTGACGCGGTTGATCTCCCGGACCTCGTTGGTGATGCGGTTGGAGATCTGCGCCAGGACCTCGTAGGGAACCCGCGACCAGTCCGCGGTCATGGCGTCCTCACTGCTGACCGGACGCAGCACGACCGGGTGGCCGTAGGTACGGCCGTCGCCCTGCACACCGACCGAGCGCACGTCTGCCAGCAGCACGACCGGGCACTGCCAGATGTCGCGGTCGAGGCCGGCGCGGGTGAGCTCCTCGCGGGCGATGGCGTCGGCGTCGCGCAGGGTCTCCAGGCGTTCGCGGGTGACGTCGCCGATGATGCGGATGCCCAGGCCGGGGCCGGGGAAGGGCTGGCGCCAGACCATCTCGGAAGGCAGGCCGAGTTCCTCACCGACCTTGCGCACCTCGTCCTTGAACAGCTCGCGCAGCGGTTCGACGAGGGTGAACTGCAGGTCCTCGGGCAGGCCGCCGACGTTGTGGTGCGACTTGATGTTGGCGGTGCCGTTGCCGCCGCCGGACTCCACGACGTCGGGGTAGAGGGTGCCCTGGACCAGGAACTCGACCTGGCTGTCGGCGTCCCCGCTCTCGGCGACGACCTCGCGGGCCGCCTGCTCGAAGACGCGGATGAACTCGCGGCCGATGATCTTGCGCTTCTCCTCGGGGTCGCTCACGCCCGCCAGCGCCTCCAGGAACTGTTCCTGGGCGTCGACCACCTTGAGCTTGGCGCCGGTGACGGCCACGTAGTCCTTCTCGACCTGCTCGGCCTCGCCCTTGCGCAGCAGGCCGTGGTCGACGAAGACGCAGGTCAGTTGCTCTCCGACAGCACGCTGGACCAGGGCGCCGGCGACCGCGGAGTCCACGCCGCCGCTCAGTGCGCAGATGACACGCTTGTCGCCGATCTGCTCACGGATGCGTTCGACCTGCTCGTCGACGATGTTGACCATCGTCCAGGTGGGACGGCACCCGGCCCCCTCGTACAGGAAGCGGCGCAGCATCTCCTGGCCGTGCTCGGTGTGCAGGACCTCGGGGTGGAACTGGACGCCGAACAGAGCGCGGTCGGTGTCCTCGAAAGCAGCGACGGGGGCGCCCGCGGTACGTGCGGTGGTGACGAACCCTGCGGGGGCCTCGACGACGGAGTCCCCGTGCGACATCCACACGAGCTGCTCGGCCGGCGTGCCCTCGAAGAGCACCGATCCGGGCTCGACGGCGAGTTCGGTCCGGCCGAACTCGCTGAGGTCGGTGCGGGCGACCGTCCCGCCCAGGGCCCGGGTCATCGCCTGGAAGCCGTAGCAGATACCGAAGGTCGGGACCCCGGTCTCGAACAGCTCTGCGCCCACGTCGGGGGCGCCCTCGGCGTAGACCGAGGAGGGCCCGCCGGAGAGGACGATGGCCTTGGGTTTCTTGGCGAGCATCTCCTCGACCGGCATGGTCGAGGGAACGATCTCACTGTGCACGTGCGCTTCCCGCACCCGCCGTGCGATCAGCTGCGCGTACTGCGCGCCGAAGTCGACGACGAGGACGGTGTCGAACGTGGTGTCATCACCAACGGACACGACGGAGGACCTTCCGCAGGAGTAAAGGGATCTCCGTCGATTCTAGGGTGTCCAGCGTGCTCAGGGGTTCACTCGCGGATGTGCGCTCCGGCTCAACTCCCGGTCGGGGGGCCGGCGAAACCGCGGGGGTTGGCGGACTGCCACCGCCAGGCGTCGGCGCAGGCGTCGGCGACCGTGAGCCGGGCCTTCCACGCGAGGTCGCGGCCGGCTGCGGTGGGGTCTGCGTAACAGACGGCGATGTCGCCGGGACGGCGCTCGGTGACGCGGTAGGGCACGTGGACCCCGGTGGCCTCCTCGAACAGGCGCACGCACTCCAGCACGGAGGTACCGCGTCCGGTACCGAGGTTGTAGACGCGGTGCCCGGTGCTGTCGGCGAGGTGGTCCAGGGCGGCCACGTGGCCGCGGGCGAGGTCGACCACGTGCAGGTAGTCGCGCACACCGGTGCCGTCGGGGGTGTCGTAGTCGTCGCCGAACACACCGAGGTACTCGCGGCGCCCGGCGGCGACCTGCGCGATGTAGGGGAAGAGGTTGTTGGGCACGCCCTGGGGGTCCTCACCGATGAGACCGCTGGGGTGGGCGCCGATGGGGTTGAAGTAACGCAGGGAGACGATGCGCAGCGACGGGTCGGCTGCGGCCAGGTCGTGCAGTATCTGTTCGATGAAGAGCTTGGTGGTGCCGTAGGGGTTGGTGCTCTCCAGCCCGGCACTCTCGGGGATCGGCACCGTCCCGGGGTCGCCGTAGACGGTCGCCGAGGAGCTGAAGACCAGGTCGCGCAGCCCGAACTCACCCATGACCTCGGCAAGGGTGAGCAGGGCGTCGAGGTTGTTGCGGTAGTAGCGCAGCGGCTGGGCGACCGATTCCCCCACCGCCTTGAGCCCGGCCAGATGGACGACGGCGTCGACCTCGTGCTCTGACAGCACACGGCGCAGGGCGTCGGGGTCGGTGCAGTCCGCGTGGTGGAAGGCGACCGCGCGGCCGGTGATGCGCTCGACGCGGCGCAGGGCCTCCTCGTGGCTGTTGACGAGGGAGTCGGCGACGACGACGCCGTGCCCGGCCTCGAGGAGCTCGACGGCCGTGTGGGTACCGATGTAGCCGGCACCTCCGGTGAGCAGCACGTTCAACGTTGGTTCCCTCGCTCGTGGCCGGGTGTGGCAGCCGTACCGGGTCTCCGGCGGCCCGCGGACGCCCCCAGCATAGGACGCGCCCCGACCGGGCCAGGGGTGAACCCCGCCACTGGTTCCTCGAGCGCGGGCGCGGTCTCATACCGGGGTACGAGGACATGCGTGCGACGGGTCGATAGCGTTGGTGCCCATGCCCACCACGTCTCCGCGCCCGCTCATGGACCGTGTGACACGTTGGGCCCGTGGGCACACGCTCGCCGTGGACGTGTGCGGGGCGGTGCTCTGGTTCACCGTGTCGGTCTCGCTCTGGCCGCTGACTTATTTCTCCGCCGTCGACTCCCTCCTGTACGTACTGTTGGCGGCGGCGTGCTGCTCGGCGTTGGCCGTGCGGCGCCTGCGTCCACTGGCGTCCCTCTCGGCCCTGGCCGCTTTGGTGACGCTCCAGTACCTGTGGATGAGCCAACTGACGGTGTTGAGCCTGGTCTGCGCCCTGGTGGCGGCCTACACCTCGCAGACGGAGCTGTCGCCCCGGTGGCGGCCCGTCGCGGTGGTGCTCCTGCTGGCGGGGGCGGCCTGGGCCGTGTTCATCATCCCGGACTGGACGGGCGGTGACGACCTGGGGAGCAGGATGGCCACCGTGGCCTCGAGCTGGTCCTTCCTCCTGTTGTTCACCCTGCTCGGGACGGTGCGGCGGCGCAATCGCGAGGAGGTCGAGCGGGTGGTCGAGCACGCACGGCTCCTCGAGGAGGGAAGGGACCGGGAGGTGCGCCTGGCCGCGCTGGCCGAACGCACACGGATCGCGAGGGAGATGCACGACGTGCTCGCGCACTCGTTGAACGTCATGATCGCCCAGGCCGACGGGGGCCGCTACGCCGCGGCCTCCGACCCGGGCCGTGCGGTGGATGCGCTGGAGACGGTCGGCCGGGTGGGGCGCGAGTCCGCCCGGGAGCTGCACCAGCTCCTCGGTGTGCTCCGTGCCGACGAGGAGCGCGGGCCGGCCCCCGTGCCTGGTGTGGCCGCTCTTCCGGAACTGTTCGACGAGTACAGGAGCGCCGGCCTGGACGTGCGCCACGTGCTCCGCGGCGTTCCTCCGGGAGACGGCGGGGCCGAGGGGGCCGACCACGTACCCACGAGCGTGTCCCTGACCGTGCACCGCATCGTCCGTGAGGCCCTCGCCAACGTGCTCAAACACGCCGGGCCGGTGGTGGTGCGGGTGGAACTGGCGTGGTCGCCGCACCGGGTCGACGTGATCGTGGCCAATCTCCCCGGCGACGGAGGCGGCGAGGACGCTCCCGCGGGGCACGGCCTCGCCGGCATGCGCGAACGGGTGGCCCTGCACGAGGGCACTTTGGAAGCCGGTCCGGACGAGGGGACCGGCGGCTGGCGGGTGCACGCGACCCTGCACTGGGGGCGACCGTGATCCGGGTGGGTTTGGCCGACGACCAGCAGCTCTTCACCGCGGGCCTGGCCATGGTGATCGACTCCCAGTCCGATCTGTGTGTGGCCTGGCAGGCACGGGACGGCGCCGAAGCGGTACGTGCCCAGCAGGAGGACCCCGCGGAACTGGTGCTCATGGACGTGCAGATGCCCGGCACCGACGGGTTGGACGCCACCCGAACCCTGGTCGCCTCCGGGTCGCGCTGCCGGGTGATCGTGCTGACCACGTTCGACACCGACGAGTACGTGGTGGAGGGCATCGAGGCCGGAGCAGCGGGGTTCCTGCTCAAGAGCACCCCGCCCGAGGAACTGTTGGCGGCCCTGCGCACGGTGCACCGGGGCGACTCGGTGATCTCGGCGAGCTCCACACGGCGCCTGCTGCAACACGTACGGCCCCTGCTCGGGGGCGGTTCGGGCCCGTCCTCCCCGCCCGACCGGGAATTGCGTCGGGCGTCGGAGTCACTGACCCTGCGCGAGCGCGAGGTGCTGGTGGCGGTGGCACGCGGATCCACCAACACCGAGATCTGCGACCTGCTGGTGCTGTCCATGCCGACCGTGAAGACACACGTGGGCAACGTGCTGGCCAAGACGGGATCGCGCGATCGGGTGCAGGCGGTGCTGTTCGCCTTCCGGACCGGGCTGGTGGACCGTGAGGACCTGCTCCGCGGCCCCTGAAGCGCCCGGGCCTCCCGTGTTCCTCCTCCCCGGGTACGAGGACGGATCCGGTACCGCGGCCCGATGTGCGGGAGGGATGCGGTGACGGAGGCTTCTTCGTGGAAGGAGCATCCATGAGTCACGTCATCACCACCGAAGGTCTGACCAAGACCTACGGTTCACGCACCGTCGTGGACGGATTGGACCTGCGCGTGCCCGAGGGCTGCGTCTACGGGTTCCTGGGTCCCAACGGATCGGGCAAGTCGACCACGATGAAGATGCTGCTGTCGCTGGTGCGGCCCACCCGCGGCGAGATCAGCGTGTTGGGCCGTCCCGTCGATCACCGCACACGACACGAACTGTCCCCGCACATCGGTTCCCTGATCGAGGCCCCTCCCGGCTACGGGCACCTGACGGGCCGGGAGAACATGGCGGTCGTCCAGCGCATGCTCGGGTCGAGCGACCGCCAGGTGGCACGCGCCGTGGAGATCGTGCGGTTGGGCGAGCACATGGACAAACGTGTGCGCGACTACTCCTTGGGCATGAAGCAGCGGCTGGGCATCGCGACGGCGTTGGCCCGGGACCCTCGCCTGCTCGTGTTGGACGAGCCCACCAACGGCCTGGACCCGGCCGGGATCGAGGAGATCCGCGAACTGCTGGTGTCACTGGCCGACCGGGGCATCACCGTGATGGTCTCCAGCCATCTGCTCGACGAGGTCGACCGGATGGCGTCGGTGCTGGGGGTCCTCGGTCGGGGACGGTTGATCTTCCAGGGCACCCGGGAGGAACTGTTCGACCGGAGCGTTCCCGACCTGCTCGTGGACACCCCCGAGCCCGAGCGCGCCCTGGACCTCGGGTTGCCGGCGGTGCGCGGGCCCGGGGGTCTGCGCTTGTCCGGGTTCGACGACGCGGCCACCGCCGACCTGGTGCGGCAGCTCGTCCACCATGAGGTACCGGTCCACGGGGTGCGACGGGTGCGGCAGTCCCTGGAAGAGGTCTTCATGGACCTGACCGGGCGGGAGGGGTTGTCGTGAACCGCACCGCAGTGGCGGTCGAACTCCGCAAGACACGCCGCGCCCGGGTCGTTCCGGTACTCGCGGTCATGGTGATCGCGGTCGTGGCCCTGTCCTCGGCGAACCTGTTCTCCGATTCGATGCGGGCCGACCTGAGCGACCCTTCCGCGCAACCGTGGGAACAGCTGCTGCTCAACCACGTCGTGGTCGCCGCGATGACCTCCCCGGTCGTGGTCGCGGTACTGGCCTCGCGTCAGGTCGACATCGAGCACCAGGGACAGGGGTGGACGCTGGCCCGTGTGTGCGGCCTCGGGCCGGGACAACTGTGCCGGGCCAAGGCGCTCGTGCTGGGTGCCGTGCTGACCCTGGCCGTGGCCGTCCAGTCCGCCCTGGTCGCCGGGGCCGGGCTGCTCGCCGGCGTCGAAGTGGCTTTCCCCGCGGGGATGTGGGCGCGGTACACGCTCACCCTGGCACTGGTGAACCTGGTGGTGCTCTTCCTGCATCTGTGGTTGGCGGCTCGCGTGGACAACCAGTTCGTCGGCCTGGGGGTCGGCCTGCTCGGGGCGTTCTACGCGGTCTTCGCCCTGCTCATGCCGGCGTGGGTGGCTCTGGCGCTCCCCTGGGGACACTACGCGGCGATCTCTCCGCTGGGCACCGGACCGGACGGCGGTCTGGCCGCCGTCACCCCCGCCTACGGGGTGCTGGTGCCGTACCTGAGCGCCGTGGTGGTGCTGTTCGCCGTGGCCTGCCGCCGCTTCGACCGTGCTGAGGAGGGTCCGGCATGATCCTCGCCGAACTCGTCAAACTACGCCGTTCGGCCCTGTGGCTGGTCGCACTGGTTCTGCCCGTGTTGACCGTGACGGCCGGGGCGCTGAACTACGCCGGCAACCGGAGCATGCTGTCGTCGGGGTGGGCGCCGTTCTGGTCACAGGTGGTGCTGTTCTACGGGCTGTTGTTCCTGTCGATGGGGGTGGCGGTCCTGGCCTCGGCCGCCTGGCGCATGGAGCACCGCGGCCACAACTGGAACCTGCTGATGTCCACACCCATCCGCCCTGCTGCGATCGTGGGCGCCAAGATCGCGGCGCTCGCACTCGTGGTCGCGTTCATGCAGCTGGTGCTGTTGGTACTGGTCGCAGTGGTCGGCCGTCTCGTCCTGGGCCTGGAGGGGATGCCGCCGTGGGAACAGGCCGCCGTGGCGGGGTTGGCCGTGGTCGCCGCGACACCGGTGATCGCGGTGCAGTCGCTGCTGTCGATGTCCATTCGCTCGTTCGCCGCTCCCGTCGCCCTGGGTCTGCTCGGGTGCGTGGCCGGGGCCGGTGTACTGCTCGGCGGCGGGGGCGGTGTACTCAGCCACCTGGTGCCGCAGGCACTGGTGTCCTCGGCGCTCTTCCTCGGTAACACGGCGGTCGCGGACTCGGCGTCGCTGGATCCCGGCGCCGTGGGCACGATCGTGGCCGCCGCCGGGGCCCTGACCGCGGCCGTGTGGGCGTTGTCGGCCGTGCTGCTGGCCCGCCGGGAGATGCGGTGAACCCCGGCTCCCACACGGATGTGCCCGCAGTCGGCCCGTCAGCCATACATGCCCCCTGAGCCGCACGGTCACGTGAGCCGCGTGCGCGCCGTCACGGCTGTGAGAGCGGTGACGGCGCGCCTTTCATTCGGAGAGGGAGCGCATCAGGCCGCGCGTGGCCAACAACGCACCCGGCACCGCAACGGCGAGACCGAAGACCCCCACCAAGGGCAGCACCAGCCACGGGAAGGTCCAGAGGGTCGCACCGACATCACCCCCGCCACCGCCAGGGCCTGGAGGGCCCCGGCGTCGCCGACCCCGCCACGAGGTCCGCCTTCTTCTGCACGGCCACCGGCTCCGAGGGGCCAGAGTACCGTCAGAGCCACCAGCCCCAGCCGGGGCTGTCGATCCAGCCGCCGCTGGAGGTGATACGCGTCAGCTCTGCGGAGTCGCCGACATCGGCGATCTGCGGGGGCTCGTAGATCTCGACGTTCCCGTTCATCGCATTCCTCAATCTCTCGGGAGTGGACCACACTCGAGCGCTTCCCGCTGTGGAAACCGTCAGCGCCCGGTGCTGGTGCCCACCCTCGCGGTCCACGCTTCCTGAGCCCTGACCATCTTTCGACCCGAGGGTGTCCAGGTGGTTCCTCCGCTCTTCCCCCGGAGAACACACACGCTGGTCCCGCCGCCGCGCTACGGTCGGTGCGAACCGGACGACCGACCCCAGGAGACAATGATGAGCGCCCGCTTCCAGGAGCTCGACTGGCGGACCACTCCCATGGGGGAACTCAGCCTGCGCCGCCGTTACGACCCGCTCTTCCGGGCCGAGGTGCACGAGATCAAACTCGGGGACGAGTTCCTGATGTCGAGCCTGTTCACCGTGGCCGAGGTCGAGATGGCCCGGCTGGCCCTGGCCGAGGCGGAGGGCACGGACCTGCGTGTGGCCGTGGGCGGCCTGGGCCTGGGATACACCGCGCAGGCCGTGTTGGAGGCCGAGGCGGTCGGTTCCCTCGTCGTGGTGGAGACCCTGGCCGAGGTCATCGACTGGCACCGGCAGGGTCTGATCCCCCTCGGCCCCGAACTGGTGCGGGATCCCCGCTGCCGACTGGTGCACGGGGACTTCTTCGCCATGGTGGGTGCGGGTTCGGGAGCCGTGCCCGAACCCGCACCGGAACCGTTCCACGTGGTGCTCGTCGACATCGACCACTCACCGAGCCACGTGCTCGACCCCGGCCACGCCGTCCTCTACACGGACGAGGGGTTGCGGCACCTCAGGGACGAGCTCCTGCTGCCCGGCGGGGTCTTCGCCCTGTGGTCCAACGACGCACCGGACGAGGATTTCACCGAGCTGCTGGGAACCGTGTTCGACCGGGTCAGGGCCGAGGTCGTCAGCTTCCCCAACCCGATCCAGGAGCGCGATTCCAGCAACACCGTCTACCTGGCGGTGTCCCCCGGCACCGGGACCGGGGGCTGAGTGCGGCGTCAGCCGCGGGTGTCCAACCACATCACCTGCGGGTCGTGGTCGCTGACCCGGTCGTGGAACTCGGATCGGCGACCGGGATGTGGCCGAGGGCCTGCGAGCTGCCGTCGAACACGTAGTTGTACTGCTCGCCGGTGTCCAGGCCGGTCATCGGGTCGTGCAGCGGCCCGTCCCCGGTGAGCACCTCCAGCGTGCGGGAGAACTGGAAGCCGTTGAGGTCGACGGAACCGGCGGAGGTCGGACGCGAACCCCGGTGGGTTCCGTCCGTCCCGCCCCCGCTCGACCCGTATCAGGGCTTGCGTGCCACCCCGCAGTACTGGTCCATCCCGCGGTTGCTGCCGACCTCGACGGGGCGGGGCCGCCACAGGGGGCAGGGGACGACACCGGGGTCGAGGAGCTCCAGACCCTCGAATCGCTTCGCGATCTCCTCCGGGCTGCGCAGGATGTAGGGCACGTCCCCCTGTTCGTTGCCGACCTCGATGGCCTGGTTGTAGGCCTCGCTGGTGTTGCTGCCGTCGTAGCTGGCCAGGTAGCTGCCCGAGGGCAGAGCGTCCATGAGTCGGCGTACGACCGGCACGACCTCCTCGTCGGGGATGTGGCCCAGGATCCCCATGAGCATGAGCCCCACCGGCTGGTCGAGATCGAAGGTCCGGGCGGCGCGTTCGATGATCTTGTCGGGGGCGCGGAGGTCGGCGTCGATGTAGTCGGTGGCGCCCTCCTCGGTGCCGACGAGGAGCGCGCGTGCGTGGGTGAGCACGAGCGGGTCGTTGTCCACGTAGACCACGCGGCTCTCGGGCGCGACGGCCTGGGCGACCTCGTGGGTGTTGTTTGCCGTGGGCATCCCGGTGCCGATGTCGAGGAACTGCCGGATGCCGGCGTCCTGCGCCAGATGGGTCACGGCGCGGATGAGGAACTCACGGCCGCCGCGGGCCAGGTCCGTGATCTCGGGGAAGTGCTCGGCCACCTGGTCACCGGCGGCGCGGTCGACCGGGTAGTGGTCCTTGCCGCCCAACCAGTAGTTCCAGATACGGGCGGAGTGGGTACGGGTGGTGTCGATCTGCGGACCGTCGGGCATGGGAGGTGCCTCGTTCCATGGGGGTGGGCGGTTCGGGTGGCTGGGGGGCGGGCGCGCCGCCCTGGGCCTCGGGGCTGGGCGGCGCGTCACGTATGGTAGCGCCGGGTATGGCTCACTGCAGCCCCGCCACATAGCGTTCGCCGTCCTCGGCGATGTAGGCGACCGCTGCGGCCCCTTCGGCGACCACTGCCTCGAGACCCGATGCAGGTGCGGGTGCGTTCTCCGGCACAGCGACCGAGCGCTCGCCGTCGAACCCCTCGAACTGCGTGAGCATGTCCGGGATCCGGTCCTCGTCGACATGGATCACGCCCTCCCTCAGACCGATCGGCGGCTCAGGGTGTGGGGGGTTTCTTGTGGTGCCGGGTGATGGTTCGTCGGGGTCGGGAATTGTAGCCCGGCCGGGTCTGCGCAACCCGCTTCGGCGCCGCCCCCGGTTCTGATTCCCGGTGCTCATGGTGGCGGGTGTGTGGTGGGCTGGCCCCGGCGCCTCGGAGTGTGCGCTGCGACCCTTTGCGCCGGGCTTTCCCGACCCTTGTCGACGAACCCCCACACCCCGGCGCCCGGCTGCCAAAGGAACGGTGGGCGCTTTCCTCCCCCTGTGGCGGGCCATTGTGACCACCGCTGGCGGCGTGTGCGCGGTGACTCGCCCCTGGGGGTTGGTCGTGCCCCCACACTTCTTCGGGCGGATGGTTGGTCTGCGGCCGTTGGGTGTTCGGCGGCGAGAGCGGGCCAGCCCGGGGAAGGGGTGGACCGCACACCCCGAGGCGCCGCGAACAACCCACCACAACGCCGTACCCTTCAGCGGGTGCCGGGTATGTGGCGGGGCGCCGATGCGGGTTGCGGGAAGCCCCGGCCGGGCTACGCTCGACGCTCCGACGAACACCACCCACCTACCACCGGTCCATGGACCCGTCCCACCTGTCACTCCTCCACCGGCCGGTCACCGACCCACCGGGTCCGCCCCCGCGCAGGGCCACGTTCCCTACCCTGAACCCCCATCAACGCTCTAGGGATCGCGGCGCGGATCCCCTCCGACGGTGTCGTGGGCCGTGGGATCGACACCGAGTTCGGCCATGGCACGGGCGGTCTCGGCGCGGGGTGCGCCGAAGAAGGACCACGGCAGGTCACAGGAGTGGCGGCCGACGGATCCCAGGTGCCAGCGGGCGGGATCGGGCATGCCGGCCCGGTGGAAGGCCCAGCCGAACAGGTGGTGGGCCTGCGTGTCGTAGACGTGCGGGACGGCGTTCTCGGCCCAGGACCGGGCGAGGTCGAAGAGTTCCTGCACGGGCTCGCCGTGCAGGCGGCCCAGGCCCAGGTGAGCGATCTCGGGGTTCTTGCCTTCGGCGACCAGGCGTTTCTCCTCCCCGCGCAGGTGTTCGGCGTGGGCCAGGGCGAGCACGGCGGGCAGCGGGTCGCCCTCGGGGGCGACGTCGGCGGAGGCACCAGCGCTCGCGAACATCTCCTCGGTGGTGCCGCCACGGGTGGGCGAGAGGGTGCGCACGCGGGTCATGTGCGCGGGGAAGAGCGCGGGTGCGCGGTCGGTGATCTCGCGCCAGAGGCGGTCCTTCTCGTCACGGTTCGCGCCCAGACCCATGGCGACGGTCTGCAGTGCCGTCCAGGGCGCGGCGTCGTCGGGACGCAGCTCGGCGGAGGTCTCCAGGGGGATGCGCACCTCCTGGAGTGCGGCCGCCAGACCCTTGCGGTCGGCACGGGAGGATCCGGGGCGGCGTTGGGCGCCGGCGAGCAGGGTGTGGCCCACCCACAGGAGCACGTCGGCCTGGTCGGCGCCGTCCTCGGCGAGCTCGGCGACGTCGCCGATGCGCTGTACCGCTGCGCGGCCGAGGGCCTCGGCCGCGTGGACCCGGGCGTGGGGGTCGTCGCGGGTGTCGGCGAGCAGGGTGAGCCCGGGGGCCAGCTCGCCCCCGAGGACAGCTTCGCACACGGCACGTACGGCCGGATCGGTCCCGTATCCGGCGGGCACCAGGAGTTCACCGATGCCGGTACCGCCCAGCACCCTCTTCCGATTCCAACCGAAACGCCACATGCCACCGAGCTTAGGGGGTGGTGGGAAGGGCCCGGTGCGCGCAGGACGGGCGCGCGCACCGGGGGCCGAGTCAGCCGGCGTGGACGCCGGCCGCGGTCTCGGTGCGTTCCTCGGGCAGACCGGAACGCCGGGCCAGACGGTGGTTGATCACGTGCAGGACCAGGAGCACCACACCGAGAGCGGTCCCGGTGAGCACGAACCAGTAGTGGTGCAGGTCCAGGGACAGCACGGCCTGCAAGAGCCCGGCCCATTCGGGGGCGACCATCACCAGTACCGCGGCCAGGAGCAGGCCGAGGCGTTCGGCGAGCACGACCTTGCGCAGGAAGAAGCCCTCGATCGCCACCGCCGACGCCGTCAGGGCCACACACCCGGTCACCACGGCGATTACCACGTCGGCGGGAGGGCCGTCCAGGGCCATGAGCGCCGAGTAGGCCATGAGGAGCGGGACGAGGTAGAGGCCTTTGGCGAACTTCCACGCGGACACACCCGCGCGCATGGGCTTGGACCCGGCGATCCCGGCTGCGGCGAAGGCCGCGAAGGAGACCGGTGGCGTGACGTTGGAGTCCTGGCTGTACCAGTACACGATCATGTGCGCGACGATCAGGGCCAGACCGAGCTCTTCCAGGGCGGGGCCGGCCAGGATCACCAACACCACGTAGGAGGCGGTCACCGGCAGGCCGATACCGAGAACGAGCGAAGCCAGGGCGACCATGACCATGGTCAGCAGCAGGCTCCCGGAGAACGCGGTGACGAGCACGTTGGAGAAGACCAGCCCGAGCCCGGTGAGGCCGACCACGCCGACGATGATGCCGGCGACGGCGCAGGCCACCGAGACCGCCAGGGTGTTCCGGGCGGCGATGACGAAGACCTCGAAGAAGTCGCGCACCCCCAGGCGGCTGCTCGCCCTCAGCATCGCGACCACGAGCAGGGCGCCGCAGGCGTAGAGGCCGGCCTGTGCGGGGTGTACGTAGTTGAGCAGGAGCACGATGAGCAGCACGAGCGGTGCGAGGAAGTGCCAGCCGGCCTTCATGACGGTCCGGAACCGGGGGACCTCGTCGGCGCGCAGGGCCCCGATCCCGTGTTTGCGGGCGAGGATGTCCACGAACAGGAACATCACGCCGAAGTACATGAGTGCGGGGATGATGGCGACCTTGACGATCTCGGCGTAGGGGACGCCGAGCCGCTCGGCCATGATGAAGGCGCCCGCGCCCATGATGGGCGGCAGGACCTGTCCCCCGGTCGAGGCGGCGGCCTCCACCCCGGCAGTGTCGTATTTCTTGTAACCGACCCGCTTCATGAGGGGGATGGTGAAGGGGCCGGTGGTGACGACGTTGGCGATGGCGCTGCCGGAGACCGACCCCATCAGGGCGCTGCCGAGCACCGCACCCTTGGCGGGGCCTCCGGTCATGCGTCCGGTGAGCACGTAGGCGAGGCCGACGAAGAAGTTGCCGCCCCCGGTCTTGGACAGGACCGCTCCGAAGAGGATGAACACGAACACGAACGTGACGACCACGCCGAGGGTCATCCCGTAGATGCCGTCGTTGCCCAGGTAACTGTGGGTGGCGATGCGCTGGACTGTGGCGCCGGTGTGCCCGAACTCGCCGGGGATCAGCGGCCCGAGCCAGGCGTAGTACATGAACAGCGACACGAGGACGACCATGACCCATCCGACGGCACGGCGGGTGGCCTCGAGCAGCACGAGGATCCCGAGCAGTCCCATGATCCAGTCGGTGTTCTCGTAGCCGCCGGCGCGGGAGGCCAGCTCCTCCTGGAGGACGATCGGGTACAGGCTGGTGACCACTGCCAGGCCGATGGCGGCGAGGTCGATGCCGGCACCGAGGATCGTGCGGGTGCGGTTGCCGGCGGTGTCGAGGGGGTTTCCGTCCTCGTCCTCGACCGCCTTCAGCGGCGGCATCGTCAGGAACACCAGCAGCATCACGAACATCAGGTGCACGAGGCGTTGCTGGCGTGCGTCGATCCCCGCCGCCAGCGACACGTAGAGCTGGAAGGCGGTCAGTGCCGTGGCCAGCACGAGCACGAGCAGGCCCACGGTGTCGGCGGTGCGGCCGCTCCCCCAGCGTTCGGCTGCGATGCGGCGCCAGACGGGCGGGAGTTCGGCGCCGTGTCCCTCGACGTCGGGGAGTACGGATGCCTCACCCCGGTCCTGTCTCGGAGTGTGGGTCATGGTCCACCTCGGGTGGTCGGGCCGGGTTCGGGGTCGTAGGGGTTCAGCATTCGGGCCGGGGGATGCTGCCGAACCACGAGCGCAGGACGGAGATGCGGGCCGGTTCGACCGTCACGGGTTCCCCGGCCAGGCACGGGGACAGTTCCACCTCGGCGCCGGGGACCCGCAGCCGGTGGTCGACCTCTGCGGAGCCGACCCGCAGGACCATCTCGGTGCCGATGTCGCGGTCGAGGCCATCCACGACCCACCACTGCCCGTCGGCGCGGCCGGTGCCCTCGCCGGGGATCTGTCCCATACCGGCACCGAACTGGTGCAGCCGGGTGGCGTCGACGACGAGGCGGCCGTCCTCGACGAGGAGGTCCTCCTCGATGGGCAGCCCGTCGATGGAGTGGGTGTAGGCCACGGTCAGCACCTCGCCCTCGGCCAACGGCAGGTGTCCCAGGGGCCGGTCCTGGCCGCTCACACGCAACGCGGTCCGGGCGGGCCAGAGCAGGGCGGTCAGGACGGCGACGGCCAGGGCGGAGGCCGCCACCGCACGGGGCCACGGCGGCAGGCGCATCAGCCCTGGATGTCCTCGGAGAGTTCGACGCCCTGCTCCTCGTAGTAGCGCTGGGCGCCGGGGTGGACGGGAACGGGCGCGTTCTCCACGGTCTCGGGCACCATGTACTCCTCGCCGGGGGCGTAGGCACCGACGACGTCGTCGATGTTGTCGAACACGGCCTCGGTGATCTCGTAGGCCTGGTCCTCGTCGAAGTCCTCCGGGACCACGAGGGCGTTCCACGTGGCGACGGTGGTGACGTCCTCGTCGACGCCCGGGTAGGTTCCGGCCTCGATGGTGTGCTCGGTGTAGCCGCCCTCGCCCTCGACGACCTGGTCGAGTTCCTCCTCGCACATGGAGATCATGTCGATGTCGTCGGTGGTGCCGAGTTCGACGATGCCGGCGTGCCCCTCTCCGACGACCCAGGACCCGGCGTCGAGCCGGCCGTTCTGGAGTGCGGTCGCGGTCTCGGAGTAGCCGAGCTGGTCCATCTCGATGTCGTCCTCGCCGATGCCGAGGCTCTCGAACACCTGGTTGGTGGTGGTCTCGTTGCCGCTGCCGATGTCACCGACGGAGTAGCGGGTACCGACCACGTCGGAGAAGCACTCGTAGCCCTCCGACTCGGCGGTGGAGTCCAACGTGACGGCGTGGAAGACGTTGGGGTAGAGCACAGCGAGGGTACGGGTCCGGATCTCCTCGCCCTCGAAGTCGGCGGTGCCGGTGATGGCCTGGTCGGCGGAGTCCCCCTGGACCAGGGCCATGTGGGCGTCTCCGGAGTCGAGGAGGCGGAGGTTCTCCACGGAGGCGCCGGTGGCCTCGACCGAGGCCTGGTGCCCCTCGAACTCACTCTCGATGATGGTGGCCAGGACCCCTCCGATGGGGTAGTAGACGCCGCTGGTGCCACCGGTGGCGATGCTCAGGTTCTCGACGGGCCCGTCGGTGTTCTCGGCCGGTTGTGAGCAGGCGGACAGCAGGAGGACGCCGGCGGGGATCACGGCGGCCTTCATCAGGGAGCGACGCATGGTCTGGGTCCTCTCGGGGGGACGGACGGTCGACGGGGTGTGGCGCGCACCACTCCGCAGCAGGGAACCTAACCGCCGCACCCCGGACTTCCGTAGTCCCAGCGCCGGGATTTGAGCCTCTTCTGAGGTCGTGGCGCAGCGGTTAGGGTGACGCCATGCAACGGGCCCCCTCCCCGCGCCCAGGCACAGCACCCCTGTCGGCCTGCACCGCCCTGGTACTCGTCCTCGTGTTGACGCTCTCCCATCCGGAGGGCGCGCGTGTGCTGCGGGTGACGGTCGGCACGGGCGGCCCCGGCGGGGTCTACCAGGTCTACGGCGACGGTCTGGCCCAGGTCACGGCCGCCTCTCCGAACACCGAGATCTCCACGCGTGTGACCGGAGCGAGCGTGGAGAACCTGGAACTGGTGGCGCGCGGCGAGGTCGATGCGGCCTTCACCCTGGCCGACGTGGCGGCGCTGTCGGTGGCGGGTCGGCCGCCCTTCGACGGGCCCCTGCCGGTGGCGGCGGTCGCGCGCCTGTACGACAACCACACCCACGTGGTCGTGCACCGGGACTCGCCCTACGAGGAAGTCTCCGACCTGGAGGGGACGGCGGTGTCGGTGGGCGCACCCGGTTCGGGCACCGAGATGATGGCCGAACGGCTGCTCGGGCTCGCGGGGATCGGTGAGGGCAGTGACGGTCCCGGGGTGGACCGGCGGCGGCTGGCGATCGAGGAGTCCGCCGAGGCCCTGGCCTCGGGTGAGGTCGAGGCGTTCGTGTGGTCGGGCGGGCTGCCGACCCGCGCCGTGGCCGAACTGGCCGAGGAGACACCGGTCCGGCTGCTGGACCTGTCCCAGCACGTGCCCGAGCTCGTGGAGGGGTACGGCGAGTACTTCTCCGAACTGCCCGTGCCCGCCCACACCTATCCGGGGGTCCCGGCGGTACGCACGATCGGGGTGCCGAGCATGCTCGTCGTCTCCGCACACATGCCGGGGGAGGACGCCCGCGACCTGACCCGGACGCTGTTCGAGTCCCGGGCGGACCTGAGCGCCGTCCATCCGGTGGCCCTGCACCTGGACCCGCGTTCGGCGATCGCGACACGGCCGGTTCCGCTGCATCCGGGAGCGGCCGACCACTACCGTTCGGTCAAGTACGCACACGACCCGTGGGCGGTCCCCCCGTCACCGGAAGGTCGACGCGCGCGTCGATGCCGTGCGGGTCCGCGGGGCCGAGCGAGAGGGTCCCGCCCTGCATCTCCAGCAGGGTGACCACGATCGACAGCCCCAACCCGGAGCCGCCCGGGCCCCCGTCGCGCCAGAACGGCCGGGTGGCCTCGGCCAGTTGTTCGGCCGGGAGTCCGGGGCCGTCGTCGACCACCCGGACCGTCGCCGGGGCCTCCACCAGGACCCGGATGTGCGCCCCGGGACCGCCGTACTTGAGCGCGTTGTCGATGAGGGCGTCCAGGGCCTGTTCGAGGGTGCCCTCCACGCAGTGGACCACGGCCGTGCCGTCGCCCCCGCACTCCAGGCGGGCACCGGCGCGTTCGGCGATGGGCTGCCAGGCGGCGACCCGGTCCTCGGCCGCCTCGCGGATCTCCTCCTCCACCAGTGAGTGACCGGTGTCCCCGCTCCGGGCGAGGGTGAGCAGGCTGTCGCAGATGCGGGTGAGGCGGTCGACCTCGTCCAGGGCGAGACGGTGTTCACGGGTTCCGGCCTCGGGCAGGTGGCGCCCCAAGGACTCCACGCGGAGCCGCAGTGCCGCGAGGGGGTTGCGGACCTGGTGGCCCGCGTAGGCGACGAAGGTGCGCTGGCTCTCCAGCATCGAGGTGATGGTGTCGGCCATCCGGTTGAAGGACTCACCCAGGCGGCGTAGTTCCAGGGGGCCCTCACCTGCGGGCACACGCGCGTCGAGGCTGCCCCCGCTGACGGCCCGGGTGGCCTCGTCGAGGTCGTCGATGGGCCGCAGCACCCACCGGGTCAGCGGGTCGGCCGCGACGATACCCGCGACCAGCACGGACAGGGCCACTGCCCACACCCCGAGCCACTGGAGCAGGATCGCCCGGCGCAGCCCTCCCGTGGGCGAGGAGGTCACGACCGCACCCACGATCTCCCCGGAACCGATCGGTTCGGCGACCACGAGCGGTTCGGTGTTCCAGGGCCACACGACGGTGTCCGCACCCGCCCGGCCCCCGGCCAGCGCGGTGCGTACCTCGGCGGGCAGCTCCGCGGGCGCCCCGCCCACGGCCTCCTCCAGTCCCGTGCCGTCGAAGCCGGCACGGGAGGAGGCCACGACGCCGCCGTCACGGTCCAGGACCACACCCGCGACCCCGTAGAGCTCGTCGTAAGCGGCCAGTTCCCCGGACAATGTGCCGACCGACCCGGTGAGCACACTCGGTTCGGCCACCCCCGACAGCCGGGCGGTGTCGTTGATGCGGTCGAGGAGCATCTCGGAGGTGCCCCGGGCCGCGATGCTCCCGCACAGGGGCAGGGCCAGGCCCAGACAGGTGACCACGAGCAGGGTCACGTACACCGTCCTCACACGCCGGCGCATGCGGGTCAGGACCGCCCGGTCGCGGCGGTCCCGGTCGTGGAGAGCCGGTAACCGACCCCGCGCACCGTCTCGATGAGCCCCACCACCCCGAGCTTGGAACGCAGGGTCCCCACGTGCACCTCGAGGGTGCGCAGCGTGCCCGGCCAGCTGGTGCGCCACACACGCAGCAGGAGCTGTTCACGGGTGACCACCGCCCCTTCCTCCCGGATCAGGGCCGCAAGCAGGTCGAACTCCTTGCGGGTGAGTCCGATGGGGCCGTCTGCGTCAGCGACGGTGCGGGCGTCCAGGTCCACCCGGAGCGGTCCTACCCGCAGGACCGGATCGTGGCGGCGCCGGGTCCGGCGCAGGACCGCTTCCATACGGGCGCAGAGTTCCTCGACGGCCAGAGGCTTGACCACGTAGTCGTCGGCGCCCGAACGCAGGCCCCGGACCCGTTCGCGCCGGCGGCCGCGCGCGCTGACCATGATGATCGCGGTGTCCCCGAAGTCGTTCCGTTCACGCAGGAGCGAGCACAGTTCGAGGCCGTCCGTGTCGGGCAGTCCGAGGTCGAGCAGGACGACATCGACCGGGGCGGCTTCCAGCGCACCGGCTGCGGTGCGCACTTGCGCGACCTCGAAACCGTTGCTCTCCAGGGCCCCGGCGAGGGCGTCCGCGAGGCGGACGTCGTCCTCGACGAGCAGCACCTTGATCATGGCGTCCGGGTCCTCCGGGTGGCGGGGCGCGGTGTCCGGTCACCGCGCCCCGAGGGAGTGTTTCCTGCACACCCTAGAGGCGGGCCTGTGTCCTGGGCCACAGTGGGCCGCCGGATCAGATCCGGTGCACCTCTGCTTCCGGAACGATCTCCGGGGCGCCGTGCTGCACGGCGTCGGCTTCCCGGTCGGTGTCCTGCTCCTGCGCGGCGCGTTCGGCCTCGATGCCCTTGCGGTAGTACTCGACCTCGCGCTCGACCTGCTCGTCGGACCAGCCCAGCGGTTCGGCCATGAGCCGGGCGGCTTCCTCGGCGGCGGCGATACCGCGGTCCCAGGTCTCGAACGTGATGCGGGTGCGGCGCGTGAGCACGTCGTCGAGGTGGCGGGCGCCCTCGGCCTCGACCGCGTAGACGACCTCGGCGCGCAGGTAGTCCTCGGACCCCTCCAGCGGGTTGCCCAGGTCGGGACGTTCCTTCACCAGGTCGAGCAGGTCACGGGCGTGGGTCCCGTAGCGGCGCAGCAGGTGGGAGATGCGCGAGACGTGCAGGCCCGAGTCGTGGGCGAGGGCGTGGCGCTGGTTGACCAGGGCCTGGTATCCGGACGCACCCGCGAGCGGCAGCTTGTCGGTCACCGAGGGCGGCAGGGCACCGCCCAGACCGTGCGCGACGGCGTCCACCGCGTCCTTGGCCATGACGCGGTAGGTGGTGTACTTCCCGCCGGCGATGAGCACGAGGCCGGGTACCGGGTGGGCGACCGTGTGCTCGCGGGAGAGCTTGGAGGTCTCGTCCGACTCCCCCGACAGCAGAGGCCGCAGCCCCGCGTAGACCCCTTCGACGTCGTCGTGGGTCAACGGGGTGCGCAGGACCCTGTTGAGCTCGTCGAGTACGTAGTCGATGTCGGTGCGGCTCGCGGCCGGGTGGGCCTTGTCGAGGTCCCAGGGGGTGTCGGTGGTGCCGATGATCCAGTGGCGGCCCCACGGGATCACGAACAGCACACTCTTCTCGGTGCGCAGGATCATCCCGGAGGAGGCCTGGATGCGGTCGCGCGGCACGACCAGGTGGACGCCCTTGGAGGCGCTGACGTGGACCTGCCCGCGTCCGCCGACCATCTCCTGGATCTCGTCGGTCCACACACCCGCGGCGTTGACGACCTGGCGGGCGCGGATCTGCTTCTCCCCGCCCTTCTCCAGGTCGGTGACGGTCGCGCCGACCACGTGCTCGCCCTCACGCAGGAAACCGACGGCCTGCACCCGCGAGGCGACGTGCGCGCCCAGCCCCGCGGCGGTGCGCAGGACCGTGGTGACGTAGCGGGCGTCGTCGACCTGGGCGTCCCAGTACTGGACGGCGCCGGCCACGGAGTCGCGTTTGAGCGCCGGGAACACACGCAGTGCCCCGGAGCGGGACAGGTGCCTGTGCGCGGGAAGCCCGCGGTTGTTGCGGGAGGTGTGCGCGAGCGCGTCGTAGAGCGTGACACCTGCGCCGATGTAGAACCGTTCCCAGTGCTTACTGAAGGGGAAGAGGAACGGCACCGGGCGGACCAGGTGCGGCGCGATGGTGCTCAGCAGCAGTCCGCGCTCCTGGAGCGCTTCCTGCACGAGCTCGAAATCCAGCTGCTCCAGGTAACGCAGACCGCCATGGATGAGTTTGCTGGACCTGCTGGAGGTGCCGGAGGCGAAGTCGCGTGCTTCGATCAACCCGGTCGAGAGACCGCGCGAGACGGCGTCCAGGGCGATGCCCGCGCCGACGATGCCCCCTCCGACGACGAGGACGTCCAGTTCTTCTTCCCCGTCGGCCATGGACGCGAGTGCCGCGTCCCGGCCTTTGGGCCCCAGCCACGTGGTCGCCATGAGGTAGTCCCTTCAACTCGACAGGTATTCTGAGGGGCGCCTACCCACCCCGCGTCCCGTCCACCGGATCGGCCTGGATCAGGCTACCCAGGTCACATGGGGCACTTCAGACACACACGCCGCTGACCTGCACCGACAGTCCGGCCATGTGGGTTACCCCACCTGAAATCGGCATCTTTCGGCTCTCGGGGCCCGGACACGGGCTCCTGAGAGGCCGCCTGGATCCTGCGGCACCTCAGGAGGCGTCCGCGTAGGCGTGGGCGTAGGCGAGCACGTCGGTCACGTACTCACCGGAACGGTTGTAGTCCATCACCGCGGCTTCCCAGTCCTCCCCGGCGGTGAGGTCGCGCTGGTCCGCGCACAGGTACCGCGCCGCCGCCAAGGAGGCGTCGTCGATGTTGTGCGGGTCGGGTTCGCCGCCCTCCGACGGTTCTGCCCAATGCTCCCAGGTGCTGGGGATGAATTGCATGGGTCCCACGGCGCGGTCCCACTCGGTGTCGTCGTCGTAGTCCCCGCCGTCGGTGTCGGGGATCGCCTCGGTACCTTCGGTGCCGTCGAGCGGGATCCCGATGACGTCGACGGTCGTGGTGCCGTCCTCACCGATCTGCCCGCCCGCGAACGTGCCGTGCCGGGACTCCACGAACCCGATCCCGGCCAGGGTGGGCCAGGAGAGGCCACAGGTGGGCGTCTCCCGGTCGACGACGAGCTGGGCGCCGGCGTAACCCTCCAGGGCTCGGGCCGGGATGCCGGTGTCGTCGGCGACCCGTTCGAGCCAGGCACCGTCGGGCCGGGGCGAGGCCTCCTCGGGGGCGGAGCGCTCGTCGGCGGCGCCCTCGTTCTCCCCCATGACCTCCGCCTGTTCGGGCGGGCCGTCGAGTTCGCTGTGCGGCGGGGTCTGGATGGTTCCGTCCGAGGGCTCCACCGGTGCACCCACGGGTGGCTCCCACTCGCCCAGGGCCGTGGAGACACGGCCGGCCACGTAGAGCACGCCCCCTGTGAGCACCAGGCACACCACGAGGGCCGCGCAGGCCGTGATGACGGTCCCCCGCCCCTTACGAACGGTTCCGGATGTACTGCCACCCATACGTGTCTCCATCGGGGGTCGAGCCCTCGGCCGGGAACAGGGCGGATCAGCCGTGGGGGTTGACCACGACCTCGACTCGCTGGAACTCCTTCAGGTCGCTGTAGCCGGAGGTGGCCATCGTGCGGCGCAGGGCGCCCATGAGGTTCATGGAGCCGTCACTGGTGGAGGCGGGCCCGTGCAGGATCGACTCCAGGCTGCCGATGGTGCCGACCTCGACGCGGTGGCCCCGGGGCAGTTCGCTGTGGTGGGCCTCGCTGCCCCAGTGGAAGCCGCCGCCGGGCGCCTCGGTGGCGCGCGCGAGCGGAGAGCCGACCATGACGGCGTCGGAACCGCAGGCCAGAGCCTTGGCGATGTCCCCGCTGCCGCTCATACCGCCGTCGGCGATGACGTGCACGTAGCGGCCGCCGGACTCGTCGAGGTAGTCGCGGCGGGCTGCGGCGACGTCACCGATGGAGCTGGCCATGGGCACGGCCACACCGAGCACCGAGCGGGTGGTGTGGCCGGAACCGCCACCGAAGCCCACGAGCACGCCCGCGGCACCGGTACGCATCAGGTGCAGGGCGGCGGTGTAGGTCGCGCAGCCGCCGACGACGACGGGCACGTCCAGGTCGTGGATGAACTGCTTGAGGTTGAGCGGCTCGGCCCGCCCCGACACGTGCTCGGCCGAGACGGTGGTCCCGCGGATCACGAAGATGTCCACCCCGGCGTCGACGACCGCGCGGTGGTACTGGGCGGTGCGCTGCGGCGACAGGCGTGCGGCGGTGACCAGGCCGGTGCTGCGGATCTCCTCGATCCGGCGGCCGATGAGCTCCTCCTGGATCGGCGCGGCGTAGATCTCCTGCAGGCGCGCGGTGGCGGCCTCTTCGTCGAGCTCGCGGATCTCCTGGAGCAGCGGGGTGGGGTCCTCGTAACGGGTCCACAGCCCCTCGAGGTCGAGAACACCGAGACCGCCCTGCCGACCGACCGCCACCACCGTCTCGGGCGAGGCGACACTGTCCATGGGGCTGACGACCAGCGGCGTGTCGAATCTGTAGGCGTCGATCTGCCAGGTGATCGACACCTCCTCCGGGTCACGGGTCCGCCGGGCGGGCACGATCCCGATCTCGTCGAGCTCGTAGGCCCGGCGCCCGTTCTTGCCCAGCCCGATCTCCACCTGAGCCAACGCTTCGATCCCCTCTGACGTGTGTCACCGGCCCACAGGGCCGGCGCAGGATTGCGCAGGTGAGTCTATCGGTCCGGAACCGGGGACGGCGCCGGGGTGCACAGGTCTCAGCGCGCGTTGTAGTTGGGAGCCTCGACGGTCATCTTGATGTCGTGCGGATGGCTCTCTCGCAGACCCGCGCTGGTGATGCGCATGAGCTGGCCGCGCTCGGTCAGCTCGGGCACGGTGCGGGCGCCCGCGTACCACATGGACTGGTGCAGACCGCCGACGAGCTGGTGGGCGACGGCGGAGAGCTGGCCGCGGTAGGGCACCTGGCCCTCGATGCCCTCGGGGATGAGCTTGTCCTCGGCAGAGACCTCGGCCTGGGCGTAGCGGTCCTTGGAGAAGGAACGCCCGCGCATGGCCCCGAGCGAGCCCATACCGCGGTAGGCCTTGAACTGCTTGCCGTTGATGAAGATGAGCTCGCCGGGGCTCTCCTCGACACCGGCGAGGAGGCTGCCGAGCATCACGCTGCTCGCACCGGCAACGAGGGCCTTGGCGATCTCACCGGAGTACTGCAGGCCGCCGTCGGCGATGAGCGGCACTCCGGCGGGGCCGCAGGCCCGGGAGGACTCGAGGATCGCGGTGAGCTGGGGTGCGCCCACACCCGCGACCACACGGGTGGTGCAGATGGAACCGGGGCCCACCCCTACCTTGACGGCGTCGGCACCGGCGTCGACGAGGAGCTGGGCGCCTGCGCGCGTGGCGACGTTGCCGGCCACGACGTCGGCGCCGGAGTTGGCCTTGAGCTTGGCGATCATGTCCGCCAGGCCGCTGGAGTGGCCGTGGGCGGTGTCGACGACGACGAAGTCGGCACCGGCCTCCACGAGGAGCCTCGCGCGCTGCTCGGCCTCCTCGCCCACCCCGACGGCGCCACCGACGACGAGGCGGCCGTCGGTGTCCTTGGTGGCGTCGGGGAACTGCTCGCTCTTGATGAAGTCCTTGACGGTGATGAGCCCGCGCAGGCGATTGTCGGGGTCCACCAGGGGGAGCTTCTCGACCTTGTACTTGCGCAGGAGTTCGAAGGCCCGCTCGCGGGAGACACCGACCGGCGCGGTGACGAGGTCCTCGGTGGTCATGACGTCGCGGACCAGGCGGCCCCGGTCGTCCTCGAAGCGCATGTCGCGGTTGGTGACGATCCCGACGAGCTTGCCGGCGGCATCGGTGACCGGGACACCGGAGATGCGGTAATGGGCGCACAGCCCCTCCACGTCGGAGAGGGTGTCGTCGGGCTGGCAGGTGACCGGGTCGGTGACCATACCGGCCTCGGAACGCTTGACGAGGTCGATCTGACCGGCCTGCTCCTCGGCGGAGAGGTTGCGGTGGAGCACCCCGGCCCCGCCCTGGCGGGCCATGGCCACGGCCATGCGCGCTTCGGTGACGGTGTCCATGGCAGCCGACAGCAGCGGCATGCGGATCTGGATGTTTCGGGAGAGGGCAGTGGTGGTGTCGACGTCTCCGGGCTGAAGATCGGAATAGCCGGGTACGAGGAGCACGTCGTCGTAGGTCAGCCCCGGAGGAAGCAGTTTGTCCCCGTAGTCGCTGTACTCCTGGCCCATGACACAACCTCCGCTGTCCTGAACGTTCAAGGCGGCAGCCCCGCGTGTCGTCTCATCCTAGGTCGTTCGTCCACACGGCCCAGGTGAAACAGGATGTTCGACCGATCACTTCGCCGGGAGCCGGCAGTAACCGCTGCGCGGGACGGGACGGAAGGGACAGACTCGGCGGGAACGGGTGCGCCGGGGCGGTTCATGGGAGGAGGCGTTGCGCCACGGCCACCTTCCGAAGCCGAGCAATAGCCCTGTGCTGGGCAACCCGTACCGCTCCTGCCGACATTCCAAGGACATGTCCCGTCTCATCCGCTGTCAGACCGACGATCACCCGCATGACGAGCAGTCTGCGCTGCTGTTCGGGCAATTCGTCGAGTAGTTCTCGGGCCTTCTGGGCCTCGATGACCCGGACCGCCGCCTCCTCCGGACCGGGGCCCTCGTCCGCGCGCTCGGGGAGCGTGTCGGTGGGCACCGTCTCCGTCCGGCCCGCCACACGGAGGGTGTCGGCGACCTTGTGGGCCGCGATCCCGTAGACGAAGGAGGCGAAGGGGCGCCCCCTGTCCTCGTACCGGGGCAGGGCCGAGAGCAACGCGACACAGACCTCCTGCGCCACGTCGTCGGAGTAGTGGGCGAGTCCGGAGACCCGGGCCAGTCTGGCACGACAGTAGCGGACCACCATCGGGCGGACCTCCCGGAGGAGGGAGTCCATGGCCCCGTCCTCACCTTGCACAGCACGTGTTCCCAGGTGGTTCAGGCCCTGGTCGGGCGCCGAGGCCTCCCCGGCCACGTGCGCTCCTGGCCGCTGCGCGGCAACGCCTCTGGGGGCGCCTGCATCCGTCACGTCAGAAATGATGCCCCGCGTGCGGGACCTGACCGCTCCAACAGGACGCTACGGAATGGTCACATTTTGCAAAAATAACCCGAAACCGCCCAATTAGGCTCTGTCTATGGGGTGTTTCCCATGGTAATGGGCGGGGCGGGGCGCCCGGAAGCGCCCCGCCCCTGAACCACGGTCCTGTGCCCCTCGCGGCCCGGCCCCGGCCCGTGGAACCCGCCCCGGACCCTCGCCGCCCCGGAGGGCGGGTTCGGGAGCACCTGACGGGCGGACCGGAGCGGGGCCGAGGCCCAGCACGAGGACGATCAGTGGTTGTGGTCGTCCTCGTCCTCCTCGGGCTTGTCCACGACCAGCGCCTCGGTGGTCAGGAGCATGCCCGCGATGGACGCGGCGTTCTGCACGGCCGAACGGGTGACCTTGACCGGGTCCAGGATGCCCTGCGAGGTGAGGTCCTCGTAGTTGCCGGTCGAGGCGTTGTAGCCGTGGCCGACCTCCAGCTCGGAGATGCGGTGCGTGACGACGTACCCTTCAGCACCGGCGTTGTCGGCGATCCAGCGGGCCGGCTCCACCAAGGAGCGCCGCAGGATGTCGGCACCGGTCCGGGCGTCGTCCTCCAGGCCCAGGCCGTCCAGGGTCTTGGCCGCGTGCACCAGGGAGGCGCCGCCGCCGGCGACGATGCCCTCCTCGATGGCCGCACGGGTCGCCGAGATGGCGTCCTCGAGGCGGTGCTTCTTCTCCTTGAGCTCGACCTCGGTGGCCGCACCGACCCGCAGGACGGAGACGCCGCCGGCCAGCTTCGCCAGACGCTCCTGGAGCTTCTCGCGGTCCCAGTCGGAGTCGCTGTTCTCGATCTCGCTACGGATCTGGCGGACGCGGTCATCGACCTCGCTCTGCTCGCCGGCACCGTCGACGACGGTGGTGTCGTCCTTGGTGACGGTGATGCGGCGGGCGCTGCCGAGGGTCTCCATACCGGCGTTCTGCAGGGTCAGGCCGACCTCTTCGGCGATGACCTGGCCGCCGGTGAGAACGGCGATGTCCTGCAGCATGGCCTTGCGGCGCTCACCGAAGCCGGGCGCCTTGACGGCGGCGACGTCGAGCGTGCCGCGCATCTTGTTCAGCACCAGGGCACCGAGGGCGTCGCCCTCGATGTCCTCGGCGATGATCAGGAGCGGCTTCTTGCTCTGCAGGACCTGCTCCAGCAGCGGGAGGAGGTCGTTGAGGTTGCTGATCTTGCCCTGGTGGATGAGGATCAGCGCGTCGTCGAGCACCGCCTCCTGGCGGTCGTTGTCGGTGACGAAGTAGGGAGAGACGTATCCCTTGTCGAACTGGAGGCCCTCGGTGAAGTCGAGGTCGAGCCCGAAGGTGGGCGCCTCCTCGACCGTGATGACACCGTCCTTGCCGACCTTGTCGAAGGCCTCGGCGATGAGCTCACCGATCTGGGCGTCCTGGGCGGAGTTGGTCGCCACGTAGGCGATGTCCTCGCGCTCCTCGATCGGGACGGCGCGCTCGACCAGGGTCTTGGCGATGTGCTCTGCCGCGGCGTCGATGCCCTGCTTCAGGGACATCGGGGAGGCCCCGGCGGCCACGCTGCGCAGGCCCTCGCGGACCAGGGCCCGGGCCAGCACGGTGGCGGTGGTGGTGCCGTCGCCGGCGGCGTCGTTGGTCTTGGTGGCCACCTCCTTGACGAGCTGGGCCCCGAGGTCCTCGTAGGGGTCGTCCAGCTCGATCTCACGGGCGACGGTCACACCGTCGTTCGTGATGGTGGGTGCACCGAACTTCTTGTCGATGACGACGTTGCGGCCGCGCGGGCCGAGCGTCACCTTGACCGCGTCGGCGAGGCGGTCGACGCCCCGCTCGAGTGCACGGCGGGCGTCGTCCTCGAACTCCAGGATCTTGGGCATGTGGCTGACTCCTCGTCGGGCCGTTGGTGAGAAGAAAGAAAAGCATCCCGCCCCGCCCGGCAGAGGGCCGACCGGATGCGGGATGCGTGATCCGTGGTGCGGCTCGGGGCCGCGGGGACCTACTTCTCGACGACCGCGAGGAGGTCGCGGGCGGAGAGGACCAGGTACTCCTCGCCCTCGTACTTGACCTCCGTGCCGCCGAACTTGCTGTAGAGGACGACGTCACCGACCTTGACCTCGGGGGCGACGCGGGCGCCCTTGTCGTCGAGCTTCCCGGGGCCCACGGCCAGGACCTCGCCCTCCTGGGGCTTCTCCTTGGCGGTGTCCGGGATGACCAGACCGGAGGCAGTGGTCTGCTCGGCCTCCAGGGTCTTGACCACGACGCGGTCCTCGAGCGGCTTCAGCACGGTCTTGGTGGCGGTCGACACTGTCTGACCTCCCCCTTCACAGTTTCTGGTGTCTTGCACTACGGCCCACGCCTCTTGCGTGGACCTCTACGAGAAAAAGGGGCGACCGCGGCGGCCTGTCGTCGCGGGTGCCAGACCGGCCTCGTCGCGATTAGCACTCTACCCCCGAGAGTGCCAGAATGGAAATGAGACCGTGATCCCCGCCGGGGACCCGCATTCACCACCACAGATCACCGCGCACGGGGGGATCCATGCACGCGGCCGCGTTCGAGGCGCTGCTCACCGAAGCGGGGCGGGAACTCCTGGGAGGGATCGACCCGACGGAAGCCGCGAACGACCGATTGGCGGTGGCCTCACGCCTGCGCGCCGAGCCCGGCGTCGCGGCCCTGCGGCCGGACCTACCCGCCTCCGACCTGGTCAACGCACTCCTCACCCAGATCACTCTGCGTGAACGCGCACGGGCCAAATTCGGCGACCGCGCGGCCTCGATGTTCTTCACCCCGGACGGCGCCGAGCAGGCCACCCGCGCGAGCGTGGCCGCCTACCGGGCCGGACGCCTCGCGGAGGCCGGCGTGCAGCTCTCGGACGCGCGTCCGGCAGGGGACCTTTGCTGCGGGATCGGGGCCGATCTGATCGCCCTGGCCGAGCACGGGGTCCCGGTCGAGGGCACCGACACGGACCCGCTGACCGTGGCGGTGGCGCGCGCCAACATCGCGGCCCTGGGCCTGGAGGACACCGCGCGGGCACGGCAGGGTGATGCCACCGTCACGGCGCCGGGCCATTACCCGGTGCTGTTCTGCGACCCCGCGCGGCGGGGCGGGCGCGGCCGGGTCTTCGACCCCGATGCCTACTCCCCGCCGTGGGGCTCCGCGGTGGAGCTGGCCCGGGAATCACAGGCGGCCTGCCTGAAGGCGGCCCCGGGGATCCCGCACGAGGTGCTCCCGGAGGACTCCGCAGCCGAGTGGATCTCGGTGGACGGCGAGCTCAAGGAGGCCGCTCTCTGGTTCGGTGCGCTCGCGCAGAACCGGCAGCGGCGCGCGACGGTGCTGCACGAGCGTCCGGGCCTGCGCGAGCGCGAGGGAGAGGCCGCGCACCTGGAGGCCGACCCGGACGCGGGCCCGGCACCGGTGGCCCCGGCACGCCGGTACCTGTACGACCCCGACCCCGCGGTGGTGCGCTCGCACCTGGTGGCGGAGGCCGCCGCACGGGTGGACGGGGCCCTGCTGGACGAGCGGATCGCCTACTTCACCTCCGACCGGGCCGAGTTCTCACCGCTGTGGCGGGTGCTGGAGGTCGAGGCGGTCATGCCGTTCTCCCTCAAGAAGCTGCGGGCGGCGCTGCGCGAACGCGGGGTCGGGACGGTGACGGTCAAGAAGCGCGGGTCGGCGGTGGACACCGAGCGGCTGCGGCGCGACCTGCGCCCGTCCGGTCCGGAGGCGGCGACGGTGGTCCTGACGAGGGTGGGCGAACGCCCCTGGGCGCTGGTGTGCCGCGAGGTGGCCTGAGCGCGGGCTTCCCGGATCGTTATGCGGACGAGTCCGAAGTTCCCTCGTCCCCTGGGGCAAGCGGAGGCGGGTTGGTTAAGGTTGGGGAGCGAACCCTTCTCTTCTCATGGATTCCCCCGGAAGGCCCAGTGAGCGAACCGCGACGCGGATCGACCGGTTCAAGAACTCTGCCCGAGATTGACACCCTCAGTCACACTTCCATCACGTTGTGGCAGTGCCTGTGCGGGGCGGGGCCCTCCCCGGGGAGCATCGAGAGTCCCGACCGCCCGGACCACCGTCCACTCCCCCGGGTACGTACGGGAGCGCCGAAACCATAAGGAGCACCTCGGTGGAACAGACCAATCACAACTTCCTCAACGGTGGAGGTCAGACCGGGATCTCCGACCGGATGCGCGACCTCCTCTCCCAGGCCGCGCAGGAACACGTCTCCGAGCAGAAGTCCCAAGGGGCGGTCAGCGAGGAGATGCGTCAGCGGTTGGAGGGGATGGAGTGGCTGCTGCGCGAACTGCGCGAGCGTGAACTCAGCTCCCTCTCCGAGTCGATCGACGCGGTCAACGGCCGCATCGACGACTTCCTCGCCCGCCCTCCGGAGTGGGCCGAGACCCTTGCCGAGCACATAGAGATCGTCGGCCAGCGGGTCAAGCCCCTCGCCGACATGCCCTCCCTCCGGGCCGACACCCACCGCATCGCCGGTCACCTCGACACAGCGCTCACCCGTCTGCAGCGCATGGCCGAGACCGGCAACAGGACCGCCGAGCAGGTCGACACGCTCGGTGACCGCCTCACCGGGCTGAGCGAGACCGTCGAGACCCGCCTGACCTCCCTGGACGAGGCCGTGGCCGCGCTCTCCGAGCGCACCGAGGCCGTGGAGGCCACGCTCAACTCCCTGAGCGAGTCCTCCGGGGAGCGGCACGAGGCGCTCACCGAGGTCCTGGCCCAGAACAGGACCGAGATCACCGAGTCGTTGACCAGCGGCAAGGACGAGCTCGCCGAAGCCGTGAAGGAAGGCCGGGAGGCCCTGGCCACCGCGCTGACCGAGGCCCGTGAGAGCCTCTCGGCCACCGGCAAGGAGCTCGGCGAGGAGGTCACCGGCAAGCTCGACACCACCGCCGCGGAGCTGCGTACCTTCGTCGAGGAGCGCACCGCCGAGCAGCACTCCACCCTGCTGGAGCGCTTGCAGGAGAACACCGGTGAACTGGGTGAGCGCACCACGAAGCTCGCCGAGGAGCTGGAGTCCCTCTCCAGCGCCGCCAAGGAACGCCACGAGACCCTCCACTCGGAGCTGACCGAGCGTGCGGGCGCCGCGGAGCAGCGCCACGGCGAGCTCGCCGAACGTGTGGGCGAGCTCGGTACCCTCGCCGAGGAGAACCACGCCGAGGCCACCGCCGCCGTCGCCGACCTGACCGGGTCGCTGGCCAAGGTCCGCCAGACCCACGAGTCCTCCCTCAACGACCTGCGCACGCACCTGCGCCAGCGCCTGTCCGAGGTCACCGAGCAGATGGAACTGGCCCGCACCGAAGCGCGGGAACAGGACGAGGCCACCGCCGAGCAGCTGCGCGAAACCCTCACCGAGCGCACCGACGCCCTCACCACCCGCGTCGCCGAGGACGCGAAGAAGGTCGCCGCCGACCTCGCCGAACTGCGCACCTTCGTCGAGGAGCGCACCGACCGCGCCGCGGGCGAGGACACCGAGCGCCACCAGTCGCTGACCGACGCCCTCACCGAGCAGGTCGAGACGCACCGCACCGCCCTGGACGAGCGCCTGGAGCGCCAGCGGGAGTCCCTCACCGGGAAGGTCGACTCGCACCTGTCGCAGATCACCGGCAAGGTCGACCACGAGCTCGGCCGGCTCACCGACCGTTTCGACACCTTCGAGGGGCACTTCGAGGGCAGCTTCGAGGCGGTCGAGGGCAAGTTGGACCGGGTCGACGGCCGC
The DNA here is from genome assembly GCF_000340965.1 of Nocardiopsis kunsanensis DSM 44524. Lineage (GTDB taxonomy): Bacteria > Actinomycetota > Actinomycetes > Streptosporangiales > Streptosporangiaceae > Nocardiopsis > Nocardiopsis kunsanensis. Next base: position 227,311 of record NZ_ANAY01000001.1, read on the forward strand.
CTGGACGGGCTCAACGGGCGTGTCAACGGGGTCGAGGGCCAGTTCGAGGGGGTCAACGGCCACTTCGAGGGTGTCGACGGGCGCATGGAGGCCATCGACGACCGTCTCGAAGCGCTCAACCAGCGCCTCAACCAGCTCCCGCAGACCCTGGAGGTCAGTGAGCTGCACCGGCGCATCACCGAACTGGTGGAGCGTCCCGTGGTCGACAACACCGAGAAGCTCGACGAGATCGACTCCCACGTCACCTCCGCCGTGGAGCCCGTCCTGCACGAGCTCAAGCAGCGCCCGGACCGGCACGAGTTCGAGGAGACCGTCAGCGACGCGGTGGAGAACTCCCACGACGACATGAGCAAGCGCCTGGCCTCCCTGGAGGAGACCATGCTCGCGCTCGCCGAGGCGCTGCTGCGTCCTGGCAGTGACGGCAAGAAGAAGCGCCGTTTCGACGACGAGGACGACGACGACTAACGTCCCGTCATCATTCGCTGAGGGCCCGGTCGCAGCGCGGCCGGGCCCACGCTGTGCCCGACCCGGACCGACGCGCGTTCTACTATGACTATGTGTTGGCCGACCTTGGAGAGGCCGCCCGGATCCACCTGGAGGGCCTGATGTCCGTGGACACCTACAAGTGGCAGAGTGACTTCGCTCGCACCTACGCCGCCCAGGGACGCGAGGAAGGCCGGGAGGAAGCCCTCGTCAAGAGTGTGCTCTCGGTCGTCAACTTGACCCGGCCCTGAAGAAGCCGGGCTTGAAGGTAGCGCCCAGCTGGCTGCTGGGTGGGCCCCTCCGTCCAGCCACTCCCGCTATGGGGTGACAGGGGCGCGTGACTCACGCCCCGCGTTCCACACGCTCTGGCCGCGGGTGGCGAGGTTGTGGGAAGCGTTCCGGTCGGCGTGGGCAACGACCCCGCACCCCCGGCAGACAAAAAGCCCCTGGCCCACACGGTTGCGCTTGCCGACGTGGTCGCACTCGGCGCACGTCTGCGACGTGTAAGCAGGATCAACAAAGACCACGGGCACACCCGCCCGCCGGGCCTTGTAGGCGAGGAAGCCGGCGAGCTGGGCGAAGGCCCAGGAATGGAGCGCGACCCGTTGGGGCATCGGAAAGAGACCGCGGCCGCAGGCCGTCGTTTGAGGGTGGTGGCGGGCGACGGGCGGGACGGACCCGGGAGCGGAGGCCCTGGAGATCTTCCAGGACCAGTCCGCACCCGGTGCGTTCAGCCTCGGTCACGATCCTCTCGGAGATGGTGTGGTTGGTGCTCTTGGCGTGGCGCGCCTCTTTACGGGCGCGGGCCCTGAGCCGCCGCTCGGCGGACGTGGTGCGCTTCTTCTGGAGCTTGGCCCGCAGGGCGAGCTGGCGCCTGCGGTGGCGGTTGAGCTTGCGTCCCGCGGCCTGGTAGCCGGCGGAGGTCGTGGCGATGTGGGCGATGCCCAGCTCCACACCGATGAACCCCTCCGGCTCGTACTGCTCGGCCTCGGCCACCTCACACGTGGCCAGGGGGTAGAACACCCCGTCGCGCTCGACGAGGTCGGATTCGCCCTGCCGGTGTTCCTGGAGCATTTTGAGTGCCTCGGCCGAACAGGCGGAGCCGAGGTTCTTGACCCGGCCGGCCGTGGTCCAGATGGAGACGGTCTGCGCGTCCAGTTGCCAGGACAGGCACCGGCCGTCGTAGGGCTGGGCAGCCTCGGGCCGGAACACGACGGGCTCGGACTCCGCCTTGACCCGGCGCTTGGAGCCCGGCTTGCCGAGGTTCCCGGCCCGGATGTTGGCGTGCAGCGTGGTGTAGGCATCCCGTGTTTTCTTTATCACGTGCTGGGCCGCCTGCGCGCCGAGCCCTTCGGCCTTGAGGTCGGCGTAGGTGTGCTTGCGCAGCTCGTACTCACGCGGCACACCGCGCTCGAACGCGGCCTCCGAGACCCGGTTGGCGGCCCCGTTGACCGCGTGAAGGGTCTCCGACAGCGCCAACGCCTGGTCGGCGCCCGGGGTGAGCTTGACCTGCACCGTGATCTTCACACGCGTGAGCGTAGCGCCGCCCTCTGACACTTCGGGGGCCAAATCCGGAAATCCGACGTGGTCCTCACGTCGCCTGCGCCCGCAGGCCGGGCCAGGGGTTTGCCCTCCCGTATCCGCACGTACCTGTGGAGCGAGCACTTCTGGTCGCTGTCCTATTTCGCGGCCTCCTGCGGGGACGCGCCGCTCGCCGTGGTCGAGGAGTACATCGCGAGCTTTGAGAAGCGATTCCTCCCGGGCGTGAACGAGTCTGTTCAAGAAGGCGTGTTTCGGGCGCCAGACGTGGCCGGTGCCTCCGCGATGAGGGTAGCCAGGTGGCCGGTACGCGTGCCCGCGGCAGGGGCGCCGGACAGGCGGGCATCGATCCTTCTCAGGTTGATCGCGCACCCGGTCAACAGGTGGGACAGGTGGGTCCGGTCCAGCCCCTGATAGCGGCTGCGCCGGTTCCCGCACGTCGTGGTCGCCTGCCGCATGGTCCCCTCCACCCCCGCACGCATCCCGTACCGCCGTTTCCACTCCTGGGTGCTCTGCTCGGCCCGCAGCCGGGCCAGTTCCTCGTGCTGGGCCCGGCGGCGCATCGTCAACGAGCGTCCCCACTTGGGGTTGGTCGAGGTGGTGCGTCGGTGCGCTGGCGGCCACCGGTGGCGAGCAGCCCGATCTGGTCGGCCCGTTCCAACACGGCTTGGAGGAGCTGGTTCTCCAGCCCGTGTTCGAGCAGGCGGGAGCGGAAGTGGCTCAGGGTGGCGTGGGCGATGCCCGGGTCGTGTATTTCCAGTCCCAGAAGGTACTTCCAGTCCATGCGGGAGCGGACCGCCTCAGCGGTCTGGCGGTCGGTGAGTCCTTCGGCGTGCTGCAGGACCGAGATCAGCGCGAGCGATCCGGGAGAGACGGCGGGTCTGCCTCGGTAGGAGAACGCGGTGGTGAAGCGCTCGTCGGTGAAGACCGGCCCCAGGGCATCGCGCAGCCGGATCGCGGGGCTGGAGTCGGGGAAGGCCGCGGCCACCACTTGGGCGGTCATCTCCGGCACACCGGTGTCCTTACCTGGTTCCAGTGACATCGCACCGCTTCCAGGGGAGAGGGGATCCGATACCGGGAAGGATGGCACAGCGGCAGGACCGACACGACCGGTTCGCGCTTTTTGAACAGAGTCGTGAACGCCCGGGGTTCCTCACTAGACTCCGCTGAAGACCTCTTCACCTAGTCGGTGCGGCTCAACCGCCGCGTGGGCCCGGCCGCAGTCTCGTGACCCGGCGGCCGGGCCCTCGTCGTACCTGTGCTCCGGGAAGGTATCCCTGCCGAGGTGAACGGGTAGGGGTCGGACGAGCAGCCCCCAGCGAAGCCCCCCGACCTTCGAGGTAGTGAGGCACGCACATGGCACAGACAGTCGCTCACAAGCTCATCGGCGACCACCTGGCTTGGGGAGAGATGGTTCCGGGGTCGGAGATCGGCCTGACCATCGAGCAGACCCTGACCCAGGACGCCACCGGGACCCTGGTCATGCAGGAACTCGAGGCCCTGGGACTGGACCGCGCCGCCACGCAGCGGAGCGTCCAGTACGTGGACCACAACCTGTTGCAGACCGACGAGAAGAACGCCGAGGACCACGCCTTCCTCCAATCGGCCTGCCTCCGCTACGGGTTGTGGTACTCCAAGGCGGGCAACGGTGTCTCCCACCCGACCCACATGCAGCGGTTCGGGGTCCCGGGGACCACGATGGTGGGTTCGGACTCCCACACCCCTGCGGCCGGTTCCCTGGGCATGCTGGCGATCGGGGTCGGCGGCCTGGAGGTGGCACTGGCCATCGCGGGTCACCCGCTGCGCCTGCGGATGCCCCGGATCTGGGGTGTCCGGCTCGACGGCGAACTCCCCGACTGGAGTTCGGCCAAGGACGTGATCCTGGAGATGCTGCGCCGGCACGGCGTCTCCGGGGGCGTGAACCGGATCATCGAGTACTACGGTCCCGGGGTCGAGACGCTCAGCGCCATGGACCGCCACGTCATCGCGAACATGGGAGCCGAGCTCGGCGCGACGACCACCGTTTTCCCCGCGGACGAGAAGGTGCGCTCCTTCCTCCGCGGGGAGGGGCGCGAGGACGATTTCCGTGAGCTGTCCGCCGACCCCGGCGCGGTCTACGACGACCACGAGCAGATCGACCTGTCCGGGATCGAACCGCTGATCGCGGCGCCTTCCTCACCCGGCAACGTCGTGCCCGTGCGGGAGGTGGCCGGCCGGGAGGTCAGCCAGGTCGTCATCGGCTCGTCCGCCAACCCGGGGTACCGCGACTTCGCCGTGGCGGCGGAGATGGTGCAGGGACGGCAGACCGACAGCGGTGTCAGCTTCGACGTGAACCCTTCGTCCCGGCAGATCCTCGCCGACCTGACCAAGGCGGGCGCCGTCCTCGACCTGGTCAACGCCGGGGCCCGTATCCACCAGGCCGGCTGCCTGGGCTGTATCGGTATCGGCCAGGCACCCGCGGTGGGCAGGAACTCGCTCCGGACCTTCCCCCGCAACTTCCCCGGCCGTTCCGGGACCAAGGAGGACTCGGTCTGGTTGTGTTCCCCCGAGACCGCGGCCGCGTCGGCGCTCACCGGGGTCATCACCGACCCGCGCGACCTGGCCGCTGACCTGGGGATGGACTACCCCCGCATCGAGCAACCCGTGCGGGCCAGCATCAACACCTCGATGCTCACGCCCCCGCTCCCGGTGGAGGAGGCCCGGCAGGAGGAACTGGTGAAGGGACCCAACATCTCGGCCCTCCCGGAGCTGACCGAACTGCCGGACCGGATCGAGGCACCGGTCCTGCTCAAGGTCGGCGACGACGTGTCCACCGACGAGATCTCACCGGCCGGTGCACGTGCCCTGCCGTTCCGTTCCAACATCCCGAAGCTCGCCGAGTTCACGTTCACCCAGATCGATCCGGAGTACCCGAGCAGAGCGGCGGAGGTGGTGGACACCACCGGCCACATCATCGTGGGCGGTCAGAACTACGGCCAGGGTTCCTCACGCGAGCACGCCGCCATCACCCCGCGCTATCTGGGCCTGCACGCGGTCATCGCCAAGTCCTACGCACGGATCCACTGGCAGAACCTGGCCAACTTCGGGGTCCTGGCCCTGGAGTTCGCCGATCCGGCCGACTACGACCGTCTGGAGGGCGGTACCGTCCTGGTCCTGGACGGGGTACGCGACGCTCTGGCTTCCGGGGGCACGCTGACCGCGTTCGAGCGCGGCACGGACCGCAACTACGAGCTCCGCCACAACCTCTCCTCCCACCAGGTGGACGCCGTGCTCGCCGGCGGTGAGATCCCCCTGATGAGAGGAGGGTCGAACTGACCCCGGTCGGGGACCGGGGTCAGGGGGTGAGGACGACCTTGCCGAAGAGGTCGCCCTCCGCCATGGCCCGGAAGCCTTCCCCTGCGCGGTCCAGGGGCAGCACCCGGTCGATGCCGGGGCGCAGGCCGGTCGCGGCGAGCATGCGGGTGAGCGCTTCCAGTTCCGGTTTGGTGCCCATGGTCGAGCCGATCACCCGCAACTGAAGGAAGAAGACCCGGGTCAGCTCGGCGGAGGGCGCATCCCCGCTGGTCGCGCCGCAGGTGATGATCGCGCCGCCGGGTTTGACCGCCCGCAGTGAGTGTTTCCAGGTGGCCTGGCCGACGGAGTCGAAGACCGCGTCCACCCGTTCGGGCAGCCGCTCACCGGACGCCAGTACGGCGTGCGCGCCCAGGGACAGGGCCCGCTCCCGTTTGGCCTCGCTGCGGCTGGTGACGTAGACGCGGTGCCCCACGTGTGAGGCCAGGGTGACGAGGGCGGCGGACACACCGCCGCCCGCGCCCTGCACCAGAACGGGCGAACCGGGGTTCAGGTCGGCCTTGCCGAACAGCATGCTGTAGGCCGTCAACCAGGCGGTGGGCAGGCAGGAGGCCTCCTCGAAGGAGAGCTCCGGGGGTTTGGGCACCAGGTTCTGCCGGGGCACGAGCACCTTCTCCGCGAAGGTGCCGTCGTAGACCTCCGAGAGCAGGGAGGGCCGCACACCGGGTGCGGCGCCCCCGGCCGTGGGGTCGCCCACCAGGCCGTGCACGATGACCTCGTTGCCGTCCTCGTCCACCCCGGCCGCGTCGCACCCCAGGATCATGGGGAGCTGCTCCTCCTTGATGCCCACACCCCGCAGGCTCCACAGGTCGTGGTGGTTGAGGGAGGCCGCCCGGACACGGACGGTCGTCCACCCCTCGCGCGGCTCGGGGCCGGGGCGTTCCCCGGCCTCGAGAGCGGAGACCGGGTCATCGGCGTCGAAACGTGCTGCTGTGATCGCGAACATACCCGGCACCCCATCACACGGCCGCTCCGGTCACCAGACCCGAGCCCGTCCGCCGGTTCCCGGGACCACCGCCGGGCCGGAGTGCGAGCGTGCTCACCGTTAATTCTTCTTCTGGTTCACCGCGACGAAGACGGCCACGAAGACGCAGAGCGCGATCGCGATGACGAGTGCGGTACTCATCGACGGGGGACTCCTTCCTCTCGACGTCGGTCAGGACGACACCCGCGCACGCATTGGTCCGGGGCGCACCGACGGTGCCGGACCACCGGTGCCCTCAGACGGCCAGGGGCATGGAGACCGGCAGCGAGGTGTCGGTTCCCAGGTCCAGGGGCGAGGGCGGAAGACCCGCGGCCACGACCTCAGACCCCAACGCGGCGATCATCGCCCCGTTGTCGGTGCACAGGCGCGGGCGCGGCACCCGGAGTTCGATACCGGCCTCCGCGCAGCGCTGCTCGGCCAGGGCGCGCAGCGCGGAGTTGGCCGCGACGCCGCCGCTGATGACCAGGGTGCGCACGCCGTTCTCGACGCAGGCGTCCACGGCCTTGCGGGTGAGCACGTCCACGACCGAGTCCTGGAAGGCGGCGGCGATGTCGGCGAGTACGAGGGGGCTGCCCGAACGGTCGGCCTCCTCGACGTGGCGGGCCACCGCGGTCTTGAGCCCGGAGAAGGAGAAGTCGTAGGTGCCGTCGCCCCACTTGCCGCGCGGGAACCGCAGCGCCGATGCGCTGCCGCTCCGGGCGGCCCGGTCGATGTGGGGCCCGCCCGGGTAGGGCAGCTCCAGCAGTCGGGCGACCTTGTCGTAGGCCTCCCCGGCGGCGTCGTCGACGGTGTCGCCGAGGGAGACCACGTCGGTGGCCAGGTCGTTGACCAGCAGCAGCGAGGTGTGCCCGCCCGAGACCAGCAGTGCGATCGCGGGTTTGGGCAGCGGTCCGTGCTCGAGCTGGTCGACGGCGACGTGGCCGACGAGGTGGTTGACGCCGTAGAGGGGTTTGCCGAGCGCCATGGCGTAGGCCTTGGCGGCCGAGACACCCACCAGCAGTGCACCGGCGAGCCCGGGGCCAGCGGTGACGGCGACGGCGTCGATGTCGTCCTTCTCCACCCCTGCGGAGTCGAGGGTGCGTCGGACGGTGGGGATCATGGCTTCCAGGTGGGCGCGGCTGGCGACCTCGGGCACGACCCCGCCGAAGCGGGCGTGCTGGTCGACGCTGGAGGCGACTTCGTCACCCAGTAGTTCACAGCCGCGCACCAGACCGACGCCGGTCTCGTCGCACGAGGTCTCGATCCCGAGGATCAGCGGGTGTTCGCTCATCGGTCCTCCTTGTGGCCGGAACCGCCGGCCTCGTCGACGCGGCACATGGTGATGGCGTCGGTGCCGTTGTAGTAGCCGTCCCGCATCCCGATCCGGGTGAACCCGAAGTCGGTGTAGAGCTTCTGGGCGCGCGGGTTGTCCTCGCGCACGTCCAGGAACACGTGGGTGACGCCGCGGCGTCGGGCCTCCTCGAGCAGGGCGGTGAGCAGGGCGCGTCCCACGCCGCGCCCCCACAGGCTCTCGTCGACCGCCATGGTCCGCACGTCGCCCTCGGGCGCGTCCGCGCGCAGTCCCGCGTAGCCGGCGATCCCGTTGTCGGACTCGGCGACGAGGTAGTGGCGGCCGGGTGCGGCGAGTTCGCTGAGCAGGGTGTACTGGCTCCAGGCGTCCTCGGGGAACAGCGCGGTCTCCAGCGCCATCACGGGTCCGACGTCGGCGAGGTTCATCGGGCGCAGGCGCACGGGCGTCATTTCACCCACTGGCGCACCTTCTTCGGGGCTCCGGGTGCCACGGCGTCGGGACGGCGCAGGTACAGCGGGCGGGGCTCCGGCAGACCCTGGCCGCTGTGCAGCTTGCCCAGTGCGAGCTCTGCCATGGCGGCGGCGTCGGGCAGGAGTGGTTCGGGAGCGGCCGCGGCCTCGCCGAACACGTCGGCGTACATACGGGCGCCGTCGCCGACCAGGGGGAGTCCGCCTGTGTCGAGTTCCGCGGGCCTGACGACCTCGACCTCACCGGAACGGGTGCGGTGGTCGTCGTAGCGGGCCCAGAAGACCTCCTTGCGGCGGGCGTCGGTCATGGCCACGAAGGGGGCCTCGCGTCCGGTGGCGAAGGCCAGGGTGTCCAGGGTGGTGACGCCGTGGCAGGGGATGCCGAGCCCGTCGGAGAGAGCGTGTGCGGTGGCGAGCCCGACCCGGAGGCCGGTGTAGGGGCCGGGGCCGATTCCGACAGCGATCGCGTCCATGTCGGCCAGGGTGAGGCCTGCCTCGCGGGTGAGGTCGCGGAGTGTGGGCGCGAGGAGTTCACCGTGGCGGCGCGCGTCGACCGAGGAGGCGCAGGCGCGCAGCGCGAAGGAACCGTCCGGGGCGCTCTCGCCGATCGCGGCGGTGACCGCCGGTGTGGCGGTGTCGAAGGCCAGGAGCAGCACGGGTGACCTGCCTATCCGTTCCCGGGGTCGCCGGGCAGTTCGGCACCGGTCCAGCGTGCGCCGACGGGGCGCAGGCGGACGGTGCGTGTGTCGTCGGGGTGGCGTTCGATGTCGATCTCCAGCCGTTCCTCCGACAGTCCTTCGGCCACGTCCTCGCCCCATTCCACGACGGTGACGGAGTCGGCGAGGGTCATGTCGAGGTCGATGTCGTCGATCTCGTCGGCGCCGGAGAGGCGGTAGGCGTCCACGTGCACCAGAGCGGGACCGCCGACGAGGGAGGGGTGGATGCGGGAGATCACGAACGTGGGTGAGGTGACCGATCCGCGCGCACCCAGGCCTTCGCCGAGGCCCTGGGTGAAGGTGGTCTTCCCGGCGCCGAGGGGGCCGGAGAGGATGAGCAGGTCGCCCGGTCGGGTCAGGGCGGCCAGGTCTCGGCCCAGTGCGCGCATGGCGTCGTCGGTGGCGGCGCCGACCGTGCGCACGTGGGCCCGGGGTGCGGTGGGTGTCGCTCGTGTCATGGGCTCACTGCTCGTGTCGGGTGTGTTCGGGAGGGGCGGCGGCCCGGTGCCGGTCGCGGGGCCTGCACGGACAAGGTTATGGCCCCCGACCCACCTGCGCGGCCGGTTCACCGGGGTCAGGGCCGTCCGAGGGAGGTGTACTCGCGCGGGACCCGGGTGCTGATCCTGGTGACGATCTCGTAGGGGATCGTGTCGAGGACGCGGGCCCAGTCCAGGGCCGTGGGGACTCCGGGCTGACGGGAGGGGTCGCCGAAGAGGACCGCGTACTCGCCCGCCGAGACGTCGTCGTCCCCGACATCGACAACGAACTGGTCCATGCAGACTGTTCCCGCGACGGTACGGGGCCGGCCGCCCAGCAGGAGGGGGCCCCGGTTGGTGGCGGCGCGCGGGACACCGTCGGCGTACCCGAGGGGCACCAGGGCCAGGGAGGTCTCGCGGTCGGTGACGTAGTGGTGGCCGTAGGAGACGCCGCTGCCGGCGGGGGCCCGCTTGGTGAGGGCGATGCGGGACTCCAGGGTCATCGCGGGCCGCAATTCGGGCACGTCATAATCAGGAATCGGGCACAGACCGTAACTGGCGATCCCGGCACGCACCAGATCGAATCGTGCTTCGGGCAGAGTGAGCAGCGCCGCGGAGTTGGCGATGTGGCGCACCTCGGGCTCCAGACCGGCCTTGTCGACGGCGGCCAGGGCGGTGTGGAAGGCCGAGAGCTGCATGGCGATCGAGGGGTGCCCGGGTTCGTCGGCACACGCGAAGTGCGACCAGATGCCGCTGACCTTCACGAGTCCGTCGGCCTCGGCACGGGCCGCGGCGGCCACGACATGCTCCCAGTCGTCCGGGGAGATCCCGCCGCGGTTGAGCCCGGTGTCGGCCTTGAGCTGGACCCGGGCGGCCCGGCCCAGGCGGCGCGCCTGGGCCACGATCGTGTCCAGGACCGCCATGTCGCTCACGCCCAGGTCGATTTCGGCCTCGATGGCCTCGCCGACCGGTTCGCCCGGCGGGATGATCCAGGAGAGCACGGGCGCACTGATCCCGGCGCGGCGCAGTTCCAGGCCTTCCTTGATCAGGGCCGTGCCCAGCCAGGTCGCGCCACCCGCCAGCAGCGCGTGGGCGGCCGGCACCATCCCGTGCCCGTAGCCGTCGGCCTTGACCACGCCCATGAGCGGGGTACCGCCCGCACGTTCCTTGAGGAAGCGGGCGTTGTCGGAGAGCGCTCCGAGATCGACGCGGGCGCGCGCGAAGTGTGCTGCCATGCCCTCCAGTGTTCCACGTTCCGGTTACCGCTGAGGGCCCACGGGTAGGTGCCTTTCGACCGAATTTCACGCCCTGACGAGGGGAAATCGGTAATGAGCGAAATCGGAAGTGAACGAGCCGTCAACGTCTCCCGGCTCTGGTCCGGGGGGCTCGCCACGGCTGTCGTCGCGATACTGGTGATCTTCGCGGGAGCACTCGTCTTCCGCGGCGTCTTCGACGTCCCCGTCCTCGCTCCCGAGGAGGCCGGGTACCTCGGTGACACGAGCACCGCCCTCTACGCTCTCCTGGCCGGCGTGATCGCGCTCGTCGCGACCGCGCTGCTGCAGATGCTGTTGTTGTCGGCGCCGCGTGCGCTGACCTTCTTCGGCTGGATCATGGGCCTGGCCATCGCCATCGCGGCGGTGACCCCGTTCAGCCAGGCCGCCGAGACGTCGAGCCAGGCGGCCACCGCGGTCATCAACCTGGTCTCCGGCATCGTGATCGTGGCGCTGCTGCGCAGCGTGGGCCGTACGGCCTTCACGCCCCAGGCGCCCACGACCCCGGAGAAGTCGCCCACCCTGCTGGGGCCCAACGCCCCGTCCAATCCCGAGGGGTATCCGAACCAGGCTTCGACCGGGCCCGCCCTGCAGCAGGAGGGTGTTCTCCCCGACGTGAGCCAGGAGGAGTACCGGAAGGCCGAGACACGCGCCAGGCGGCAGGACGCCGAGGAGGAACGCGCGAAGGAAGGCCCCCTGCACGAATGAGGCAGGAGACCGCACCGGCGACGAACAGGGTGGGGGTGGAGCCGATCGGCTCCACCCCCACCGTCGTGTGCGGGGCTCAGGCCCGGGCGACGAGGGCGTCGGCGGCTCCGGGGCTGAGGCAGTGCTCGATGACCATGACGGCGGCGCCGACGACACCCGCGCCCTCCCCCGCGGTGGAGGAGACGATGCTCAGGTGCTCGGTGGCCAGGGGCAGCGAGCGCTGGTAGATGATCTCGCGGACCCCGGCGAGCAGGTGGTCGCCGGCCAGGGCCATGGCGCCGCCGATGACGATCACCGAGGGGTTGAACATGTTGACGGCAGCGGCGAGGACCTCACCGATGTCGCGGCCGGCCTGGCGCAGGGCGCGCAGCACCGGCACGGAGCCGCCTCGGGCCAGGTCGACGATCTCGCGGGCTCCGGAGGCGGGCACGCCCTCGATGGTGAGGGCCTCGGCGAGGGCGGTGCCGGAGGCGACCGCTTCGAGGCAGCCGGTGTTGCCGCAGCGGCAGGGTTTGTCGGAGCCGCTCGGCACGAAGACGTGGCCCATGTCGCCGGCGGCCCCCTGGGCCCCGCGGTAGACGCGCCCCTCGCTGACGATGCCGCAGCCGATGCCGGTGGCGACCTTGACGAACATGAGGTGGCTGGCGGTCGGCCAGGAGACGTGGTGCTCCCCGACGGCCATGATGTTGACGTCGTTGTCGACCAGGACCGGCACGTCCAGGTGTGACCTGACGTAGCCGGGAACGTCGAAGTGGTCCCAGCCGGGCATGATCGGCGGGTTCACGGCGCGGCCGGTGGCGTGCTGGACGGGCCCGGGCAGGCCCAGTCCCAGGCCCAGGAGTTCGGCCTCGGAACGCCCGGCCCGGTCGAGCAGTACGCGGCCGTGTTCGACGACCCAGTCCAGGACGGCCTCGGGCCCGGCGGCGATCTCGAGGTCGATCCCTTCCTCGGCCAGGATCTGCCCGGACATGTCGGTCAGGGCCGTGCGGGTGTGGGTGGCGCCGAGGTCGGCGGCCAGGGCGACACGGGCCTCGGGCCGGAAGCAGAAGGTCGTGGGCGGGCGTCCTCCGGTGGAGACCGCTTCGCCGGAGGGGCCGATGAGGCCGCTGGCCAGGAGCGCGTCGACGCGTTGGGTGACGGTCGAGCGTGCCAACCCGGTCACCGAGGCCAGTTCGGAACGGGTGCGGGGGCGCCCGTCCCGCAGCAGGCGCAGGAGGGTTCCCGCCCCTGGCGCCGCCGTCGCGGGCGCGGTGTCTCGCAACTCCGTCACGCCCTGTCCCCCGTTCCAATCAGCGCTTCTTCTGGCATGCGCCCAGTGAATCACAGGATCTATTGACCGGCCGCCATGGACCTATTTTTCCTCTCTCCGACAACTTATGCTTGACGATCGACATAAGTGCGGCGTAATCTGCCGAGCATGACAGTGAGAAAGGTCACAAGCCTGGGTGAGGCCACCGATTCGGCCGCCGCGCCCGTACCGGAGACCTACCGGGCGGCCGTGATCGGCACGGGCTTCATGGGCCGGACCCACACCCACGCCGTCAGGGCCGCCGGCGGCGAGGTGGTAGGGGCCGCCGGCTCATCGGCCGACAAGGCCGCGAGCTTCGGAGCCGCCCACGGCATCGGCCGTACCCACGCCGATCCCCTCGAACTCATCCACCGCGACGACGTCGACGTGGTGCACGTGTGCACCCCCAACCACCTGCACGCACCACTGAGCCTCGCCGCGCTCGAAGCGGGCAAGCACGTGGTCTGCGAGAAACCCCTGGCCACCGAGGCCTCGCTCGCCCGGGAACTGGTCACCGCCGCCCACGAGCGCGACCGCGTGGCGGTGGTGCCCTTCGTCTACCGCTTCCACCCCATGGTCCGGGAGGCCCGCGCGCGGGTGGCCGCCGGTTCCGTGGGCCGGCTGACCCTCGCCCACGGCGGCTACCTCCAGGACTGGATGCTGCGCACCGAAGAGGACAACTGGCGGGTCGATCCCGCCCTGGGCGGGCCCACCCGCGCCTTCGGCGACATCGGATCGCACTGGTGCGACATGCTCGAGTTCGTCACCGGCGACCGCATCACCGCTGTCAGCGCCCAGACCTCCCGTATCTCCGAGACCCGCGGCGCCGAGTCCCGTCCCGTGGACACCGAGGACCTGGTGGCCTTCCAGTTCGCGACCGCGGGAGGGATGGTCGGCACCTCGGTGATCAGCCAGGTCTCCCCCGGCCGCAAGAACCAGCTCGTGCTGGAGATCAGCGGCACCGAGGGAGCCCTCGCCTTCGACCAGGAACGCCCCGAGACCCTGTGGGCCGGCGGCCGCGAACGCACCGCCGTCGTCTCCCGCGACGACCCCGATCTCAGCCCCGACGCCGCCCGGTTCGTGAAGGTCCCGGTCGGCCACCCGCAGGGCTACCAGGACTGTTTCAACTCCCTGGTCGCCGACACCGGCGCGGCCGTGGCCGGAGCATCCCCCGAGGGTCTCCCGGTCTTCACCGACGGCCTGCGCGCCGCGGTACTGGCCGAGGCGGTCCTGGAGTCGGCCCGTACACGGGGCTGGGTCGACGTCCCGGGGGTGGAGGAGCCATGACCGCCGACCCCCTGCTCCGGATGAGGTCCATCACCAAGTCGTTCCTCGGCGTGCGTGTCCTGCACGGCGTGGACCTGGACCTGTACCCCGGCGAACTGCACGCGCTCGTCGGCGAGAACGGAGCGGGCAAGTCGACCCTGATGAAGGTGCTGGCCGGCGTCCACCGCGCCGACGAGGGGACCGTCGAGCTGGACGGCACACCGGTCTCCTTCGACCACCCGGTGCGGGCACAGCGGGCAGGGGTCGCCACCGTCTTCCAGGAGTTCAACCTCCTGCCCGAACGTACGGTCGCGGGCAACGTCCACCTGGGCCGGGAGATCCGGCGGCGCGGGCGGGTCGACGTGCGCGCCATGGAACGGGCCACCGGCGACCTGCTCGACGAACTGGGCCTGGAGGGCATCTCCCCCCGGGCCAAGGTGCGGTCGCTGTCGGTGGCCGAACAGCAGGTGGTGGAGATCGTCAAGGCGTTGTCGCAGGACGCCCGAATCATCTCCATGGACGAACCGACGGCGTCGCTGGCCGACCACGAGGTCGAGGTGCTCTATCGCCTCATCGGCCGGTTGCGCGAGCGCGACGTGGCGCTGCTGTACGTCTCCCACCGGCTCAAGGAGATCTTCGACCTGGCCACCACCATCACGGTGCTCAAGGACGGACAGCGGGTGGACACGGTCGCGGCCGGGGACATCCGGCCCGCCGAGCTGGTCCGCACGATGGTGGGCCGTCCGGTCTCGCAGGTCTTCCCCGATCGTCTGGAAGCGCGCGGTGAACACGTGGGCAAGGTACGCCTGGACGTGCGCGGGGGCGGCAACGAACAGGTCGACGGTATCGACCTGACCGTGCGCGGCGGCGAGATCGTGGGACTGGCCGGGTTGCAGGGGTCGGGCCGCACCGAGATCGCCCGGGCCCTCTTCGGCATGGACCGGTTCACCCGCGGCGAGGTCCGCGTGGACGGCCGCCGTGTCGACCCGCGCTCGCCCCGCCGGGCCGTACGCGCGGGCGTGACGCTGGTGAGCGAGGACCGCAAGACCCAGGGGTTGGCGCTGAACCAGTCGATCCTGGCCAACGGGCGCCTGGCGCTGGACGCGGTCTGGCCTCTGGGCACGCGCCGAAGATCCCGTCGTCTGCCGGCGATCTTCGGTTCCCTGGAGCTGGTGGCGCGCGGCGGCCACGGTCAGGAGGTGCGGTTCCTCTCCGGCGGCAACCAGCAGAAGGTCGTCCTGGCCAAGTGGTTGGCGGCCGAGCCGGGTGTGATGGTGCTGGACGAACCCACCCGGGGCATCGACGTGGGCGCCAAGCAGGCCGTGTACCGGCTCATGCGGGAGTTGACCGCCGAGGGGGTGGCGATCCTGCTCATCTCCTCGGAGCTGCCGGAACTGATCGGGATGTCGGACCGGCTCGTGGTGCTCGACGAGGGGCGTGTGGCCGACGAGCTGCCGGGCGGTTCCGACGAGGAGGCCGTGATGGCCCTGGCCACCGGGGCCCCGCCGGAGCAGGAGCCCGGTCGCTCCCCCGACCGGCACGGTCCGCACTCCTCGGGGGCCGGTCCCGGCGAGAACGGTCCCCGTTCGCAGCACGAGGGGGCCGCACCGTGAACCGTCCTTCCCTCTCCCCCTCCCTCCTGTCCCCCCGTTCCCTCCACCGGCGGTTGGGCACCACCGGTCTGGTCTACGCGGCGCTCGTGGTGATCCTCGCCGTGAGTGCGGTACTGGTGTCGGCCCGGGGCGCGAGCCTGTTCACCACCGCCAACACGGTCGACCTGCTCACCCGCTCCAGCCTGCTGGGGTTCCTGGCGGTCGGGATGACCCTGGTGATCCTGTGCCGGTCCCTGGACCTGTCGGTGGGGTACGTGGCGGCTCTGTCCACGGTGGTGGCGGCCACGGTGATGGCGGGCGATCCCGGACGGATGCTGCTGGGTGTGGGCTCTGCCCTGGGCGTGTGCGCGCTCGTCGGTCTGGCCAACGGGCTCGTCGTGACCAAGCTCCGGGTCAATCCGTTCATCGCGACCCTGGGCATGGGGCTGGTCGTCAAGGGATACCTGGACACGAACTTCCAGGGCCCGGCCGGCGAGATACCGGCGGCGTTCCAGACGCTCGGTTACGCGCGCCTCGGCCTGCTTCCGGTGTCGACGGTCGTGATGCTCGTGCTGGCCGTGGCCGCGGTCTGGATGCTGGCCCGTACCCGTCTGGGCCACCACATGTACGCGGTCGGGGGCGACGCCGAGGTCGCGCGGCTCTCCGGGGTGCGGGTGGCCACACCCGTGGTGACGGCACACGTGCTCTGTTCGGTCCTGGCCGGTGTGGCGGGCCTGCTGCTGGCAGCCCGTTTCGGTACCGGGAACGCGCTGGTCTACGACAGCGGCTACGAGCTGGAGGCCATCGCGGCGGTCGTCCTGGGCGGCACCTATCTCCTCGGCGGCCGCGGGGGTGTGGCCGGGACGATCGCGGGTGTGCTGATCCTGGCCACGCTCGACACGGTCTTCAACGTCCTGGCGGTGGACCCCTTCGTCAAGGACGTGCTGCGCGGCACGATCGTCATCGCCGCGGTGGCCCTCTACGCCCGCGGCCAGTCGTCCCGGGCCGCGGTCCGGGTGCGTTTCCCCTCGGGCGGCCCGCCACCGCCGGAGGCCGCCCCCGATCCGCCCGGCGGTGGCGGACCACGCGATCCCGAGCCCGCAGTGGGAGGTGCACGATGAGTACGGATCGCACCGGTCCGAAGCACGCGGGGCCGCGCCGCGGCCCGTGGTCCTTCCTGTCGGGCGGCACGGGCACGGTCGCCCTGCTGCTGGTGGTGGTCTTCGCGGTCATCGCCACCCAGAACCCGTCGTTCTTCGAAGGCCCGCCGCTGATGTCCTTCGCCCGTATGGCGGCGCCGCTGGTGCTGTTGGCGGTCGGCCAGTACTTCGTGATCGTCTCCGGGGAGTTCGACCTGTCGGTGGGTTCACTCGTGGGTGCCCAGGTGGTCGTCGCCGCCCGGCTGATCGACGGCGACGAGGCCATGACCCTGCCGGTGATGGGGCTGATGGTCGCCTTCGGCCTGGTCGTGGGCCTGTTCAACGGGCTGGTCACGACGGTACTGAAGGTGCCCTCGATCATCACCACGCTCGGCACGATGCTGATCCTGTTCGGAGCGGTGCGGTACTGGACGGGCGGTGCGCCCACCGGTGCGCTCTCGGAGTCCTTCCGGCTCCCGGGCCGGGGCGGCATCGAGGGCGTCCCCTACCTGGGGCAGCTCCCCTACGCGCTGATCATCGCTGCCGTGGCCGCGGCCGCGGCGGTCTGGCTCATGCGCTCCCCCTACGGCCGCTGCCTCATGGCTGTCGGCGACAACGACGTCGCGGCCGCGTTCTCGGGGGTGCGGGTGTGGCGGGTGCGCACTGCGGCCTTCGTCCTGTCCGGGCTCATGGCTTCCGTGGCCGCCGTACTCATCGGCGGGTTCTCGGGGGTGACCGCACAGGTCGGGGAGGGTCTGGAGTTCACCGCCATCACCGCCGTGGTGCTCGGCGGCGTGCTCCTGGGCGGCGGACGCGGAACAGTCGTTGCCGCCGTCCTGGGAGCGCTCTCCCTGGAGGCCCTGTTCACCCTGTTCACCCAGCTCTACCTGCCGGCGACGATCCAGCCGACCGTGCAGGGGCTCATCATCATCGCCGCCGTCGCCTACGCCTCGCGCCGCGGCGACCTGCGACTACCGGAACGCCTGAGACGGCGGACCGGTCCCCCCACCGAGCGCCCGCTCGGCACTTCGAGGAGGTAACTACCATGCACGTCCCCCGCGTGCTGTTGGCCGGCGCCGCCGGCCTGGCCCTCGTCCTGTCCGCCTGTACCACCGACGCTCCGGACGGCTCCGCCGACGGCAACGGTGCGGATCTGACCCCCGAGGAGGAATGGTTCGACCAGGAGGAGTTCGACCGCCAGCTCGCCCAGCGCGACATCGAGCCGGAGGGTCCCGAGGACGAACCCTGGCTCCAGGCGATCGAACCGGAATGGGTCGACACCTCGGAGTGGGAGTCCGACGCCCCCGAGGACGCCACGGTCTGTTTCTCCAACGCCTCGGTGTCCAACCCCTGGCGCGTCACCGGTTTCATCACCATGGAGCAACAGGTGGAGGAGTTGCAGGAGGCCGGTGAGATCGGGGACTTCCAGGTCTCCGACGCAGCGGACGACGACAACCAGCAGATCTCCGACATCCAGGCGTTCGTGGACTCCGGTGACTGCGACACGATCATCATCTCCCCGTCGACGACCGCGACCATGACCCCGGCGGTGGAGACCGCGTGCGAGAGCGGGGTGCCGGTCATCGTCTTCGACCGCGGTGTGAACACCGACTGCGCGGTCACGTTCATCCACCCGATCGGCGGTTACGCCAACGGTGCCGACTCGGCCGAGTTCCTCGTCGACAACCTGGAACCGGGCTCACGGGTCCTGGCCCTGCGGATCCTGCCGGGCGTGGACTCGCTCGAGCACCGCTGGGCGGCGGCCCAGACCATCTTCGACGACAGCGAACTGGACATCATCGGCTACGAGTTCACCGAGGGTGACGGCGCCCAGATCAAGGACCTGGTCTCCCAGCACCTGCAGCGCGGCGCGGTCGACGGTGTCTGGATGGACGCCGGCGACGGGGCCGTGGCGGGCCTGGAGGCGTTCGAGGACGCCGGCCAGGACTACCCGGTCGTCTCGGGCGAGGACGAGCTGAGCTTCATGCGCAAGTGGCAGGAGGAGGACCTGACAGCGATCGCCCCGGTCTACTCCAACTTCCAGTGGCGCACCCCGGTCCTGGCCGCAAGCATGATCCTGCGGGGCGAGGAGGTTCCCCAGGAGTGGGTGCTGCCGCAGGAGCCGGTCACCGAGGACGAGCGCGACGAGCTGCTCGAGGTCAACTCCGGGATGCCGTCCCTGCACTACGCCCGCTTCGGCGGCCAGGACCTGCCCGGTTTCCCCGAGGCGTGGGAGGACCGCTGAGTGGAACGCGCGCTGGGGATCAACACCTGGGTGTGGACGTCGCCGCTGACCGACGCCGCGCTGGAGCAGCTGGCGCCGCGCGTGGCCGAATGGGGCTTCGACACGATCGAGCTGCCGGTCGAGAACGCCGGCGACTGGGATCCCCGGCGCGCCCGTGCCCTGCTCGACGGTCTGGGGCTGTCGGCGACGGTGGTCCTGGTGATGGGCCCGGGCCGCGAGCTGGTGTTCACCGGCGCCGGAACCCGGAACGCGACCCGGGACTACCTGAAGCAGGTGGTGGACGCGGCGGAAACGGTGGGCTCACCGGTCGTCGCGGGGCCGGCCTACACCTCGGTGGGGCGCACGTGGCGCCTGTCGGCCGACGAGCGCGCGGCTCTGCCCGAGGAGCTGGCCGAGGCCCTGTCCCCCGTGGTCGAGCACGCCTCGGCCGCGGGGGTGGCGGTGGCGGTGGAGCCGTTGAACCGGTACGAGACCAGTGTGTTGAACACCGTCGACCAGGCGGTGGAGGCGTTGGCGGGGCTGCCGCGTGAGCACTGCGGGCTGGCGTTGGACCTCTACCACCTGAACATCGAGGAAAAGGACATCGCCAATGCGATCGAGCGCGCGTCCGGAATACTCAAGCATGTCCAGGTCTGTGCGAATGATCGCGGGGCCCCCGGGGCCGATCACCTGCAATGGTCACGGATCGTGTCCGCATTGGACGAAACAGGTTACTCAGGTCCCCTAGTCATCGAATCCTTCACTTCTGACAATGCCAGCATCGCCGCGGCCGCGTCCGTATGGCGGCCCCTGGCCGCCACCCAGGACGCGCTCGCGGTCGACGGCCTGGCGTTCCTGAGAGGGCTGCACCGGCCGGCCTCCGCCGACGGCGGGGGCGGCGGCGCACCCGATGTCCCTGCCCCGACGAGAGGAGCCCCTGTGGACTGATGTGCCGATGAGGCGGGCCTGCCCCGTTTCCCGACCCTGATAGCAGGACACCCCCGACCACCCCGGTCGCAGCCATGCCGGGCCCGTCCCGGCCGACCGGAAGGACTTGTCCGGTGGATGCCCTCCACCGGAGGACGGTCCCCGTCGAGCAAGTCCCCGTCCCTGCCGTCGGCGCCGGCACGCCGTACGGAACACATCGACTCACTCCCACCCCCAGGTGAGGTGCTGCATGTTCCACAGACCGTTACTACGACTGGGCGCACTGGTGTCCGGGCTCGCGTTGGCCATGGGGCTGACCGCGCCCGTGGCCCACGCACAGGAGGAGGACGAACAGGGGTCGTTCCACGCCCTGATCTTCTCCAAGACCGCAGGTTTCCGGCACGACTCGATCCCCCACGGCGTCTCCCTCATCGAGGAACTGGCCGACGAACACGGGTTCACCACCGAGCACACCGAGGACTCATCGGTCTTCAACGAGGAGGACCTGGCCGAGTTCGACGCCGTCATCTGGCTCTCGACCACCGGCGACGTGCTCAACGAGGAGGAGCAGTCCGCCTTCGAGAGCTACGTCCAGGACGGCGGCGGTTTCACGGGTGTGCACGCCGCCTCCGACACCGAGTACGAGTGGGACTGGTACGGCGACCTCGTCGGCGCCTACTTCTCCAGCCATCCGCCCGGCACCCAGGACGCCGAGGTGATGGTCAACGACCGTGTGCACCCCTCCACCGAAGGGTTGCCGGCCCGGTGGGACCGCCACGACGAGTGGTACGACTTCGACCTGTCCCCGCGCGGTGACGTGCACGTCCTGGCGGGGCTGGACGAGAGCTCCTACGAGGACGAGGTCGATCCCGCCGGACAGATGGGGTGGGACCACCCCACCGCCTGGTGCCAGAACTTCGACGGCGGCCGTTCCTGGTACACCGGCGGCGGCCACACCGTCGACTCCTTCTCCGAACCCGAGTTCACCGAACACCTGCTCGGCGGGATCCAGTGGGCGGCCGGCGCGGTCGAGGGCGACTGCGGCGCCACCCAGTGGGACAACTTCGAGAAGGTCACGTTGGCCCAGGGCGAGGAGCAGATGGGCGAGCCCATGGGTCTGGCGGTGCTGCCGGACGGCCGTGCACTGCACACCACCCGCGACGGCGAAGTGAGCCTGTGGGACCCCGAGACCCACGCCACCGAGGTCATCGCCGAGATCCCCGTCTACAACCACGACGAGGACGGACTCCAGGGCGTGGCCGTGGACCCCGGCTTCGAGGAGAACGGCTGGGTCTACACCTACTACGCGCCACAGGTCGAGGGGGTCCCGCCGGGTGAAGCGCCCTCCGACGGCGAACCCGGGGACTTCGAACCCTACGAGGCGCACAACAACCTCTCCCGGTTCCAGCTGGTGGAGGGCGAGGACGGCCCGAGCCTGGACCTGGACAGCGAACAGGTCGTCATGGAGGTCGGTACCGACCGCGGCATGTGCTGCCACGTGGGCGGCGACATCGACTTCGACGCCGAGGGCAACCTGTACCTGGCCACGGGCGACGACACGAACCCGTTCGAGTCCGACGGGTACGCGCCCATCGACGAGCGCGGGGACCGCAACCCCGTCTTCGACGCCCAGCGCACCTCCGGCAACACCAACGACCTGCGCGGCAAGCTGCTCCGGATCTCGGTCAACGAGGACGGCAGCTACGAGATCCCCGACGGCAACCTCTTCCCGACCGAGGAGTACGGCGAGGAGCAGACCCGCCCGGAGATCTACGCGATGGGCCTGCGCAACCCGTTCCGGTTCTCCGTCGACCAGCAGGACGGCACCGTCTACCTGGGCGACTACGGCCCCGACGCGCAGGAGGCCGACCCCGAGCGCGGTCCGCAGAACACGGTCTCCTGGCACGCCATCGACGAACCGGCCAACATCGGGTGGCCGTACTGCATCGGCGACAACTCCCCCTACATCGACTACGACTTCGAGGAGGACGCCTCCGGGGAAGCCTTCGACTGCGCCGCTCCGGTCAACGACTCCCCGAACAACACCGGGCTGACCGAACTGCCCCCGGTCACCCCCGCGATGCTCTGGTACAACTACGACGAGTCCGAGGAGTTCCCGCACCTGGGCGAGGGTGGCGGTTCCCCCATGGGCGGTCCGGCCTACCGGTTCGATCCCGAGCTGGAGTCCGAGACCAAGTGGCCCGAGTACTACGACGGCATCCCGCTGATGTACGAGTGGGACCGCAAGTGGATCAAGCAGATCCACCGTGACGACGAGGGCGAGCTCCTCGACATCACCGAGACGGTCGACGACATCGACCTGGCCAACCCCATGGACATGGAGTTCGGCCCGGACGGGTCACTGTACGTGCTGGAGTACGGCTCCGGTTACTTCGGCGGCGCGCCCGACTCGGCGCTCTCACGCATCGACTACACGGGCTCGGGCAGCAGCCCCGTGGCCGACCTGGAGAGCAGCACCTCCTCCGGCCCGGCCCCTCTCGAGGTCGAGTTCTCCGCCGAGGGGTCCGAGCACCCCGGCGGCCTGGACATGACCTACGAGTGGGACTTCGGGGACGGCACCGCCTCCGACGGGATCGCCCCCACCCACACCTACGAGGAGGAGGGCCAGTACACGGTCGTGCTGACCGTGACCGACGAGCTCGGTGCCACCGGCACGGCCACGACCACCGTGACCGTCGGCAACACCCGGCCCGACGTCTCCTTCGACACCCCGCAGGACGGCCAGTACTTCCACTGGGGCGACGAGATCCCCTTCGAGGTCTCCGTGGAGGACCCCGAGGACGGCTCGATCGGCGACGGCATCGACTGCGAGGACGTCGAGGTCACCTCGTCGCTGGGCCACGACGCGCACGCGCACCCGTGGACCCAGTACGACTCCTGCGAGGGCACCACACAGACCGAGACCGACGGCGGCCACGGCGCCGACATGAACATCTTCTGGGTGCTCCAGGCCGAGTACGGCGACTCCGGTTCCGGGGAAGCGCCCCCGCTCACCGGCAGTGACGGTCTGCGCCTCAACCCGGCACAGACCCAGGCTCAGTACTTCTCCGACAGCGAGAACGTCTCCACCGAACCCACCGAGGACGGGGAAGGCGGTCTGGAGAACCTCTCCGAGATCCAGGACGGAGGCTGGACCTCCTACGACCCGGTGAACTTCACCGGCGTGGAGGAGATGGAGTTCCGCGTGGCCTCCGCCGGGGCCGGCGGCACCATCGAGGCGCGGGCCGGCGCCCCCGACGGGGACGTGCTCGGCAGCGTCGACGTGGAGCCCACCGGCGGCTGGCAGAGCTGGGAAACCGTCACGATGCCGGTCGAGGACCCCGGGCAGACCTTCGAGCTGTACCTGGTCTACAGCGGGGACGACCCCGATGACGAGGGTCTGTTCAACCTCAACCACTTCGAGGCGGTCATCGACGGCGACGAGGCCCCCTCCGAGGGCCCCGAGACCGAGCTGACCAGCCCCGAGGACGGCGCCTCCTTCGAGGCCGGGCAGGACGTCCCGCTGGCCGCGGACGTGACCGACCACGGCGACGCGGGCATCGAGAAGGTGGAGTTCCTCGTCGGGGACGAGGTCGTGGCCACCTCCGAGGAGTCCCCCCACGAGGCGACCTGGGCCGAACCGGCCGAGGGCGAGTACTCCGTCAACGCCGTGGCCACCGACGGCGACGGCAACACCGGCAGCTCCCCGTCGGCGACCGTCACGGTCGGGGACGGGGCCGGCGGACCCGGGGAGTGCGCGCCACCCGAGGTCGACGACGGCTACACCGCCCTGTGGGACGGCGAGTCCCTGGACGGATGGAACCAGGCCGGTCCGGGCGGTTTCGATGTCGTCCAGGGCGACGAGGGCTGCCACCTGCAGACCGACGGCGGCATGGGGCTGCTCTGGCACGAGACCGAGCTCGACACCTACCGGCTCGAGCTCGACTTCCTCACCCCGGAGGAGCACGACAACTCCGGTGTCTTCGTCGGCTTCCCCGACCCCGGTGACGACCCGTGGACGGCCGTCGACGAGGGCTACGAGATCCAGATCGACCCCTACGGCGCCCCGGACGGGGAACCCATCACCCGGACCGGTGCGGTCTACCAGTTCCAGGCCGCCGACTCCCATCCCGCGCAGATCGATGCCTGGAACACGATGGCGATCGAGGTCGAGGACCCGATGATCCGCGTGTGGATCAACGGCGAGCTGGTCAACGAGTTCGAGAGCCAGGACCCCGCACGGGACCTGTCCTCGGGCCACGTCGGCCTGCAGAACCACGGTGACCAGGACCAGGTCCTGTTCCGGGACGTGCAGGTCCGGGACCTGGCCGAGGAGGACCCGGCGACCTTCCAGGAGGCCCTGGACCTGGTCGGCGAACTGGAGGAGGCGGGAGCACTGACCACCTCCGAGGCCCGCCGCCTGGAACCGCAGCTGGAGCTAGCCGAACGGCACGTGGAGGCCTCCCGTCCCGCGCAGGCCGAGCGTGCCCTGGAACGGTTCCGCACGGTGGCCGAGCAGGTCGCCGACCAGGAAGCGGGAGAGGAGCTGATCGCGCTGGCCGACCGCCTGCCCCTGCCGTCGGAGGAATGACCCGGTCCTGACGGGTGGGGCCGGCCCGACCGGCCCCACCTCCACCCCCGGGACCCCGGCCGCGGCGGTGTTCGCGCGCCGCCGCGGCCGGGGCCGAACCACACGAGGAGGAGGTGTCACGGTGCCCACCGAGAACAAGCGGTCCGCACCCGGCACGACGGAGAAGGTCTCGACGACGGCGGCCACACCCACCACCTGGTGGCTGACGGCCGGGGCGCTCGTTCTGGTCGGAGCCGTCGTGGCCGCGACCGTGTTCTTCTTCACCGGCGACGACACCGTCACCCCCGACGCCGGCCGTGTCGCCGAACTGGAGGCCTCGGCCGTCGAACGCGACGTGGCCCAGGTCGAGGAGTTGGTGCAGAACACACGCACCGCCCACGAGGAACTGCTCCCGGTCGTGGAGTCGCTCGACGGGGCCGTGCCCGCGGACGGTTCCACCTCCCCCGCCGACGAGGAGCCCGGTACCGGCGAGGTCGACGACTGGCTGGCGGCCACGGACGGGGCCGCCGAACACTTCGAGGACGTCCCCTCCGGCGAGACCGACTACAACATCGCACACGCCGGGCTGGCCAACTCCGTGGACCTGCTCGGGTCCGCGGTCGTGGCCTACTCCGGCGCGCTGGAGGCCGAGGACGAGGCCCTGCGCACCGAGATGACCGAGCTCGCCGGCGACCTGCGCACCCAGGCGGTGCGGTCCTGGTCGGTGTCGGCGACCCAGCTGGACGTGCTCAGCCTCGACGCCGGACACGGCCACGTCCACCTGTATCTGCCCGCGGCGCCCGGGAGCGGCGCCCTGGAACCCGACCCCGCCGAGGACGGCGACGGCGCCGCGGAGGACGGCGGCCACGACCACTGAGCACGTACGGGCCCCAGGGGTGCGATCCCCGGGGCCGGACGAGGAGGGACCACAGGATGGGCCGGACAGGAGTATGGCTGCTCGGGGCACGCGGGTCGGTCGCCACGACCGCGGTTCTGGGCGCGTTCGCGATGCGGGAGGGCGCGGCCGAGCCGACCGGGTGCGTGACGGCGCGCCCGGAGTTCGACGGTGCGGGACTCCCCGGGATCGATGAGCTGGTCTTCGGCGGGCACGATCTGTCCGACGTCCGCCTGTGCAAGACCGCGGAGCACCTGGCCCGCACGGGGGTGCTGCCCGGGCACCTGCCGGGGGCCTTCGCCGACCGGCTGGGAGAGGTGGAGCACGCACTGCGCCCGGGGCTCCCGACGGGCGGCCCGGTACTCCGGGAGGACGTGCGGCGCGTGGAGGAGGACCTGCGGGAGTTCGCCGGGCGGGAAGGTGTGGAACGCACGGTCGTGATCGACCTGACCAGCACCGAGGCCCGCTCCGAGGAGCATCCCGAGCACGAGGGCCTCGATGCGTTGGAGGCCGCGCTCGACTCCGGCGGGGCCCGGATCCCGGCCAGTTCCGCCTACGCCTACGCGGCCCTGCGCGCGGGGTGCGCGTTCGTGGAGTTCACCCCCAACACCGGCCCGCGGCTTCCCGCACTGCGGGAGTTGGCCTCGCGCGAGGGGCTGCCCTGGGCCGGGAGCGACGGCAAGACCGGGGAGACGCTGGTCAAGAGCGCACTCGCCCCGATGTTCGCCGCGCGGGCGCTACGGGTGCGTTCGTGGTCCTCGGTCAACCTTCTGGGCGGCGGCGACGGGCAGACCCTGTCCGACCCCGCACACGTCGGGAGCAAGACCGAGAGCAAGGGCCTGGGCCTGGAGCACATGCTGGGCCACCCGGTGGAGGGGCCGTTGCACATCGACTACGTGCCCGACCTGGGGGACGCCAAGACCGCCTGGGACCACGTCTCGTTCGAGGGGTTCCTGGGCTCCCGGATGACCCTCCAGTTCACCTGGGCGGGTCACGACTCCGCACTGGCGGCGCCGCTGGTGCTCGACCTGGCCCGCCTGGCCGCGCTCGCCCACGGTCGTGGGACCACCGGACCCGTGCCCGAACTGGGGTTCTTCTTCAAGGACCCGGCCGACAGCGGTGTGCACGGGCTGGTGGAGCAGTGGCAGGCGCTGACGTCCTGGTGTTCCGCACCCGAGGAGGGATCCGCTTGAGCCCCACCGATCTCGCACGCCTGGTCCGGTTGCCCGCCGCCGCGAGTGTCGTCGGCGACACCCTGGCGGGTGCGTCCGCGGCCGGGCGCCTGAACAGGCCCGGGACATGGGCGCTGCCCGTGGCATCGGCGTGCCTGTACTGGGCGGGTATGGCACTGAACGACTACGCCGACCGCGGCCTGGACGCGGTGGAGCGCCCCGAGCGGCCGATCCCGTCGGGACAGGTGCGACCGGGAGAGGCGCTGGCGGTGGCGGCGGGCCTGACCGCGACGGGCGTGGGCACCGCGGCCGCGTGCGGCGGGAGGCACAGCGCCGCGGTGGCCGGTGCTCTGGCGGCGACCGTGTGGGGTTACGACCTGGCGCTGAAGCCGACGCCTCTCGCGCCGCTGGGCATGGCGGTCAACCGGGGCCTGGACGTGCTCATGGGCGCGGGCGACCGGCCGGGCGCCGCGCTGCGTCCGGCGCTGGTGATGGCCGCGCACACCTACGGGGTGACGGCGCTGAGCCGCGGTGAGGTGTACGGGACCCGGCCGTCGGTGGCGGCCGGGGCGCTGGCGTGCACGGTCGGCAGTGCGGCGGTGGCGGTCGCGCCGTCCGGTCCGAGGCCGTGCACACGGCGCGGTGCGTGGGGCGAGATCCTGTCGGGGCTGTACGCGGGGGTCTTCGCGACCCGGGTCGGACAGGCCCAGGCACGTGCGGTGTCGGCCCCGGTGGCGGCCCACGCGGGCGCGGCCACCGGCACGGGGATCCGGGGAATGATCCCGCTCCAGGCTGCGCTGCTGGCGCGCTCCGGGGCGCCGGGGGCCGCGACCGCGCTGGCGGTGGGCGCTGCCCTGGCTGTGCGTGCCCGGCGGAAGGTGGCGATCACGTGAGGTTCGGTTACGGCAGCAACGGCTTCTGGGACCACAGGTTGGACGACGCCCTGGCGATCATCGCCGACCTGGGTTACGAAGGGGTGGCCCTGACCCTGGACCACCCGCACCTGGACCCGTTCGCCTCCGACGCCGGGCAGCGCACGCGCCGGATCGGGGCCCGCCTGGCGGAGCTGGACCTGGCGGTGGTGGTCGAGACCGGTGCCCGGTACCTGTTGGACCCGCGCCGCAAGCACGAACCGACGCTGGTCTCGGACCAGGGGCGCGAGAAGCGGGTGGAGCTGCTGCGCCGGGCGGTGCGGATCGGCCACGACCTGGGCGCCGAGGCGGTCTCGTTCTGGTCGGGGATCCTGCCGGACGGGGTGCCGGAGGCCGAGGGGTGGTCCCGGCTGGTCCCGGGCGTGGAGCAGGTGCTGCCCCTGGCCGACGAGTTGGGCGTCGACTGCGCCTTCGAACCCGAACCCGGAATGTTCGCCGAACGCCTCTGTGACGTGCTGGAACTGCGCGAACGCCTGGGCTCGCCCGAGCGGTTCCGGGTGACGGTGGACGTGGGCCACGGGGTGTGCAACGAACCGGACGGTCCCGAGGGCACGGTGCGCCGCGCAGCCGGCCTCGTCGCCAACGTGCAGCTGGACGACATGCGCCCCGGGGTGCACGACCACCTGGAGTTCGGTGACGGCGAGATCGACCTGCCCGGGGTGCTGGGCGCCCTGGAGGAGGTCGGCTACCGGGGGTTGGCCGCCGTGGAGCTGCCGCGCCACGGGCACGCGGCCCCGCTGGTGGCTCAGCGGTCGATGCGGGCCCTGACGGAGGCGTTGGCCGAGGCGCGCCGGCGGCGTCCGTCCGGGCCCGAGGGGGTGGGAACGTGAACACCGAGACCCTGCTCGACGGGCAGGCCCGGCGCGAGCTGGCGACGATGGTGGAGCGGGTGCGCGAGAGCCCCGACCGCGTCGCGGTGCTCTTCCCTGCGGCCGCGCGCCGGGTGGCGCGCGGCGCCGGCCCCTCGGGCGACCCCGACGGGGTGCTCGGCCCGACCCTGGAGGACCTGGTGCGGCTGGAGCTGCTGCGGGCCTGTGCGGGGGTGCTGACCCCCGACGCACTGGCCCGCGAGGTGGCCGACCTGTACCACCACGGGGACTCCGGGGAACGGCGCGCGGTGCTGCGCGGCCTGGCGGTGCTCGACCCGGCTTCGGCGCCGGTCGCGCGCGAGCTCATGGCCGACGCGCTACGCACCAACGACACCCGCCTGATCGCCGCGGCCGCGAGCGGCCCGGCCACCGACCTGCTGGACGCCCACGCGTGGCGGCAGGCGGTGCTCAAGTGCCTGTTCGTGGGGGTGCCCCTGGCCGATGTGCGGGGTGTGCCCGAACGCGTGGACGCGGAGTTGGTGCGCATGTGCGCCGACTACGCCGACGAACGCGAGCGTGCAGGCAGACCGGTACCCGACGACGTCCATCTGGTCCTGGGGCACTCTCCCCCCGACGAACCCACGGAGGCTTGATGCGCATCTTCGACCCCCACATCCACATGACCTCGCGCACCACCGACGACTACCGGGCGATGCATGAGGCCGGGGTGCGTGCCCTGGTGGAGCCGGCGTTCTGGTTGGGCCAGCCCCGTACGGGGGTGAGCTCTTTCCGCGACTACTTCGACGGACTCGTGGGCTGGGAGCGTTTCCGGTCCGAACGCTTCGGGATCCGCCACCACTGCGCGATCGCCCTCAACCCGAAGGAGGCCAACGACCCGCGCCTGTCCGGGGTGCTGGACCTGCTGCCCCGGTACCTGGCCAAGGACGGGGTGGTCGCGGTCGGCGAGGTCGGGTTCGACTCGATGACCTCGGAGGAGGAGAAGGCGTTCCGCTACCAGATGGAGCTGGCCCTCGAGTTCGAGCTCCCGGTTCTGGTGCACACCCCGCACCGGGACAAGGTGGCGGGCACACGCCGGAGCCTGGAGCTGGTCGCCGAGTCGGGCATCCCTCCGGAGATGGTGCTGGTGGACCACCTCAACGAGGCGACGGTGGAGATGGTGCACGCGTCCGGGTGCACGATGGGTTTCTCCATCTACCCGGACACGAAGATGAGCCCGGACCGGATGGTGCGCATCCTCCAGGAGTGGGGCACCGATCGGATGATCGTGAACTCGGCCGCCGACTGGGGCCACAGCGACCCGCTCCTGACCCTGCGCACCGGTGAGGCGATGCGCTCCGCGGGGTTCACCGTGGCCGAGACCGAGCGGGTGCTCTGGGACAACCCAGTGGCCTTCTACGGGCAGAGCGGGCGGCTGGTCCTGGACGAGGTCGGGCCGGCCGAGGCCTCGGCGACCTTCTCGGGCAACTCGATCCTGCGCGGTCAGCCGGAGGGGGACACGCAGTGAGATTGCGCCACCGCGACGGCACCGTCGTCCACCTGGCCTACTGCACGAACGTGCACCCGGCCGAGGACCTGGAGGGCGTGCTGCGCCAGATCCGGGTGTTCGGGGGCGGGGTGCGCGAACGCCTGGGCGCCGACCGCCTCGGGCTGGGCCTGTGGCTGCCCGCTCCTCTGGCCCGGCAGCTGGCGGCCGATCCCTCGCTGGTCGACCGGCTGCGCGGCGGGCTGGACGCGGCCGGGCTGGAGACGGTCACCCTCAACGCCTTCCCGTACCGGGGGTTCCAGGACCCGGTGGTCAAACACCGCGTCTACCACCCGGACTGGACCGAGCGGGCACGCCTGGACTACACGATCGACTGCGCCCGGGTCCTGGCCCGCCTCATGCCCGGGGACGCGGCACGCGGGAGCGTGTCCACCCTGCCCCTGGCCTGGCGTGAACCCTGGGACCCGGACCGTCTGGGCCGGGCCCGCAGCCACCTGACCGAACTCGCCGGGGTGCTGGCCGAGCTCGCCGATCAGGGGACCCCGGTGCGTGTGGGGCTGGAGCCGGAACCGGGGTGTGTGGTCGAGACCAGCCGGGACGCGGCACGCCTCCTGTCCGGTCTGCCCCCGCAGCTCGGTGTGTGCCTGGACACCTGTCACACCGCGACCGGGTTCGAGGGGGCCGGGACGGCGCTGGGCCGGCTGGCCGACGCGGGGCTGCCGGTGGTCAAGGCCCAGGCCTCGGCCGCCGTGGAGGTGCCCGACCCGCGCGACCCGGCGGCGCGGGAGGCGCTGTCCGAGTTCGCCGAGGACCGGTTCCTGCACCAGACCCGTGAGCTGGTGGGTCTGCGGGCGCGCGGGCGCGACGACCTGCCCGAAGCGATGTCGGGGCCCTACCCCCTGCCGGCACGGGGACCCTGGCGCACCCATTTCCACGTGCCCCTGCACGCCGAGGCCCGGCCGCCGCTGCGGATCACGCGGGACCACCTCACCGATGTACTCGGGCACCTGTTCGGGGGCGAGCGGGCGCTGACCGACCACGTGGAGGTGGAGACCTACACCTGGTCGGTCCTGCCGCAGGACCGCCGCCCCGCCGGCGAGGACGCCCTGGTGGCCGGTATCGCCGCAGAGGTCGCCTGGGCCCGCGACCGTCTCACCGAACTCGGTCTGGAACCGGTATGAGTCCCGAAGCCGACGGAAGGGATGCCATGTCCTCACCCGAACCCCGCCTGCTGGTGATCGACGCGGTCGGGCTCACGCCCCGGCTCCTGCGGTACGCACCCCGGCTGCGCGCCCTGGCCGAACGCGGGTGGCAGGCCCCGCTGGAGACGGTGCTGCCCGCCGTGACCTGCACCGTGCAGTCGACCTTCCTCACCGGCCGCACCCCCGCCGGACACGGCGCCGTCGCCAACGGGTGGTACTTCCGCGACCTGGGCGAGGTGTACCTGTGGCGCCAGCACAACCGGCTCGTGCAGGGCGAGAAGGTGTGGGAGACCGCGCGCCGCCACCGTCCGGGGCTGAAGGTGGCCAACGTGTGCTGGTGGTACGCGATGGGCGCCACCACCGACTGGACCGTCACACCGCGGCCGATCTACCACGCGGACGGGCGCAAGTCCCCCGACTGCTACACACGCCCGCCCGAGCTGCACGACGAACTCACCGAGGAGCTGGGCCCCTTCCCGCTGTTCAACTACTGGGGGCCGACCGCATCGCTCGCCTCCAGCGAGTGGATCGTCGCAGCCACCCGCAGGCTCATGCCCCGGGCCGACCTGACGCTGTGTTATCTCCCGCACCTGGACTACGACCTGCAACGCCACGGCCCGGACTCGCCGCAGGCCCGGCGGGCCGCCCGTGACATGGACGCCGCGCTCGCGCCGCTGTTGGACGACGCCGAGGCCGCCGGGGTCCGGGTCGTGGTGCTCAGCGAGTACGGCATCACCCCGGCCACGACCCCGGTCGACGTCAACCGGGTGCTGCGCCGGGCCGGGTTGTTGGAGGTCTACACCCAGGACGGGATGGAGTACCTGGACCCGTGGGCCTCGCGCGCCTTCGCCGTGGCCGACCACCAGTGCGCCCACGTGTACGTGCGCGACGAGGCGGACGTGCCCGCGGTCGCCGGGCTCCTGGAGCGGGTCGAGGGCGTGGACCTGGTCCTGGACGAGAAGGGCCGGGCCGAGCAGGGCCTGGACCACGAGCGTTCCGGTGATCTGGTGCTGGTGGCCGAGCCGGGCGCGTGGTTCACCTACTACTACTGGCTCGACGACACACGCGCCCCCGACTTCGCCCGCGGGGTCGACATCCACCGCAAGCCCGGGTTCGACCCGGCCGAACTCTTCCTCGACCCGAAGGATCCCCTGGTCAAGGCACGGGCCGCCGCGAACCTGGCCCGCAAGAAGGCCGGGCTGCGCTACGCCATGAACGTCGTCCCGCTGGACCCGGCGCCGGTGCGGGGCACACACGGGCGCCGCGCCGAGGACCCCGACGACGGTCCCCTCCTGATCTGCACCGAACCCGGGTCCGCCCGGGACCGTGTCGCCGCCACCGAGGTGCGCGACCTCCTGCTCGGCCTCGTCGGGGTGCCGGACCCGGCGGGGCCGACCCCCGCCTGAGCCGGCACCGACCGAGCAGGCGCCGGACACCCCCAACCCCCATCGAATCCGGAGGTCACGATGACCCGACCTGTCACCCTGTTCACCGGCCAGTGGGCCGACCTGCCGTTCGAGGAGGTGTGCTCGCTGGCCTCCTCGTGGGGCTACGACGGGCTGGAGATCGCCTGTTGGGGCGACCACCTCGACGTCACGCGGGCGGCCGAGGACGAGGCCTACGTCCGCGGCCGGTTCGACATCCTCGAGAAGCACGGCCTGGGCGTGTGGGCGATCTCCAACCACCTGCTGGGCCAGGCGGTGTGCGACGACCCGATCGACCACCGCCACCAGGACATCCTGCCCTCACGCGTGTGGGGCGACGGCGACCCCGAGGGTGTGCGCCGGCGCGCCGCCGAGGAGATGAGAACGACCGCACGCGCGGCCGCGAAGCTGGGCGTGGACACCGTCGTCGGCTTCTCCGGGTCGGCGAACTGGAAGTACGTGGCGATGTTCCCGCCGGTGGGCCCCGACGTCATCGATGCGGGCTACCGGGACTTCGCCGACCGCTGGAACCCGATCCTGGACGTGTTCGAGGAAGTGGGGGTGCGCTTCGCCCTGGAGGTGCACCCTTCCGAGATCGCCTACGACTACTGGTCGACGCAGTTGGCGCTGGAGGCGGTCGGCCACCGTCCCTCGTTCGGGCTCAACTGGGACCCCAGCCACATGGTGTGGCAGGACGTGGACCCGGTCGGGTTCCTGTACGACTTCCGGGACCGCATCTACCACGTGGACTGCAAGGACGCCCGCAAGCGGGTCGGCAACGGCCGCAACGGGCGCCTGGGCTCGCACCTGCCGTGGGGTGATCCCCGCCGGGGATGGGACTTCGTCTCCACCGGGCGCGGCGACGTGCCGTGGGAGGCGTGCTTCCGGGTACTGAACTCGATCGGCTACGAGGGGCCGATCTCGGTGGAGTGGGAGGACGCCGGGATGGACCGGTTGACCGGTGCGGCCGAGGCCGTGCAGTTCGTGCGCGCCAACGCCTTCGACCCGCCCGAGTCCTCCTTCGACTCCGCGTTCTCCTCCGACTGAGCCGGGCCGCGGCGGGCCGCCGGGGCGGTCCTCGAGAAGGACCTCCGTCCCCGGCGGCCCGCCACGGAGGCCCACCGCGGAGGCTCGATGCGGAGGCCCCCGCGGAGGCTCGATGCGCCCTCAGATCATGGGCGCGATGACCACGCGGTGGCGCTGCCCGTCCGGATCGACCACGTCCTGGCGGAAGTCGTTGATCCGGTTGACCGAGCTCTGCACCTCGTCGTCGGAGAACGTGTCCGTTCCGGCGCCGGGCAGGTGCCCGCGTACGGCACGGACCGCTTCCTCCACGGAGAGCGCGCTCTCGCGCCGGACCGGGGTGATGAGCCGGCCCTCCAGGCGGCTGATGGCGATCCGGAACATCCCGGTCTCCCTGCGGTGTTGGGGGTCGTCACCGACATTCTGCCTCACCGTCCCCGTCTCTACGGTCCGAGCGGAGCGGGCATGCCCTTCGGCCCGGGGAAGCCCCCGGGCCGGTGGGGCCGGGGCGGGGTCGTGCCGCGTGGACGGCTGTTGCGCGGTGAACCCCCGGTCGAGGGGCGTCTGCGCCCGGTCTTGTGACTCCGGACAGGAGTTCGCCGCCCTGCCCGACCCCGCACCCAGTGGGTGGGACCGTACGTGGGTGCTCTTGCTACCAGAGCCGACTTTGGCGGTCGAGACTGGCTCTGGGGCCACTGCCGACCGGCTCGGCAGACCACCCCGGTGGCCACCCTCAACTCGGCGGACGGCACCCCCAGGAGCGGCTGAGCGGTGTCCACTCTGGCCAGCGGTGACAGGCCGAGCGCACGCGCCGATTTCCAGACTGCCGTGGTGCAGTTTTCGTTGAGCGGCCACGTGTGGCGGCGCCGGTGGTAGTCGCGAACGTTCTCGGCGCGTGTGATGGCTCCATGTGCCGCAGGTTTTGGCACGATGGCTCGTCGCACCAGTGAGCCAGCACGGGGCGGGGTTGTCCTCGATGGGCACGAGGATGCCGGACATCTGTCGGTAGCCGTAGGCATGGACGCTGACGGTGCACCTGACTGACGTGTCCGCTCCGGCACGGCCCGCCTTGAGCTCGCTGTTACCGCTACTACTCAGGGCCGAACATCAGTACCAGCTTTGTTCTTCGCTGCATCAGTGGGTGGCGAACGCGTAGGCGGCGGTCTCTTCGTACGCCAACAAGGCGTGCCGGAGCTCGGCAGATAAGCGGGCGGCGGGCCTTGTGCGGGTGCGGCGAGGGGTGTGGCGTGCCGAACAGGTCATTCATGGGACGGATCCGCCTGCGTGCGTGCGGCTTCGGCTACGGATCGGCGGATGAGGGTGTAGCGACCGATACGGCGAGCGGGCAGGGTTCCGGCTTCCACCTGGGCCGACACACCTTGTCTCGTCATGCCCATGATGTCGGCGGCCTCGCCGGTGGTGACCAGGTCGGGGATGTACGGGTCATCGGTCATGGCCATGGTGGTTGTTCCTGTCCGGTTCGGGTCTTGGCCGGCCCGCGGGTATACCGAGGGCCGGCCGGAGTGTCGAGAGAACTCTGTCTTACAGACGGTGCCGCGCGAGGCGGTAGATCAGGACCGCGCCGAGCACCAGGACGGCCCAGACGGGCCACAGGGCCCACAGCAGAGGCGTGGGTTCATTGATGGTCATGGCGGCCACCAGCAGCACGGGGGTGACCACCAGGGCGACCACCGTCACAGTGAACGAGATCCGAACCATGTTCGTCCTTTGCGGTTGTTGCGGTTGCGTGTTCTGGGTGGGACCCTGTGGGAAGCAGGGCCGGGGATAGCTGATATATCCCCGGCCCTTTTCTCTGGCTACCTAGCCCCGGTTCCGTCGGATCTTCCGGGCTCGCCGGTTCATCTTCTGGTACGAGCGGTAAGTCCGCTCCCGGGCCCGGACCGCTTTAGGGCGCTCGCGCTTGCCCCTGCTGCTGCGCGACGACTGCATCGATGCGGTTCTCGGCCTGGCCCCGACTCTGTTCCACGGCACCGTCATCCCCACGTGTGTGGTCGTTTTCCGCTCCCGAGGAGCTCCTCTACTCCTACGAGAACTCCGCGGACTTTTCGACACCCACCGGTATGTGGACCACGCGCCATCACCGGAACCGCACGACGTGTACGCCCCCTCTGCGGAAAGCGTGCCCGGGACCGAGACCGCCGAGCGGCCCTGGCCACCGGGTGGCCGGATGTGGCCCGGGATCGCCTTCACTCCGGACCACGGTCGCTGGTGGCTACCTATCGCGTCCCGGCCATGGGACCGCGCCGGTGCCAGGAGCCTCGCGGCCTGGGCCTCGGTGGCAGGTGCAGGGCTCCGGTCCGCCGGGCCCGGACCAAGTGGGAGAAGGTGGTCGCCACGGGCCTGCTGCTCTGCTCCAACTGCTCGATCTTGGCTTCCAACTCCTGGGCACTGTCACCGCTCAGCAGCACCATCTGCTCGGTGTGGGCCGCCCAGTACTGTCCGGTCGCGCTGCCGTGCCACACGGTCCATCCCCGTCGCCGGTACACGTCCCGCAGACGGCTCAGTTGTCGGGCCGAGGCCATTCCTGGGTCCTTCATCGTGGTCGCGCTCATGCCTGACTACCTCCCAGGGTGTTCAGCACCTGCCGGAGTCCCTCGGCGCAACCCCGCTCGATCAGTTCGTGCCGGCCGTCACCGCTGTTCCGGGTCCTGGTCGCCACGTAGCTGGGCAGGCCCCGTTCGTTGTGCAGCTCGCAGGTCAGGAAGTCGGGGAACTCCTCGCGTAGCCGCAGGACGGTCTCGCTGGGCCGGATGCGATAGCCCTCCACCACGATCACCAGCCCTTCCTCTGGAGCGGAAGCACCGGCGCCACGGGCTGTGGAACGTCCCAGCACAGTTCGAAGAACATCCCCGGACCCAGGATCGACTGGTAGTGACCCCAGCGGTCCGCGAGTGCGTTCACCAGCACCAGGCCGTGGCCGCTCTCGGCTATGGCGTCGGGGGTCACGGCCCGCAGGACCGGGCGCCTGCCGTGAGCGTCGCGGACCTCAACGCGCACCCGGCCGTGGAAGAAGTGCGCCCGCACGTAGAAGTCCCCGGGCGCGTCGGTCTGCTTCGGGGCGTGCTTGACGTTGTTGCTCGCCAGCTCCGAGAGCAACAGGAGCGCGGTGTCGGCGGTCTCGCTCGGCACGCCCTCCACGCACAGGGTGCGGGCGAGCCAGTCCCGAGCCTCCTGGATGCTCTCCGGGCGGCCGATGAACCGGGAAGAGCAGCGCCGCAGCGGCAGCCGCCGACGCGGCCCCGGGACGGAAACGGTACGTTTGGTCATGAGTCCTCACCTGCTACTTCAGGTTGTGGGCTAAGGCCCTGTCCAGGTGTGCCCTCACCTTGGCAGGGCCGTTTTTGTGCGTCGAACACCTCAACAGCCTGTGCCTACGAACTGCTGGTGTTGCCGACGTCACTGTTAGTGTGCATCGCAATACCGCTCATGGCAAGAGGGTTACTAGAATCTTCAGTATTGGCAACTTGCGAAAAGTTGGCTTCATGCATTGGGTCAGTGACACTGTGGACGTCCATGTCTGCATCAGGAGGTGTTGGGTGGCGGACGCCAGTCCCACGGTTGCTCGTCGGACTCTGGCCAGAGTGCTCCGACAACGCAGGGAGAGTGCACGGATCACGGCCGCCAAGGCAGCCAGCCATGCGGGTATGCATGCCGCGACTCTGAGCAAGGTGGAAAGTGCGACCACCCGCATCCAGCCCGGCACGGCTCAGGCGCTCATGAAGTTCTACGGAGCTTCGGAAGAAGACTCCGAAGCTGTTTTCGAGCTGGCCCACGCCGCGCGCCGTCGCGGTTGGTGGCAGTCCTACAAGTCGACACCCGCCTGGTTCGACGCCTACCTGGGGTTGGAGACGGAGGCCAGCGCGATCCGTGACTATCAGGCGGAGCTGGTCCACGGGCTATTGCAGACCGAGGAGTACGCCTCCGCACTGGCGCGGGCAGCGGTCGACGTCGCGTCCGAGAGTGAGGCACAGGAACACGCCGCCCTGCGTATGGCGCGCCAGGAGAGACTCACTGAGGATCGCACGCTTCACCTGGACGCCATCATGAGCGAAGCTGCTCTGTATCGCGAAGTGGGCGGCCCAGAGGTCATGAGCTCCCAGCTTCGACAACTTCGGGAACGCTGCGAACTCCCCAACGTCTCGTGCCGGATTCTCCCGTTCGCGGCAGGAGAGCACCCTGCCGGGTACGGCTCGTTCATGATCCTCTCCTTCCCTGACTCGGGGCACCGAACGATTACCTACAGTGACGTGGCCTATGTCGAGTACGGCTTGGGAGCGCTGTATCTGGAGGACCCCTCTGACGTCTCCCGCTTCTCTGAGATCTTCGGAGGCCTGGAAGACCGAGCCTTGAGTCGTGAGAGATCATTGGCCGCGATTGAGCACGCGCTCGCCGAGTACAAGTAGCAAAGAGGTCGCACCATGAAGCGGAGTTCATACCCATGGCGCAAGTCGTCTTACAGCTCAAACACAGGAGCCTGCGTCGAAGTTGCTCTCAACTGGCACAAGTCCAGCTACAGCGGCAATGGGCCCTCATGTGTCGAGGTCGCCGAGGCCTCCCACCAGGTCCACGTCCGTGACACCCAGAACCGCCCCCTCGGCCACCTCACCTTCTCCAGCTCCGACTGGGGCTCCCTCCTCGCTTCCCTCCGCGAGGGCAACGGGGCCGGCTGAGGCATCCCCTCCGCCGGCTCCAACCGATCCCGGCCGTGAGGATTCGGCCCTCGGGGACGCCACACACCAGCTCTGACACTGGTTACTAC
Organism: Nocardiopsis kunsanensis DSM 44524; assembly: GCF_000340965.1. Taxonomy (GTDB): domain Bacteria; phylum Actinomycetota; class Actinomycetes; order Streptosporangiales; family Streptosporangiaceae; genus Nocardiopsis; species Nocardiopsis kunsanensis. Next base: position 265,345 of record NZ_ANAY01000001.1, read on the forward strand.
CAGAACCAGGACGAACACCAACAGCTCGTTCGCCATGTCGGACACCAGTGATGAAAGGCGACCCATGAGCACCCCGAGGGCCGTTCCCCCGCGCCTGACACAGAGGGGACGGCGGCGCCCATCTGACCGGGATGCAGCAGGCCAACGGTGACGAGGCTGGTCGTGACGTATGGCCTCGTGTGAGGGACTCGTGGGGCAGAACTCGATGACCTCAGCCGAAAGTACGGAGCCCGAGGAAGGGCCATTGGTCTCGTGTCTCCGGGGCGAATGCTGCCATGGGCGCATCAGGCTCCATCAGCACTCGGAGCAGGATCTTGTGAGCGACCACGAGCACGGGGCCTCGGGAGCCTGCCAAAGCGATGAGCCGAGCTCGGACCCGCGTCGCCCTGGCACCGAGCTCCATCAAGGACTCACCGTCTCCGTAACTGTTCGCCGGATCCACGAGACGCTTCGCCCGCCAGGTGGCGTAGTCGGCAGGGAATTCCTTCGGAGGAATGCCCTGGACCGCTGTGGGGCTCCGCCATTCGCGAAGATCGGAGAGGAAATCCAGCAAGGGGATCCCGGAGTACTCAGCCAGGAGTTCGGCGGTCTGCTGTGCGCGACGCAGCGGGCTGGCCACGATGCCGACCACGTCGGGTATTCGCTGGGCCACCCTGACCGTATCCCGTCGGCCCTCAGGGGAGAGTTCCACGTCGTCGGGCGCGTGGTGACCCGGACGGTGCCCGACGTAATGCGCATGGCGCATGAGGTACACATCAGGCAAGGACCCACCCTCCGTCCACGCGCAGGGTCTGACCAGTGATGAATCCGGCCTCGTCACCGGCGAGGTAAGCCACAGCGGAGGCAACATCCTCGGGACGACCCCGGCGTTGCACACACTGTCGGACCAGCTGGCGCTTTTCCATGGCTTCGGAGTCGAGAACGACCCGTTCCTCGGCGGGTACGTGGATGGAACCCGGGGCCACACAGTTCACGGTGATCCCATGCTCGCCGAGTTCGCGAGCGAGCGCACGGGTGAGACCCTCGAGCCCGGCTTTCGCCGCGATGTAGTCGGCCAGGTCATGCCTCCCGGTGGAGGCGAGGACACTACCGATCGTGATGATGCGGCCGTGGCGCTGGTCGATCATCGCGGGTGCGGCGGCCTGTGCGAGTAGGTGGTGGGCAGTCAGGTTCAGGGCCAGGCATCCATCCCAGCGTTCTCGGCTGAGGTCCCCATGGGGTGTTCGGGGATAGTCGCCAGCGGCAGTGACGAGGATGTCCGGCGGCCCCATCCTGTCCTGCACGTGTGCGTGGAGTTCCGCCGGCGCGGTGGGTGAACGCAGATCCGCGTCGAAGACCTCCGCTGTTCCTCCTGCATCCGCGATCTCCTGGGCGATGTCCATGGCCCCGCCAGCGGTGTCGAAGTGGGCCAGCGCGACGCGGGCCCCAAGCTCCGCGAGAGTACGGGCGATGGCCGCTCCGATTCCTCCGGCGGCTCCGGTCACCAGTGCCAGACGGCCGTTCAACGAGTAGGGCACGAGGGCTCCGTCAGATCGAAAAATCGTGTGGGAGAGAAGTCGGGCGCCATGCACAGCGTGAGCTTGGCGAGCAGGTACAGACGCTGGTCCAGGGGCAGGCTGACGAGGTCGAACACACCGATGATCCGCATCACCAGGTAGGGGCGCAGCGCCTCTGTGAGGGTCCCCCCAGGGAAGTACCGGGCGGCGAGGGGTCGGACGAGCAGTTCCCAGTAGCGGGCCAGCGCGAGCCTCCGCGCCTGGGTCAGCCGGTCGGTGAACCGGATGTGCAGGGTGCCCGCATGTGGGTGGGCGCTGACACACGGCGTGTTCGCGGGGAGCCGATCGAACGTGGCGGGGTGCTGGGCGAACGCCTGCGGGTTGAGGGTGGGGACCAGCCAGCCCCCGAGTACAGCGGTGTAGAAACTGAAGTTGGCGATCTCGCCCGCGATGGCGTTGCGGCCAGCGGTGTCGTAGTCCAGCCAGGCCGGTGGCACGGCGAGGTTGACGTCAGTCGGATCGCCCTGACTGATCACACTCCAGACGGGGGTGTCGAACGCCTCGCGCAGCCAGGAAAGCGTTCCGGCCCAGTCGAGTTGGTAGTGGCGTCCGTTGACGTACAACCCTGTCCGCGTGAGATCGCTGAGTCTCGGCCCTTTCTGGGTTTCGGTCAGGGGGATGTCGTTGTGGGCGTAGTACTGGTCGAGCCGCCCACCGGACAGAGCTCGGTCCCGGTAGAGCTTGCCGACCACCGTGGAGGGAGAGCTCAGTTCCGCTGTCTCGGTGAAGACAGACAGGTAGGTGCTGTTGATCCGACGCATGTACGCGTCCAGGGTCGAATGGTCACCGTCGTTCGGCGTGTTGAGCAGGTCCAGCAGCAGCCCTCGGTCGGTGCCCATAGGCAGTCGTTCGTAGACCAGGACGCTGCGTCCGGGAAGGTGGACACGATGGTGCAGGACGGGCACCGGATACCAGGCGCGGAGAAATTGGTGGCCGAGGACTTCAGCGCGGGCCTCGTTGTGGTCGGGCATGCACTTGGCTATAAGGCGCCGTCGTCGTGTGTCGACCGGATAGAGCCGGTTGCGGGAGAACGTGAGCGGGGCCCCGATCCGTGGGAGCGGATTCAAGATCCTCATACGCGTCCGCGTTCCAGTGCGAGGACAGCGGTGTCAGCAAGGGTATCGGGCGTGATCGCGGACAGCGGTGTTCGCCGTTCGGTATCACCCTCGTCCAAACCATCGCGTACTGGGCACATGTCCCAGCGGTGCATGCGTTCGGAGAAGAGTGTGGCCAGCGCGTGGTGGTGTTTAAACCCCGTACGCCACTTGCTGTGGGAGTGCCGCCCGTAGAGCCCGATGACTTCTGCCCTGTCGGAGACGAACGCGGCGAGGTGGGTGAGGCCGGTATCGTTTCCCATAACGAGGTCACAGCGGGTGAACAGAGCGGCGAGCGTTTCGAGATCAGCACCAGCGACCGGTTCCACCCGCACAGCATCCGAATTCCAGGAGCGATGTGCTGTCTCATCGCGGCCGGACACAAGGTGGAGCCGCACTCTGCGGCCGGTCACTCGACCGATGATCCGTGCTGCCGTGGTGAACCGCTCGGCCCCGTAGTCCTTACGTCCCGGCCAGCTCGTCGCGGTCACAGCGGCGATCGTCAGCGTCCCTCCGTCGGAGACGGCGGGGTCGCTCTGCCTGGACGGCATAAACGGCGGACCGCCAGGAAGACGAAGCCCAACGCGTTCTTCGATCGCCAGGTAGTAGCGCGCAGGAAGGAAGGGATAAGCATGTCGCCCGTCGCTACGGCAGTGGGCCTGCTCCGGTCGACAGAGCAGGACGTGGTCCTCACCCTCAGGCCGGGCCAGTGCCACCCCCGGTTCATCGCCGACGATGAACCGGGGGGAGGGAGATGACGAAGCAGTCGCCTTCCTCCCCGGATAGAGGCGACCGTACCGGCCCAGCATGGTGAGAGGGACGCTCCGGGCGAACAAGGCGAGAGCGTCGGCGATCGCAGTGACCGTGCCGAAAGCGAACAGGGAGTCCCCCAGCTTGCCTTCGAAGGCCACCACGATCTGCCCGCACCGTTCCAGAGTGCGCCGCAGCCCGTTATCGGGATGTTCGGGAAGCGGTTCGCCGACAGGAGTCGCCTCGCGGTCGTAGCCGAGCGGAACGCTGGTCACCTGCTCGGAGGTGTAGATAGTGCTTCCCCAGTGGCGGGTCACCGCGAGACACGCCGGGTTCATCCGCCCTCCCCGAGCCGTGTGAGGGAGACAAGAGGGAGCCCGAGTTCTTCGATGCCGTGCCTGGCCTTGTATCGGGTGTCCTCGACCAGACACACCGCGGCTACTGGATGCGCCCCGTGGTGTCGCAGGGCTTGTGCAAGGTTGACGAGAGTAACGCCGGTCGTCACCTCGTCGTCGACCAGGATGTAGCTCTGCCCGGTGTCGATCCCGTAGGCGAACACGTTCGGCCGGTTGGCGTGCCCCTCAACGAAGTGGACTGTTCCGGGGAGAGGAACACGAACCTTCCACGCGAGCTTGTACGGGAGTCCGGAGGCCAGGCTGAGGGCCAGAGCGGGAACGATACCGCCCGCGTCCAGTCCGAGGACCACGTCGACGTCCGTCACCGCGGGGACCTCGCAGAGAAGACGTGTCCACAGCAACTGTCCGGCGTTGGTCAGGTCGGCGGGCGGAACCGCCGATCGAGTGCCGTCGAGATCGTGCATCACCCGCTCGGGTCGGCTGCTGGGGCCGGCGTCCAATCGGGTGACGACCTCGGCGCGAAAGTCAGCGTTCTGGGCGACCGCTTCCATGTCGATCCCTTCTTTCCCATCGGTCGTCAGGCGGCGCACTGTCGGCGGTACCAGGCGAGCAACTGGTCCACGGCCGTTACGATCGCTCCGAGCACCGCGGCCCGGTCCGTACCATTCCGGTGAGCGGCGATGACCTCGGGCAGTTCCGGAAGGTCTAGGCGTCCCAACCCAGGCAACAGACGCTGTGCTTCGGACACGACGTCGTCGTTGCCGTTCACCCACACCGACTGCTCCCTGAGCAGGAGTCGGCAGATCAGGACCAGGTGCTTGTACAGAGGACGGATCCCCCCGCGCCCCGGGTCGTGGCGCAACCTGCGAGTGGTGGCGACCGCCTCAGCCAGAGCGGCGGATGTATCGCGCTCGACCTCCCGCCGCGTGATCACCGGGAGCCGCAGAGCAGGTCCGGCCAGAAGAGCAGGAGCACCTTCCTGGAGCATGACCAGAGCCGCGAGCACCCGGCTCGGGAGCCGGCGAACCTGTGCTTCGACGAGAGGAAGGATCGTCGCGCCGAGGTGGATGCCACCGAGTTCCTCGAGTTCCGCCCGGTATTCCTCGACCGTCTGTGCCGCCCTGATTCCATGTTCATCCTCGGCAATGACGAGCAGGTCGATGTCCGACCAACCCTCGTGCCAACCACCGTTGACCGCGCTTCCCGTCAATGCGGCCAGGCACCGTTCCTCGGAGAGGGCAGACAGCAAGTCGACGAGCCGAGACGTCGCCGCCCGCACCGTGAAGGGCAGCCGAAGATCCTCGGGCGAAATGATCTTCAGGCGGGGGCTGATCGCAGGCCTGGCCATGCGCCAGAGATTTCCGCGCAACCGGGCCACACTGCCCGAGTTGTCCACGACCTCGTCGGCGGGGATCCGGTCCGCACCGCGATCAGACTTGACCCGGTCCTTCTCCTCTAGCGCCCGCCTGTCACCTCCCGAGCGCTCCAGGCGGATGTTGAGCGGGACATCGATGTACACGACGCGCAGCCGCTCTCCCGTCATCTCCTTGAGCGCCGTGATCGACTCGGCTCTGTGCACGGACTCGATGGTGATCAGTTCGATGTCGGGATGCGCGTCGGCGAACCGGTTGAGTTCGTCCAGAAGCAACTCCGCCTGCCGTGTCGGCGACAGGGCATATGGGTCGGCGAGTCCATGCCGGGCTGCGGCCTGGGTCAGCAGGTAGCCGATCTTGAACCGGGCGGCCTCCTCGTCTCGGTTCAGGAACATCCCGGACGTACTCTTACCGCATTCGCTCATGCCTCCCAAGGCGATGATCCGTGGCAGGTTGGGGCTCGGAATCGGGCGGGTGTCAGTTCGGAATGTCGTTCCGTAGAGCTTGAACCGCTTTCCACTGGGTAGCCGCCTTCGTCCGGTCGCGACGTCCTCGGCCAGGAGGGTGAGCGACTCCCGCAGGTCGTGGACCTGTTCTTGGACTCCCGCCACCCGGGATCCGGCGTTCGGATCGTCGGCCGCCACCAGCTGGGTGTGATGCAGTCGCAGCATCGTCACCGACAGCCGGTCGATCACCGAGCTGATCGGTTCAGTGTGAAGCGAAGCGGTTGTGGTGACAGGCGGGCACACGGCGCCGATCAGCTCGTCGAGGCGTTCGGCGAAGCGGACGCGGTCCATGTTGAGTTGGTCGATGGCGCGCTTGCCGTCAGCGATCCGTACCGTGTCGACCGGATCGGCTCGTACGGCGTCTTCCTCCAGCCACAGGCGATGGTTCGTGTGGTGGAGGCCGTCGACTGCCTCGTTGACTCGAGCACGTTCCTTGGGCGGGAGCAGGGAGAGCAGCCGGCCGAGAGGGTCACTGAGCGGGAGGGGAGACAAAGTCACGGGGGTCGTCCGTCCTTCGCGAGATGGGGGTCGAGGGGATACCGACGCCGTGCGCGGTGATGGTGCGGCTAATGAGGGCGTGCATCTCATCGATGCTGTGAGAGGGACCGGACACGACCTCGGCGAACACTCCTCGGCGTGCCATACGCAGGAGGACGCGATGCAGGTACTGCTGATATTCGAGGTAGACGCCGGCCCACGGGATCCCCTCCCGCTTCTGGGCGACAGCGACGCTGCGTTCGGTATCGAGCGAGGGCATCAGCAGGACAGGGATCTCCGCCGGCCGGGGCCCCGCATCCCCCGTCAAAGCGAGGATGCGAGACCAGGCGGACTCGATGGATCGCGATTCCTTGACCGCGCATGTCGCAATGGCCGTCGCGAGAAGCATGTACCAACCGCGATCGAGCAGGCCGATTCGCTCAGGAGAGCGTGACCGGGAGCGCGCCTCGTGGCTGGAGAACAGCAGGTACGTCAGTTCCTCCGTTGTGGAAGCCGAAAACCACCAGGTGCCGAACCCTGGACCGGATACCCGAGACCAGGAAGCAGGGTCGTGTCGGTGGACGGGTCCCAGGTCGCAGAAGCCGTCCCAGGACTCGGCCAGAATGCGGACCTGCGTCGACTTGCCGCTGTTGTCCGGACCGTTGAGACTGACGAAATCAGTCACGACATCTCACCCACCTCATCGGGTTTATCCCGCTGCTCCACGAGTGCCAGAAGTCCACGGATGTTCGCTTGGGCCCACTCAGCGAGCTGCGGCGGGAGGAGACGGATCTGCGACAGCGCGTCCCGTGTGGCGGGGACGCTGACCACCTCATAGGTGCCTCGCCCGGGTTCGTCGAATTCCGCACCCGTGCGGGCGGCCAGGTCCATGGAGGTCAGCCGAGCGGCGTAGACGTGTTGGAGTCCTATACCGTCAGGTAGCTCGTCTGTGATGAGAAGGACCTGACGGACGTGGTCGATCCGGCCTCCGAGTTCCTCGAACACTTCGCGGTGCAAGGCGGCCTCGACGTCACGGTCCTCGGGCTCCAGTCCGCCTCCCACGGCGACCCAGTAGGGCTCCTGCCCGGGCTTGACGCGCTTGATGAGGACCAAGCGCCCCTCGTTGTCGAACAGAAGCGCCCGAGCGCTCTGCTTGACGACATTTCCCATGGGTTCTCACCTCGTTCTTCACCCGGTCCCACACGTGGGCTGTCATCGCTCGCAGGTTGCCCCGCCAAGCTCTTCGAATGCTCTCGGACCGAGCTGGGTGCAGCCACCCCATTCACCACCCAATCCTTGGACATCCAGCACGGTGCTGGACATAAACTGGACAGGTGTTGGCCAACCCCTCGAACCTCACCGTGGATTTCATTGCGAACGAGCTCAAAACGCTGCGAAAGGGGGCAGGTCTCGATAATCCACCTGCGGTCACCGTGCTCGGGTCCGAACTACGTTCCCACCTACTCGGTACCCCAGTAGCCCCGGGTGAAGAGATGAGCGCGGACCAGATCATGGGCCTGGTGCAAGAGATTGCCTCCGCGACCAGAATGCTGGGCGACGGGTTGAGGCTCTTCGCTGAAGTGGATCTGAACCTCACCCAGGAGCACAATCACCCGACGTTGACCGGGCGCCAAGAATCCCTCGCCTCACACCTCGGGTATGCGTCGAAGACGATCAGGAGGAAATCGGAGAGGGCCTTCCAAGCCCTGGCGGTACAAGTGCTATCCGGAACCCCTGCCGCCGTCCCGAACCACACCGAGTATCGATGGCCTACCAAGGGGGAAGAGCAGGACGTCCTGGCCAACGACTTCCAGAAATTCTGGAACGCTCACCCTCAGGGCCGACTGGACATCGTCTGCTCAGAGATTCCTGAGGAGGAGAGGCCCTGCTTCGCCTCACCCTCGGATCGGAACTATCTCCGCTACGCGAAGTTCGCCGACCTGGACACCCTCATCCACGTCAAGACGGGTCTCGCCGGGATCTGCCCTGATGCAACCGTCCGCGACTTCGCTCCTTCCGAGTACCACGACACCAACGCGGACACGCTCATCGTCATCGGCGGGCCACCGTGGAACGCCAAGTACCGGGAGTTCCTCCCGCAACTGCCCTTCCACTTCGAACCGCACCCTCTCGGTGAGGACGATCCTCTCGTCATCCCCCAGTTATCGCAGCCGATCATGGGGCCGGTGTGGAGCCCGAAGAAGGACTTGTTGGAGGACCTGGCGATCCTGTCACGGCTCACCCTCACCCAGGGAACTGTCGTGTATCTCTTGGGAGGTTGTCTGACCCTCGGTGTCCTCGGAGCCGCCAAGCTCTTCCTGCACGGTCCGCAAAGTGCACGCAACCTCAGGTACGTAACTGACATGGTCGGGGAGGAGGATTTCGTCCTCGTCTCCGAGACTCGGCGGGTCGGCGGCCTGACCGATACCGTCGATCTGACCGCTGTCGGACCTCTGGTGCTGATGACACGTTCGAACAACTCCCCTTTCGAGTTGCTGGTCGACAACAGCCGACGGTACGAAGGGATCCTCACGAGCTCTTGAGAGGCGACGTGGTAGACCACACCGACATACGCACGTACGTGGTGAACCTGCGTAGGCGAGCCGACCGCCGAAGGCGGATGGAACGGATCCTTCCTGAGCAGTTGCGTGCGTTCTTCACCTCTGACTGGGACGGACCGTTCGACGGCCTCTCACTCACCAAGGAAGACATCGCTGAGTTCGGATACCGACTCTTCCCTTGGAAGATCGCATCGGACAACCCCTGGTGGGATCGACCTCTGAAGTTCGGTGAAGTCGGATGTTCACTCGCCCACCTGGCGTGCTGGGAGGACGCAGAGGCGACGGGGGCGGAGCCGTACGTGCTGGTACTCGAGGACGACGCCGTGATCGGTGAGGACTTCCTCGCCAGGCTTTCAGAAGGGTTGAAGAGACTGGAGACGGCTGAGATCCCCTCCGATCTCATATACCTGGGGCGGGTACCCCTTCGCCCGGACACACCCAGTTCCGTGGACGGATTCGTGTCCCCTGGGTATAGCCATTGCACATACGGCTACCTGCTGACCCGCTCAGGACTCAAGCACGTCCTGGACGCGAGGCTGGGTGACGCCGTCGTGCCGGTCGACGAGTTCCTTCCCGCGCTCTACACGAACCACGAGCGCCTCGACGTCCGCACGCGTTTTCCCCGACGCCTGGACGCGCTCACCTTCGAACCGCCTCTGGTGGCCCAGCTCGCGAAGGACCTGGCGGGCAGCGACACGGAGGAATCACCCTTCGTGGATGAGGAAGCTCCGACCTGGTCAGCTCCCAGGAATTCCTGACCAGTGGCGAATGAGTTCCCGCAGGCGCTTCCCCGGCCAGTCCCGGATCGGGGTGAAGTCGTTGACGCCGATCGCAACGTGTTCCGGGGGGACGTCCTGGGTGATGGTGGCACCGGCCGCGACGTAGCTTCGAGGACCGATGGTTACACCTCCCACGACTTTTGCCCCGTACCCGACCACCGACTGGTCATGGACACGCGGTGATGGTTCGTCCGCGTCCCACCAACCCTCGTGCGGCCGGGTGTACTCGTGCACGAGGTCGCCCATCATGGTGCAATCGTCGCCGATAATCGCCGCGTCGCACACGAAACCGGCGATCCTTCCACGAGCGCCGATCATCACCCGGTCGCAGACGTAGGCCCCGTAGACGAGTCGGCTCTCCGGTCCGATGGAGGTGTCGTAGCCGACCCGGGTCCGGTCCTCGAGCATGCACCCATCGGCGATGGATACGCCCTCGTAGATGACGACCTGGTTCAGTATCAGACACTTCTCCCCGATCCGGACCGGAGAGCCCGGATCAATGGACTCTCCCTGTTGGAAGGCGCGCAGTCGTGCCTCCTTGGGTGTGCCGATTGCGCACTGCTCGCCAACGAGGCAGTCATGGGCTCCCTTGACTGGCCCGTACAGGTTCTGCCGCGTCATGAGAATCGCTGTGCTCGTGTGTTGAACCAGTCCACCGAGACCTGAATCGCCTCGTCCTCACGCTCGGTGGAGTCGAAACCATGGTCGGACCCTCGCACCGTGTGAAAGTCCGTGTCGGGCCGGGAGGAGGCTGCGGCCCTGGCGATGTCGTAGGACACGTAGCTGTCCTTGTCTCCGTGAACCACGAGGGAGGGGACAAGCGATTCCGTGTACACGCCGAGGGGATCGTACAGGCTGAACTCGCGCCACATGATCGGGCTGACGGGGAACTCGCCGTCGATCAACAACTGACCGCCGGCGCCCAACTCCCGCTGTCGGTCAGGACCGAAGTTCTCCACTCCCCAGGGGAGTTCAGGGTTGAGGAAGGTGCGCTCCAGATCGAGTACGGGGTTCCACAGGACGAGGGAGTCGATCCGGTCACCGAGTACAGCAAGCAGGAGCGAAGAGGACACGGCCCCGAAGCTCGCGGCCAGCACGGAGAGCGGTTCGGGCCGAGTGTCCAGAGCGTGCTCGATGACCGACTGGAGGTCGAGCATCTCGCCGGCGACGGTCACGCCTTGGGGTGACCCGCCACTTTTGCCATGGCCACGGTAGGAGAATCGGATGACGTTGAACCCCTTGTCGGACAGGGTCTCCGCCAAGCGGACGAACATGCCGCCCTCGTCCTTGTCGGCGGTGATGCCATGAGTTTGGACGACGGTGCCCTTCGAACGGTCGTCTTCGGAAGGGTGCAGGACCGCGTCGAGCGGGACGCCGTCGGCGCTGACTACGTCGAGGGTGCGCATGCGCTGGACTTCCTGAGCCGGGGGTGAGGGCGGGCGCCTGTTTCAAGGGTTGGCGTAAACGTTCCGCATGGAGCGATGCAAGCTCGGACGAGAATCGGCCCCTGGAGCAAACGGCACCGGAAGGATACCGGCCAACAGGCGCTACGGACAGGAACGCCGATTCTTGTCCTGACCGTAGGTGCCGCGGTCCGAGGCCGTGGTGTTAACCACCGTCGGTCCTGGCGGATCGACACCGTACCTGAAGTAGGCAGGGAGATGCTGGAGCGCGGCGGAGGGACGGAGTCCGGAAGGTTGGAGCTCAGGTCCGTGACCTGTGAATTACTCCCTTGTCGGCATCCGCTTCTAAGCTGGCATCTCGTGTGGTCGACATCTGGGACCGGCACGAACACACCACGAGGGGACACAGTGGCCACGCACGCCAAACTCACCTTGCCGCAGCTGGAGCGGCACCTGTTCTCGGCGGCCGACATCCTGCGCGGACGGATGGACGCCTCCGACTACAAGGAGTACATCTTCGGGATGCTGTTCCTGAAGCGCGCCTCGGACGAGTTCGAGGAGCACCAGGCAGCCGTCGTCCAAGAGCTGAAGGACGACGGATACGGCGAAGAAGAGGCCGAGAGTCTCGCCGAAGAACCTATGTTCTATACCGACGTGTTCTTCGTGCCCCCGGAGGCCCGGTGGGAGAACCTGCGCGATCAGGTGCACACCAACGTCGGCGACCATCTGAACAAGGCCCTACTGGCGCTGGAGGAGTCCAACCAGGACCTCGAGGGCGTGGTCCAGCACATCGACTTCAACGCCACCATCGGCAAGACCCGCTTGTCCGACCGCGCGCTGCGTGACCTGGTCAAGCATTTCAACCGCTACAGCCTGCGCGACTCCGACTTCGAGTTCCCCGACCTGCTCGGCGCGGCCTACGAGTACCTGATCGGCCGGTTCGCCGACTCGGCCGGCAAGCGGGGCGGTGAGTTCTACACCCCGCGTTCGGTGGTGCGGATGATGGTCCAGCTCACCGACCCGCAGGAGAAGGAGAGCGTCTACGACCCCTGCGCCGGCTCGGGCGGGATGCTCATCATGGCCAAGCACCACATGGCCGAGCAAGGACGCGACCCCCGCAATCTGCGCCTGGCCGGGCAGGAGCTCAACGGCACCTCCTGGTCGATCTCCAAGATGAACCTGCTGCTGCACGGCATCCCCGACGCGGCTCTGGAGAACCAGGACACCCTCCTGCAGCCCATGCACCGCACCGAGTCGGGTGGGTTGGAACGGTTCGACGTGGTCCTGTCGAACCCGCCCTTCTCCCAGCCCTTCTACGGGATCGGCGCCGAATTCCCGGGCCGTTACCACTGGGGCCGGGTCAAGGAAGGCGCCAAGAAGGCCGACCTGATGTTCCTCCAGCACATGGTGTCGGTACTCAAGGACGGCGGTCGTGGAGCCACTGTCATGCCGCACGGGGTGCTCTTCCGCGGTGGCGAGGAACGCGAGATCCGTACCGAACTGCTGCGCGACGACTGCGTCGAGGCGGTCATCGGCCTGGGTCCCAACCTGTTCTACGGCACCGGCATCCCCGCGTGTGTGGTCGTCTTCCGGGCCCCGCGCAGCAAGCCGGCCGGGCGTGAGCGCAAGGTGTTGTTCATCAACGCCGACCGGGAGTTCAAGGCCGGTAAAGCACAGAACCACCTACTGCCCGAGCACACCGAGAAGCTCCTCCACGCGTTCGAGAACTTCACCGAGATCCCGGGTTACTCGCGGGTGGTCTCGCACAAGGAGCTGCGGGAGAACGGCTTCAACTTCAACATCCGCCGGTACGTGGACAACGCACCACCACCGGAGCCGCACGACGTGTACGCCCACCTGCACGGGGGCGTGCCCGAGGCCGAAATCGCAGAGCGGGCCGAGACGCTCGCCCGCCTCGGATTCAGCGCCGACCGGGTGCTGGTGCCCCGGCCGGAGGGGGCCGATGGCAACCACGGGCCCTACCGTGACTTCGCCGAGGGGCTGACCCGCGCCGACCTCGCCGGGCGCGTTGCCAACGACACCGGTGTGCACGCCAAGCGCACAGAACTCTTCAAGGCGATGTGGGGCTGGTGGAGCGACCAGGACGAGCTCATCGCGACGCTGCCGGAAACCAAGCAACTCATGTCGGTGCGCCGGGAACTGGTCAACGGCTTCGTGGACGCCCTGGAGCCGGTGGGTTCGCTGGACCGCTTCGAGACCACGGGTGTGGTGGTGCGTTGGTGGGAGACGGTCCAGTACGACCTGCGGACCCTGGCGGAGAACGGGTTCGGCGGTGTCCTGGACGGGTGGATCACCACCATCGAGGACCGGATGGGAGCCGAGCCGGCCGAGCACCCGCTGGTGCCGGAGCTGATCCCGGAGCACCTGGACCAGCTCGCCGAGGCCGAGCAGGAGGCTTCGGAACTGGACGCCCGCGTCAAGGCCGCGACTGCTCAGCCGACCGAAAGCGCCGAGAGCTCCGAAGGTGAGGACGCCGACGGGGACGAGACCGACGACGGGGACGGTGGCGAAGGCGCGGATCCGGGCCCGAACGCGCTGAGCGAGGCCGACCTCAAGGACCTGAAGAAGGAACGTGCCGAGGCCAGGAAGAAGGTCAAAGCCTTGCGGGAGGACCTCGTTCCGGCGCTGAAAATGGCCCGTCAGGCTCTGGGCACAGAAGCCGAACGCCGTCACGTCATGGACCTGGTGGCACGCAAGCTGGGCGAAGAGCTGGAAGACCACACCGCTCAGCAGCGGCGCGAGGTCGTGGCGGCGCTGGAGAATTGGTGGGACAAGTACCAGACGTCGCTGGCCCAGATCGAGGAGCGTCGGGAGCAGGCCGAGCTCAAGCTGAACGGTTTCCTGAAGGAGCTCGGGTATGCATGAGTCGATCCCGACCGGGTGGACATCTGGTGTCTTCGGTGATTTCCTAGAGCACCGCAAGGAAGGTGGGCGTTCTGTTGATGACCTCCTCTCGGTGACGGCCGACCATGGGGTCATCCTTCAGGCTGAATCTGGGCGCCGAAACATCTCCAGCGAAGATAAGAGCTCATATAATCTTGTAAGGCCTGGAGATGTTGTCTATAACACCATGCGCATGTGGCAAGGGGTGTCCGGCGTTTCATCCCACTCGGGAATCGTGAGTCCGGCCTACACTGTCTGCACTCCGAAAGATGGCGTCGACTCACATTTTTTGGCCTACCTCCTGAAGCACCCATCCTACGTGCTCAAATTTCGCCAGATGTCACAAGGCTTAGTGAGTGATACTTGGAACTTGAAGTTTGGCGAGCTCGCCAAACTTCCTCTGTTTATCCCTCCTGTGGTTGAGCAGCGCAAGATCGCCGATGCACTGGATGCGATGGATGATGCAATTTCCTCCATTGAGCTATCCATGGAAAGTCTGAGCGGACTTCGCCTTGCTCAGTCTTCAGAGCAGCTTGGCCGATTCGATCCGACGGAGACTGTCGCTCCTTTCATGGTTGACAGCCCCAAGAATGGAATCTACAAACACCAATCTTTGTATGACCCAGCCGGGACGCCGATTCTTCGCATTGATTCTTTCGGTGGTGGTGATATCTTCAATATCAGAAACCTCCGAAGGGTGAAACTTTCTGAGGCAGAGATAGACGCCTACGGCCTTCGCAGTGGCGATATCGTAATTAACCGGGTGAACTCAATTGAGCACATCGGAAAATCTGCCTTGGTGCAAGACCTTCGTGAAGATACGATCTTTGAGTCAAACATCATGAGGCTTCGTTTTGACAATCGTCGTTTGGATTCGAAGTACATATCTCTTGTTCTTTCCGAGGCTTCCTGCCTTCGCCACTTCCGCTCTCGGGCAAAAAGTGCTATTTCTCAAGCAAGCATTAACAAGAGCGATGTCCTGTCATGCCCAATCCCTGTTCCGTCTTTGGGAGAGCAGCGGCGGATCGTCTCGATCATCGAGGCGCACGACGAGCGGATCGCTGCCGAACGTGCCCGCTTGGAGAAGCTGCGCAAGTTGAAGGCCGGTCTCATGGACGACCTGCTGACTGGGCGAGTGCGGGTCGACCAACTCCAGGACCTCCCGGTCTGAACCCATCCCCAGCTCGCGTACCCATGTGGCCCGGGGAAGCCCTCACCCCGGGCCACAGTTGTTGATCGCCACCTATCGCGCTCCGGCCAGGGCACCGCGCCGGGGCCAGGAACCCCGCGGCTTGGGCCTCGGGGGCAGGCGCAAGGCTCCGGTCCGCCGAGCCTGGACCAAGTGGGAGAAGGTGGTCGCCGCGGGCCTGCTGCTGTGTTCCAGCCGCTCGATCTTCCCCTCCAGCTCGCGAGCGCTGTCACCACTGAGCAGCACCATCTGCCCGGTGTGCGCCGCCCAGTACTGTCCGGTCGCGCCGCCGTGCCACACCGTCCATCCCCGCCGCCGGTACACGTCCCGCAGACGGTTCAGTTCCAGAGCGGTGGATGTTCCCGGGGTCTCCAGGGTCATGGGCGCGCTCATACCTGCCCACCTCCCAGGGTGTTCAGCGCTCGCCGGAGTTCCTCGCCGCAGCCCCGCTCGATCAGTTCGGGCCGGCCGTCGCCACCGTTCTGGGTCCTGGTCGCCACGTAGCTGGGCAATCCCCGCCCGTCGTGCAGCTCGCAGATGAGGAAGTCGGGGAACTCTTCACGCAGGCGCAGAACGGTCGCGCTCGGCCTGAGGTGATAGCCGCCCATGGTGGTCACCACCCCTTCCTCTGGAGCGGAACCACCGACGCCGCAGGCTCAAGGGCGTTCCAAGGCAGCTCGAAGAACATGCCCGGTCCCAGGATCGACCGGTAGCGACCCCAGCGGTCCGCGAGTGCGTTCACCAGCTCCAAGCCGTGTCCGCTCTCGGCCATGGTGTCGGGGGTGACGGTTCGCAGGACCGGACGCCTGCCGTGCGCGTCGCGGACCTCCACACGCAGCCGGCCGTGGAAGAGGTGCGCTCGCACGTAGAAGTCACCAGGAACGACAGCCCGGTCGGGGGCGTACTTGACGTTGTTGCTCGCCAGCTCCGAGAGCAGGAGGAGCGCGGTGTCGGCGGTCTCGCTCGGCACACCCTCCACGCACAGGATGCGGGCGAGCCAGTCGCGCGACTCCTTGACGCTCTCGGGACGGCCGATGAAGCGGGGAGAGCAGCGGCGCAGCGGCAGCCGCCGACGCGGTTCCGGGACGGAAACGGTACGTTTGACCATGAGTCCTCACCTGCTGGTTCAGGTTGTGGGCGAAGGCCCTGGTTCGGTGTTCACGCACCGGCCAGGGCCGCTTCTGTGAGGCCGAGCCACGCACTGGCTTCACTTGGCCACAGTGACACAGCCAACCCTGGAAAATCTTGCTTCGCCATCAGAAGCAGCAATCTGTGGAAACTGGCAGCAGAAGATGACCAAGTGTGGTCAGCTGAAGCCATGGCGAGTGGTGGAAAATCAACATCGAAGGCAGCGTTGGTTCGTTTCGGGAACGAGCTCCAGCGCTTGCGTCGCTCGGCGGACCTGTCCCAACGTGAGTTGGCCAAGGGGACACTGATCTCCCACCAGATGCTCGGCTCGATCGAACGGGCTGAACGAGGACCACGCAGAGCCTTTGCGGAGAAGGCGGATCAAGTACTCGGTGCACGTGGTGCGCTCGTACGCCTCTGGCCGGGAGACCAGGAGGGTTACCCACACGGGTTCAAGGAGTACGTGGAGCTGGAGCAAGAAGCCAGGGTCATCCACGACTTCCAAACTCAGGTGGTTCCTGGCTTCTTCCAGACGCCGGACTACGCGCGGGCAGTACTTGGCGCCAGTTGGCCACCCATAGAAGAGGCAGAGCTCGAGCGCCTGCTCGCCACCCGAGTGGACCGGCAAAAGATGCTGGAGCGGCGGAAACCTCCCCTGATCTGGTCGGTCATCGACGAGAGCGTGCTGCGGAGGCCTGTGGGCACGTTCGAAGCGATGCAAGCGCAGCTCGACCGCCTTGTGGCGCTCGCAGCCAAACCGCACATCCAGCTCCAGACTCTGCCCTTTGCCAAAGGGGTTCACCCTGCTCTGGACGGCGCCTTCACCGCCTTGGACATGGGGAGTGGCGAGCACCTGGCATACGCTGAGATGCCAGGCACCGGACGGGTGACCGCTGCCACCGATGACGTGGAACAATGCACCCTGCGATTCGGGGTGCTCCGTTCACTGGCCCTCTCCCCGGACGAGTCCGTTGACCTCATCTCCCGCTACAAGGAGGCACATCGCCATGGCATCGACCCCGTTTAACTGGCACAAGTCCAGCTACAGCGGCAATCAAGGGGGGCACTGTGTCGAGGTTGCCGAAACCCCCGATCAGGTCCACGTCCGTGACACCCAGAACCGCGCCCTGGGCCACCTCACCTTCTCCAGCTCCGGCTGGGGATCCCTCCTCGCCTCCCTCCGCGAGGAACACGGAGCCGACTGAGGCGTCCCCTCTCCGGCTCTGACCGGTTCCGGCCGTAGGATTTCGGCCTTCGGGAGCGCCGCACACACCGGTTCTGACACTGGTTGCTGACAGAATCAGGACGACACCGACAACTCGTCCGCCCCCTCTGACACCAGTGACGAAAGGTGGCCCATGAGCGCCCCCGAGGGCCGTTCCCCCCACACCCCCGGCAGCCCCGCCGGCCCCGAATGGGAACTGACCGAAAGACCTCTGCTCGACCAGCTCACCGCCATGGGGTGGACCAGGGTCACCGACCCCGAACGCCGCTCTCCCCGCGAGCCCCTCCTGGAGGGCACCCTCCGCAGCGCTCTGCGCCGGATCAACCCCGACGACGACGGCCGCGAGTGGCTCGACGAGGGCCGTCTCTCCCAGGCGGTCAGCGCGCTCACGCGCCCGAAGTCCCGCAGCCTCGTCGAGATCAACGAGGAGCTTACCGCCCTCCTCCTCACCGGCACCCAGGTGGACGGGGTGGAGGGTTGGCGAGGAGGACGCCGCCAGACGGTCCGCTTCATCGACTTCGACGACGTCGGCAACAACGACTTCCACGCCGTCCACCAGTTCCCCCTGGACGGCCCCGGAACCGGCCGTCACGGTCGGATCACCCCCGACGTCGTCCTGTTCGTCAACGGCATCCCCCTAATCGTCATCGAGGCCAAGAGCCCCGACATCGAGGCCCCCATCGCTTCGGCGGTCGACCAACTGCGCCGCTACGCCGGCCAGCGCACCGAGGTCCGCGCTCCCGAGGGCAACGAACGCCTCTTCCACACCAACCAGTACGTCGTGGCCGCCTGCGGCACCAACGCCCGCGCGGCCGGGTTCACCGCCGGGCCAGAACACTTCGCCGAGTGGAAGACCGTCGAACCGGCCACACCCGAGCAGGTCGCCGGAGAGGCCGGTGTCTCCGACCCCGAGGAGCTCAACGGCCAGCACCGGCTGGTCGCCGGAATGCTGCGCCCGGCCCAACTGCTGGACCTGGTACGGCACTTCACCCTGTTCATGAACACCGAGAGCCGCCGGGTCAAGGTGGTGGCCCGTTACCAGCAGTACCGCGCCGTGCAACGGGCCATCGAGCGTATGCTCACCCAGCCCACCCGGCTCCAGGACGGGGAATTCGACCGCCGGGGCGGCATCGTCTGGCACACGCAGGGCTCCGGAAAGAGCTTGACCATGGTCTTCCTGGTGCGGGCGATGCGTTCGCATCCGGAACTGACCGGCTTCAAGGTCGTGGTCGTCACCGACCGCACCCAGCTCCAGGGTCAGCTATCGGCCACCATGGCGCTCACCGGCGAGAGCAGCGACACCATCGACCGGGTGGACGCGTTGGCCCCGACCCTGGCGGTGCCGGGCAAGGGCCTGTACTTCGCCATGATTCACAAGTACCGGGGTGAGGGGGAGCCCTCCGCCGACACCGACCTCGACGACACCGACGAGGCCGACGCCCCGGACGGGGAGACAGAGGAGACCGAAGAGTCCGGGAAAGAGGGCAAGCGCAAGAGGGAGGCCGTCCCCCAGCTCGACGTACTCGACGACTCCGAGAACGTCCTCGTCCTCGTGGACGAGGCGCACCGCTCCCACACCTCCCAGCTGCACGCCAACCTCATGGCGGCCCTGCCCAACGCCGTGCGGATCGGTTTCACCGGAACGCCCATCATCATGGGCGACAAGGAGCGTTTCACCGGCAAGATCTTCGGCCGGTTCATCGACACGTACACCATCAAGCAGTCCGAGGAGGACGGCGCCACGGTGCCGATCCTCTACGAGGGCCGCACCTCCAAGGCGCACGTGCGCGACGGCAACGACCTCGACGAGCTGTTCGACGACATGGTCGACCTCACGCCCGAGCAGCGTGAGGAGCTCAAGAAGCGCTACGCCACCAAGAACAGCGTGCTCGAGGCCGAGGAGATGATCGCCGCCAAGGCCGCGAGCATGCTCCGCCACTACGTCGACGTCATCCTGCCCAACGGGTTCAAGGCCCAGGTCGTGGCCGTCTCCCGCAAGGCCGCAGTGCGTTACCGGGCGGCCCTGGTGCAGGCCCGCGACGCTCTCGTCGCCGAGATCGACGCGCTCCCCGAGAGGCTGCGCAGCGCTTCGGCGATCGAAGCTGCACAGGACGGTGTGGTCGACGGTGGCCGGGACGAGCACACCGCCCGTCTCGTGCGCGCCCTGTCCCACCGCGACCTCATCGCCCGCCTGGACGCCGCCACGGTCATCTCGGGTACCCACAACGACAGCGCCGACTGGCGCGAATGGACCAACCCCACGCGGCACGGCCACCACATCGCCGCGTTCAAGAAGGCCCTGCCCACCGCCGGAAACACCGACCCCGAGCAGACCGACCCGCTGGCCTTCGTCGTGGTCAACTCCATGCTGCTCACCGGCTTCGACGCCCCGAACGAGCAGATCCTCTACCTGGACCGGCATCTGAAGGAGGCCGAGCTCCTCCAAGCGATCGCCCGCGTCAACCGCACCGCCGGCGGCAAGGGCGTGGGTTACGTCATCGACTACTACGGGGTCGCCGAGCATCTCAAGACCGCCCTGGACGCCTACGCCGCCGAAGACGTCGAAGGTGCGCTCAGCAGCGTCCGCGACGAGGTGCCGCTACTGCGCGAACGCCACGAGAGGGTGCGGCGGGTCTTCACCATCCGCGGCCTGGACCGATTCGACACCGAGCAGGCCCGGGAGCACTGTGTCCAGGTGCTCGCCGACGAGCGGGTGCGCCACGAGTTCCGCAGCGCCTTGAAGGCCTTCACCCGCAGCCTGGAGACTGTACTGCCCCGCCCCGAGGCGCGCGAGTTCGTCCCCAACGCCAAGGCTTTCGGCGCCATCGCCGAGGTGGCCCGGGCCCGCTACCGGGAAGGGGAGGGTTTCGACCCGGCCCTGTACGGGGGCAAGGTGCGTGCTCTCATCGACCAGCACGTGCGGGTCCACGACATCCGTACCAAGATCCCGCCCACAGCCATCACCGCGGTCGACTTCGCGGCCAAGGTCGACGCGCTGCCCAACGACCGGGCCAAGGCCTCGGAGATGGAGCACGCCGCCCGCCACCACATCAGCGAGAATCTGGACCTGGACCCGGACCACTACACCACGCTGTCCGAGCGCTTGGACGAGATCATCGCCGGCTTCGACGGCGACTGGGCCGAGCAGGCGCGACGCATGAGGGAGTTCGTCGACCGGATGGCCCAGGGGCGCCAGGCCGAGGACGAGGACCGTGGCATGGATCGAGAGACCGAGGCGCCCTACTTCGGTGTGCTCGTACGCGCGGTCACGGATGAGGACGGGGCCGACCTGGAAGAGGACCTGCGTGAGCTCCTGGAAGGGTTCGTCCGTGAGATCACCGACGTGATGGCCGAGGAGATCGGGCTCGTCGGTTACAACCCTTCGCGGGGCGACCGGCTGCGCAAGACCGTGGCCGCGCGACTCTTCAGGCTCCGTCTGGGCGGGGTCGCCCTGTTCGACCCGCCGCGCTCGCAGGAAGTGGCCAAGGACCTGGTGGCTCTGGCCGAGAAACGTATGCAGAGTTGACGCTGCCGGCCGTCCCCGGTGGTCAGCCCAGCCACACCTGCCCGCCGAGGGCGGCCAACCGCTCACGTCGGCGCTCGACGTCGGGAAGTACGGACCTCACCCGCTCCCAGAACGCGGGCGAATGGTCCCGGACCACTATGTGGGCGAGTTCGTGCACCAGGACGTAGTCCACGACCGTGGGCGGCAGCTGCATGATGGCCCAGTGCAGGTTGAGCCGTCCGCCCTTGCCGGCCGAACCCCAGCGGTGCCCCAGGTCGAGCACACGGACCTGTGCGGGGTGCAGGCCCATGCCTTCCCGCCACGGCCTCAGGCGCTCGGGAAGCCACGCCCGGGCCCGCTCCCGGTACCAGGCCACCATGGCAGCGGCGGCGTCCCGGCCGCGGGCCACCGACGGGTGCATCCGGATGCGTCCGCCGTTGAAGTGCACGCCCTCGACCTCGTCGGTGATCTTCAGCCGGTACCGGCGGCCCAGGTAGTCGAACCCCTCACCCGAGACGAACTCACGCGGGGGTTGGCGGGAGAGCAGCACGTCCTTGTCGGCAAGCTTGTCGCGCACCCAGTTCTTCTTGGCGGCCACCCAACGCTCGACGCGTCCCCAGGAGATGCCGTGCGGTACGTGCAACAGCAAGGCCCCGTCCCGGTCGACAGTGATCCCCACAGTTGTACGCCGAGAGGACGGGCGCACTGAGAACACCAGCTCGTCCAGGACGAGCTGGTCGGGGACGTGGGACACCGGGGACGCGGGCATGGTTACCAGGTTAGGTCCCCTCCACCCGGACCCGTGAGTCACCGCCCGGGGAACGGTCGGTGCCGTTCCTCCGGGCGAGAGTCACCACACCGCGCGCCGGTGACTCCCGCCCGGGGCTCCTCCCAGGGGCGGCTCGCGATCCGGCCGGCCCTGCTCAGACCTCCAGTCCCGCCTCGATGGACTTGAGGCGGTGGCGGGCCAGGGCGAGGTTGCCGCGGTTGCGGTCCAGCGCCAGGTAGAGGAAGAGCCCTTGGCCCTTGCGGCTGGTGAGGGGCTTGATGACGTGGTACTGGCCCGAGAGAGTGATGAGGATGTCCTCGATCGCGTCGTTGAGGCCCAGCTGGTCCATGGTGCGCATCTTGGCGCGCACGACCTCGGTGTTGCCCGCGGCCGCCACCTCCAGGTCGAGGGTATTGGTGGAGCTGAGGGTGCCCAGGGCCATGCCGCTGCTGTAGTCGACCACGGCGGCGCCGATGGCCCCCTCGATCTCCATCATTTCCTTGAGGCCGGTCTCGATGTTGGCCATGTCGTCTCTCCTCCGAATGGGATGTGCGGTGGTGTTGCTCCGGCGTTGCATCCAACGGCGCAGTCCGAGGAGCAACCGGGGCCGATGGGGCTGAGCGCTCAAGCGGTGGCCCTCTCTGCCTTCGGCTCCGGGGCGGCGAGTGTGCGCAGCGCGGCCAGGACCCGTTCCAGGACGCCGCGGTCCACCCCGCCGGCGACTCGGGGCCGGTGCTGGAGTGTTTCGTCGTTCTCGTCCCGCCGGGGCAGATCGGGTTCTCGGGGCGGGGACGGCTGGGCGGTGCGGGCGAGTCCGCGCAGCCGGCGCAGGGCCAGGGCGAGGTTGCCGCGCCGGCGGTCCATACGTACGCGCAGGCACAGGTCTGATCGGTGCAGCGGCGCGAACAGCAGGTGGTGGTCGTGGTCGGTGACGACGAGGTCCTCGACGGTGCCGACGTGGCGCAGCGGCCCTTCGGTGACGGCGGTGAGGAGTTCCACGGCGTCGGCGGTGCGGTCGGCCTCCCCGACGGTGGTCAGGGTGTGCCCCGTGCTCTGCTCGACGAGGCAGACACTGCGCACCCCCGGTGTCCGGAGCAGCTCCCGCATCTCCTGGTCGATGGCGAGCACAGCGGTCCTTCGTGAACTGGGGCCGTACCGGTGCACGGCCCGTGGTCTCGTTTTCCGGTCCTTTCATGGACAAGAACGAGACTAGGAGGGAAAGCGGGCGACCGCAGGATTTTCCAGAACAATTCTCCGTATGTCCAGCTCAAGCCGGACAAAGAAAAAATTCGACCGACAGAAACCCCCTGCAACGTGTCCTTATATACACAGAAAGGGCGATCACCCGCCTGTCACGAATGATCGCCCACGAGCTGTCTTCAAGGGGTGTTCGGTGGGCTCTGCTGCGGAACGCCCGTTTCGGGACCGGGTCGGTTCTCCGGCAGATCGCCCAGCCATTCCACACGGGAACGCTTGAGGCTGTAGTGGGCCGGTTCGATCCGCAGCTCACCGCTGTGCACACGCTCGCGCAGCCCGGGTTCGTGCCGGAGCTGGTCGGCCACGTACACGGTGTTGGCCCGCACGCACGCGTCGAGGAAATCACCGGGCTCGTCGTCGGGCACGCCCTCGATCGCGTCGAGGATCCCCTCCACGAGGAAGCCGGTGTGCCCCTCGGGGACACGTCCGCTGCGGCGTGCGTCCACGGCCTCGCCCACGGCGGCGCAGTGGGAGTGGCCCAGCACCACGAGCAGCGGGGTGGCCAGTTCGCGTGCCCCGTGCACGAGGCTGCCCGCCACCGAGGAGTCCGGGACCTGACCGGAGGCGCGCACGGTGTAGAGGTCGCCCAGACCCCGGTCGAAGAGCATCTCCGGCGGCACGCGCGAGTCGGCGCACCCCAGGACCGTGGCCATGGGGTTCTCCGATTCGGCCTCCCACAGCGCGCGGCGCCGCCCGGAACCCTGGTTCGGCCGGCTGGGCGCGAACGTGCGCCATCGGGTGTTGCCCTCGTCCAACAGGACCCGGACGCGGTCGGCCGTGTGTCCCGTGGTGAGCGCCGCCCGCTCGGGTGCGGCCCTCTGAGCGATCGCCATACTGCCTCCGTTGAACTCGGGCACCGGCGGCCGGCGTCCGCACCACCGACGATGTGCCCGAAGTTACGCCCGGCCACGGCTGTGGACAATCCAGAGCGGGCAATACTTGGACCAAACTTGTCTTGCGTTGCCCGAGGTCGCGGGGTGATAGGTTCCCGACCGACCGTTCGTTCGGTTCATGGGCGGGCCGGCCCCGAACGCGGGGTGCGCTGGTGGCCGGGATCGGAGCATCCGGCACCACTCTCACGAAGGAGAGGTAGATTCGATGCCCGTGGCTCGTACATCTACTCCCGAAACCCGACCCGGAAAGCGCCGGTCAGGACGCCCTGGGCACGACGCCGACTCCGTCCTGCGCGTCGCGGCCCGCGTGTTCAACGAACGCGGCTACGACGGCACGAGCATGGAGGATCTGGCCCGTGCCCTCGGTGTGACCAAGTCGGCCATCTACCACCATGTCTCCGGCAAGACCGAGCTGCTGAGCCAGTCCTTGGACCTGGCCCTGGACGCACTGTTCGCCGTCACCCGTGAGGAGTCCGCCACTCGGGGGAGCGCCGCGCAGCGCCTGGACCACGTCCTGCGAGGGAGCGTGCGCGTCCTGGTGGAGGAGTTGCCACACGTGACCCTGCTGCTGCGGGTACGGGGAAACACCGCGGTGGAGAAGCGTGCCCTGGAGCGCCGACGGGAGTTCGACCACCACGTCGCCGACCTCGTCCGCGAAGGCATCGTGGACGGTGACATCCGCAGCGACATCGACCCCGCGGTCGCTTCCAGGCTGTTGTTCGGCATGGTCAACTCGCTCGTCGAGTGGTACAAGCCGGACCGGGGGCTCGCGGCCGAGGAGGTCGCCGACTCCCTCAGCACGATCGCCTTCAAGGGCATGCGCGCCTGAGCACCGTCGCCCACCCGGGCGGTGCACACGGGGCGGAGGAACACGCGTTCCTCCGCCCCTTCCTTTTGGCCGGTTCCTGACAGGCGCGCTTTTTCGGCCACCGAGTCTCTGGCCACATGAGGATCGAAGAACGTCCCTAACCTGACATTACGGACAAAAACATCTATCATTTATGTTCGTATGTGGATGTGAAACCTGTTATCGGATGTGAATAACGTGCTTGACCTCCTCGTCCAGGAGTGGCCCGTACCCGGCCTCGCCTACCTCGTGTCGGTGATCGGCGCCTACCTGGGCCTGTCCTTCGCTGCCCGGGCCCGTGATGCGACAGGCTTCTTCCGCTGGCAATGGCTGGGGCTGGCCGCATTCACCCTGGGCGGCGTGGCCGTGTGGTCGATGCACTTCATCGCCATGATGGGCTTCTCGGCCCCCGGCACCGCGATCCGCTACGACACCTTCCTGACCGTCGTCAGCGGAATCACCGCGATCGTGGTCATGGGGACGGCCCTCTACCTCACCCTCTTCGACCAGAGCATGGCCAGGCTGTTGTTGAGCGGGCCGGTCGCCGGCCTGGGCGTGGTGAGCATGCACTACATGGGCATGGCCTCCATGAACATCCACGGCGAGATGCACCACGACCTCTTCTGGATCGCCACCGCCGCCGTCATCGCGATCATGGCCTCCACCACGGCGCTGTGGTTCGCCTCCCGGCTCCGGGGACAGATCGCCATCATCTCGGCCTCGCTCCTCATGGGGGTCGCCGTCAGCCTCATGCACTACGCCGGCATGGTCGGCGTACACGTGGAAGCGACCGATTCCGAGCTCCAGGGCGCCCCCGAGGGTGCGGCCGCCTTCGACCTGATGCTGCCGCTCATCGTGGGCCTGTTCGTCTTCGTGCTCATCTGCAGCCTGTTCCTGCTACTCGGCGCCGACGACGACCGCACGCCTCGGGCGACCGAGCAGCCCACCCGACCCACCACCCCCAACCACCCGTTGCCGAGCAGCGCCTGGGACCGGCCCATGCACCGGGACGACTGGCCCGAGGCCTCCGGCGGCTCCAAGAAACCGCACCGGTGACCCCAGCACCACCGAAGAGCACACGGGGCGGAAGGAAAACAAGTCCCTTCCGCCTTTTTCATGTCCGATATCGGGCCATTGTTGTGGCCATTATTCAGTTCAACAGAGGATGGTAGGACGACTGGCCACATCAGGCCATAAATATTCATGACCACCCCCTGGATATCGGGGCGAAATATTCCCTAGCATTCAGGTCCGGAACTGATGTGGATTTTGTCGCCGGATGTGAATACTGTGTTCGACCTCTACGACCAGGGGTGGATCATCCCCGCCCTCGCCTGTCTCGTGTCGGTGATCGGCTCCTACCTGGGCCTGTCCTTCGCTGCCCGAGCCCGCGCCACGAAGGGCCTCTTCCGTTGGCAATGGCTGGGGCTGGCCGCATTCACCCTGGGCGGCGTGGCCGTGTGGTCGATGCACTTCATCGCCATGATGGGCTTCTCGGCCCCCGGCCCCGCGATCCGCTACGACACCTTCCTGACCGTCGTCAGCGGAATCACCGCGATCGTGGTCATGGGTGTGGCGCTCTCCCTCACCCTGTTCGAGAACAGTGTGGGCCGGCTGCTGCTGAGCGGGACCATCGCGGGGCTGGGTGTGGCGACCATGCACTACACCGGCATGGCCTCCATGAACACCCACGGCGAGATGCACCACGACCTCTTCTGGGTCACCACCGCGACCCTCATCGCGCTCGTGGCAGCCACGGTGGCGCTGTGGTGCGCCTCCAGGCTCGACGGGCAACCCGCCATCGTCCTCGCCGCCGTCGTCATGGGCGCGGCGGTCACCCTCATGCACTACGCCGGCATGGCCGGCGTGGAGGTGGCAGAGCCGGAGAACACACCACACGGCAACCCCGAGGGCGCCGCAGCGTTCGACCTGATGCTGCCGCTCATCGTGGGCCTGTTCGTCTTCGTGCTCATCTGCAGCCTGTTCCTGCTGCTGAGCGCCGACGACGACCCTCCCCCGCCCTCGGAGCGGCCCGCCCAGCACGACTCGGACCGGCCGACGCCCTCGGACGGGGACGCCTTCCGGCCCCGGCACCACCGCGACGGCACACGCACCGAGGACCTCTGGCCCCCACAGCAGGGCCCGCGCCGCTGACCGCCCCTTCCCGGGAACAGCCGCCCTGGGAACGACCTCGGAAAGGCCCTCAGAAGGCGAACACGCGGCGGGCGTTCTCCGCCACCGCAGCGGCAGCGGCAGCCAAAGCCACACTCCCCACTCACAAACTGCGAGCCCTGCTGGGTCGGTGTTGTTGATGGGGTCACACATCGCATAGGTGGTGTTGTTGAGTTCCTGCCGCGACGGGTCCGGCCGGGTGAAGTTCATCGTGAACGTGTCCAGGAACCGGTGGGACAGGTGCACCGTCCCGTCCAGGAACTGGTACGCACCCGTGTAGCCGAACGCGTTCAAGTCCCCGACCCGGCTGTCTTCGATGGTCTCACTGGACTGCTCGCCGTAGGGGCTTGTACTCATACACCGCGTCCGGGTCGTCGTTCTCCGCACCCTCAGCGGTCAGGGCCAGGTGTTGACGGCCGCGAAGATGTCAGTGGGTTCGGCCGTGAAGATGTCACTGGCCAGTTGTCCCATCGTTTGGACGACGGCGACGCCGTCGACCGCGGCCTGGACGTCGTCCTCGGTGAGCAGGGTGTAGATCCGCGCCCCTTTGTCGCGGCCGATGGCCTGGCCGCGAACGCTCCTTGAAGCGGAGAGGTCAGTCGGTGGCTGTGACACCGATGCCCTGCCGCCACTGCTCCGGATAGGCGGGGACGGGCCGAACGAGCTCCAACACTGCACTGAGCCACAGCGGCAGTGCCGCGATGAGCCCTGCGATGAGGGTCCAGGCCGTCCCGGCCGGCACGAGGAAACCTGCGGCGAGCACGGAGAAGTAGACGACGGGGAAGGCCCAGCGGGGCCAGATGTGCCGCGGCTGCTGCAGGAAGGGGGCGACGGTGCTGCGCTGGAGGCGGCGCCAGAACCCGCCGAGCACCGGCGGCAGCAGGAACAGCCACAACACCGTCCAGATCGAGGGACCGTCGGCGGTCTGGGTGGCGGGCAGGAGCGTCGCCCACAGGGCGGCACAACCGGCGGCGAGGAGCCCGAAGGCGCCCGCAGAGGCCGCGTAGACGCGTCGCAGCCTGCGTACCTGCGCCCAGTGCTGCCGCCAGGCCTCCTGCGACAGCACGGTGCCGAACAGCGCCTCCAGCCGGGCCCAGGTGGCCGACGCCTGTCGGGCCGGCCCCCGTGGCGGCTCCATGGTGCGCATGCCCATGTTCACCATCGCGTGCACGACTCCCATGACCTTCCACCTTTCCGCTCCGGACCGCACGGCGTGCGAAACCCTGGATAATGTTACTCTTTCCGGCGTTCCGGGTCCTGGCGGTCTCCCGGAGGCACACGGCCGCCGATCGCGCTGAAGGGCAGGGGCATGGATTCTGTTCAACGAGCCGAGGCGCTCACCGACTTCGCCGTCGCCGGTCCCGAGGACGCCGAGAGGTTCCACGCGGCCGTGGAGCACGCCCGGGAGCGGGTAGCAGGGCTGGGGGCGCGGGATCCCGACCGGGCCTTCGCACTGTTCGCGCTGGGAACCGGGCTACGGGCGCTGTTCTCCGCCAACGAGGAGCCGGCCATTCTGGAGGAGGCCGTCACCACGCTGCGCCGCGCGGTGCGCGCGTGCGAGCGTGAGGACCCCGACCTGCCGCAGTACCTGACCGAGTTCGTCGTCGCGTTGTGCCATCGGGTGGAAGGCGGCAAGGCCGACGTCATCGATGAGGCGCTCACCCATGCCCGCCGTGCCGTGGAACTCACTTCCGCCACCCACCCCCAGTATCCCAGCAGGCTGACGCTGCTGGCAGGTGTACTGCGCTTTCGCGCGACCACGGGAAGCACCGCACCCGACCGACAGGCCCTCGACGAGGCGCTGATGCTGCACCGCCAGGCCCTGGAGGGCGCGGTGGACGCCGATCCGGTCTATGCGCGTTACCTGCGGGCCTACGCGCAGACGCTGCTCGTCCAGGCGAGGGCCGAGGGCGACCACACGATCGCGCATGAGGCCGAGCACACCTGCTACACCGCGATGCGCCGCGCCCACCCCTACGATCCGCTGCCGGGACTGCTGCTGGCCACCGCCCAGGAGGCCCAGGCCGTCCGCGGCGCCCTGATGTGAGGGGTGGCCGTACGCACTGGTGGCACCACGGTGATCTTGCTTTGGTTCGGTGGAGGACGAAGCAGGGAACCGCTGTTGTGAGGCAGTCCGCGTCAGCGGAACCGGACCCTCAGGTCCGGTCGAATCCCCCTCCTTGCTTCAAGAGGGGCGAGGTCAACACCCCGGCTGGAAGCGCTTCGAGGAGCAGTCGGCCGTGGACCGGCACATCGCGTGGATCCGCGACGTCTACCGCAAGACGTTCGCCTCCAGCAGTCGGTCGAACTGCCCGAGTAGGCGCCGAGCCCACCCGCGGCCGTCCGGTTCAGCCTTCTCCCCGAGCGCTCACCGTCAGCGCAGGAGGAGACGGAGGACGAGTACTGACATCCCCATGCTCGTTGCTCACTGACAAGTCGGTGCTCGATCCACTGACATCTGTTGACGGCTACGAGGATGACAGTGGATGCGGCCATGAGGATGTCAGCGGTCGGATGCATCAGGAGACGCACTCGGGTCTTCCTGCTGGCCGTTCTCATCGTTGGCCGGCCGCCAGTGCTCAGGCAACCCCACCACTCCCTGTTCTCCGCGCTCCATCGCCTCCAGTAGCCCGCCGGGGCACGCACCCGAGGCCGCGCTGAGATCCACTGTCCCGCCCGAGAACACCGCCCCGTTGAAGGGCACCCTCCCGCCAGTGAAGTGGGCTCCAACCAGGTGGCCGCCATCGAAGACGGCGCCAGTGAAGTCGTAGTCCTTGCCGCGCCAGCGGGTGTTCTCGCGTAGGTGGTTGCCGATGATGCGGATGATGGTGTGGCGCACCTCGCGGAACGAGGCGAACTCCAGAACCCGTCTTCGATGTTCCTCCCGGGCCGCCTGTTGTTTCTCACGTTGGACGTCGTCAGGTTCGGTGCTGCGGAGCCAGCTGAGGTCGATGACTGTGGTCGGTGATGCCGATGGTGGGACGGGCTGGCCGGGTTGTTCGGAAGGAGCGTCGGGGCGGGGTGTGTAGGGCATGCGCAGGTAGGCGCATAGCACGTCGATGACCATCTGCACCAGCTCGTCGGAGGGGGCGTCATCAGCACCGAGCGCCGCCTACGCCTTCTACCGAGGCAACGCCGCCGCCGTGCACCGCGCCCGCCGCGCGGCCATCAAGGGCGAACCGGAGCCCGGCGGGACCGCTCTGCCCGAGGAGTTCGTCCAGGGCTGGCACGGTGCCGGGCCGGTCGCCGAACGCACACTGCTCTGAGGCGCGGAGCTCCAGAAGTTCTTACCCATTTTCCAATGAAGGCATTTCTTCTACTCCACTACTGTCACCCATTTCTAGAATGTGAGCACTGAAAATGCCACAAGGACTGCAAATCCTACACCAAAAATGGCAGCACTGACCTCCAGGTATCTCACCTGACTGCTTTTGTTTCTTTTGGCGCGCTCTCGGATTATGAGAATAATACTCATTGCGAGTAAGCAAATGCATGCAGCGGAGAAGAGAGTCATTGGAAACCCGGTTCAGACGGAAGTTGCCATGTCATACGCCAGGCATCCAACAGTAACCACGCCCATAGCTATGTGGACTGGCGTTCCACCAACTCCGAGCACTGCGGATGCAGCCGAGAGCTTCAGCATGTAGATGGTGGCTCCCCAACAAGCTGCCTGAGGGGCAGGCACGTTCGACAACCCGGTGGGGTCGGTGATGGAGCCGGGTTGGTACCAGTTCTCCCAGTCGACGGTGGTGACGCGGTCCTGGGTGTCCACGACCGAGGCCAGGTCGCCCTCGGGGTCGTAGCGCATCCGGTGGGTGTGGCCGTTGCGGTCGGCCTGGGAGTACCACCAGCCCTGGGCGGTGAAGGTCCAGACCTGGTCGGCGTACTCGCCCCGGTGGAAGGTCAGGGCGTAGTGGCCGTTGTCGAGCTCTTCCAGGTCGGCGTTGAGTCCGGCCGGGGAGGTGAAGGAGCCCTCGCCCTCGACGTCGAAGCGCTCGCAGTAGCCGGAGGGGCCTTGGAAGATGAGGGAGTTGCTGAAGATCTGCAGGCCCACGTCGCGCCCGTGGGAGAGGGTCCAGCCGTCCTGGCCGTCGGTGGAGTTGTAGAAGCTGGAGACCGACAGGTCCAGTCCGGTGCCGGCCGTGGTCAGGTTCCGGTGTTGGAGGAGGAGGTTGCCGGTGGCGGTGTTGACCGCCAACTCGAGGCGGTCGCTGACCTGGTGGCGCTCCAGCGGGTACCAGTCCTGGATTCCGCCGTTGCCCCAGTTGGCGCAGGTGTCCGCCAGGGTTTCCTCGCCCTGGGGGGCTGCTTCGGTCTCGGTCCCGGGCGGGGTCCAGGGTTCTTCGGGCGGGTCTCCGCCCGAAGGGTCGGTGTCGGCCTCGCCCGGTTCCCAGGTCTCCGGGACCGGGACGGTACGGTCGGCCGGGGAGTGGGGATCATCGTCGGCCCAGGCCGGGGGGCGTACAACAGACCGGTGACCAGGGGCGCGGCCGCTGTGGTGGCCACAGCGGCACGCGGTAGGTGCCATCTCACGGGGGATGCTCCATGCAGAGGGGGCAGGGGGACAGAGACGCCTGTCCACAGAAGCAGTTTCGGTCCCATCGCTGAACAGGCGCCCCGGCGACAGTAAGAGTTCTTACCAGTCACAAAAAGCACACCCAGAGTCACATACATGACTTTCAGTGATTGTCAGCCTGAGCAGGCTTGAGAGAGCGAGCATCGGACGGCCACCCGTTTGCCGAGCTCACGCAGAACAGACCAAACCCTCCACCCGCCCCGCACAGTGCTCCCCAACCGTCCTTCAGAGCGCATACACCAAGGGTGGCCGCATGCGGCCACGGACAACAATCCTCTTGTCCGGTGATCAAGCAAGCACCCCGGAAGAGTCGGCGGCCCAGGACGGGGACGCCTTCCGGCCCTGCACCCGGGACCGCACCGAGGATTTCTGGTCCCCGCAGCAAGGCCCCGCCGCTGACCGCTCTGTTCCCGGGAACGGGTCCGGAGAAAGACCTCAGAAGGAGAATGCGCGACGGGCGTTCTCGGCCACCGCGGCGGCGAGCCCGTCCTCGTCCATGCCCTTGGTCTCCGCCAACGAGCGCAACGTGTACGGCACCAGGTAAGGCGCGTTGGGGCGCCCCCGGTAGGGCTTGGGTGTGAGGAAGGGCGCGTCGGTCTCCACCAGGATCCGCTCGGCCGGGGCCGCCTTGGCCGCCTCACGCAGGGACTCGGCACTGGCGAAGGTCACGTTCCCGGCGAAGCTCATGTAGTAGCCCTGCTCGGCGCAGACCTTGGCCATGTCGGCGTCGCCGGAGAAGCAGTGGAAGACCACTGTCCCGGGTGCGCCCTCTTCGCCCAGCACACGCAGCACGTCCTCGTGGGCCTCGCGGTCGTGGATCATGAGCGCCTTGCCGGTGCGCTTGGCGATGTCGATGTGGCGGCGGAAGGACTCCTCCTGCGCGCGTTTGCCCTCGGGCCCGGTACGGAAGGTGTCCATGCCGGTCTCACCGACCGCGACCACGTGCGGCAGCGCGGCCAGTTCGGCGATCTGCTCGACCTCGCGCTCCAGACCCTCGATGCCGACGCCCGCGCGGGCCTTGCCGGCCCAGTCGGTGTCGTCGACCTCCACCCCCTCGGCCCCGTCCCCGTGCACGATCCGCGGGGCCTCGTTGGGGTGCAGGGCCGCGGCCGCCCACACCCGTCCGGGGTGGGCCTCGGCGACCTCGGCCGCCCACTTCGACGACGGCAGGTCCACACCGACCTGCAGGAGCGGAGTCACACCGACACTCTCGGCGACCCCGATGATCTCCTCGACATCGGGCGTCTGCATGTCCATGTGGGTGTGGCTGTCGGCCACGGGGACACGCAGGGGCTCGGGGACCGGCGGAGGCGTCTGTCTGTTGCGTTCGTCGACGGCCTTGCCGCTGCGCTTGCCCATGCTGTCTGGTCCTTCCACGAAGGCGCCGGCGGGCGGTGCGCTCGGGGCGCCCGCCCACCGGCGCGGGTCCGGTGCTGCTGCTCGGTTCAGTCGATCTCGCCGCGCAGGCGCGCCAGTTCCTCCTCGACCACGGACTGGTCGAGCTTGGCGAAGAGCGGCCGGGGCCGCTCCAGCGGCGTGCCCGGGGTGATCGCCACCGAGGTCCAACGCGCGACGTCCTCGGAGTAGTCCCCGGTGATGACCGTGTAGTCCACGGCCTCCTCGGAGCCGCCGATGGTGTCGTGGCCGGTGGCCAGGTACGGCATGCCGCTCCACTGGCCCTGGCCGCCGAGCATGGCGTGCACCTTGTTGGCCGACTCGGGCAGGAACGGCGTGAGGAGCGTGTTGGCGTCCTTGACCAGCTGCAGGGCCACGTGCAGGACGGTGGCCATCCGCTCCGGGTCGGTCTTCTTGAGCGCCCACGGGGCCTGGTCGGAGATGTACTTGTTGGCCTCGGCGACGGTGCGCATGGCCTCCTGCAGGGCGGCCTTGAACTGCGAACGCTCCAGGCGTGCGCCGACGGTGTCGAAGGCCGCGCGGGAGGCGGCCATGACCTGCTCGTCCTCCTCGGTGAGCGCGCCGGGCTCGGGCACGTGCCCGATGTTCTTGGCGGCCATCGAGATGGAGCGGTTGACGAGGTTGCCCCAGGCGGCGACCAGCTCGTCGTTGTTGCGGCGCACGAACTCGGCCCAGGTGAAGTCGGTGTCCTGGGTCTCGGGCCCGGCGGCCATGATGTAGTACCGCAGCGCGTCGGCGGAGTAGCGCTTCAGGAAGTCGCGCACGTAGATGACGACGCGGCGCGAGGAGGAGAACTTCTGCCCCTCCATGGTGAGGAACTCACTGGAGACGACCTCGGAGGGCACGTTCAGGCCGCCGAGCGGGCCGGGCTCGCCGCCCCGGTCGCCCTCGCCACTGGCGCCCAGGAGGATCGCCGGCCAGATCACCGAGTGGAAGACGATGTTGTCCTTGCCCATGAAGTAGAAGGAATCGGCCTCCTCGCTCTGCCACCACAGGCGCCAGGACTCCGGATCCCCCGTGCGCCGGGCCCACTCGATGGAGGCCGACAGGTACCCGATGACCGCGTCGAACCACACGTACAGGCGCTTGTTGGGGTTCTCGTCCCAGCCCTCCAGCGGGATGGGCACACCCCAGTTGAGGTCGCGGGTGACCGCGCGCGGCTGGAGGTCCTCCAGCAGGTTCATGGAGAACTTGAGGACGTTGGGCCGCCAGCCCACCCGTCGCCTGCCACCGCCCTCAACGGACTCATCCGGCGCAGCCCCATCACTTTCCTTGCCCTTGAGCCACTCCCCCATCACGTCCGCGAAGGCCGGCAGGTCGAGCATGAAGTGCTCGGTGTCGATGAACTCGGGCGTCTCACCGTTGACGCGCGAACGCGGTCCGATGAGGTCGATGGGGTCGAGCTGGTTGCCGCAGTTGTCGCACTGGTCGCCGCGGGCGCCGTCGTAACTGCAGATGGGGCAGGTGCCCTCGATGTAGCGGTCCGGCAGGGTGCGGCCGTTCGAGGGCGACACGGCGCCCTTGGTGGTGTGGGTGAAGACGTAGCCGTTCTCGTAGAGCGTGGTGAACAGCTGCTGGACGACGGCGTAGTGGTTTCCGGTGGTGGTGCGGGTGAAGAGGTCGTAGGAGAGCCCGAGCCCGACCAGGTCCTCGGCGATGACCTGGTTGTAACGGTCGGCGAGCTCCCGCGGGCCGACACCCTCCTGGTCGGCCAGGACCTGGATGGGGGTGCCGTGTTCGTCGGTGCCGCTGACCATCAGCACGTGGTTCCCCGACATTCGCTGGAACCGGGAGAAGACGTCGGAGGGGACTCCGAAGCCGGACACGTGGCCGATGTGGCGCGGTCCGTTGGCGTAGGGCCAGGCGACCGCGGTCAGGATGTGGCGTTTCGACGACATGCCCCAAGACTAAAGGTGCCCGGGCACGGCGCGGTACTCCTGCACGAAGGCCTGTGCACGACGGGGACCTGTGCACAAGCCTCCCGTCCGGGGCCGGAGAGGGAGGTGGTTCCTGAGCGGCCGGGCGTTGCCCTTATGCTCGGCTGCACGACGGCACGTGCCGCCGGGGCCCGTGGCGTCGAGACGAGACAGCCCCGGCCCTTCACGCGAGGCGGTGGTCACCACGGTTACCCGTGCTGTACCCCGTCCTGCCCGATGCACCACGGCTCTGGTCGCGAGCGTGGTGCTGCTCGTCGTCCTGAGCGCGCCCTCGGCCTCATGGCTGCAGGTGCGCCCGGCGGAGGGGGCCATCCCCTCCTACGGCGTGGCAAGTGTGTTGCACGACCCGCACGACCGCGGCGCGCAGGCCGCCGCGGCTTCGGCCGACCGGGGCGAGGACGCCGACGAACAGGTCACGTTCTCGGCCTCGTCGGTCTGCGATCAGCGTTCGCCCGTGCGCGACCTCCCCGACGCGCTCCCCAGCCGCATGCTGCGGCTGGTGCTGTGGGACCAGCCCTGGTGGCCGAGCGACCCCCCGCGCGTCGACCCCGTTCCCGAACTGGGCGTGCCGGAGGACCTGCCACCGACCCGGGCTCCGCCTCTCACCGCGTCCACCGCCACCTGACCATCCCCGGCTCACCACCCCCGACACGGTTCGTACCGGGTGAGGGGCCGGTCACCCGTAACCGCAGTGAGAGGTTCACCCCTTGTCCAGTCAAACGGGATCGGGGGCGCGCTGGACGCGCGCTCTGATATCCCTACTCGTCATCGTCGTCGCGTTCGGCGCGGCGTGGTTCATCCCGCCACGGCTCGGCCTCGACCTGAGCGGCGGTACACAGATCGTTCTGGAGACCCAGGACGGCAAGGACGGCACGGTCGCCGACTCCGAGAACACCGACCAGGTCCTGGAGGTACTGCGCCAGCGCATCGACCGCCTCGGTGTCGCCGAGGCGAACATGTCGCGTTCCGGTGAGAACCGGATCATCGTCGAGCTCCCCGGTGTCCAGGATCCGGCCGAGGCGGCCGAGATCGTCGGCCAGACCGCCCAGTTGACGTTCCACCCCGTCCTGGGTGTGGAGCAGCAGAGCGGCCAGGGGATGCCCGGAGGCGGCATGCCCGGCGGTGGGATGCCCGGAGGCGGCATGCCGGGCGGCGGCATGCCCGGCGGCGGAGGCGACTCCGCCCAGGCACCGGCCGACGAGGCCCGCGTACCCTCCGACGGCGGAGGAGAAGGCGGCGGGGGAGAAGCCCCGCCCGAGGGCGGGATGCCCGAAGGCATGGAGGACCTCGAGGGCATGATGCCGCCCCAGCAGCAGGGCGGTGGCGGCCAGCCGGCCGAGAACCCCGAGGACGTCGTCACCACACTCACCGACGACGAGGGCACACCGCTGCAGCTCGGTGAGGCCCAGATCCAGGGCGACCAGGTCGCCAGCGCCGAGTCCCTGCTCAACCCGGAGAACCGCTCGCAGTGGCAGGTCAACGTCGAGTTCGAGGGCGAGGGCCGCGACCAGTGGGCGAACCTGACCGGTGACGCCGCTTGTAACCCGGTGGGCGACCCCAAGCGCCGTGTCGCGATCGTGCTCGACGAGCAGATCATCTCGGCACCGCAGGTCAACGAGGACATCGGTTGTGACGTCGGTATGCCCGGCGGTTCCACGACCATCACCAGCCAGGACTTCACCGCGGAGACCTCCGAGGAGCTGGCGGTGCTGATCGAGGGCGGTTCGCTGCCGCTGCCGGTCACCGAGGTCCAGCGCCAGACGGTCGGCCCGACCCTGGGCGAGGAGGCCATCAACGCCAGTGCGATCG
Organism: Nocardiopsis kunsanensis DSM 44524; assembly: GCF_000340965.1. Classification (GTDB taxonomy): domain Bacteria; phylum Actinomycetota; class Actinomycetes; order Streptosporangiales; family Streptosporangiaceae; genus Nocardiopsis; species Nocardiopsis kunsanensis. The sequence continues at coordinate 301,827 of NZ_ANAY01000001.1, forward strand.
CCGCGGTGCTGGGCATCGCCTTCACCGCGCTGTACATCACGGTCGTCTACCGCCTCGTCGGTTTCCTGGCGTCGCTGGCGCTGGCCTTCTACACGCTGATCGCCTACGGCATGCTCGTCGGGATCGGGGCCACACTCACCTTGCCGGGCCTGGCCGGTTTCGTGTTGGCGATCGGTATGGCCATCGACGCCAACGTGCTGATCTTCGAACGAGCGCGTGAGGAGTACCAGCGCCAGAGCAACAACTACGAGGCCAACAAGTCGGCCGGGCTCAAGGACGCCACCGACGACGAGACCGAGGACGCCGAGGCGGGTGTGCTCAAGCGGCGCAGGCGCCGTGCGATCCCGCCGAACCTGGAGAAGGGCTTCGTCGAGGGCACCAAGAAGGCCTGGAGCGCGGTCCTGGACACCAACATCACCACGCTCCTGGCCGCGGCGCTGCTGTTCTTCTTCGCCTCCGGCACCGTTCAGGGCTTCGGTGTGACCCTGAGCATCGGTACCGTCGCGTCGATGATCTCGGCGCTGGTCATCGCCCGGGTCTTCGTCGAGTGGGCGGTGCGCCGCGCCGTCATCAAGAAGCACCCGGCGATCACCGGTATCAGCCGTATCGGCAGGGTCCGCGAGTGGCTGGTCCGTAAGAACCCGGACCTGATGAAGTTCCGCAAGTACGGCCTGATCGTGGCGGCGCTCATCGTGGTCACGGCCGTGGCCGCCCCGTTGGTCCGCGACATCAACCTCGGTGTGGAGTTCACCGGTGGACGTGTCATCGAGTACGACGTCACCGGTGACCAGTCCATCAGCGTGGACGAGGCACGCGACGTCGTCTCCGCAGCGGACTTCCCGGGCTCGGGTACCGCTGTGGTGCAGGAGTCCGGCGACGCCGACCTGTCGGTGCGCACGGGCGACATCAACGACGACGAGATGGCCGGCATCACCGAGGCGCTGTCGGACGCGACCGGCGGTGTCGAGGTCTCCTCGGACAACTTCATCGGCCCGAGCATGGGTGAGGAGTTGCGCAACCAGGCGATCATCGCCCTGGGACTGGCGCTGATCGCGCAGATGGCCTACCTGGCCTGGCGTTTCCGGTGGTCCTTCGGTGTCTCCACGATCCTCTCGCTCGGCTTCAACATCCTCCTGGTCGTGGGGATGTTCATGTGGCTGGGCAAACCGATCGACGGGATCTTCCTCGCCGCGACACTGAGTGTCATCGGTTTCACCGTCAACGACACGGTGGTGGTCTTCGACCGTGTCCGCGACGAATGGGCCAAGGACGAGAAGTCGAAGTTCTCGGCCATCGCGAACCGGGCGATCATCAACACCCTGCCGCGTACGGTCAACACCACGGTCGGCGCGTGGATCATCCTGGGCTTCCTCACCTTCCTGGGTGGGTCCTCGCTCCAGGACTTCTCCATCGCCATGCTGGTGGGGCTGACCACGGGTGTGGTCTCGACCGTGTTCGTCGCGGTGCCGCTGTCGATCTGGTTGCAGCGGTGGGACAGGACCCCGCCGCCGCACGTGCTCCGTGAGCGCAAGGCCAAGCAGCGCAACGCCGCGAAGGCCGCACGCGACCAGGACGACGGCGCCGTGGTCTGACGCCTCCCCAGAGGTGCACCACACACACCGGGCCCGGTCTCCCCTTCGTCGGGAGGCCGGGCCCTCGTGCGTCCGCCCTGGGGCGTCAGCTCTGTTGCTGGGCCGCCTGAACCCCTTCGGAGGCCTGCACGAGCACGAAGCCCTGCCCCTCCAGGGCGAGCTGGAAGGCCTCGCCGCTGCCCCGGCCGATGATCGCGCCCGCCTTGAAGGTGCTGCGCACGCTGGTACTCAGAGTGCTGGACCAGGCAACGACGGCCTGGGTGTCGACGAACGTGGGCTGGTCGACGTTCAACAGCACGGGCGAGCCGTGGCAGACCACGGCCACCCGGCCGGAACCGGTGAAGACGGTGTTGAAGAGCCCTCCGGCGACCATGCCGGCGCCCTTGACCTGGCCGATGTCCCAGTCGAGGCCCGACTCGAAGGCCAGGACGTTGGCTCCGTTGACTGTGAGGGACTCGTTCTCCAGGTCGATGAGGTGGACGTCCCAGGCCTCGTGCGCGAGGAACACGTCGCCCCGGCCGGAGACACGCATGAGTGGCAGCCCCTCACCCGTGAGGGCCTTTTTGAAGAACCGCCCGACACTGCCGGATCCCTGGTAGGAGAAATCGACATCGCCCTGGTAGGCGACCATGGACCCCTGGCGGGCGAGGAACTCCCCCTCCAGGCCCACCTTGAGCATCTTTCGGTTCTGCAGGTGCATGCCCCGGTAGGCGCTCTCCTGTGCCTTCTCGAACAGTTGGCTACGCACAGCTCTCCCTCTCTTCGGCGCGTGGTTCAGGGGCTCCGATGCGCCGGGTGCGTTCCGGTTCCTTCGTCCCGTTACGGGCGGACACGCCTCAGTACTGGGAGGACGTCTCGCCGATGCCGTGCACCAGGTCGTAGACGTGCCGTTTGCGCACCCCGGTCTCCTTGGCCACACGGGCGATGGCGTCCTTGCGGCGCACGCCCTCCTCCTCCAGGTCGGCCACGGCCGCTCTCAGGTGTTCGTCGCTCGTGTCGGCGGGTGCGCGCCCCGCACCCTCCACCACGACGGAGATCTCCCCGCGCACTCCGGCCCCGGACCACTCCGCGAGTTCGGCCAGAGTGCCGCGACGGACCTGTTCGTGGGTCTTGGTGAGCTCCCGGCACACGGCGCCGCGGCGGTCGGCGCCGAAGGCCTCGGCCATCGCGGTGAGGGTGGCGGCGATGCGGTGGGTGCTCTCGAAGAAGACCATGGTGCGCCGTTCAGCAGCCATGTCGTCCAAGTAGCGGGCCAGCCCCTTGCGGGGCGGGAACCCTTCGAAGCAGAACCGGTCGGTGGGCAGGCCCGAGACGACCAGTGCGGTGGTCACGGCGGAGGGCCCGGGGATCGCGGTGACGGGGATGCCCTCCTGTGCGCAGGCCGATGCCAGCCGGTAGCCCGGGTCGGAGACCCCCGGCATGCCCGCGTCGGTGACCACGAGGACGTCGCCGCCCTCTCTCAGCCCGGTGAGGAGTTCTGCGGAGCGCTTGGGCTCGTTGGCGTCGTAGTAGGAGACCACGCGGGCGCCCTCCTCCCCGCCGATCCGGATCCCCGCGCGTCCGGCGAACTGCTTCAGACGGCGTGTGTCCTCGGCCGCGACGACGGCCGCGGACTCCAGCGCGCGCAGAAGCCGAGGTGGTGCGTCCTCCAGGTTCCCGATCGGCAACCCCGCGAGCGTGAGCGTCCCGAACCGCCGCTCATCACCGACTCCCTCAACCACTGTGATCCCCGTTCTCTCGCGCTACGGTTGGCCTGTCACGCCACCCGAAACCTGGTTTCGTGGTCCGTCCGGAACACGGACCGCCATCTTTCGTCCCCAACGTACGAGTTGAGATGACCACCACCGCCACATCTTCCGCGTCAGGCCCAGACATGCCACCTCCATTCCGGGGCGACTCCCTCCGCGCCCGCTTCCTCCCGGCCATCCCCGTCCCCCGGTGGCTCGGCTGGCTGGCAGCGGTGATCGTCGCGGCTTTCGCCGGCGCCCTGCGCTTGGTCGACCTCGGCGAGCCCGCACGCATCTACTTCGACGAGACCTACTACGCCAAGGACGCCTACGGGCTCCGGGCCCACGGTCACGAGCACCAGACGGTCGAGAACGCCGACGACCTCCTCGCCCAAGGACAGCAGGAGATCTTCACCGGCACCGGCGACTTCGTCGTGCATCCGCCCGTCGGCAAGTGGCTGATCGCACTCGGTGACTGGCTGTGGTCGCTGTTCCCGTTCGGTTCGACGATGACCCCGGAGGGCTGGCGCTTCGCGGCGGCCCTGGCCGGGATGCTCTCGGTGCTGATCCTGGTGCGGCTGGCGACCCGCCTCACCCGGTCACTGCTGCTCGGGTCGGCCGCCGGCCTGCTGCTGGCGCTGGACGGCCTGCACTTCACGCTGAGCCGTATCGCCATGGTCGACATCTTCCTGACCCTGTTCGTGCTGGCGGGTTTCGCGTGCCTGGTCATCGACCGGGACAAGACCAGGGAACGGTGGGTCCGCCTCGCGGAGGCCGGGGTGGACGTCACCACCGTGGGCTGGCTCGGGATGCGCTGGTGGCGCCTGGCCGCGGGCCTGTGCTTCGGCCTGGCGGTCGGGACGAAGTGGTCGGCCCTGTTCTTCCTGGCGGTCTTCGGCCTGCTCACGGTGGCGTGGGACTACGGCGCGCGTCGCAGCGTGGGCCAGCGGCGCCGTACCTTCCTCCGGTGGTTCGGCATCGACGCGGTACCGGCGTTCGTGCAGACCGTCGTGGTGACCGGGCTGGTGTACCTGGTCTCCTGGTCGGGTTGGCTGTTCACCTCGGGCGGGTACAACCGCGACCACGCCGCGGGCACGGCCCCGGACTGGCTTCCCGGCTTCCTGGCCACCCCGTACGAGGCTCTGGCCGCCCTGGCCAATTACCACAGCCGGATGATGGAGTTCCACAACGGGTTGACCAGCGACCACTCCTACATTTCCGCTCCGTGGGAATGGCTGGTCATGCGTACCCCGGTGATGTTCCACTACGACGGCGAAGCCGTCGGGTGCGGCACGGGCGACTGTGTGACCTCGGTGGTCTCCATCGGCACCCCGGTCCTGTGGTGGATCAGCCTGGTGGCGAGCGTGGTCGTACTCGCCTGGTGGCTCACCCTGAGGGACTGGCGTGCCAGTGCGGTCCTGACCGGTGTGGCCGCGGGGTGGATCCCGTGGCTGGCCTTCCCCGACCGTCCGATGTTCCTGTTCTACGCGCTTCCGATGCTGCCGTTCCTGATCCTGGCGGTCGTGCTCATGCTCGGCCTGGTCATGGGGGCCGGGGAGGAGAGCCCCAGATTCGCTCCGTACACACGGGCTCTGGGCGGTGTGGTCTTCGGTGTCGTGCTTCTGCTCGTCGTGGCGAACTTCGCCTATCTCTATCCGGTGATGTCCGCGTATCCGATGGACGAAGGGCTGTGGCGCGAAAGGCTGTGGTTCGACGTCTGGATCTACGGGAGCGGCGGCTCCTGACAGGAGCGGGGCGGCCCTCGGGCCGCCCCGATTCCTTTATCCCCCCGAACGCCGGAAATCAATAGTTTCGTGCAGCCGAAACAGGACAATCCAACTCGGAACTTGACCGAGAAAACCCTCGGCAAGTGCACACTCTCCCTGATAGCGTCAACCATTGGTTGCTGTTGTTGTTTCCATGGATGCCCCAGGGCCTCGCGGAACTTCACGCGGGCGCTTTATCGGGGGATGTCTCGTCGGTCAGCGCCCGGCGACCCGGGACCAGCAAGGTGCGGTTCCGAAGCAGTCCCCAAGGGAGAGCAGATGGCTCAGGGCACCGTGAAGTGGTTCAACTCTGAGAAGGGTTTCGGGTTCATCGCTGTCGAGGGCGGTCAGCCCGACGTGTTCGTCCACTACTCGGCGATCGCGGGTACCGGCTTCCGGAACCTGGAAGAGGACCAGAAGGTCGAGTTCGACATCATCCAGGGCCCCAAGGGCCCGCAGGCCGCCGACGTGCGCTCGGTCTGATCACACTTCAGGCGTGACGGAACCGGCCCCCACTCCACGGAGCGGGGGCCGGTTCTCGTAGGACCTTGCCCTCGGACCGGGGCACCGTCGCCCAAGGCCCCCCATACCGGTTAACCTTCTTGGATCGGCCGGTAGACGAAGCGAGGAAGCACATGTTCGGGATCAGCGGAGGCGAATTCGCTCTCCTCCTCCTGCTCGCGCTGCTCATCTTCGGCCCCGACCAGCTCCCGAAGGCGGCCCAGCAGCTGGGCCGTGTCCTGCGCCAGCTGCGCAAGATGGCCAACAACGCCTCGAACGACATCAAGGAGGGGTTGGGCCCGGAGTACAAGGACTTCGACGTCCAGGACCTCAACCCCAAGCGGTTCGTCCAGAAGCACTTCTGGGAGGACGAGGAGGACGAGCAGCCGAAGCAGGGCGCGCGCCTCAACGGCAAGCGTCCCCCCTTCGACGACGAGGCCACCTGAGGCCCCGCACGCCTTCCCCCCGCCGGTTCAGCCGGCCAGCATCAGTACGAAACTGGCGAACCCCAACAGGATGACCGAGCCGACGATGATCGTCGGCGAGCCCACCAGCAGCACCAGCAGTTCCACGAGCACGGCCCCGCCCAGCGCCGCTGCGGCGTAGGGCCAGCGCGGCCCGGGGTCCCAACCGTGCTTGTGTTCCCGGGAGACGGTGACCAGCATCGCCGCCAGGATCAGCAGCCAGAAGAGGACGTGTGCCGCGGCCCGCGTCTGGGGTTCGCTGTAGTCGGCCATCCCTCCGACGACCATCACGTAGGTCGTCGCACCGGTGACCAAACGCCAGTAACCGCTGCTGCGGCGCGGGGGGATCGGCCGCAACCGGGCCGGGGTGGTGCGCCGGAAGCGCTCGGTGTCGAGCCGGCTCTCCTCCCGGCTCTCCTTCTCCGGATCGCGTTCGGGCTCTCCTTCCGGCGGCAGGTAACCGCCAGAGTGCTGAGGGGAGTTGGACACGGGTGCTCTCCGCCCCTTCTCTTCGGGCCGGCTCGGCCCGTGAAACGTGTTCGCTTCCCTCCCCTACCCCGGCGCCGGAAACCACAAAGCATGCACCCACCGGGCACCGGCCCCGGGCGAGCAGCGGCCCCGGCAGTGCATCAGCTACTGCCGGGGCCGCTGCCCCTCTGCGACCGAGGGGTTCAGGGGGCCTGTACTAAATCCAGGACCAACCGTTGTTGCGGGAAACGGCGCACTCAATCATGGTTTCCACCTCTCAGGACGGTTCCGCTTCCTTGCCTCACCAAAGGTGGCGCACGGAAAGCGAGAAGACAAGCCCGTCGGGGGAAGAACTTCCCAACCCTGCATGAACACCGGGAGAGCGGCGGGGCGAACAGATCCCAAGAACCTGTTTTCCCAGCTCATGGACGTGGAATTCACACACGCCCGTGCCCCTTCCGCCCCGAGCTGCAGGGACGCCACGCCGAAACGGCACATACGCGGCCCCAACAATCATCACTGAGAGCTACGGAACCGAAATCCTTCAGTCCTTACGAAGATACGAACCCCCATAAGAAACCGATCGGAACGCAGCCCCACAAGGATCTGGCCGCAGGTGAGGGGCGTTCCACACAAAACACCGAAATCACCCACGCACGGACAAGCACCCCGCCAACAGACGACGACCGCACTCACTCTCCGTGATGACCGAATGTTTGCCTACTACGCCCACCATCACCCACGTGCGCCCCGCGAGGGCACCCTCGCCCTCGGTTTCGGTCCACCTGGAATACAGGTATGGGCCCCGCTCATTTCCGCATTGCCGAGCGCGACCCAAGGAATGCAGCGAGGAGCCTGTCAGCACGCGGGACAGCGGCGGTATCGTGGCGGTGAGCCCGGCGCTCCCCGATCCAGGGGATGGACGCTTCGCCGGTGAGACTCGGGGCTCCGGTCCGGAGGACCTCCCGCCACAGGGAATACGTCCCCTCCCGACCGTCCCGCCGTGCACGCACGGCAAGGGCCCGCCCCCGTCCCGGGGCGGGCCCTTCGTCATGGAAGGGCACACACGACGAAGGGCCCGCCACCCGTGGGTGGAAGGCCCTTGCGTCTGTCGGTGGAGCTGAGGGGATTCGAACCCCTGACCCTCTCGATGCGAACGAGATGCGCTACCGGACTGCGCCACAGCCCCGAAGACGCCTCCAAGACTAGCAGCCCTGCGGCCGTGCTCCGAACGCTCTGCCCGGATCAGTCGCCGGCCGCCCGCATACGGGCGTCGGCGTACTGGTCGTAGACGTTGCTGCGACGCGCCTTGAGCGCGATGACCTCGGCCTCGCGCTCGGCCTCGCGACGACGCTCCTCCGCCTCTCTGCGCGCCCTGAGAGCTGCTCTGCGGCGAGCCCGGCGCGCCGCAGCCCGCTGCTCGGCGTCGGCTTTGGCGGCCTCTCTCAACAGCAGCACGTGTCCCGCCAGCAACAGAACCGGTGGAGCCAGGACCCACCAGGGCCCCAGCCCCAAAGAGACCGCGATGATCGTGGCGACGTTGACCAGAACCAGCGTGCTGGTGCGACGGCGCCGACGGGCGATGACGCGGGCCCGGGACTCGCGGAACGGCTCGGGCATCTCGGGTTCCTCGCCGGCCGGCTCGGGGATCCCGTGCTCCCCCCGGCGGAGCACCTGGGTCTCTGCGGCGTCGGGGTTCTGCTCGTCGGTACGCTCCTGCTCGAGGTCCTCCTCCACCTCGTCGCCCTCGCGCCGGGTCTCCTCGGCGGCGGACTCGGCGATCGAGTCCTTCCGCAGGAGCATGGGCACGAGGACGATGAGCCACACGACCACGATGGCCAAGTACAGAGGAGAGCTGCTCATCACCCCTCCTCACGATGACGGCCGCTGGACGTTGTTCGACACGTCGTCGACACCGCGCGGCGTGGTTGTGGCTTCCCCGGAGTACAGACGACTCCGGCGGGGTCATCGTTCCTGGCCCCTCCCGGGCCGGGGTGAATCTCCCGCCATATCCACGCGTTGCCCGCATCGTCAATGCGTCTATGTTCCGCACGGTACGACCCCGTGTCCATAAATGCGCCACATTCTGCCCGGAGTGTCGCAAGATTCTGGGCTTCAGTTTCGGGCTCCTCATCCGCCGGAGCGAAAGCACAGGCCACAGGCCCAACTCAGAGCGTAGCTTTAATTCAACACAAAGTAATGAGCCAATGTGAGTAAATCCAAGTTTAGTGTCCGGACCGCTGGTTGGCCTATGCCGACTTCAACCGGATCCGTGATGATGGCGAGCCCGATCAAACGGATCTGCCCCGCTGTTCGGGTCCTGAGGCCTCAAAGCGGAACCGGAGGACGAATCACCCCTCCAGCGGCACAAGGTCCCGCTCGGCACCTCCTCGGCCGTCAGTGCGTAACAGATGTGGTCACGCCAGGCTCCGTCGATGTGCAGCTGGCGACGGCGCACCCCCTCGTCCCGGAAGCCGAGCTTGGCCATGACACGCCTGCTCGCGCGGTTCTCGGGGCGTACGTTCGCCTCGATGCGGTGGAGCCCGGCACCGAAGAAGGAGTGGTCCACGGCCAGAGCCACGGCCACAGGGGTGATGGAGCGGCCGGCATAGGCCCGGTCGATCCAGTACCCGACCTGCGCCGACCTGGAAGAACCCCAGACGATGGCGCCCACCGTGAGCTGTCCGACGAAGACCCCGTCGTAGGTGATCGCCCACGGCATCGACAGCCCTTGGCGCGCCTCGCGCCGGATCGCCTGGAGCATGGCCGCGTACTGGGTGAGGCCGTCGCTGCGCAGCGGCATCTCCGGGTAGGTCGGTTCCCAGGGGCGCAACCAGGACTCGTTGCGTCCACGGGTCTCGCGCAGCGCGGCGGCGTCCCTGAGGCGCAACGGGCGCAGTGCGACCGGACCGTCCTGCAGGGTGGTGGGCCATCCTCGTCTGCGATTCACAACCGCCCCTTCCGAGCCTTCCGTCGCCACCGGACACAGGCTGTACGGCGCTAGCCGACACGCACCTTCGGTGGTGCCTTCCAGTATTCCACCCCGAAGGCGCCCCGTGGCGTGCGTCACGAAGGCACATCGCGAATCGGACGCTTCTTAACCTCTGCACCAATGAACCGGAAAGGAAAGTGCACGGAAGGAATAACCGATACACCTCGGCATCCCCCTGTGATTCCGGTCATGGCCCGAGGTCATTCGGACCGGGTATGGTCACCGCCGCCGATCTGCTCCACGGCATGCGACAGAACCGGTGCGAGCACGTCCATCCCGTCCGCGGCCCCACCCCGGGAACCGGGCAGGTTGACCACGAGCATCCGGTGCCCGTCCCGCTCGGCCACACCCGCCAGACCACGCGAGAGGATCGCCGTGGGGACCCCCTTCTCGCGCCCGGCGGCCCGCAGCGCCTCGGCGATGCCGGGGATCTCGCAGGTGAGCAGTTCACGTGTGGCCTCGGGTGTGTGGTCACCCGGGGTCAGGCCGGTGCCGCCCGTGGTCAGTGCGGCCGCGCAGCGTTCCTCCAGCGCCCGTTCGAGCGCTTCGGTGACCGGTTCCCCATCGGGCACCACCCACGGCCCCAGGACCTCGCAGTCCAGTTCGCTCAGCCGTTCGGCGATGACGGGGCCCGAGCGGTCGGGGTAGATCCCGGCGGCCGCACGGTTGGAGGCTGTGATCACGGCGACCCTGTGCCGGAGGTGCTCAGTCACCGCGCCTCCAGTCGCCCTTCTTGCCACCGGTCTTCTCCTCCACTCGTACACGCGTGACCTCGGCCTCGGGGTCCAGGGCCTTGACCATGTCGACCAGTCCGAGTCCGGCGGTCATCACACAGGTCAGGGCCTCCATCTCCACGCCCGTGCGGTCGGCGGTGCGCACGGTCGCACTGATGTCCACGCCCTCGTCGGTCACGGTGAGTTCGACGTCGACGCCGTGCACCGCGATGGGATGGCACAACGGGACGAGGTCGGGGGTGCGCTTGGCCCCCTGGATCCCGGCGATGCGTGCCACTGCGAGTGCGTCCCCCTTGGGCACCTCTCCCTCGCGCAGCGCCGCCACCGTCCCCGGTGACAACAGGACCCTGCCCGTGGCGGTCGCTGTGCGGGCGCTGACGCCCTTGGCGGACACGTCGACCATGCGTGCGGCACCGGATTCGTCCAGATGCGTGAAACCGGAGGGGTGGCCGGAACCGTCCGGCTCTGGGGTGTGGCTCATTGTCGACACGTCCTGCGTTCGTGCTGGGGCGCGGCCGGTGCGGCCGCGGGGCGGGGCGAAGAACCCCGCCGCTCCGTTCCCCCCGACCGTACGGCACCGCGTACCCGTCCCGTTCCGGGAACTCCGCCGGGTACCGGCCGCTCAGGTACCGGGAAGAACCCGCACTTCGACCTCGGTACCGGACGGGAGCTCGGTGGCGTCCTCGGGCACGACCACCAGCGCGTTGGAGCCGGCGAGGACGGAGAGCTGGTGCGAGCCCTGGCGGCGGACCGGGCTGACGGTGCGGCGCCCGTCCGCGGTCGGGGCGCTCAGGGAGCCCCGCAGGTAGGAACGGCGCCCGGGCGGGGAGGCGACGGGGTCGGTGAGCCGGGCCCGGTACTCGGTCAGCGGGGCCGGCTCCAGGCCCCGGAGCTTGAGCAGGACGGGGCGCACGAAGACCTGGAAGGAGACGAACGCGCTCACCGGGTTGCCGGGGAGTGTGAGAATCGGCGTCCTGTCCGGGCCGATCGATCCGTAGCCCTGGGGTTTGCCGGGTTGCACCGCCACCTGGGTGAAGTGCACCCCCTTCTGGGAGAGCACTTCCTTGACGACATCGTGGGCGCCCATGCTGACACCGCCGGTGGTGACCACGACGTCGGCCCGCAACAACAGGTCCTCCAGGGTCTGCATGACGGTCCGCGGGTCGTCGCCCACGAAACCGTGCCGGTAGACCTCGCAGCCGGCGTCGCGGGCGGCCGCGGCGACCATGAAACTGTTGGACTCCCAGATCTGGCCCGGGCCCAGGGGCCGACCCGGTTCGACCAGTTCCTCACCGGTGGAGAGCACCACGACACGGGGCCTGGGGTGGGCCGGGACGGAACGGCGCCCCACAGCCGCGAGTACGCCCATCTCCCCCGCACCGATGAGGGAACCCGCCTCCAGGACGACCGTGCCGGCGGCGATGTCGTCGCCGGCACGGCGCACGGCGTTTCCGGGGCGTGCCGGGCGGTCGATGGTCACCCGGACGGTGTCACCGTCGGTCCACTCCACCGGGACGACCGCGTCGGCGCCGTCCGGCATGGGCGCGCCCGTCATGATGCGCGCACACATGCCCGGACGTACCGCGACCGGGGTGGGGTCCCCCGCGGGGATGTCGGCGACCACGGCGAGCCGGGCCGGGACTTCGGGCGAGGCCTCGGCCACGTCCCCCGAACGCACCGCGTAGCCGTCCATGGCGGAGTTGTCGAAGCCGGGCAGGGAGACCGGCGAGGCCACCGTCTCCGCCAGAACGGTGCCGTGGGCGTGATCCAGGTCGATCTCGGTCGGCTGTGGTGGGGCGACGAGCCCGAGGCAGTCTTCGATGTGCTGTTCGACGCTCTTCACTGGGGCCCTCCCGGGTGTGGTCTTGGTGCAGCCCGAGCTTCTCACCTCCCACAGGAGATGGCACGCGCCCCGTCCCCGACAGTGCCCCGCCCTCAGTGGCCGGTGTCGTCCCGGTCGTGCTCCTCGACGAACTCGCGCAACCACGGCAGGAGCTCGTCGCACAGGTCGGGGCGGCGGCAGGCGAACTCCACGACGGTGCGGATGTAGTCGCCCTTGTCCCCGGTGTCGTAACGGCGCCCGCGGAACAGCACACCGTAGACGGGACCGCCCTCCTCCGGACCACTGCGGGAAAGCTCCATGAGGGCGTCGGTCAGCTGGATCTCTCCGCCGCGGCCGGGCTGGGTGCGACGAAGGACCGGGAAGACGGCGGGATCGCACACGTAGCGGCCGATGATCGCCCACCGGCTGGGGGCCTGCTCCGGCGAGGGCTTCTCGACCAGGTCGGTGACGGTGACGACGTCGTCCTCGTCGGTGCTCCGGATCCCGGCACAGCCGTACCGGGAGACCTGTTCGGGCTCGACCTCCATGAGGGCGACGACGCTGCCGCCGCGCTGTTGGCGGACCTCGATCATGCGGCGCAGGAGTTCGGCGTCGTCGATGAGGTCGTCGCCGAGCAACACAGCGAAGGGGTTGTCGCCCACGTGTGCCTCGGCGCAGAGCACCGCGTGCCCCAGGCCGCGGGGCTGGCCCTGGCGGACGTAGTGCACCTGGGCCAGGCCGTCGGGTTCACGCACGGCCTTGAGGCGCTCGTACTCGCCCTTGGTCTCCAGTGTCTCCTCGAGCTCGTGGGCGCGGTCGAAGTGGTCCTCGATCGAGCGCTTGTTGCGGCCCGTGATCATGAGTACGTCGTCGAGGCGCGCGGCGACGGCCTCCTCCACGACGTATTGGATCGCGGGTTTGTCCACGATCGGCAGCATCTCCTTGGGCGTGGCCTTGGTGGCCGGGAGGAAACGCGTGCCGAGGCCGGCCGCGGGCACGACGGCCTTGGTGACGGGGGTGGAAGCGGGGCGGAGCCGTGTGTGCTCGGTTTCGGCGTTCATATCGGCACTTTAGGACAGCCGCGAGAACACCCGTGGCTGCCACACGGCCTGCTCGGACAAGAAGTAGGCACCCTTTCCGGCCCCGGCCCCGTACGGCCACCGCCCGTTCACCCACCCGCTGCCCAGGGGCTTCGGAAGTACCGGTGGTACGCTCCCGGCTGGACGAGCGCGGAAGGGACACCGGAGGCGACCGTGAGCGATCTGGACCGAGCCGGCAAGCGGCAGTTGCGCAGGCAGTTCCTGGAGGAACGCCGGGCGCTGGAGGAGGCCGCACACGTGCGCACCGGAGAGGTCCTTCGCGACACCCTGCGGGCACAGCCGTGGATGCCGGCGGCCGGGACCGTGGCCTGTTACTGGTCCATCGGCGAGGAACCCGACACGCACCGCCTGGTGACCGCCCTGTGGGAACACGGGGCGACCGTGCTGCTGCCGGTGTTCCTGCCGGGCGGCGAGCTGGACTGGGCCGCCTACGAGGGCCCGGAGTCCTTGGCGGAGGCACGGTACGGGCTCCTGGAACCGACCGGCCGCCGTTACGGGGTGGAGGCCCCCGCCCGGGTCGATCTCGTGGTGTGCCCGGCGCTGGCAGTGGACCGGAGCGGGGTCCGGCTGGGCCGGGGCGCCGGGTGTTACGACCGTTCACTCTCGCACAAGGGCCCGCACACCCCCGTCGTGGTGCCTCTGCACGAGGGTGAGCTGGTGGCGGATCTCCCGGCCGAGGAACACGACGTTCCGGTGGATGCGGTGGTCACGCCCGCGGGGCTACGGGTCTTCGACCCGGGTTCCCCCGTGTGGCAAGCACCTCCAGTGCCGGGCGCCGCCCGGAGCTGACCTCTCCGTCCGCTGTTCCGACGTCGTGGTGCCCGTTCGCGGGGCCTGCACTCCGGGACGTGCCGCACCGCCCGGCCGCATCCGGGTGAGGGGTTGTCACCGCATCCGTCGGCGACCGCGTACTATTTAGCAGTCAACGGGTGAGAGTGCCAGCAAGGAGGACCCGAACCGTGCCTACGTACCAGTACGCGTGCACCGCGTGCGAAGCCCAGATGGAAGTCGTCCAGAAGTTCAGCGACGACTCCCTCACCGTCTGCCCCGAGTGCGAGGGACGCCTGCGCAAGGTGTACTCCGCGGTGGGCGTCGTCTTCAAGGGCTCGGGCTTCTACAAGACCGACAGCGCCTCCTCCAGCAACAGCTCGGTGCTCTCGGGCTCCAGCAAGGAGAGCGGCAAGGACTCCGGTTCCTCCGAGAGCTCCTCCGGTTCCTCCTCGTCCTCGGAGTCCTCGTCGACCGGTTCGAGCAGCAGCGACTCCGGTTCCAAGAGCACCAGTACCACCAGCAGTTCTTGAGGCATCCCTGCCGTTGACCGCCGGACCCTCGGTGCGCGTAGCACGCGCGGCGGCGCACCACCTCCGGCCCCTCCCGGGGAAAAGGGCCTGTGGACAACCGGCCGGGGCGGACCCGGCCGGTCTACCGTCGGACCATGGCCGACGCATTGTCCCCCTACCGGCACCGGCGTGCGGTGCACCGGTTCCTCGACCGTCACCGGCGGCCCCTGACCGCCCTGCTCGCGGCGTGCGCGCTGTTGAGCGCGGTCCTGGTGCTGCGTCCCCCGCCCGAGCCCGGACGCGAGGTGCTCGTGGCCGCGCGCGACCTCGACGCCTCCGCTCCACTCGGCGACGCCGACCTCACCCCTCGGCACCTGCCCGAGAGTGTTCTGCCCCAGGGGGCTCTGGCCGCCGGCACCACCGCGGCCGGGCGCCTGCTGAGTGGGCCTGTACGGGAGGGCGAGGTACTCACCGATGCCCGTCTGGCCGATCCGCCCGCGCGCCCTTACGGCCCCGACCTGGTGGCCGCCCCGGTACGGGTGGCCGACCCCGGAGCGGCCACCCTCCTCACCCCCGGCGACCGGGTCGACGTCCTGGCCGCGTCGGCCTCCGACCCCTCGGCCCCCACCCGCGCCGGTCCGGCGGTCGAGGTGGTCTCGGACCGTCCCGTGCTGGCCGTGCCCGACCAGGACACCGGGGGCGGTGAAGGCGGTGCGTTGCTGCTCGTGGCCGCCGACGCGGAGGAGGCCAGAGCCCTGGCCGGCTTCGCGGCCGACTCCCGACTCTCGGTCTCGATCCGGAGCTGACCCCCGGAACGAACCGGGAGCGAACATCACATTCCGCGTTTGACCAGCCGCTCCGAGGTACGGAAAGCTGTTCCGGCGCCCCTGGCAGGCTCCCCCCGGCTCCGCCCCCGCGGCCGGCCCAGGGGCCGTCCAGTTCAGGAAAGTACGACCAGAGGGCTGCTCCATGGAAGGTTTCAAGAAGTTCCTGCTCCAGGGGAACCTGGTGCAGTTGGCGGTCGCGGTCGTGATCGGGACGGTCTTCGCCAACCTGATCACCGCGTTCACCGAAGGTTTCATCACACCGCTGCTCGGGATCTTCGGCGGGGCCCCGGAGTTCGGCGACGCCTCGTTCACGATCAACGGGAGCGTCTTCAACTACGGCCAGTTCATCGACGCCGTGGTCTCGTTCCTGATCACCGCGGCGATCCTGTACTTCTTCGTGGTCCTGCCGATGACCAAACTGTTGGAGAAGACGGCCAAGGCCGAAGAGGTCACCACCCGCGAGTGCCCCTACTACTGCAGCGAGATCGACAAGAGGGCCGGCCGGTGCTCCAACTGCACCAGCGAGGTCACCCCGGAGACGGTCCCGGAGGAAACCGTCGAGGGCCGGGCGGAGGGGAGCTCTCCCTCGGCCTCCTGAGCCCGTACCGCGCACGACGAGGGCGCCGCCACCGGCTGTCGGTGGCGGCGCCCTCCCCGTGTCATCGGCGGCCGATCACGGCTCGTACTCCCAGTGCCAGGGCTCGAACGGGTTGTTCTTGGCCCAGGTCGGGTGGATCCAGCCGTAACGGGCGCCGTTCTCCTCCATCCAGTTCCATCTCTCGGACTGGTAGTTCTGGATGCCGCAGCCGAGGTCGATGGCCTGGCCCAGTCCGTGGTTACTGGTACCGGGGACGGCGGCGAACCCGGGAGGCTGCTCGGCGTAGACGCGGTGCTGGTTCGGCAGGTCACGGTAGGAGCTGTTGATGCACATGTTCTCGCCGAACTCCTCCACGTACTCCATGTTGAGCTCGAGGAAGGACTCGGCGGCGTCGGCCCTCAGGAAATGGCCTTCGTCGTAGAGCGCACAGAGCGCCTCCTCGGGCACCAGGCCGTTGGGGTAGTTGTCGGCCTCGCTGGCCTTGGAACCGTCGCACTCGGCGGCCGCCTGGAAAGTACCGGGGTCGAGCCCCCTCTCCTCCAGCTCGGTGGTCAACCGCTCCGTGCTCTCCTCGGACTGGTCCCGCAGTTCCTCGACCTCAGCGGCGAGCTCGGCCTGTTCCAGCTGGGTGTCGGTCTGCATCTGCTGGGCCTCGACCGCCAGCTCCGCCTGCTCCTCGCGCAGGTCGGTGGCGTCCTGGATGAGGGCCTGGTTGTCCTCGGACAGTTTCGCCGCGTACGACTGCATCTGCATGTCGTCGTCGAGCGAGCCTTCCACCAGGATCTGGAGCATGCCCCCGTCGGGCTGGCGGTACAGGGCATTGGCGAGGCGGGCCAGCGGCTCACGCATCTCACCGAGTTCGACCTCGGTCTGCTGGAGCTCGTGGAGCGTGTCGACCAGGTCTTCCTGAGCCGACTCGAGATCCTCCTGGCGTTCCACGTGCTGCTCGGTGGCCTCCTCGAGATCGCTGGCGGCCTGCTCGGCCTGCTCGCGAAGCTCCTCCAGTTCGGAGGCGTAGGCGGAACCCGGCAGCGGGACCACGCACAGCACGGTGGTGAGGACCAGCACGAACGCTCGGGCCACACGTTTCCGGAAACCGTGCGGCGCCGTGAGGACCGGCGTCTCCCCGTTACCCGGAACGCGGGACCTACGCCGCGCCTGCTCAGAATCGAACGGCACGAATGATCCTCCGGCTGATTTTCCTCGAACACATACCCGTGGCCGAAACGCAAGGTACTACATGTCCGGTTGCGGACACACGGGACTGATCCGTTCGACACGGACGTCGGACGGGGCCATGAGCGCCTGGGCGCGACCCTTCCCACCGGACCCCGAAATCATCCCTGGTCACAGTGGGGTGATCGATCGTCACCACCTGGCCTCCACGACGGCCAGGGTGTGAATGGGGCCGTATTGCGGCGCGGTTCGTGAACAACATCACAATGCCACCAGGACAACCAATCGTAGGTCAGCGTACTGCGCCCTGCATGCAGAGTCCCCCAGGGTCCCCTCCCCGTGGCGCCGCGACACCCCGAGCACGCCCATCCTGAGTTAGGCTTGGCCTTGTGGCGGGCCAACACATACCTGCCGCACGCATTGGCTCCGTAGCTCAGGGGATAGAGCACCGCTCTCCTAAAGCGGGTGCCGCAGGTTCGAATCCTGCCGGAGCCGCCACACTGACCTGGGGTTTCTCCTCATCGGAGACCCCGGGCAGACCGGCTGGGCTCAGTTCCGGGCCCAGTTCGCGGACCGAGCCGCTTCGGTCCACGCCCCATCGCTCCTGACCCCGCAACCGCGTGCCGGGACCTGCGGACGTGCGCGGGCCCCGGCGCGAGGTGGAGCGAACGTCCCGTGATCAGGGCACGTCGGCCGGGGTGAGCAGGGTCAGGTCCTCCCGGGAGGGGTCGGCCAGATCGACGGTGCGCCCTGCCTGGCGGGTGATCATGCGTTCCAGTACCTGCCGGGCGTAACGGGCGTTCCCGAAAGCTTCCGTCCTGTTGACCCCGGCGAAATGCTCCCGCAGCGCGGCATTCGTTTCGTCCGGGAGGACGAACCCGCTGCCGACGGCCATACCGGCCACGATGGAGACCAGTTCCTCGTCGGAGTAGTCCGTGAACGGCACGTGGTGGGAGAACCGTGAGGCCAGCCCGGGGTTGGAGTCGAGGAAACCCTGCATCTCCGTCGTGTAGCCGGCGACGATCACCGCCACCTCGTCGCGGTGGTCCTCCATGAGCTTGACCAAGGTGTCCACCGCTTCCTGCCCGAAGTCCCCCGCGGCACCGGGCCGGGTGAGCGTGTAGGCCTCGTCGACGAACAACACACCGCCACGGGCCTTCTCGAAGGCCTCGGCGGTGAGCTGGGCGGTGTGGCCGATGTAACGGCCGACGAGGTCGGAGCGGGCGACCTCGACCGTGTGTCCCTGGGGCAGCGCCCCCAGGGCACGCAGCAACTGGCCGTAGAGCCGCGCAACGGTCGTCTTGCCCGTGCCCGGAGGGCCGGCGAAGACCAAGTGGTGGCCGAGGCTGGGCGCCGGCATTCCCAGTTCCCGGCGGCGCGCGCTCGCCACCAGCACGTTGACGAGGTCGTTGACCGTGGCCTTGACCTCGTGCAATCCGGTCAACGAGTCGAGTTCCGCACGCAGAGCGGTCAGGTCGTTCTCGCCCGTTCCGGAAGCGGTCTCGGCCGTGTTCCCCAGATCCTCGGGGGTGAGCACGGTCAGTTCCGCGGGATCGGCGGGCGGGTCCGCGCTGAGCCGGTGCGCCTGGCGGTCGACCATTCCCTCGAAGACCTTGCGGGCCTCCCGGCCGTTGCCGAACGTCGGGCCCTTCGGCACGGCCTCGAAGTGCCGCAACAGCATCGTTCGCAGCTCTTCCGAGAGGCTGTAACTGTGATCCGCGCCGAGGCGCTCGACGATGAGCACCAGTTCCTCGGCACGGTAGTTCGGAAAGGTGATCGTGCGGGCGAACCGCGAGGCCAACCCGGGGTTGGAAGCCAGGAAACCCTCCATTTCGGCCTCGTAACCGGCGACGATCACCACCACCTCGTCGCGGTGGTCCTCGATGAGCTTGACCAGGGTGTCGATGGCCTCCTGCCCGAAGCTGCCACCGTCCTCTGCCGAGAGCGTGTAGGCCTCGTCGACGAACAACACACCGCCACGGGCCTTCTGGAAGACCTCCGTGGTCTTGATCGCCGTGGCACCGACGTACTGGCCGACCAGGTCGGCACGTGCCGCCTCGACGACGTGTCCGTAGCGCAGGACGTCCAGGTCGGCCAGGACGCGGCCGTAGAGGCGGGCCACGGTCGTCTTGCCCGTACCCGGAGGGCCGGCGAAGACCAGATGCCGGGCCACCGGGGGCGAGGGCAGCCCCATCTCGGCGCGGTGCCGGGCCATCTTGTTCCGATTGACGAGGGTGGTGACTTCTTCCTTGACGTTGTCGAGTCCGATGAGGGCTTCCAGATCCGCCAGTGGTCCCCGTTCCCCAGCGTCCTCGTCACCACCTTCTGCACCGTGTGTTCCCTGCGAGGAATCGACCGGGACGGCGTCCGGTCCGTACAGGTCCTCCGCCCGGTTCTCCTCACTGACCAGGGAATCGGCCCGGACCTGGCCTCCCGCCACGGTCTGGCGCAGACCCGAGCGCCCGTTGCCCCGTACCGTGCAGCCGTCGACGACCACGTCCTCTTCGCTCCCGACGAGGACACCGTCACCACCGTTCTGGGACAGTTCGCACGAGCGCAGCACGGCCCGCCCCCCCGAAGCCACCAGAGCCCCGTTACGGGTGTTGCCGTGCGAGCGCACGCGGAGGGCGGTGACCTCCCCTTCTGCATGAACGGCAAGTCCGTCACCACCGCACTCGGACACCTCGGCGTCGCGCAGGTCGAGCACGGCCCCGCCGAACGCGGCGACACCGTTCTCACGGGGGCCGATGACCCGCAGTCCGCTGAGGGAGGCACGCGCCCCTCCGGAGGCGTGGACCCCGCTCCGGCGTGCGCCCGTGACCTCGATGTCCTCCATGCGACCGCTGCCGCCGTCCAGGCGCACACCGTGGCCCCGGGCCCCGGAGAGGGAACCGTTGCGGAGGAACGGGGCGGCCCCCGAAACGATCTCGACGCCCGGCCCCGAGGTGCGGTCCACGGTGACACGGTCGAACTCGGCGGTGGAATCCTCGGCGACGTGGATCCCGGCCGCCTTCGCTCCGTGCACGCTCAGGTCGTTGAACGAGGTGGAGGCCCGACCCGAGGCGCTGACCCCTTCGGCCCCGGTGTCACGAACGTCACATGCGCGGAAAGTCCCGCGTGCCTTGTCCTCGACGGCGATACCGATGCTGCCGCTCCGGGTGATACTGACCCGGTCCAGACACGGGTCGGTACCCGCCCGCAGGACCAGGCCGTGTCCGGTGGTCCCGTCGACCACGAGGTCTTCGACGGCCACGGGAGAGCGTGTGGTCAGTACGACGCCGTCGTCGGCGACGGCACGCACCCGCAGACCACTGAGTGCAGTGGCGGCGTGTTCGTCGATGACCACCGCGGGTTTGGCGGTACCGGAGATCGTGCAATCGCTGATCCGGCCGGCACCGCTGCCCGCCGCGTAGATGCCGTTGGCGCCCGTGTCACGGATCGTGCACCGGTGGACCTCGGGGGCGCCCTTGTCATTGATGACCACACCGCTGGTGCCGACGTCCTCGACGACGCAGTCCTCGATGACGCTGGGACGGGCGGACGTGACGACGATCCCCGCTCCGACCGTGCAGCGGACCGTGCAGCCGCGGAGGGCGAGTGCTCCGTCTCCCCGGGCGAGCACGGCCGCCCAGGCGGCCCCTTCGACCTCGCAGTCGGCCAGTTCGACCTGCCCGGCCGCCGCGTCGACCACGGGAGCCTCCGGGTCGCGCCCCCGCAGGACCAGGCCGTTGAGCTTGACCGCTTCGGCCACGGACGTCACCGCGGTTCCGGAGGAGGACAGGATCTCGACGGTCCCGGGCCCCTCCTCCGCCACCAGGGTCACCACTCGGGTGAGGACGAACTGTTCGTCGTAGCGGCCCGGCGCCAAGGACAATACGTCGCCGTCGCCGGCGGCGGCGAGGGCTTCGCCGATGGTTCGGAACTCGGCTCCGCCTGCGGGGTCGACCGCGCGCACGTGACGGTTCATGGCCTGTCGTCTTCCTTTCTGTGCCCGCGGGCCGGGCAGGCCCGCGGGCTCTGTACTACTGCGCCGGTCGACGGACCGGCCGGGGGATCGCGTTCAGCGGCATTCGGTCTCGACGACCGACGCCGGAAGCTGCGGGGCCTCCTCCCCTTCGGGGAAGGCTCCCGCGTTGGCCATACGCAGGGTGAACGACTCTCCCATGTTCTCGAGTTCGGCCAGCCCCCAGTACCGGCCCTCGTCCGGGGGTGTGAGTTCGAACCCGGCGCGGGGAGCGCCGTCGGTCGTTTCGCCGTCGAACACCTGGAAGTGGGCGTGGACACCGTGTGCCCAGAGCGGCTCGGCTCCGGGCTGGACGAGGACCTTCACCGTGCAGGTGGCACCGGCACGTCCGGGCAGGAACGTCCACTCGGCGGCGGTGTCGCCGCTGTCGGGGTCGCCGCTCACGGCCATGACATCGTAACCGTCGTCGCACCCGGCCCCGGAGTAGCCGGCCGGGCCGGAACGCCAGACACCGTCCCCCTGGATCCCGTAGCGAGCGCCTTCCTGCTCGCAGCCCGGCCCGGCGACGGCGCGGAAGGGTTCGGGGGCCTCCTGGGCCTGGGGCTCCTGGTCCTGGAGCTCCTGGGCCTGGGGCTCCTCCGGTGCGGGCTCTGCGCCGGAACCTCGGTCCTCCCCGGTTCCGGCCCGGTCCTCGCCACCGCCGTCGCCGCTGTCGTCCTCGGCAGCGCTCATGGTCCCGGCCGCGGCGCCCTCGGGCTCCTCCTCGTCCTCTTCGCCGCCACGGTCGGAGCCGGGCTTCTCCTCTTCTCCCTCGGAGGACTCGCCGTCCCGGTCCCCCTCGGAGGACTCGCCGTCCCGGTCCCCCTCGGAACCGTCCTCTTCCTCCTCGTCCGTGTCGCCACCGCGGCCGGTCAGCAGGTCGATCAACGGGGTCTGTTCCTGGGAGGCCTCCTCTGCCGAGGCCTCCTGGTCGACGTCCCCGTCCTCCTCCTGCCCGTCCTGGTCATCGGCCCCGGCCGTGCCCGGAAGCGGATCGCCGTCGCCGGAGTCCGGACCGCCGGAGCCGTCCTGGGGCTCGACGGGCCGTTCCGGCGGGCCGCCACCGGAGGCGTCACCGTCCGTTGTTCCCTCCGGGGCACCGTCAGGGGCCCCGGGGCTCTCCGGCAACACTTCGGGAACGTAACCCTCGAGCCCGGAACCGGAGTCGGAACCGGTCGCCGTGCCGGCCGCCTGGTCGGGTAGGGCGGCCGAGGCGGGGTCGGTGTCGAGAGAGGCGGTCCCGGCGCTCTGCTCCTGGGCCAGGGAGAGTCCGAAGGGCGCGGCCACCAGGACCAGACCCGCGATGGCCGCGACCGCCATGAAGGGTCTACCGGGCCGTTGGTGCGCGGTCGCCGCGTCCCCGGACGGGCCTGTCCCCGTCCCTGCCCTGCGCGCCGCCAGTGCGGCGAGCAGGGCGCCGCGCCCGCGTCCGTTCTCCTCAGCGCTCGTGGCGGCGGCATCGGTCTTCTCGGCGGCGGGGACGGATCGTCCCGGGAGTGGTGCGGGCGGGGCCCCGATGGCGTCGGTGGCCCGTTCGGCGGGCGGTTCACCCGTCGAGCTGAGTACGGGGCCCGGGCGAACGGGCCCGCGTGCTGCCTCGCTGTGCTCCGTCATTCTTCGTCGTGTCCTTTCGGGCACCGGACGTCTTCCGGTGCGTCGGGGGCCGACCGCGGTGGGTTGCGCGGTCGGAGGGGGGGGGTCAGGGGGGCTGGTTCAGGCGGTCCCGAGTG
>NZ_ANAY01000002.1 GCF_000340965.1 Nocardiopsis kunsanensis DSM 44524
GGGGTCTGGTTCAGGCGGTCCCGAGTGCCTTGGAATAGATCTCGTCCATCTGTTCCTGCCTGTTTGCGCTGGAGCCCGCTCGTGCGGGGGTTCCTGACCGATCGGCCGCATGCGCCCGATCGGTCGTTCCGGTGGTGGTCCGGACGGCGGGGGCGGACGCGTTCTTCAAGGCGTCGAAGTAACGGTCCAGGGCCTGCCTGTGCTCGCTCAGCGCGCCGTGCAGCGCATCACGTCGCCGGTACAGCCTTTCCAAGGCATCGATCCTGTCCTCGGTGAGCCCTCCCCGGGTGCCCTGGCCGCGCCGCAGGGCCTCCAACGCCCTTCCGGCTGCTTCGGCCCGGTTCCTGTGCTCATGGGCCGCTCGGTCCCCGGCCGCCCGGTCGTCACCCCACCCGGCGGTCTGACGGCCCATGCCGTCTCTGGGGCCGGGACCGAAGTAGTCGCGCAGCGCCCCGACGGCGTCCGAGGTCTCAGGCGACCACACGTCGGGGTCTCTTCCCGGGAAGGTGAGAAGGTCCAGGGCAGCGCGGGTGTTGATCCGGGAGTTCTCGTCCCGGTTCAGGCCGAGCTCCCCGTCCAGGGCCGAACCGAGCTTCTTCTCGGTGTCGGCGGCGGCGGTCTGGGAGTCGGCCACGGTGTCCCACAGTTCGAACGTGCGGTCGCTGACCCGAGCGCCGAGTCCCGTGATCTGCTCGCGGCTGAGCCACAGATCGACGGTGGACCCGACCTCCTCGGCCGCGGCCGTTCTCTTCCCGGAGCCGGCCCGCGCGACGAGCAGGGCCCGGACAGGCACTCGGACCAGGTACCCCCGTCCCTTCTCGGGCATGGGTCCCGCCTCGGTGCGCATGCTCGATGAGGACTGCTTGCCCCCGCCGGCCGCGGTGCTGTTGGCGCCGGCGGTGCTCGGGCCGCCCCCGACGATCACCGAGTCCTCCTGGAAATCGGAAGCAGGAGGGGTGTCGACGCCCTTCATCCCGGACACGTCCGTGCCCGTGTTGAGCGCGGTCGATCCTGCCTGCGCGTCGGAACGTTCCTCGCGGTGCAGGTGTTGGTGGTCGCGTTCGGTCTCCATCTCCCCGGCCCCGATGATGGTGGCCCTCGACGGGACGGGACGGGTGTACATCCGGGTCTCGAGGCCGGGAACGGCGAAGGGGCCCTGGCCGTCCTCGCCGATCAGGACCGCACCGGACTCGCCCCTGGACGCCTTGCCGAACTGCTCGCGCAGGACCTGCCCGTCGGCGGCCGCGCCGAGCACGGGGGCCCGAGCACCGGGTTTCTTCTTCCGGAGGTGGTCGACGGCCGCCTCGGCGTCGGACCGGTCCGCAGGGCTGGGCTCCCAGCCGAGGGCCCGTGCCTGCGCCGTGAGCATCGCGTGCGAGATCGGGCCGTGCCCCACGTCCTCGACCATCGCCTCGGGCAGCGCCGACCGCTCGCCCCGTCCACGCCAAGCGCGGGCGAAGGCGTCGGGATCGGCGGCGAGGTCCCCTCGGCGCTCCCCTGCCGGGACCGGAGTGCTCGGGGGTTCCGGGGTGCCGCCCTGCTCGGGGCGGAAACGGAACGATCCCGTCTGGGCGATCTCCTGGCGGGTGCCCGCGTGGACGTCACCGGTCAACACCGTCTTGTCCCTGTTGTCCAGCGACAGGGTGAAGCGGACCTTCATCGGCCGGGTGACGTTGATCCCCGGAGCAGTGATGGTGCGTGTGGTGTTCTCGGTAGCGGTGTCCGAGGTCGTCTCGGTCTTGGTGGTCGCGCTCTCCCACCCGGTACCGGCCGAGAGGGGGACGGCCCAGTAGCGGTCGGACGGGAACACGGGGGCCCCGTCGGAATCGGTTCCGGTGGCCTCCACGGGGTTGAAACCACCTCCGACCCCGGCGGTCAATCCGTGCTTTCTCTCCTTGCCCTCGGAGCTGTTCTGCTCCGGGGACTCGGAGTCGGTACGTGCCGAGGAGAACCCCGACTCGACCGACCCGAAGCCGGGTGTGCCGTCACTGTCGCCGGACAGTTGCAGGCGCATCCAACCGGCGGTGCTGAATCCGCGCTCGCTCCCGCTCGCGAGCGTGTTGACGGACAGCACCAGGCCGCCGTTCTGCAGGCGCCTGTTCGTTCCGCGGGTGTTGGTCGGTGAGAGGGCCACCCGGACGTCGTGCTTGCTCTGCTCGGTGAGTTCGAACCCTTCGCGGCGTACGGCGGACACGACGTCCTGGACGGTCTTCTTCGTGTCGATACCGTCCAGCGCGTATCCGGTTCCCTCGTTGCCGGGCACGAACTCGATCCTCGGGGGCGACGAGCGCGCGTCCGTCAATGCGGTGTCGAGGCCGTGCGGGCCCGCCAGGGAACCGTTCTGCGCGAGATCGAGCGCCCGGTAGCGCGTCTCGGAGGTGACCTGTTCGCTGTAGCCTCCGGTCGGTGAGCCGAGAACCCTGCGGGCGGAATCGGTGGATCCGTAGGGGAGAGAGGCCCCGAGGTTGAAACGGTTGCGGATCGAGGACTCGAGTGTCAGTTTCTCGGTGGCGGTCACCTTCACGGTCGTTCCGGGCAGAGTGACCGCGTCCTCCTCGGTGAAGGTCAGGGAGCCGCCCGCGCTCCGGGCCCCCTTGGTCGCGTAAGGCACCACGCCGATCTGGCCTCCCAGACGGTTGTGCCGGGAGTCGGACGGGTTCGGCGTGCCCTCACCCTTGAAACCGATGTTGGTGTTGACGGCGGATCCGCCACCGGCCCCGGAGGCCCGGGTGGACTCCGTCTTGTACGTGAGCTGGATTCCGCTGTCGGGCAGCGCGTCGGAGACGTGCATCGACGTGCGATCCGCTCTGAGATCGAGCGAGATGTTGGCGCGTTGGAAGGTGCCGTCCTCGAACTGGGACTGGAGCGGAAGGCCCCCGTTGTGCAGGTCCGACGAATGTGCCGCCAGGGCCTTGGGCGAGCCGAAGTGGCGCCGGTACTGGGCGACGGCCTCTCCCGAACGCGAGGAAGACTCGTATCCGGGGGCTTCGCGGACGGCGTCCTCGATGGCTTCCCCGAGCCGGCGGGCGTCGGTGTTCCCGGGGGCGTGGGGCAGGGCGTCGAGGTCCAGGTCGGTACGCCCCCGCATGCGCGCGTCGCGCTGTTCGGCGAACTCCCAGGCCCGCAGGCGTCCGTTGTCCTCCGCGGCACGGGGGTGCGCCGCCAGTTCCTCCTGTTGTCTGGCGCGGAACTCTCGCCGGACGGTATCGAGCCGGTCGCGAGCGCTTCCGGAGGCGCGGTGGTCCCTTTGTGCCCGCCGAAGCTGTACAACGGCCACCACAGCAACGGTTCGGGCCCCGGCCAGTTCGTCGCTCGCCTCCCTGGACCGTTCGGCCGATGCGACGGCCTCCTTCCTGGCCTTTCCAGCCCGCTCCGCGGCTTCTTCCCTGCTCCGGTTCGCCGCCTTCTCCTGTGCGTCCGCTTCCTCGGCGCGGGCACGGGTCTCCTTCACTGCCTCGTCGGCCCTTGCCCACGCCTGCTCTGTCGCGGTGGTGTCCGGTGGGGTGTCCCTCGGCGTCTGCGCCACCATCGCGGAGATCCGGTCTGCGTAGTTCGAGGCCGATCGCATCGCCGCGTCGGCCACTTCCCAGTTGCGCTCGGCTGCCGTCCGGGCCGAGTCCACCGCCTCTCGGCCGGGGTCCTGACCGAGGCCTTCCGTGCCTGCCTCGACGAACTCCGGCGGAGCGGGACGGGTCGGCTGCTGGGGCCGACCGTCGCCGCCGTCCTGTCCCTGGGGCGGGCCGCTCGCTCCACGTAGCGCGTCGGCGTGGTTCAGTTTCGCCTCGGCCGCTTGCCCGAGACGGATCGCGGCCTCCTGCCGTGCGAGGGCCGCGTCCGCCCGGGCCCGGGTCTCCACACGCACTTCCTCCCGGTGTCTCGTGTCTGCCGCGCTGGCAGCCCTCTCGGCCTCTTCGGCTCCCCTGGCCGCCTCGGTGGATGCCTGCTCGGCCTTCCGGGCCGTTTCGAGCGTGGTGGTCGCTTCCTCCTCGGCGGCCCGAAGTTTCTTCACCCGATCGGGGAGTTCCCCGACGAGCCACTCGTCGTTCACGAGCTGTGTGCGGGCCTCCTCAACGTAGCGCCGTACCTGTTCCAGTGTTTTGACGGCGTTCCCGAGGGGCGTCCCGGCCGTGCGGTCGGGCCCGGGTTCGCCGGGGAGCGGGCTCGTCCTCGGCCCCTCCACCCTCAACCGGATGCGGCTCTGGTTCCCCTCCGCGCTGGTCGGGGTGATGTCGACGGGAGCGCCGGTCCCGATCGAGGCCTGCAGCCGCAAGCCGTAGATCCAGGAGTCCACGTCCCCCTTCGCGGTGGAAGCTGCTTGGACACCGGACTTTCGGGTGTAGGAGGCGGGCCTGACCGACTCCCTCTCGTAGGTGCCGCTGATCCCGGCCTCGAAGATGCCCGCGGGCAGACCACTGTCGGTCTCCCCGAAACGGAGCTGGGGCCCGCCCGAGAAGTCGGCACCGCCGGATCTGGTGACCTGTTTCCCCGACCCCTGCGACGTCCACGCGTTGAGGCCGGAGCTGAGGGACCCGTCGCTGCGGGAACCGTCCGGACGTCCCCCTTCCAGCGATCCGGTCACACGGACGGTGAGGAAGCCGGCACCGTCACGGTCGTCCCTGCCCGCGGGGGTCAGGGCGTTGCCCATGCCCCCGGTGCGCAGGACGACGGGCAGACCGTCGGACAGCAGAGTGTCCGATTCGGCGACCGCCCGCTCGACCTGTTCGTAGATCGCCATCGTGTTGGCCGCCCGCAGGTCCGGGCCGCGCCACACCTGCCCGAAGAACCCGCGGTGGGGGTCGCTCGCGGAGCCGGGGTCGTTGACGAGTTCGGGGTGGGCGGCGAAGACCTCGCGGTGGATCCGGTCCGCCACGGCGGTGAACGGGGCCCGGTGCTGGGCATCCCGGAGTCGCCCGTCGCTCCATTCGGCCTGGACCGGAACGGAATCACCCAGGTGCCGGCGACCGGTACTGGGCCCCTGCTGGGTAAGGGCGTCCTGGTCCCCGCGAGTACCGCTGCGGGCCTCGCCTGCTCCGGCCCTCCCGCCACGATCGCCGTCCCCGCCGTTGTCCTCCCCCGTCCCGGTCTCGGCCCGGGCCAACTGCGAGGCCTCGGAGGTCAGCACCTGGTCGAGGGTGGTCAGCGACAACGTGTACGGCCCGGTCCGGCCCCCGTTCCCCTGGTTCCCCTGCGCGCCGTCCCTCGGCCGTTCCGGGACCGGCCGGTCCTCGGTGGTCGTGACCCGGTAACTGCGCTCCACCGTGTAATAGGCGGAGTCGCCCTTGGCGCCGGGGCCGCGCACACGTTCGCTCCCGTGCTCGGTGCTGCGCGTGGACTTGCCCGCGTACTTGCCGCCGCCGCCGAAGTTCGGGCCGGCCCTGACCACCATCAGGCCCTCTGATCCGATGCGGGCGCCCAGGCCGATCCGGCCGTCCAGCTTGTTGGACCTGCTCGCGCTGGTCTGAGCAGTGGAAGAGGTCTTGTCCGTGTCGGAGAACGACGAGCCGGACATCTCCGGACCGATCCGGTTATAGGAGACGGGACCACCGCTGATCTCGGCGTACTGCCAACGGCCCTTGGCGTCCTTGTACGGCAAGCGCAGCACCTCGCCGAGGTCCATCCGGCCCAGATTCTCGTGCAGTTTCGACATATCGAGTGGAACATTCGGCAACCGCTTCCGGAACCGGTCCGGTCCGGGGCCCGGGAGGACTTTCAACGCACGTGAGAAGCGCGCGGCACGTACCGGGACGCCGTCGTGGTCGGTGCGGAAGCTGCCGGGGGCGCTTGCCTGGTCGGACGTGCGCAACCTGCCGGGCAGGACCACATCGAACACACCGTTCAGTGCATCGCTGTGCTCCACGGTCCGGCGGCCCTCGGCCCCCTCCCCCTGAGCCGGCCGGTCCGCCCGGTCGCCCGCCTCCCGGGGTTGCTGCGAACGCGGTCCGTTCCCGGCGGGGCCCGCGGTCCGGGGCGGGTCCAGGTCGAGGGTGGCCCTGATCCCCAGGTGCCCGGTGAAGCGTGCGGGGCTGTCTCCGTCGACGTCGATCGTACGTTTGTGGCGGCGTTCCCTGCTCGTCTGGTAGTCGGTGCCCCGCTGCCGGTAGGAGTACATGAACTTGCCCCGGGGGGACAACAGCGAGACGTGCCCGCCGATCTCCCCGATGACGGTCAGTGGTGCCGCGATGTTGACCGCTTTGCGGGACTGTTGGGAACCGGATCCCACGGCCTTGGCACGCGACTCGGCCGCGTGGGCCGGGCGGCTCCGCGCACCGGGGCTGCCGGTGGTGTCGTACCAGACCTGTTCGGCGCTCACTCGGAGACGGCCGCGCTCGGGCCGGGTGGTCGCCCCCTGTTCCGCTCCAGTGCTGTCGGAACGATCGCGGACGGGGATCTCGAGCTGCGAATCCGTGGACCTGTCGACAAGGCGGGCCACCTGTTCTCCGAATCCGTCGCCCACCGGTTCCACACCCTCGCGGTGCATGAGGTCGATCAACCGCTGACGCAGCCCGTCGACGTCGGCACCGTTCCGGCGCACTCCGGGGTATCCGCCCTCTTCGGGGGTGAAACCGGGGCGGGAGAACTCCGTCAGCAGGCGTTCCGTCTCGTCGTCGACCCTGTTTCCGTCCGGCAACCGGCCCGGCCTCGTCGTGCCGTCCTCAGCACCCACGGGGTTCCTCGCCGTGCCGCCCTCCTCGGTGCCCACGGGGTTCGACGCGTCCCGGTCCGGCCGGACCCGGCTGCGGGGGCGGTTCGAGGGCCCTTCCCCCGTTCCGGAGCGTTCACCGCGGTTCCGGCCGTGTCGCGGCCGCTCCTGCAGTTGATGGCTCTCCTCGCCCCGCCCCTTGTTCCCGCCGGACTCGAAGAACCGGGAGAAGGGCGCGGCGGCCCGGTGGTCGCCGTACCCCTGGGTGGTCACGGGTACGGCCGGCGCCGGCATCTGCGACAGCGGCCCCTCCATCCCGGCCCCACGGGCCGCGTCGAGTGCGCGCTCCCAGCGGCCGTCGCCGGTCCAGTCGGTGACCGTGCGATCGAACTCGTCCCTCAGGCGGGCCGGGAGGTCGGCGCGGACACGGTCGTCGTCCCTGCCGCGCACGTGCCTGTCGTAGACGGCTCCGAAGAGGGCCATCGTATCGGCGCCGTCCCGTGTCCCCTCGGGGTCCAGCAGAGACGCCAGGTGGCGGCGGGAGCTTTCGGGCAGGTCGGCCGACCGGGCCGGCGGATCGTAACGGGATGCCCCCCGCACCTGGGCCTCGATCTGTTCCAGGTAGTGGTTGAGGACCTGGGGCGGGCGTCCCCCGCGCCCGCCCGGCGCGTCCATGTAACCGCCGACCTCGTGCACGGCGGTGGAGTCCGGTGACATCCGCAGGACGGCGGGGGGACGACCGCCCTCCTCCCGGGGCGGGTCGCGGTACTCGTCGTCGAGTCCGATGCGGTGCAGGAACTCGTGCAACCAGACGTCGGCGCCGTCGTCGAGGCGCCAATGAGCGGTGTCACTGCGTCCGGGCAGGTCGGGGTTGTCGCGTGACCAGGTGGCAGCGGAGTGCGGACGACCGTCGGGGCCGACCGGTTCCACTCGGACGTGGAACTGGTCCCCGCTGCCGGGGAGCCGGTACCGCTGGTTGAGGACCTCCTCGGCCCGGTCCAGGAAGGTACGGCGCGCCGCTTCGGCTTCCTCCGGGCGGACCCCTTCCCCGGCGTCGAAACGGATCCGGACCGTCAGTTCGGTGACGTGGTCGGGGCCGCCGGGTTCGGGGTCGGACAAGGGGACACGGCGTACGTCGAAGCCTCGTTCGGCGACCGAGGTGATCGGGCGCTCCCTGGTGGAACCGTCCAGGATCTCGACCCCGTCGGTGTCGACACCCGACCTGTCGGGGTGTGTGCCCACACGCGCGGTCTCGGCGCCGTCACGGGTGTCCTGCCAGTTCTCCGGCGGACGGAGCCCCGGGGAAACGGGGGCAGGCGCATCGGGGTCGGGCCGGGGCCGGTGGACGGCTGGGCGACGACCGTCCCCGGCGGACTCCTGCCCCTGTGTGGCTGATGGGTGAGGGGTGGTGCCCGGAACGGGGGCGGCCCCACCCATCGGGTTCGGCACCGTGCCGTCGGTCTCGTCCCCGCTCCGGTCGGGCATGCCGGGACGGCCGCCAC
Organism: Nocardiopsis kunsanensis DSM 44524; assembly: GCF_000340965.1. Taxonomy (GTDB): domain Bacteria; phylum Actinomycetota; class Actinomycetes; order Streptosporangiales; family Streptosporangiaceae; genus Nocardiopsis; species Nocardiopsis kunsanensis. Next base: position 8,143 of record NZ_ANAY01000002.1, read on the forward strand.
CGCTGCCGCCGAGGGTGTCCTCTCCCTGGGGGGATCGGGTGGTCGAGGAATCCGCTCCTCCGGGACGGTCCGGGCCGCCCCCGGCGTCACCGGGCACCGGCGGAGGGGGCCCGGCCGGCTCAGAGGACCGGCCCGCAGGCGTTTCGGGTCCGGTGTCCCGGGCTGCCCCTCCGGTGCTCGACGCAGGGACCGCGCCCTCGTCCGTGCCCTCCGCACCGCCGTCGGGTCCGGGGGACGGTACGGACGGCCGAGCGCCGTCGACGTCCGCGTGGCCGTCGCCTCCCGCGGCAGTGGGACCGTCCTCGCCCGCCGCATGTACCTCGCCCTGCACGGGGTGGGAGGGACCGTCCTCGTGTTTCTGGTCCGCGGCCGGGGAGGAGGGGCGGTCCTCCGGGGATCGGACGCCGGTGTCCTCCGGCTCGGCCTCGTTCGGCTCGGCCTCGTTCCCCGGGGCCGGCACCGGGGCCTCGTGTACCTGTTCCTCCTGCTCCGATTCTTCCTGCCCCGGGTCCGCGGGGAGATGGACGCCGTCGGCCGGCGCTCCGCTGCCCGGGTTGCGGTCACCGTCCTCGACGGGGTCCGGCCCTGTCGCAGCGTCCTCATCGGAGGCGCTGTCCTGCGCCGGTGGGGCCGCGGGCCGGTAGGGGCCGTGGTCGTTCGGGGCCGGTGCTGTGTCCGAGTCCGGGTCACCGCCGCGGCCGGCTCCGGTGGACGAGCCGGTCGGCGCGGTGTTCGGTCCCTCCGTCCCGGAGGACTCGGTGGTAACGCGTTCGGGTGAGGCGGGCGACGGGTCCGGGGTCGCCCCGTCCTCGTCCTCTCCCCTGCCCGAGGGGGAACGGTCGGCGGCCGACACCTCCCCCTGCGGTCCACCGGAGGCCTCGGGAGAACCCCCGCCGCCCCCGGGTGTCGTCCCCCCGTCCGAGGCCGAGCCCATCGGGGGTTCGGGCGACTGGGGGACCCCGTCGGGAAGACCAGCCCGTTCGAGGTGTTCCACGAGCAGCAGCCCACCCTGGGTCAGGGACTGTTGCAGAGCGCCCGAGACCAGGCCGGACACCCCTGAGAGCCAGGTGATCGAGAAGGATTTCTCATCGCTGAAGAGCAGGTTGTAGAAACCCTCGCTGAGCATCCCCTGGCCGGCGTTGGCGATGCCTTGCCCGCCGAGCTGGGCCAGGAAGTTCTTCCAGTGCGTGCCGACATCGGAGAGTCCGTCGCGCACCCCGTTGGGAACGCCGGTGGTGAGGAAGTCGCGCATCCGCGGGTCGAGGTCACGGCCGTGTGTCGCCACCACGTTGTCCAGAGCGTCGTCGAGACCACTGCGGCCCCAGTTGCGGGCGAACGCGTCGGCGTAGCGCTCCCCGAACTCCCGTGCCTGGTCGCGGCCCATCGTCGCCCCGAAGGAGTCGGCGAACCCCTCCCCCATGTCGGTACGGAAACGCTCGCCGTCGACCGGACGCGACCACCCCGGGGTGTTGTCCATACCGTACGGACGCAACAGCTCGTCGTTGTTGCGGCCCATCACCGAACCGATCTTCTCCGGCAGACCGTCGCCCGCCCCCGGACCGTGTCCTGGCGGGAACTCGCCGTCGAGCCGGTGGGCGATGGCCGGTCCGGTGTTGTTGCCCAGGAGCGAATTGAACCGGTCCGACAGCGCCTTGCCGCCGAACGCGGCGGCGGTCCCGAACAGGGCGTCGAGTGTTGCTCCCTGCGCCGCTTGCTCGGTGAGGTCCTGGTCCCACTCGTCGCGGACCCCGTTGTCGATCTGGATCCGCTGGATCAGCGCGTCCATCGTGAGCGCGAAGAACTGGCTGATCATCATCTGCTGGAGCAGCTGCGAGAGCAGCCGGAACATGACCCGGCCGATGACCGTCCGCGCGATCGCCTGGAAGATCGGGATCTGGGACATCGAGGCCCCGAACGTGTACGGAGCCATGGCGATCGCCCACGCGATCTCTGCGGCCAGTTGCACGAGCTGGCCGATGATCGTCCACTTGGCGTACTGCACCTGAGTGCCCGCGTTGTGGACGTACTCCTGGAGCTCCCGGGCCACCGCCGTGCCCTCGCCGAGGTAGTTGCGTTCCCCGGCCGTGAACTGGTCCACCGACTCGTCGAAGAAGTCCGCCGCCGTGGCGTCGAAGTTCTCCCGGACCCTGTTCTTGATCCGGATGACCATCTGGGGCAGATCGACCTCCAGACGGTCCGCCGTGGTGCCGTAGACCTGGGCAAGCTCCCACAGCCGCGTCTCGTCGGCCGTGGGCCACTCGGACCCGGTCAGGACCATGAACAGGTTCCGCAGCTCGGAGGGCAGCTCCATTCCCATCGGTGTCAGTGCCTCCCGCCGACGTCTCCGCTGTCCTGGACACCGGTGAGCCGCAGGGCGTTGTCGAGGCCGTACTGCTCGTCGAGCGCGTACTGCTGGGCGGTGTCCAGGAGGCCTTCCTCGGTCTTCTCCAGCGCGGTGGTCATTGCCGTGAGGAAGTCGCTGAACTGGTCACGGGCCGGAACGTAGTTCTCCTCGAACGACTTGGCCACGGCGTCACCCTCGCCCCAGCACCGGCCCAGTGCCTCCGTGGAGTCCTCGTGCCACCGCTGGATGGCACGCATCTCTTCGGCGAGTTCTCCGATGCCGGCGCTGTCCTTGGCCACCGCGTCCGGATCGACCGAGAGGCGGTCGGTCATGGCATGCTCCTCCGTGTCCTGTGTCGTCACGTCGTCCGCAGGGACTCGGGGACGGGCGATCGGTGCCCGTCCCGTGAGCGGACCGTCACCGCGGCGGTCCCATCGGCCCCAGACCCAGCTCCTGCAACAGGGCCGAGGGGTCACCGGCGACCGCCTGCGCGCGGGCCGCGGAGTCACCTGGTGCCAGGTCCCCCAGGGCGTCGGAGACCTGCCGGGCCACGTCGCGCCGGGCCCGTTCCACCACGTCCTTGACGGCCGCGGCGAGTTCGGCCGGGGCCATCGACCGGTACTTGTCGGTGTGGAACTTCAGGTCAGCGATCTCCCCTCTCGCGTTCACCGTCGCGCTGACCATCCGATCCTTGGACAAGGCTTCGGCGGTAGCCGACTCCAGGTTTGCGCTTGCCTCCGCCAGGCGCTGTTGTGTCGAACGGAGCTCTCGGAGAGACTCCTCCATCTGGGCTTGCAGAGACATGTCCAACGCCACTCACTCCCTTGTCGCGTCCCGGGACCGGTCGTCCCAACGAGGAGGGGCCGCCCCGAGCTGCGGTGCCCCAGACCTTTTGGTCCTCGGCGAGCCACGTGGTGCGGCTGCGCTCCTGCGCACCCCCGCCTCCGCCTCCACCGGCACCGGCGCCGGCGCCGGGCGGCATCATGGGGGGCATCATGGGTGTGCCGGCCCCGCCCCCCGCCTGTGCCGGGTCCGCCTGCTGTCCTGTCGGGGCTCCCCCAGGACCGTCCGGCGCCGTTCCCCCGCCGAAGCCGGCCGACGGGACCGTGCCGTTCGGCCCCGGTGCCCTACTTCCGTCGGCCCCTCCGGTCCCACCGGCCGAGCCGGAATCGGGCCGGGCCGTGAGCTCACCGGTGCCGGAAGCACCTGTTCCGTCACCTGCGGACGGGGCCGGCGGCGGTGTGAGAACCGAACCGCCACCTCCGATCGAGGGCCGCTCCCCACCGGTCCCGAGTCCGCTCACACCTTCGGTCCCGTCGGGGCCCGGTGTACCTGTTCCCGCAGATGACGACAGGTCCAACCCACCCTGACCACCGAGGTCACCGGACCCGGGAACCGGCAGCTCCGACCCCTCCCGACCCGGATCCCCCGTGAACCCGTCACCAGCAGAGGACGACAAGTCCAACCCACCCTGACCACCGAGGTCACCGGACCCGGGAACCGGCAGCTCCGACCCCTCCCGACCCGGATCCCCCGTGAACCCGTCACCAGCAGAGGACGACAAGTCCAACCCACCCTGACCACCGAGGTCACCGGACCCGGGAACCGGCAGCTCCGACCCCTCCCGACCCGGATCCCCCGTGAACCCGTCACCAGCAGAGGACGACAAGTCCAACCCACCCTGACCACCGAGGTCACCGGACCCGGTCGCGACGGGGCTGGGCGGCGGAGGGATCGAGCCGTCCCGCCCACTCGTGTTGTCCGAAGGCGTCTCGATGCCGCCCGGTACTTCTCCCGGGGAGGAACGGTCTGCGTCCTCGCCTCGAGGGCCCATGAGGGGGGCACCGTTCTGGTCCCTGCGTCCGGAGTGCACGGAACCGCTTCCGCTCGCTCCCGGGCCGCCCATCCCCGGAACCATCGGAGGCGGTACGGGACCGCCCGTTCCACCGTCCGGCGATCCTCCGCCCGAGGAGGAGGATCCGTCCGACGAGGAGGAGAGGTCACCGCCGCCAGGACCGCCGAGGCTCCCGCCGCCAGGGGGAGGAGGCACCTCTCCACCGGCCGCTCCCCCTCCTTCGGAGGAGGACAGGTCACCTCCGGAACCGGAGGGGTCCGGGAGAGCATTGGAGTACTGCTCTCCCGAGGAGCTGGGAGGACCGTCCGGGCCGCCCGCCCCCGGATCCCCGCCCGAGCTGCCGGACAGATCGCCACCGCCGCTCTCGGCGCCCAGGCCGTTCAGGTAGTCGTCGACGATGTCCTCGACGCTCCGGCCACCGGAATCGTCGCCGCCATCCGGACCGCCGCCACCAGAACCGTCGTCGTCGCCACCGTTCAGATAGTCGTCGAAGATGTCCTCCATGCTCCGGTCACCGCCGCCGTCACCGCTGCCGTCACCGCCGCCGCCGGGAGGTGGCTCGCTGGAGGTGGGGACCGGTCTGAACGGCAGGATGTCGGAGGATGAACTGGTGTACGTGGTGTGGACGTCGGAGATCCCGTCGGATGCGGCCGTGCGTACGTCCGCCAGGCCCTCCCACCAACGGTCCTTGATCTCCTGTTCGAAGGTCAGCCAGGTGTCCTTCTCGTCGGTCCGCATGCCGCGGATCTTGATCACGCCGTCCTCACGGGTGACGTGCTCCCGTTGTTCCTCCCACCAGGTCCGGATCAGGCGCCGCGGGGCGTGATCGGGGTCCTTGGTCCATGTGTCGACGGCTGTGGAAGCCGGTTCGATGAAGTTGTTGGAGATAGCGTTCCGCGCTTTTTCGACGGCGAGCTCGGCGGGTTCGATGTAGTCGGCCAGGTTCTTGAACTCGAGGGAGACCGTGTGCACGTACCGGGCGAGAGCCTCGGCCCCCGCGCCCTCGAACTGCTCGTTTCCCGGTTTGAGTGTCTCGAAGAGCTCCGAGAGCTCCTGGTATCTGGCTTCGGCGAACGCGCGGAAGTCCTCCAGGTCGGCCACGATGCGGGCGAGGACGCTCCCGTTGTAGTTCTCGCTGCCCTTGGAGGGGTCGGAGGCGGCCTCCAGAACGGTTTCCATCCGTTCCTTGAAGCGGCCCCAGACCGTGTCGCCGGTGTCCTCGATCGCCTCGTTGATGTGGACACCCGAGAAGACCGAGAAACCCCCCTCGTACGAACCGAGCATGTCCGCGTCGGAGGCCCGGCTCTCGAACCCGAACCACTCGTCGGCGTCATGGGGGTTGCCGGCGTTGTAGAAGTAGTTGGTGAACCAGTTCGTCTCCCGCACCGCTTCGGCCGTACCCATCGGCGGAACCGAGCCGCCGTCACTGTCCTGAGCGTCGGCGAGGACGTTGACGGCGTGCGCGATCTCCTCGCTCTCGGCCGCCCCACCGGCAGCAGGCACGTCGGGATCGGAACCTTCTTTCTGCGGAAGGTCCTCATCGGACATGGAAACTCCTCAGAGCGGACGTCGGGGGACGGAAGGCTGTTCAGCCGGGTCGGGCACGTACGGGAAGGCCGGTCAGGAACCTCCGGTCTCCTCCGGGTCGGTGCTCGAGGAGGATCCCCCGGAGTCGGAAGGGGCGTTTCCGGAGATGATCCGGTTGACCTGGGCGGCGTCCAGTTCCGCGTCCGATTCCAGCTCCTCGAAGAGCAGCTCGCTGTAACGGATGCCGTGGGACATGTCCAGCAGGCGCGTCTCGAGTTCGGTGATGGAGGTGGTGACCTGGGAGAGCACTCCCCTGATCTCTGCGGAGAGATCACGTGCGGCAGGCAGGAGCTCCCCGTTCCCGAAGGGCACGTTGATCCCCGAGTCCCCACCGTCCTCCGGATAGTTCTGGGCGGCTCGGGTCTTCATCTCCGACACCTTCTCGCGCAAGGGCTCCACCTTGGTGTCGCGGAGCTCCCGCAAGTACTCCAAGGTGACCTTGGTCTTGTCCTCCGACACGACCCGCTCCTCTCATGTCCTTCGGCCTCTGCGGTCCGTACAGGGCCCGGTGCCGCGGCACGGGGCCGGCCCCGTGCCGCAGCTGATGTGGGGTCCGGTCAGCGGCGGGCTTCCCAGTTGCCGGCTTCCTGGAGATCGCCTCGGCGATAACGGTCGGTGATGTCGCCCAGGGAGAGCTGGGCGTTGCCCAACAGCGCACGCATGTCCGCCACGTTGCGCCGCCAGGCCGCCACACGTTCGTCGTACTGGTCCGCAGCCTCACCGACCCACTCGGACTTGACGGAGCGGACCTTGGCGTCGAGCTCCTCGATCGCCTCGGCGATCACCTCCGTCTGCCTGCGCAGGTCCAGCCCCGCGTCGTCGGCTCCGCTGTAGGTGATCTCGAATCCGTCGAAACTCATGGCACGGTTCCTCTCTTCGGCCCCCGTGTCTGTGGGGGCGGTCATGGCCGGGGTCAGCGGGCGGCGACGTCGCCCTGGTTCGGGTTGAGATCCTTGATCCAGTCCGCCATGACCAGGTTCTCGTCCTCCATGTCGTGGAAGTTGCGCTCGGTGCCACCGAGGATCCCGATCATGTCGTTCATGTCATTGGTGATCAGGCGCAGCTCTTCGAGCCACTTGACCAACGCCGTGTCGTACTGGGTGGCGGCACCGCCCCGCCAGCTGCCGCCGAGCTGGTCACGCACGGCGTCGACCGTGGTGTAGACGCCGTTGCACGTGCCGTGCGCGGTCTCCATGGCGTCGCGGCCGGTGCGCATGGCCTGGTCGGTACTGCGCATCATCGACATGGGGATCTCTCCTGTTTCTGTTGCGTGTCAGTCCTGGGGGCAACTGGGTTCCTCCGGCTCCGGAGTGGCGCCGACGGGTTCGGCGGCGGCCTCCGGGCTCAGGTCCGGTCCTGTGGGCAGCATGTCCAGCAGGGCGGTGGAAGCGGTGGACGCCTGTCCGGGTGCGTAGCCCAGCAGGTCGGCCGCCTCCGAGTCGGGGACCGGGTACTTGGCCCCGGTGTCGGTGACCAGGAAGTAGGAACCGCTCAACGGTGAGCCTCCTGCGGGGGATGCCCGGACCAGGCCGCCTTCCCCGGACGGGATGTCGATCATGTCGGGGGCGGTACAGGCGTCCGTGCTGCCGTTCGGGGGGCGTGCGGCCCGTCCGGTGATGTCGGCGGGAGGCGCCAACAGCAGAGCGGGGGGTTCCCCTCCCCGGTCGACCGTGCACAGCGCGGCCCCCTGCGGGTCGCTCAGGGGCGGCGGGGTCGCGGGCAGCCCACCCGTCATCGGGTCTTCGTCCACCAGGTGCTCACGCAGCTCGGAGACGGTGATCCGGACCGGTTCGACATCCTCTCCCCCGTAGGCCTGCTCCGCTGTACGCGGATCGCCCAGTAGCAGGTGGGCACGGGTCGCGTCCACGGGGGCGAGACCGTCCCGGGTGAGCACGTAGTGCTGGTCGGTACCGTCCTGGGCACTCGGGACGAGGAAGATCTGGCCCACTCCGGTCCTCGCACCGTCGATCTCCGGACCGGGCTCACCACGGCCGTCGATGTCGGGTGAGGCGAGTGCGGGCCCTGCGGGCAAGCTGTCCAGGAACGCCCCCGAGACGGGGTGGGGCGCGGCCGTCCCGTACCCCAAGGACTCGAGGGCACCGTGCTCCTCGTCCAGAACCAGTCGGCGACCGTCCCAGAGCAGGTGGTGTCCTCCGCCGGGCCCTCGGACCAGGACGGCGTTCCCGTCCTCGACCGGACTGCCTTCGGGGGAACGTCCGAGGGTCAGCGAGGTCAGGGGTTCGTCGCCCCGCCCGGCGTCCACGGTGGTGGCGCACACCTGCCAGTTGAGCGTTCCCTCCGCCTCGGCGGAGGGAAGCGCGTCGGGGGCCCCGGCGATGCCCACCGGACTTCCCACCCTGGTGCCCTCCAGAGAGTCGGCGGACACGTCCACCGGTTCGGAGGAGTCGGCCAACAGCAAGGCAGAGGCGTGGTTGTCGACCGGCCACAAGGCACCGTCGGAGAAGACGTACTGCCCGGCGCCGCCCTTCACCGAGACGATGGTGCCCTCCGTACGCCAATTGGTGGCGCCCCCGGGGAAGATGAGACCGAAGACCAGGAAACCGGCACAGAGCAGCGCCCCCAGAACCAGACCGATGAAGGCCCCGTTGCGTGTGCGCCGTAGCGGCGCCTCGGCCGCGTCGGGGTCTGCGGCGGCCATGGCCGTGGAGAGCCGGCGCACCATGAACGAGTGCGCTTGAACCTGGTCGCGACGGGTCTGCATCAGTGCCTCCCCCTTCCGTGCCGCCTCATCCGCCGATCCCCCGGAGCAACGTCAGCAGCCCCAGGTTGGCGGGGACCAGGCACACCAGGACGATCGCGGCAAGGCTCTGGATCAGTTCCCCCGCGCGCCCCCAGTGCGGGATCGGTCGGTGACCGGGCACCGACCACGCGACCATGAGCAACAAGAGCGCGGTGACCAGGAGCAGGCCGAAGAGGACCATCGCGGCCGTCTCGCCGCCCAGGGTCCCGCCGCCCACCGCGAGGGCCACGGGACCGTAGACCCCGGGCACCAAGAAGCTCATCCTGTGCCAGGAGCTGGTGAGCCCGCGGGACTGCAGCAGCAGGATCACCGACACGCACACCCCGGCCGAGGAGGCCAACCAACCGGGATGCACGGCCAGGACGGTGAGGGCGGCCGTACACACGGTCCCGACCACGGCCAGACAGGACCCGAGGAACTGGTGGGCGCGCTCGCTGCGCGTGCGTACGTCGCGTGCGGGATGAGGGGCGATGTACTCACCCAACTGGGCCACACCGCCGGGAAGGGGTGGCAACCGCATTCCGGACAGTCGAAAGCCCAAGGCCGGAGCGTAGGAAGCGAGCAACAGCACCAGAGCGGCGGCCAGGACGGCCACTCCCTGAGGTGGAGCCGCGTCCCAGAACATGAGGAGGGCGCCGGCCGCGGCGGTGAACAGGGCGGTTCCGACGACGGCGACGAAGAAGGGCAGGAACGCCGCCACGGCGGCGGTCGCCAACACCGCCGCCCCGGTGCCCGTCGACGCCGCCGAGAGCATCCTCGCTCCGACCAGTGCGGTACCGGGATCGCCGCTCGGCAGGGACGCACCGGCCAGTGCCATGAACAGGACAGCCGCCCCACCGGTGACGGCACCCACCGAGGGAGCGTCGAACGCACGGGACGCCGCGCCGGCGGTGAGTAGCAAGAGCACCCCGGTAGCTGCCGCGATGGTCCCTGGCAGCCAGGTGAAGCCGAGCGTGGCAGCAAGAACGAGAGCGCCGGCCAGTCCTCCGGCGGCGGTGAGGGTGAGCGCGCGGCGGGAGAGGTCCGGGTTCCAGAGGCCCGGGCGGTCGCCCATCGAGTCGGCCACCCCGTCGATGATGTCGTCGAAGTGGATCTCCGGCATCTGACCGGCGCGCTCGCGCAGGTAGAGCGTCTCGCCGTCGGTCAGGCCGAGGGTCTCGACCGTCTCGGCCTCGTCCAGCGCTGATGATCCCAACCGTTGGAGCACCCATCCGCCGTGTTCCAGGCCGACTTCGTCCAGGTCCTCGTCCTCCTGCTCCGCGTAGAGGAGGAAGGTGGGCAGGAGCTCGGACAACGGCAGGTCACGCGGTACCGCGATCTCGAACGCTGTGCTGGGAGCTCGGACGACCAGACGGCACAAGTCCGCCTCGACGGCGTCCGACATCGGCACTCCTCGCTGAACAGAAAGCTGAACGAATGACGGCGCATGACGAACAGCCTCGACGAGGGGGAGTGCCATGACGTGCTATTCCGCGAGGGCTCACGTAGCGCAGGAACGGCACACTGGGCGTTCGAAATGCTGGGATAGAATAACATCACTCCGGAAATTTCACCCATGGAGGTAGTGAACTCTACCCTCGGACCGCCCGCGCTCACATGAGGGCCCCCATCGACCCCCGAGAACCGAATCCTGTTCTGGAGAGCTGCTCGACCGAACGGACCCGAATTGCGCAGGGGAATCCAGTCGGCACCTTGCCGGACTCCCGAGCGGACCGGAGTGAATTGGAAGGAAACATTCGCTGATGAGCACGATCCTCATCCGCAGGCCGGCCCGTCGCCCCGGCCCGGAGCCGCCCGAGGGCGAGCTCGCCCTTCAGGAACCGCCGACGCTGCCCGAACACGAGACCAACATCTCCAGCGTGTTCATGTACCTGCCGATGGCGTTGAGCTCCCTGGCGATGGTGATGATGGTGCTCCGGCCGGGCTCGGGCACGTTGGGGACGGCCATGCCCTTCATCGCCGGCGGCATGATGCTCGTCGGGGCGGTGGCGATGATCGGGGGCCAGCTCTTGCGCACACGGCTCGAGCGCAGCCGCCGCCTCACCGGGGACCGCCGGGACTACCTGCGCTACCTCGGCCAAGTACGCACCCAGGTCCGCGAAGTCGTCACCGCCCAGCGCAGCGCCCAAGCCTGGAACGGACCCGACCCTGGCTCGCTGTGGTCGCTGGTGCGCACGAGCCGGCTCTGGGAGCGCCGCGGAGGGCACGACGACTTCGCCGAAGTACGCATCGCCCTGGGCGAGCAACCGCTCGGGACCCGCATGGCCCCTCTGTCGACCCAGCCCGTGGAGGACCTCGAACCGCTGTCCGCACACGCACTCCGCCGGTTCATCAATGCCTACGCGACCGTCGACGACCTTCCGGTGTCCCTCTATCTGCGTGGATTCGCCCATGTAGGACTACACGGAAACGCAGAATCCTCTCGCGGCATGGCACGCGCACTCGTGTCCCAGGCAGCGGTTTTCCACGCCCCGGACGAATTGCGGATCGCCGCATGTGTCGATGACTCGCTTATGGCCGAATGGGAATGGCTCAAATGGCTTCCGCATTGCATGCACCCGACCGAGCGTGACGGCGCCGGACCATTGCGCCTCATTGCTTCCGACGCCGTGGAACTGGAACGCCTCGTCGGCCCGGAACTGTCCGATCGGCCACCGTTCGACCCACAGGAGACACCGGGCCGGGACGAACCTTTCACGATCATCGTCGTCGACGGCGGAACCGTGCCACAAGGATCGAGAATGCTCAGTGGTGGATTCCGCAACGCCGTCGTGATCGACGTGTCCCCCGAACGCCCTTGGGACGGCGCCCCCCACAGCCTCGCCCTGCGTGTGTCTGCGGACTCGGTGGAGATGACCGAACTCGACCGGTCCGGCCGCGAGGTCCATTCCTCCCTGGGCCGCCCGGACACGCTCGACCCCGTCCGTGCCCGCTCCCTCGCACGCATGCTGGCCCCCTACCGCGTCAGTATCGCCACCGACGTGGTGGAGCCGCTGACCACCGACTTCGATCTCACCACGCTGCTCGGGATCCAGAACCTGCGCACCTGGGACCCCGTCCGCGAGTGGGAGCGCGAGCGACCCGAGAGCCGCCTGCGGGTGCCCATCGGGATCTCGGCTTCGGGAACGCCCTTGGAACTGGACCTGAAGGAGTCCGCACTGGGCGGGATGGGCCCGCACGGGATGCTCATCGGCGCCACCGGTTCGGGCAAGAGCGAGCTGCTGCGAACACTCGTGCTGTCCCTCGCGCTCACCCACTCCTCGGAGACACTCAACTTCGTACTGGTGGACTTCAAGGGCGGAGCCACGTTCATCGGCCTGGAAGGTTTGAACCACACCTCGGCTCTGATCACGAATCTCGCCGACGAAACGATTCTGGTGGAGCGCATGCAGGACGCGCTGCACGGCGAACTGGTGCGCAGACAGGAATTGCTGCGTGCCGCGGGCAACTTCAGTTCCATCCACGAATACGAGAAGGCTCGCAAGAACAATCCGGACATGGAGCCACTCCCCACCCTGTTGGTGGTCGTGGACGAGTTCAGTGAGCTCCTCGCTACACATCGCGACTTCATGACGTTGTTCGTGATGATCGGACGCCTGGGACGCAGTCTGGGGGTGCATCTGCTCCTCGCCTCACAACGCCTGGACGAGGGCCGTATGCACCAATTGGAGAGCCACTTGTCCTACCGGATCGCGCTGCGTACTTTCTCGGCCATGGAGAGCCGCGGCGTGCTCGGGGTGGCCGACGCCCATCAGCTCCCGCCCGCCCCCGGCTCGGGTTACCTCAAGTCCGACACCGAGGAACTGGTGCGGTTCAAGGCCGCCTACGTCTCGGGCCCCTACCGGGCCAAGCGCCGCACCGCGCACGCTTCGACCGCCGCGCGCGAGATCGCCCCCTTCCTGGCCGGACACGTGGCCGGACCGGCCACCGCCTCCCCCGAACCCGAACCGGAACCGGAGGAGGAACCCACCGAGACCTTGTTGGAGGCGGCGCTGGAGGCGATGCGTGCCTCCGGTCCCCCTGCCCGGCAGGTGTGGTTGCCTCCCCTGGGCGAGGCCCCCACCGTCGCCGAGTTGCTGCGGGAGACCGGCACTCAGACCCTGCCCGCTTGGGGCAGCGATCCGGTGCTGTCCGTTCCGGTCGGGTTGGTGGACCGTCCGTTCGAGCAGCTGCGCACACCTCTGACGGCCGACCTGCGCGGTGCCGGCGGGCACACGGCGGTCATCGGAGGCCCCCAGAGCGGCAAGAGCACCCTCCTGGTCTCGCTGATCACGGCGCTCGCGCTCACCAACACCCCCGAGCAGGTGCAGTTCTACCTCCTGGACTTCGGAGGCGGCACGCTGCGCGGTGTGTCGGACCTGCCGCACGTCGGTGGCATCTGCGGACGTGTCGACACCGAACGCATCACCCGGACCGTGGCTGAGATCACCGCGCTTCTCGACCGGCGAGAGCGGTTCTTCGCGGACCACGGCATCGACTCGATCGGCGCCTACCGGCGTCGGCGAGCCGCCGGCGAGTTCCCCGACGAACGCTACGGAGACGTGTTCCTGGTCGTCGACGGCTGGGCCACCGTGCGCTCGGACATGCTCGATCTCGTCAACGACATCGTGCAGATCGCCCAGCGCGGCCTCAACTACGGCATCCACCTGATGGTGGCCTCTCCGCGCTGGGCGGACGTGCAATCGAGCCTTCGCGACCTTCTGGTCACCCGGTTCGAACTACGCCTGGGAGACGCCGTGGACTCGACGATCAACATGCGTCAGGCCGAGAAGGTCCCGAGGGTCCCGGGACGCGGTCTGACCTCCGAGTACAAACACTTCCTTTCCGCCCTGCCACACGTCGAGGAGGGCCCCGGCGCTTCGGTGGCCGGGGCCGTCGAGGCCGTCGAACAGACGTGGGACGGCCCCCCGGCCCCACCGGTACGGTTGCTCCCGCTCTCACTGCCGGCCTCGGACCTCCCGCCCGCGGAGGACGGACCCAAGATCGCCCTGGGTCTGGAGGAGCGGCGGCTGGAACCGTTCTGGCACGACTTCTCGGTCCTGCCCCACCTGCTCGTGGTGGGCGACACCGAGAGCGGAAAGACCAACCTGCTGCGGCTGGTCACCCGCACCATCCGGGATCGCTACAGCGCCTCGGAGGCGCGTGTGGTCGTGGTGGACCCTCGGCGCGGACTGTTCGACGCGATCCCCGAGGAGCAACGCCTCGGATACGCGGTGACCGGGGAGAGCGCCCGCGAGATGATGCAGGCGGCGGCCCAGGCCCTCAAACCCCGGCTCCCGGGACCAGAGGTCACCCCGGAGGAGTTGCGTGACCGCTCGTGGTGGAGCGGTCCCGAACTGTTCGTGATCATCGACGACTACGACCTGTTGAGCACCGGGAACAGCGGCGGACCCCTGGCACCGTTGGCGGAGATGCTCACCCAGGGCACCGACATCGGGTTCCACCTCGTGCTCGCGCGGGGGGCCGGTGGCTTCAGCCGAGCCATGGGCGAACCGGTCCTGCGCAAACTCATCGATGCCAACACCCCGAGCATGGTGCTGTCCTGCCCGCCATCGGAAGGTGTGCTGTTCGGCTCCCTGCGTCCGCAACGGCTACCTCCGGGCCGAGCCCTGCGCTTCGACCGTCGCGATCCGGTGAAGGTGCAGTTGGCCCTCGATCCGGAGACCGAGGAAGCCGAAGACCGTACGTGACCGCAGCGCCCGGGTGCGGCCCCGGGCGCCGGTCGCGACCAGCGAATTCGATACGAACAGAACGCCCGTCCACGATCCGGCCGCAGCGGTGGCGAGCCGAGTGGTCCGGGGGACGGGCGGTCCGGAGACAGGAGTCGTGGTGTCCTTCGACACGAAACGGGGTCGGTTGCGGGCCGGGGCGTCGGTGTGTGCCCTCACCCTGTTCCTGGTCCAGGGGGTTCCCGCATCGGCGGACGAAGGCGTGCCCCCGGCGCTCGCCCAGATCGTGCCCGAGCTCTCCTCCGACACGTGCGTGTCCGCCTCGGAGGAGGTGATCGACCAGGAGGTCTGGACCGAGAACGCCCTCGGCCTCCCGGATGCGCGCACCATCTCCTCGGGGGAGGCAACGAACGTCGCCGTTCTCGGCAGCGGCGTCGACGACACTCCTGCCGCCCTGGCGGGCGCGGTGGTCGGAGGCGGTGAGGACTGTACCGGTTTCGGTACCTTCCTGGCCGGGGTCGTCGCCGCACGCCCGCAGTCGGACAGCGGCCTGGTCGGGGTGGCTCCCGAGTCACGGGTGACAGCGGTCCCGGTGACGGACGATCGTGGCCGGAGCGACGCGGACACCTTGGCCGAAGGCATGACCGAGGCCGTCTCTGAGGGCGCCGACGTCATTCTGGTGGGTGTCGCGCTCCCGACCGGCAGTCCCGGTCTCGACGCGGCCGTCGACGCCGCCGTGGCCGAGAACGTGCTGGTCGTCGCCCCCTCGACGGTCCGTGTCCAGAGCGATGTGCACGCCGCCGTTCCCGCCACCCGCTCCGAGGTTCTGGGGGTGGTGGCCAACGGCACCGACGGTTCGGTGCACGGTGAGGCGCCCGCGGAGGGCGGGGAGAACCCCGCTGCACCCGATCTCGCGGCCCCGGGGGAAGCCGTGCTGAGTGTGGCCCCCGGAGGGGACGGACACGCCGTCGCCGAGGGAGACCCGGTCGCCGCCGCGTTCGTGGCCGGTACCGCGGCCTTGGTCCGTTCCGAGTACCCCGATCTCAGCGCGGCACAGACGGCGATGCGCCTCACGTCCTCGGCCTATCCGCACACCGGTGAGGGGTTCGGCGCCGCCTCCGTCGACCCGGTGGGTGCGCTGTCCCGCACTTCGGGACCTCGCTCCGGAGAAGGGGCTCCGGAGGAGAGCTTGGCACTGGACCGGCCGGTGGAGCCGACGAAGGGCCGTGTACTCGCTCTGGTCGGAGGTATGGCCCTGCTCGTGACGATGGTCGGGGTGGCAGCCGCCGCGGCCCGCCGCCGCAGGTCCCGTACCGGCACCGGACAGGTCTGAGGGAGCTCACTCCCGGACCGGGACCGGGGTCGCCCGCTTGTTCCTCGGGCGGACAGATCGTATCCCGATTGAATACAACCACCAGAGGTGCGGGCTCCCGGCAGGCCCCGGCAGAGCGGTGCGCGCCCCGTCACCGCACGCGGAAGGGTTCGGCCTCCTCACGCAGGCTCAGGCCGTGCCCAGTGCGACCGGGCACACACGGCCGCAGAACACCCCCCGACGGCTGCAGTCCTCCGTCGAACAGCGAGGTCTCGATCCGGACGTGGTCGTGGAACCACTCCACGTGCCGCAGGTTGGGTACCGCAGCCCCGGTGTGCGCGTGCAGGTGCGGGGCACAGTGGCCCGAGAGCTGCAGCCCCGAGGCCTCCGCGAGAGCGGCGGCCCGCATCCACACGGTGACACCGCCGCACCGGGTCACGTCGGCCTGAAGGCAGTCGACCGAGGCGGCGGCGAGCATGTGCCGGAAGTAGGTCAGGTCGTAGCCGTACTCCCCGGCGGCCACGTCGGGCATGCCGGCGGCCCGCACCTGGGCCAGCCCCTCCAGGTCGTCGGAGGTGACCGGTTCCTCGAACCAGGTCACACCCTCGCCGTCGAGGCCACGCGCCACTCGGATCGCGTGCTTCCGGGAGTAGGCGCCATTGGCATCGGTGTAGAGCTCGGTGTCCGCGCCCACACTCCTCCTGGCCTCGGCCACCCGCTCCAGGTCCCGGGCCTGCCGGTTCCCCCACGCCTCACCGATCTTGATCTTGACCCGGGGGATCCCCTGTTCCTCGACCCAGGAGCGCAACTGCGCGTCCTGCCGGGCCGCGCCGTAGGTGGTGAAACCGCCGCTGCCGTAGACGGGAACCTCGGCCCTGGCTGCTCCGAGCAGCCGCGCCAGCGGCAGGTCGAGCAGTCGTGCTTTGAGGTCCCACAGGGCGATGTCCACGGCTGAGACCGCGCCGGCGGCCAACCCCGGGCGGCCGACGTTGCGCACGGACTCGTTCATCGCCTCGTTCGCAGCGGCCGTGTCCCAGGCGCACCGGCCGACCACGGCACCGGCCAGGTGGTCCTCGACGACCTGAGCGGTGGCCGGAGCCCCATAGGTGTAGCCGAGTCCGAGCACGTCACCGCAGCGAACGCGGGCCAGGACCAGGGTCGTGGAGGACCAGGCCAGGGTCGCGTCCGCCTCGATCTGATCGGCCGGAACGGTGTAGACGGCCGTGGTGACCCCGTCCACGACCGGCTCCGTCCCCTTGTGTGCCGTCCTGTTCATCGAACCCCCGAACCAGGGTTGCGGTGTGTCATCGGTCCTTGTTGTGCCCGGGCAGGAAGTCCTGCACCTTGGCCTTGACCCCTTGCCGGACCAGACCGGCGCTCTCCGTGTCGCCATGGAGGATCGCCGAGGCCGCGGACTCGATCTGGTCGAGGCTCGCGTGCGGCGGGATGGGCGGGACGTCGGGGTCGGTACGGAAGTCGATCACGAAGGGCCGATCGGCGCCCAGTGCCCGGTGCCAGGAGCTCTCGACGTCCTCGGGGCGTTCCACCCGTACCCCGTCGAGCCCCACCAGGTGCGCGAAGTCGGCGTAGGGAACGTCCGGCAACGACTGCGAAGGCAGGAACTGTGGCGCCCCGTTCATGGCGCGCATCTCCCACGTGACCTGATTGAGGTCGTGGTTGTTGAGGACGGCCACCACCATCCTCGGATCCTGCCACTCCTGCCAGTACTTGGCCGCGGTCACGAGTTCGCCCATGCCGTTCATCTGCATGGCGCCATCACCAACGAGTGCGATGACCGGCCGGTCCGGATGAGCGAATTTGGCACCGATGGCGTAGGGCACGCCCGGACCCATCGTGGCGAGAGTGCCCGAGAGCGAACAGCGCATGTTCCCGCGCATGCGCAGATGCCGCGCATACCAGTTCGCGGCCGAACCCGAGTCCGAGGTCACGATCACATCGTCGGGCAGGAGCGGGTCCAGGGCGTGTACAACGTACTCGGGGTTGATCGGCTCGGCCGAGACGTCGGCCCGGCGCCGCATGACCTCCCACCACTGCGTGACGTCCCTCTCGACCTTCTCGCGCCAGGACCTGCGCTTCTTGTCGCGATCGAGCTGCGGGAGCAGGGTGGTGAGGGTCTCCTTGGCGTCCCCGACGAGGTTGACTTCGAAGGGGTAGCGCATACCGATCATATTCGGGTCGATGTCGATCTGCACGGCCCGTGCCTGGTCCAGCTCGGGCATGAACTGGGTGTAGGGGAAGCTGGAGCCCACCACCAGGAGGGTGTCGCAGTCCCGCATGAGTTCGTAGGAGGCGCGTGTGCCCAGCAGGCCGATCGAGCCGGTCACGTACGGCAGGTCGTCGGGCAGCGTGTCCTTGCCCAGCAGCGCCTTGGCCACCCCGGCGTCCATCAGCTCCGCGACCTGCTTGACCTCGTCCTTGGCCCCGGCCGCTCCCTGGCCGACCAGGACCGCGATCCTCTCCCCGTCGTTGAGCACCTGCGCGGCCTGGGCCATGTCCGACGACCGCGGCACTGGTGTGGGCGAGGACACCCCGAGGCTGGAAGGAACCATCTTGAAGTCGTGGGTCGGCGGAGAGTACTCCAGTTCCTGCACGTCGGCGGGGATGATCACGGCGGTCACCGTCCGCCTGGTCCAAGAAATACGCATCGCTCTGTCGAGGACGTTGGGCAGCTGCTCGGGTACGGTCACCATCTCGCAGAACTCGGAGGCCACATCCTTGTACAGGTTCACCAGGTCGATCTCCTGCTGGTAGGAGCCGCCCATGGCGCTCCGGTTGGTCTGCCCCACGATCGCTACCACCGGGACGTGGTCGAGTTTGGCGTCGTAGAGGCCGTTGAGCAGGTGGACCGCGCCGGGGCCGGAAGTGGCGGCGCACACCCCGACCTTCCCGGAGAACTTGGCGTAGCCGACCGCCTCGAATGCCGCCATCTCCTCGTGCCGGGCCTGGGTGAACGTCGGCTCGTTGTCGGCCCGCCCCCAGGCGGCGAGCAGCTCGTTGATGCCGTCTCCGGCGTAGGAGAAGACACGTTCGACGTCCCACTCGCGCAACCGCTGCAGCACGTAGTCCGAAACCTTGTCCGTCATGGGTCTGCCTCGTTTCCTCCGTGGTGGACCGATCCCGTGTGGCGGGTCGGCCGGGTCACTTGAGAGGGGCGGCGTCCGCGGTCTCCGACCGCGGTTCAGGCGTTCTTGCGCGAGCTGGCCCAGACCCCGACCGCGGTCGCCGCGGCCGCTGTGAGCGCGAGGATCCCGACCAGGAGTGTGCCGTCGGCCGAGGGGCCCGACCCTCGACCGCTCCGCGCGGTGGGCTCCACGGGTTCTGGCAGACCGTCCGCCAGGGCTTCGGCCAGATGGAGGGCGCGGCGCCCGGTTCCCGCTTGTTCGATCTGGGTGCGGCAGCTGAAACCGTCGGCGAGGACGAGGGCTTCGGGGGCGGTGTCCCGGACTGCGGGGAGGAACCCCTGTTCGGCGATGGCCATGGACAGGTCGTGGTGACCGCGTTCGAAACCGAAGTTTCCCGCGAGCCCGCAACAGCCCTCGTCGAGGACCTGCGCGTCGATCCCCGCTCGGCGCATCAGCTCACGGTCGGCGTCGTACTTGGTGACGGCGTGCTGGTGGCAATGGGTCTGGACCGTGGCCGAGCGGCCCAGCTCGGGAGGACGCCATTCCCCGGGCGCTTCCAGCAACAGTTCGGAGAAGGTACGGAACCGTTCGGCCAAGCGTGCGGCGTCCTGATCGCCCGGGAGCAGTTCGGTGAGATCGGAACGGAACACGGCGGTGCACGAGGGTTCGAGCCCCACGATCGGGGTGTCGGCCCCGAGCCACGGACGCAGTACGTCGACGGTGCGTTTCAGGACGTGCGCGGCAATCCGCAGCTGCCCGGTCGAGATCCAGGTCAGCCCGCAGCACACGCTCTCGGTCGGTACCGCGACCCGGAACCCCGCGTCTTCCAGTACACCGACCGCGGCCTCGGCGACGTGCGGGTGGAAGTGGTTGCTGAAGGTGTCGGGCCACAGAACGACCGCCTGCGGATCCCCCGGCTCGGGTTCCGGGCTGCCCCGGGAACGCCACCATTCGACGAAGGACTCGGTCGCGAACTCCGGTGTCTCCCGTTCGGGAGCGATCCCTGCCATCCGCTTGCCCAGGCGGGAGAGCCCGGGGGCTTGCAGCCCCGCGTTGGCCAGGCGGGGGGCCAGGCGCGCCATCCGGGCCCAGACCGGCAGCCATCCCATGGAGTAGTGGGCGGCGGGACGCAGCCGCCCCCGGTAGTGGTGCGAGAGGAATTCGGCCTTGTAGGTGGCCATGTCGACGCCGACCGGACAGTCGGACTTACAGCCCTTGCACGCCAGGCACAGGTCGAGGGCGTCGTGTACTTCGGTGGAGCGCCACCCGTCGTCGATGACCGAGTCCTCGTGCCCGTTCAGCATCTCGAAGAGGAGCCGGGCCCGACCTCGGGTGGAGTGTTCCTCCTCCCCGGTGGCCCGGTAGGAAGGGCACATGACACCCCCCGTCTGGGCGCGGCAGTTCCCGACCCCGACGCAGCGCATGACCGCCCGCCGGAAGGAATGGTCGTCCTGACCGAAGGCGAAGTGGGTGCTGGGCCTCCAGGGACGCCACTGCGAGCCGAGACGGAGGTCGCCGTCGACCGGATCGGCCAGGACGACCTTGCCCGGGTTCATCCTGTTCCGCGGGTCGAAGAGCTCCTTGACCTCGGTGAATGCGTCGACCACCCGGTCGCCGAACATCAGGGGCAGCAGTTCCCCCCTGGCCCGGCCGTCCCCGTGTTCACCGGAGAGGGATCCCCCGTAGGAGACGACCAGTTCCGCTGCCCGGAAGAGGAACCTGCGGAACTCGGCGACGCCTTCTGCGTTCTTGAGCTGGAAGGGGATCCGGGTGTGCACACACCCGTGGCCGAAGTGGCCGTAGAGCGATGGGTGATCGTAACCGAACTCGGTGAAGAGTTCCTTCAGGTCGCGCAAGTAGTCGCCGAGCTTTTCCGGGGACACCGCGGAGTCCTCCCATCCCTCCCAGGTCTCGCGCGCGTCGGGGGGACGGGCAGTCACACCGAGGCCGACTTCCCGCGCCTTGAGCATCTCCCTCTCTTGGGAGGGGGAGTCGGGGAAGGAGACCGTGCTGTCCCCTTCGCCCCGGCTCAGCGCACGCAACAGGCCGCGGGACTGTTCGTCGACCCCCTCCTGACTGTCTGCGCTGAACTGCACCAGCAGCCAGCTCTCCCCGTGCGGGAGCCGGTCGAGGGGTTCGAGGTAGGCATGCTCTTCCCTCATCAACTGGGCCATCCGGCTGTCGAGCGCCTCGAGCAGTACCGGATCGCAGTGTTCCAGGATACGGGGGACGTCGTCCGCGGCGGCGCAGATGTCGTCGTACCCGAGCGCCACCATCGCGTCGTGGCGGGGGATCGGGACCAGGTCGAGTTCGGCGTGCAGCACGGTGACGAGGGTCCCCTCGCTACCGACGAGCGCCTTGGCGAGGTCGAACCCGTTCTCCGGCAGGAGGGAGTCCAGGTTGTAGCCGGAGACCCGCCGGGGAATGTCCGGGAAATGGTCGCGCACGTCCTGTTCGTGGTGCCCGATGATCTCGCGCAGGCCTCGATGGATCTCCGCCCTGCGCCCGCCGACGCGGAGGATCCCGTCGAGTTCCTCGTCCGAGGTGGGCCCGACCCAGAAACGGGACCCGTCGTAGACCAGGACCTCCAGGCGGCGCACGTTGTCCACGGTCTTGCCGTAGGCCTGGGCCGAGGCGCCGCAGGCGTTGTTGCCGATCATGCCACCCAGGGAGCAGTGGCTGTGGGTGGAGGGTTTGGGGCCGAACTTGAGCCCCTGCGGGGCGAGCAGCCGGTTGAGTTCGTCGAGCACGATGCCGGGTTCGACCACACAGGTCCGGCGCTCGGCGTCGACCGAGACCAGGCGGTCGCAGTACTTCGTCCAGTCGATGACGACGGCGGCGTTGGTGGCCTGGCCTCCCAGGCTGGTGCCGCCGCCGCGGGAGAGGACCGGTACCCCGGCCCGCGCACACACTCCGACGGCCGTCGCCCCGGCGTCGACACTGCGGGGAACGATCACCCCGAGGGGGACCTGGCGGTAGTTGGAGCCGTCGGTGGAGTAGGCGCCGACACTCCCCCGGTCGAAACGCACCTCTGCGTCCACGTGCTCGCGGAGTTCTCGTTGGAGGGCCGTGAGATTCACCGATGTGTCGTCCACCACGGGTTCCTAACCTTGTGACCTCGACAAAAACGATACCCACGTCAAATTCTCGTCCAATATGGTTACTCTCCGTGTCGATGAGGCCGTGCGCTCAACCGACGTAACGACGGGCGCGTGACCTCCTCCGCGGCCCGGCGAGCAGCTGGAGGCCCTCCTCCACGTGCGGCGGGACGGTCCTGCGTTCCCTGAGCACCCACGGCAGTCCGCCCAGTGCCTCCGCCACGGCCGCGGCGCTCGTGCGGTCCTTGGGCGCCGACCCCAGTACTTGCCGGGTGTGGTCGAGCGCGCCCCGCCACGGGCGACGCAGCCAGGCGGTCCACAGGGTGTTTCGGATCCCCTGCCGCCGGCGCCTGCGCGGATCCCGCACCTCCGAGGCGTGGTGGTGGGCCACGGTCCACTCGTCCCAGCACAGCCACCACCCCGCCGAGGCCAGGTCGAGCGCGAGGAGTTCTTCCTCTCCGCCCAGCCACAGGCGCTCCGAGAAACCCCCCACCCCGCGGAAGGCCTCGGTCCTCAGGACACTCACCCCCGCGAGGATGCCCAGAACAGCAGGGCCCGGGAGCCACTCGGGTCCCGGGACGGGCGAGTACCGCAGTTCCGGGGTGAGCGGGTCCTCCTCCCCGGAGGGTTCCACGACCAGGCGCGCGGTGACCGCCCCCAGGTGCGGGTGGGCGTCCAACAGGTCCGCCGCACGTCCCAGCGCGCCGGGCTCCCACCACGTGTCGTCGTCGCAGAAGGCGACGTAGGGCGTGGACAGCGCGTCGGTGCCGACGTTGCGGCCCACCGCGCCCAGGTTCGCGCCCGCCCGGACGAGCCCCACGTCCGGGTGGCGGTGGGCGACCATGTCGGCCGTACCGTCCTCCGAAGCATTGTCGACCACCACGACGGGAGGGCGTTCGGGAAGCTCCGCCAGCCGCGAGAGTGTGCGTGTCAGTTCCCGGCGCCGGTCCTTGGTGATGACCACGACACCCACGCGCGCCCTCACGTCCGCTCCAGGAGTTCGAGGTCGTGTTCGACCGAGGCCGGGACCCTGCGGCGCGCCGTCCACGCCTCGGGCGTCAACACGACCGCACCCCACAGGGCCCTGCGTGAGCACGGGTCGCGTAGCGCCCGCCCGAGCGTGCGTGCCGTGTGTGCGACCACGGTCTTCGGTCCCCGACGCAGCCAGGAGGTGAGCAGAGCGTTGCGTTCCTCCAGGGTGCGACGCCATGCGGAGGGCGGTCGGGCCTCCGACGGGTGGTGGTGGACACGGAGCCGGGGCAGGTGGCACAGGCCCCAGCCCCGCGCCGCCAGGTCCTGTGCCAGGAGCGCCTCCTCGCCGCCGAAGAACAGCAGCGGTTCGAAACCTCCCGCCTCGTCGAAGGCGGTGCGCCGGACGACACAGGCGCAGGCCAGGAACCCCAGCACCCTGGGCCCCGGAAGGTCCCCCTCCGGTTCCAGCGGGCTGTCGAGCAGCTTGTCGTTGACCGGGTCCGCGCGTTCCCCGCCCCCGACGAGGACGGCTGCGGCGACCAGCCCCAGGCGCGGATGCGTGTCGAAGGCGTCGGCGGCCGCCTCCAGCGAGTCCCCGGCCCACCACGAGTCGTCGTCGCAGAAAGCGACGTAGGGCGTGGAGGTGTGTTCGACGCCGAGGTTGCGTGCCGCGCATCCGGTGTTGCGTTCGTTGCGGACCAGAGTCACTTCGGGAAAGCTCGCACGGACCACTTCCGCGGTCCCGTCCCCCGAGTCGTTGTCGACCACCACGACCGGGGGCCTGGGCTCCAACAACCGCAGGTTCGCCAACGTGCGGCAGAGTTCGGTGACCCGGTCACGCGTGATCACCACGACCGAGACCCGGGACGGCTCCGTGCTCGGCATGGTCGATCCTCCCGTTCCGCCCCTGAAGGCGTCTCATCTCCGGGACCGGGAACACCTCGCCCTCCAACACGTGCGCGAGGGTGCGCCGCAGCCCTTCGTCCAGGTGGACGGCCGGTTTCCACCCGAGGATCCTCATGGCCTTGCTGATGTCCGGCCTCCGGTAGTGCGGGTCGTCCTCGGGCCGGTCGATGAAGGTGAGCTCGGACCGGGACCCCGAGAGCACACGGATGTGGTCGGCCAGGTTCAGTACGCTCACCTCCTCCTCGCTCCCGATGTTGACCGGGTCCGCCGTGCCGCTGTCGGCCAGGGCCAGCAGCCCCTCGACGGTGTCGTCCACGTAGCAGATCGACCGTGTCTGTTGGCCGCTGCCGGTGACGGTGATCGGTTCTCCCGCCAGCGCCTGCCGCAGGAAGGTGGGGATCATACGGCCGTCGTCCAGACGCATCCTGGGCCCGTAGGTGTTGAAGACCCGGGCGATCCCCACGTCCGTGTCCCGGGTCCGGTGATGGGCCATGGTGAGCGACTCGGCGTACCGTTTGGCCTCGTCGTACACGCTCCGGGGGCCGATCGGGTTGACGTGGCCCCAGTAGGTCTCCCGTTGCGGGTGTTCCTTCGGGTCCCCGTACACCTCGCTCGTCGAGGCGAGCACGAACCTGGCCCGGTGGGCCTCGGCACAGGCCAGAGCGTTGCGTGTCCCGGCGCTCCCGGCTTCCAGGGTCTCCAGAGGCATACGGAGGTAGTCCCGGGGCGAAGCGGCCGATGCGAGGTGGAAGACGGTTTCCAGCGGTTCGTCGATCTCCCACTGCTCCGTCACGTCGGCCAGGAGCATGGCGAACCTCGGATGGTCCAACAGGTGCCGCACGTTCTCGGTGCGTCCAGTGACGAGGTTGTCCAGACAGATCACTCTCTGTCCCCGCTCGATCAGCCGTCGGCACAGGTGCGAGCCCACGAAGCCCGTTCCACCGGTGACCAGTACGGCACCCCTTCTCGGATGGTGCATCGTTCGGTCCTTTCTTCCGCGACGTCGTCGCTCGTGCCACGGGACCGCCGTGAGGGCCCGGAGCCTGTTCGGTGGATGCCCGCCGTCGTGCAACAGGCCATCGGTCTCCACCGGACAGGGCCTACGGCCAGGACGTCTCGCCCGAGTGGCACACGACCATCTCCCGTACCTCGCATCCCCGCGGCTGGCGCAGAGCGAAGAGCACGGACGAGGCCACGTCGTCCGGGTCGTTGAGCTGTGCGTCGGGGCCGGGGCGGTACTGCTCCGGCCGGTCGTCGAAGAAGGCGGTGCGCATCCCTCCCGGGACGAGGAGCGTGACCCCCACGGAACCGGCGAGTTCGGCGGCCAGGGACCGGGTGAACCCGACGACCCCGAACTTGGAGGCGCAGTAGGCACTGGCGTCGCTCAGCGCGCGCAGGCCGAGCGTGGACGCGCAGTTGACCACGCTCCCCCGGGTCGCTTTCAGGTGGGGCAGGGCCGCCCTGGTCACGGCCACGGTGCCCAGCAGGTTCACGGCGACCACGTGTTCCCAGTCCTCGGCGGCGACGTCGGACAGCTGGCCGCACACGTCGATACCGGCGGCGTTGACGAGCGCTGAGGGCGGACCGTGCTCCGTCACGACCTGGGAGACCGCCTGTTCGATCGCGTGCCGGTCGGCGAGGTCGACCTCCACGAAGGGCAGATCCGTCTCGGGGTGCTTGCGGTCCAGAACCACGGGGGTCCCTCCCTCGTCCGCGACGGCACGAGCCGTGGCGGCGCCGAGACCGGACGCACCTCCGGTGACGATGGTCAGTCCGAGTTCACGCATCTTCTCTCCTCTGCAGACGGGGTCTCACGTCGCGGGGAGGCCGTCCTGGCCCCGCAGATGGTCGATGAGGCCGGTCGTGGACCGGCCCGGCAACAGCGGCAGTGTGACGACCTCGCCGCCGACGGCCCGCACGACCGGCGCCTCGGGGAGATCGTCCACGTCGTGATCGCCGCCCTTGATCCACACGTCCGGTCTGATCCTCCGGAGCATGCTCATCGGGGTGCTCTCACCGAAGAGGACGACGGTGTCCACGCAGGAGAGCGCGCCCACCAGGCGTGCCCGGTCGTGTTCGGGCACCACCGGGCGCTCGGCACCCTTGAGTCCGCGCACCGACGAGTCGTCGTTGACCAGGACGACGAGGTGGTCGCCGAGGGCACGGGCCCGCCGCAGCAGGTCGACGTGGCCGGCGTGCAGCAGATCGAAACACCCCCCGGTGGCCACGATGCGTTTGCCCTCGCGTCGGGCCCCCTCCACCTCGGGTGGTGGATTGAGCATGCTCACGGCCGCACCCCGCTCGCGTCGTGGTTCCGCGTACGCGGTGGCGGCTCCGGAGGCGACGAAACGTCCGGCGGCACAAGTACCGGCCTCGACGGCGCTCCCGACACCGAACCCCCGTTCCAGGAGCACGGTGCACGCGGCCGCGAAAGCGTCCCCGGCGCCGCAGGTGTCCTCCGGTTCCGGGACCCGTTCGGCACGGACCTCGCCGCCGTTGCCCGACCGGTCGGCCCAGACACCGCCCCCGTCGCCCAAGGTGACGGTGACCGCCTCGGCCTGCCACTGGGCCGCCAGGCGGCGTGCCCTGCGCAGGGTGTGCGCTGTGTCCGCTCCCGCGGGGACCAGGCTCTCGGCCGCGTTGGGCGTGACCAGCAGGGCTTCAGGGACCGGGGGCGCCCCACGCGGGTGCGGGTCCCACACGATCGGTGTGTGCGTGGCGAGGTCGGTCAACACCTCGCGCACGGCCCTGCTGTGGGTCAGGCCGAGCCCGTAGTCGGAGACCAGGACGGCGTCGGCCCCGTGCAGGGCACGGCGTACCTCCTCGGCAGAGACCTCCGGTACGACCTGCTCACAGCCCTCGTCGAGCCGTGCGAGGGTGGCCCCGCCGTCCTGCACACGGACCTTGGTGGGGGTACGCCTCCGCAACGGGAGTCCGTCGAGCACCACGCCCGTACCGAGGCTGCGGGCGAGTTCGACCGCGCCTTCGTCCCGGCCGACGGCCGTCACCAGGACCACGTCCCCGCCGCTGTACTCGTGGATGAGTCCCGCCGCCAGGCCGGCCCCGCCGGGACGGTGCCATCGGCCCGGTTCGTCCAGGACGGGTGCCGGGGCGTCGGGGCACCGCCGACGGGACCGTCCTCTCAGGTCGACGTCCAGAATGCTGTCGCCGAGTACGGCCAGGCGCCCGCCACTCATGTGTTCCCCCTCTGTCCGGGAACGGTCCGGGCCGCGCCGGACCGCTCCGACCAGCGGTCCACCCCCGCGCAGAAGATGTGGACCAGCGCCAGGTGGACCTCCTGGACGGTCGAGGTGGTTCTGGCCGGCACGGCGACCGTGTCGTCGCTCAGCGATTCCAGGGAGCAGGGCCCGGGTCCGGTCAGGGACCAGGACACGACCCCCAGTTCGCGGGCGGTCTTGACGGCCTCCACGACGTTCTCGCTGTTGCCGCTGGTGGACATGCACACCAGGAGGTCGCCGTGGGAAGCGTGTGCCCGGAGCTGCCGGGCGTAGACCTGTTGGTATCCGTAGTCGTTGGCGATGGCGGTCACGCTCGAACTGTCGGCGTGCAGTGCCAACGCCGACATCGGTGGCCGTTCGGTCTCGAACCGCCCCGTCAGCTCGGCGGTCAGGTGTTGTGCCTCGGCGGCGCTGCCCCCGTTGCCGCACGCGAAGAGCCGGTGACCGGCCGCCAGGGCCGGTCCGGCGACCCGGGACCAGCCTTCGACCCGGTCGGCGTCGGTCCCGTGCAACGCCTCGTCCAGTTCGCGTAGATGGGTGTGCATCAGCTCTCTTCCCCTCCGACCGTGGTCGCAGCCGTTCGTCCCGAGAGGCGCTCGTGCTCCGGGTCGCGGGGAAGTACGGCCCTCGGGACCTGCGACCGGTAACACTGCTCGGTGGCCCGGGCCACCTCCGACCACGAGTACCGCCTCCGGGCCCGCCTCTCGGAGGCCTCGGAGTAGAACCTGCGTGTGTCGGGTTCGGCCAGCAGCATGCGGATCTTCTCGGCGAGCCGTCCGGGGCTGCGCGCGGGGACGAGCAACCCCGTCTCCCCGTGCACCACGGTGTCGCAGTGGCCGCCCACCCGGGAGGCGATCACGGGTACACCGCAGGCCATCGACTCGACCGTCGAGATGCCGAACGGCTCGTACCAGGGCACGTTGACCGACAGGTCCGCGGAGCGGACGAGCGCGGGAACCTCATCACGATCCACACACCCGAGGAACCGCACCCGGTCGGCCACGCCCAGGTGCCGGGCGATCGTGCGCAGCCGTACGACCTCGGGGTCGTCCCTCATCTCGTCGGTGCGCGGTCCGCCGACCACGAGCAGCTCAGCATCGGTCACCGCGGCCAGGGCCCGGATCACCGTGTCGACCCCCTTGCGGGGGACGAGCCGTCCCAGGCTGAGCAAGCGCGGCCGCCCGTTCCTGGGCGCACCGGGGCCCGAGCGGGTGAAGCGCTCGGTGTCCACACCGCAGGGCACCACGGCGATCCGTTCCGGTGCCACGCCCCAGGTGAGGAGTTCGCTCCTCTCCTCCTCGGAGGTCGCCACGACCGTGTCACAGGTCCGTGCCACGGCCGGTTCGATCCGGTCCCTCTCCGGAGGGCTCGTGTCGGCGAGGCCCTGGAAACGCTGCTTGACCGCACCCAGCGCGTGGAAGGTCTGGAACACGGGGATCCCGAGCGCGGCTCCGGCACCGGTCGCGGCCATCCCGCTCATCCAGAAGTGGGCGTGCACGGCGTCGGGCCTCTCGTGTGCGAGCGCCTCGGTGAGCGCGCGCTCGAACTCGCCCATGTGGGGCAGCAGCAGGTCCTTGGCGAGCGGTGCCGCCGGCCCGGCTGTCAGGTGCCGGACCCGGACACCGTCCCGGAAGAGCACGGTGTCGGGTGCGGTCGGATCGGTGCGCCGTGTGTGGACGACGACGTCGTGTCCCCGCCGGGCCAGTGCGGTGGCCAACTCCGCCACGTGGACGTTCTGACCGCCGGCGTCCTCGCCCGTGATGAGCGCCAGCGGGCTGGCATGCTCCGACACCATCGCGATCCTCATCGCGCCACCTCCTCCAACACTCGCTCCCAGTCGTCGAGGAACCTCGGGAGCCCGTACCGGGCCAGCGCGGCCTCGCGCGCGTAGGCGCCGGTCCGGGCCGCGTGGTCGGGGTCGTTCAGGAAGGCGCGTAGCTCCGCCGCGAGCACGCCGGGGTCCGTGGAGACGACACCGGCGCCCGGCGGGACGGCCTCGTAGGCCTCGGTCGCTCCGACGGCGGCCACGGGAAGGCCCATCATCATCGCCTCGATGAGGGAGAGTCCCAGGGAGGTCCAGCGCAGCGGGTGGACGTAGGCCCTCCTGCGTGCCAGCTCGGTGTGCATGGCGTGTTGGGGCAGGTCCTCGTGGGCGCGCAACCGTGTCCCGGAGAGCCCCAACTGTCGCGGGACCGCTTCGACACCCATACCGAACAGGTCCAGGGGGACCTCGCCGGCCAGCCCCGTGAGCAGGTCCGTTCCGGTGAAACGCCAGCGGCGCAGGGGTTCGTTCAGCACCGCCCCGGCCCGTGCCACCTCCCCGGTGTACAGCGGGCCCGGGTCCGGGATCCCGTGTTCGACGACGTGTACGGGGGCCCGGCCGCTGTCCCAGAAGAGGGCGTTGAAATGGGTCACGTGCACGATGGGCACGTCCGAACGTTCGGCGAGCGGGTGCAGGGTCTCGGGCACGCCGCCGCGCGGGGTGTTGTGCTCGACGTAGACCGCGGGCACGTCCCGGCCGGGGACCGCTCCGAGGAGGTGTTCGGCGAGTTCGATCTCGTGGGGCCGCTGCAGCAGCACCAGGTCGATCCCGGCCCCGCGCACCTGCTCCCAGGGGAGTTCCACGGCGTTGGGCGGCCAGTTCCAGGTGTCGGCCCGCCCGCGTCCGTCGGGTCCCCGGTCGGGTGTCACCGGGAGCACGCAGGTGTGCCCCGAGTGCAGGAACGAGGTCGTCCACGACCCGTGGACGTGCCACATGAGCACACGGCGTGGCCGGACGGGCTCCCTCGTGTGCGTTTCGACCCGCGCGGACGCAGCGGTGGTCCGGCCCGTGTCCACGGTCATGGCGCCTCCCCGAGCTCGTCGATGGCGGCCAGGACCTGCCCGGCGGTCACGCCGTTGAGGCAGGGATGGCCCGGAACCGGGCACCGGCGCGCCCGCGTGCCGGCGCACGGGGCGTCCTGGTGGCCCAACAGGCGGTGGTCGACCCCGTACGGGGCCCAGGCCGAGGCGGGCACGACGGGAGCGAAGAGCGATACGACCGGGGTACCCACGGCTGCGGCCAGGTGTGCCGGCCCGGTGTTGCCGACGGTGACCACACGGGCCCTGCGGAGCACGTCGGCGAGTTCGGCCGTGGTGGTGCGGCCGGCCAGGTTGAGGCCGTGTTCGCCCCCGACCCCGCCCGCCCTGGCTCGGTCGGTACCGGTGACGACGACGCGGTGCCCGCGGGCACCGAGCTCGGCGACCACG
This sequence comes from Nocardiopsis kunsanensis DSM 44524, assembly GCF_000340965.1. Classification (GTDB taxonomy): domain Bacteria; phylum Actinomycetota; class Actinomycetes; order Streptosporangiales; family Streptosporangiaceae; genus Nocardiopsis; species Nocardiopsis kunsanensis. The sequence continues at coordinate 38,278 of NZ_ANAY01000002.1, forward strand.
TCGGCTCCCAGGGTGTCGGGCAGTTCACGGGCGGGTGCATCGGCACCGACGTGGACGACGGTGAAGGCTTCGCTGCCCACCAGGTCCCGTGTGTCGGGCAGGGGCCGCCGCAGGTCCAGGCGTCCGGTGTCCTCGGGCCCGGGCGGGAACCCGGCGGCCTCGGCGAGTGAGAGGGCGCGCTCGGCCTCGGGCATCCCCTGGGGAACACGGTGGCGCACGTCCAGCAGGCTTCCCGGGTAGTCGTCGCTGATCGCCGAGATCCGGCCCACCCCCGCCATCCTGAGCAGCAGGGCCAGCGGGAGCGGAGACTGGTGGAAGGAGGTGAGGACGACGGCCTCGTCGGCGCCCGTAGCGGTGATCGCCGCCATCAGTTCCTCGACGTCCTGGCGCTCGACCCGGGGCGGTTGCGGGGAGATCCACGGCGCACACCAGGTGATGACCTCGTCCACCCCGGGGAGCAGGCGTGCCGCCGCCTCGCCCTGGGGTCCGGCCAGCACCACCACCCGGTCGGCCCTTCGGGCGATCGCGCGCACGGCGGGACCGGACAGCAGGACGTCGCCCATGCTGTCCATGCGGGCCACCAGGACCGTGCGTGTGCTCATGTCCTCTCACCCCCCACGAGTCTGCGCACCGCGGAGAGCAGGTCGTGCTCGACCTCCGGGGCCCGGCGCAGTTCCTCGTCGAGGGTCACCGGAGTGGGCACGAGGATCCCCCGTGCTCCTGCGGCGGCCGCGGACTCCGTGTCGGAGCCTATGTCGCCGATCACCGCGCACTCGGCGGGATGCACACCGAGCCCGGCGGCGGCGCTGAGCACCAGGCCCGGCAGTGGTTTGCGGCAGGTGCAGCCCTCCTCCGGGGTGTGCGCACAGATCCGCCACAGGTCGAAGGGGCCGAGCAGCTCCTCGACCCGCCGGTTGACCCCGGTCACCTCCCGTTCGGTGAGGGTGCCGCGGCCGATCCCGGACTGGTTGGTCACCATCCCGACCCGGAGCCCGTGTTCGCGGGCGAGTGCGACGGCTTCGGCCGCACCGGGACGTGCGACGACCTTGTCGGGGTCGCCGTTGTAGGGCACGTCCTCCACGAGCGTGCCGTCGCGGTCGAAGAGCACCGCGCGCACGGCCGGCGCGGGCCGGGCGCCGACGTGCCGCAGCTCGCCGCGCAACCGGTGCAGGCACGCCAGGGGCGGGACGAGCACGCTCGTGAGCGCCATGTCGGCCCATTCGGCGGGGAGGGACGGCCCGGGGCGTATCCGGGACAGCGCGAACCGGGCGGTCGACAGTGCCCACACGGCGGTCGACACGGCGGCCGTCCCCCGACGGCCGGTGGCCGCCGTGAGCACGGCGGTCGCGGCCACTGCGGTCGTGAACAGGTGTGAGCGCAGACCGCCAGGCGGCTCGGCGACCCGTTCGCGCCAGGAAGGCCCGTGCAGTCGCCACATGAGGGCATTGTCCGCGTTGCCGCGCTGGGCCCGCAGACTCACGCGGCGCTCCCCGTCCCTCAGGGGGTGGACGCACACCCGGTCCCCCCTGTGCAGTGTGAGGCCGGCGTCCTGTGTCCGCAGGGCCAGGTCGGTGTCCTCCCGGTAGGCACGGGGGAAGCGGGTGTCGAATCCGCCGACCCGTTCCAGGGCCCGTCTGCGCACCGCCAGGTCGGCGGTGATCCACAGAGCATCCTCCAGGGCGATCGTGGCCCGTTCGGCGTCCGTGGGGCGGCGTCCGTGCGGGCGCGGTACGACGATGCGGCCCTGGCTGCCCGCTGCTTCCCCGGGGAGGGAGGCCAGGTCCGCGCACAGCCGCTCGGGCCAGTCCGCGGGCGGTCGCACGTCGTCGTCCAGGAAGACGATCCACGGCGCGGTGCAGGAGTGCCATCCGGCCTGCCGTGCGGTGGCGGGCCCCTTGCCGCCCGTACGCAGGATCCGCACGCCGATCCGGTCCCCGATCCCGGGCAGCGGGGTGTCCCGCTCACCGAGGGGCCGGTCGTCGACCACGACGATCTCGGCGGGTGCGGCGTCGGGCGGGGCGTCCAGGACCGCCTCGAGCGCGCCCGCCAGAGCCGGGCGTCCCGTCGTGGGGACGACGACCGCGTACTCGGGCGCGCTCATGTCCGCCCCTTCTCGGAACGGCGTACGAGGTAGGGGCCCAGGGCCAGGATGTCCACCGGGGCGGAGCCGAAGCACTCCAACGCGTCCCTCGGTGAGTCCACCATGGGTCGGCCGGCCGTGTTGAGGCTGGTGTTGACCAGGACGGGCACTCCGGTCAGCGCCTCGAACTCCGACAGCAGGCGGGCGGTGAGCGGGTCGTCCCCGGGATCGACGGTCTGTACTCGCGCGGTACCGTCCACGTGGACCACGGCGGGGATCCGGTCCCGCCACTGCGGTGCGACGTCGTGGACGAACAGCATGTGGGGGCTGGGCAGGGGCCCGCCCGAGAAAATGTCCGCGGCCCGTGCGGCCGGCACCATCGGGGCCACGGGACGGAACTGTTCACGGCCCTTGACCCGGTTGAGGCGTTCGAGGTTGTCGGCGTCGGACGGGTCGGCGAGCAGGGAACGGTGGCCCAGTGCGCGGGGGCCGAACTCGGAGCGTCCCTGGAACCACGCCACGAGTGCGTTCTCCTGGAGGGCACGGGCGATCTCCGCGGCGAGGTCGACGGGGCGTTCGTACTCGACCTCCGCCTCGGAGAGGATCTCGGCCAGTTCCTCGTCCGACCAACCGCGCCCCAGGTCGGCGCCTGGCATGGGCTCGACCTTCTCACCGAGGTCGGCCGCCGTTTGCAACGCTCCCCCCAGGGCCGTGCCCGCGTCGCCGGCGGCGGGCTGGACCCATACGTCGTCGAACGGGCTCTCCCGGACGATCCGGCTGTTGGCGACGCAGTTCAGGGCGATCCCTCCCGCCATCGCCAGGCTGTGTTGTCCGGTGCGTTCGTGGAGCCAACCCAGCAGGTCGAGGAGGACCTCCTCCAGCCGCTGTTGCACGCTCGCCGCGAGGTCGGCGTGCAGGCGCGTGGGTTCGGTTCCGGGTTCCCGGGCCGGCGCGAGGGCCTCCCAGTCGACCTGCGAGGCCACGATCAGCCCGTCGCCCAGATGGGCGATCCTGTCGCTGAGCCGGTCGGCCATCGTCGGTTCCCCGTAGGAGGCCAGTGCCATGACCTTGTACTCGTCGCTCGAGCGCCGGAAGCCGAGGTGTTCGGTGAGTTCTTCGTAGACCAGGCCCAGCGACTCGGGGAGCCCTTGGCGCGCGAGGACCTCCAGCTTCCCGTCCTCCGAGTAGGAGCCCGCCAGGTGCGAGGTGTTCTCGCCGCGGCCGTCGGCGGCGAGGACGGCGCGTCCGCCCGCGGCCCTCGGCGCCGCCAACGCCGCGGAGGCGGCGTGTGCGACGTGGTGCGGCATGTGCAGGACCCGTTCCGGGTCCAGTCCGGGAAGAGCGGTGGCGAGGAAGAACGGGGCCCGCTCGACGTAGGTCTTGCGCAACCATTCCCAGGCCGGGTCGAGTCCGGGGCCGCGTTCCACGGCCAGTGCGGGATCGTATGAGTAGGTGACCGCGTCGAGGTCGGAGGGGCTCACCCCTGCTTCGCTCAGGCACCAGCGCATCGACTCGACCGGCAGCTCCCACGCGGAGAAGGGAACTGCTTCCTTGCCGTGCTTGCGCCGGGAGAAGCGTTCCTCCTCCGCGGCTGCCACGGTCCGGCCGTCGACCACCAGAGCGGCGGCAGGGTCGTGGAAGACGGCGTTGACACCGAGCACTCTCATGGAACCCCCTCCGGGCGAACCGGCGTCGATTCGGAGCACACCCAGTCGACTACCATGCGTCAGGACGGACAAACTTCGCCCTGACCTCCCTGTTCGCACCTGCGGCCCCGGACGGCTCCCGCGCCCGGTCCCATGTTTGACTCGGGAGGCCGACGGTCAGGGCCTTCCAGGAGCGACCGCTGCGGCCGAGGAGGGACCATGTCTCCGGTGACCCGCTCCCCCCGTCTCCTGGCGGTACGCGCGCTGGGTCTGGGGGACTTCGTGACCGCGGTCCCCGCCCTGCGTGCCTTGGAGCGTGCCCGTCCCGATCACGTGCGCGTGTTGGCCGGGCCGGGCTGGTACCGGGACCTGGTGCGGTCGGCCGGGTTGGGGTGGCGTGTCCTGCCCGCCGACGCACTGCGTACACCGGAGTGGGAGGGCCCCGCCCCGGATCTCGCGGTGAATCTGCACGGCCGGGGGCCGCAGAGCACGGTCGCGGTGGAGGCGCTCGGCCCCGGGGAGCTGTGGGGTTACGCGCACCCGGACGTCCCCTGGGTCCAGGGGCCGCCGTGGCCCGGCGCGATCCACGATTCCCGGGTCTGGTGCGGGCTGTTGGAGTACCACGGGGTTCCCGCCGACCCCGAGGACGTGCGTTGGACCCAGCCGGTCGGCACCAGCGACCGGGACGACACGGTCGTCGTGCACCCCGGCGCGGCCTCGGCGTCGCGGCGGTGGCCGCCCGAACGGTTCGCCCAGGTGGCCCGCCGCCTCCAGAACCGGGGGTTCAGGGTCCTGGTGACCGGTTCTTCCGGGGAGCGTGCTCTGGCCGAGCGGGTCGCCGCGGAGGCCGGGTTGCGGTCCGGGTCGGTCGTGGCGGGCCGGACCGGTCTGCGCCTGTTGCTCCATCTGGTCGCCCGTGCCCGTCTCCTCGTATGCGGGGATACGGGTGTGGCGCATGTGGCGACCGCCTGTGTCACCCCGTCGGTCCGTCTCCACGGGCCGGTCTCCCCGGCCCTGTGGGGGCCGCTCGTGGACACCGACGTCCACTCCTGTCTGTGGTCGGGGCGCCGGGGCGACCCGCATGCGGACCGTTTGGACCCGGGGCTGGCCGAGCTGACGGTGGATGCGGTGTGGCAGGAGTGCGAGCGCCTACTGGGAAGACGGCAATTCCCGACAAAAGCCCATCAAGTCTGAATCACTGGACTTTTCGCCACCACAGTCGTGGGCAACCCCCTGCACAGGCACGTCTTCGTGGAGAACACTTCCCCCACACGGAACCCGGACCGCAGAACACCGACCACAACCCCGGGGCCCGTGTGCAAGGACGCTCTCCCGTGCCCGACGGTGAGGAGGATCCTCTTGACTGTGCACACCACATCCGACGTCCGGGGCACGACCACAGAGCCCCGGCCCTCGGAACCTTCGCGGGAGAGCGCACTCGTCCCCCGCCAGGCCCGCGAACCCGCGGCGGAGGTCCTCGACGACCCGCCCTCCGTGCAGGAACCCTCGGCGGAGGCATCCGCCGAGGAACTGCTGAGAACACTGAAGGCGTTGGAGCCGCACGACCCCCTGGAGGAACGGCTCCGCGAACGGATCGTGCAGCGCTACAGGCCGGTCCTGCACCGGATCGCCCGCCACTACAGCGGCCGGGGAGAACCCGAGGAGGACCTGCGGCAGACGGCACACGTGGGGCTGGCCAAGGCGATCCGCGGTTACGCCCCCGAGAGGGGCAAGGCCTTCATCAGTTACCTGCTGCCCACCGTCACGGGCGAGATCAAACGGCACTTCCGCGACCACACGTGGGCGGTGCACATCCCCCGGGAGATCCAGTCGCGCCGTCCCAGGATGAACCGGATCCGGCAGGAGCTCGAGCAACAACTCTCACGCGCCCCGAGCATCCACGAGATCGCACAGGCCATGGAGCTCTCGGACAAGGAGGTGGAGAGGATCCTGCTGGCCTCGGAGGCCTACAACACCTTCTCCTTCGGGTCCTACGACGAGGACTCGCCCTCCCCGATGGAGGAACGCATCGGCAGCGAGGACCACGACCTGAACATGGTCGTCGAGCGGGAGTCGCTGCGTACCGCGTGCGCGTTGCTCTCGCCCCGGGAGCAGCTGATCCTCAAACTCCGGTTCTTCGACGAATGGACCCAGGGGCAGATCGCCGAGGAGGTGGGCTGCTCTCAGATGCACGTCTCCCGCCTGCTCGCATCCACCCTGCGCACCCTCCGAGCGGAGATGGTCGCGCTCTCCTGAACGGGTGTCGTGCGCAGGCCCGGCGGACACGGGACCACCGGGCCTGCGCCGGTCAGTGGGGCACGCGCTCGCGCAGCACGGACGCCAGCCGGGCGGCGGAGGTACCGAGCCCGGACGGGCGCCAGGCGTGGTCGGCCGGCACGCCTTCACCCAGAGGTTCGGGGGTGCGCAGGCGGCGCTGTTCCGCGTCGGTGTAGCGCACACACTTGCGGTGCCACTCGAGGATCCCCGCCATCCACTCCTTCATGCCTTCGGCATCGCGGACCAGCGCGCCGCGGGCCTCGTCGTCGAGCGCGAAGTCCTCGAAGAGCCTCGGCAGGTCCTGGGCGAGGATGTGCTCGAACTGCTCCATGCGGGCGTGCATGAGGTCGACGACGACGTCGCGGGCGGCGAAGCGGTCGAGGCCGAGGAAGTTCTCCGTGACCAGGACGAGGTTGTGCACCTCCCCCTCGAACTCGATCTCCTTCTGGTAGGAGAACAGGTCGTTGAGGAAACACGCGTAGTCCTGCGCGGAGGTCTCCAGCTCGCGCATGGTCCGGGTCCGGAAGATCTCCCGGGGCACGGCGGCCGAGCGGGTGAGTTTGGCCAGGCTACGGGTCATGTCGGAGCCGAAGGTCTGCCGGCGCATCTCCAGGTAGTCCACCGGGTCGGGCACCCGGTGGTGAGCCTGGTTGTCGAGCTCCCACAGCCAGCTCGTGGTCATGTCCTCGACCGCCGTGCGGAACTCGGCCCGGGCCGCAGGTGCCATGGGCGCGGCGGTACGGCGCCACAGGTCGTCGAGGCTGCGCTCGAGCGGGTTGGCCGGTTCCGGGGTCGCACCGAGGTCCAGCGGCATGAACGCCGGGAGCCGCTCGTTGCAGAGTTTGGCCGCGGCGGCGTTGCGGGTGGTCCCGAAGACGGCGGGGAAGAAGTCGTCGCCGTAGGTTCCCCAGGCCAGCCAGTCGGAGGAGATGCACAGCTCGTCGAAACCGGCGTCGGCGTGGATCATGGCGGCGCAGTGGGGTAGGTCGAGGCCGATGAACTGCTGTTCGTTCCACACCCCGCCGGCCTCCACGCCGGGCAGCGAGTCGAAGAAACCCATCCGCCGGGCCCAGTCCACGGCGTAGCGGCGGGCCGCGTCGATCTGCGGGTTGGTGCGGAACGTGAACGGCATGTGGAGGTCGGGCAGCTCCAGCTGTCCGACGGGCCGCAGGGTCGGTTGGGTGTGTTGGCGGGCTCGCCGCCGAACCCCGGGTGCGAGCGAGGAGAAGGCCGGACGCGCGGACGCGGTACCCAGGCCGGTGGGCCCGGCCAGTTCCCCGGCCGGCCGGGTGGCCGCACCCTGGTTCATGTACCGGTCGGAACGTGCGTGCCATTCGTGCCCGCCTGCCTGCCAGTCCTGGAGGCCTTTGACGTAGGCGGCCACCCCGGTCTGTTCGCCGGGGGCCACGGCACGTTCGGCCAGCAGCTCGGGTACTTCGCCCAGCGCCGTGTCCTCGAACTGCACGAGCCGGGAGGTCAGCAGGTCGTTGACGAGTTCGGCCGCCTCCTGGGTGGATCGGCCGAAGAAGCGCTCGAAGACCAGGACCGCGTTGGAGTTCTCTCCCTCCTCCTGGACCTCGCGCTGGTAGGAGAACAGGTCGTTGCGCAGGTGGACGGCGTCGGAGAAGGTGTCGGCCAGGACCCGCAAGGGCCGTTCCTCCGCCACCCCGTCGGGCAGTTCGGCACCGACCGCGACCTCGACGAGGTTGGCCGACCAGGGCGCTCCCCCGACCCGTCGCCGCATCTGGATGTACTCGATCGGGTTGGCCACCCGCTCGCGTTCGATGTTGTCCAGCTCCCACATCGACTCGACCATGAGGTTGTGGGTGCTGGTGGTGAAGCGCCGCCGCCAGCCGGCCGACATGGACGGGACGGTGCGCTGCCACAGGTCGGCCAGGCCCGCCTCGGCCGGGTTCCCGGGTTCGCGCGGGAGACCGCCGTCCTCGGTCATGAACTCCTCGAGACGGTCGAGGAAGGTCTGTGCGCCGGTGAAGTCCCGGGAGTACTTGTACTGCTCCAGGAAGTAGTCGTCGAAGAAGAACACCCACACGTACCAGTCGGTGACGAGATCGAGTGTGGGCCCGTCGCAGTCGGGGTGGGTGTAGGCACACATGAGCGCGTAGTCCATCCCGGCCAGGGCGGCCTCGTCCCAGACGAGTCCGCCCTCGGGCGTGCGGGTGTCGAGCATGCCCATGCGGCGGGCCCAGCCGGTGCTGTGCTCGCGGGTGCGCTCCAGGTGCGGGTTGAGCCTGGCCGGATGCGGCAGGTAGAAGTCGGGCAGGGTGAACGCTTCCATGAGGGCGCCTGTTCTGGTCGGGCGGTGGTTTCGGGCCGCCTGGGTCAGTGGGTCCGGTCGACGGCGAACCGGGCCAGCCCCGCGAGTTCTCCGGCGGGACGCGGGGCCAGGTCGGCGGAGCGCAGGGCATCCAGGGCCCGGTCGAGCAGGAGGTCGGCCTGCTCCCTGCTCCACCGGCGCCCCCCGGCGCCCTCGATCAGGTCAGCGGCGCGGGCGATCTCGGCATCGGAGAGTTCCCGGTCGTCCAGATAGAAATCGGCCAGTTCCCGTCCTGCGGGGGTACCGGACCTCAGAGCGGCCACCACCGGCAAGGTCTTCTTGCGGCTGCGCAGGTCGGAGTGGACCGGTTTGCCGGTGGCCTCGGGACGTCCCCAGATCCCGAGGAGGTCGTCGGCGTGCTGGAAGGCGGTCCCGAAGGAGCTGCCGAACTCACGCAACGCCTCCACCCGTTCACCCCCGCCGCCGAACGCGGCACCGAGCGCACACGCGCTTCCGAGCAGCGCGCTGGTCTTGCCCTCGGCCATGCGCACGCACTCCTCCAGGCCGACGTCGCGGCGTTCCTCGAAGTCGAGGTCGGCGCTCTGGCCGTTGATGAGGTCGAGCACCGTGGCGCTGAGCATGCGCAGCCCCTCCTGCGCGGCGTGGGCACGGCTGGAGGCGAGCACGTCCAGGGCCAGGGTGAGCAGGGCATCGCCGGTGAGGATGGCGGTGTTGGTCCCGAACACCGTCCATGCGGTGGGGCGGTGGCGGCGTGTGGTGTCACCGTCCATGACGTCGTCGTGCAGCAGGGAGAAATTGTGCACCAGTTCGACGGCGACCGCAGCGGGCACGGCCGGGGCGGGATCGCTGCCCACCGCTTCCGCGGCCAGCAGCGCCAGCGTGGGACGGATCGCCTTGCCGGAGCCGGCCCGGGCGGGGTTGCCGTGCTCGTCGCACCAGCCGAAGTGGTAGGCGGCGACCGGGCGCACGGCGGGCGACAGGCTGTCGACCGCGGCGCGCACGGCGGGTTCGAAGAGCCTGCGGCCCCGGTCCAGGACCTCGTCGGTCCGGTGGTCGTGTTCGGTGTCCTCGGTGACGGACATGGGTCCTCCCTCAGCGTGTGATGTCGACGTTCTCGAGGACCCCCAGCGCGTCGGGTACGAGGACGGCGGCGGAGTAGTAGGCGCTGACCAGGTAGGAGGCGACGGCCCGGGCGCTGGTGCCCATGAAGCGGACGTTGAGGCCGGGCTCGTACTCGTCGGGGATCCCGGTCTGGTGCAGGCCGACCACACCGTGGGCCTCCTCGCCGGTACGCAGGGCGAGGACGGACGAGGTGCGGTCCGGGTTGATCGGGAGCTTGTCGCAGGGCAGGAGGGGCACCCCCCGCCACGCCGTGACCTGGCGGCCTTCGACCTCGACGGGGTCGGGGTACAGGCCGCGCCGGTTGCACTCGCGTCCGAAGGCGGCGATGGTCTGCGGGTGTGCGAGGAGGAGCTGGGTCCTGCGGCGGCGTGCGAGGAGTTCGTCGAAGTCGTCGGGGGCGGGGGGCCCGGCACGGCCCTGGATGCGTTGTCGTAGGTCGGCATTGTGGAGGAGCCCGAACTCGCGGTTGTTGACCATCTCGTGCTCCTGGCGCTCACGCAGGGCCTCGACAGTGAGCCGGAGCTGCTGCTCGAGCTGGTCCATGGGGTCGTTGTAGAGGTCTGCCACCCGCGTGTGTACCCGCAGCACGGTCTGGGCCACACTCAGTTCGTAGTGGCGGGGTGAGCGCTCGTAGTCGACGAACGTGCCCTGGAGCGCCGGTTCACCTGTGTGTCCCGAGGTCAGGCCGATGTCGGCCTCGCCGTGTCTGTTGTGGGGTCCGGGGTCGGCGAGCCGGTCCCGGACGTGGGTGCGCAGCGCGGGCGAGTCGCGCACGGCGCGTTCGACCGCTTCCCGGGGCAGGGTCATGACGATGCACGGGGTGCGGGCCCTGAGTCCGGCCTGCCAGGTTCCGGGTTCCTCCGCGAAGGTCTCCGCGCCGACGAACTTGCCGTCGGCCAGGACGTCGAGGACGACGGGGTCGCCGTACTTGCCCTGCCCGACCCGGTCGGCCTTGCCGTGTGCGATGACGTGCACACCGTCCTGGGCGCGTCCGGCCTCCACGATGGTCTCGCCGGGCTCGAAGCCGCGCTGCTCGAACCGGGAAGCCAACGCCTCCAGCACGGAGTCGTCCCCGAAGCCCCGGAGAGCGGGGAGTTCGTGCAGTTCGGCCGGCACCACACTCACATCAGCACCGGTGTTCACACACGTCACACGACCATCGCCGATCGTGCAGACCATGCGGCGGTTCACCCGGTAGGTGCCACCGCGTGTCTCGGCCCACGGCAGCATCCGCAACAGCCATCGCGGCGTGATCCCCTGCATCTGCGGGGCGGACTTGGTCGTCGTGGCCAGGTTCCGGGCCGCCGGTGCCCCCAGGCTGAGCGGGGCGGGCGGGTCTTCGAGGATTTCCGGGACCTCGGGGGTCCCGGTGTCGGTCACTGTCATGGCAAAGCCACCAATCCTGCTGGGTGCTCGGGGGGCCGAGAGTCCGTCCCGGCCCGCCCGGCCCCGGTGTCGGGGCGGGGCCGCCGTGGCGTCCCCGGCCCCATCGGTCCTCCGACGGTCCTACTCAGTCCTCTCGGCCGAGCTCGACGTCCTCCAGGACCCCGAGTGCGTCGGGGACGAGGACGGCGGCGGAGTAGTAGGTGCTGACCAGGTAGGAGATGATCGCCTGCTCGTTGATCCCCATGAACCTCACGGACAGGCCCGGCTGGTACTCGTCGGGGATCCCGGTCTGGTGCAGGCCGATCACACCGCGGTTCTGCTCGCCGGTGCGCATGAGCAGGATCGAGCTGGTACGGGCCTTGGTGACGGGGATCTTGTTGCAGGGCAGCATCGGCACACCGCGCCAGGAGGGGACCTGGTGCCCGGACATGTCGACGCTCTGCGGGTAGATGCCGCGGCGGCTGCACTCGCGTCCGAAAGCGGCGATGGTACGCGGGTGGGCCAGCATGAACCCGGGCTCCTTCCACACCGTGGCCAGGAGCTGGTCGAGGTCGTCCGGGCCGGGGGGACCGCTGCGGGGCTGGATGCGCTGGCTCAGGTCGGCGTTGTGGAGGAGACCGAACTCGCGGTTGTTGACCATCTCGTGCTCCTGGCGCTCACGCAGGGCCTCGATGGTCAGCCGGAGCTGCTGCTCGACCTGGTTCATGGGCTCGTTGTAGAGGTCGGCCACCCGCGTGTGCACCCGCAGGACGGTCTGGGCCACACTCAGCTCGTACTCGCGGGGCGAGCGCTCGTAGTCGACGAACGTGCCGGGGAGGACGGGTTCGCCCGCGTGGCCCGAGGAGAGGTCGATGGCGGACTCGCCGTGCCCGACGTCCGGGTCGCGGAGCCGGCTGCGGACGTTCCGGGCGTGCTCGCGCAGGGCCTCGGCCTGCCCGTTGAGTTCGCCCAGCACCCGGTTCGGGAGGGTGAGCACCGTGCAGCGGGTGACCGCCTTGGCCGTGAAGTCCCAGGGCTCTTCCGAGCCCGCCAGGACCTCTTCGCCGAAGTGGGCACCGCCGGCCAGGACGTCGAGCACGACGGGGTCGCCGTACTTGCCCTGCCCGATCCGGTTGACCTTGCCGTGCGCGATGACGTGCACCCCGTCGCGGGCACGCCCGGCCTCCACGATGGTCTCGCCGGGCTCGAACTCGCGCTGCTCGAACCGGGAAGCCAACGCCTCCAGCACGGAGTCGTCCCCGAAGTCGCGCAGAGTGGGGAGTTCACGCAGTTCGGCCGGCACCACACTCATGTCAGCACCGGTGTTCACACAGGTCACGCGACCGTCGCCGACCGTGTACACCAGGCGGCGGTTCACCCGGTAGGCCCCGCCCCGCGCCTGGACCCACGGCAGCATCCGCAACAGCCACCGCGACGTGATCCCCTGCATCTGCGGGGACGACTTCGTCGTCGTCGCCAGATTCCGGGCCGCCGACGTCCCCAGGCTCATCGGCTGTTGTCCGTCCTGCTGAGCAGGGGTCGATTCGACCGTTTCCGTCACCGAGAACACCACCATTTCCGAACGCAGTCAATGCATGTGTGCAGCAGAACCGGGAGGAAGAAAGTCCACGTAAGAGCCCCCGACCTCCGGCCCCGAACCAAAGAGACCACACGGGCCGAGCGCCCGCAACGGGAATGGACTTTCTCTATGAAGGGGGCTGATCAGGAGATTCGCGCAGTCCTACCCAACGCACCACACTTACACACTGTCAGGAGAATCGAGACGGACACGCTCGACAGAACAGGAAATTCCACCGAAACATGACGTACAACTAGGAGCGACAAAAATACGTTCCGAGTCGAGCCATAAAATGAGAGAGAATGACCGTTTCGAGAGTTTCCGCGTCGGCCCCTACCGGAACTCGGTCCCAGGCTTGCGGGCCCACCGGAAGGACCGTGGCGTCCGGCCTGCAAACCCGACCCCGTGCCGGCCCGACCGGATCGGGCCGACGTCGGCCCGATCCGGGGTTCGACTGTCGAACCCTCCGAAGGCGGGCTACTGTGCCCCCATGGTCATGTGGGCATCGGATTCCAGGGGCGCGCGGGTGCGTGAAGGCCTGACCCTGCTCCTGAGCCAGGGGGTCATCGACGACTTCGAGATCGGCTACGAGGACGAACTCCCCTACCGGGTGACCCTCCCCGTCGGTGTGCTCTCCCTGGACGAACACCAGGCCGCACACTTCGTCCTGGGCGCGGTCGTGGCCCGCTTCGGCCCCCTGAGCCGTGACGGACGCGAGATCTGACCCCCTCCTCCGGAGCGCGGTGTTCCACTCCCCGATCGGCGCCGTGTCGTGCTGACAACGCCCCCGACCGCGCAGGATCATGGGAAAGCGCAGGTCAAGAGCGACGGGGGAGAACCATGACGGAACAGGACCGATCCGGGGAGCACACGGACACCGGCAGTCGCGGACGTCCGAAGGGCGGTGCTTCGCCGTCGGCCATCGCCGGGGCCCTGCACCGCACCCCCCACCCCGGGCCGCAGCACTGGGGCGGGCCCAGGCCCCGCAAGACGGACCCCGACCCGTTCTTCTCCAGTTTCACCAGCAAACTGACGCCGCCTCCGGGCGCCCGCAGGCCCAGGCTCGACCCGGACCGTTGAGGGACCTCCCACGGAGAAGGGCCCGCCCCGGCGGCCGTACTCACGGGACGGGAGGGCCGGGCCTCCTCAGAGGATCCCCCGCCACGGGGCCAGGACGATCTCACTGAACTTGGCCGCGACCGGCCGTCCCTGCCATTCGTCCTCGGTGAGCTCGCGCGCGTTGGACAGGTCGTTGTCGAAGACCTTCTCCAGGTGCTCGGCCACACCCTCGTCGAAGATCTCGACGTTGATCTCGTAGTTGCCGGTCAGGCTGAGCCGGTCCATGTTCGCGGTCCCGATGGTGCTCCAGTGCCCGTCCACGGTCGCGGTCTTGGCGTGCACCATGGCGTCCTGGTACAGCCACAGGCGCACGCCGCCCTGCAGCAGATGCGAGAACTGGCCGCGGGCCAGCCAGTCGATGATGATGTGGTTGGAACGTTCGGGCACCAGCACGTTCACGTCCACGCCCTGCTGGGCAGCGGTGACGAGCGCGTTGACGAGCTCCCGGTCGGGGATGAAGTAGGCCTGCGTGATGCAGATGCTCTCCTTGGCGCGGTCGATCGCCTCCAGGAACATCGCCCGGATCGGGTAGATGATGAGCTCGGGCACGTTGCGGTGCACCCGGAACCGGGCGTCCCACTCCGCGTTGCCGATGTTGTCGATCTCGGGCTGCTCGCTCGCGCGGTTCATGTTCCAGAAGTCGACGAAGGCGTTCTCCAGCTCCCACACGGCGGGCCCGGAGACCTTGAGGTGGGTGTCGCGCCACTCGTTCGCGTACATGAGGCCGATGTTGTACCCACCGACGAAGCCGACCTCTCCGTCGACGGTGAGGATCTTGCGGTGGTCGCGCCCGGACTTGCGGATGTTGAACAGCAGCACCCCGGGCCGGAACGCGGGATAGCGCAGCACGTGCACGGTGTCGGGGAAGTCGAAGAAGGAGCGGGGCACGACCAGGTTCGCGAACCCGTCGTAGACGAGGTAGACCTCGACCCCGCGTTCGGCGGCGTCGATGAGGGCGCGTTTGAACTGGTGGCCGACCCGGTCGTCCTTGACGATGTAGGACTCGAGGAGCACCCGTTTCCTTGCGCCCCGGATCGCCGTGAGCATGTCGTCGTAGAGGTCGACGCCGTAGGTGTAGATCATGGCGTCGTTGTCGCCGATCATCAGCCTCTCGGGGGGTGTGCGCGGGAAGACGCTCCGGCGCGGGCGTACGCGTCGGCGCCAGCGGTTGATGCCGGTGAGCGTGGCGGCCACTGCCACTTGGGTGGCCAGCACACCGAACAGCCCCCACTTGGTGGCCCTGACGATGGTGGAGCGTCGCAAAGTCCCTCCCAGACGTGCGCTCTGCCGGAAGGGACAGGAGCCCACGACCCTGGCTTCCGGGGCAACCCGAACGACAACCGTACCGTGACGCGGGCCGTCGCCCTGTGTATTTCCCTCCCGTTGCCCGAGTGAGGATACGGGTGTGGCGGGCGTCTCAGGCAGGCAGCCTGCGCATGGGGAGTTCCGCGGCGGCGCTCTCACGCCGGCCCCGGTTCACCTGCGGGCCACCACGTGCTCGATCAGACCGAACCCGGTCCGCCCGTGCTCCACAACCGTGAAGCCGACCTCCTGGGCCACGGCCCGCGGCAATCGGCGGGGGCCGGGGTCCCCTCGACCGCTCGCGAGCCGTGTGGTCCCTCCCTTCCCCCGGGATACTTACGAGGACATAATCCGACACATGCCTCTTCCCCGTGTCATCGCCACAGACCTGGACGGGACCCTCCTCGACACGGAGGGCCGCATCAGCCCCCGCAACCGCCAGGCCCTGAACTCCGCCGCTCGCGCGGGTGTGCGTGTGGTCGTGGTGACCGCACGCCCGCTGCGTACGGCGGCCGCCTACGCCGGACAGTTCCCCTGCTCGGCCGTGGTGTGCGGCAACGGCGCCGTCGCCCACGTCGACGGCCGCCCCGACCCTCTGGTACGCGCCATGGACCACGCAACCGGGACCGAGGTCGTGGAGCGGCTCCGGGCCTCGATCCCCGGGGTCGGGTTCGCCGTGGAGACCGGCACCCACTTCTTCCACGAGCGTTCCTACGAGCTGGAGCCCTGGCTGAGCCCCTCGTACGTACAGGAGATCCTGGACACCCCCGATGCCCTGCTCACCCACGCCGCGCCCGTGACTCAGCTGGTGGCACGCTCGACGGCGGTACCGGTGGACGAGATGCACCGCGCGGCCTTGGATGCGGCCGCCTCCCTCGCCGAGATCACCTTCGCGGGCAGGGCCGGACTGCTGGACATGAGCGCCTCGGGGGTGAACAAGGGCAGCACGCTGGCGCTGCTGTGCGGGCAATGGGACGTGGCCGCCGAGGACGTGGTCGCCTTCGGGGACATGCCCAACGACCTGTCGTCACTGACCTGGGCGGGAGCGGGGTATGCGATGGCCAACGCCCATCCGGCCCTGACCGCCCCGTCCGCGGGGCTGTTGAGTGCCCCGTCGCATGCCGAGGACGGTGTGGCCCGGGTGGTCGAGGAGATCCTCGACCACGCCTGACCAGCACGTCCACCACACCGATCGGAAGGGGCGCGCGAGGTGGGACGGTCCCTGGCGGGATAGCGTTGGTCCTCAGGAACAGAGCACTCTGGACACGGGACGGTGGTGTCGGTGGGACGGGTCACGGCGCGGCAGAAGGTCCTGCGGATCAGGGACGGAGCGGTCGACGAGCGCCCCGACACCCTCGCGGTGGAGGAACCGTTGGAGATCCGGCTGGACGGTTCTCCCCTGACGGTCACCATGCGCACCCCGGGCCACGACTTCGACATGGCCGCCGGTTTCCTGGTGAGCGAGGGCGTGATCACCGGGACCGGGGACGTGCTGGCCACACGGTACTGCGCCGGCACCGACGAGGACGGCCGCAACACCTTCAACGTCGTGGACGTGTCCCTGGCCGCGCACGTGCCGCCCCCGGACACCTCCCTGGAGCGCAACTTCTACACCACGTCCTCGTGCGGCCTGTGCGGAAAGGCGAGCCTGGACGCGGTGCGTACCCGTACCCGGTGGGCGGTGGCCGACGACCCGCTGCGTGTGGACACGCCGTTGTTGTCCTCCCTGCCGGACCGGCTGCGCGAGGCCCAACGGGTCTTCGACCGCACCGGCGGGTTGCACGCGGCCGGACTCTTCGACCCCTCGGGCCGGGCGCTGGTGGTTCGCGAGGACGTCGGCCGGCACAACGCCGTCGACAAGGTGCTGGGATGGGCCCAGCGCACGGGTGCTCTGCCGTTGCGCGGCACCGTGCTGGCGCTGTCGGGGCGGGCCTCCTTCGAGCTGGTGCAGAAGGCGTGGATGGCGGGGATCCCGGTGGTGACCGCGGTCTCGGCGCCCTCGTCCCTCGCGGCCGAGCTGGCGCAGGAGGCCGGCATCACGCTCGTGGGTTTCCTGCGCGGGGCGTCGATGAACGTCTACTCGGCCACCGAACGGGTGGAACTCCCCGCGGGCAACCACGACCCCAGGCCTTGAGGCGACCGCGCCCGAATCGACTTCCTCCCCTCCCCGGAGGGGGCTCTTCCTCCCGGTCCTGAGATCGGGGGGTTCCACGCCCGAACAGCCGACAGCGTCGGCGGGCACACGGCCCCGGTCACGCCGGTCTCCTCGCCGGGGAAGAACGCGCCCGCGAGGGGCGGCGTCGACGGCGCCGGCAGGGCCCCGGACGGCGTGAGCTCCACCGAACGGGGCGGTGCATCCCCTACGAACGGGGCAGCGGCACCTGCCGAACGGAACAGCACCACCCAGGCCGCACAGGCCATTGCGTCCTCGACCATCGAGCGTCCGCTCATCGCGCGAGAGGACCGTTCGTCGCACGGCGGGCGTCCGTTCGCCGCTTCCCTCCAGCGTTCGGCGCGTGTGGACGCCGCACCCCCTGCCCGTGGGGAGTGTCGCTCCTTACAGTTCCGAGTAACGCAGATCACATGACGGGTCCGCGTCCTGCCCGGCCCCCGTAGGGCGTGCCCCAGCGGCCATGTCCCGTCCCGTCCATCCCCCGGAGGAATCACCATGTCAGAGGACAGCCCCACGGGCGGGTCCGGTGCACCACCGGACCACACGAACGAGGGAGACCGGCCGATCCCGGACTCGGCCTACATCGCCATGCACAGCGACCCTCGGTTCGTCGAACTGAAGAGGCGGCTCTTCGCGTTCATCGTGCCCATGAGCATCGCCTTCATGGCCTGGTACGTGCTGTACGTCCTCATGTCCGCCTTCGGCCGCGACATCATGGGCACGGTGCTGTTCGGCAACATCAACGTCGCCCTGGTGTTCGGCCTCCTCCAGTTCGTCTCCACGTTCGGGATCGCGATCCTCTACACGCGCTACGCCCGCAAGAAGCTCGACGGGAACGCCGTCGAACTGCGTGACGAACTGCAGAACGGCAACGGCGGAGGTGACCGATGATCCTCGCACAGGAAGCTGTCAGCGAGAGCAGCCGCCTCGTCACCATCGTGCTGTTCGTCCTCATGGTCGCCGCGACTCTGGGCATCACCGTCTGGGCGAGCCGCAACACCCACTCCGCCACCGACTTCCACTCCGGCGGGCGCGGTTTCTCCCCCCTGCAGAACGGCCTGGCGATCGGCAGTGACTACATGTCGGCCGCCTCCTTCCTCGGTATCGCCGGGACCATCGCCCTGTTCGGCTACGACGGGTTCCTCTACTCCATCGGTTTCCTCGTGGCCTGGCTGGTCGCGCTCATGCTCGTCGCCGAGCTCCTGCGCAACTCCGGCCGCTACACGATGGGCGACGTCCTCTCCTACCGGATGAACCAACGCACCGTCCGAACCGCTGCGTCGGTCTCCACCATCGTGGTCTCGATCTTCTACCTGCTGGCCCAGATGGTGGGTGCGGGAGCGCTCATCGCGCTGCTCCTGGGCATCCAACCCGGGGAGACCTTCCTGGGCATGGACGCCCCGACCGCCAAGATCGCCGGCATCATCGTCGTCGGCCTGCTCATGACGATCTACGTCGCGTTCGGCGGCATGAAGGGCACGACCTGGGTCCAGATCATCAAGGCCGGCATCCTCCTCGGCGGCGCCGCGCTGCTCACCGTTCTGACCCTGTCCCTCTACGGGTTCGATTTCGGCTCCCTCATGGAGGACGCCGCCGTGATGAGCGGGGAGGGCAGGGCCTTCCTCGAACCCGGTCTGACCTACGGCGTCGAGGTCGCCGGCGACCCCCTCCAGACGTTGTGGAACAAGCTGGACCTCATCAGTCTCGGGATGGCGCTGGTGCTGGGCACGGCCGGCCTGCCGCACATCCTCATCCGCTTCTACACGGTCCCGGACTCCCAGAGCGCGCGTAAGTCCGTCAACTGGGGCATCGGCCTGATCGGTGTCTTCTACCTGCTCACCCTGATCCTGGGCTTCGGTGCAGCCGCGCTGGTGGGCCACGAAGCGATCCGCAACCAGGACGCCGCGGGCAACACCGCGGCACCGCAACTGGCACAGACGGTGGGCGAGAACATCGGCGGAGAGATGGCGGGCGCGGTCCTGCTGGCCTTCATCGCCTCGGCCGCCTTCGCAGCGATCCTGTCCACGGTCGCGGGCCTGGTCATCGCCTCCTCCTCCTCGCTGGCACACGACTTCTACAACTCGGTCCTGCGCCGGGGGAAGGCCACCGGCGCCGAGGAGGTCCGGGTCGCCAAGTTCGCCGCTCTGGGGGTCGGCATCACCGCGATCGTGCTCGCGGTCTTCGCCCAGAACCTCAACGTGGCCTTCCTGGTCTCGCTCGCGTTCGCCATGGCAGCGTCCGCGAACCTGCCGACCCTGCTGCTCAGCCTCTTCTGGAAGAGGTTCAACACGGCCGGCGCGCTCGCGGGTATCTACGGCGGTCTGGTCAGCGCCGTGGGTCTGGTGTTCTTCTCCCCGGTGGTGTCGGGTTCGGAGACGGCCCTGTTCCCGAACGCGGACTTCTCGTGGTTCCCGCTGCCGAACCCGGCCCTGGTGTCGGTCCCGCTGGGTCTGCTCTGCGCCGTCGTCGGTACCTACGCGTCCAAGGAACGCGACTTCGAGAAGTTCGCGATGCTCCAGGTCCGCGCCCTCACCGGCGCGGGCGCGGAAACGGCGGCCAAGCACTAAGACCCGCACCGGTGTGTGCCCGGCGCCGGTGGTCTCCGTCCGGCCACCGCCCATGGGCCGCACCACGACCGGGCCCGCCCTCCCTGCCGCTGGGGAAGGCGGGCCCGGCCCGTGTCCGCCGTCGGGAAGAGAGCGGCACGGTGCCCGGAAGACCGTTTCCGGTCCGAACCGAAAGGTGATTCACGCGTGATCAGCGACACACGCAGCTGGGATAGTGTCGTTTCGTGTCGAATCGGTGGCTGTCGTGGATCCTCCCCACCCGGCGCCCGGGCTCTTCCGACCAGCGGGCGAGCGCCGAGTTGATGCGCCAGGTGCACGCGCTCGGGCTCGACCTCCGTGACGGTCTGCACGGTCGAGGTGTACGGACCGCGGCCAAACGCCTGCGCCGGATGCTCGGTGTGGACGGGATCGTGCTCGCCGACCTCGACGGTTACGTTGCTTCCTACGGGCGCAAACTCGGCACCGAGGAGATCGGGACCGTGCTCTCCCAGGTCTTCGAGTACGGCTCCTGCTCCCGCACCCGGCTCCAGGACGGCGCCGAGGCCTACGCCTGCCCCCTGACCGTGGACGACGAACTGTCCGGCGCGCTGATCGCCATCGGCGACCCCGCCGAGGCCGACGTGGAGGCCGCGGCGTCACTGGTCTCGGACTGCCTCGACCACGCCACCCTGCGCCGGGCGCGCGCCCGGATCGCCTCCGCCGATCTGCGGACCCTGCGCGCGCAGATCTCCCCCCACTTCGTGCACAACGCGCTCGCGGTCATCTCCGCGATGGTGCGTACCGACCCCGACCGGGCACGGCACCTGCTGTCGGACTTCGCCGACTACCTGCGTTACGGGTTCTCCGAGAAGGGCGACTACGCCACGGTCGCCGACGAACTGGAGGCCGTGCAGACCTACCTGGAGCTGCAGCGCGCCCGTTTCCACGACCGCCTCGACATCACCGTGCAGATGGCCCCGGAGGTGCTGCCGGTCGCGGTCCCGTTCCTGGTCGTGCAGCCCTTGGTGGAGAACGCGGTCCGGCACGGGCTCGAACGCAAGGAGGGGCGGGGCCACATCGGGGTCTCCGGGTACGGCGAGGGCCCCCTGTGCGTCATCGAGGTCGAGGACGACGGGATCGGTATGCACCCCGACCTGGCGCGGTCGCTACTGGCCGGGACCGGTCCCGAGGCCCGGGGCGTGGGGCTCGCCAACGTGGACCAGCGTCTCCGTGCCGTGTACGGGCCCGAGTACGGTCTGGTGATCGAGACGGGCCTCGGTGAGGGCACCAAGGTGACCGTACGGATTCCCAGATTCATGAGGGGGGTGGTGGCCCAGTGAGCGGTGAGCTCCGAGTACTGGTCGTGGAGGACGAGTCGTCGACCCGCGAGGAGATGGCGGCGCTGCTGTCGGACATGCCCGAGGTCGCCGAGGTGCACTCGGCCGGCAACGGGGCCGAGGCGGTGCGGCTGCTCGGCACGACCACCATCGATGCGGCCTTCCTCGACATCCTCATGCCCGGGCTGGACGGCATGGACGTGGCCCGGGTGCTGAGTGTGCTGTCGGAGCCGCCCTCGATCGTGTTCGTGACCGCCTCCGAGGCACACGCGGTGGAGGCCTTCGGGATCGGTGCCGTCGACTACCTGCTCAAGCCCATACGGCCCGAACGCCTGGCGGACTCGGTGGGGCGCATCGCGCAGCTGCGGCGCCCGGAGAACGGCGGCTCACCGGCCGAGGACCTGCACGTGGTGCAGATCGACACCGGGCGGCGCACCGTGTTCGTCAAACGCGACGAGGTGCAGTTCGTGGAGGCCCAGGGCGACTACGTGCGTCTGCACACCGCCGCGGGCGGACACCTGATCCGGCTGCCGCTGTCCTATCTGGAGGAGGTGTGGGCCTCGGCCGGTTTCGTGCGTGCGCACCGTGGTTTCCTCGTCGCCATCCCCTGGGTGCGGGACCTGCGCGTGACCTCATCGTCCGGGCTGGTCGCGGGCACCCCGGCCGGTGACGTCCCGGTGAGCCGCCGCCACGGCCGCCATCTGCGCCAACAACTCCTCGAGGCGGCCAAACGCGACCAGCTGGGGCGTGCGGCCCGGCCCAGGGACGGAGAGCACGATCCGCAGCAGGCCTCATGAGCCCGCGCCGCGAGAAACTCACCAGTCCCCAGACCCGGGTCGCCCTGGCGCGCGGCAACCGGCCGGCCCAGCACCTGTTGCCGATCCCCGGCCCCGTCGACACCGAGGCGGCACGGCGCCTGTTCCGAGCGCAGCGCCGACGGGCGGTGCGCACGATCGTGCTGCTGTTGCTGCTGCTGTTCGGGGTGAGTGGTGCCTTCGTCGCCTTCCCGCAGCTGGGTGACGTGCGGGTGGCGCAGGTCCCGCTGTCGTGGCTGCTGCTGACTGCTGCGCTCTACCCGCTGCTGTTCGGGCTCGCGCTCTGGCACATGCGCTCGTCCGAACGGGTGGAGGACCGTGCCGATCAGGGCCGGGGCACCGGCCCCGCGAAGGCGCGTACCGGGACGTCCGGGGGCCCGGCCCCGGATCAGGGCGTGGGGCCATGACCTCGGTCGTGGCCATCGGGCTGCTCCTGGTCATCAGCCTCGTCATCGGGATCTACGGTGTGCGCGCGGCGCGTTCCGCCTCGGACTTCCTGGTGGCCTCCCGCCGGGTCTCCCCCAACTGGAACGCCCTGGCCATCGCGGGTGAGTACCTGTCTGCCGCATCGGTGCTGGGGCTGGCCGGGCTGCTGCTCAAGAACGGCCTGGGCACCATCTGGTACGCGGTCGGGTTCACCGCTGGGTACGTGGCCGTCGTCGCGCTCGTGGCCGGTCCGATGCGGCGTTCGGGCGCCTACACCGTCCCGGACTTCGCCGAGTACCGGCTGGGCGCACCCCGCCTGCGCAAGCTGTGCGGCTGTGTGGTGCTGCTGATCATGCTGCTGTACCTGGTGCCCCAGTTCAAGGGTGCCGGTGTGGTGCTGAGCCTGGTCAGCGGGACCCCGTACTGGGTGGGTGTGGTGCTGGCCGGGCTCGTGGTCAGCGGATCCATCGCGGCCGGCGGGATGCGTTCGGCCACCTACGTTCAGGCCTTCCACTACGTGGTGAAGCTGGTGTTCCTGGCGGTACCGGCGATCTACCTCGTCGCACACGCGGGCGCCGACACCCGGGCCGAGGTCCTGCACCCGGAATGGGGCACACACTTCCCGGACACGATCCCGGTGGAGTTCGCCGTCGACACCCGCTTCGCCCTGGAGGAACCCGTCACGGTCACGGACCCCGCCGGGGAGGAGATCGTCCTGCGCGAGGGTTCGCACTCCGTTACCGAGGGCACCGAGTACGTGTTCCCCGAGGGAGCGCCCGTGCCCCGACCCGAGGCACTGCCCGAACTGGGCGGGGAGCGGTGGAGCACCCCCCTGCTGAACCAGGGCGGGTACCCGTTGTTCGAGACGTGGTCCACACTGCTGGCCCTGACACTCGGGTGTATGGGGCTGCCGCACGTCATCATGCGGTTCCACACCAGCCCGACGGCGCGGGTGGCACGCCGGGTCGCGGTGGGGGTGATCGCGCTCCTGGGCATGTTCTACCTGTTCCCGACCGTCTACGGGCTGCTCGGCCGGGTACTGACGCCCCAACTGGTGCTGCTGCAGGGCACCGACACCGTCGCGGTGGTACTGCCCGACCACGCGGTGTCGGGGTCGGTCGGGACCTTCCTGACTGCGCTGGTGGCGGCCGGTGCCTTCGGTGCGTTCCTGTCGACCTCGTCGGGGCTGCTGCTGGCCCTGGCCGGAGGGCTCTCGCACGACCTGTTCCAGAGCAATGTGCCCCGGCTGCGCCTGGGTGTTGCGGTGGGAGCGTGTGTGGCGGTGCTGCTCGCGTTGCCCGCGCAGATGACCGACATCAACGTGCTCGTGGTGTGGGCCTTCACCGTGGCGGCCTCGACGTTCTGCCCGCTTCTGGTGCTCGGTATCTGGTGGCGGCGTCTGACCCTGCCCGGGGCGGCCACCGGTCTGATCGTGGGTGCCGTGACCGCGACCGGCGCCGTCGGTTGGTCGGTGCTGCTACCTACTCCCGGTGGATGGGTCGACGTGCTGCTCGCCCAGCCGGCGGCGTGGACGGTCCCACTGGCGTTCACGACGATGATGGCCATCTCCCGGTTCACCCGGCCGCCCGAGTGGGCCGAGCACGCCGTGCTGCGTCTGCATTCGCCGTGAGCCGGCCCCGGTTCAGTCGTAGACGTCCGAACGGTGCCCCACGTGGACGGCCCAGATGATCATCCGCCCCTGTTCCACCGTGTAGATCACCCGGTAGGCGAGTACACGCAAACGTCGCACCTCGGGGTTGCCCACCAGAGCCGTGGTACCGAACGCCCAGGGATCGTTCTCCAACTCGGGCAGCTTCCGGAACACCTTCACGGCCACGTTCCGGGGAAGTTTGCGGATCTCGGCCCTGGCTTCAGGACGGAAAACGGTGTCGTATCTCATCCGTCCTCCGTCAGGACCTCGGCCATGACGTCCTCCATCGGGACGCCGGGCGCCTTGCTCGACATCCGCTCCTCGACCAGAGCGAGGATTTCCTGTTCTTCGAGGCGCTTGCAATGGCGGAGCATCTCGATCGGCACGACCGCCGCGACCTCTTTACCCCTCCGGGTGATGACGGTGGGCTCGTCCTCTCTGTCCGCACGATCCACCACATCGGCGAGGTGGTCCCTGACCTGGCGAATGGACTCCGACTGCATGTCACTCATGTACTGATGGGCACACGGCACCGGACGAACACACTTCCGATGTCGGGTAGCGGGCCGGGACGCCCGCTGGCCTGCGGGGAATGGCACTGCGGGGAAGAGGTGTGGTCCGACCGGTCCTCCATCGGTACGCCTCCCTCATCAGCGAGGCCCTCCGGACTGCCCTACCTTACCGGCCACGGCGGTGCGTTCGCCATGTTCAGGAGGCAAGCACCACGCCCGACGCCCGAAGGGCCGCGGAAGAACCGCCCCGGCCCGAAGCCCTGCGCGCGATCGCCCGGGCCGAGCCCTCCTCCGGCACCATCGTGGGGTGGGCGCAACTGGCCGACGTCCTGGTCGCCGAGGCTTCGGAGTCCTCTCTGCATCCCTCAGAGCGTTGGCAACGCTCCCCGGAGGCTCCCGGGGCGGACGCCTCACTGCAGCCCCGCGCTGCGCGGCGCCCTGACCTCCGATGATCCCCGTACCGTGCGAACGTTGGACGGTGTCCTCTCGGAGCTGACCGAGGAGCACTACGCCCACCGGTTCCGCCACGACGACAGACCACTGAGCGAGGCTGAAGGGGCGTTCCTGTTGTGCGGGTTCCTGGTCGCGCTCGCGCAACACCAGCGCGGGAACTCAGGAGGAGGCGCTGCGATGGTTCGAACGCAACCGCGCCGCCTGCGGGCCACCGGGCCTGTTCACGGAGGAGTACGACGTCGAGCAGTGCCGACAGCGCGGCAATCTCCCCCAGGCGTGCGTGCATGCCCTGCTGCTGGAGTGTGCCGTGCGGTTGGCCGCGCGGCCGGAAGGGGACTGAGGCGTACTCGGGGAGAACCCGTGTCTTCCCGGTGACCGGTCGGGGCTCGGTGGGGCCGGCCACCGTAGTGGCGCCCGCCTCATCCACCGGTCCTGGTCGGCCAGGGGCTGGTCGATCAGCGCGGTCACCGCACGTGGCCGGGCTGTTGTTGGAGCAGACGTACCCGTTCATCGCCCGGGAATCGGTCAGATCCATCAACGGGTCCACCGAGACGAACCGGCCCAGGTCCGCGTCGTAAGCACGCTCGCCCAACTGGGTCAAACCGGTGGTCTCATCGACAGTGCCGTCCACGAACCCGCGTTCACCCGGCCACACACCCTCGGTGCCCCGGTCCTGGCCGAACACCGTCATCCACCGCTGATCCACCTCACCACCGTGGGCATCCACCGCGATCTGCCCGGTGTTGTGCTGGTCGGAAAAGGTCCAGGAGAGAGAACCGTCGTTCTCACGCACCGCCACCGCTTGCCCTGCGTAATTAAACTAACCAAACTAAGAATACAAAAGGAAAATAGCCCAAAAAGAATATGTCAAAATAAAAAACGAAGCATAGAATATAGGGCCGATCATCCTAAACTTCCTTCTATTTTTTGCACCCTCAAGAAAAGCCCTTGCGCACTCAAAAGACTCGATAAAAGCGATTGACATAAAGGGAATCATGACAAAGAAAATAGAGAATTCCACTAGTACATCACTGTCATAAATATAAAAAACATCCACTAG
This sequence comes from Nocardiopsis kunsanensis DSM 44524, assembly GCF_000340965.1. Lineage (GTDB taxonomy): Bacteria > Actinomycetota > Actinomycetes > Streptosporangiales > Streptosporangiaceae > Nocardiopsis > Nocardiopsis kunsanensis. Next base: position 64,037 of record NZ_ANAY01000002.1, read on the forward strand.
CAAAATATGAGAAATTAGCAAAGTTAAACTAATGGCGACACCATAGGAGGCTGAAAAAACCCCATCAGCCTGGCAAACCATGCGCGCCTCCTCATGGCTGATACCGCCTTCCCTCCCCGCCAATCTAACACCTTCAATGTATGAAAAGAAGTCGCGCATTGAAGGAAAAAACAAAACGAGCAGCGCAGGAATGACTCTTTTCACTCCGATCCACTGACGCAAGGGCACGCCAGGGTTATTTTCTCTACTCATCACTTTCCAGAAAATTGAAACGCTTCTGTTTCATTATAAACTACGCCACCGATACTGATATTGGTGCCCACATGACCCAAAGCCGATGAAGCGCTGCTTGCTGAAGTAGCGATCGCAGCCTCCTCTTCAGCCAAACGGGACTCGGCTCTTCGGTGCTCTCTCTTCCGGTTCCGGATAACCCCATTATTGGTAGTGATATGCGACCACCATCGTCCTTGCGCCTGGGACCCTCGAATAACAGAAGCGAAACGCACACCTACACCTCCGAGGAGGGGTACTCCTGCAAGCAGGCCCCACGCAGCCGATCCAGTATTCCCCTGGCTCGCGTGCCAAAAACCGCTTCCCACAGAAAGGCCGGCCCCGATTGCTCCAGCCGCCCCGCACACAGGACAAGCGAACATACCAGCAATCCCAAGAGCAAGTCCCGCATCACCAATGACATTCCCCCAGTTCCATCCGCCATCGGTTGTGTAGCGTTCCTTGACCCAATTTCCAGCACTTTCCCAGAAAGAAGGATCTGTTGCTTCCTGGTGTGTAGATTCATTGAGGGCACTCTCCTGCGGAGAAAACGCGTGGGAGGCATAACTCCGAGCGGGAGAACTATTCTGCGTGTCAATCTATGAATTGTACGCTCGGAGTGGGAGGTGCGAAACCCCGGGTCAGACAGGGCGAGGACAGACGCTCTTAGCCCGGCATGGTGGCATATCTCGGATCCAATTACAGGAAATCCTGGCCGGATCCCAAATGTGTTCGATTTGCTATAAAAACAAGACTTCTAAACATTTCACAGAAGGAAAAGTGAGCCACATCTTATATGGGGGAAGCAACCATTCCAAGGACCCCCAAAGGATATAAATTACCTTCGCCGCTACCCCCTCAGGGGAAGAACATTGGCCATGCAGAAACAAGGAAAATACCTTACAAGCTTAGCAAGAAAATAACTAAAAACGATGTAAGACAAAGAAGAAAAAGGAAGAATGCATTTAAATGCACTTCTGATGCAACCTCAGTGCTTTTATCTACCGATTTTCCCTTTTCGCCTGCGGCAGCACGACTAATTGCTCGTGCGCATTTTTTATTAGTTGGGCAGCCAGCAAGGGCGCCCAGGAGAGAACCGCCAAAGTTAAAACACCAATATTTCCTGCCATCCCCAAGGATGATATCTAGACCACCACCCATGAAACCCGGCGTATTTCACCAGCAGGAATAATATGCCTCGTGAATACATTATTAACTACGATACTTTCGTTTTTAATCTTTATGTACGTAAAAAATGTCGCCTTCAGTATAAACCAACATACAATTATCACCGCGCTCTTGCCCTCCTTGCCCACAACCAAGTCCCCCTCCCAATGTCCGGGGACCCGGCGGCCCTCGGCCTGTTCGGGGCGCTCGCGGATGGAGCGCATGCCCACGATCCGCCCGCCGGACAGGCCGTTCTTGCGGCGGGGGCGGCGGGCGCCGCGTTTGGAGGGCAGCATCACCCCGAGCCGGGCCAGCTCGCCCTTGGGCAGGGCGTAGATCCAGGTGTAGAGCGCTTCGTGGCTGATGCGTTCACCGCCGGCGGGGATCGAGCCTTCCATGGGCTCCACACTCTCCTCGCGGGCCTCGAGCTTCAACCGGCCCGCGATCCGGCGGGGCGTGCGGCCCCGGCCCAAATCGTGCAGGACCCGTGGGCGCAGGAGGGGATCGGTCTCCATGCGGCGTTGTTGGGGACGCTTGCGGCGTGTGCGGGCGCGTGTGTGGGCTGTGGTGGCCCGGTAGCCGCGCTTGAAGGTATTACGGCGTAGTTCGCGGCTGATCACCGAGGGATCCCGACCGGTCAGACGGGCGATGGCGCGCACACCCTCTCCGCGTGTATGGGCGAGCGCGATCTCCTCGTGTTCAGCCAGAGTGAGCATCCGTCGTTCTTCCATGAGCAACCCCTGTGACCTGCGGTGTTACTACGAAGCTATGACACCACCATCACTCATCCGAGAGACCTGAACAGTCACGGATCTGTTTCTTCGCGTTCACCCATATACTCGTTCTTGAGCATAACCTGTATGAATCAACCACAGCACCACAGCCAAAGCCAGCACAAAAATAGGCAGCTTGAATTTGCCATATAAGTCCCAAAAATATTTCCCTTTATACTTTTTAAGTATGCCGAGTTTTATATAAGCTACAGTCATATCCACTAGGGCGGCGATGGACTGGAGAAATTTTGCCAACACACCAAAGGTCATTAGCAAGATTAGAACCAAGGAGAGCCATGGTGCGAGCTCTCGAAAAATACCTGCCAGCAGAAGAAAAAAGTGCAGCCACAAGAACCAGCTACTGAAGGATGCTGCAAGCCTGAGGACAGTTAACATAACCTCGTCATCTGAGGACGCACCCCCCGAGGCAAAGCGGTTCTCCATGAGGATTCGTGAATGAAAAACCTTCGTCACTCTTTTGAATACTATTCCGTTTATATAGTCCGGGTACTTCAATATACCCACATCGGAGAATTTAAGCTCTTCGGTGCTCTCATTTTTCAATAGGTAAACCTTTTTCGTGTCTTATGGAAATAAGTTTTCAGGCGCGCGTTTACAGGATGAATTCCCTCAAAAACCATGCCAGCTACTATTGTTGCTTCCTGGGTCCGCATATGCGACAGCAGCTGAACGAGCATTGAACGCGTAACCTGATATCGATCCAACATGAGATCCCATGGAGGAAGCCATAGCGCTGTCCCTCCTGTTCTTCGCAGAACTTTGCTGCCTTGCCCTACGGTTCTGAGTACCTGCACCAGGCACCCCCTTCGGGTTTTTGGCGACCCTTGCCTGGTGAACCAGTTCAGAAATACTCCTGCCTCCTCGGCCCACCAGTTTCCCTAACCCTCCCGGGACAATTGCCCCGGCAATATCCCAGGCCCCAGCCGAAGCATTTCCCGACCCCATTTTCATCACACCACGACCGATACTGTAGATTCCTACGCCCACGGCACACGCCGTGCAGGTCAACCCCAAAACTAGCGCTGCGTCATCCCCAATATTCCCCCAGTTCCATCCGTCATCGGTTGTGTAGCGTTCCTTGACCCAATTTCCAGCACTTTCCCAGAAAGAAGGATCTGTTGCTTCCTGGTGTGTAGATTCATTGAGGGCACTCTCCTGCGAAGAGACCGTGTGGGAGGTATAACTCCGCGTGGGAGAGCTGCTCGGCGTGTCAATCGATGCGTTGAACGCCCGCTGCACGTTCGGGGTGGGAGGCGCAAAACCCCGGGCAGGGTGAGGCGAAGGCAGACTCCCGTAATTCGGCATGGGAGCATACCCCCGGGCCGGATGGGGCGAGGGCAGACTCCCATAGTCCGGCATGGGGGCATACCCCCGAGCCGGATGCCAGGACAACCCGGTGGGGTCACCGAACGTGGCCGGGCTGTTGTTCGAATAGGCATAGCCGTTCATCGTCTGCGCATCCGCCAGATCCATCAACGGATCCACCGAGACGAACCGGCCCAGGTCCGCGTCGTAAGCACGCTCGCCCAACTGGGTCAAACCGGTGGACTCATCGACAGTGCCGTCCACGAACCCGCGCTCACCCGGCCACACACCCTCGGTGCCCCGGTCCTGGCCGAACACCGTCATCCACCGCTGAGCCACCTCACCACCGTGGGCATCCACCGCGATCTGCCCGGTGTTGTGCTGGTCGGAAAAGGACCAGGAGAGAGAACCGTCGTTCTCACGCACCGCTACCGTCTCGTCCGCGTGCCCGAAGTAACGGGTCGCCTCCTCGGTGTCCTCTGCCGAATCCCAGGTGACTTCCATCCCCGGCAGGTAGAGCGTGGTGGCCCCGTCGGCCCGGCGCAGCAGCCGCTCACCCTCGGCGTCGTAGACGTACTCGGTCGACTCCGACCCTTCCGTGACCCGAACCAGCTTGCCCTCGGGCCCCCATTCCAGTACCTGATCACGGTCCCCACCGGTGCGCGAGACCATGTTTCCGGCCGCGTCGTAGTCATAGGAGTGCGTGGACTCTCCGGCTACACCGTCCTCGGAGACCTCGGAGACCGCGTGGGCCGGCCCCTCTCCCTCCTCAGGCGAGGAGTAGGACCGTGTGATGTCACCGGAGGGCCCGTGCTGGACCTCCTCGACCCGGTTGCCGGCCTCGTCGTAGGTGAACGAGTGCCAGTACGGCGACGCGCCACCCAGCTCCTGGGCATCAGGCTCGGCCGCGCAGGCCTCCTCACCGGTGGCATCAGGGGTCCACACCTGGTCCAAGCGGCGCAGGTGGTCGTAATCGAAGCACTGGACGTCGTCGGCCCGTTCCTCAGCGGTGGGCTCGTCGTTGATCCGCAGGAGGTTGCCGCGGTCGTCATAGTCGTAGTGCTGAGTGGACAACGACCCGTCCCCCACTTCGTGGACGACACTGGCCATGTCCAGCCGGTTGGTCTTCTCGTCGAAGTCGAAGGTCTGCCACGTGTCGGAGGCCCCCAGCACGCCCCGGGAGAACTCGCGCTGGACCAGGTTGCCGATCTTGGAGTAGGACGCATCGGTGATGATGCGCTCGTTGCCCGCCAGCTCCGTCAGGTTGCCCAGGTCGTCGTAGCTGTTCACCACGATCTCGGTGGGCAGTGCCCCCGCCCCGGGCATCCTCGTGGAGCGCACGCTCCCGTCCGGGTTGAAGCTCGTACGGAACAGGTAGGAACCCGCCAGTTCCCCCTCGGAGTCCGGGATGTGGAACGCACGGTTGACCGGGCGCGACAGGTCGTCGTAGGTGAGGACCTCCGTGGTGTACTCCGCACCGTCCTCGTACCGGGTGGAGGAGGTCATCTCGCCCACGGCGACGGTGTCGTACTCCCACGAGGCACGCAGGTCGCCATCGGCGCCGCCCTGACGCAGCTCGGTCCTCCTGCCCAGTTCGTCGTAGACCGTGTACAAGGACTCGCCGCGGGCGTCGGTCACCTGGACCGGACGGTCCAGGGCATCGTAGACCGTGGTCGTGGTCCCGGTGTCGGGATCCTCCTCCGCGATCTTTCGACCCAGCAGGTCGTAGGTGTAGGACCAGGTGTTGCCGCCGGGGTCGGTGACCGTCTCCATCTCGTCGCGGGGCGTGTAGGTGTAGTGCGTGGAGTCGTACTCGCCCTCGGGTTCCTCACCGTGGTGCGTGCGCTTTTCGACGGTGTTTCCGCGTACGTCGATGATGGTGGTGGTGCCGGTACCGCCCTCGGGCTCGGTCACCAGGGTCCGGTCACCGTGGTGCTCGGTGCTGGTACGCCACTGCTCCACACCACGGGACATGGCGATCTCGTCCGTGGCGCGGTCGGCGCCGTCATGGACGGTACGGGTCCATCGGGGGACCTCGTCGTGGTTGTCGACCACGAACAACTGCCCGTCCGGGTCCTCCTCGTTGAAGTAGGGCTCGCGTTCGATGACGGTGTTGCCACGGGTGTCGTAGAAGACGTCGGTCAGTACCCGGCCGCCGCCCGGGGCGGGCTCCTGGGTCTGGCGTTCGCGCAGGAAACCGTCCAGGAGCTGGTAGCTCGTGGTGTAGTCGCCCGAGGCGTTGAGGGTGTGGGTGGTGACGGTCGTGGGCTCGTCCTTGCTGAAGTCGTACTCGAACCGCATCGAGGGAGAGGCGCCCCGGTCCCGGTTGCGGTCGGCCAGCCACACCTCGGTCGACCGGCCCAGGGGGTCGTAGGCCAGTTCCGTCCGGTTACCGTCGGCGTCGACCTCGGCGACCGGCTGGGACCGGGCGTCGAACTCCTCGATGGTGGTGTGGCCCAAGGGGTTGGTGGTTTCGACCTTCACGTCGTGTCCGCCGGGGTGCGCGGCTGTGTGCTCGGTGGTGGTCGTGTTTCCCTCGGCGTCGGTGACGGAGACGGCACGGCCGTAGTCGTCGAACTCCGATTCGGTCACCGTCCGGTACACGGGATCGTCCCCGTCGAAGTCCACGGCCCGCTGGGTCCGGGTGGGCCGCCCGTGGGTGGGCTCGTCACCGAAGTCCCCTCCGTCGTAGAGGGTGCGCTCATCACTGATGAGGTCGTCGGGGTAGGAGGGCTCGTCCCCACAGGGCGAGGCCAGCTCCCGGGTCCGGGAGACCCGGTCCAGCAGGTGGTCGTCGGTGTTGCGTGCGTAGGTGGTCAGCGTGCACCGGTCATCGCCCTCCACGTCCACGTCACCGTGGTCGTGCACTGACTCGATCATCCCGTAGTCGTCGAAGGAGTTGACGGTCCGGCTCTGGCGGAACCCGCCGTCTTCGAGTGCGGTGTAGGTGTCGGTCTCTTCCGTCCCGGTCATGTGGGCGGCCAGGTCCCAGTCATGGGAGGTCTGGGCCGTCTCGTCCTTCCACGGTGTGGTGATGGTCTTGGAGACCACGTCCCCGTCCACACCGTCACGGACGATCACCTCGCGGGGCTGTCCGTTGAAGACCTCCTCGTCGTCCACACTGGCGCCCTCCGAGTCGGTGACCTGCACCGACCGGGTCCCACCATCGGGCAGACGGTCGCCGTCCATCCCCTGGTAGAACAGGTGCTCGGTCTCGGTCCGGACCTCGTCCTCGTGCCCGGTACGCACGATCACCCGGTCGAAGCCCCGCCACTGCGACCAGGTCAACCGGTCCTCGTCGGTGAACCCGTCCTCGTCCATGTACCGCCACGCAGGATCGCCCACGTAGTCGTAGCTGGTGACCTGGTCGGGCTGGCCGCCCACCAGGTCGACCTCGACCAGCTCGCTGACGGGATACTTGGCGAACCAGTCGGTGATCTCCTCCGCCCCCGGGTTGTGGGTGCGAACCACCGGATAACAGAGCTGGGTGTTCTCGTGCGCCTCCGGCAGGTCACCGGCCTCGCAGTCGGGTTCTTCGTAGTTGACGTCGACCTGGCCGCCGGACTCGGTGTAGACGGCGGTGACACGCCACTTGTTCATCGGCGCCAGGCCGTCGGTGGTGGAGTCGACACGGTTGGGCATCGGCGTGCCGCCGAAGGTGATCGCCGGTTTGGTCTCGGTGTCACCCCCGGTGTGACCGGTGTGGGTGATCGATTCCAGCCACAGGGCCGGGTCGGTTCCGTCCCCGGGTTCGGGGAAGGCGTGTTCCAGCTCCCAGGAGTCCACGGTGGTGTACTCCTCACCGTCGTGGACCCGAGTGGTGACCTCCGTCAGCCGTTCGGTGGTCCAGAACGTCGGCGAGTGCTGTCCGGCACAGTCGTCCTCACAGGCCTGGTCCAACGGGGTGTCGGGCCAGTGTTCGGCGTTGCCTTCGTCCCGGTCGTCCTCGCTGCAGTCGAAGTCGTCGTCGGCCAGGCAGCGTTCGGTGACGGTGTAGTCCACGCGGGCCGGGGCGGTGGCGTGGGGATCGTCCTCGCGCAGCCCGTACTCGGTCCGGCTCAAGTGGCCGCCCCGGTCGTAGGCGACCGGGTCGGAGTCGAAGTTGAGTCCGTAGTGGTTGGTCTCGGCCTCGTAGTAGTGGGCCAGGGCGTTGCCCTGCGCGTCGATCGCGTAGTCCAGGTTCCAGCGCCAAGCCTGGTCGCACCAGGCCTCGTCCAGGTCGGGGTCGTGGCAGGGGTCGCCCTCGTCGTCGCCGAAGACCGGCACGGTCCAGGCCGAGTCGGTCTCGGTGTCCTCGGAGGTGTGGCCGGGCAGTTGGTTGAGGCCGAAGTAGTACTGGGTGCCGTCGGTGGTGGTGACCTTCCAGTGCTCACCGTCGTCGTCGCCGTTGGTGGCCCCGGTCAGGCGTTCGACCTCGGCCCCGTCGTCGTTCTCGGGGGTCCACTCACCGTCGTCGTGGACCAGCTCGGTGGAACGCCCGCCCAGGTTGAGTACGGCGTTCTGGTGCGACCAGCACTGGTCCGGGATCTCGGTGTCCTCGTCCTGGCACGTGGCGTAGCGGCGTTCGATGTAGCCGGGGTGGTGGTCGAAGCCCTCACCGATCCAGGAGGTCTGGTTGTTGGTTGAGGAGGTGCGCCCGTCCACCGACTGGGAGGAGTAGGACAGGTTGATCTCCGGCTGCAGGCCGCCGGCCACGTTCGGCGTCGCCATTGGGTAGGACCAGGAGAAGTCTCCCGTCTGCGGGCCCACGTTCCATTCCGAGGAGGGGCTCAGCGAGGTCGCGGTGTAGTCGCCGTTGTCCTCCTCGCCGTCGCTGTCGGCGGCCGCGGCCAGCAGCGTCCCGTCGCTGGTGGCCGGGGCCACCGCGGTCAAGGCCTGGGCGTCGGTGTCGTTGCCGGAGTCCAACTCGAGGGTGGTCAAGCACCCCTCGCTGTGGCCGTCCCCGCAGTCGGCCAGGGCGATCAGGGACAGACGGGAACCGTAGTCGGCGCCGTAGGCGGTGGCGAAGCCGGAGTAATCCACCTCGACCCGTACCGGGCCGGCCGTATCGACACCGTCGGTGCGCCTCAGACGCAGTACCAGGCCGGACAAGCCCAGCTCAGTGCTCTCGGCACGGTCGAGCACCTCCAGTTCGGCGGTACCGACCGGCTTTTCCTGGCTGGGTTCGTCCCGTTCGGCCGGGGTCTCTTCCTCCCTCTCTTCGGCCTCGTCCTCGGGGCCGGCTTCTTCGTCCCCTCCATCGGTACGGCCCTCAGAAGCGTCCCCGTCGCCGTCCTCTTCCGTGCGCTCGGTCTCCTCCTCGGGAATCTGCTCCTCGTCCCCGCTGCTGCCTTCTCCCGTTTCGCTGCCCTCGGAGTCCTCGGGTTCGGGTGTCCCGGGTTCCCGGGGCGAGCGACGCTCGTCCGCGGCCTCTTCCGGGAGGTTCTCCTCAGGGGCCGGTAGCGGGGACTCCCACCCCTCGAACTCGTCGCCCTCGACAGCCCCGATGCGCACCGGCGACTCCGTCACGGGGGCGCTGAGGGTACGCGGCTCCGCTGCTTCCAGATCGAAGGAGTGCGTTTGCTGTTCCGGCCATTCGGGCGGGTCGAGGGAGGTGACCGAAGCGTCGGCCACCGTGGTGTCGGCCTCGATCGCCTCCTGGGCGGCCGACCGACCGTCGACGGACTCGGTCTCGGCCACGTCCGGGCGGGTGTTGTAGGCGAGCGCGGAGGCAGGCACGGTCGAGACCAGCCCTCCCGCCATGAGCAATGCCAGGAAGGAGACCACGGGCTTCGTACCGCGGCTGTTCCGGGTGTTCTGGGGGATGTCAGACACAGGTGAACCTCCTGCTCGGCGGGGTACGGCCCTGCCGGGCAGACCATGTGGGGGATACGGGGGATTCTGGGGGAAAGGAAAACCTCAGGGCAGGGGAAGGCTCCCCTCGTACACTCGGGCGATATCGGCCTCGGTGAGGACCCCTTGATACAGGTGTACGTCGCTGACGTCGCCGGCCCAGGAGTCGGCGAATGCCTCCTCGAAACGGGAACCGCCGATCACGGTCGAACCGTCAGCGTTCCAGGCCTCGGGCACCTGCGCACTGCCGTGTTCTGCCCCGTCCACGAAAAGCCGCACCCGGCCCTGTGAATGGTCATAGGTCGCCGCCAGGTGGGTCCAACGGCCGAACTCGGGGGCATGGTCCGAAAGCGCACGGTGCCACCCCGGAGCACCCGTCTCGTCCTCGGGCGGGAGCTTCATCACCCAGTTGTCCCAGTCGTAGGAATACTGGTAACTGAGGTAGAAGGCGCTGTGGTCGTTCCCGTTCTGTGCCACCGCCGTGGCGTTGTGTCCGACCTCGTCCAGACGCACCCACGCGGCCACACTGTAACTGCGGTCGGTGCGCACCACGGGCTGCCCGGTGGTGAGGTGCTCCTCCTCTGCCGCATCCAACCGCACGCCGGGCGCCAGGGTGACGTCGTTGACGGCCTGGCCCCACGCACCTTCGGGATCGGCGTGCAACGTGGCGTCCAGGCCGTGGTCGGAGGAGTCGGCGGCCACCGTTCCCTCGGTCTCGTCCAGTCTCCAGCGGCCCTCCAGAGCCGCCGGACGGTTCGCAAGCTCCCAGACCTGCGAACGCGCGCCGTCCTCCTCGTGCAGGACCTCATCGGTGACCACCCGGTCCCAGACCCGCACGTCGTCGATGGCGCCGGGCCAGGTGCCGATGTGCTCGCCGTGGTACCTGGCACCGCTGATGACGAAGTCGCCCTCGGCGTTCCACGGGCTCTTCTGGACCGCGCTGTCCTGCTCGACACCGTCCACGTACAGGGTCAGCTCCCCGGTCTCGGGATCGTGTGTGCCCAAGAGGTGGGTCCACACCCCCGGTTCGGCCACCGCGGTGGACAGGGCACGGTGGTCGACCTGTGTGTCATCGGTGTCCTCGGGCGCCTGTTTGAACACCCACCGACCCTCGTCGACGTGCTGATAACCCAGGTAGAAGCCGCTGTTACGGTCGCCGTCCTGGGCCACCGCGGCCAGGTTCTCGGTCGCACCTTCTTTCAACTTCACCCAGGCCGACACCGAGAGCGCTCCACCGGTATCGACCACGGGCCCGTCAGTGCGCAGATGGCCATCCTGCTCAGGACGCACCGCAGTACCCTCCAGACGGTACGAATCTCCGGTGTGCTCGCCCACACGGCCCCGGGTCCATTCGATGTCCCCGTCCGCCTCGGCGACACGCTCGGGGTCCATGGAGTCCACAGCGGTACTGCCCTCGCCTTCGTCCAGACCGAAGTGCGCGACCGGGTCGCTGGGCGGTGCGGCCGTGAACAGGTACACCAGCTCGCATTCGGAGGAGTTTCCGTAGGCGTCCACACTGCGCGCGTGGATCAGGTTGGAGCCGTCCCGGGACGGGGTGATCGGTACAGCCGCCTCGGCGCCGGGTTCGTCCAATTCGACCTCGGTGGAGCAGGAGGCATCGTTGAGGCTGTAGTGGTAAGCGGTGGCGTCCTCGAAACCGTTGTTGGCGAAGGTGAACTCGCCCGTGCGCCCCACCGAACCATGGGCCTGGTCACCCTCGGGATAGTCCGTGGAAGTGACGCCGGGGCCGGTGTCGGGTTTGGTGGTGTCGATCTCGACGTAGCACCAGTCCGACCACGGGCCCCAGTCCGATTGGTCGTGGCCGCGGGCCCGGTAGGCCAGAAGTTCGTTCTCCGGCAGGTCGGTGGCGGTCACCGAACGCTCGCTGCCCTCGGGCCAGGTGTCCACGGTCGTATGGGCCGAGTCCGCAGAACCCAGGGTCTCGTCCGCACCGTCGATCTTCCACTCGAACCGGCCGGCGACCTGCTGACCCACCCAGTAGGAATCCCGGTCGCGGATCTGCGCCGACAGGGTCAGGGCGGTGTCGTTGACCAACCGCGGGTCCCCGGAGTCGGTGGAACACACCCCGCCCAGGGAGTCGAAGACCGTGTCGGTGTCCACGTCGTGGGGCGGGTGGTTGTAGTCCACCACCAGCACCGGCGGGGTGTCGCTGGTGTCGATGCGCCGCCAAGCGGTGGTGCCCGACTCGTCCCTCTCCTTCAGGCGGAGGTTGATGTGGGAGGCATCGTTGTCCAGTCCCCACTGGTAGGCGTCGGTGGCGTCGAACTCCACACCGCTGCTGGAAGGGCATTGCGCCCACCCACCGGTGACGTTCTGGGTGTCCTGGTGTTCACGGACCGTGGGTTGGTTGTTCCACGTGGTGCTGCCGTCGAAGGCGTCGGTCCGGTGCAGCTGGATGTGGGAGTCGCTGTTGCAGTCGTAGGCCCACTCCACTTCGGTGCGCAGCGTGGCCGACTCGATGATGGTGTTCGGGTGCTCGGTGCGGCCCATGACGGTGAACTGGAACAAGGCCCGACGGGTATACACCCGGTCCCACTCCACTCGTCCCACGCCGACCGACTCGACCGAAGGGTTGTAGTAGGCCTGGTTCGCAAACGCGCGGTCGACGTAGGCCCAGTTGGGGCGGCTCGCGCTGACCGAGGGGTCGATGTGGACCGGGAACTCGGTTGCCTCGTCGAAGAGCATGTCCCGGTCCGGCACCAGACTGATGGTGTCGACCTCCAGCTCGGTCTCCACCAGCTCTGTGCGCGCGCCGGTGGTCGGAGCCCGCAGAGGGTCCTCGCCCCGGGCCTGGTCCTGTCCGGTCGAGTCCCACATCGCCGGGGCCTGGATCGAGAAGACACTCTGCTCGCCCTCGTCGCCGAGCGCCTCCAGATTGCCGTGCTCGTCCATGTTCACACTCACCCCGTGGGCAGCCAGCCCCAGTTCGAGTTCGGCCAGCTCCGGTTGTTCGGCGGCCTGCCGGGTGTGTACGACCAGGACCTGGGTGAAGCCCTCGGCGCCGGCGGTCAGGACCAGGTCCACGTCCGGCAGCACGTCGGGATAGGTCGCCTGGTCCCCGTCCAGCTCGGGTTCGGGCAGGTCGGCGATCCATTCCAGCTCCACGCTGTTGGTTCCCACCCCGATACTCGCCATGGCCGCGTCGCCTCCGCCGGAGAAGGCGATGTCCATGCCGGCGGCCCGTGGACGAACGGTTCCGTCCTCGGCGGGGACGAGGGTGGTATCGATGTCCGACCACCCCTCGTCGGAGCGCACCCGTACCGGCTGGGCGTGGGTCTGCATGGTCAGGGTGCCGTCGGGGTTGGCGAAGTGCCGGGTCTTCTCGTCGGTGAGCCCGGAGATCTCGACCGGCTCGCCGGTCTGCTCCGCGAGGGCGCGGGCCTCACTCTCGCCGATCTCTCCGTCGGGGGGACCGGTCGGAGGGTCTTCGTCCTCGTCGGCCGCGACGGGCGGGGCGAACAGCAGGGACAGGGTCAGCGCAGCAGCGGTCGGGACCGCCGTCGCACGGGTCAGGGAACGACGCATGGGGGATGCCTGTTCGGTTGTACGTCGGCCCCGCACCGGTTGGACACGGGGTACCGGAACTGTCGGGCCATCCAACGTGATGCCGAAATGCTCCGCAACCGGCCGGAGAGCACCCCAGAAGCCGACATCCCCACCAAACAGGGCATGCGCCAGATAAACATCAGGGGCCACATCCGGCCACTTCCATCCCGCAGGTGCATGCCCCTCCCGGGCGCCCGCTCCCGCCCCTGCGGCCCGGATGCGGTCCGCAGCGGGTGGAGGAACCGGGGCAGGGGACGGGCGCGGCGGGGCCGGCCACCGTGGTGGGGGCCCGCCGCGCCCGTCAGTCCTGTTCGGCCAGGAGCTCGTCGATCAGCGCGCTCACCTGGTCGGTCTGGACGAGGAAACCGTCGTGGCCGTGCGGTGACACGATGACCCGTGCCCGCCCGGGAACGGGCAGATGAGCGGCGATCTCCTCCTGCTGCGCCAACGGGTAGAGATGGTCGCTGCTCACCCCCGCGACCATGGTCCGTTCGGGCAGCCGTTTCAGGGCTTCGGCCGTACCGCCCCGGCCCCGCCCCACGTCGTGGTCGTTCATCGCCTCGGTCAGCAGGACGTAGCTGGCCGGGTCGAAGCGGCGGGAGAGCTTGCGCGCGTGGTGGTCGAGGTAGGACTCCACCGCGTACCGGCCGCCGGACCTGGGGTCCTCACCCTCCTGGGGGAGGCGGCCGAAGCGTTCGTCGAACTCGTCGGCGCCCCGGTAGGTGATGTGCGCGATCCGGCGTGCCACACCCAGCCCGGCGTCCGGGGAACGGCCGGTGTCGTGGTAGTCGCCGCCGCACCAGTCCGGGTCGTTGCGGATGGCGTGCAACTGGGGCGAGGCCCAGGCGATCTGCCAGGCGGACGTGGCCGTCGGACAGGCCAGGGCCATGAGCCGGCGGACACGCTCGGGGAAGGTCGCCGCCCACTCCAGGGCACGCATGCCGCCCATGGAACCACCGATCACCGCCGCCCAGGAACCGATCCCCAGGGCGTCGGCCAGCGCCTCCTCGGCATGCACCGTGTCACGGATGGTGATGCGCGGGAACCGGCTCCCCCAGGCCTTTCCGTCCTGAGCGGGGCTGGAGGGTCCTGTGGTCCCCTGGCAACCGCCCAGCACGTTGGGCGCCACCACGAAGTACTTGTCGGTGTCCAGGGCCAGCCCCGGGCCGACCAGCCCCTCCCACCAGCCGGGGCTGGGGTGTCCGGGCCCCTCCGGGCCGGTGACGTGGGAGTCGCCGGTGAGGGCGTGCAGCACGAGAATCCCGTTGGTGCCGTGCGCGTCGGGCTCGCCCCAGGTCTGGTAGGCGATCCGCACATCGGGCAGGACCTCGCCCGACTCCAGTTCCAGGGGCGTGTCCAGTTCGAGCAGGCGCCGCTCGCCCACGGGGTCGCCGTCCCGCCACCCACCGGTGGCGGGACGGCTGGGAGTCTCGCTCACTGGTGCGCCTTCGCAGCCTGGAAGCCCAGCTCCAGGTCGGCCTTGAGGTCGTCCAGGTTCTCCAACCCGACGGCCAGCCGGACCAGGCCCGGGGTCACACCGGCTGCTGCCAGTTCCTCGGGGGCCATCTGGCTGTGCGTGGTGCTGGCCGGGTGGACGATGAGGCTGCGCACGTCACCGATGTTGACCAGCTGGCTGAACAGGTCGGTTCCGTCCACGAAGGCCCGTCCGGCCTCGGTCCCGCCGCGCAGGTCGAAGGAGACGACGGCACCCGCGCCCTTCGGCAGGTAGGTGCGTGCCTGCTCGTTGAAGGGGCTGGACTCCAGGCCCGCGTAGTAGACCTTCTCGACCTCGTCCCGCGACTCCAGCCACTCGGCGAGCGCCTGGGTGTTGGTGACGTGGCGCTCCATCCGCAGGGACAGTGTCTCGATGCCCTGGAGGATGAGGAAGCTGTTGAACGGGGCGATGGCCGCGCCGGTGTCGCGCAGCAGCTGCACACGGAGCTTCGTGGCGTAGGCGCCCGGGCCCAGGGCCTCCCAGTACTTGAGGCCGTTGTAGCTGGGGTCCGGCTCGACGAGGCCGGGGAAACGCTCACCGTGGGCGCCGAAGTCGAAGGTGCCCCCGTCCACGACCACACCGGCGACGGTGGTGCCGTGGCCGCCCAGGTACTTGGTCGCCGAGTGCACGACGATGTCGGCGCCGTGCTCGATGGGCCGCAGCAGGTAGGGGGTGGGCACGGTGTTGTCGACGATGAGCGGTACACCCTCGGCGTGCGCGGTGTCGGCGATGGCACGCACGTCCAGGACGTTGCCGCCGGGGTTGGCCAGCGATTCGGCGAAGTACATCTTCGTCTCGGGGCGGGTGGCCGAACGCCAGGACTCGGGGTCGGCCTGGTCCTCGACGAAGCTCACCTCGATACCGAGTTTGGGCAGCGTGTAGCGGAACAGGTTGTAGGTACCGCCGTAGAGGAGGGGGCTGGCGACCACGTGGTCGCCCGCACCTGCGAGGTTGAGGACGGCGGCGGTGGTGGAGGCCGAACCGGAGGCGAAGGCCACCGCTGCTACACCGCCCTCCAGGGCGGCCACACGCTGCTCCAGGACGTCCTGGGTGGGGTTCATGATCCGCGTGTAGATGTTGCCCGGTTCGGAGAGGTTGAACAGGTCGGCGCCGTGCTGGGTGTCACGGAAGACGTAGGAGGTCGTCTGGTAGATGGGGGTGGCACGGGCGTTGGTGGCCGGGTCCGGCTGTGCCCCCGCGTGGATCTGCCGGGTCTCGAAGGACCAGTGCTGCTCGGGTGTGGAGTCGGCGGTCATGACTCAACCTCTGTCTGGGTTTCAGATCGGAAAAACAGGGATTTGGACGGGCGGGCCCTGCCGCCCGGCGATGCATCAGGACCCGCAGAACACGACGGCCGCACGAGGGTGGTCCACGGGAGGCCGTCGGTAGAGCGCGATCATGGGCCGAGATTAACACCCTGTATCAACACGTGACCAGCGCTTCTCACATGTTGGGCATTCCGGGCGCGTCCGGGACCTGCACCGCACCTCCGTTCCCACCGGGCGAACCAACAGAAGAAGGGGCACGGACACCGGTGTGTCCGCGCCCCTCCATGGCCGGCCCGTCGCGCGGAAAAAGGGGCGGGCCCGCCTGTGTCCTACTGCCCGAGACGGTTCAGCAGGGCGTGGTACTCGTCCCAGAGCTCGTTCGGGAGCTGGTCGCCGAAGGTCTTGAAGAACTCGGGGACCAGGGCGGCCTCCTGCTTCCAGACCTCGGGGTCCACGTCGAGGACGAACTCCATGTCCTCCTGGGAGAGGTCCAGGCCCTCGGTGTCGATGCCGTCGGCGACCGGGACACGGCCGATCGGGGTGTCGACGGCCTCCGCACGGCCCTCGAGGCGCTCGACGATCCACTTGATGACACGGCTGTTCTCACCGAAGCCGGGCCAGACGATGCGGCCGTCGTCGTCCTTCTTGAACCAGTTGACGTAGAAGATCGTCGGCAACTTCGCGGCGTCGGCCTTGCGCCCGATCCTGAGCCAGTGGGCGAAGTAGTCGCCCATGTTGTAGCCGCAGAAGGGCAGCATCGCGAAGGGGTCGCGGCGCAGCTCGCCGACGGAACCCTCCTGCGCAGCGGTCTTCTCCGAGGAGACGTTGGCGCCCAGGTAGACACCCTGCTGCCAGCTGAAGGACTCGGTCACCAGCGGCACGGCCGTGGCGCGGCGGCCGCCGAAGAGGATCGCCGAGATCGGCACGCCCGCGGGGTCCTCCCACTCGGGTGCGATCGTCGGCGCCTGCCCGGCCGGGGTGGTGAAACGGGAGTTGGGATGGGCGGCGGGCTCGCCGGAACCCGGTGCCCAGGGGCGGCCCTTCCAGTCGGTGAGTCCGGCCGGCGGCTCCTCGGTCAGGCCCTCCCACCACACGTCCCCGTCGTCGGTGAGGGCGACGTTGGTGAAGATGCTGTTGCCCCAGAGGGTCTCGACCGCGTTGGCGTTGGTCTTGGCCCCGGTGCCGGGCGCGACACCGAAGAAACCGGCCTCGGGGTTGATGGCGCGGAGCTGCCCTTGCTCGTCGAAACGCATCCAGGCGATGTCGTCACCGACGGTCTCGACCTTCCAACCCGGGATGGTGGGCTGGAGCATGGCGAGGTTGGTCTTGCCGCAGGCGCTCGGGAACGCGGCCGCGACGTAGTGCGACCGGCCCTCGGGCGAGGTGACCTTGAGGATCAGCATGTGCTCGGCGAGCCAGCCCTCGTCCCGGGCCATCACCGAGGCGATACGCAGCGCGTAGCACTTCTTGCCGAGCAGGGCGTTGCCGCCGTAGCCGGATCCGTAGGACCAGATCTCGCGGGTCTCGGGGAAGTGCGAGATGTACTTCGTGGGGTTGCAGGGCCACGGCACGTCCTGCTGACCGGGCTCGAGCGGGGCGCCCACGGAGTGCACGGCCTTGACGAAGTCGCCGCGCTCCTCGATCAGGCGCAGGGCCTCCGAGCCCATGCGGGCCATGACGCGCATCGAGACCACGACGTAGGGGGAGTCGGTGATCTCCACACCGAGCTGGGAGATGGCGCCGCCCAGGGGGCCCATGCAGAACGGGACGACGTACATCGTGCGTCCTCGCATGGCGCCCTTGAAGACCTCGCCGAAGGTGGCGCGCATCTCGTCCGGAGCGACCCAGTTGTTCGTGGGGCCGGCGTCCTCCTTGCGCTCGGAGCAGATGAAGGTGCGGTCCTCCACGCGGGCGACGTCGCTCGGGTCGGAGGTGGCGTAGAAGCTGTTGGGTCGTTTCTCCGGATTCAGGCGTTTGAAGGTGCCCTGCTCGACCAGCAGGTCGGTGAGCCGGGTCCACTCCTCCTCGGAACCGTCACACCACACGACCTCGTCGGGCTGGGTGAGTTCGGCGATCTCCCGAACCCACGTAACGAGTTCCTCGTGTTCGGTCGGGACGGCCCCTACATCGGTCCCCACGTCAGCAGTCACAGCGGCTCCTCTTTGAATGACGAGATCCCTCGCATGATGAACGACGATCCAGCGCAGTGACCAATTGGTATAGGCCAATGGTCTACAGCAGTCCGGGTGGCGCTCCGGAACCCGCAGCACAGCAGGGGGTTCGAGGGTTCATGTGGGAACCGGGAACACATCTTCACAGGCACCACCGCGGAGCTGCTCGGAACATCTTTCCCCTGCACTGCGGGGGATCGCCCCATCAGCACCGATAGACCGTGCTGTTG
This sequence comes from Nocardiopsis kunsanensis DSM 44524, assembly GCF_000340965.1. GTDB lineage: Bacteria > Actinomycetota > Actinomycetes > Streptosporangiales > Streptosporangiaceae > Nocardiopsis > Nocardiopsis kunsanensis. The sequence continues at coordinate 82,136 of NZ_ANAY01000002.1, forward strand.
GTCACACAACGATCACGGTCGGCCGTGCGTGCGGACTAGACCTCTGCCCGTCATCAGGCTGAACTTCCTGGAACGACGAGCACGAGGCCCTTCCGGTCAGCGCAGGATCGCCACCGGGCCGCGTGCCCCGTGCAGGACCGAGTGGCTCACCGAGCCCAGCAGGAGGCCCCGGAAGCCCCCGCGTCCACGGGAGCCCACCACCACGAGATCGGCCGGTGTGGCCTCCTCCAGCAGCGCCACGACCGGATGCGAACGCACCACACGCCGCGAGACCACCACCCCCGGATGGGCCCGTGACGGTTCGTGGAGCTCCTCCTCCAGGGCCTGGCGGGCCGCCTCGGCGGCCGTGGCGTCGTCGAAGAGTTCCGGGGGGATCGGACCCGTGGCCGCGGCGAAGGCCACCAACGGCTGCCAGGCGCTCACCGCGACCAGTTCCGCGCCGGCGAACCCGGCCTGCCGGAAGGCGAAGGAGAGCGCACGACGGCTGGGTTCGGAGCCGTCCACCCCCACGATCACGCGGCTGCGGACCCCGTGCGCGGCGGCGTGTTCGTGCGGCAGGACCACCACCGGGATGGGCGAGCGCGCTGCGAGCTCGATACCCACCGACCTCACGAGCGCCGCCATGACGGCGCTCAGTCCGCGCGAACCGATGACGACCACGGCCGCGCCCTCGACCTCCGTCTCGGCGAGCAGGGCGTCGACCGGGCGTTCGTGCGACAGGGTCGTACGGATCTCCAGTTCGGGGAAGAGGCGGCCCACCCAGTCGGCCGCGTAGTCCAGGAGCTTGTCGGCGCCGCCCGTCTCCTTCTCGTTCTCGTCCCAGGGTTCGGCCCGGGTGTTGCGGCCGAAGGCCCCGACCGACGCCAAGGGGCCGGCCCCCGCAACGATGCGGACCCCCAGTCCCCGCAACGAGGCCTGGTGTGCCGACCACTCCAGGGCATGGCGACTGGAGTCGCTGCCGTCCACCCCCACGACCACCCAGCGCGTCGGGGTTGCGCCGTCCATCGTGTGCGCCTTTCTGGTTCGTCCTCACGTACCCCGGAGTACACCGGTCCTCCCACGATCATCCCGCGTGGACACACACCCGTGGATAACAGTGCCGACGCGAGTCGGGGTACACGGGTTCCGGCATCACCGGTCCGGCTCCGCCCCGCGTGCATCCGATCGGTGCCCGCTGCGCTGGTGTAGGACGGACGGGAGGTCCCTCGGGGCCGTTCAGGACAGATCGGGACGGGAACCGGACGGCCGCCGTCGCCGTCTCAATTCCTGTGAGGGAACCGTGGACACGGGGAGCGCGAATGCCGAACACGGGACAGTTGCACTGGGACCACCGGGACGGGCGGGTCGCCGCGGTGGCCGCGGCCATCGCCTACAGCTTCTGGGTCCTGGAGATCGTCCTCCCGGGCGCGGCCGGCGAACAGGGTGCTCTGGCGACCGCCGGCTCCACTCTCCAGGTCGTCCTGGAGAACGCGCACCGCACCGCCGCGATCCTGGTGCTGGTCGCCGCGGGGCTGGGAATGGCTCTTGGGGTGCGCAGGCACGGGCGGGCCCTGACCGTGTCCTGGGTGTCGACGGCCGTCTTCGGGGCGGCCTCCCTGGCCGCGAGCCTGTTCTCCGGGCCGTGTGTGGTCTCCACGGACGTGTCCTGCGCGAGCGAGTCCCTGGCGGAGGGTGTGGCGGGTGCGAGCGTGGCGCAGGCGCTGACGGCGGTGCTCGCCGTGCTCGCGGCACTGGCCGCGGTGGTCGCCCTGGCGGTGGACCGGTGGTCGGCCGCCGACCGGGCCCGGCTCCTCGTGGTGACCGTCGCGGTCCTGCAGGTGGTCGCCGCGACGCTGGTGCTGGTCACCGCGGTCGTGGTGTACGCCTCCTCCGGCGACGGTGCGTCCGGTGTGGCCCTGGGCCTGCTGGAGCGTTTCCACCTGGTCACGCTCGCCCTGTGGCTGGTGGTTGCGGGGGTGCTCCCCGGCCCGTGGAAGAAGACCCCGGTACGCGCCCCGGCCGCCGTCCGCTGACGCCGGGGCGCCCTCCGCCGGTGCCGTCGCCTCCGACCGTGCGCCCGGGTGTACCGGTGTACGGGCCGCGCGAACCGTCCCGGATACGCGCGGCGCGTTCGGATCAGGCGAGTTCTTCGGGCAGTGCGCGGGCGTGCACCACGTGCAGGGTGCTGACGGCACGGGTCAGCACCACGTACAGGCGGTTGCGTCCGCGGGCCTCGGCGTCGACGATCGCCGCGGGTTCGGCGACCACGACCGCGTCGAACTCCAGGCCCTTGGCCAGGCTCGCGGGCACACCCACCAGGCGTGCGGAGTCGGGTTCCGTCCCGTCGTCACCGAGCACCGGGACCCCGAGGCCGCGTTCGGCAAGAGCCGCGCACATGCCCGGCAGGTCCGCGTCGGCGGCGATGAGACCGACCGAGCCCTGGCCCGTCAGGGCGGTACGGCACGCGTCGGCGACGGCGTCGGGAAGACCGTCGCCCGCCGCTGTGATCCGCAGTGCGCCGGGGGCACGGCGTACCGCCACCGGGGCACCCAGCCCCGGTGCGATCGAGGGGAGCAGTCGGGCCGCGAAGTCGATGATCTGCGCGGGCACGCGGTAGCCCCGGTCGAGCACGCTCAGGTGTCCGGTGGGCCTGCCCATGTGTTCCAGGAGTGTGGACCAGTTCCTCGTGGCCCCGGGCGAGGTCCCCTGGGCGACGTCGCCCAGGACGGTGAAGGACCCGCCGGCGCCCCGGCGTCCCACGGCTCGGCACTGCATGGGGCTCAGGTCCTGTGCCTCGTCCACGACGATGTGCCCGAGCCCTTCGCGGCGCTCGATGAGCGCGGCGGCCTCGTCGACGAGTACCAGGTCCTCGCGGGACCACCGCGCCGACTTGGGTCCGCGCGGCCGTCCGGGCAGGGGCAGCAACGCCTGTTCCCCGGGGGTGAGGATCCCGTCGGCGGCCCGGGCCAGCCGCTCGCGGTCGGTGAGCAGCTTCAGGACGAGCTCGAGCGGGCCGGTCCTGGGCCACATCGCGGTGACGGCCCGGCGCACGGCCGGGTCGCGGCGCACCCGCTCGTGGGTGCGGTCGTCGCAGGTGTGGCCGGCCCCCTCCATCAGGGTCAGGATCGTGTGTGCGATGCGGTGGGAGAGCAGCTCGCGCCCGGAGCCGTAGGTGACACCGCGCCCGGCGAGCTCGTCCGCCAACGGACGCAGGTCTTCGGGGTACAGGCGCCACCGCCGCGCCCCCTCGCGCACCATGACGGTCTCCTCGGGGGCGCGCAGGCGCGACCACAGGTCCCGGCGCAGTACCTCGGCCATGCGTGCTTCCCCCTTGATCCGTGCGGCCTCGGGGGTCTCCACACGGCGTACCCACCCGGTGTTCGGGCGGGAGCGTTCGGGCAGTCCGGCCTCGAGCATCTCCTCGACGGTGGTCTGGCCGACGTCGACCTCGCCGAGCGCCGGAAGCACGTTGCGGATGTAGGACAGGAACGACCGGTTGGGGCCCACGATCGACACACCGGTGCGGGACAGGCGCGCGCGTTCGGTGTACAGCAGGTAGGCCACGCGGTGCAGCCCCACGGCGGTCTTGCCGGTGCCGGGGGCGCCCTGCACGCACAGGGTCGTGGCCAGTGGCGCTCGCACGAGGTCGTCCTGCTCGGGCTGGATGGTGGCGACGATGTCGCGCATGGGTCCGGAGCGGGGCCGTTCGATCTCGGCGGCGAGCAGGCCGTCGGTGCGCTCCCGCGCTTCGGCCCCGCCTGCGGCCAGGGGTTCGTCCTCGTAGGCGGTGAGCACGGCCTCGGAGGTCTCCGGCCCGGTGGGAACGGTCGTGAAGCCGTACCTGCGCCGGGAGAGCACCCGCATCCGGTCGCTCGCGGTGGCCCGGTAGTAGGCGATGCTGATGGGGGCGCGCCAGTCCAGGACCATGGGGCGCCCGTCGGGGTCGTGGACGTGGCGGCGTCCGATGTGCACCCGGTCGGATCCCTCGGAGCGCTCCCGGGGGTCCTCGTCCCCGAGGAAGACGGTGCCGGGGTCGAAGTCCAGGCGCCCGAAGAACAGGGGCGCGTCGGGGATGTCGGAGAGGTCGGCCAGGCGGCGCAGCCGGTTCCGGAAGACCGCCTCGTCGTTGAACTCGTCCTTGGCGTGGCCGCTCATCATCAGCGTCGTGGCGGCGACGTCGTCGCGCATCGTACGGAGGGCGCGGCGGGCGGCGGCCAGGTGGGCGCGCTCGGCGAGGACCTCGGGGTCGGCGGGCGGCCCCTCCTCGGACGCGGCGGCGTGTGCGGGATCGGTGGTACTCATGGGCGGCCTCGGAGGGTCGGCGGGACGGTGGACGCGCCGGCTCGCGCGCGGGTCCCGCCCCGGTCGCCGCAGGGGCCCGGTTCGTTCCGATCGTCAGAGCGCACAGCACCCGGTAGGGGTGGCCGGAGAGGAGCCGCCCACTCTACCCGGCCGCAGGCCGCAGGAGGGCTTGTTCGTGGAAGGTGGTCCTGTCCTAGGTCTTCCGCAGCCGCACCCTGCGCACCCTGTGGTCGCCGCCCTTGTAGAGCACGAGGGTGGCCCTGCCGCGGGTGGGTTGGATGTTCTCGACCAGGTTGACCTCGTTGATGGTGCGCCAGGTTTTCGAGGCGAACTCCAACGCCTCGTCCTCGGGGGTGGTCGTGGCCATGTGGTGGAAGTAGGACCGCGGGTCGGAGAAAGCGGTGCGGCGTAGTTCCAGGAACCGGTCGAGGTACCAGTTGCGGATGTTGCCGACCTTGGCGTCGACGTAGATGGAGAAGTCGAAGAAGTCGGCCACGGCCAGGCGCCCGGCGGTGGCGGGCTGGAGCACGTTGATGCCCTCGACGATGAGTATGTCGGGCCGGTGGACCGTCTGGCGTTCCTCCGGGATGACGTCGTAGTGCAGGTGGGAGTAGACGGGGATGTCGAGTCGCTCGGCGCCGGCCTTCATCTCCGAGACGAAACGGACGAGGGAACGCCGGTCGTAGCTCTCCGGAAACCCCTTGCGGCGCATGAGACCGCGTGCCTGCAGTACGGAGTTGGGGTGCAGGAAGTTGTCGGTACTGACGAGTTCGACGTGGGGATGGTTGGGCCACTGCGCGAGCAGTGAACGCAACAGTCGGGCCGTGGTGGACTTGCCGACGGCGACGCTGCCGGCCACGCCGATGACGAACGGCGCCGGGCGGTCGGTCTCCCCCAGGAAGTCACGCACGGCGGCGTGTCGTTGCTGGGTGGCGCCGACGTAGAGGTTGAGCAGGCGCGACAGCGGCAGGTAGATGTCGCGCACGTCCTCCAGTGACGTGGGGTCGGTCGTCCCGCGCAGTTCGGCGAGATCGGCCTCGGTCAGGGACAGCGGCGTGGAGGCACGGAGGGCCGCCCAGGCGTCCCGGTCCAGTTCCACGTACGGCGAGGAGAAGCCGTTCTTCGTCGCGTGAGACACGGTTGCCAACCTTAGGGTCTGTTCGACGGGGCCCCGGCGCCCGACCCCCGGGAAAGACCGCAACGACAGATCAACGTGTCCGAAACCACACGCCCACCGGGGGTCGGGAAAGTTTTTTCGGGGGCGGTGGGGAGGCCAGGAGCGCACGCACTCGGTCGTCCCGCACCTGCCCCACCTGCGTGGCATACCTTCCATACACCAAATGGTCTATACCGCTACCTGCCAAAACACCGACTGGTATGGACGACTGGTTGGTCGATCCGACGCTCTCGCTCACTTACGCTGACCCCCATGTGTGGAATTGTTGGCTACGTCGGGCCGCAACCGGCGCTCGAGGTCGTTGTGGACGGCCTCGCAAGGTTGGAGTACCGCGGATACGACTCCGCGGGTGTGGCTGTGCTGGACAACGGCACGCTGCGCACCGAGAAGCGGGCCGGAAAGCTCGCCAATCTGCGCCAGGCCCTGGAGGACGACCCCATCGGGGGCGAGGGCGCCGGTATCGGTCACACGCGTTGGGCCACACACGGCGCCCCCAACGACGTCAACGCCCACCCACACGTCGATGACGACCGCCGCGTCGCGGTGGTCCACAACGGCATCATCGAGAACTTCTCCGTCCTCCGACAGGAGCTGGAGGACCAGGGCTGCAAGTTCCTCTCCGAGACCGACACCGAGGTCACCGCACACCTGCTGAACAAGGTGCTCGAGGAGCGGGGCGACGGCGACCTCTCCGGGGCCGTGCGCCAGGCCTGCAAGCGCTTGGAGGGCGCCTTCACCCTGGTCGCGGTCTCCGTCGACGACCCGGGGCTCGTCGTGGCCGCGCGCCGCAACTCCCCGCTGGTCGTGGGCCGCGGCCAGGGAGAGAACTTCCTCGCCAGCGACGTCGCCGCATTCATCGCCCACACCCGTGACGCCGTCGAGTTGGGCCAGGACCAGGTCGTGGAGCTGCGCTCCGACTCGGTCACGGTCACCGACTACGACGGCAACCCGGCCGAGGTCAACGAGTACCACGTCGACTGGGACGCCTCGGCCGCCGAGAAGGGCGGCTACGACTACTTCATGCTCAAGGAGATCGTCGAGCAGCCCCGCGCGGTCGCAGACACCCTCCTGGGCCGGGTGACCACCGACGGAGCACTGCACCTCGACGAGATGCGGTTGACCCCCGAGCAGCTGCGCACCGTCGAGAAGATCGTCATCATCGCGTGCGGGACCTCCTACCACGCGGGCCTCATCGCCAAGTACGCGATCGAGCACTGGTGCCGTGTGCCCTGCGAGGTCGAGGTCGCCAGCGAGTTCCGGTACCGGGACCCGATCCTGGACCAGCAGACCCTGGTCATCGCCATCTCCCAGTCCGGCGAGAGCATGGACACCCTCATGGCGGTGCGTTACGCCCGTGAGCAGCGCGCCCAGGTCCTGGCGATCTGCAACGTCAACGGGTCCACGATCCCGCGGGAGGCCGACGGTGTGCTTTACACGCACGCGGGCCCCGAGGTCGGTGTGGCCGCGACGAAGACCTTCCTGACGCAGCTGGCCGCCTGTTACCTCATCGGCCTGTACCTGGCGCAGGTGCGCGGTCTGAAGTACGGGGACGAGATCAACACGCTCATCGGGCAGCTCGCGACCATGCCCGAGCAGGTCGAGCAGGTCCTGGACACCGTCGACCCGGTCCGGAAACTGGCGCACTCGCTGGCCGACCAGAGCACAGTGCTGTTCCTGGGCCGCCACGTGGGTTACCCGGTGGCGCTGGAGGGCGCGCTCAAGCTCAAGGAGCTGGCGTACATGCACGCCGAGGCCTTCGCGGCCGGCGAGCTCAAGCACGGCCCGATCGCGCTGATCGAGGAGGGGCTGCCCGTCGTCGTGGTGGTCCCCTCCCCCGAGGGCCGGAGCGTGCTGCACGACAAGATCGTCTCCAACATCCAGGAGGTGCGCGCCCGCGGCGCCCGCACCATCGTGATCGCGGAGAAGGGTGACGAGGCGGTGCGCCCGTACTCGGACGTCCTCATCGAGATCCCCGCGGTGCCCACGCTGCTGCAGCCGATCGTCTCGACGATCCCGATGCAGGTGTTCGCGTGCGAGCTGGCCCTGGCCAAGGGCAACGACGTCGATCAGCCCCGCAACCTCGCCAAGAGCGTGACCGTGGAGTAGACCGTCGATGCCGGTGGGGAGCGGGGTGTGCCTGCGGGTGCGCCCCGCTCCTGCGTGTTCGGGCGCCCGCCGGTGTTCCGGGCGGGGTCAGACCTTCTGCCGGGGCACGCGTGCACGGATGCCCGCGCGGTCGGTGTGTGCTGCCAGTGCGGCGTCGGTGTCGCGGTGGGTGGGCATCACGGAGTGCAGGGAGAGCACGTCGAGGATGCGGGAGAGCTGTCGGGGCGGGGAGGACAGGCACAGGTGCCGGCTCACACGTGCGGCCTCACGCATCGCTCCGACGAGTGCGTTGACCCCGGAGGCGTCGATGAAGCCCACGTCACCGAGGTCGGCGACCACACAGCCGTGGGCGGCCTTCTCGGTCAAGCGCGTGTGCACTTCACGCGCGGTCGCGATGTCGATCTCACCTTCGAGTTCCACGACGGATATGCCGTCGCAGACGAACTGCTCATGTTCCGTGTCCAGCACGGCCGCGCCTCACTCCCGGGTCGAGCACAGGATCCCGCCGTCGGGACCCGCTCGGTCAAATGCCGACAAGACTCGACAGCCTACTCGGCCCGGGCGACACAACACGGACGAGCGGGCCCGGCTGTGGAGAGCGCCCCTGCTTCGCGAGGGGCCATGAGGCCGGGGTGGGAGGTCAGACCGGGTCCGGCCCTCCGCAGAGTACCCAGACGACCTTGCCGCCGCCGCGGACCGGGCTCCAGCCCCATTCCGTTCCGAACGCCGCGATGAGGCCGAGACCGCGGCCGCACTCTGCGAACTGATGGGCGTCCACGGGTACGGGAGCGGAGCCGGAGCTGTCGGCGACCATGCACACCACGGCGGCCCGGTCACGGAGCAGGCGCATCTGCAGGACGACGGGGGAACGCGCTGGGTCCGCGTCGTCGGGTACGGCATGGCGGCAGGCGTTGCCGACGAGCTCGGAGACGATGAGGCGCAGGTCCTCCTCGAGAGCGGCCAGTCCCCATCCGCGTGCGGCGTCGGCCGCGAACTCGCGGGCGTGGCCCACCGAACGAGCCGTGGAGTCGAAGGAGCGCGCCGCCAGATCCTGTGTGCGCGACCTGCCGCCGATGTCGAGTCGGCCGGAGGGCGGATCCCACCAGCCGGAGAGGCGGCGGTCGGGGACCCTCACAGCGGAGGGTCGGCTCGGGGATGCCTCGGGAGGGGCCGAAGGCATCAGCTCTGCGTTCATCACGTTCCTCACGATGTGATGTCGGGTCGCTCGGCCTGTCCTGACGGGGGAGCGTGGCTTACATCTGTAAGACACGTCTGCACGTGCAGCATGATGTCCGGGTAAGACTATAGGACGAACTGACCGTATTGGTAGGCCTGGGAGCGAGAATTCGCGCATCAGCCCCAGCATTGACATCAACATCAAGACAGGACAGACAGCGCGAAAGCCCTATGCAGCACGCTCTGTCCACAATGGAAACTCGTCGTTATACTGGGCAGCTGCTTGCCCAGAAGCCGCCACAGGGAGGGCCCCTTGACCACCGACCAGGCCCAGGATTTGCAGGTCAACGAGGATTTCCTGGCCAATTCCAGCGGCGGCCCGACCGTGCTGCGCATTCTTCTCGGCACCCAACTGCGCCGCTTGCGCAAGAACAAGGAGATTTCCCGCCACGACGCCGGGTACGCCATCCGCGCCTCCCACGCCAAGATCAGCAGGATGGAGCTCGGCCAGGTGAGCTTCAAACGGCGCGACGTCGATGACCTGCTGAAGCTCTACGGCGTCGACGACCCCGAACAGCGTGAGGCGCTCCTGGGGCTGATCTCCAGCGCCAACGCACAGGGGTGGTGGCACAAGTACGGCGACGTGCTCCCCCAGTGGTTCGGTGTGTACGTGGGCCTGGAGGAGGCCGCGTCGATGATCCGCACCTTCGAGGTGCAGTTCGTACCGGGTCTGTTGCAGACCGAGGAGTACGCACGCGCGGTCATCAACCTGTCGAGCACCACCCGCTCGAAGGACGACGTCACCGATCGGGTGGACATGCGGATGCACAGGCAAACGCGCTTGCACGATCCGGACGCACCCCACCTGTGGGCCGTTGTCGACGAAGGTGTCCTGCACCGCCCCTACGGCGACAACGCGACGATGCGCGGGCAGATCGAGCACCTCATCGAGATGAACCGCCGTCCCAACATCACGGTGCAGATCGCCACGTTCGACATCGGTGGGCACCCGGCTGCCGGCGGCCCCTTCAGCATCCTGCGCTTCCCCACGCCGCAGCTGCCGGACGTGGTCTATCTGGAGCAGTTGAGCAGTGCGTTGTACTTCGACAAGTACGACGACACCCACCGGTACGCGCAGACGATGGACCACCTGGCCACACAGGCGCCGACGCCGGACCGTACCGAGGAGATCCTCCGACCGTTCCTGAAGCGCTACGGCACCTGACCCCCGCCCCCCGCACGCCCCCCGCACGCCCGAACCGCTCTGTCCCGCCCCGGCAGGTCGGCACCCCCACCGGTCCGCCGCCCAGCGGTTCCGTGCACCCTCTTCGACTACCCCCGGTTCCCGGAGTGTTACCGAGAGCGGAGAAGAGGTCTCCGAAGCATCCGCCTCCGGCCACGGGTGAGAAACAATTCTGGAACCCGGCACCGACCACGCTGCGCGTGCGTCGGCTCTGACATGGGGATCCGCCACCGCATGACCCGAGGGTCCACGTGTATGTGCTTACAGAAGTAATCACGAATGCACGTGCATCGACTACGCTGTGCCGAACGCCGTGGTCGATGAAGCCCCGACCGGACGTGCTCCGTGTGCCCCCCGGGGCCGCCCCGGACGATCTCGGTGACCGAACTACGGGCGCGGCGGGCTCCTGCCGCGTGTGGACACCCCGCTCACCAGTCCACAGATGTTCCAGGAGGTTGAGATGCAGGTCTACAACGGCGTTCCGGCAGACAGTCTGCCGATGGTCGACTGGACCAAGAGCAGTTGGAGCAACCCCGACGGGAACTGCGTCGAGGTCGCGACCCTGCCCGGCGGTGACATCGCTGTCCGCAACTCCCGTGATCCGGAGGGACCTGCGCTGGTCTACACCCCCGACGAGATCAGAGCCTTCGTGCGCGGCGCCAAGACCGGCGACTTCGACGCACTGTTGACCTGACACCCGGCCGCACCGCGGCCTTCCGAGACCATCCCGGGAAACCGTGTCCGCCGATGGCCCCTGCGACCCGCCCACGGTCGCGGAGCAGGCCAGTTCCGTCCTCGGCCGGGCACACGACGGAGCCCGGCACCTGTGCAGGTGCCGGGCTCCGCTGTCTCGTCGGCACCGTACCGACGGTCGCCGCCCCGGGCCCCGGACTCTCGCCCGGGGCCCTTGCCCGTTACAGGCGGGGCAGGTCGACCAACCCGTTGGAACCTCCCTCGGGGACCGTCTCCCACGGGAAGTGGGTGGCGCCCAGAGCGGGTTTGAGGTCGAACAGCCAAGCGGCGTTCTCGTCGTACTCGGCGAAGAAGGGCCGGCCGACCAGTTCGGGGTCACGGGCCTGGATGAAGTGCAGGACGAACACCTTCTCCCCCGCGACCTCGGTGACCCCGTCGATGCACACCTTGCCGGGTGTGGCCGACATCGAGGGCCCGCGCACGGTCCGGGCCAGGCCCGAGACACGTTGGTAAGCGTTGCGGAAGATGTCGTAGGCCTCGGCGAGCGGCACCGCGAAGTAGTCCTGCGGGCCGGTGTCGCGCTCGACGAACATGTAGTACGGCACCATGCCGTGGCGCACGTGGGTACGCCACATGGTCTCCCAGGTACCCGGGTCGTCGTTGATCGTGCGGATCAGCGGCGCCTGGGTACGGATGACCGCACCGGTGTTGCGGACACGGCGGACCGCTTCCTGGACCAGGTCCGGCGCCATCTCGTTCGGGTGCGAGAAGTGGGCCATGAACGCGAGGTTCTTGCCCGACTCCACGACCTTCTCGAACAGGCGCAGGGTGTCGTCGGCGTCCGGGTCGGTCACGAAACGCTGCGGCCAGTAGCCCAGCGCCTTGGTCCCGATCCGGATGGCCTCCAGGTGCTCGATCTCCAGCAGCGGCTCGATGTACCTGGAGATCACGCCCTCGCCCATGATCATGGGGTCGCCACCGGTGAAGAGCACACTGGTGATCTCGGGGTGCGAACGCACGTACTCGACCATCTGGTCGATCTCGCTGGAGGCGAACTTCAGGTCGGCGTCGCCCACGAACTGTGCCCAGCGGAAGCAGTAGGTGCAGTACGCGTGGCACGTCTGCCCCTGTTTCGGGAAGAAGAGCACCGTCTCGTTGTACTTGTGCTGGATCCCCGGGATCGGTTCTTCGTTCCCCATGGTCGGCACGTTGAGGTCCATCTGGCCCGCCGGGTGCGGGTTCAGCTGGGCACGGACCTCGTTGGCGGCCTCGTTGAGCTCTTTGCGCTTGGCCCCGGCGCTCAGCAGGTCGGCGATCCGGGACACGTCCTCCTTCGGCAACATGTCGGCCTGCGGGAAGACGAGACGGTAGATCGGATCGTCGGGCGCGGCATCCCAGTCGATCAGCTCGTCGACGACGTAGCTGTTGACCCGGAACGGCAGCACAGTGGCCACCGCCTGCACCGCGAGCCGCTCGTCTGCTGCGAGACCGGCTCGCGCCGTGAGCTCGTCAAGGTGTTTCGTCGTGTAGGCACGAAACCGACGTCCGGCGGACGGGGACTGTGCCGCGTCTGGCGTAACGCTCACGCCTCTCCTCTCCTGGCGAATAGGGCAGGGCTCCCGAATCGGGTTGATTCAGGCAGCCCAGACCCGGTGGTCGCGTCACGGTACGGGCCGCGCGAACCACCGGGTGCGGTTCATTCGGTTGTCATGTGGCCCCGGAGACCATCGCGCTCCCCGACACCAACGCGCGGGCATACCCCGGATAGAGCCCTTGTACCCACTTACGCGAAAAAACTGATCCTAACGGGACATACCGGAAGCATCCTCGCAGAAGCCCCTGAGCGCAGGGCACACCGGACCCCAGAGCCCACAAACGCACCACCTCCCACGCCGGATACCGTGGCTGCGCAACACCGGAGGCGAGCCCGAACCCTGGAGGACACACCCCCTTGAGCGGCACACCCGAACTCGAGTTGGCAGGCCCCGGCAGCGCCCTGCCGGTCGTCGCCGTCGACGCCATGGGTGGGGACCACGGGCCGGAGGAGGCCGTCCGGGGCGCCGTCACCGCGGTACGCGAATTCGGCCTGCGGGCCCTGCTGGTGGGACGGCGCACCGAGGTCGCCTCCCTGCTGTCCGAGCACGACGCCCTGCGGGAAGTACCCGTCGTGCACGCCGAGGACGCGCTGGAGATGCACGAGGGCGCCCTGGCCAGCTGGCGCCGCCCGCGCTCCAGCGTCGCCGTCGCCTGCCACCTGATCAGGCGCGGCCTCGCCCACGCCCTGGTCTCGGCCGGCACCACCGGCGGGATCGTGGCCACCTCGACGGTACGGCTGCGTACCCAGAGCGGGGTCGTACGTCCGGCACTGGCGGTCCCGCTGCCGACCGGCGAGAAACCCACGGTCCTGTTGGACGCCGGCGCCACCGCCGATGCCAAACCCGAGATGCTGGTGCAGTTCGCACACCTGGGCAGCGCCTACGCCCGGACCGCGTTCGGCATGCACCGGCCCACCGTCGGCCTGTTGACCATCGGTTCGGAGCCGGGCAAGGGCAACAAGCTGACCCGCAAGGCCGGAGAGCTGCTCACCGCGGCCGGGGAGTCCGGAGCCCTCGACTTCCACGGCAACATCGAAGGGCACGACCTGCTGACCCGCGCGGTCGACGTCGTGGTCGCCGACGGCCACTCCGGCAACATTGCCCTGAAGACGGTCGAGGGCACCGCGTCGTTCGCGATGTCGGCGGTGCGCGAGGCCCTGACCGCCACCCCGCTGGCCAAGGCGGGGACCTTCTTCCAACGGCGTTCCCTGCGCGAGCTGCGCGACCGCTTCGACAGCGAGACCTACGGCGGCGCGGCCCTGCTCGGCCTCCACGGGACCGTCGTCATCGCACACGGGTCCAGCCGCGCCCCCGGGATCGCCCACGCCTGCCACCTGGCCCACGATCTGGCCGCCGGGCGTATGGACGAGCAGGTCCGCCGACGCGTGCAGCACCGCCAGAGCAGCTGGTTCAACCGTTTCGCCCAGCACGAGGAGCGCTGAGTACGGGGGTCGCCGCCTCCGCGGGACCGGCCCCTCGCACCGGGCTGTGGAGCACCCCACATACGTCGGGAAGGCCCCGTCCGGTCGGTACTCTGGAAGGCATGGCCGACCCGCAGGAAGTACTCTCGCGACGGGTCCAGTCCGCGCTCGGCGCCGCCTTCGGCCCCGAGTTCGCCGACACCGACCCCGTCATCCGTCCGTCCCAGTTCGCCGACTACCAGGCGAACGCCGCTCTCGCGCTCGCCAAGCGCCTGGGCCGAAAGCCGCGTGAGGTGTCCGCGGCGATCATGGAGCACCTGGACGTCTCCGACATGTGCCGAGAGGTCGAGGTCAGCGGGCCGGGCTTCATCAACCTGACCCTGCGCGAGGACTGGATCGCAACGCAGGTGCAGTCCCTGCTCGACGACCCGCGCCTGGGCGTGCCCGAGCAGTCCCCCGACAACATCCCGCTCGACTACTCCGCGCCCAACGTCGCCAAGGAGATGCACGTCGGGCACCTGCGCACGACCGTCGTCGGCGACGCCCTGGCCCGCACCCTGGAGTTCCTGGGTCACAACGTCGTGCGCCAGAACCACATCGGCGACTGGGGCACGCCCTTCGGCATGCTCATCGAGCACCTGCTCGAGGTGGGCGAGGACTCCGACGAGGCCCAGCTGCTGACCACCGACCCCAACGCCTTCTACCAGGCGGCCCGCACGAAGTTCGACGAGTCGGAGAACGGATCCGACGCTTTCGCCTCCCGTGCCCGCGGGCGTGTGGTGCAGCTGCAGAGCGGCGACGAGGAGACCCTGCGCCTGTGGCGCAAGCTCGTCGGCTTCTCCCGAACCTACTTCAACAAGGTCTACGGCAAGCTCGGCGTCACCCTCACCGATGAGCACCTGGCCGGTGAGAGCACCTACAACGACATGCTCGACGCGGTCTGCGAGGACCTCGAGGGCAAGGGCATCGCCACCATGAGCGACGGTGCCCTGTGCGTGTTCCTCGAGGGCTACACCGGACGCGAGGACAAGCCGGTGCCGCTGATCGTGCGCAAGAGCGACGGCGGCTACGGGTACGCCACCACCGACCTGGCGACCGTCCGGTACCGGGTGGACACCCTCAAGGCCGACCGCATCCTCTACGTGGTGGGTGCCCCGCAGGCCATGCACTTCAAGATGGTCTGGGCCACCGCCCGCAAGGCCGGGTGGCTGCCGGAGGACGTCGAGACCACTCACGTGCAGATCGGCAACGTGCTCGGCAGCGACGGCAAGATCCTGCGTACCCGCAGCGGCGAGCCGGTGCGGCTGGTGCAGCTCCTGGACGAGGCGGTGGAACGCGCGGCCGAGGTGGTCGCCCAGAACCGCCCCGACCTGGGCGAGGAGGACCGCGCGGAGATCGCCCGCAAGGTGGGCATCGGTGCGGTCAAGTACGCCGACCTGTCGGTGGCGCACGACACCGAGTACACCTTCGACTTCGACCGGATGCTGGCGCTGACCGGCAACACCGGCCCCTATCTGCAGTACGCGCAGGCCAGGATCCGCTCCATCTTCCGCAAGGGCGGGGTGGAGCCGGAGCAGGCCCGCGGTGAGATCTCGGTGGCCGAGGGGGCCGAGCGCGCCCTGGCCCTGAAGCTGCTCGGGTTCGGCCCGGTGGTGGCCCAGGTGGGCGATCTGCTGCAGCCGCACCGGCTCTCGACCTACCTGTTCGAGCTGGCGCAGTCGCTGACGACCTTCTACGAGTACTGCCCGGTGCTGACCGCCGGTTCCGACGCCGAGCGCGAGTCGCGCCTGGCGTTGGTCTCGGTGGCGCTGCGGGTGCTGGTCCAGGGCTTGGACCTGCTCGGAGTGGAGTCGCCCGAGTACATGTGAGTGCGCGCTCCCGTGGGCCCCCGGACCGGTCCGGGGGCCTTCCGTGTGCCCGGAACCGGGTCCCGGACACGTTCGTGTCCTGCTGGAGCGAGTCGAATGTCTCGCTCCGGTCACAGCATTACGTGGCTGCGGGTCCTGGGGAGCGAACTATCGTATGGACAAACCCCGCAATCCAGACATACGGGAGCATTGTCCATGTCGCCCATGCCCGAACGTGTCGGTCCCGAACCGGGGACCTGGTATCTTGATCCGCTGCACTCCAGCCTGATCTTCGTGGCCCGCTACCTCAGCTTCGGCCGTGTGCAGGGCACCTTCGGCCAGGCCCGCGGACTCGTCCAGGTCACCGAGGACCCCACGCAGTCCACCGTGGCCATGACAGTGGAGAGCAACAGCGTCAACACCGGTGTGGCCGCACGCGACGCCCACCTGCGCTCCTCGGACTTCCTGGACAGCGAGACCTACCCGGAACTGTACTTCCGCTCCGTCTCGCTGGTGCCCCACCGCCGCAAGCAGAACGCCTTCACCCTGCACGGAGAACTGACCGTGCACGGCACGACCAACCCGGTGTCCATGCCGGCGCAGTGGGTGGGTGAGGCCCCCGACCTGTCCGACCCCGAGGGCATCTACGGCCACTTCTTCTCCGCCAACACCCAGATCTCACTGTCGGACTTCGGTGTCGGCGACGGCGGACCGCTGCCCTGGGGTGGACGACTGGTCGGCGACACCATCGACCTGGTCATCGAGGTGCGCCTGCAGGACGCCGACCCGACCCCCTTCCAGCGCCAGATCGGCCACATCGACTGAAGGGCCGACCACAACGGCCGACCCTTGATCGAGCGCCCCGTCAGCCCAGGAGGAAGGCCTCGACCTCGTCCCGACCGGCCATCGACGAGCTCGCACCGTGGCGCTGCACCGACAGCGCGGAAGCGGCGGCCGCGAACCGCATCGCCTCCTCGGGCGTACGTCCCTCGGCCCGGGCGACCGCGAAGGAACCGCAGCACGTGTCGCCGGCGGCAGTGGTGTCCACCGCCTCGACCGGCCGGGCCGGCACCCGCACCGGATCGCCCCCGCGCGCACCGTACAGCGAGCCCTCCGAGCCCAGGGTGATGAGTACCTCCGGAACCTGTTCCAGCAGTGCCGCCAGTGCCTTGTCGGGGTCCACCTCCCCCGTGAGGGCCGCGGCCTCGTGCTCGTTGGGGATCAGCACGTCCACGTTCTCCAAGAGCTCCCGGGGGAGCTCGCGCGCGGGTGCGGGTGTGAGATGGACCGGTACGCCCAGTGCCCGGCCGGTACGCGCAGCGGACACGACCGCCGACATCGGCAGCTCCAACTGCAGCATGAGCGCGTCGGCCCCTTCGATCAGCTCGGCGTCGGCCTCACTCGCGCTCTCCACCGTGCCGTTGGCGCCCGGCACGACGATGATGGAGTTGGCGCCCCTGCCGTCGACGACGATGTGCGCGATCCCCGAGACACCGGGCACCGTGCGCAGTCCCCGTACGTCGACCCCGGCCCCGGACAGGCTCTGCCGCAGTTGTTCGCCGAAGGGGTCGTCGCCGACCGCCCCGAGGAAGGTCGTGCGCGCACCCGCACGTGCGGCCGCCACCGCCTGGTTGGCACCCTTACCGCCGGGTACCTGGCGGAAATCGGTTCCGGTGACGGTCTCACCGGAACCGGGCACCTGGCCCACGTAGGCGACCAGGTCCATGTTGACGCTGCCCAGGACAGCGATGCGCGGGCTGCTCACTTGCCGGACTCCTTCGGTTTTGCGACGGGCTCGCCGGAAGCGCCGTCCAACCCCACGATGACGGGGGCGTGGTCGGAAGCGCCCTTGCCCTTGCGCTCCTCACGGTCGATGCCGGCGCCGCTGACGCGAGCGCCCAGTGCCGGGGAGGCCAGGACGAAGTCGATACGCATACCCCTGCGTTTGGGGAAGGCCAGGCCCTTGTAGTCCCAGTAGGTGTAGACGCCGGGCCCAGGGGTGTACGGGCGCACGGCGTCGGTGAAGCCGGCCTCGACCAGTTCGGTGAAGACCGCGCGCTCGGGCGGCGTCACGTGGGTGAGGCCGTCGAAGGCGTCCATGTCCCACACGTCCTCGTCCTCGGGAGCGATGTTGAAATCGCCGACGTAGGCGATGCGGGCATCGGGGTCCTCGGCCAGGCGTGCGGCACCGGCCTCGCGCAGGGCCTGCAGCCAACGGAGTTTGTAGAAGTAGTGGGGGTGGTCGATCTCCCGGCCGTTGGGCACGTACAGGCTCCACACCTGGACCCCCCCGCAGGTGGCTGCTATGGCTCGGGCCTCGGCTTCCTCGGGTTCACCGAAGCCGGGCTGGCCGGGGAAACCGATCCGGACGTCCTCGAGCCCGACTCGGGAGGCGATCGCGACCCCGTTCCACTGGGAGAGGCCGTGGTGGGCCACCTCGTACCCGCGGTCGGTGAAGACCGACTCGGGGAACTGGTGGTCCCGGGCCTTGGTCTCCTGCATGGCGAGGACGTCGACGTCGCTCCGGTCGAGCCAGGCGCCGATGCGTTCTGCCCGGGCCCTGGCACTGTTCACATTCCATGTCGCGATACGCACAGCAAAAGGCTAGAGCACACGATCGACGAGGTGGTCCGGACCCCGGGGGCAGGCCGACAGGTGTACGCCCCGGTGCGGCCGTCCTCCGCACCGGGGCGTCGCGACTCCCAGCATGCGCTCGGTGGTGTGTGTCGCACGGGGTGGGACGGCTGACCCCCCGTCGGGGTTCGCATCGGGTCAAAGGTTTTTTCCGGAGAACCCGTGGGATCGATCACCGAACGTGAGGGCCGCGGGGAGCAGGACAGGCCGGACACCCTCCGCAGGGGCGTGCACGGTGAGCGTCAACGGACACGCCACAGGGTAGGGAGTGTGAGGCAGGACACACCCCTTCCCGCGACGAGGTGAGTGTCATGGCCGAACCACGGTCCGCCGACCACGGGGCCCAGGTCGACGAGAAGCAGGCCCGGTCCGTCGCCGAACAGGCCCGCGAGAGCGGTTGGGAGCTCCCGGGTTTCGCCAAGGAGCTGTATCTGGGCCGGCTACGCCTGGACCTGGTCCACCCCTTCCCCGAACCCGGCGAGGAGGCCCGGCGGGACGGTGAGGCCTTCCTCGGGGAACTGCGCGCGTTCTGCGCCGAGATCGATCCCGCCCGCATCGAGCGTGAGGAGTGCATCCCCGACGAGGTCATCGACGGCCTGCGCCGGATCGGGGCCTTCGGTATGAAGATCCCGGCCGAGTACGGCGGGCTCGGACTCAGCCAGGTCTACTACAACCGGGCACTCACCCTCGTTGGGTCGGTGTGTCCGGCCCTCGGCGCGATGTTGTCGGCGCACCAGTCCATCGGTGTGCCCCAGCCCGTGCGGATGTTCGGCGACCAGGACCAGAAGACGAGTTTCCTGCCCCGGTGTGCCCGTGGCGACATCAGTGCGTTCCTGCTCACCGAGCCCGACGTCGGCAGCGACCCGGCCCGCCTGCACGCGACCGCCGTGCCCACCGAGGACGGATCGGCCTACCTGCTGGACGGCGTGAAGCTGTGGACGACCAACGGTGTGGTCGCCGACCTCCTCGTGGTCATGGCGCGGGTGCCCGAGGGTCCGGGCCACCGCGGCGGGGTCAGCGCCTTCGTCGTGGAGGGCGACAGTCCCGGCATCACCGTGGAGCGCCGCAACCGGTTCATGGGTCTGCGCGGGATCGAGAACGGCCTCACCCGCCTGCACCGGGTCCGGGTCCCGGCGGAGAACCGGCTCGGCAAGGAGGGGCACGGTCTGCGCATCGCCCTGTCCACGCTCAACACCGGCCGCCTGTCCCTTCCCGCCCTGTGCGTGGGTGCCGGGAAGTGGTCGACCAGGATCGCCCGCGAATGGGCTCGCGAGCGGGTGCAGTGGGGGCGCCCCATCGGCGAGCACGAGGAGGTCGCCGGGAAGATCTCCTACATCACCGCCACCACCTACGCGATGGACGCGATGCTGGAGTTGACCGGGCAAATGGCCGACGAGGGCCGCAACGACATCAGGATCGAGGCGGCCATCGCCAAACTGTGGGCCTCCGAGCACGCGTGGACCATCGCCGACGAACTCGTGCAGATCCGGGGCGGGCGCGGGTACGAGACTGCCGAGTCCCTGGCCGCACGGGGTGAGCGGGGCGTTCCGGCCGAGCAACTGTTGAGGGATCTTCGCATCAACCGCATCTTCGAGGGCGCCACAGAGATCATGCACCTGCTCATCGCCCGTGAGGCGGTGGACGCGCACCTGTCGGTGGCCGGCGACCTCGTCGACCCCGACACCGGCACCTCCGACAAGGCCCGCGCGGCGGCCCGCGCGGGCGGGTTCTACGCCAAGTGGTTGCCCACACTGGCCGTCGGGCAGGGGCAGACGCCCTCGGCCTTCGGGGAGTTCGGTCCGCTCGCCCCGCACCTGCGGTACGTGGAGCGCACCAGCCGCAAGCTCGCCCGGTCCACGTTCTACGGCATGTCGCTCTGGCAGGGGAAGATGGAGGTCAAGCAGGCCTTCCTCGCCAGGCTCGTGGACATCGGCGCCGAACTCTTCGCGATGAGCGCGGTGGTGGTGCGTGCCCGCCACGACGCCGATCACCACCCGGAACGCGGGTCGGGGCCCTTCGAACTCGCCGACGTGTTCTGCCGACAGGCCCGACGGCGGATCGCACCGCTGTTCGAGGCGCTGTGGTCCAACACCGACGACGTGGACGGCAAGCTCTCCCGTCGGGTCCTCGGCGACTCCTACACCTGGTTGGAGGAGGGCGTGATCGATCCTTCCCTGCCGGGCCCGCTCATCGGCGGATCCGAACCGGGGCCCTCGTTGGAGGAGGACCAGCACCGCCGGATGGGCGGCACCTGATCCTGCCCTCCCCGGTCCGCGGACCGCGGGGGATGTCGGTACCCGGCGTTACGGTGACGGCATGGCCGACCGACACCCCCGCAGCGACTCCGTGCTCTCCCTCCCGCAGGCCCGCCGAATCGCGATCGCCGCACAGGGACTCACCGATCCGCGCCCTTCGGGCACACCCACCCTCACCCATCTGGGACGGGTCGTGGGCCGGACCGGGCTGTTCCAGATCGACAGCGTGAACGTCCTCTCACGCAGCCAGTACCTGCCCGTCTTCGCGCGCATGGGCGACTACGATCCGGCGCTGCTGGACCGGGCCGCCACCACCGCCGCAGAGTCGAGCCGGGCCCGTCTCGTGGAGGCCTGGGCGCACGAGGCGAGCCTGGTCCCGCCCGCCACCAGGCAGTTGCTGCGTTACCGCATGGACGCCAACCGTCAGAAGCGCGGCACGTGGGTCTCCCGTGTCCTCGACGAGCGCCCGGGACTGGTCGGAGCCGTGACGGACGAGGTCGCACGCCTCGGCCCGTCCACCGCACGGGAGGTGGAGAGGGCGCTCGCGCAGGAGGCACCCCGCACCAAGGAGCACTGGGGCTGGAACTGGTCCGGCGTCAAGCGGGCCCTGGAATACGGGTTCTGGGTCGGAGACCTGTCCTCGAACGGTCGCAACACCCAGTTCGAGCGCCGCTACGACCTCACCGAGCGGGTTCTGCCCGCCGAGCACCTGAACACACCGCAGCTGGGGCCCGAGGACGCCGCGCGCGAACTCGTCGCGATCGCAGCACGGTCCCACGGGGTGGCGACCGAGCCGTGCCTGCGCGACTATTTCCGGCTGCCCGTGCGCCTGTCCCGGCCTGCCGTGGCCGACCTCGTCGACTCCGGTGAGCTCGTGCCGGTCACGGTACAGGGTTGGGAACGCCCTGCCTACCTGCACCGGGACGCCCGGGTTCCGCGCACGGTCGACGCACGGGCGCTGCTGAGCCCGTTCGACTCGCTGGTGTGGACCCGTGGACGGGCCGAGGAGCTCTTCGGGTTCCGGTTCCGGCTGGAGATCTACGTGCCCGCACCCAAGCGTGTGCACGGGTACTACGTGTTGCCGTTCCTGCTCGGCGAGGGCCTCGTGGCCCGGGTCGACCTCAAGGCCGACCGCAGCGCGGGTCTCCTGTTGGCCCGACGTGTCACGCTCGAACCCGGAGCACCCGACGAGACGCTGCCCCGGCTGCGGGAACAACTCGAGGCGATGGCCGCCTGGCTGGGCCTGGAACACGGGATCTCCGGCCCGGGCCTGCACTTCCCCGTCACCGGTCCGTGAGCCCCCTGCTCATGCGCCACACGTGAAGTCCATGACCTCGCGCATCAGCTCTTCGCCTGCTCTCCACCCGGGGAGTGTTCTTCAGAAGGCTTTCGGATCAGCGAGCGGCCGTCGTCCCTACTGTGCCTTGCCCCGCAAACTCGGCAGGATCCCACAGCCGGGCCCGCCTGGTTGTGCTTCACGAGCACAGAGACACAGCGAGAAGCAGCCTGGTGGTTCCGCGGAAACACTGCCCGCCCGGCGGCGCACCCGTCGAGGGTGGTGGCGGGCGACGGTGCGGGACCGGAATGATGCAAAACACGACCCGGTCCGACTCAGAACGGCATCCGAGATGCAGGCATGCAGGGATGCATACGGACGAGAACGTTCCCGGCCCGGGACGCAGAGAGGTCCGTGCCTCTGAGCGGAGGCACGGACCTGGAGCGCGACCGGGTCAGACGCGCTCGACGATGGTGACATTGGCCTGGCCACCGCCCTCGCACATGGTCTGCAGGCCGTAACGGCCGCCGGAGCGCTGCAGCTCGCCGACCAGCTTGGTCATCAGCACCGCGCCGGTGGCACCCAGGGGGTGGCCCAGCGCGATGGCTCCACCGTTGGGGTTGACCTTGGCCGGGTCGGCGCCCAGCTCCTCGATCCAGGACATCGGCACGGGCGCGAAGGCCTCGTTGATCTCGGTGACGTCGATGTCGTCGATGCTCAGGCCGGCCTTCTCCAGCGCGACACGGGTCGCGGGGATCGGCGCGGTGAGCATGTAGACCGGGTCGTCGCCCACGAGGGAGAGCTGGACGACACGGGCCACCGGCGTGAGGCCGTACTTCTTGACCGCGGCCTCGGAGGCGATGAGCACCGCGCCGGCACCGACGGAGATCTGGCTGGCCACGGCCGGGGTGAGGTCCCAGCCCTCACGCAGCGGCTTGAGTCCGGCCATCTTCTCCATGGTCGTGTCGGCACGCACGCCTTCGTCCTGGCTCACACCGGCGATCGGGGCGATCTGGGCGTCGAAGTGGCCGCCCTCGAGTGCCTTGCCGGCGCGCTGGTGGCTCTCCAGGGCGAACTCCTCGAGCTGCTCGCGCTTGTAGCCCCACTTCTCGCACATGAGCTGTGCACCGCGGAACTGGGAGATCTCCTGCATGCCGTAGCGCTCGACCCAGCCGTCGCCGTACAGGCCGAGGTCGTTGTCGAGGGCGAACTGGACGTTGGCTCCCATGGGAACCATGCCCATGTTCTCGACGCCGGAGGCGACGACGAGGTCCTGGGTGCCGGACATGACGCCCTGAGCAGCGAAGTGCAGGGCCTGCTGGGAGGACCCGCACTGGCGGTCGATGGTGACGCCGGGGACGTTCTCGGGCAGGCCGGCCGACAGCCAGGCCGTGCGGGCCAGGTCCAGGGCCTGCGGGCCGACCTGGCTCACGCAACCCATGATGACGTCCTCGACGGCTTCGGCGTCGACATCGGTGCGCTCGACGAGCTCCTTGAGCACGTGCGCCCCCAGGTCCGCCGGGTGCACGCCGGCGAGGGCGCCCTTCTTCGTGCCGACGGGGGTGCGTACGGCGTCGACGATGTAGGCCTCGGCCACGGGGTCCTCCAAGGGGCGCGGAATGACGGTTCTGAACCGAACTGTATTCGGTTCTGCTGCCGTGGCAAGTCCCCGCCCCCGCCAATGCGACCCGCCCGGCCCCCGCCCGCTCCGACCCGGCCCGGCCCTTCTGTACCGAATCAGATTCGGTTAACGTGTTGCCACACCACCGTGATCCCCGACACCCGGAGCAGCTCATGAAGCGGGACCTGTTCGACTCCGACCACGACCTCTTCCGCGAGTCGGTCGTGGAGTTCCTCGAACGCGAGGTCGTCCCCTTCCACGCCGATTGGGAGAAGGAGGGGATCGTCCCCCGCGAGGTGTGGACCAAGGCCGGCCAGGTGGGGCTGATCGGTCACGGCGTACCCGAGGAGTACGGCGGGACCGGCCTCGACGACTACCGGTACAACACGATCGTCAACGAGGAGGTCTGCAAGGCCCACGCCAGCGGGTTCGGCGTCACACTCCAGAACGACGTCATGGCCCCGTACCTGGTCGGTCTCACCAACGACGAGCAGAAGCAACGGTGGCTCCCCGGGTTCGCGAGCGGTGAGCTGATCGCCGCGATCGCGATGACCGAGCCCGGCACCGGCAGTGACCTGCAAGGCATCAAGACCAGCGCGGTCCGGGACGGCGACGACTTCATCGTCAACGGGCAGAAGACCTTCATCACCAACGGCATCAACGCCGACCTCGTCGTGGTGGTCTGCCAGACCGACCCGGACGCCGGCTCCCAGGGGTTCTCCCTCCTCGTCGTCGAGCGCGGCATGCCCGGGTTCGAGCGCGGCCGCAACCTCGACAAGATCGGGATGAAGGCCCAGGACACCGCCGAGCTGTTCTTCGACGACGTCCGTGTACCGGCCGAGAACATGATCGGCACGGAGGGCCTCGGTTTCATCCACCTGATGGAGAACCTGCCCCAGGAGCGGCTGTCCATCGCCACCTGCGCGGTGGCCTCGGCCGACTTCATGCTCCAGCACACCATCGAGTACTGCCGCGAGCGCACAGCTTTCGGCCGACCTATCGGTCGGTTCCAGAACACCCGTTTCACCCTGGCCGAGTTGGCGACCGAGGTGGATCTGGCGCGAACCTACGTGGACCGGGCCGTCGAGCTCCTGAACAGGGGCGAGCTCACCGTCGAGGACGCGGCGAAGGCCAAGTGGTGGACCACCGAGATGTGCAACCGGGTCATGGACCGTTGCCTCCAACTTCACGGCGGGTACGGCTACATGATGGAATACCCCGTGGCTCGGGCCTGGCAGGACTCGCGTATCCAGACGATCTTCGGCGGCACGACCGAGATCATGAAGGAGATCGTCGGACGCGGACTGGGCCTGTAGCGCCAAACCCCCGGGAGAAGGGTCGGAGCGTTCATGACCGGTGCGTGGGACGGCCTCATCGTGATGGGCCTGCTGGTGGTCCTGCTCGTGATCGGTGTGCGTTGGCTCCGGCCCAAGGTCCACGTCCCCTGGAGCACCAAGGCGATCGTGGTCTTCTTCGTCTTCCTGTGCCTGTTGCTGTGGGCGTGGTCCTGGCGTTGAAGGCCCGGTACCGGGCCGAGGGCCGAGTACTGAGGGCCCTCGCGCGAGGCCGCGGGCCGGCACGGCCGACGGAGGGCCGTCTCCTCAGCCCTCCTCGGAGCTGTCCTCACTGAACAGCGGCATCTCGAACCACACGGCCTTGCCGTCCGGGGTGGGGCGCGACCCCCAACGGGTCGCCAGCTGCTCCACCAGGTACAGTCCCCGGCCGCCCTCGTCGTCCGCGGCGGCGCTGCGGATCCGCGGCAGACGCAGATCGTTGTCGAAGACCTCCACCCACATGGTCTCGGCACCACGGCGCAACCGCAGCAGGAACTCCTTGTCGGCGGGGTCCTCCGCCGTCTCTTCCTCCTCGGCCGCCTCCAGGAGGTCGGTCCAGTCCTCGTCGAACTCGTCCTCGCCGGATTCGTCCACCGGACTCTCGGAATCGAAGACCCCACTGCCGTTGAACGCACGGTGCACCGGGCGCGGTGTGGCATGGATGACGACGTTGGTGACGATCTCCGACACCAGCAGACAGGCCAGCTCCGCCTGGTCCCGGTCCATCCCCCATTCATTGAAGGTCTGGGCGGCCAAGTGGCGGGACTCCCCCACGGTGGAGGCATCGGAACGGAACCAGCCCTCGCTCACCGCGAGCTGGTCGGAGTTGGTGCGCACCACCAACAGCGCGGCGTCGTCGTCGAGCTCGCCCGGAACGCTGTTGACCGCGGCCTCGGCGATCTGCTCGACGTCCTTGTCCGCGACCTCGGCGATCCGGTCGGTGATCCGCGTCAGCGCCCTCTCGGGGTCGGGCCGACCACCGGCGGGGTGGCGGTCCACGAGCCCGTCGGTGTACATGGCCAGGGTCGCGCCGGTGGGCAGACGCAGGTTCGCCTGGTGGTAGACGATGTCCTCACCGGAGCCGCTCCTGGCGCGCACGCCGAGCATGCGGTCGGGCAGCGCCAGTTCCAGGGGTTGGACGGAGTCGGAGGTGACCAGCAACGGCGGCGAGTGTCCCGCGTTGGCGTAGGACAGCTCCCTGGACCAGGCGTCGTAGACCATGTACAGGCAGCTGACGCTCGGGATCCAGGTGCCGCCGTTGCCGTCGGGCTGACCGAGCTGGCGCACCCACTCGTCGAGCTCGCGGAGGATGTCGGCGGGTTCGCGGTCGGCCTGCGCGAAGGCACGCAGAGCGGCGCGCAGCTGTCCCATGACGGCGGCGGCATACGGGCTACGGCCCTCGACGTCGCCGATGACCAGACCCACACGTCCGGCCGACAGCGGGATCGCGTCGTAGAAGTCTCCGCCGACCTGGGTCCGGATCCCGCCCCCGTGCGTCTGCAGGGGCGCGGCAGGCAGGTACCGGTGGGCCACGGTCAGACCGTCGAGCTGCGGGAAGCTCCGCGGCAGGAGGCTGCGCTGGAACGCGAGCGCGGTGGTGCGCTCCTCCTCGTAGAGCCGCGCGTTGTCGATGGCCAGGGCCACCCGGGAGGCGATCGCGCCGACCAGATCGCGGTCGAACCCGCCGTAGGTGTTCTTCTGGCGCAGGGAGAGCCTCGACAGGGCCAGGGTGAGCACGCCCAGCACCTCACCGCGTGCCCGCAGCGGGGCGGCGATCACGGAGCTGATGCCGACCTGGCGGGAGACCCGGTCGGAACGGTCGTTCGGCGAGTTCGCGAAGAGGTGGTCGCTGCTGACCACGGCCTCCAGGCGGCGCAGCGCCCGGGTCACGAAGTGGCGTTCTGGGTAACGGACCTCCTCGCCGAGTCCGACCCAGGTGTTCGGCGGAGGGGACCACCCCTCGGAGTGCACCGACACCTGTCTGATGAGGCGGTCGTTCTCGTAGAGGTCGATGAAGCAGTGGTCGGCGAACTGCGGGACGAGGATCCCGGCCACACCCTTGACCGTGGAATCGAACTCCAGGGATCCGGCGAGGCGGCTGCCGATACGCTCCAGCAGGCCGTACTGCTCCTCCACCCGGCCGCTGCGCAGCGCCTCGCGGGCGATGAGGGTGATGCCGTCGATCTCACCGGTCTCGTCGTCGCGCACGGGCACGGCCTGGGCACGGACGTGTATCCAGGTGGAGTCGCCGCGCAGGACCGCGAACGTGCCCTCCCAGGGCTCGCCGCGCAGCACACGGCGGGCGAGCTGGCTGGCGTGCTCGCGGTCGGAGTCGTGGATACCGATGTCGAGCAGGGACAGACCGGCGTGGTCGCGTCCGTCGACGAAGCCGAAGAGCTCGCGGGCGAAAGGGTTCCAGTACCGAAGATAGCTGTGCCGGTCGATGACGACGATGGCGATCTGCGCCTGTTCGACCACGGCGGCCGTGGTGAGAGCGTCGCTCTCCCGGGAGGGCTCACCCCACCGTGTCATCTAGCCGCCACCTCGCCGTCATGAGCTGCACACATGCCCGCTCCGGGTACCCCGAACGACCGCACCTACGGCTGAGCGTAGCAACACCGTCAACGCTTGCGCAGGCATTGTCACAATCCTGATGAGCAGTCACCGTTCCTGGCGGGATCTCAAGGTTTGGCGACGAAGATGTGCCCGGCCACGTCGCCGGGCAGCACCGAGTCACCGTCCTCGCCGGTGATCCGGACTCCGCCGTCGGACGCACACATCACGACGTCCTGTCCCGGTCGTACCCCGGCCAGCCGCAGTGTGCGCATGATGTCGGCGTCCGATTGGATCTGTTCGCTGATCCGCCGCACCGTGACCGTGGCCTCCTTGCCAACGGCCGCGTCGACCATGGGGACGATGGAGTCGTCGGTGAAGGGTTCCGGAGAGTAGTCGGCCAGGCCCAGTTCGTCCAGCCCGGGGATGGGGTTTCCGTGCGGGCACACCGAGGGCGCGTTCATCAGGGAGACGAGGCGCTCCTCGACCGCTTCGGAGATCACGTGCTCCCAGCGGCATGCCTCGATGTGCACGTCCTCCCAGGGCAGACCGATGACGTCGACGAGCAGGCGCTCGGCGAGACGGTGTTTGCGCATGACGTGCGTGGCCAGCCGGCGGCCCTCGCTCGTCATCACCAGATGACGGTCGTTCTCGACCCGTAGCAGGCCGTCGCGCTCCATCCGGGCCACTGTCTGGCTCACCGTCGGCCCGCTCTGGTGCAGGCGCTCGGCGATGCGCGCACGGAGCGGGACGATCCCCTCTTCCTCAAGCTCGAAGACCGTGCGGAGATACATCTCCGTCGTGTCGATCAGCCCGTGTGCGGTCACGTCTCCCCTCCCAAGGCTCAGTGCCCGGCGCGCGTTGACGGCGGACACGGCAGATCTCTCACAACACAGGCCGGGACGGCGTGATTCCCAGTGGCTGGCGGGGAACGGGGCGTCCACAGGGCCGCGGGAGCGACCACCGTTCGATCCAGCATATCGCGGCGCGACTGTTGTGCATCTCGGACGGACTCACGATGTGGACACGGTCAGGCCCGTAAACACCACGGTACAAGGGTTCCGGGTTCAGTGCCGACCGACCCCCGGGACCGGAGGAGGAGGTGGCCGGAGCTGCCCGCCCCACACCGTGGAGGCCCCTCCCCCGCCTCGAACACATGCACGAAAGGACGAAGATCACTCCCGGGTCAGGGGGCCAGGCGCTCGATGGCCCACGGTTCGTCGCCGTCGGGGTCCCACAGGTACTGGAACCGGTCGTGCATCCGGTCGGAGCCTCCCTGCCAGAACTCGACCTCCTCGGGAACGAGCCGGAAACCGCCCCAGTAATCCGGCCGGGGGATCTCGCGGCCCGGCTCCCACACGCCGTCGAACCCCTCGTAGAGCTCTTCGAGCTCGGCACGGCCGGTGACCGGGGAGGACTGCCGCTCACTGGCCCAGGCACCGATGCGCGAGCCCCGCGGACGGGAAGCGAAGTAGCGGTCGTTCTCCTCGTCGTCGAGGCGTTCCACCCGCCCTGCCATGAGGACCTGGCGGCGTATCGGGTGCCAGGGGAAGACGACACAGGCGCGCGGGTCGGTCTCCAGGGCGCGGCCCTTACGCGAGGTGTAGTTGGTGAAGAAACGGACACCGGCACCGTCGTAGCCCTTCATGAGCACGGTGCGCCCGCGCGGAAGGCCGGACGGCTCGACCGAGGCCAGCACCATGGCATTGGGTTCGGGCAGGCCGAGGTCGTAGGCCTCCTCGAACCAGAGATGGAACTGGGACATGGGGTGAGCGGCCAGCGTGGACCTCCGCAGGGGACGGCCGCGGTAGGCCCTTCGCAGGTCGGCTGGGTTCGGGTGCTCCACGCGGTCATCCTCTCGCGCGGAGCACCTGCTGCGTCAACGGGACCCACTGGTCGAGTGCGCGTGCCCGGTGGGCCGGTGGCAGGTGGGTGGCCCAATGGACTGGTGGCAGGTGGGTGGTGTTCGTCGGAGCGTCGAGCGTAGCCCGGCCGGGGCTCCTCGCAACCCGCTTCGGCGCCACCCCCTACATGTCCGGCTTCCGCTGAAAGTGCGGTTCGCGGATGGTTGGTGCGGGGCGCCTCGGGGTGTGCGGTCCACCCCTTCCCCGGGCCGGCCCGCTCTCGCCGCCGAACACCCAACGGCCGCAGACCAACCATCCGCCCGAAGAAATGGGGGACCCAACCGCCAGCCCCCAGGGGCGGGTCATTGCGGTCACCCCAGGGGGAGGAAAGCGCCCACCACCCCCGGCACCACAAGAAACCCCAGAGACCAGCCCCAACCCACCACAACGCCGCACCCTCCAGCAGACCCCAGACCCCAGACCCCAGGCGCCCGGCACCCGGCACCCGGCACCCGGCACCCGGCACCCGGCACCACAAGAAACCCCCGTCACCGAACCCAAGAACGAGCTCACCCAACAACCACTCCCCCATTCCAAGAATCCCCCATCCCCGCCCCAGCACCACAGAATCGCCCGATTCCTGCGCCCGTTCCCGAATACCGGGCCGGCCCGTCCACTCTCCGGCGCTGCACTACGCGGCGCGGGAGGAGCGAACCCCCGAACGGGCTGTGCACCGCAGCGGCGCACGAGCATGCAGACCCCTCGGGCCGGGGGATCGACCCGAGCGGGCTGACCTGCCCCGATCATGGACAGGAGAAGGCGCGGGAAACAGAACTCGCCATGCGCACTTCACATTTTCTCACCCCGAATCCACAAAGTTTCACATTCTTGGTTGCCACCCCCTGCCTCCCGGCGAACAGCGCCGCCACTACGCTGGTGGACGTGACAGACGAGATCGAGATCCCCGCGAACCTGTTGCCCGCCGACGGCCGATTCGGAAGCGGCCCGTCCAAAGTCCGCACCGCACAGCTCGACACGCTGGCCTCCTCCGGTCCGACCTACATGGGCACCTCTCACCGCAAGAAGCCGGTGAAGTCCCTCGTGGGCCGCGTGCGCGAGGGCGTGCGCGACCTCTTCTCACTGCCCGACGGCTACGAGGTCGTGCTCGGCAACGGCGGCACGACCGCGTTCTGGGACATCGCCGCGCACGGTCTGGTGCGCCAGAAGTCCCAGCACCTGTCCTTCGGCGAGTTCTCCAGCAAGTTCGCCAAGGTCGTCCAGGGCGCACCGTGGCTGTCCGAGCCGAACGTCATCACCACCGACCCCGGCACCCACGGCGAGCTCTTCGCCGAGGCCGGTGTGGACGCCTACGCGCTCACGCACAACGAGACCTCCACCGGTGTGGCCGCGCCCATCGCCCGTGTGACGGGTGCCGACGAGGACTCGCTCGTGCTCGTGGACGCCACCAGCGGTGCCGGCGGCCTGCCGGTCGACATCGCCGAGACCGACGTCTACTACTTCGCTCCGCAGAAGAGCTTCGCCTCCGACGGCGGCCTGTGGATCGCAGTCATGTCGCCCCGAGCGATCGCACGCGCCGAGGAGATCGCCGCCTCCGGCCGCTACATCCCGGAGTTCTTCTCCCTGGACACCGCGATCACGAACTCCCGCAAGGACCAGACCTACAACACCCCGGCCGTGGCCACGCTCCTGCTCCTGGCCGAGCAGCTCGAGTGGATGAACGGCAACGGCGGTCTGAAGTGGGCCGTGGACCGTACCCACGAGTCCTCGTCGCTCCTCTACAACTGGGCCGACCGCACCGAGTTCACGTCGCCGTTCGTCGCCGACCCGGCGAAGCGTTCCCAGGTCGTGGGCACGATCGACTTCGACGACTCCGTCGACGCCGCCGCCGTGGCCCAGGTGCTGCGCTCCAACGGCGTGGTGGACACCGAGCCCTACCGCAAGCTCGGCCGCAACCAGCTCCGTATCGCGACCTTCCCGGCCGTGGAGCCCAGTGACGTGGACGCCCTCACCAAGTGCATCGACTTCGTAGCGGGCAAACTGTCCTAGTTCCCGCCGTCCCGGGCGAGCGGTCCAGTCTCCGCTCAGGGCGTTGCACAATGGTGGCCGGTCCCCGAACGGGGCCGGCCACTCCCCTTTCCCAGGCTCGTTTTTCGCAGGCCCTCTTCTCGCAGGCTCTGCCCGACCCAGGACGGTCCGACTGTGCGCAGGAACAAGAAGGAACCCCCGATCAAGATCATCTCCCACCGGGGCGCCTCGGGGCACCGGCCCGAGCACACCCTCGCCTCCTACGAGTTGGGGGCACGCCACGGGGGCGACTTCATCGAGATGGACCTGGTCTCGACCAGCGACGGCGCACTGGTCTGCCGGCACGAACAGGAGATCGGCGGGACCACGGACGTGGCCGACCGTCCCGAGTTCGCCGACCGCCGCACCACCCGCACCGTCGACGGGCGCGAGACGGAGGGGTTCTTCGCCCAGGACTTCACTCTGGCCGAGATCAAGACCCTGCGCGCGGCCGAGCGCATGCCGAAGGTGCGCCCCGACAACGCGGTCATGGACGGCATCTACGAGATCCCCACCCTGGGCGAGGTCATCGGGCTCGCGAAGTCGCTGACCGCGGAGCTGGGCCGTCCGATCGGCATCTACCCCGAGACCAAACACCCCGCCCACCACGTCGCGCAGGGCCTGGAGCTGGAGCCGACACTCATCGCCGAGCTGCGGGCGGCGGGTCTGCACGGGGAGGAGCCCGCGGTTCCGGTGTTCCTGCAGTCCTTCGAGCCCGAGAGCCTGCGCAAGCTCGCCGAGACCGGCCTGCCACTGGTATTGCTCATGGGCACCGAGGAGCACTGGCTGCACTACACGACACCGGACGGCCTGGCCGAGGTCGCCTCGTTCGCGCACGCGATCGGCCCGCACAAGAGTCTGATCGTCCCGACCGACGACGAGGGCAACCCGGGCGCGCCCACCGAGCTGGTCGAGCACGCGCACGAGGCCGGACTGCTGGTGCACCCGTTCACGTTCCGCAGCGAGAACCACTTCCTGCCCGCGAACCTGCGCTCGGAAGGTGCCTCCACCGAGTACGGGGGGTTCGCGGCCGAGTACGAGGCCTTCTTCGAGATCGGAGTGGACGGGATCTTCAGCGACTTCTCCCGCCACGCGTTCCTGGCCCGGGAGTTCTTCCTCGACCCGCAGTGACCACCCAGGGCGCCGTCCCGAAGGGGGCGGCGCCCGGGAGATGGCCCTGGGCTCCGTCCCTGCGCCAGGTGTGCGGACGGAAGAACATCAGATCGACGTCGCACGAGGGAACGGGTGTTTCATCCCAAGTGGCCAGGGTGCCCCCTTGATCGATGACCAGTACCGAGGCGTCATCGGTTCGCATCCTCCAAGGAGCCCGTGACATTGCCACCCGGCGCGTGCGCAACACAATAAAGCGATCGGTCACCCTGTTCCTCCCACAGCGTGGCACTGGGGATGCTCACCGAGGCGTACAGCTCGGAACGGTGATACTCGGTTCCCACGAAATCCTCGAAGGTCCCGCCTTCGCAGGTCTGCGCAGCCGTGTTCATGAGTTCTCTCATCCCGGGGTACTCGCCGCTCGGAAGCGTTTCAACGTGGAAGACCTCGGTCCCGTGCTCCTGCGAGCAATCGACTGCCTCCGAGGCCAGCGCCTCACGTTCTGCCATCATCGCGAACGCAGTGCCGTCATACGGCAGGCAGTCGCCCACGGACAGCTCGCCTTCCCCGAACACAGCGGACAAGCCCCAAACGCATCCAGCAAGGGCGGCCACACCCCCAGAGGCCAGGACCAGCCGCCTCCCGAACCTCTTACTCACATCATATCGAGATTTCATCCGTCTCCTGCTCGAGATCCATCCCCACGAAAAAATCCTCCATGTAAGGTATCCTGACCTCCCCGCTATCCATCTTCACCAAGAGCTCACAGATACCTCCCTCGAACTGCCACCACTCGCCCCCGATGTCATGAACAATAGTCCACCCTCCGATCACTTCATCAAAGAAAAGCAACAAGTCCCGACCATCGACCTCACCAATAGCGAAAACATTATAAGGATTTCGACTCAGAATAACCGAGGCATCCACCCACCTCCCAAAATCCTCTCCAATATATATCCCACAAAAGGGTTCAATGACTTCATATGTGTCCTCATTGCGCCTCTCAATAAACTCCCCAACACCCATTTTAACCCGAGGGGTAGCATTTACCCTGATAACAGTTTCATCACCACCCCACCCAATAATAGAACCGTATGATTTCATCAAGAAAACAAGATCATCAGGAAGGGCCCTCCCCAGACCCTCCTCCACCGGCGCACGATCGAACAGCGGGACCGAACTCGGCTCCCCGAGTGTTTCAGAAAATCGGTCAAAAAATACCTGATACATCCTACCTACCCCCTACACACGGCACACCATGAAGCGCGACAGGTTAATATTCATTTGAAATGCAAGAATCAATCCGAAGGCCATCTTCCCCTGTGGCCTGAATATGAATAAAAGATGGGACATTGGTGTCACTTCCATAAACTGGGCGAACTGAATATATAACATCCTCCCCCGAATTAACGGAATCTCTCACTCTGCGCTCATAGCGTTCCATGACGGGGAAATTGGCTCTACGGTGAAGGTTGACAAGGTTTCTCGCATCTGATCCGCTCCCTCCGAGCTGCCGACCGAGAAGATGCCCCTTGTTGTAGGCGTAGCCCTTTTTTTCAGGCATTTTCGGATGGTGCTTTGGAGTTGTAGGGTACCCAGGAATGACACCCGCAGCTGAACTGGGCTTACTTCCCCCCTTCAGGTCTTCAGGGGAGCAGAACTGCTTGACGACTCCGCTGCGCCGGTCCTCGGTGTCGATATAACCGTAGTTCGTGTACGGCACACGGCACACCCCAGGCCGCAAAGGACTGCGCCTCGTGTGTCATGTCGAACTTGATGGTCCATGTCCCCGGCGGCAGCGGGTCGATTTCGGCATTGATGTTCACGCTCTCCCCGGTTGCCACGTTGCTCGGCACCGGTGTCGTGGGAGCGACGTGGTAGATGCGGTCACCGTCCTCATCGAAGACCTGGTAACTGAGTTCGTAACCGTTGTCCGGGGTCCACGTCTCCTTGCCTCGGTTAGTGACACCGACCTCGACGCTGGTCCCCCGGTTGGGGTGCGGCGCCGGGTCGAGTTCCGGGGAATCCTGCACAAAGGAGTAGTCGGCCCGATAAGGGCTGTAGGTGACCGTCATGTACGGCGCGCCCCAGGATTCCCGGCTTCCGAACTTCTTCCAGCCCGAACTGCTGGTCTCGGAGGCACGCACGGTCAGGCCATGGTTGTCCTTGTCACCGTCGACCCAGGCTTGCACCAGGTCCCGGCCCTGCGAACCGAGGTCGATGCCTTCGTAGCGGGCCGGGCAGGAACTGCTGGATGCTCCCACAGGCATCCATCCGCGGGCGAAACTGTTCTGCCCCAGGGCGGTGGAGTTGTAGCTGGGGCCCGGGAAGTCGGAAACGGACCGGTGGTTCCAGGACTGCGTCACCTCGTGAACGTGAACCGGGGACGGCGTACACGAGTACGACCAGTGGTTGAACAGGTACAGCTGGGCGCCGTAGATCTTGTGGTGGCGTAGCTCGCTCACCAGGGAGCTGAACTTCAAGTAGGAGGCGGCTCGGTTGGAACCGTTGTCGTACGTACCGGCTTTGAGTTCAGTATCGGTGTGCCGCGGGGTGTTGAACCCACTCTGGACGTAGGTGTCTTGGGAGGCGTTGTAGTTCCATGATGCTGTGGGGTCCACCCCGACCTGGTAGACGCGGTCATCGTCGGTCAACCAACCATGGTCGGCGGTGACTTCCAGTACCCACTGCCCGTCCTCCTCGAACAAGGCGAACTCGACCGCTTCGGACCACGCTCCATTACCGGACCGAGGGTCGATATCGGAGTCCTCCATATAACCCGCCGGGATGTGACCGGCGTTTTCTCCGTCCGAATCGACCAAGTCGATACTGCCGTCGTCGAGGAGCTCGGGGATGAGACCATCCAACTCCAAGGGAAAACGCCACGTGGCGTCTTCGGGGCTCTCCGGAACCTCGTTGAGCCAGATGGTCTCCTTCACGGTCCCCCCGACCAGGGACTCCAGTTCGATGTCGGCCCCGGGCAGGGCGTCTTCGTAAAGGATGCTGTCTTCGTCCCCGTCGAGGACCTCACCCTCGACGCCCGCAGCATCTTCCAGAGAGAAAACCAGGCTGTGGTGTTCGTCCAGTTCCATCCGGGCCAACTCACCGCTGCCCGCGTGTGAGGCGAAGGCGAGGTCCCGCGAGTCCGCGGAGTTGGCCCAGGTCGCGGTATTCTCCGGAACCAGACTGGTGTCAATCCTCTCCCAGGAACCGTTCGCGCCCTCGAAGTGGAAAGGCTGCAGCGAGAAATCGGTGGACAGGGTGCCGTCCTCGTTCTCGAAGGTACGGGAGAACTCTTCGCGTTCGTCGACGGCCTCCTCGCTGGTGTCCTCGTCGAAGCCGGAGACGTCCGGCTCGTCCTCCTCGGGCTGTGCGGGCGCTTCTGTTCCCTCCAGACCCGGGGGACGCATCGGATCAGCGTCCTCGGGCAGATCGGGCCACTCGCGGGGCAGCGCCTCGTCCGGTACATCGGCATCCGAGGACGAGCCGTCGGGATCACCTTCGACCACGGCGCTTTCGGATCGGTGTGTCCGATCGGACGCGGAGCCGTCCTGCTGTTCAGGCGTATCGACGTCAGCCGCCGAGGCCGGCGTGAGCCGCGGCATGGTCAGGTGCGGGGCAATGATGACAGGGAGTCCGTCGCCAGTAGCGCCAACGCCATCCCCACTGCCGTGAGCTTCAAGCAGGAACTTCGCACGCCGCCATGAGCAGCATCCGCCCCCGATCGCCCGCCAACACCCCCGAGGTCGGCTTGCTTTCCGGTCGTCACCACCGGTCACCTCCCGATTCCATGGCGGGCCACCCACGGAATCGGACACACTTCTCCTGCGTTTCCACACTTCCCTCTGAAGCCCGTGAATTTGGCATGCCGCACTGAACGAACAAACCGCACATAAAAGTAGCATTAAGTGAAGGTGCGGCCGCAAGTTTCATGACCTCCGCGCGCACCACTGTTTCCGGAACGAGACTTATCCTCACCCCGCACGCATCTCTCCGTTGCCCTCTGCAACAAGAACCAACGCGTTGCCGGCCTGATACCGAAATCACGAATCCGCACACCACAAGAGCCCTGGACCGTGTACCCGACCGTCGTGCGCACCCGCACCACTTCCGAGACGCCCCGTAAACGGCAGCCCTGCCTCTGGCAGCCCCGCAACGGTCCGTGTTCGACTACGGCGACATGACGCGGGCAGAACCGCAGCCCACGTAGGGCCCACTCTGGTCTCGACGACCGCTCAGCTGCGGCGGGCGAGCCAGAGGACCGCGGCGATGAGGACACCGGCGACGACGGCACCCCCGGCGATGAGGCCCAGGGCCGAGTCGTCGTCCCCGTCGCCGCTCTCGGCCTCCTCCGGGGAGGCGCCGGTCTCCTCGCCGTCACCGGCGGCGAGTTCGGCGTCCTCCTCGCTCAGGAACTCATCGGCCAGAGGGACCCGCCACACCGGTGCGTGTTCTCCCTCGGTGCCGGCCATGAGCGCGGTGCCGTCGGGGGTGAAGGCGATCGACTCGCCCTGGTCCATCTCCGGCAGGTCGAAGGAGCCGATCGCGTCGCCGGGCACTCCGTCGGTGGAGTCGTACACCGTGGCGCCCCAGTAGGTGCGGATCACGTACCGGGTGCCGTCGGGGTGGAAGGCGGCGTCGGTGGCGAACAGAGGCGCCGATTCGATGCGCTCCAGGACGTTCTCGCCCTCGGGGTCGAGCTCCTCGGGTGCGGCGTACAGACCGCCGGAGAACTCCTTGGAGGCGAGGTAGAGGCGACCGTCGCGCGGGTCGATCATCATCGACTCCGCATCGCGTCCGCCGTCCTCGTAGGCCAGAGTCAGGGCGGTGGGGTCGATGGCGGCGTCGGCGAGGGTCTCGGGTTCGGGGAACCGGTACACCCGGATGTCGGGCCACCCGCCGCCGAAGTTGTCGCCGATGTCGCCGATGTGGATCTGCGGCTTCCCGTCGGGCCCCTCGGCGACGGTCACGGCCTCCCAGTCGCGCAGTTCCACGTTCAGGGTGAGGGTCGCGAGGGTCTCGCCGTCCTCGTCGACCGCGTACACGCGGGGTTCGTGCAGGCCGCTGTCGTTGTGGGTCCACCACACACCCTCGTGCCGCAGCGAGGGCGCGATCCCGCTGGACTCGGAGACGAGCGGGTCCTGGAACTCGAAGGCCGTCTCCGAGCCCTCGGGCGGTTCACCACCGCGCGGATAGTTGGGGCCTTCCCCGGGTTCGCCCGGTTCCCCGGTCTCGTCGGGCACGTCGGTGTCGGCCCAGGCCGGGAGGGCCGGGCCGGGCGCGAGGACGACGGCTGCGGCGAGCGCGAGGAGTCTTCTCATGTCCGACATCCTGCCAGGACGGTGCGGGCGGGGGTGGCTTGCGTGTGCGTGCGAGCGGGCACATTCGGCGTACGGACACGCTGAGGAGAGCCCCATGAGGATCGTCGCCTGTCTCAACGGGGACCGCCGTCCCGGTTCCCACCCCGCCCTTCCGGTCTCGCTCGACCAGATGGTGGAGGACGCCCACTCTGCGGTCGACGCGGGGGCCACCGACCTCCACGTGCACCCGCGCGGGCCGGGCGGCGCGGAGTCGCTGGACCCGCAGGTGGTGGGGGCGCTCATGGAGCGTCTGCGCAGCGACGGGCCACAGGTCCCGGTGTCGTTGACCACGGCGCTCTCCGCCGAATCCGACCCGGTGCGCCGCTACGACCTGGTGCAGCGGTGGGCGTCGCCGACACTGCCGGACTCGGTGACGGTCAACCTGCACGAGCCCGGATCGGTCGACCTGGTGCACCTGTTGAACGACCGCCGAGTGGACGTGGAGGCCGGGCTGTGGACGGTCGACGCCACACGCATCCTGATCGCGACGGGGATCACGGTCTCGACCGTGCTCGTCGAACCCACGCAGGTGGATACCGGGGACGCGCAGCACAACGCCGACACGATCGTGGCGCTGCTCGACAAGGCCAAGGACCGGCGTCCGCGGCTGCTGCACGGCGCCGACGCGACGGCGTGGCCGATGTTGGAGGCGGCGCTGTCGGCGGGGATGGACGTACGTACCGGCCTGGAGGACACCCTGCGGCTGCCGGACGGCACGGAGGCCGAGAACAACGCCGACCTGGTCGCCCGGGCTGCGGAGCTGGCCTCCTCCGCCGCAGCTTGAGTCCGGTCGGCGGGTCGGGCATCACACGGCGTGCGTACGCAGGTGGTGTTCGATGCGGTCGCGCGTACGGGTCAGTGTGTCGATGCGTTCCTGCACCGACCGCAACCGGCGCTCGTAGAGGACGCGGGCGTCGGCGCACTCGGGTTCGGTGGACAGGTCACGCGCCAGGCAACCGCGGATCGCACGGATGTCGTCGGAACTCAGACCGGAGTCGAGGAGCAACCGGATGCCCTTGACCGTGGCCACGGCCTCCTCCGGGTAGTCGCGGTATCCGTTCTCCGAACGCTCCGAGCCCAACAACCCGCGCTGCTCGTAGTAACGCAGCGCGCGCGTACTGGCCCCCGTCAGTTCGGCGAGTTCACCGATGCGCATGCGGGTCCTCCTTCTCCTCCGTCACCTCCACAGTAGAACCGGGGGCGACACCCCCGGCCGCGGGGAACACGCGCACCGAGACCGCCATGAGGACCAGGGCGGCCAGGCCGATCCCCGTCGCGGCGAGCGCCGCACCGGTCCCCCCGTGTCCGGCCACAGCTGCGCCGCCGGCCGCACCGGCGACGGTGACCCCGACGTAGAGGGCCCCGGTGTTGAGCGCGACCGCCTCGGTACCGGACTCACCCGCCAGAGCGAGGACGCGTGCGCTCATAGGGGCGGCGAACCCCCAGGCGGAGAAGCCCCACAAGGCGAAGACGGCCACGAGCACCCAGACGGGCAGCGACCCTTCGCCGAACAGGCCGAGGACGGCCAACAGGGCGCAGGCGGCGACGAGTCCGGCGAAGGTGGCGATGAGGCTCCGGTCGGTGCCCCAGGCGTCGGTGAGGCGGCCGCACACGACGGTGCCGAGGACGCCCGCCACCCCCGCGACTGCGATGAGGGCCGCGAGGGTGAGCCCTCCGGCACCGGTCAGGTCCCTGGTCACCGGCGCCACGTACGTGTACACGAGGTAACCGCAGCTCGCGCCGCCGACGGTGCCCAGCACGCAGAGCAGCACGGCCGGCCGGGCGAGGGGACGCAACTGCGCGGACACGCGTGTGGCGGGTGATCCGGGCAGGGAGGGGAGGGCGACGGCGGAGGCCGCGAGAACGGCCAGGGAGAGCGCGGCCACGAACACGAACGCCCAGCGCCAGTCGGCCAGCGTCCCGATCGAGGTGCCGAGGGGCACCCCCAGGAAGAGGGCGACGGTGAGGCCGGCGGCGACGCCGCCCAGAGCGCTCCCCTCGCGTCCGGGCCGGGCCATCTGCGCGGCCATCGCGAACGCCGTGGGGGTCAGTGCGGCCGCCAGTACGGCGGCGACCACCCTCAGCGCCAGCAGGGCCGCGTAGCTCGGGGCCAGCGCGGTGACGAGGTTGACCAGCGCGAACAGGGAGAGTCCGCCGAGGAAGAGCGGCCGTCGGGGCCACCGGGCGGTGAGCACGGCCAGCGGCGGGGCGGAGACCGCATAGGTGAGGGAGAAGACGGTGATGAGCTGGCCGGCCGCGGGCACGCCCACGCCGAGGTCGGCGGCGATCTGAGGAAGCAGACCGGCGATCACCAGGTCGTCGGTGCCGATCGCGAAAGCGGCCAGGACCAGGCAGGCCGTCGCGAGCCGGCCGGTGCCGACGGAAGGGTTCTGTGTCGTCATGGCGGCAACCTAGAACCCTGACACCGGCGTCAAGGTCAAGCCGCGGGGGCGGGAGCCGAAGGCACGCACTCGCGGGGCGCGGTCCCGGGGCTCAGTCGAGCAGGGCGCCCAGGACGACCAGGAGCATGATGGAACCCAGCACCACGGGCAGCAGCCAACGCTGCTTGTGGTTGTTGGTGAGCATGCTCATGACGTGCCCCGCTCTGCTGTCCGGCCGGTATCCGTACCCCAGAGTAAGGGGCACGTGAGAGCGGTCCGATAGTGGGTCCCCAGGCACGGAACGCTCTCTCAGCCGTGCCTGAAGAGTCGCCGACCATCGCAAGAAGGCAGCTCTCCATGACATCTCTGGGACCACTGATTGCTGACCACCTGGCCAGTCTGTCTCTGCGCGGCGTGAGCAAGCACACGGGGCGGGTGGGAGCCCGGAACCTCTCCCTTCGGGTTCCGGGCCCTGCTCTGTCTGCTGCCTACCGCATCATGCCCGGGCGGTCACGAGCGCCACTGCTCGGGCAACGGCGCACCCGCGCGCAGCGCGCCATCCAGAGCCGCCCACCGCGCACACGCCACACGGAGCGCGCTGAGGCACGCGGCCGACCCTCCTGTCTCACGGAGAGCTTCCGAGACGTCGTCACACAGGTCGGTGATGTACTGGCGTTCGTTCTTGTCCCCGGGATCGACCACACTCCAGTGCCCGGGGAGCGGGGCGTGGCTGCGAAGCAGAGCGTCCAAGATCCCGAAGGCCACGTCGGCGCGGCGGAGAGTCGCGGTGCTGCGTGCCGGCAGGCCAGGGGACGCGAGAAGGAGCGATACCTGCAACGCCATGGTGGACGTGGGAAACGTGACCGCCCACGTACGACCGTCCGGATCCATGTATCCCCCCTCGTGGGAATCGCGCAGGGTGCATCCGTGTTCGAGGCACGGCTTCACCGGGCGGGTGTTCGCAGTCATCACGCAACAGCCCCCTCGGTGATGTCGCAGAGCACTGTGGCTCCGAGAGGGTTCCTGCCTGCGCGGCGGAGCGCTTCACGCCTTTCATGAGTCACGTAGTAACCCCGCACCAGCGCGGCGGGAGCCTCGGCCTCGCGGGGCTCGACCACGGGCGCAAGAGAGGAGAGGACCGTACGGGGG
This sequence comes from Nocardiopsis kunsanensis DSM 44524, assembly GCF_000340965.1. Taxonomy (GTDB): domain Bacteria; phylum Actinomycetota; class Actinomycetes; order Streptosporangiales; family Streptosporangiaceae; genus Nocardiopsis; species Nocardiopsis kunsanensis. Next base: position 123,277 of record NZ_ANAY01000002.1, read on the forward strand.
CGGCCGTCGGCAGGCTTACGCGGGGCGGGCACCAGCGGGGCGGGGGCCTCGCTCGTGTGCCCTTCGGCGACGTAGCGCCGGACACGGCCGGAGCGACGACGGCGAAGCTCTGCGGAGAGTTCTCGAAGGTAGCCGAACGGGGTCACGTGAACCCCGCACGTAGGACGGGACAGCCGTGCGAGCACGGCGAAGAGGGCGATAACGTAGCCCACGGCGAACACCTCGTTTGTTCGTCCGGGCCCGGGGTGTTGCTAGCACCGCCGGGCCGCTCTGTTCGGTTGTGGAGCCTTCACCTTACTTGCTATAGGACGCGGTGTATAGCAAAGGGACGCGTCCCTTACATTTGTGCAGCGCAGGGCCGGTTTATCGTGCATCCATGAGCAGCCCCGAAGACTTCCAGCCATCGAACGCGGCTTACCTGTATCTGGAACTTGCCGACTTCGTGGCAGGGCAGATACAACGCGGGAATCTGAAGCCCGGTGCCCGGCTCCCCCCTGAACGGGAGTTCGCAGAGGAGTACGGCGTTTCGATCGGCACGGCGCGGAGGGCGACCCGAGAGCTTCGGGAACGAGGACTTGTGATCACGCTCCCGATCAAGGGAACGTTCGTGGTGGACCAATCAGGGAGCGTCTCCGGCTCCTGACCGCCTTCGGGCCCGCTCACTCTCCGCTCTGGTCAGCGCAGCCCCGGAGCAAGGGGCACGTGAGAGCGGTCCGATAGCGGGTCCCTTGCCCTGGGATGCTTTCCACGAGGGCGACCCGGGTGGCACGCCATCGCAGCTGGGGCGGGTTCCCGAGCGATGCGACGGTGGCTTCGAGGTCGCGCGGGGGACGGCTGCGGGCGATCGTGATGTGCGGCACGTAGGGACGCGCGCCGGTCTCCACCCCGGCCTCCTCCACGGCCGACCGCAGGTCCCCGACCAGTGCGGCCAGCTCGCGCGTGTGCCCGCCCACCCCGGCCCACAGGACGGAAGCGCGCCGGGCCTGCGGAGGGAAGGTGCCCCAGCCGTCGAGAGCGAGGTCGAGCGGCGGGTGCGCCGCGGCGGCCCGTTCGAGCCCCGGCTCCAGGGCGGGCAGGCGTTCGGGGGCGACCTCCCCCAGGAACACCAGGGTCAGGTGCCAGTGTTCGGGGGCGGTCCAACGCAGTCGTGGCTCGTGGCGGCGGCCGCGCCGGACCGCGTCGCGGAGGGCGTCGGTGACCTGGCGCGGCGGATCGAGTGCGGTGAACAGGCGCATGGGTGCGGTCTTCCCCCTTGCGGGTTGTCCGAGTACCGCGCGGGCGGTACTCTCCCTGCGGCCGGCCACGGAACCCGCGCTGAGCTGGATTTCCCCCCGTCCCCTAACCGGAGTCCCCTTCTGTGCTCGAGCTCGCCGCCGTCTTCGCCGCCCTGGCCGTGGCCTCCCTGGTGCGGATCACGGCCGGTTTCGGCTACTCGCTGGTGTCGGTGCCGCTGATGGCTCTGCTGATCGACCCGGTGACGGCGGTGGTGATCGCGGCGGTCACGGCGGTCCCGCTCAACCTGTGGGTGGCCGTGCGCGACCGGGCGCACGCGCATCCGAAGCTCTCCCCGCTCCTGCTGCTGTCGGCGCTGGTCGGCGTCCCGTTCGGGTTGTGGGTGATCAACGTGGTCGACGAGCGCACGCTGTTGGCCCTGATCGCGACGGTGATCGTGGTGAGCACGGTACTGATCTGGTTCCGGGTCCGGATCCCGGGCGGTACACCGTCCGTGGCGGGGATGAGCCTGCTGTCGGGCGCCTCGTTCTCGGCGACCGCGATCGACGGCCCGCTGCTGGTGGCGGGGATCCAGGGGTCCGAATACCGCGGTCTGTCGCCCCGGACCCAGCGCGCGACCCTGAGCATGACCTTCTCCGCGACGAGTGTGGGGACGCTGATCGGGTTCGGGCTGACCGGTCAGCTCACCACCCAGGTCGGGCTGGCGGTACTGGCCGGTGTACCCGCGATGGTGCTGGGCACCGTCGCGGGCGAGTGGGTCTTCCGTCGGATGGACGCCGAGTGGTTCCGCCGCGCCGTGCTGGCGTTGATGGTGGTCAGTTCGGTGTCGATCATGACCCGCGTGGTCACGGCCTGACCGACACCGTCGCTTCAGGTCCTCTCGGTCCCGGAGGGCCGCGCCGTGCCCCGGTGGTCCGTCCTTCGGGGCCGGTCCTCGCCGTCCCCGGGTTCCCGGGTGGTGCCCGGTTCCCCGTCCACGGCGGCCGGTGGCCCGTCGACCTGGCCCGCGGTGTCCTCGGGACCGGTTGCGGGCTCGGCTTCTTCGGCCGGTCGGCCGTCGTCGATGCGGGCGGTGGTGAACAGCTCCCGCAGACTGATGCCCTTGGCCCAGCGCAACACCAGCGTGAGCACCACGACGACGGCGACCGTGACCGTTCCGCCGATGAACATGCTCGTCCCGGGCCCCCAGGTGTCGGCGAGGAATCCGACGACCGGTGCCCCGATCGGTGCCACACCCATGAACACCAGCAGGAACATGCTCATCACCCGCCCGCGCATCTGCGGGGCGACGCTGAGCTGGAACGTGGCGTTGAGCGTGGTCACGAAGGTCATGAACGCCACGCCCATGGGCACCAGCACCACGATGAAGGCCAGGTAGGACGGCATGGTCCCGGCCACGGCCTGCAGCAGTCCGAAGGCGAGGGCGCCGAGCAGCACCAGACGCATGTGGGGGCGCTCGCGCCGCGCGGCGAGCAGGGCGCCGGCGAGCGAGCCCACGGCCAGGCAGGCCGCGGCCCACCCGAAGGCGTCCGCGCCCGTCTCGAAGACGTTGTTGACCATGAGTGCGAGCTGGTTCTGGACGTTGGCGCCGAAGAACTGGGTGCAGGCGGCCAGGGTGAGCAGCACGATGAGGTCGCGGCGGGAGGCGATGTAGGCCAGGCCCTCGCGGATCCGTCCCTTGCCGCCGGCCGCGTCACGGTCGGTGCGGTTGAGCTCGGAGGTGCGGATCATCATCAGCGCGAGGATGGTGAACCCGAACGAGGCACCGTTGATGAGGAAGACGGGCCCGCTGCCGACCCAGGCGATGAGCAGTCCGGCGACGGCGGGTCCGGTGACACGGCCGAGCTGGAAACTGGCGCTGTTGAGCGCGATCGCGTTGGTCAGGTGGTCACGGCCGACCATCTCGGGCACGAAGGACTGGCGTCCGGGGTTGTCGACGACGGTGACCATGCCCAGCCCGAGAGCGAACAGGTACACGTGCCAGACCTCGGCGGCACCGGCCGTGGCCAGAACGCCCAGCCCGACGGCGAGCACGGCCATGGCGCTCTGGGTGCAGATGAGCAGTCGGCGTTTGTCGATGCGGTCGACGATCGCGCCGCCCAGGAGGCCGAAGAGGAGCATCGGCAGGAACTGCAGGGCGGTGGTGAGTCCGAGGGCGATGCCGCTGCCGCCGCTGAGCTGGAGGACGAGCCAGTCCTGGGCGATGCGCTGCATCCAGGTGCCCGGGTTGGACAGCAGCTGGCCGATCGCGTACAGGCGGTAGTTGCGCACGCCCAGGGAACGGAACATGGAAGCATGCTTCAACGGTTCCTCCCCACCTCTCTGTCGTAGTGGGGAGGAACCGTTGTGCGGGGGTTCCCGGCTCGGGGACCGACATGGAGTAAACGGCGTTGACACATCTCTGGGGACAACGCCACTCACCCGCCCCGGCATTCCCTCGGCCGGAAACCGTCGGTCGACCGGAGCCACCGGCCGGATCAGCCGATGAGGGCGTAGATCGGTGCTTCCGCGAAGTGGATCAGGAAGACCAGGGAGACGAACCACATGAGCGGGTGCACCTGGCGGCCCCGGCCCAGCACCAGGCTGATGAAGGTGTAGGTGAGCAGGCCGAAACCGATGCCGTTGGCGATGGAGTAGGTGAACGGCATCATGATGATCGCCATGAACGAGCCCATGCCAATGGCCGGGTCGGCGAAGTCGACGTTGACCACCTGGGTCATCATCATGAACCCGACGATGACCAGCACCGGGGTGGCGGCCTCGAAGGGAATGAGTTCGACCAGCGGGGTGAACAGCGTGGCGAGCATGAACATGGCGCCGGTGACGATCGGAGCGATACCGGTACGGGCGCCCTCACCCACACCGGCTGCGGACTCCGCGTAGAGCGTGGCGACCGATGCCGAACCCAGACCGCCGAGGATCGTGCCGGCGGAGTCGGCGATGAGCACCTCGCGGGTGCCCTCGATGTTGCCGTCCTCGTCGGCGAGGCCGCCCTGGTGGGCGACGCCGACCATGGTGCCCATGGTGTCGAAGAAGTCGGCGAGCAACAGGGTGAAGATCAGCATGATGACGGTGGCCAGGCCCACGTCCGACCACCGCGCGGCGATGTTGAGGCCGCCGTCGGCGAACAGGCCGATGAGGCTGAAGTCGGGGACCGCGACGAACTCACCGAGGCTCGTGGGCAGGGTGGGGGACTCGCCCAGGCTCCAACCGAGCCCGCCGGCACCGTCGCCGATCAGCGTCTCCACCGCGATCGCGACGGCGGTTGCCACCCCGATGGCGATGAGAAGGGCGCCCTTGAGGTTGCGCATGTAGAGCGCGATGCCCACGAGCAGACCGAGCACGAAGATCACGATCGGCCAGCCGTTGAGGCTGCCGTCCGAGCCGAGCTGGACGGGGGTGTCCTCGGCACCGGTGATGAAGCCGGCGTTGGAGAGGCCGACGAAGGTCAGGAAGAGGCCGACACCGACGGCGATGCCGATCTTGAGGCCGGGGGGCACGGCGGCGAAGACCGCGGTACGGAACCCGGTGAGCACCAGGATCAGCAGAACGATGCCCTCGATGATCACCAGCAGGAAGACGTCCGCCCAGGGCATGAGCGGTGCGATTCCGTAGGCGACGATCGCGTTCAGGCCCATGCCGGCGGCGATCGCGAAGGGGTAGCGGCTGACCACACCCATGAGCACGCAGGAGAGCGCGCCGACCAGGGCGGTCATGGCCGCGACCTCGGGGATGCCGAGGGTCTCGCCGTTGACGTCCTCCGCCGTCCCGATGATGAGGGGGTTGAGGACCACGATGTAGGCCATGGCGAAGAAGGTCGCCAGGCCGCCGCGGATCTCCCTGCCGAGGGAGGACCCGCGTTCGGTGATGCGGAAGTAGCGGTCGAGCGCTCCGCGTGGAGCGTCGGAAGTCTGGGAGGGGGGCGGGGTTGCTGCGTTCACGTCTTCACTCTGACCTGGTCGTGTTGGCGGACATCACGGACACTGAGCAAGATTAGTTGCACCTTCGCACAACAGCAGACACATGTTGCGCAGAGGTTTCATATAAATCACCGAATAGTTGGGGTGTGAGGACGAACAGTGTGATGTAGGCATCAATCGGACACGCACCCGGAAGAAGTCCTCCAGCGAGAGCCCGCCGGCCACTTTTCGCCCGCGTTCGCGCCCGGGCGATAACCTGGACCCGTGCGCAAACCTCGCCAGCCAGATCCGGACGTCCACGAGAGCGACTACCGCGTGCCCGCCGCCATCGGCACGCTCGCCTGGACCGCCGCCCTGGTCCTCCTGCTCGCCATGGGCGACGGCCTCCCCGATTCCGAGCAGTGGTGGATCGGCGTGTGTCTGACCGGCATCGCCCTGGGGGTCTTCGGGTTCCTCTACATTCCGCGCCTGCTCCGCAACCGCGGAGAGGGCCCGGAACAGACCGAAGACACGGAGGAGACCGGGGCCGGGACGAGCGGGGCCACCCACCGTGCGTCGCGGGACAGCACGGCCGGGACCAGCGAAGACACCGGCCCCGAGCGCCCCTGAGCCCGTCCGGCAGTCGGTTCCGGTCCCCCACCTGGCCGATAATGGGCAGGTGTCTGAGACAGAATTCCCGCGCGGACTCGCCGACCGGCTGCGTGGCATCCTGATCGACGCCGATTACACGGTGTCCGGGGTGCGCGACCGTCTCGGCGACGCCGCTGCACGCGCCCTGGCCCGCGAGGAACCCGTACCCGCAATGCGCGCCACCGGCGGGGACGAACGGCTCGGACTGCTGCTGCGCCTGTGGTGGCTGCAGTCGCCCATCCCCGAGCGCGCGGCCCGCAAGATCCTGCCCGTCGAGGAGTTGGTCGAGACCGGCCTGGTCACCGTCGAGGAGGGCGAGCGCGGACGTGTCGTACGCGCCCTGGTCCACCTGGGCCCGTGGGAGCTCGAGGAAGGCCGGCCCGGATTCGTGGTCTCCGACCCCAAGGTACGTCCGGGCAGCGGCGCCGTGCCCCGTCCGGACCACGTCGTGGGCGCCGGTAACGCTTCGTCGACGTTGTCCCAGCTCATCGTGGACGGACCCTTCGACCGAGCCCTGGACATGGGCACGGGCTGCGGCGTACAGGCACTCCACCTGGGTTCGCGGGCCCGCGAGGTGGTCGCGACCGACCTCAACCCGCGTGCTGTGCACCTGGCCGGCATCAGCCTCGCGTTGTCAGGCAGATCCGACGCGCGTCTGCTGGAGGGTTCGCTCTACGAGCCGGTGGCCGACGACCGCTTCGACCTCATCGTGTCCAACCCGCCCTTCGTGATCACACCAGAGGCCTCGCGGTACACCTACCGCGAGTCCGACCTGCCCGGAGACTCCGTCTGCGCAGAACTGGTGCGCGGCGCTCCCGCCCATCTGACCGACGGCGGCTGGTGCCAGATCCTCGCGAACTGGGTGCACGCCGACGGCGACGACTGGGAGGACCGTGTCGGCGGCTGGGTCGCCGGCACGGGGTGCTCGGGCTGGGTGGTCCAACGCGACGTGCAGGACCCGGCCGAGTACGTGGAGCTGTGGCTGCGCGACTCGTGCGAGCACGGGACGCCCGAGTACACGCGGCGCTACGACGCCTGGCTGGACTACTTCGAGCGCGAAGGCATCAAGGGCATCGGTTTCGGCTGGATCAGCCTGCGCAAGGACGCCGCCCAGGACGCGACCGTGCGTGTGGAAGAGTTGCGACACGAGATCGAGCAGCCGGTCGGCCCCTACCTGCCCGAGGTTGTCAACGGGGCGATGACCGCGCACCGGCTGACCGATGCGGCCCTGCTGTCGGCACACGTGGCGTTGGCCCCCGGTGTGGTCGAGGAGCGGATGAGCAGGCCCGGGGCACCCGATCCGGAGAAGATCCTGCTGCGCCAGCGCGACGGTCTGCACCGCGTCGCGCGCGTGGGAACGGTCGAGGCCGCGTTGGCGAGCGTGTGCGACGGGACGATGCCGGTGGGGCCCCTGCTGGACGCGATCGCCGAGCTCATGGGTGAGGATCCCACGGTGGTCCGTGAGCGGACCCCGGACGCGCTGCGCACGCTCATCTCGGAGGGTTTCTTCCGCGTCGCGCGGTAGGGCGCCCGGGCACGCCTCCTGGAGACCCGCGTCACGGGCGGCCCCGGGGCATCCCGCGGAAGCGGGAGTCGGCGGAACACGGGCCCACACGCCGGACCGGCCCGAGAACGGAACGCCTCAGGTCTCCCGGCCGGTGTAGAAGGCGACGGTCCGTGCGGCCGAGGCCTCGGCCGCAGCGGGTCCGCCGCCCGCGGCGACGTGGGCCTCACCCCACCGCTGCCCGGAGAGCATGACGAAGTCGCGGTATGCGGCCGACTCTTCCCATTCGGTGTCACCACCGGGGTTGGGGTCGCCGGTCTCCAGGTACCTGTCCAGCCCGAGCAGCGCCTGTTCCCATCCGATCCCGGTGGCCGCGGGCCCGTACTCCGCCCAGTGCTCGTCGACGGGCGCGGCGTGTGCGATGCGCAGGCGGCCACGCGTGCCGGAGAGCACGGTGAAACGTACCTCTAGTTCGCTGTAACCGCTGAACTCCCACGTCACCCGGAAGGAACGCGGCGGGTCACAGGCCAAGATCCGTCCGGCGGTGTTGTCCTGCACCTGGTAGGTCCCGTCCTCCTCGAACTCCCCGGTGACGGGTACGAACCACCGGGCGAGGCGTTCGCGATCCGTGCAAAGCCGCCACAGTTCCTCGGCCACGACACCGAAGTCACGGGTGAGCACGACCGCGTACTCCTCACCGTCGGCCGTGGGCTCGACCTCGACCGTGCGGTCGACCGCTTCCACCTGGTTGTTCAGGTCCATCGCTGTTTCCTCCCCTCCTCCCTGCCTGTCATTCCCCACCGGGTCGCCACCGAACGTCAGGCGCCGCTGAGCACCACCCGGCCACGTGCGGTCCCCTCGGTCCCGGACCGGAACGGTTCGGCGGGATGCAGGCGAGGGTCCCGAACAGGACCGTCTCGGGGCCGGGAAGTGGAGAGGGAAGAGGCCGTCCGGTGCATGGGTGCTCCGGTCGTCGGCGTGGGAGAAGGAGCACATCCGCCGACGGCGTCCGCCCCTGCCTTCCTGGTCCACCCGTTCCTCAGTCCAGGTCGGCCTCGGCCAGCAACCGGGCGGACGCGGACGGGTCGCGCAGCGCCGCCGCGAGCAGGTGGCGGCGCGACCAGGCGCCGGCCCGCCAGCACAGGGCACGGGCGAGCCCGTCGGTGCCGGACGCGTGCACGGCGTCGTCCCCGACGTACCAGTCGAGTTGGGTGCCGTCCACGGTCAGGGACTGGTGATGCAGGTAGGTGCGGTCGGCCAGGTCCAGGAACAGCTCGGCCTCGTCCGGGACCGGACGGATCCGTCCCGCCGAGCCCACCCGCCCGGTCACGACCTCGCTCGCCAGGTCGAGGTCGAGGACGTCGGCCAGGCGTCCCGCGAGGGCGGCGGGGGCGATGACCATGGGCCCGTCCAGGAGCGGCATCAGGTCCGGGGAGTCCAGGACGACGGTGTCCTCGGCGTCGGCGACCACGATCGTGCCCTCCCTCACCGCTCGCACGCGGGCGGGCGGTGAGACCGCGTCGGGGTCGACCTCGGCCATCGCCGTCCACAGGCTGTGGAGGGTGTTGCGCCCCACGTGCCGTTCGGGGTCGGCCAGGCGGGTGAGCAGGTCGTCGGGGCCGCCGGGGTCGGCGAGCAGGTCGGCGACGGTGGTCCGCACCCCCAGGGCCCGCGCGAATTCACGGTCCACGGTGGCGGGCGCCTCGTCGTAGAGGCCGGTCAGGGCGGACTCGGCGTCGCCGGCCCGCAACTCGACAGGCGCACGGCCGCTCAGGCGGGCCCTCGAACGCAGCCACCAGGCCGTGTAGGAAGGCACGTCACGGACCCGGCCGTCGGGTAGGAGCACACGGGTGGGTGCGGTCACGGCCTCCCGCAACGGTCCCTCGGCGAGCATGGTGAGCGCTTGCGGCCACCGGTCCTCGGCCACGCAGTCGAGGTCGGCGACACAGAGCAGTTCGGGAACGACCGGGGGCAGGTCGGGATCACCGACACGTTCGAGCACGTCGTCGGCCCAGTCCTCGATACCGTCGCCGTCGAAGTCGTCGGTGATGTCCTCACCGAGCGCGACCTCGTCGGCCCGTACGAGCGGGAACTCCCACAGCACGCCGACCGCCCGCAGCACGTCGGTCCCGTGGCGGTCGACGAGGTCCTGGTGCACGGTCGCGAACGGTGCGTCGGCGGCCAGCAGGTCGGCCAGTGGCGCTCCGGGCACGAGGAGTTCCCCGGCCACGGAGTAGCCGTCCTCGTCGTCGTGCAGGGCCAGTTCCGACAGCCACGGCAGGTCGTCGGTACTGCTCCCGGAGGCGGAGACCAGTGCGAGGACGGCTTCGGCGACCGGGTCGGGGTCCTCGGCGTCGAGGGAGTCGCGCACGGCCGCCTCGGTACGCGGGTCGGCGAGCACGGTCGCGGCGGTGGCCTCGACGGCACCCAGGCGCAGCAGGAGCGCGTGGGCGGCCTCGGGGTGGACCACACGCACACCGAGCGCCTCGGAGTCCGTGGGCCGCCAGTCCCCTGTGGGCATGAGCAGGGAACGCGGTCCGCGCACGAGCCGGCCGTCGACCAGCGGCACGGGCAGAGCGCCCAGGTCGGTGGTGTCAGCGGTGGACAGGGTCGCGTACAGGTCGGCCCACCAGCTCGGGGACCGGTCGGTGTCGGAGAGCAGGTCGGCGAGTTCGGCCAGGCCCAGACGCCGCACCTTGAGCGCGGCGAGCGCCGGGTGGCGGGGGTTCCACGCACCGGGCAGGACCTGCGGGATCAGCTCGACCAACTTCTCGGCCGCCCCTTCGGCTCCCCCGCCGGCGTCGAGGAGCACGGCATCGCGCGGGGCGACGGGCATGCCCGCCTCGGTGACCAGGAACGGGGTGTCCTGCAGCGGTTCGGCGACCCGGGTCCGGAAGACCCCGTCGACGGCGCCCCCTGCCACCTTCGCCTCGGGCACCAGGTCCAGTGCGGAGCGGGCGTCGAGTCGGCGCAGCAGGGCGCAGTAGGCGTTGGCGGCCTCCATGAGCAGGAAGTCGGTGACGGCTCCGGGCTGCACACCACGGCGATCGGTACTGAGCGGGAACGTGCCGATCAGGACCGCAGGCAGGTCGAGGGCGGTGTCGGTGGGCGTGGGGGCGTGCACGACCGGTTCGACGTCGGAGGGCATCGGCGCGACCCGGCCCTCGGCGTCGACGGGGACCGCCCAGGTGATCCGCCACGCGGTGCGTTCCCGTTCCTCGGCAGGTCGTCCGGAGAGCATCTCCGGGGAGAGCCGGCCCGAGCGGGAGAGCAGACGCCAGGGGGTGGTGCGTTCACCGTGCGCGTCGCGGTTGGTGGTGGTGAGGTCGGCCGGGCCGCCCTCGTCGCGGGTGAGGACGTGTTCGGTACCGTCGACACGTACACGGATCTCGGCGAGGCCGTCCAGTGCGAGCAGCAGCGCCTCGCCGGTGCGGTCGAGGAGTTCACGCACGCGCTGGGCGGAGTCCTCGTCCCGCAGCACGAGGGTGACGGCGGTCTCGTAGCCCTCGGGGACGCCCGTGTCCTCGGCGGGGAAGGGCAGGCGGAGCATGGGAACGTGCCCGGAGCGGCGTTCCACTTCCAGGGCGAGTTCTTCGTGGGTGTCGTCCGCGGCGAGCAGGTCTGCCACGGCCGAGCCCGCACTCTCTCCGGAGAAGCGCACCGCACCGGTGGAGGAGGCCACGGTCACGTCGTCGCTCAAGGCGGCCACCGCGGAGAAACCGACCCCGAAACGGCCGGCCGACCCGTGGTCGTCGCGTTTGGTGGAGGCCCTCAGTGTCGACAGGGACTCCACACCGTCAGAGGTGATCGGGGAGCCGGTGTTGGCGGCGGTGAGGCGGTCCTCGCTCAGTTCCAGGAACAGACGGCCGGGCCGGCCGGAGCGGAGTGCGGCGTCGGCGGCGTTCTGGGCCAGTTCCACGACGACACGGTCGCGGTAGCCGCCGAGCGCGAAGTCCTCTTCGGCGTTGGCGTCCTCCCGGAACCGGGCCGGGGCGTCCGCCCAGGCCGCGAGCACACGTCGGCGCAGTTCTGCGGTGTGGAAGGGGTCGGTCGCCGCAGCGACCGCGGATTCGGCCATCGTGGACTCCTCGCGCGCTGGGACAAAGGACCGTCCGCGGCGGGGCGCACGCGGTAGACCGAGCCTAGGACATGCCCGGAGCGGGTGTGCCGCGCCACGCGCCCGCATACCCGGCTCCGAGCATGCGCGGTCCCCCGGGAACGACGGCCCCGGCGTGCGTCGCACGTCGGGGCCGTCGGCCGGTCAGGAGTCGGCGGAGACCAGCTCCAGTTCCGTGGTGTCGTCGAAGATGATGTGGTCGTAGCCCATCTCGTCGATGACGGGCGCGACCGGTTCGTTCTGCGACTCGGGTGCACGCACCTCCGAGTGCGCTCCGCAGCCGTGGTCGAGGGACACGACCCGGCCGTCGTCGGGCGCGTACTCGTTCGTGCACACACCGAACATCTTGCGCAGCTCACCGGCGAGCGGGGTGAGGAAACCACAGGTCGCGCACGGAGCCGGGGCCTGGTTGGCCACCGGGGTGCGCGGTCCCGCATCGCCCTCGTACCAGCGCTGGGCGGCCTGCTCGCGGCCGAACTCCGAAAGGACGTGGCTGCGCCCCAGCCCCAGCTCCCAGATCATCTGCTGGTCGACACCCTCGGCCTCGAGGTCGGTCTCGGGGACCTGGGCGTAGCCGGGCATCAGGCGCATGTCGCCTTCCTCCGTGGGCAACAGGTCGCCGGCCCCGACATCGCCGGGGCGCAGGCGGTCCTTCCACGGGACCCACTCGGGTGCGGTCAACGCACCCTGACCCGGCAGGAGGACCACCTCGTTGACCGTGACCCTCTTCGCGCGCGCGGCGCGGACCACGGTGACGGCGTAGTTCCACCCCGGGTATGCGGGGTCCAGGCACGTGAAGTAGTGCGTGACCAGGCGTGTGTCCTCGACCTGGGGGGTGAGGTGCTCACCCACCCACTCGGGTCGCCCGATCTCGGCGGCCACCGAGCGGGCGAGATCCACCGCCTCGATACATGCCTTGTCCGGTACAGGAGAACGTCGAGAAGGGCTCACGTTTTCCATTCTCACTGATGGTGGGCACCGATCTGACCAATTCGGCGGTCCGAATCGCTCAGTTCCGGGTCACGGGTCGGGCACGGGCGGGATGCCGTGCCCGACCCCACGGCCTCAGGTGTCGAGTTCGTCGGCGACCACACGCAGCACGGACGCGACCTTGGCCGCCTCTCGGCGGTCGGGTCGGCGCCCCCTGCGGTAGCCGTTGGAGAGACCTTCCAGGAGCTTGATGAGGTCCTCGGTGATGACGACCATCTCATCGGGTTTCTTCCGACGGGCCTCGACCACCGAGTGCTGGGAGTCCAACAACTTCACCTGGAGCGCCTGGGCACCCTTGCGTCCCTCGGCCACGCCGAACTCGACCCGCTGCCCCGTACGCAGCGCGGTGGTTCCTTCGGGCAGGGAGGAGGAATGCACGAACACCTCACCGCCGTCGTCGCGCGTGAGGAAACCGAAACCCTTGTCTCCGTCGTACCACTTGACCTTGCCGGTGGGCACTGGGTGACCTCATGCTTTCAATCTCGGGAACCGCAGGACCGAAACCTGGAGAGCCCGGAACGCGGCTTCACCGTTCGTTCCCTGGGCGGTCCCTCCGGTTTCCGTGAGTACCCTCCCAGGCTACCGACAGGGGGTATCCGGGCGCGAGAGCACAATTCCTCCGTGGAGGCCCCTGAACACGGGAACGAGGCCCGGAGGCGGACCATCCGGGCCTCGGGACGACAACGGCCCCGATCACCGCTGGATGCGGAGTAATGGGACGGGACTCGGCGGAAACCGGGGTCCGTCGTCGACGCGGTCGGTGCCCATGCTGGCGGGCTGGGACACCGCTACCGCCGCGGCCCTGACGAAAGTGGCCGTGTACCGACATGGGTACCCGAAACAGCGCCTCCGGACGCGCCGGAACGGCCCAGCCGGAAAAGGTTATTCCGAGCATTTGCCAATCAGTGACCCCCTGGGACCGCACACCCTCACACCGGTCGGGCCGCCGTTTCCTTCCGCTCGGCCGCACGGAGCACCCGCGGGAAGAGGTAGAGCACACACACGAGGTTGGCCAGCCCCAGGCCGATCACACCCGTGTCGGTCAGTGATTCCAGGATGTACTCGTCGACGTAACGGGCGTCCCCGTCCCACAGGGCCATCCCCGACACGCAGGCCAGCACCGGCAGACCGATGCCGATCCACGTGTCGCGCCCGTTCCACACCTGGCTCAGAGCGACGAGCGCGGCGGCCAGGACCCACACGAAGGCCAGGTCCATCCACCAGGGGACGGACAGCAGCATCAGCCCCAGAGCCGCGGCCTCGGCCGGGTGCGTGCGCACGACCAGAGCTGTTCCCCTCAGGGGTCCGGTACCCCTGGCCCGCGACTTCTTCCGGCCCGCGACCGTGTCGGCCCGGCCGGGCCCCTCCACCAGGCCCATCAGGCCCGCGCTCGGTCCTCCCCGCCAGGGGGGCGGCGGCCGGTTCGCGTGCTGGGGACGGTCGGGGATGAGTTCGTTGTCCTCCAGGTCGAGGTTGCGTCCGCCGCACTCGCGCTCCACCACGTCCTCGGCGCTGCCGAACCCGCGCAGGATCCCGCGCACCGTGTCCACGTGGTCGTCCGGGGCCGTCCTGCGGCGCTCGTCGATCTTCGAGCGCAGCTCCGCCAGGAAGGCCGTGCGTTCCTTCGCGGTCAAGTGTCCGTACGACGCCAGCCCGACCTCGGACAAGTAATTGAGCACCAATTGTTCCGAGCGCTGGTTCATGGGCCCATAGTGGTCGAGAACCACCCGGCTTTTAACCCCTCTTCGCGAATTTCGGCCACCGATGGGGCACCGCCCCTCCCCGAACCGGATCACCAGGGCGTATTCGGTGTATGCCTTCCGTCACGTCGGCCGGTACCGCACCGGCAGGAGCCGGTGGCCGATCGGTGCCCCGCAGAAGACGTCCCGGCGGGCAGAGGCGGAGCACACTGTGGAAAGGAACCCGACGGACAGGCCATAACGTGGAAACGATGACCGAGAACCCAACCGCCGAGGGCTCCGGGCCCGAGCCGTCCGACGACCGCTCGGACACCCCCCGGCACAGGCCGCCGACGTTCACGGGCTGGCTGCGCAGCCGCTCCGACGAGGAACTCACCGCGTTGCTGAGTGCGCGCCCGGACCTGGCCCGGCCGGTGCCCTCCGACATCGGTGCCCTGGCCGGCCGTGCCACCACCCGCAACGCCGTACTGCGGGTGCTGGAACGCCTGGACCGGTTCACCCTGGCCGTTCTGGAGGCCGTCGTGGCCCTGGGCGACGACCGGTTGTCCGAACCCGTGGGTGTGACCGCGGCCGAGCTCGCCGAAGCCCTGCGCCCGGCCCCGGCGCCCGCTCCCGGGACGGGCACGGCCATCGGCTCCGACAGCTCAGGCGGACCGGACACGTCCGCCGTCCACCACCGGCCCTCGGAGGAGGCCTCCGAAACGACCCCTGTTCTGGACCGCGCCCTCGGGGAGCTCCTCCGCCTCGCCCTGGTCTGGCCGGACCGCGGCCGTGTACGGCCCGTCCAGGTACTCCGCGAGCTCCTCCCCCACCCCGCTCAGCTCGGACCTCCCGCACGCCCTCTCCTGGCGGACCTGCCGCACGCGTCCGTCGAACGCCTGGCCGGAGAGCTCACGCCCGACAGCACGGCCTCCACCCCCGTGGAGAGCCTCGCCATGCTGCTTTCGGACCCCGGCAGGGTCGGGGCGCTCCTCGGTCGGGTGGACGAACGCGCTCACCGCCTGCTGGAGGGGATGGCCTGGGGACCGCCCAACGGCACCGTCACCGACGCCCGCCGCGAGGTCGACCTGGCCACCGCGGGCTCACCCGTGGAGTCCCTCCTCGCGCGGGCGCTGCTGATCCCGACCGGCGACGAGACCCTCACCCTGCCGCGCGAGGTCGGCCTGCACCTGCGGAAGGGCGTGCTCTTCCGGGAACTCTCGTCCGAACCGCCGGCGTTCGAGGGCCGGGAGCGCTCCTCCGGGACCGTCTCACGCACCGCCGCCGGACAGGCCTTCACGGTGCTCCGGGGGCTCGAGGAGCTGTTGGAGCTCTGGGCCCAGGAGCCGCCCGGCGTACTGCGCAACGGTGGTCTGGGCGTACGTGACCTGCGGCGGGCCGCGCAGACGATGGAGGTCGACGAGTCCGGGGCCGCACTCCTGCTGGAGGTCGCACAAGCCGCCGGACTGGTGGGGACCGACGACCGCCTGTCCGGGGAGTGGCTGCCCACCCGCGAGTACGACCTGTGGCGGGAGAGCCCGCCGGAGGAGCGGTGGCTGCGGCTGGCCCTGGCCTGGATCGGCACCGACCGGGTGGCTTCCCTGGCCGGGTCCAGGGACTCCGGCGGGAGGGTCCGGAACGTGCTGGGCCCGGGTCTGGCCCGCCCGGGGGCGCCCCAGGCCCGCCGGGACCTGCTCAACACGCTGGCCGAGGCCGAGCCGGGTCTGGTGCCCTCCGAGGAGTCCCTGGCCGAACGGATGGCCTGGCGCCACCCGCGCCGGGAGTCGTCGGTACACACCGATCTCGTGGAGACCGCACGCACCGAAGCATCGGTGCTCGGCCTGACCGCGTTCGGGGCCCTGGCCGGACACACCCGTCCGCTACTGGCCGGGGACCCCGACGGCGCTGCCCGGGAACTCGCCGAGGAGTTGCCCCGGCCCTTGGACCACATCCTCGTCCAGGGCGACATGACCGCCGTGGCACCCGGTCCGCTCGTGGCCGACCTCGCCCGTGAGCTCGCCCTGGTCGCCGAGGTCGAGTCCACCGGCGGTGCCACCGTCTACCGGTTCACCGAGGACTCGATCCGCCGGGGTCTGGACGCCGGACGGGGCGTCGCCGACATCACCGGCCTGTTGGAACGCCACTCACGTACCCCGCTCCCCCAGGCCCTGCGTTACCTGGTCTCGGACGTGGGTCGGCGGCACGGCCGGCTGCGCGCCGGGACCGCGTCCGGTTACCTGCGCTGCGACGAGCCCTCCCTGTTGGAGGAGCTGCTCAACGACCGGCGTGCGGAGGGGCTCGGGCTGATCCGGCTCGCCCCCACCGTGGTGGCGAGCCGGGAGAACCGGGCGACGCTGGTGGAACGGCTGCGGCAGCTGGGGTACCACCCGGTGCCGGAGAGCGGGGACGGGGCGATGAGCCTGGACCGGCCGGAGGTCCGGCGCGCGGACCCGGTGGAGGTGTCCGAGGCACCCGACCGGGAGGCCTCCGCGGAGACGGTCCGTGCGACCGTGCGTGCGTTGCGGGCCGGGGACGAGGCATCCACGATCGCGCGCCGCCCTGTGCCGCTGCCCACCGACGGCCCCCCGGGTTCACGGGCCGCAGCTGTCATGGCGGCGCTCTCGGACGCGGCCCGGGACGAGCGCCGGGTCTGGATCGGCTACACCGACACCGACGGGCGCCAGGTGAGCCGGATCGTGCACCCGTCGTCGGTCGACGGCGGGTTCGTCACCGCCTACGACGCGACACGGGATGCCGTGCACAAGTTCGCGGTGCACCGGATCTCGGCGGTGGCCGAGCTCGCCGACCCCGACGCCTGACGCGCTGCCGGACCCGGGTGCCGAGGCTTCCGCGCGTCCGGCGGGTCGGGCCGGTATCGGGCGGCGAGACCTCCTTCCACGGTGGTTCGTGGAGCAGGCCCCTCGCCCAGCACCGGACAGCTGTCGTGGACCGGGCGGGCAGCGTCCCGGAACCGCCGGTCCGGGAGGAGGACCGGAATGCCTCCTCCTCAGGGGGAGGCGGGGTCGAACACCGTACAGTGACTCGCGCGTGCTCCTCTCCGGCGGGGCGCGCCAGGTCGAGCCTCAACGTGCGAGAGAGACCCCGATGAGCAATCCACCGCTGCCCCCAGGGGCATCGTCCCCCCGCGACCCCGGCGACGACGATCGGGACCGAGGCCCTCGTCGCGCACCCGGCGGCCCCCCGCACCCGGAGCGGAACGGTCCCGGCCGCGGTACCCATCGGCCCGAGGCCGCCCCCGACCTCGACCTGGCACGCGAGCACCAGGAGGCCCGTCAGGAACCGCAGCGTGTCCGGGAGCGCCGCCCCCGGACCGAGCAACCCCGGGAGCCCCGGCTCGGCCCACAGCCCGAGCAGCGCCGGGAACCGCGGAACGCGCCCGCGCGTGAACCGGAACAGCAGGAACAGGACCGTGACCGCGGGGACGACCAGGACTCATCGAGCGGGTCCGGCGTCCCCATGGCCGGGGGCGGGGCCAGCAGCGCCACCACCGCGATGATCTTGCACGCCATCACGGTCCTGTGCTGCTTCAACTGGCTGTTCGGCGTCGCGGGCATCGTCTTCGCGGTCCGTGCGGGGCACGCGCGTGATCGCGGCATGCCGGTCAAGGCCGAGACCCTGACCCGCTACTCCTGGTACTGCCTGGGCGCGGCGGGGGTCATGATCTTCGTGATGCTCGTGCTGACGTTCGTGGTCTTCACCCAAGCGGGTTCCTGGCTCCAGGAGATCACCGGTCTCGTACCGTACTGATCCGGGGCCGAGCGGCACGCCCGTGTCATGAACACTGACCGGCGCACTTGCGTCCCCCCGGTGGAGAATGGGTACCGCGACAGTACGCGACAAAGGGGAGGAAGCGGATACCGGTGAACAGTGGAGGCCCACGGGATTTCTGGGAGCGGGACCCCAACCCGGTCCTGCGCCCGTCCGAAGGCCTGCGTGAGACCGGGCCGCCGTCCCCGCGGAGCCTCCGGGAGCCGTACCCGGCTCCCGGCTCCTACAGTGCGGACCACCGCGGGGCCCAGGGAACCTACGGCGGGCCGCCTCCCGCTCAGGGGCCCTGCGCAGGTGCGCACACGGCCCCGCCCGCGCCCCACACCGCACAGCCCGCCCCGGGTGCCGCGAACCCCCCTCCGGGCGCACCACCGCCCTCCGGCCCGCCGCCACGGGTGGGTGGTGCGGTCGCGGCACTCGTCGTGGCCTTCCTGACGTGGGCGGTCCCCCTGCTCGGCATCACCATGGGACTCTGGTTCTACGTACTGGTGGCCAACCTGCCCGGTGTCGCCTTCGCGGTGACCGCACTGACGAAGATCCCGAACACCTCCGAGGTGGAGCGCTTCATCCGCTACACCTGGGCGTGCAACTTCGCCTACATCGCGCTGTCGGTGGTCTTCGCCGTCCCGCTCGCCGTCCTGTTCCTCATGATGATGCTGGTCGGCGGCTGAGGCCGCTCGGCCCCAGCGGCAGCTCCCCGACCGTGCCGTTCCATGGAGCCCCCGATGCCCGATCCCTACTACGGTCCCCATCGGCCCCAGTACGGCTCTCCCCGGTCGGAGGTCCCTCCTACGGCGGACCGCAACCGCCCCACGGCGGTGCGTACCGTCCGGTTCCCGGCCCGCCGCCGGCCCCGTACCCCTACGCCCACGTCCCGCCCGAGCACCAGCCGCCGACGGGCAGCACGATCACCGCGCTGGTCGTCGGTGTCCTGCCGGCGCCCATGCGTATGGGCAACGTCACCCCGTTCATCGGTACGGTCATGGCGGGGGTCGCACTGTCCGAACACAGCCGCGCCCCGGGGCACCACGCCGTGTTCCGTCGCCGTGCCTGGGTCTCCGACGGGATCCACCTCGGCATCTTCGCCGTCCTCCTCGGCGCCTTCGTCACCGCGGTACTCCTCGTGAGCTGACGGACGGGCCGCCGTACGCCGCACAGGGGTGTGCCCCACCGCTCCCGGACGGCGGGCATGATCGGAGCAGTACACGTGTTGCACGTGGGGCCCTCCCCACACGCCGTCGACGAGAGTGAAGGTCCCGTGTGTCCTGCCTGATCGTCCAGTCCGACAAGACCCTCCTCCTCGAGGTCGACCACGAGTCGGCCGACGAGTGCCGCCGAGCCATCGCGCCCTTCGCCGAGCTCGAGCGCGCCCCCGAACACGTGCACACCTACCGGATCACCCCGCTGGCGCTGTGGAACGCACGCGCCGCCGGCCACGACGCCGAGCAGGCCGTGGACGCGCTCGTGAGCTTCTCGCGGTTCCCGGTGCCCCAGGGCCTCCTGGTGGACATCTCCGAGACCATGGACCGTTACGGCCGCCTCACCCTGGACGGCGACCCCGCCCACGGACTGGTGCTGCGCTCCAGCGACCGGGCCGTCCTGGAGGAGGTCGTACGCGCCAAGAAGCTCAAGGGCATGCTGGGCGAGCGCATCGACGGCGACACCGTCGCCGTGCATCCCAGTGAGCGCGGGAACCTCAAGCAGGAACTGCTCAGGATCGGCTGGCCGGCCGAGGACCTGGCCGGGTACGTCGACGGCGAGGCCCACGAGATCGACCTCGCCGAGGACGGCTGGGAGCTGCGCCCCTACCAGCGCGAGGCCGCCGAGAGCTTCCGGGCCGGGGGCTCGGGTGTGGTCGTGCTGCCGTGCGGCGCGGGCAAGACCATCGTGGGCGCCGCGGCGATGGCGATGACCGGGACCACGACGCTGATCCTGGTCACCAACACCGTCTCGGTGCACCAGTGGAAGGCCGAGCTGCTGCGCCGTACCTCCCTCACCGAGGACGAGATCGGCGAGTACTCGGGCAGCCGCAAGGAGATCCGTCCCGTCACCATCGCCACGTACCAGGTCATGGCGGCCCGCAAGAAGGGTGTGCACACGCACCTGGAGCTGTTCGAGGCGCGGGACTGGGGGCTGGTCGTCTACGACGAGGTGCACCTGCTGCCCGCCCCGATCTTCCGGATGACCGCGGACCTGCAGGCACGGCGGCGGCTCGGTCTGACCGCCACCCTGGTGCGCGAGGACGGCCGCGAGGGCGACGTGTTCTCCCTCATCGGTCCCAAGCGCTTCGATGCCCCGTGGAAGGACATGGAGAACCAGGGGTGGATCGCTCCGGCCGACTGTGTCGAGGTGCGGGTCGACCTGTCCGACGCCGAGCGCATGGCCTACGCGACCGCCGAGCCGGAGGACCGTTACCGGTTCTGCGCCTCCACCGACGCCAAGAACCGGGTCGTGGGCGCCCTCGTGGAACGCCACGCGGAGGAGCAGGTGTTGGTCATCGGTTCCTTCATCGACCAGTTGGACGAGCTCGGCGAGTCCCTGGGCGCTCCGGTGATCAAGGGCGATATGCGCAACAAGGAGCGGGAACGGCTCTACGACGCGTTCCGGTCCGGTGAACTGCGGACCCTGGTGGTGTCCAAGGTCGCGAACTTCTCCATCGACCTGCCCGAGGCCGGTGTGGCGGTACAGGTGTCGGGTTCGTTCGGCTCGCGCCAGGAGGAGGCCCAGCGCTTGGGCCGGGTGCTGCGTCCGAAGGCCGACGGGGGCAGCGCGCGGTTCTACGCGGTCGTCGCCCGGGACACCCTGGACCAGGACTACGCGGCCCACCGACAGCGGTTCCTGGCCGAGCAGGGATACGCGTACCAGATCACGGATGCGGCCGAGCTGTTGGCCTGAGCAAGCGCACGGGGTCTTCCCGCGTGGCTGGGCCGTGGCGGGGTTCGAGGGTTGTTCCCGGCACCGGTGCCCGAGTTGTGGCAGGGGTCACGAGATAGGACAATGTCGACATCGGATCCCCCCACGCGTCTGAGAGGCCCCATGTCGCACACCCCCATCGACACGTCCGTCGCACACACCGCGCGCGTGTGGAACTATTGGCTCGGAGGAAAGGACAATTATCCGCCCGACCGCGAGGTCGGCGACCGGATCCGGGAGCGGTTCCCCGAAGTCGTCGACGCCGCCCTCGGTGACCGCGCGTTCCTGCGCCGCAGCGTCACGCACCTGGTGGAGCAGGAGGGGGTCCGCCAGTTCCTGGACATCGGCGCGGGCCTGCCCACCGCCGACAACACCCACGAGGTGGCCCAGAGGCTGTCCCCGGACAGCCGTGTGGTCTACGTCGACAACGACCCGCTGGTGCTGGCACACGCACGTGCACTGCTGACCGGGACCGACGAGGGGCACACCTCGTTCGTCGACTCCGACCTGCGCGAGACCGGACGGGTCCTGGCCCGGGCGCGCGAGTCCCTGGACTTCGAGCAGCCGGTCGCGCTGATGCTCATGGGCACCATGGGGCACTTCCCCGACCTGGACGAGGCGCTGGAGCTGGTGCGCACCTACGTGGACGCGCTGCCGACGGGGAGTTTCGTCGCGGTGTGCGACGGGGTGCTGTCGGACACGGTGACTCTGGGTCCCGAGGAGATCGCGGAGTTCACGAAGATCTGGGAGGGCGGGGTGACCCTGCCCTACGTGCCGCGTTCGCTGGAGGACTTCACCCGGTTCTTCGACGGCCTGGACCTGGTCGACCCGGGGGTGGTCTCGGTGAGCAAGTGGCGTCCGGAGCCGGTGGAGGTCGGCCGGTGCCGCGACCTGCCCCAGTACTGCGGGTTGGCGCGCAAGCGGTGAGTTGCCGCGGGCCGGTCCCGGCGACCGGCCCGGAACCGCGCTCTCCGTGTGGCCGCGGGAACCTCCGGGTCAGACCGAGGGCAGGACACCCATGACGTAGGTCCCCGCCGCGATGCCCCACGCGATGAGCGAGTAGGCGAGTGTGCGGGAGCGCAGGAGCCGGTCTCCGCGGACCGAAGGCGCGGTGAAGGCGATCACCAGGAGGGCCAGGCCGAGCAACGCGGGGATCACAGAGGCCAGCGCGAAGATCTGGGTCTGGGCGGCGCACGAGGCGTAACCGGAGCTCCCGGGCTCACCACAGAACACGTCGTCCCCCGATCGGTTCGTTCGGCGTGGAGTGTACCCCCGAACCGTACCGTTTCGGCGAGGCTGCATCGTCGAGGGAGACAGCCGAATCCCGCTCGTCCGGTTTCTTCTCCGCCAGATCTTTACATCTGTAGCGGATGTGCCCAATCATGAGGGTCGGTTTCCCTACCCCCCGGAGGCCCCTCATGACCGACACCCGGCAGCGCTCCGGTTTCCACTCGCTGCGGGCAGGCGGACTGAACTGGGAGTCCCTGCCGCTGCGACTGTTCGCCAAGGGCAACGAGCGCGGGTGGGACCCCGCCGACATCGACCTGTCCCAGGACGCCGAGGACTGGCAGGGCCTCGACGAGGAGTCGCGCACACGGGTCCTGCGGCTGTGCTCCCTGTTCGTCGCCGGGGAGGAGGCCGTGACCGAGGACCTTCTGCCGTTCCTGAGTGCGATGTCCGCGGAGGGGCGGCTCGGCGACGAGATGTACCTGACGCAGTTCCTGTACGAGGAGGCCAAGCACGTGCAGGCCTTCCGCCGCTGGCTGGACGCCATCGGCGTTCAGGAGGACCTGCACCGGTTCGTGGAGCACAACCCCGGCTACCGGGCGCTGTTCTACGAGGAACTGCCCGGTGCGCTGGAGGCACTCGTGGCCGACCCGAGCCCGCGCAACCAGGTACGGGCCTCGGTGACCTACAACCACATCGTCGAGGGGTCGCTCGCCCTCACCGGGTACTACGCGTGGAACCACCTGTGCACCGTGCGCGGGATCTTCCCCGGTATGCGCCGTATCGTGCGCCGCATCGGTGACGACGAGCGCCGCCACATGGCCTGGGGCACCTTCACGTGCCGCCGCCACGTCGCAGGGGACGACAGCAACTGGCAGGTGATCAGTGACCGGCTCCAGGAGCTGTTGCCGCACGTACTCGACACCGTCGAGCGCAGCGACGTCCCCAGCCGGAATCCGGCGTTCGAGCGTTACGAACTGCCGCCCGACGAACTGGTCCAGTACGCGAACAACCGTGCCGTGCGGCGTCTGGGAGCCATCGAGTCCGCCCGCGGGGCAGCGGTCACCACCATCGACACCGACGCCGCCCCCGAGAAGCTGGAGGAACGTTTCGGCGAGGAGGACCGCGCCACCATGGCACGGCTCCACCCCGCCGACTGAGAGCCACGCAGGGGTCAGGGGACGGGCTCGTGCGCACGGGGTGCGGGCGCGGCCGGGGCGGGTGCCCGTATGCGCCCGGCTCGGACACCGTTGGCCACCACCACGACCTCCGCGAGCTCGTGCACCAGCACCACCGCGGCCAGGCCCAGGACCCCGAACAGGGCCAGCGGCATGAGCCCCACGATGATCGCCAGCGACAACGCCACGCTCTGCCACATGATGGTGCGTGAACGCCGCGCGTGGGCGAGCAGCAGCGGCAGGTGCCCGAGGTCCTCGCCCATGAGTGCCGTGTCGGCGGTCTCGATCGCCACGTCCGTGCCCATCGCACCCATTGCCACACCCGCGTCGGCGGCGGCGAGGGCGGGTGCGTCGTTGACCCCGTCCCCGACCATCAGCAGCGGGCCGTGCGCACGCAGGTCGGCGACGACGCGGGCCTTGTCCTCAGGGCGCAGGCCGGCGTGGACCTCGCCGACGCCCACCTCACCGGCCACCGCACGGGCCGTGACGGGATCGTCCCCGGTGAGCACGGCGATCCGGTACCCGCGGTTCCGGAGCTCGGCGACGACCCCGGCCGCTTCGGGACGCGGGTCGTCTCGCACGGCGACGGCTCCGAGAAGCGCGCCGTCCTCCTCCACGAGCACGACGGTGGCACCGGTGTCCCGCAGCCGCTGCACACCGTCGGTCATGTCCCCGGGAGCGATCCACCCGGCACGGCCCAAACGTACGGGGCGCCCGTCCAGGGTTCCGGTGAGCCCGGCTCCGACGACCGCCTCGACGTTCTCGGCAGGGCGGTCAAGGTCCCCGGCAGCGTCCAGGATCGCTGGTGCCAGAGGGTGCTCGCTGCGAGCTTCCAGTGCGGCGGCGACCGCCAGTGCCCTGGTCCGGTCACCGAGGACCGCGGTGACGGCGGGCCGGTTGCGGGTCAGTGTCCCGGTCTTGTCGAACGCGACGGTGCGCACCGTACCGAGGGCTTCCAGCGCGGCACCGCCCTTGATCAGCACCCCGTGCCGAGTCGCCGCTCCGACCGCCGAGACCACGGTGACGGGGACGGAGATCGCGAGTGCGCACGGCGAAGCGGCCACGAGCACCACGAGGGCGCGTTCGATCCATGTGGCGGGGTCACCGAACAGCCCGCCCACCACGGCGACGAGGGCCGCGGCGACCAGCACCCCCGGAACGAGCGGGCGCGCGATCCGGTCGGCCAGCCGCTGCCCGGAACCCTTGCGGGACTGCTCCTGCTCCACCACCTGCACGATGCGTGCAAGGGAGTTGTCCTCGGCGGTGCGGGTCACCTCGACCTCCAGCACCCCGGTCCCGTTGACCGATCCGGCGTGGACCTCGTCACCGGTGGTGGCCTCCACCGGCACCGACTCCCCCGTGATGGCGGAGGTGTCCAGTGAGGTGGCCCCGGAGACCACGCGCCCGTCGGTGGCCAGACGCTCGCCGGGGCGCAGCACGAGGAGGTCGCCGGTCCGCAGCTCCTCGGGAACGATCCCCCGGTCCTGTCCGTCGCGCCGAACGGTCGCGGTGGCGGGTACGAGAGCGAGCAACGACCGGAGACCGCTGCGGGTACGGGCCAGGGAGTACTCCTCCAGGCCCTCCGCGATGGTGTAGAGCACGGCGAGCATCGCGGCCTCGCCGACGTCACCGAGCAGGACCGCCCCGACCGCGGCGACGGTCATGAGGGTGCCGACGCCGAGCCTGCCCCGGGCCAGACCCCGCAAGGTGGAGGGGACGAAGGTCCATCCGGCCACCGCCAGCGCTCCGGCCTGCCCGAGCAGCACTCCCCACTCGGGCCCGCCGGCCCACCCGGTCCCGTATCCGGCGGTCAGGAGCAGAACGGCCGCGGCAGCGAACCGGATCTCGTCCACGTGCCACAGACGGGCGGGCCCGTTCCCCTGCTGGGCGGGCGCGGCGGTGTCGTCCCCGCATCCGCATGCGTCACTCATCGTCGACCCCCGTGGCCGCACCCCGGGCCCGCTCGCCGAAGTTGGGGCACAGCTGTACTGCCCGACCGGTGGCCTCCAGGAGGGTCTCGGCGGCCGCGAGCAGGTCGAACAGTTCCGGGCGCGTGAGGGAGTAGAAGACCTGGCGTCCCTGCGGGTGGCCGTCCACGAGCCCGCAGTCGCGCAGACAGGCCACGTGCGCGGAGACGGTGGACTGCGCCAGGCCGGTGTGCTCGACGAGATCGGACACGCGGGCCCGACCCTCGGCCAGTCGGCGCACGATCGCCAGCCGGGTGCCGTCGGACAAGGAGTGGAACAGGGACTCGGCCGCCCCCGTTCCGGGGGTGCGTGTAATCGCTTCATTCATCGCCATACAGCGATCATATCGTCTTCAGGCGATGAATTTGGGTGCGCTCCTCCCCACTCCGCCTACAGTGGACGCATGTTCGGGACTTCCACGACCCCACCGGTGATCGACGCCCTCGCCTGGGTCCACGTCCGCGACGGGCTCCTGTTGTGTGTGCGTCCCGAGGGACGTGACCTGCTCTACGTTCCCGGCGGCAAGCGCGAGAGCGGGGAGAGCGACGAGGACGCCGTCGCCCGCGAGGCCTTCGAGGAAGTCTCCGTCCGCCTGCGCCCGGGCACCTTCCGGCTGGTCACCGTGGTCGACGAGGTCGCGCACGCGCAGGCGCCCGGCACGCGCGTGCGCATGAGCTGTTACACGGCTGAGCACGACGGTGCCATCGCCGCCGACCACGAGATCACCGAGCTCGCCTGGGTCGGTCACGCCGACCGCGCCCGGTGCGCACCCGCCGTACGCCGCCTCATCGAGGTCCTGCACACCGAGGGCGCCGTCCGCTAGGCGGGGTCGGGGACCCGCTCCCGCCAGTTCCCGTCCCGGCGGGACAGCAGGCTCGCCACGAGCACCCCGAACACGAACGGGCCCACCAGAGCGAGCATGAACCCGTCCTCACCCCCTCGCAGCTCGAACAACCGGCCGCCGAGAACCGCTTGCGCGGTCACCTGGAACACGAGGTGGAAACCGATGCAGGTCCACACGTTCCCGGTGACCACACGCAGACACCCGATGACGACCGCCATGGCGAAGAACAAGGTGACCCGTTCGCCGAGGACCTCCCATCCGCTGGAGAGCACCCAGAGAGCGGTTCCGAACAGTGTGAACAGCGCCGCCTGTGCCACCACCGCGAGCCAGCCGGCCATGACGGTGTTGAGGTTGCGGAACAGATAGCCGCGGAAGATCAACTCCTCCGGCAGCGCCTCGTACAACAGCACCAGCACCGTCAGCAGAGCCAGGTACCCCACCAGTTCCGGGACGGCCATGCGCGGCACGAGCTCGACCCAGCCGAGCCCGAGCGCGATCCCGATCCCCGCGAAGCCCGGGATCGCCCACGCGAGCGCCCCCACCAGGAAGGGCCACCACCCCTCACGGAACCCGGTCAGGTGCAGCCCCTCCCACGGCCGCCGGTCCAAGTACCGGCGGACCGCCCGTATCAGCGGCACGGCCACCACCGTCACGACCGCGGCGGTGACCCAGCGGGCGGCGCCGAACTGCGCGTCCTCGGGGGCGGCGAACGGTGCACGGACCAGGGGCAGGAGGGCGTACCAGAGCACCATGGCAGCCGCCATCACGGCGACCACCCGCACGAGCAGACCGACGCGTGGACCTTCTGCCGGGCCGGGGGAAGCGCTCCCGTTTCGGATCGAATCATCGTTCATACGGGCATTATCAGCGCCGGGAACGTCCCGGGGCATGGGGCATCACCCCCGTTCCTGCCCTGGAACGGGCCCTGAGGCGGTTCGGGGACCGGACGGAGGAGCCGGGGCGCCCCGGCCAAAAAATCAGTGGCCGACGGGATCGCGCACAGCTAATGTCCGGTGACTGTGCCCCGACCACCCGAACCGGTGACGACACCACCGGACACCCGTTCCCCCGACCACTTCCTCCTCTGGGGCGCCGGCCAACAGTGGACCACCCTCCTGAGCACCTCCGTCGTCAACGGTCTCTACACCCTGTGCGGGGTCCTGAGCGCCACCGTGCTCGGTGCCGCCCTCGACTCCGGCCTCACCAGCGGCGACACGGAAACGCTCCTGCTGTGGTCCGGTGTGCTCGCCGCGTGCGCGTTCGCCTCCGCGGCCATCGTGCTCGCAGCCGAACGCACCGCGACCTACAGCTGGGTCCGCGGCGCCTACCGCACCATCGCCGTGGTCATCGACCGTTCCGTCGACCTCGGCCCGACCCTGACCCGGAGACTGCCCGGCGGCGAGGTCGTGGCGATCGGAACCAACGACATCAACCGCATCGGCGACCTGTACGAGAACGCGTCGCTGGTGCCCGGGGCGCTCGTGTCGATCGGCGCGATCGTCGGCCTGACCCTGTACACGCACCCGGCCTTCGGAACGGTACTGACCGTCGGGGTCCCCCTCGTCGTGCTGGCGGTCGCACCGATGCTGCGCCCGCTCTCCCGCCGCCAGGACCACCAACGCGACCGGCAGGCCGAGCTCACCACCCGGGCCAACGACCTCGTCTCAGGGCTGCGTGCGCTGCGGGGAGTGGGCGGTGAGGACACCATCGGCGCCCGGTACCGCCAGGAGTCGGGCCGGGTCCGCGACGCCGGCATGCGGGTGGGCTGGATGGACGCCGCCCTCCGTGCCGCCCAGGCCCTCTACCCGGGACTACTGCTCGTGGGCATCGTCTGGTACGGAGCGCATCTGGCCCTGAACGGCGAACTCACCCTCGGCCAGCTCGTCGCCTTCTACGGGTACACGGGACTGCTGGGACAGCAGGTGCGCTGGTTGACCGCCATCACCACGCTCTACATCGGTGCGCGGGTGGCCGCCTCACGTGTGGTCCGGGTGCTGAACCTGACCCACGACCACCCCGAACCAGAACACCCGGCCGCACCCCCGGAGGGCCCGCTCGGGCTGCGCGACCGGCTCACCGGTGTCACCGCCCATGCCGGGCAGGTCACCGGCATCGTGTGCCCCGACCCCGCCGAGGCCACCGCGCTCGCCGAACGCCTCGGGCGCTACCGCGACGGCACCCCGGAGGAGACCGCGGAACTGGTCGAGCACCGCACCGGCCGGACCGTCCCCCTCACCGACCTCCCGTTGCGGGACCTGCGGGGCCGGGTCCTGGTCTCGGACAACGACGCCTACCTGTTCTCCGGGCGCTTGCGCGACGAACTCTCGCCGGACGGCGGTCTGCCTGCGGAGGAACTGGCCGGGGCGGTGCGCGTCGCCCACGCCGACGACATCGTGGGCCAGTCCCCCGCGGGGCTGGACACGGTGCTCACCGCCCGTGCCCGCGAGTACTCCGGCGGTCAGCAACAGCGCCTACGCCTGGCACGCGCGCTGGCCGCCGACCCCGAGGTGCTGGTCCTGGTGGAACCGGTCTCGGCCGTGGACGCGCACTCCGAGGCCGCCGTGGCCCGCGGGCTGCCGTCCGCCCGCAGCGGCCGCACCACCGTCCTGATCACGACGAGCCCTCTGCTGCTGGGCCGCACCGACCGTGTCCACCTGGTCTCCGGCGGGCGGGTGGTCGCCGGGGGCACGCACCAGGACCTGTTGGCGAACAACGCCGACTACACCCGTACCGTCCTGCGTACCGCGAGCGAGGAGCCATGACACACGCCGACCTGCCCGCCGCGGACCGGAACACGGCTCTGCCGGAGCCGGATCCCGCGGCCCTGCCGGTCTCCTCCACACGGGAGGTGTGGACACGCCTGGCCCGGGCCGGACGGGAGTACCGCAGCACACTGGTGTGGGTCGTGGTGCTGCACGCCCTGGCCGCGCTGAGCGCGCTCGCCGCCCCGTGGATGTTGGGTCTCATCGTCGACTCCGTCCGGGAAGGGCGGGACGCCGGCGGCATCGGCACCATGGCCGTACTCGTCGTGGCGGCGTTCCTGGCCAACGCGGCCCTGACCCTGGTCTCGGTGGCCCTGTCGATCCGGTTCGGCGAAGGGGTGTTGGCCCAGCTGCGGGAGGAGTTCATCGGAGCGGTGCTGCGCCTGCCGTTGGAGGTGGTGGAGCGGGCCGGTTCCGGTGACCTGCTCTCGCGCACCGGCCGCGACATCGGCAACCTCAACCACATGGTGCGCTTCTCCCTGCCGCACATGGTCGTGAGCGCGGTGACGGTCGCGGTGGTCCTGGCGGCGTTGGCGGTGATCCACCCCGCGCTGTTGCCGGCGTGGGTGCCGGGTCTCGTGCTGCTGTGGGTGTCGGCCCGCTGGTACGCCCGGCGTGCCCCGGACGGTTACATCCGCGAGCTGGCCACCCACTCGGACCTGACCCAGGGCGTGACCGACACCGTCGAGGGCGCGCACACCGTGGAGGCGCTGGGCCGACAGGACCGTCGGCGCACGCAGAGCGACCGGCAGGTGCGCCGGGCCTTCCTCGCGGAGAGGTACACGCTGTGGCTGCGATCGGTGTGGTTCCCGCAGCTGGAGGTCGTCTACCAGCTGCCCACGGCGCTGACCTTCCTCGCGGGCGGTCTGCTGTACATGAACGACGCACTCACTCCGGGCCAGGTCGCGACGGCGACGTTCTTCTCCGTGCAGTTGGCCCACCCCGTCGAACAGCTCGTGCACCAGATCGACAACATGATGGTCGGTTTCGTGAGCATGCGGCGCCTGCTGGGTGTGGGGCACGCCCAGGAGACCGTGCGGGAGGCACGGAACCGGCCGGTGGCCGGCGACCGGGGTGTGGAACTGTCCGAGGTGCGGTTCGGCTACACCGACACCGAGGTCCTGCACGGTGTGGACCTGCAGATACGGCCCGGTGAACGCCTGGCGATGGTGGGGCCCAGCGGGGCGGGCAAGTCGACGCTGGGCAAGCTCGTCGCCGGGATCCACGTCCCCTCCTCGGGCCGGGTCCGGGTGGACGGAGCGGACCTGGCATCGTTGTCGCCCCAGCAGCGGCGCGCACACGTGATCCTGCTGAGTCAGGAGAGCCACATGTTCCGTGGCACGATCGCGGAGAACCTGAGGCTGGCGGCGGAGTCCGCCGACGAGAGCGACCTGTGGAACGCTCTGGAAGCGGTCGGCGCCGCGGACTGGGTGCGCAGCCTGCCCGAGGGCCTGCTCACCCCCGTGGGTTCGGGGAACACCACCCCTGATCCGGCCCGTGTGCAGCAGATCGCGCTGGCGCGGGTGGTACTGGCCGACCCCGCGGTGCTGGTGCTGGACGAGGCGACGTCGTCGATGGATCCGCGCTCCGCCCGCCACCTGGAACGTTCCCTGTCGGGGGTGCTGGCCGGACGCACGGTCCTGATGATCGCGCACCGGCTGTACACCGCGCACGACGCCGACCGGGTCGCGGTGGTCGAGGGCGGCACGGTCCGCGAGCTCGGCACCCACGAGGGGTTGTTGTCCCGCGGCGGTTCCTACGCCGACCTGTGGCACGCCTGGCACGGGGACTGATCCGCACGGACACACGAAACCGGGCGGCCCCGTGGGGACCGCCCGGTCGTCGCGGGCGAGGTCGCGTATCCGACCCCTGGCCGGTGGACTAGAAGTCCATGCCGCCCATGCCGCCGGTCGGGTCGGCGGCCGGGGCCGCCGCCTTCTCCGGCTTCTCGGCGATGACGGCTTCGGTCGTCAGGAACAGACCGGCGATGGAGGCCGCGTTCTGCAGAGCGGAACGGGTGACCTTGGTCGGGTCGATGACGCCGTCCTTGAACAGGTCGGTGTACTCGCCGGTGGCGGCGTTCAGGCCGACGCCCGGCTCCAGGTTCTTGACCTTGTCGACCACGACGCCGCCCTCGAGACCGGCGTTGAGCGCGATCTGCTTGAGGGGCTCGGCGATGGCGCGGCGGACGATGTCGGCGCCGACCGCGTCGTCGCCCTCGGCCTCGAGCTTCTCGAAGGCGGGCACGCTGGCCTGCAGCAGCGCGACGCCACCACCGGGCAGGATGCCCTCCTCGACCGCGGCCTTGGCGTTGCGGACTGCGTCCTCGATGCGGTGCTTGCGCTCCTTGAGCTCCACCTCGGTGGCGGCACCGGCCTTGATGACGGCCACGCCGCCGGCCAGACGGGCGAGGCGCTCCTGGAGCTTCTCGCGGTCGTAGTCGGAGTCGGTGCGCTCGATCTCGTTGCGGATCTCGTTGACGCGACCGGCGATGCTGGTGGCGTCACCGTTGCCGTCGACGATGGTGGTCTCGTCCTTGGTGACGACGACCTTGCGGGCGCGGCCCAGCATGTCGAGCTCGGTGTTCTCGAGCTTGAGGCCGACCTCCTCGGTGATGACCTGGCCGCCGGTCAGGACGGCGATGTCGCCGAGCTGGGCCTTGCGGCGGTCACCGAAGCCCGGGGCCTTGACGGCGACGGACTTGAAGGTGCCACGGATCTTGTTGACGACCAGGGTCTGCAGCGCGCCCTGCTCGACGTCCTCGGCGATGACCATCAGCGGACGGCCGGCCTGCAGGACCTTCTCCACAACGGGCAGGAACTCGTTGTTGTTGGAGATCTTGGAGTTGACGATGAGGATGTAGGGGTCCTCGAGGACCGTCTCCATCCGCTCCAGGTCGGTGGCGAAGTAGGGCGAGATGTAGCCCTTGTCGAAGCGCATGCCCTCGGCGAGCTCCAGCTCGAGCCCGAAGGTCTGGCCCTCCTCGACGGTGATGACGCCTTCCTTGCCGACCTTGTCCATGGCCTCGGCGATGGCCTCGCCGATCTGGTCGTCGCCGGCGGAGATGGAGGCGGTGGAGGCGATCTGCTCCTTGGTCTCGACCTCCTGGGAGAGGTTGCCGAGCTCCTCGTTGATGCGCGCGACGGCGGACTCGATGCCGCGCTTGAGGCCGACCGGGTTGGCGCCGGCGACGACGTTGCGCAGGCCCTCGCGGACGAGTGCCTGGGCGAGCACGGTGGCGGTGGTCGTACCGTCACCGGCGACGTCGTCCGTCTTCTTGGCGACCTCCTTGACCAGCTCGGCCCCGATCTTCTCCCAGGGGTCCTCGAGCTCGATCTCCTTGGCGATGGAGACGCCGTCGTTGGTGATGGTGGGGGCGCCCCACTTCTTCTCCAGCACGACGTTGCGCCCCTTGGGGCCCAGCGTGACCTTGACGGCCTCGGCGAGCTGGTTCATGCCGCTCTCGAGGCCGCGACGGGCCTCCTCGTCGAACGCGATCAGTTTGGCTGCCATTGAGTTCTTGTCCTCCCGTGACCGGGCTGATACGCGAAGGGACGAGGCCTGCGCCCGCGACGGACGACCGTGACCGTGCCGACAACCCTGCTGTCGGCGACCACGATCTCGCAGCCTCGCTCCGACTTAGCACTCATGATCGCCGAGTGCTAAGCACTCCTATTTTTAGCACTCGCCCATGTCGAGTGCAAACGATGTGGTCACGATTTGCCGCCCGTTGACCTTTACCCTTTCCACCTGCGCAAACACCTGCCCCTCAGGGGTTTCGCGCGACCCTCGGGGCGGACGACACCGCACCGGGCATCGCGAGCAGGGCAGGCATCACCACCGCTCGGGATTCGCTGAGCGCTCCCGCACCCCCGGGCCCTCGTCACTGGGGCCAGACCCCGGACGAGCCGCGGCGATGCGATCCGAGCAGGTGGGTGTCGACGATGCCGACCGCTTCCATGAGCGCGTACATGGTGGTGGGGCCGACGAACGTGAACCCCTCCTTGCGCAAGGCCCTGGACAGGGCCAGTGACTCGGGTGACTTCGTGGGGACCTCCGCGACGGTGCGCGGGGCCGGGGTCCGGTCGGGCCGGAAGGACCAAACGAAGTCGGCCAAGCCGCCTTTGTCCCGCAACCGGAGGGTGGCTTGCGCGTTGGTGACGGCAGCGAGGATCTTGGCCCGGTTGCGCACGATCGCTGCGTCCGCCATCAACCGTTCCAGATCGCGATGGCCGTACTCGGCCACCGTTTCGGGGACGAAACCGTCGAACGCGGCCCGGAACGCGGGGCGTTTGCGCAGAATCGTCGCCCACGACAGTCCGGCCTGGAACGCCTCGAGACTGATGCGCTCGTACATCCCGCGCTCGTCGCGCACCGGCATGCCCCACTCGGTGTCGTAGTACTCGCGCAACAGCGGATCCACCGACGCCCACGCGGGGCGGACCAGCCCGTCCCGGCCGGTCACCGTCCCCGGGTCGGTGGCGTCGACAGCCTGTACATCGTCGGCAGGGGCGGACTCGGTCATCGGGGAAGGGCTCCTTCGCTCTGCGGTCATCGAAATGGTGACACGGGACGGCGCCTCGGGGCAGGCCGAGGCGGCCCAACCATCGAGCCGATCGCCCGGAACACGACCTGACGGCTCAACTGCCGAGACCGGTGACACGATGTTGAGCGGTGCGGTCCCGGGCCCGCGCCCCCGGAAGACCCCGTCAACGGGCTACTCCGACCGCAGCAGGAGCAGCGGCACCAACTGCTCGGCCTCGGTCCAGGAACCGTGGTGGCCGATCATCGCGGTCTGGGCCGGTTCGGCTTCGGAACGCACCAGCGTCCAGGTGTCGCGGGCAGCGGCAACGACGTCACCCAGCCGCCCACGGTTGCGGCCGGACACCGTCCCGTACCAGCCCTCCGCGATCGCCCGGTCGCGTTCGACCACGTGGGCCCGCTCCCCCAGCGCCTCGCGCCAGGCGGCGAGCACATCGGCCGCAGCACCGGGTTCGGTGTGGACGTGGCGCACCCGGGCCTCCCCGCCCAGGCGGTCCACGCCCGACAACAGGCCGGGGGTGTGGTCGAGGTCGATCCGATGATCGCCGGTGTCGATCATCCCGTGGTCGGCGACCACCGCCAGCACCGTGTCCGTGGGCAGGTCCGAGGCCAGGTCGGACACCAGCGCCTCCACCCGGACGAGCTCCTCGATCCAACGGTCGGAACCGGGTCCGTGGTCGTGGCCGGCCCGGTCGAGATCACCGTGGTAGCCGTAGACCAACGCCCGACCGGAGCCGCGCAGTGCTTCCAGCATCCCGGGCACGAGCTCCTCCGGTGCCTCCGCGGGCACGAACCGGCCAGGACCGCGCAGCACGGCACGGGTCAGCCCGGACCCGTGGTGGAAACCTGGCACCAACCGGGAGACCTCGACCCCGTCCGCGGCGGCACGCTCGAACACCGTGCTGTGCGGCTGGACCGACTCCGGGGGGAAGTCCTCCCGCAGGTCCGCATGCTCCGGGCCGGCATGTGCGCACCATCCCAACGCGCTCATGACCGGCCCCTGCGGTGTTCCTTCCGGGCCGTCGAGTGCGAAGCTGTACCCGATGACACCGTGCTCGCCCGAGGACAGCCCCGTCCCGAGCGATGCCAGGCTCGCAGCAGTCGTCGCCGGGAACCCGGCCCTCAGTACGGAACCGCCGCGCGCGAGGGCGGCCAGGGTGGGCGCGTGGTCGGCGTACCGGGCGAGCAGCTGCGCGCCCAGCCCGTCCACCAGCAGGAACGCGGCCGCACGGGCCCGCCCCGCTCCCAGCAGGTCCTCGTGTCCGGGTACCCCCAGGGCCCCGGCCAAGGAGGGGGTGA
The DNA here is from genome assembly GCF_000340965.1 of Nocardiopsis kunsanensis DSM 44524. GTDB lineage: Bacteria > Actinomycetota > Actinomycetes > Streptosporangiales > Streptosporangiaceae > Nocardiopsis > Nocardiopsis kunsanensis. Next base: position 157,871 of record NZ_ANAY01000002.1, read on the forward strand.
CAGCGGAAAGGGTGTCGTTCACGTACGCCGGGATGCCGCTCTCCGGGTACGTGGTGCTGTCCGTGCTGGGTGTGTCCACTGGATCTCCTTCCGTGGCGGCGGCCGCCGGCGCGTGATCACCGGTGCCAGGAACCGTCGTAGCACCGCATCGGCTCCAGGTACAGGGCTGTCCACAGTTCCAGTCGTGTGCGGGCCTGCCTCAGGTCACCGCCCAGGACCCGCTCCGCGATACGCAGGCGTCCGCGCAGGGTGTTGCGGTGCACCCCCAGTTCCCGTGCGGTCGCCTCGACGTGGGCACTGTTGTCGAGGAAGTGGCGCAGCGTGTGGGCGAGGTCGGTGGAGTTGCGTACGTCGTGCTCGCGCAACGGTCCCAGCACGGCACGCCCGAACGCGCGCGCCCCCTCCGCGGAAAGGTTCTCGCGCAGCAACGACCAGGCGTCGGAGTCGTCCGCGTGCCGGTACCCGTCGGTGGCGGCCTGGCGTGCCCGGTCCACCGCCGCGGGGAGTTCGGCCGGACTCCGAGCACCACAGGCACCGGCGGCGGAGGGCCCCTCGGAAAGATCTTCCAAGGCCTCCAGGAGCCGCTGTCCCGTACGGGGGATTCCGGTGGCCGGGAGCACGGCGACCAGGGCGTCGCCGAGAGTGCACAGGCCGACGCGTTCGGAGGCCTCGGTCGGCCCCAGCAGGTCGGGGAGGGCGTCGGAGGCACGGATCAGTGCGGCCTCCGGGGCCGGGCAGGGGTAATGGACCACCTCCCACGGGGGTTCGGGCAACGGGGGAAGGACCCGCCCGTCGCCGCCCTCGAGCGCGGCACGCAAGTGGGGTGCCCGTTCACGGAACAATGCCCGGCGGGCGTTCCGGGAGTACATCAGGTCCACCGCCAGCAGGGATGCGGCATGGTTGGCGAGCATGCGTGCGTGCGGCGAGGCGGGCTCGGTGTGGCGCACCGCCAGCCACCCCAGCGTGCGCCCGGTGGTGCCCAGGCTCTGCAGGAGGACGGAGGCTTCGCCGTCGGCGAGCACGGTCATACCCCGGGACCGCTGGCCTTGGACGGAGGCACGCACGAGGGCGTGCCACTCCGGCTCGCCCTCCGGTACGGCGAGACGGGCCAGGCCGTTGGGGTCCAGGAGCAGGCAGTCACCGGCGGTCGCCGAGGCCAGCTCACCCATCACCCCGGAAGGGCCCGAACGCAGCGCGGCGCGGGCCATCGAGTCCTGGGCACCGAGAACACGTGACTGCTCGCGGGCACGCTCCTTCGCGTGGTGGTCGGCGACGGCCTCCACGATGGCGATGAAGGGGGTCCCTCCCTCCACTCTCAGGATGGGCAGGCCCAGGCGGTCGCCCTCGGCGAGGACCTCTTCGGGGATCTCCTCCATCCACACGTCGATCGCGAAGGCCAGACCGACGCAGCCGGCGTCGTGGATACGGCGCACGTAGGCGGCCCGACCCTCGGCGTCCACGCTCATGCCGGCGCTCAGGACGAGTTCTCCGCCGCGCATCCAGGGGGCGGGGTCGGGGAGCTCCGTCACGTGCGCCCACCGGATCGGCCGGTCCAGCCCTCCGGTCCCGGCGACAGCGCATACCTCGAGAGCGGGGTCGGTGGTGATGTCCCGAACGGTGATGTCCATCGCGTGCCCCTCCCGGGTTGTGTGCGGCGTGCACTTTTGTCACGACCCGACACGTGCAGAATATCCCTACGAAATCGGATATCGGTGTCTAGGGTCACACGCAGTTCCCGGGACGTTGTCCTGCTGTTGACCACCGGAGTACCTCATGCCTGTTCAAAAGGCCCCGTCGTCATCTCATCCCATGCGTGCGGCCCTCGCAGCCTTCGTGGGGACCACCATCGAATGGTTCGATTTCTACATCTACGCCACAGCTGCGGGGCTGGTCTTCGGAAGTCTGTTCTTCCCCGCCGACGCGGACCCGATGATCGGCCTGATGGCCTCGTTCGCGACCTTCTCCGTCGGGTTCTTCGCCCGTCCGCTGGGAGGCGTCCTCTTCGGTCACTTCGGTGACCGCCTCGGCCGCAAGTCCGCACTGGTCACGACCCTGTTGATGATGGGCGTGGCCACCTTCGCCGTGGGACTGCTGCCCACCTACGAACAGGTCGGCTTCCTCGCACCGCTGCTGTTGGTACTCCTGCGCCTGGTCCAGGGCGTCGCCGTGGGAGGTGAGTGGGGCGGCGCCGTCCTGATGGCGGTCGAGCACGCCCCCGCCCACCGCAAGACCTTCTACGGTGCGTTCGCCCAGCTCGGCAACCCCGCAGGCGCCCTGTTGGCCACCGGTGCCTTCGGCGTCATCGCTTCCTGGGGGTCGGACGTCCTCTACGACTGGGGCTGGCGCCTGCCGTTCCTGGGCTCGATCCTGCTGGTGCTGGTGGGCCTGTTCATCCGGATGCGGGTCGAGGAGTCCCCGGTCTTCGCAGCGGCCCAGGAGAGCTCCGCGAAGGAGCCCGAGAGCCTGCCGCTGCGTGATGCGGTGCGCTCCTCCTGGCGCTCGTTGCTGTTGGGCGTGGGTGTCCTGCCGGTGGCCGTGGGCGGTTACTACATCGTGACCACGTTCCTGCAGGCCTACAGCGTGACCGAGATCGGCCTGAGCGAACAGCTCGTTCTCAACGCACTGACCGCGGCCGCACTGCTGGAACTACTCGTGACCCTGGGCGTGTCCTTGCTGGGCGACCGATACGGCACCGTCCGGATGGTCCTCATCGGCCTGGCGGGTGTGGCCCTTCTGGCCCTGCCGCAGTTCCTGGTCCTGGAGACCGGCAGCGTCGTCCTCATCGTGCTGATGCTGTGCCTGATGCGTCTGGCGATGTCGGCCGTGTACGGGCCCACCGCACGAGTGCTGTCGCAGATGTTCCCGCCCCGCAACCGGTACACGAGCATCTCGCTGTCCTACCAGGTCGCCGGCGCGATCTTCGGCGGACTCTCCCCGCTGGTCTGCACGGCCCTGCTCGCCGCGACCGGCAGCATCCTGCCCGTCGTCGGCCTGCTGGTCCTCATGGCCGCGCTGAGCGCCTTCTGCCTGATCCGCGCCCCCCGCTACCAGGACGAACAGCTGCCCACCGAGGTCTGACCCGGACCGCAGCACAGGCCCGACCCCGCCGTGGTCCCCCACCACGGCCCGAACCCGGAGGAGCACCCCACCGTGACCTCTCTGCTCATCCACAACGCCCGCGTCCTGACCATGGACGAGACCAACCCCGAGGCCGATGCCGTGGCCGTGCGCGATGGCCGGATCCTGCTCGCCGGCTCCACCGAGCAGGCCCGGGCCGCAGCGGGCCCGGGAGCCACCGAGGTCGACGCGGGCGGGCGCACGCTCGTTCCCGGGTTCATCGACCCGCACAACCACCTGCTGTCCACCGCCGAGTCCCTGGCGGCCGTCGATGCCCGCTACCCGCGGGTCTCCAGCGTCGCAGACCTCGTCGAGGCGATCGCTGCCGAGGCCGAACGTACCCCGGCCGGGCAATGGATCCGTGCCTTCTCCATGGACGACGCCAAGTACCCCGAAGGCCGCCCCACCCGCCGTGCCCTGGACGAGGCCACTTCCGAACACCCGGTGATCGTCTACCACGTCTCCGGCCACCAGGCCGTCGTCAACTCGATGAGCCTGGCCTGGAGCGGTGTCGGCGAGGACGTCACCGACCCCGAGGGCGGCTCCTTCGTGCGGGACGAAGGGGGCCGCCTGACCGGCATGGTCCTGGACTCGGCCATGGAACTGCTGCTGCCGTTGGCAGTGGACATCGGATGCCACGGGCCCAACTTCCACACGGACCTACCCGCCGAACAGCTGCTGGGATGGTTGGCCGACGCCGCCGACCCCTACCTGTCGGCCGGGGTGACGACGGTGTGCGACCCGCAGGTCTCCGCACGCGAACTGCGGGTCTATCGGGCCGCGCGCGAGGCCGGGAGCCTGCCCTTGCGCACCTTCGGTATGCCCCTGTCGCACCAGTTGGACGCCCTGACCCAGGCCGGGCTGGCCAGCCCCTTCGGTGACGACTGGCTGCGGCTGACCGGGATGAAGTTCTACTCCGACGGCAGCCTCCTGGGCGGGACCGCCAGGTTCAGCACCCCCTACGGTGAGCGCGGGGAGCTCGCCGGGAGCCTGTACCACCACCCCGACCAGCTCGCAGACCTGGTCACCCGCGCCGCCGGTGAGGGTTGGCAGGTGGCCATCCACACCCAGGGCGACGAGGCGATGGAACACAGCCTGGCCGCGATCGCGTCGGCGTCCCGCGTGAGCGGCCCGGACGCGCGCCCGCGGTTGGAGCACTGCGGCTATCCCACTCCCGAACAGGCCAAGCGCTTCGGTGACTACGGGGTCATCCCCGTCAACCAGCCCAACTTCCTCTACGACAGCGGGGGCGACTTCCTGCGCAGGCTGGGCCGTCGCGCGCACCGTCTCCAGCCCATGCGCGAAGAACTCGACCTGGGTCTGCGGCCCGTGCTCTCCAGCGACTCCTTCGTCTCCAGCCTGCGCCCCATGGACACCGTCGCCAACGCGGTGGGCCGCACCACGCGCGAGGGAAAGGAGATCGGCACGGACCAAGCGGTGACCCTGCACGAGGCCCTTCGTGCGCACACCCTGGACGCCGCGCACGCGCTCGGTGTCGAGGACCGGTTGGGTTCCCTGCACCCCGGTCATCTGGCCGACCTGGTGGTGCTGGACGCGGACGTGCGGACGCTGGGCCCGGAGCGGTTGCGGGACGTGAACGCGTGGCTGACCGTGCTCGACGGCAAGGTCGTGCACAGGGCCGCCTGAGTCCGGCGGGCAGGGAGGACAGTGCCCGCACGTGCTCGGGTCAGAGCGCACGGAAGTAACGCACCACGGGAAGGGCGGTTGTACCCGGCGTTCTCGTAGAGGGCGCGCGCGGGGCTGTGGCCCTCGTCGCCGCCGGTCTCGACCATCGCCGTCGTCATGCCCTGCTCACCGATCCACGCGGTGGTGTGGTCGATGAGGGCCCGTCCCACACCCCGGCCCTGGTGGTCGGGGTCGACGGCCACCAGGTAGACCTCGCCGATCCTGTCGTCGGGTTCGAGGTGTACGGCCACGAACCCGACGACGGTGTCCTGGCGGACCGCCACCCACACGTGGGAGCTCTCCGAGTCCAGCTCCCCGGTGACGGTCGCGCGTTGGCTCTCCCGCCAGTCCGGGATCATCCTCCGGTAGAGCATCTCGCCCAGGACCCGCCGCATCGATGCGTGCACGGGCTCCCAGGCGCGCAGGGCCAGTGCGACCACGGCCTCGCGGTCACTGTTCGTGCAGGAACGGATCTCGGCCATGCCCGCAGCCCAGGAGCGCGGGCCGCGGTCCGCCACGGGTTTTCCGCGGCCCCGGACACAGGGGTACGTCCGGGGCCGATCACCGTGACCGTGCGGGGTCAGCAGCCCCCGGCGACGGCCGGGATGATCGAGACCTGCGCCCCGTCGGAGATCTCGGTGTCGAGCCCCTTCTCGAAACGCACGTCCTCGTCACCGACGTAGACGTTGATGAAACGGCGCACCTTGCCGCTGTCGTCGATGATGCGGGCGCGGATGCCGGGGTGGTTGGCCTCGAGGTCGTCGAAGACCTCCTGGAGGGTGCTGCCCCGAGCCGTCACCTCCCGGGCGTCGTCGGTGTAGCTGCGCAGGATGGTGGGCACGCGAACGCTGGCGCTCATGGCGAAGGTCCTGTTCTGTCTCAGGCGTGGGTGGTGAATCGAGAAGGAAGGAGAATTCAGGCGAGACCTGCGGCGGTGAAGGCCTCCACCGAGGGCTTGACCGTGGCGGTCACACCCGCGTCGACCGCGTTGAGGGTCTTGAGTCCGTCCCCGGTGTTGAGCACGACCGTCTCGGCTTCGGGGTCGATACGGCCCTCCCGGACGAGCTTGCGCAACACACCGGTGGTCACACCGCCGGCGGTCTCGGCGAAGACGCCCTCGGTACGGGCGAGCAGGTTGATGCCCTCGCGGATCTCGGTGTCGTCGACGTGCTCGACCGAGCCGCCCGTGCGCTGGGCGACGTCGAGCACGTAGGGGCCGTCGGCGGGGTTGCCGATCGCCAACGACTTGGCGATGGTGTCGGGCTTGACCGGCTGGATCACGTCGTGGCCGGCCTCCCACGCGCGGGCGACCGGTGAGCAGCCGGTGGCCTGGGCACCGAAGATCCTGTAGGGGCGGTCCGGGACCAGGCCGGCCTGGACGAGCTCCTTGAAACCCTTGTCGATCTTGGTGAGCTGGGAGCCGGAGGCGATCGGGACGACGATCTGCTCGGGCAGGCGCCAACCGAGCTGCTCGGCGATCTCGTAGGCCAGGGTCTTGGAACCCTCGGCGTAGTAGGGGCGCAGGTTGACGTTGACGAACCCCCAGCCCTCTCCGGCCGGGTCGCCGATGAGCTCGGAGCAGAAACGGTTCACGTCGTCGTAGTTGCCGTCGATCGCCACGACCTTTCCGCCGTAGACCGCGGCCATGACGATCTTGGCCTCCTCCAGTCCAGCGGGGACGAACACGCAGGACTCGAAGCCGGCTCGCGCCGCGGCGGCACCGACCGCACCGGCGAGGTTGCCGGTGGAGGAGCAGGACAGCGTCGTGAACCCGAACGCGCGGGCGGCCTCGACGGCCATGGCCACCACACGGTCCTTGAAGGAGTGGGTGGGGTTCGCGGAGTCGTCCTTGACGTGGAGGGAGCGCAGACCCAGCTCAGCGCCGAGGCGGTCGGCGCGTACCAGGGGGGTGAGGCCGGGGTTCATGTTCGGCAGTTCCGCCACGTTTTCGGGGACGGGCAGCAGCGAACGGTAGCGCCAGATGTTGGCGGGGCCGCTCTCGATGTCGGCCCGGGTCACACCGGAGAGGTCGTAGGCGATCTCCAGAGGACCGAAACAGAACTCGCAGGCGAAACGCGGGGTGAGGTCGTACTGCTGACCGCATTCGCGGCAGGAGAGCGCGATGCCCGGGCCGAAGGCGCGGGTGGAGGCTTTTTCTGCGGCGGCGATTGCCATGGCGAGGCTTCTCCCCTCATCTTTCCTGGCTGGCCACTTTGACCCCAGGCCGGAGTTGGCACCTGCCTCAGTCGCCTCGCAGGTCGCGAGTGTCAGATACTGAGATGGTTGCCGGGGCTTCGTAGGGCCGGTCCCTCCACCCCTCTGGATGAGCAATATGAAATTTTCTGCTGGTCCCTGCTGGAACCGCATCGTCACTGTAACCGAGCCCTCGTCAGCTTTTCCACGACGGGTGACGCGTATTACACAAAGTCGCCCGCATGATGAGACGCCACTTCAGGCGGGCCCGACCGGGCACATGCTCCCCCGACCGGGCACATGCTCCATTGCAACGGGATGAGGCGCTCCTGGCCCACGTTTGGGATCCCGGCGCAGGGGCGAGACATACGGTGCGCCCACGCGACAACCCATGCCTGCGAGAGGAACGATTCGTGGACAAGGCCCAGACCCTCATCGCCGCCAACCGGGGGCCGATCTCCTTCCGCACGGCGGAGGACGGTTCCCTGGAGTACAGCCGGGGCGGCGGTGGACTCGTCTCGGGCATGACGTCGGTGGCCGCGGAGGTCGACAGCCTCTGGGTGTGCGCGGCGCTCTCCGACGACGACCGGCGTGCCGCCGCCGAGGCCCCCGGGGCCCGGATCGACCGTGTCCACGACCTCGGCGGGATGCGGGTGCACATGCTCGACATTCCCGAGCGGACCTTCGCCGGCGCCTACACGGGGATCGCGAACTCGACGCTGTGGTTCCTGCAGCACCTGCTCTACGACCTCCCGAACAAGCCGGTGTTCGGTTCGGGGTTCGCACGGTTGTGGGAGGACTACGCCGCCTACAACAACGCCTTCGCCGAGGCCCTGGTCTCCGGTGCGGCCGAGGGCGCACGTGTGGCGGTGCAGGACTACCACCTGGCACTGGTTCCGCAGATCCTGCGCTCCCGCCGCCCCGACCTGCGCATCACCCACTTCTCGCACACCCCGTGGGCTCCGCCGGAATATCTGCGGATGCTTCCGAACCGGGTCGCGCGCGAGTTGTTGGAGGGCATGCTCGGCGCCGACCGGCTGGGTTTCCACAGCCCGCGGTGGGCCGAGGCGTTCCTGCGTTGTTGCTCGGAGATCCTGGGAGCCGACGTCGACATCGACCGCCGCACCGTCGAGCACGGGGGACGCGTCGTGACCGTGGGGGTGCACGCGTTGGGCGCCGACGAGGAAGGACTGCGCACCAGTGCCGCCGAACCCGAGGTGGCCCAGCGTCGCGGGGCACTGTCGCAGCTCGTGGGCGACACACGGCTGATCGTGCGGGTGGACCGTACCGAGCTGTCCAAGAACATCGTGCGGGGGCTGGAGTCCTACCGCGAGCTGCTCACGCTCCACCCCGAGTGGCGCGGGCGCGTCACCCACCTGGCCTTCGCCTACCCGAGCCGCGGGGACGTCCCCGAGTACCGCGAGTACACCGAGACCGTGCTGCGGATGGCAGAGGAGATCAACGAGGAGTTCTCGACGCCCGAGTGGACACCGCTCGTGCTGGAGGTCAACGACGACTACCCGCGGTCGCTGGCCTCGTTCCAGCTCGCGGACGTGCTGTTGGTCAACCCGGTGCGCGACGGTATGAACCTGGTCGCCAAGGAGGGCCCGCTGCTGTCGGAACGCGATTCGGTCCTGGTCCTCTCCCGGGAGGCCGGGGCCGCCGACGAGCTCGGTGAGGACGCGCTGCTGGTGAACCCGTTCGACACCGTGGAGACCGCCGAGGCCTTGCACCAGGCGTTGTCGATGCCGGACCGGGAACGGCGCGAACGCCGCGAGCGGCTGGCCGAAGCAGCGGTGGCGTTGCCGCCCCGCCGATGGTTCCAGGAGCAGATCCGGTCGCTGGGGTGAGCCCGGATCAGGCCGTCGGTCGCCGCGCTGCCTCGGTGAGGAGCTCCTCGACCACTTCGGACTTGGCGTCGGCGTAGTCCTGGACGCGGTCCCAGGTGTGCTCGGTGAGCTCCTTCTTGACGGCGGCGTAGCGGGAACGGGCGTCGGCGTCGGCGCGCAGGTGGTCGCGCAGGAGCAGCATCCGTTCGGCCTCCTGGCACCCGTGCGCGAACACGTGGAGGTTGAGGTTGATCTCCGTGCCCTTGAGGACCCGGTGCCCGTACCACTCCGGTTCACGGAGGGCCACGCTGTACCCGGCGGCTTCGAGATCCGGCACGTAGGCGCTCTCGTCGGCGGGATCGGCCACGCACAGGAGCAGGTCGACGCAGGGTTTTGCGACCAGCCCGGGCACGGAGGTCGATCCCACGTGTTCCAGCAGCAGGACACGTTCCTGGAGCCTCTCGCGGATGCGGCGGGCCTCGCGTTCGAAGAAGTAGGGCCACTTCGGGTCGGACTCGACCAGGCGTATCCGGCCGTCGACGAGGTGTTCGGACCAGGAACCGGGCGCCGGCCGGCTCTGCCCGCGTGTGGGCAGCTCAGTGGGTTCGGGGGAACTCATACGGCCAGCTTTGCCGGTCCTCTCCCGAGCGTCAAGAGGGTCCGGGCGTGCTTTACAGATGCACGTGCACGGCACGGAAGGGCAGTATTCCGGCGGATCGGCCCTTCCTGCCGTGCCGTGCGCGGGTCAGTCGGGCACCGCGACCACCAGCACCAGCGACCCGTGCAGCTCGGGGGTGCTGCGCAGGTGTCCGTGCCGGCGGTCCCACGTCCCGTCGCCGAGATCGCGGGAGAGGTCGGCGGTGAAGCGGTGAACGACGTCGTCCCCGACGAAACTCCAGGCCGAGCACGATGCACGGGCTCCCCCGTCCAGGAGAGCCTCGGGCCGGCCGTAGTAGGCCTCGTTGAACCCGTCGGAACAGTCCAGGGGGACCGGGACGGTGACGGTCTCCACACGCCCGCCCAGGCCGGTGGCGAGCACGTCCGGTGCGGGGTAGCGTGCGGCCTCGGTCGCCAGGACCTCGGGGGCGTACTCGTCGAGCCAGAAGTCGCGGACCAGGGCGGGATCGCAGGTCAGCAGCGCCACGGGGCCACGGGTGACACGGCGGATCTCCGCCAGCCCGCGGTCGAGGTCCTGCCACTGGTGGACGCTGAAGGTGGCCATGGCCGCGTCGAAGGCGTCGTCGTCGAAGGGCAGGCTCTCCGCTACGGCGTCCACGGCCCCACCGAGGTGGCCGGGGCGCCGGCCCCGCATGCTCGTGGAGGGTTCCACCGGCGTGACGTCACGGTCCCCGGGTTCGTAGGAGCCCGCGCCCGCGCCGACGTTGAGGACGGTGCGGGCCTCGCCGAGGGCTGTGTGGACGGTACGGGCGATACGCGGATCGGGGACACGGTGGTCGGTGTAGTCACGGGCGATGACGCCGTAATCGGCGTCCCCCGCGCTGCCGTCGGCCGTGCGTGGCATGATCGTGCTCCATTCTCCGGGGGTGGGCGTACCCGTCAACCTGTACAGCGCCCCCGGGACGGCACACGGCGGCCCCGATCGGCGGACGGTGCTCCCGGAAGCGCCGTCCGCCCGCACCGGGGCCGGGGAGCCCGGACGACACCTCCGAAACGACGACGGCCCGCCCGGCCGGCCGAGCGGGCCACGGACGGCGTCCCGTCAGCCCTTGCGGGGCTTGCGGCGCCGACCGCCCTTCTGACGGCGCGCGGGCCGCTCCTCGGCCGCACGGGCGGCGGCGATCTGCTCGTCCTCCTCCCGGCGTTCGGCCTCGACGCCGTAGGGGTCGCGGGAGGACCGGCGCACCCACATGACCAGGGCCAGGACCCCGAACACCAGGACCGCACCGACGACCGCGAACCACACCCAGACCGGCACGGCCGGCCCCTCCTCGATCTCCTGGGCGAGCTCCTCGTCGATGATCCGGCCGCCCTCGGTCGCCTGGGCGGCCTGCTCCTGCGCGGTGGGCAGATCGAGTGCGGGCAACCCGCCCGGCCCCTCCTGCGCACCCTGGACGACGACCTCCCGTACCTGCTCGGGTGTCAGCTGCGGGTGGTCCGCACGCAGCAGGGCGATCCCTCCGGCGGCCAGGGCGGCAGCGTACGGTGCGCCGGTCACCTGGGTCTGTCCCATGTCCGGCCCCGCGGTGTAGAGGTGATCGCCGGGTGCGGTCAGCTCGATCTGCGACGTGTCGGTGGTACCTGAGGTCAGTTGCCCGTCCTGGTCGGTGGCGGCGACCGAGATGACGTTGGGGTCCTCGTCGCCGCCCGCGGGCCCGACCACGACCACGCCCGACGCCACTGCGGCCCGGGTGTCCTCGACCAGGTCGGCGTCGGTGGAGGGCAGGAGGATCACCTGCGAGTCCTGGGCCGCGGTGCGGATGGCCGAACCCATGTCGTCCTCGGTGGGAAGGGCCAGCAGCCCGGCGTCGGGTGCGACGCCCAGCACTCCGCCGTCGGCGTCCATACCGTGGCCGTGGCCGACGACCAGACCACCCAGCGCCGTACCGAGTTCCATGTCACCGGAGTTGTCACCGTGTTCGGTGTTGACGGTGATGTTGTCCCTGAGGTCGGGATGGTCCTCCATGACCGAGGGCCCCGGGACCGCCACGGTGACCCCGTGTCCCCGGGTCTGTTCCCACAGATCCGCTGAGCCGATCGCGTCCTGTCCCCATTGGTCGGGCCGGAAATCGGGGTAGTCGTCGACCTGGGCGGCGGCAGGGACAGCTGTGGCTCCGAGAACCGTGACGATCGCGCACGAGGCGGCGATCCCCCTGATCCCCTCTCGTGTGTGCGTCCTGTTACGGCTGTTTCCCCCGAGCACGTCAGGCTCCCTCGAACGATGCGGTCGACGTTCCACGCGGTCCTCCCGGGACCCACGTAATTCTGTCATGAGCACAGGAGCACGGCTTGGGCAAGTGGCCCGAGGGCTAAGGCATGCAACTGTATCCCGGCTGCTAGTCATGAGTTTTCCGCTCTCCACGCGGCATGTCGAGTCGCTAACATGAGTCGCGCCGATCCGGACAAACCAATTTCCCGCCCAGGGGGTGCCCCATGCCGAATATCGGCCCGTCCGAGGACGGGCAGTCGGCCCTCGCCGAGCGCGAAGAGCGCATCCTCGCCTTCGAACGCCAGTGGTGGAAGTTCGAGGGCTCGAAGGAGCAGGCGATCCGCGAGGAGTTCGGGTTCTCACCGACCCGTTATTACCAGCTCCTCAACGGGCTGGTGGAGCGTCCCGAGGCGCTCGCCTTCGACCCGCTGACCGTCAAACGGCTGCGCCGTCTGCGCGCGGACCGCCGCCGTCAACGCAACGCCCGCCAACTGGGTATCCGGCTCTGACCTCTGCCGCGACCACCTTGGAGAGACCGCATGGCCCTGCCCTCACCGCGGACCGATGACGGACACCGCGGCCTGGACGCGTTCCGGTCCTCCCCCGGCCGTGCTCTGGCCGCCTTCGACTTCGACGGCACACTCGCACCGATCGTCGAGGATCCCCGGACATCGGTCCCCTACCCAGGGATCGTCCCGGCCCTGACCGGCCTCGCCGCCCGCGTCGGGACCGTCGCCGTCGTCACCGGCCGCCCCGCGGAAACGGCCGTGCTCCTGGGCGGCCTGGCCGAAGTACCCGACATCGTCGTGCTCGGCCACTACGGGGCCGAGCGGTGGGCCGGCGGCCGCCTGGTGGCCGCGGCTCCGCCACCGGGGGTGGACCTGGTCCGCGAGCAACTACCCGCACTGGTGGACTCCGCGGGTGCCCCGGAGGGCACGTGGATCGAGGACAAGGACCGTTCCCTGGCGGTGCACACCCGCCGTGCCGCCGACCCCGACGCTGCACTCGAGCTGCTGCGCCCGCACCTGGAACGCCTGGCCGAGCACGCCGGGTTGGTCACCGAACCCGGGCGCATGGTGATCGAACTCCGCCCACAGGGCGTGGACAAGGGTGCCGCCCTGAGATCACTGGCGCAGGAGACCGCAGCGCGCTCGGTGCTCTACGCCGGGGACGACCTCGGGGACCTGCCCGCCTTCGACACGCTGGTCTCCCTCCGGGAGGAAGGGGTGCCCGGCGTGACGGTGTGTTCGGCCTCCGAGGAAGTCACGGAAGTCGCCTCCAGGGCCGATCTCGTCGTCCCGGGCCCGGCCGGTCTCGCCGAGTTCCTGGACGAGCTCCTGGCCAACCTGCGCACCCACCCCTCCTGATCCCCGGGCGGGTGCGCGGCCCCCGCCCGGCCTCATGACTGGGAGTCGTACGCCTGCGGAACCAGCGCCGCACGTGCGGCCGACCGCAGATCGGTCAGCCCCGTGCGGTCGCGCCCGTAGTGCACAGCGTTGGTCAGCACCCCCACGTACCGGCCGCTGCGAGGGTGCATGAACAGGCCCGTGCCGGTGAACCCGTTGTGGTGGACGACCCCCTCGGGCGTGACCAGCCATCCCAACCCGCGCGAGAGCCGGTGCCCCGCGTCCACGTGCGGCTGCCAGCTGGCACGCACGAACGGCTTCGGTACCGGGCCGCGGCCGCCCTCGTGCATCCGCAGCATCTCCCGTGCGAACGCCCCCAGGTCGATCGCCGTGGTGAACGCCCCCGCGTGCCCGGCGACCCCTCCCATGAGCGAGGCCGCCTCGTCGTGCACCACGCCCCAGTCGGGCGCTGCACCGACCAGGCGGCACTCGGTGGGGGCCACGGACGGCGACCGGCCCAGCGGCCCGTAAGAGGTCGAGTGCATGCCCATCTCCTCCCACAGGTCCTCGGCCAGACGGTCCAGCCCCGTCCCGTACAGGTTCTCCAGCACGAGCCCGAGGAGGATGAACCCCTGGTCGATGTACTGGTAGCCGGGTTCCTCCAGAGGATCGGACAGGATCGCCTCGGCCAGGTGCTGCCCCGTGCCCACGTGCCGCTCCAACCACGTGACCTGGTTGAGGCGGCTGGTGTGGGTGAGGATCTGGCGCGTGGTCACCCCCGCGCCGGGCAGGGCCTCGTCCACGCCCAGGTATTCGGACACAGGGGCGTCCAGGTCGAGCAGCCCCTCAGCCATCGCCTGCCCCACCAACGGCCACGTCGCCATGACCTTGGTCAGGCTCGCGACGTCGTAGGAGACGTCGGGAGCGGTCATGTACAGGTCGGAGGTCCGCCCCACAGCGACGAACTCCCACATACCTCCCGTTCCGATGACGGCGGTGCCGCCGGGCAGCCACCCGGCGTCCACCATGACCTTCAAGACGCCTCGGATCCGTGCCCCGGTTTCCGTGAGCCAGTCACCATCGCGCACCACACGCCTCCCCCCGGTGTTCGTGTTCTTACGCCGAATACCCCGTAACCACGCCGATGTCACGCAGACGCCGTCTATGGACGGCACGAAACCCTTGCAGGTCGGGTCCGTAATCGCGCTCGTGTGTCCCCAGTAAGCTGGCCGCTACACCGGGACGGCACCCACCGGCACACGCCCCGGGCACGACGAGGAGTGACGATGAGCGAGCAGACCCCCGTACCGGCGGGCTTCCGCGGGTTGGCCGGCAACATCGGCATCAAGGACCACCACGACGACTTCTTCGTGGTGGCCTCCGAGGTGCCCGCGCACGTGTCGGCGGTCTTCACACGTTCACGGTTCGCCGGGCCGAGCGTGGTGCGGAGCCGGGACGCGGTCGCCGACGGCAACGTGCGGGGGGTGGTGACCCTCGCCCGGAACGCGAACGTGGCCACGGGAACCGAAGGTGAGGCCCACGCGCGCGAGGTCCAGGAGCTGGCGGCCTCGGCCGCAGGGGTTCCGGCCGACGAGATGATCGTGGCCTCCACCGGTGTCATCGGCCGCCCCTACCCCATGGACAGGATCCGCTCCACCTTCCACGCTCTGTCCCCACCCCTGCCCGCCGCCGACCTGGACCGTTCGGCGGCAGCGATGATGACCACCGACACCCGGCCCAAGACCGCGAGCGCACGCGTGGGCGGTGCGACCGTCACCGGTATCGCCAAGGGCGTGGGCATGATCGAGCCGGACATGGCCACGATGCTCGCCTGGTTCTTCACCGACGCCGAGATCGACCGGTCCGTGTTGGACGCCGTCTTCCGCCGTGTCGTGGACCGCACGTTCAACGCCCTGAGCATCGACAGCGACACCTCCACGAGCGACTCCGCAGCGATCTTCGCCAACGGACTGGCCGGCCCGGTCGGGACCGACGCGTTCGAGGAGGCCCTGTACGGGATCGCTCTGCAGCTCGTACGGATGATCGCTTCCGACGGCGAGGGCGCCGGCAAGCTCATCGAGGTCCGCGCGACCGGCGCGCGCGACGACGCCCAGGCCAAGCGTGTGGCCAAGACCGTGGTCAACTCCCCGCTGGTCAAGACCGCCGTGCACGGGGCCGACCCGAACTGGGGCCGGGTGGCGATGGCGGTCGGCAAGTGTTCCGACGAGACCGACATCCACCCGGAGAACGTCCGGATCGTCTTCGGTGACGTGGAGACCTACCCCGAGCCCTCCGACGAGGAGACGCTCCGCCGCGCCGCTGAGCACATGGCCGGTGACGAGGTCGTCATCGGTGTGGACCTGGGCATCGCCGACGGTTCCTTCACCGTCTACGGCTGTGACCTGACCGAGGGCTACATCCGGATCAACGCCGACTACACCACCTGAGCACCGCCCGTCCCGGGCCTGCCGGAGCCCGTCGTCCGTCCGGGGGTTGATCGGGGCGCAGCGCGGGGAAGGAATCCCCGGAACACACCGGGGCGCCCCACCCCGCCCCCACACTCCGACCCGAGGATCGACATGCCCCAGCGCACAGTCGCCGTCGCCGCCCTCCTGGGGCTGCACGCACGCCCCGCCACTCTTTTCGTGCAGGCGGCCAAAGAGACCGGACTGCCCGTGACCATCGCCCGCGAAGGCCAGGAGCCGGTGGCGGCCACGAGTGTGCTCGCGGTGATGGCGCTCGGTGTCGAGCACGGGCAGCAGGTCACGATCGCCTGCCCCGACACCGACGGGGCCGAGGCGGCCCTCGACGGACTGTGCGGGGTACTCGCCACCGACCCCGACGCGGTGAGCGGCTGACCGGGACGGTCAGGCCCCGTCGATCAGCTCGACCGCCCGCTCGCGCATCTCGACCTTGCGAACCTTCCCGGTGACGGTCATGGGGAACTCCTCGACCACGTGCACGTACCGGGGCACCTTGTAGTGGGCCACTCGCGTGCGGCAGAAGTCGCGCAGGGCCTCCAGGGTGATGGCCTCCGCGCCCTCGCGCATGCGTACCCACGCCATGAGTTCCTCGCCGTACTTGTCGTCGGGAACACCGATGACCTGCGCATCGAGGATGTCGGGATGGGTGTGCAGGACCTCCTCGACCTCGCGCGGGTAGATGTTCTCACCGCCGCGGATCACCATGTCCTTGATGCGGCCGGTGATGGCGAGGTAGCCGTCCTCGTCCATGACGGCGATGTCGCCGGTGTGCATCCAGCGGGCCGGGTCGATGGACTCCGCGGTCTTCTCGGGCATGTCCCAGTAGCCGAGCATGACCGAATACCCGCGGGTGCACAGTTCCCCGGCCTCGCCGCGCGGCACGGTCACGCCGGTGGCAGGGTCGACGACCTTGACCTCCAGGTGGGGGCCGACCCGCCCGACGGTGGACACACGCCGTTCGAGGGGATCGTCGCGCCGGGTCTGGATGGAGACCGGGGAGGTCTCGGTCATGCCGTAACAGATGGAGACCTCCCCCATACCCATCCGGTCGATGACCTGGCGCATGATCTCCTGCGGGCACGGCGAGCCGGCCATGATGCCGGTGCGCAGGCTGGACAGGTCGTAGTCCTCGAAGTCGGGCAGGGAGAGCTCGGCGATGAACATGGCCGGCACCCCGTACAGGGAGGTGCAACGTTCGGCCTGGACCGCTTCGAGTGCGGCCGCCGGTTCGAACCCGGGCCCGGGAAGCACCATGCAGGAGCCGTGACTGGTAGCTGCCAAGTTCCCCATGACCATGCCGAAGCAGTGGTAGAAGGGCACGGGGATACAGATGCGGTCCTGTTCGGTGTAGCCGAGGAGCTCACCGACGGAGAAGCCGTTGTTGAGGATGTTGTGGTGCGAGAGCGTCGCGCCCTTGGGAAAACCCGTCGTGCCCGATGTGTACTGGAGGTTGATCGGGTCGTCCGGGGACAGGTCCTGCTCGATCCCGGCCAACCGCGCCCGGTCGGCCCGCCGTCCCGCGGCGCGCAGCGACTCCCAGTCGTCCCCTCCGAGGAAGACGGTCTCGCGCAGCTCGGGACAGTTCGCGCGCACCTGCCCGACCATCTCCACGTAGTCGGAGGACTTGAACGAAGGAGCCGAGACCAGCACCGACACCCCCGCCTGCTTGAGCACGTACTCGAGCTCATGGGTGCGGTAGGCGGGGTTGATGTTGACCAGGACAGCGCCGATACGGGCGGTCGCGTACTGGGTGAGGACCCACTCCGAGCAGTTGGGCGCCCAGATCCCCACACGGTCGCCGACGGCCACATCCATCTCGAGGAGGCCCAACGCGACCTCGTCCACGGCGTCGGAGAGCTCCCGGTAGGTCAGGCGCACGCCCTGCGCGAGGTCGACGAGCGCATCCCGGTCGGGGTGGGCCGCGACCGTCCGGGCGAGGTTGGTGCCGATGGTGTCACCGAGCAGCGGGGTGGTCGAGGTGCCGGAGGCATAACTGGGGTGGGAGGCGGTCGTGCTCAAGTCCGGGGTCTCCTAGCCGTGCGGGAAGGATGAGCGGAACGGTCGGACGGGGACGACTCCACCCATGTCCGACTCGTGACTCACGTCACTTTTACCACGTCACACAGGCCTCCCGGAAGCGTTCGGCAGGGTCACACTGCCCGGACCCCCGACTGTCACCACCGCACACACGAGGACGGGGCGCCGTCGCTCGACGGCGCCCCGTCCTACCCCCGGTTCCCCGTGGAGGTCCTCACCGGGCCTCGGCGGCCCGGGTGTTCATCGCGTCGCGAAGCGCAGGACCGCCGCGATCCCGTCCTCCGGGGCGAGCCTCTGTCCGGGAACGCGGAGGAAACCGGCGCCGGTCAGGGACACCGAGCGCACCAGCGCGGGCCCGGCCTCCTCCTCGACCGGATCGCTCACCCCCATGTCGCGCAGTTCCTGCGCATTCAGAGCGATCTGCTCGCCGGACGGGCCGATCCACAGCTTCCGCTCGGAGCCGGGGAAACCCTCCGACCACAGGAGCGTCTCCACCTGGCCGCGCTGCAACGCGTGCACGACGGAGTCGAGGCCCTCGACGGACGCCCCCTCGGGGGCCCCGCGCTCGAACGCCTCGACCGCGTCCCGAACGTGCTCGTCGGCCTGACGGTCCAGGTGCTCGTCCAGCTCCCCCTCTACCGGGGAGGCCTCGGACCCGGACGCGCGGGAACCGGACTCCAGCTCGACCGCGCGTTCACGCACCCGTTCGGGCAGGCGTTGCACGAGGTCCCCGCGGACGGAGGTCTCTCCGGCGACGGCGACGATCTCGGCCCCGCTGCGGTCGGCGAGTTCGGCGAGGGCCTCGGCGACGTCGTCGAGGTTGTGCCCGATCTGTTCGTCCGCAGCCCGCTGCATCTGCTTGTGGTGGTATCCGCCTTCACGGACCTTGTGCACGGGTTTGTCCTCACCCTCGATACGGCGGGTCACCGTGCGCCCGTCGGCGTACTCGGCGATGAGGTCGGCGCCGATACTGTCGACGACCGCGAGCGCGTGCGGGACGTGGCGTCCCTCCGCGGCCAGGGCCGGCAGGGGGTCCGGCAGAGTTCCGACACGGACGTAGTGGTCCTGGGGTGGTTCGGAGACCGGGGAGTCGAGCAGCACCTTGCCCCCGGCCGCATACACCACCTGGCCGTGTGGTCCCGGTATTCCTTCGGTCGCGCCGACGACCGTTTCCATCGCGTCGAGGGTCGCTTCGTCGATCCCCCGGTCCCGCAGTGCGTCCCTGGCCTTGTCCCAGCGGACACGGACCGCGTGTTCGGTGTCCTCCGCGTCACGGGAGGTGTTGATGTACAGCGACGCCACGGGCGTGGACGTCTCGTACAGCGGCTGAAGGAAAGTCAGATCCATGATGCGCCCTCCATTCATTCGCTATCGGAGTTCGGAACATCTGGAGACCGCCTCACACCTGGCAGTGCCCGACACATCGGCCGTCAATCATCGGTGCAGGTGATCGATCACGGTGTCATGAACCACCCGAATTTTGCCCTCGGAAGGTGAATAGAACACGAATCACATGGAAGCCCCGGGGGTGAGAGAGCTCGAAGCGAGCGAACCGTAAGGAGGTTCCCATGAGTCAGGAAGGAAAGTCCCAAGGCATGGTCGAGCAGGCCAAGGGCAAACTCAAGGAAATGACCGGCAAGGCGACCGGGAACGACAAGCTCAAGGGCGAGGGCCATGCCGAACGGTTCAAGGGCCGGGCCCGTGAGGGTGTGGAGAACGCCAAGGACTCCGTGCAGGGCGCCGTGGCCGGGCTGCGGGACAAGGAACAGCAGGACGAACGCGGGAAGAAGAACGGGGACGGCGACGAGAGGAGCTGATAAGGCCCCCGGGGACGCCGCCGTCCCCTCCCCTTCTTCCCCTGCTATGCCTGCGTGTCGTCGGAGACACGGTGCACCCGGTGTTGGGCGGCCTGCGCACGGGGACGCACCACGAGCAGGTCGATGTTGACGTGCGGCGGCCGGGTGACGGCCCACACGACGGTCTCGGCCACGTCCTCGGCCGTGAGCGGGTCGGGCACCCCCGCGTAGACGGCTTCTGCGGCCTCGGAGTCGCCGCGCAACCGGTTGAGGGAGAACTCCTCGGTCTTGACCATGCCGGGTGCGACCTCCAGTACACGCACCGGTTTGCCCACCATCTCCAGGCGCAGTGTGGCGGCGAGGGTGTGCGCCCCGTGTTTCGCGGCCACGTAGCCGGCCCCTCCCTCGTAGACCACGTGCCCGGCCACGGAGGTGAGCACCAGGACGGTGCCGTCCCCGCTCTCCTCCAGCCGGGGCAGCAACGCCTGCGTCATGTTGAGCACGCCGAGCACGTTGACCTCGTACATCGTGCGCCAGTCCTGCGGGTCGCCGGTGGCGACCGGTTCGGTGCCGATGGCGCCACCGGCGTTGTTGACCAGGACCCCGCAGCCGTCGAGTTCTGCGGCGAAGGCGTCGACGTCGTCACGGTCGGTGACGTCGAGGACACGGGCCCGGGCCTTTTGTCCGCGGTCGGTGATCTCCCGCGCGAGTGCTTCGACGCGGTCGGCCCGGCGGGCGACGAGCACCACGTCGTAGCCCTCGGCGGCGAGCCCCCGTGCGGTGGCGGCTCCGATGCCGCTGCTGGCACCGGTGACGACGGCGGTCACGCTCATGACGGTCTCCTCGGGTGGTCGGTTCTGCACCGAGCGTACCGACGACCGCGCAGGGGCTCTCGGCCCGGTCTCCGATCGGCCGGGATCGGAGCATCCGTCCGGCCTGTCACCGCGTGCCGGGCGAAAACCCCACATCCCAGCGTGCTTCCATGAGAGTCACGTCGAACGTGGAAGGTGGGAGCGTGCAGGGCATCGAGATCCGGGAACTGGAGTGCTTCCTCCTGGTTGCGGAGGAACTGCACTTCGGCCGGGTGGCCATGCGCCTGGGCCTGTCCGTGGAGCGGGCCCGTGAACTCGTGGAGCGGTTGGAACACAGGATCGGTACTCCGCTGCTGGACGACTCCGCCGAGCGCCTGCGCCTGAGCCCTTTCGGGGAGGACTTCCTCTCCTCCCTGCGCCCGGCCTACGGGGCACTGGTATCGGTGCTGGAGGACGCCCGCGACCGGGCCTCGAGCGGTCAGCGCATGGTGCGGCTGGGGTTTCCGGGACAGATGCGGGAACCGGTCGACCGGGCGGTCAAGGTATTCGAGGAACGTTCGCCCGAGGCCCGGGTGGAGATCGTGGAGAACCCTCTGGAGGATCCGTTCGGCCCACTGCGCGACGGCCGGGTGGACGCGGCGGTGGTGCTGTTGCCGGTGCGCGAGCGCGACCTCGTGGTCGGTCCGGTCTTCGACCGCCAACCGCAGAGGCTGGCGATCTCGGCCGAGCACCCGTTGGCCGACCGCGAGGCGGTGGGGGTGGAGGACATGGCACGGGTCCCCCTCATCCCGGTGCGGCGCTCCCGGAACCACTGGTTGCGGGTGCACGCCCCCACACTCACCCCTCTGGGCAAGAGGATCCATCACCACGAGGGGGTGGAGGACCTGCAGGACGGTCTGCGCCAGGTCGCGTTGAAGCGGGGCGCGATGCTGTTGTGCGGTTCGATCGACGGGTACGAGGACACCGATGAGGTGGCGTTGGTTCCGGTGTCCGGCCTTCCCGAGTCCTCCTTCGGCCTGGTGTGGCCGCGCGGCGGACGCAACCCCGGCGTGCCGGCTCTGGCCGCTGCGTTCTTCGAAGTCCTCGTCTAGGGCACCGGCTTTTTCCGGAGCGTGGCGACAACCTCCTGTCATTGGCTGAGGCCTACCGTATCCATGGCAGCGGGAGCAGGCGGAGAGGAGCTCTCTCGCCGATTCCCACAGAAATGAAGAGCACAGGAACGGCATTCCGTTCAATCGGCGGAACAGAGTCGAGTGTCAGCATTTCCGCATACAATCGGTGGGAGTGGTAGAAATGGCCAAGGCAGGGCTTCTGAACGTACGCCCGATCGTCCAGGCACCCATGGCGGGCGGGGTCTCCTCGCCCTCCTTGGTCACGGCCGTGCACAGGGCCGGGGTCACCGGTTCGCTGGCCGCGGGGTACCTGAGCGCCGACGCCCTGGCCGAGCAGATCACCGCCGTCCGCGAGCAGGGCGTGGACCCCTTCGTGGTGAACCTGTTCGTCCCCCCGAAGATGGAGGGCGACCCCGACCGGTTGCACGAGTACCGCAGGGAACTGTCCGCCGAGGCCGAGCGCCAAGGGGTCCCCGTCGGCGAGGCCGAGCACGACGACGATGACTGGGCGGCCAAGCTGGATCTCCTCACCAGGGACCCGGTACCGATGGTGAGTTTCACCTTCGGTTGCCCGGAACCGTCCGTGTTGTCCCAGCTGCGTGAGGCGGGGACGGCGACGGTGGTGACGGTGACGACCGTGGCGGAGGCGTGCATCGCCGTCGGCCGCGGCGCCGACGCCCTGTGTGTGCAGGGTGTGGAGGCCGGCGGGCACCGGGCCACGTTCGACCCCCTGCACGGCCACGACCGCCCCCTGCTGGAGCTGCTTCCGGACGTGATCGCGACCGTGGGTGTACCGGTGATCGGTGCGGGCGGGGTGATGAACGGCCGGGACGTGGCCGCGGTACTGGACACGGGCGCGGTGGCTGCGCAGCTGGGGACGGCGTTCGTACGCTGCCCGGAGAGCGGCGCCCAGCCGAACCACAAGCTCGCCCTGGGCAACCCGGACTTCGTCGAGACGGCACTGACGTGGTCCTTCACCGGACGGCCGGCCCGGGGACTGGTCAACCGGTTCGTCGACGAGCACCTGGGGGCTCCCTTCGCCTACCCGGAGATCCACCACATGACCAAGCCGTTGCGCGCCGCCGCCTCGAAAGCGGGGGACACCGGGGGCATGGCGCTGTGGGCCGGGAGCGGGTGGCGCAAGTCCCGGGACCTGCCCGCGGCCGATCTGGTGGAGCGGTTGCGCGTGGAGGCCTCCGAAGCGGGCGTGCGGGTCTGACCCGGACCGGGGCACGGTCCGTTCGGGTCCGGGTGCCGGGGCCCGGCCCCGTGTCCTCGCTCCGTGGTGGCACCACTCGCCTACCGCTTGGTAACAAATAGGGCTCGGGAACGGGCCGACCATGGCATGTGTGACCCGAGGCACCTTAAAGTTCCGCTATGGGTGTTCTGCGCAAGCCTGTCCTCCTTCGCGTGCTTTTGGGCCTCCTGGCCGCGATCATCGTCCTGGCCCTGCTCGCCGCACTCCTGAGCGTGTGGGCGGTGCGCCGCCCGTTCCCGCAGACCTCCGGTGAGATCGATCTGCCCGGCCTGCATTCCCGGGTCGAGGTCGTACGCGACGAACACGGCGTCACGAACATCTACGCCGACCAGGCCCACGACCTGTTCATGGCACAGGGCTTCACCCATGCCCAGGACCGGTTCTGGGAGATGGACTTCCGCCGCCACGTCACCTCCGGCCGCGTGGCCGAGCTGTTCGGACCCGACCATGTCGAGACCGACGTGTTCCTGCGGACCATGGGCTGGCGCCACGTCGCCGAGCAGGAGTACGAGCTGCTCGACGAGGACACCCGTGCCCACCTGGACTCCTACGCCGACGGGGTCAATGCCTGGCTGGAACAGAACGGGGACGCCTCGGCCTCCCTCGAGCACAGCCTCCTGACCGTCATGAACGGCGGGCACGAGATCGAACCCTGGCAGCCCGCCGACAGCCTCGCCTGGCTCAAGGCCATGGCCTGGGACCTCAGCGGCAACATGAGCGAGGAGACCGAGCGCGGACGCCTGCTCGCCGCCGGCTTCGACGAGGAACAGATCGGCGAGCTCTACCCTCCCTACCCCTTCGAGGAACACACCCCCACGACCGTGACCGAGGAACACGCCGACCCCGCCGACGAACCTTCCTCGCCCGAGGAGGACGCCCGCCGCGCACCCGGACCGGCCGGCGGACAGGACGCCCTGGAACGGGTCGCGGACTCCGTCGGCGCCGTTCCCGACCTCCTCGGCCCCGGCGGCAGTCCCGATCTGGGCTCCAACGCCTGGGCCGTCTCGGGCGAGCACACCGAGTCCGGTGAGCCCCTGCTCGCCAACGACCCCCACCTGGGCGCCTCGATGCCCTCGACCTGGTACCAGATGGGGCTGCACTGCACCGGGCCGGCCGAGGAGTGCCCCTACGACGTGAGCGGGTTCGGTTTCTCCGGGCTCCCCGGGGTGGTCATCGGCCAGAACGAGTCCATCGCCTGGGGTTTCACCAACCTCTACCCCGACGTCATGGACCTGTACGTGGAGGAGGTCGACGGCGACACCCACCGCTACGGGGACGAGTGGCTGCCCGTAGAGACCCGGGAGGAGACGGTGCGGGTCCAGGGCGGCGAGGACATCGACATCACCGTCCGCAGTACCGTCAACGGCCCGATCGTCTCCGACGCCCAGGCCGGCGCCGGCCAACGCGAGGCCGGACAGGCCCAGGACGGCGGTTCCGGCGACGTCTCCCTGAAGTGGACGGCCCTGGAACCCGGCGGCACCGCCGACGCGATCTTCGCCATGAACCGGGCCCGCGACTGGGAGGACTTCCGCGAGGCGGCGCGCTCCTTCGAGGTGCCCTCGCAGAACCTCGTCTACGCCGACGGGGAGGGCAACATCGGCTACCAGGCGCCCGGCAAGGTCCCGGTGCGCGGCGAGGGCGACGGGCGTTTCCCCGCGCCCGGCTGGGACCCCGACCACGCCTGGGAGGACTACCTGCCCTTCGAGGAGCTCCCGAGTGTGCTCAACCCCGAATCGGGGTTGGTGATCACCGCGAACCAGGCCTCCGTGGACGACGAGTACGCACACATGCTCACCGACGACTGGGACTACGGGTACCGGGGCCAGCGCATCAACGACCTGGCCGAGGAGGCCCTGGCCGACGGGCCGGTCGGGGTCCAGGACATGGAGCGCATGCACATGGACTCCTACCACCTGGCCGCCGAGCCCCTCGTGCCGCACCTGCTGGGGGCCGACGTGGACGGGGTCACCGCGCAGGCCCAGGAGCAGCTCGCCGACTGGGACCTGTACACCGGGGCCGACTCCGCCGGTGCCGCGTTCTACCAGGCCACGTGGCGCCACCTGCTGCCGACGCTGTTCGACGAACTCGACCCGGTCGGCATGGGCGACGGCTCACGCGGCATGTACGTGGTCAACAACCTGCTCGAGGATCCCGACTCCCCCTGGTGGGAGGGTGAGGACGCCGACGGACGCGACGAGGTCCTGGCCGCATCGATGGACGCGGCCGCCGCCGAGCTCACGGACCTGCTCGGCGACGACCCCTCCGAGTGGCGCTGGGGCGACCTGCACACCCTCACCGCCACCCACGAGTCCTTCGGCACCTCGGGGATCGCGGTCGTGGAGCGCCTGTTCAACCGCGGTCCGGTGGAGAGCTCGGGCGGGGGGAGCATCGTCAACGCCACCGGATGGGACGCCTCGGAAGGGTTCGGGATCGTGACCGTGCCGTCGATGCGGATGGTCGTGGACCTGTCGGACCGGGACGCCTCGACCTGGGTGAACCTGACCGGGAACTCCGGGCACGCCTTCCACGGCAACTACGACGACCAGCTCGACCTGTGGAGCGCGGGCGAGACCCTGCCCTGGGCGGTATCGGAGGAGGCCGTACGCGGGGCCGGCTCCGACGAACTGACCCTGGTGCCCTGAGGGGTGCGGGGCGGCCCTGCCCCCGCAGGGGCCGCCCCGCACCTTTCCGGCGGTTCACTGCGGTTCCGGCCGCACGGAAGGGATGCACCGCCGGTACCTCACTCCCCCGACCGCGTGGGCGGCCGGCCTCAGAGCGGGAAGGAAGCCCCCGTCAGCTCCTCCGACAGCTCCCAGAGGCGTTCGGCCGCCACGGGGTCATTCGCGGCGGCACTGCGCTTGGAGTAGGTGGGCGCGCCCCGCATACCGAAGAGTCCGCCCGGGCCGGCGTACCCGGCCCCTTCGATCTCCTGGGTGGCGGCGAAGACCGTGGGCAGCGCCCCGGCCCAGGCGCTCTGGGCGATGACGTCGTTGCCGAGCATCGCCACCTTGCGCGAGAAGGGGTCGGCGCCGTGGCTCTGCAGGTTCGTGGCGGCGTAACCCGGGTGGGCGGCCACCGAGAGCACGCGCGAACCGGCCTCGTCCAGCCGGCGCTGCAGCTCCAGCGTGAACAACAGGTTGGCCAGCTTGGACTGTCCGTAGGCGCGGTAGGGGGTATAGCCCTGCTCGAGGTGCACGTCCTCGAAGTCGATGCCGGTCGCCATGCGGTGCAGACCCGAGGACAAGGTGACCACGCGCCCGGTCACGTGTTCCAACAGCAGGTTGGTGAGGGCGAAGTGGCCCAGGTGGTTCACGCCGAACTGGATCTCGAACCCGTCGGCGGTCCGCCCCTCGGCCACCGCCATGACACCCGCGTTGTTGATGAGCAGCTCGATGTCGCCCGTCCACGCCTCAGCGAAGGCACGCACGGACTTCAGGTCACCGAGGTCGAGACGGCGCACCTCGGGGTCACCGGGTACCTCCCGGGCCGCTTCCCGGCCCTTGGCCTCGTTGCGCACGGCGAGCACGACGTGCGCGCCCCGGGCTCCGAGCATGCGGGCGGTCTCCAGGCCGAGTCCGCTGTTGGCGCCGGTGATCACGACCGTGCGTCCGGTCAGGTCGGGGAGGGAAACGGCTTTGGTCTGCATGCCCACAACGTAGGCACCACCCGGAGAAGTTGTCAACGACAACAATGATGGCACCGTATACATCCGACTATGCTGGGGCCATGGCTCATCGCCCCTACCACCACGGAGACCTGCGCGCCGCCCTGCTCGAAGGGGCCGAACGCGCCCTTGCCGAGCAGGGTCCCGAGGCGCTGTCCCTGCGTGAGCTCGCCCGCCGGGCCGGGGTGAGCCACGCGGCTCCGGGACGCCACTTCCGCGGCAAGAACCACCTCCTGGACACCCTGGCCCTGACCGGTTTCGAGCGTCTGGACACACGGCTCGGCGAGGCCGTCGAGGAACCCGGCGATCCACGGTCCCGCCTTCTCGCCCTGGCCCGCGGCTACGTCGGTTTCGCCCTCGACCACCCCGCGCTCCTGGAACTGATGTACACGCGCAAACACACCCCCTCCCGCCCCGACGAGCTCACCGCCGCCGTCGGGCGCCTGGTGGAGACGGTGCTGCGTCCCGTCACCGAGGGACAGGAGGAGGGGTCGATCGCGCCCGGCGATCCGGGCACCATCGCGCTCACCGTCGCCGCGACCCTGCACGGGCTCGCCTCGTACGCCGACGCCGACTCCCTCCGGGAACTGGAGGACCACCTCCCCGCCGTCGTCGACCTCCTCATGTCCGGCCTGCTCCCCCGTTGAGAACCGGGGCGAAGCAGGGTCGGAACCCGTTTCGGTGCGCAGGATCTCCGGGTAGATCCCGATTGCCACCGACAGGTCCGCTTCGAACGGGGGAACCATGCGCGCACATGTCGGCGATCTCGTGCACACGCACGGCGCCAGCAGCAGCGACGGTCGGCGAACGGGAGAGATCGTGGAGGTGCGGGGCGCCCACGACGGCCCTCCGTACCTGGTCCGGTTCCCCGACGGTGAGGAGATGGTCATCTACCCGGGTCCCGAGACCCAGGTGGAGTCCCGCTCCGCCACGGAATGACCGGCACAGAGCGAGGGGGTGACGGGCCGTCCCGTCACCCCCTCGTCGCGTGCGGACCGGACTCAGCCGACGGTCAGCACCATTTTCCCGGTGGTCCGACCGCGCTCACCGATCTCGTGCGCACGCGCGGCCTGCGCGAGCGGGAAGGTCTCGGCGATGGTGGGCCGCAGCGCACCCCGCGCCACGAGGGCGGCGATGGAGCGCATGCCCTGGTGGTCGTGTTCCACGAGCATGTTCACCACCCGCGAGTTCTGCTCCTCGGCACGGGCCACCGCGTCCGCGGCGTCGAAGGGCAACAGGCTCACGACGGTGCCGCCGGGCCGCAGCGCACGCACCGACATCTCGATCTGCTCGTCCCCGCCGACGGCGTCCAGGACCACATCGACGCCCTGGGCAGCCTCGCCGACATCTGTGGTCCGGTAGTCGATGACCTCGTCGGCGCCCAGGGAACGCACGAACCCGTGCTTGGGCTCGCTGGCGGTCCCGATGACGTGGGCACCGCGGGCCTTGGCGATCTGCACGGCCAGGTGGCCCACACCGCCGGCGGCCGCGTGCACCAGGACCCGGTCCCCGTCCCCGACCCCGGCGGTGTCGACCAGGGCCTGCCATGCGGTCAGCGCCGCGAGCGGCACCGCGCCGGCCGTGACGTGGTCGACCTCGGAGGGTTTGAACGCGAAGGCACGCGTGGGCCCCACGACGTACTCGGCGTGGGTACCGACCCCGAAGGGGTAGGGCACCATCCCGAAGACCTCGTCACCGGGCCGGAACAGGGTGGTGCCGAAGCCGACCTCGTCGACCACGCCGGAGACGTCCCAGCCCAGCACGAACGGCGGCTCGCCGAGGAACCTGCCGGTCTCACGGTGTTTCCAGTCGGTGGGGTTGACGCCCGCGGCGTGCACGCGGACGCGGATCTGGCCCAGCCCCGGTTCCGGAACGGGCAGTTCCTCCTCCTTCAGGACCTCCGGGGCTCCGAGGGTCTCCTGCCTGATGGCTCGCATGGTGTGGCTCGTCATGTCCCCAGTCTCACACCCGGAACAGCCGATACACGTGTTTCCCCCGGGGGCACGAGCGCTCCAGGGGAAAGACACCGGGCCGTCGCAGGTCATGAGGGCGACACGCGGATTCTCGCGTCAACACGTCTCGTCACCGGAGGATCGCCCATTGTAGTGTTCCTCCGTCCGCGTCCCTCCGATCCGTTCCTCCCCCCGATGCAAGGACGCACTATGCGCAGACGCAGAGTCACGGCCCTGGTCTCAGCCACGGTCATCGGTGTGCCCCTGGCCCTGGCCGGGACCGGCGCCACCGCCGCCGAACGCGACGAACTCCACCTGCCCGGACTGAACGGCGAGGCGACCATCGCCGTCGACTCGGCCGGGCTCCCGCACATCACCGCCGACGACAACGAGGACCTCTTCTACGCC
Organism: Nocardiopsis kunsanensis DSM 44524; assembly: GCF_000340965.1. Classification (GTDB taxonomy): domain Bacteria; phylum Actinomycetota; class Actinomycetes; order Streptosporangiales; family Streptosporangiaceae; genus Nocardiopsis; species Nocardiopsis kunsanensis. The sequence continues at coordinate 186,451 of NZ_ANAY01000002.1, forward strand.
CAGGGGGTCAACGCGGCCCGCGACCGGCTCTTCCAGATCGACCTGCACCGCCGGCAGGGGCTGGGTGAGCTCTCCGAGGTCCTGGGCCCGGACTTCGTGGAGCGCGACCGTGCCGCACGCCTGTTCCTGTACCGGGGCGACATGGACGAGGAGTGGGACAGCTACGGGCCCGAGTCCCGCACCGCCGCCGCGCGCTTCGCCGAGGGCATCAACGCCTACGTCGACTGGCTGGCGGAGCACCCCGAGCACATGCCGCCCGGGTTCGACGAGCTCGGTTACGCCCCGGCCCGCTGGGAGCCCGAGGACGTCGTCCGCATCCGTACGCACACCCTCGGCACGAACCTCGCGAGCGAACTCACCCGCGCCCGGGTGGCCTGCGACGACGAGCTCGGCAACGCCGACCTGCTGCTGGGCATGGAACCCGACCACACGGCCTCCCTGCCCGAGGGCCTGGATCCGTGTTCGGTTCCCGACGACGTCCTGGACACCTACCGGCTCGCCACCGGCGACGTGACCTTCGACGACGAGGGGCAGGCGCGCCTGCCCCTGGCCGCCGAAGAGGAAGAGCCCCTGACCACCAACGGGGACGAGGGCAGCAACAGCTGGACCGTCTCCCCCGGCCTCACCGACACCGACCGTCCGATCCTGGCCGGCGACCCGCACCGGCCCGTGACGGCGCCCTCCCTGCGTTACGTCGTCCACCTGTCCTCACCGGAGGTCGACGTGGTCGGTGCGGGCGAGCCGTTCCTGCCGGGTGTGGCGATGGGGCACAACGGGACGGCCGCGTACGGGCTCACGTTCCTGGCCGCCGACCAACAGGACCTGCTCTTCTACGACGTGGATCCCGACGACCCCGACCGCTACCGTCACGACGGCGCGTGGGAGGAGATGGAGGTGGTCACCGAGGAGGTCGCCCTGCCCGACGGTTCGACCGAGGAGGTGGAGCTGCGCTTCACCCGCCACGGCCCGGTCGTCGCCCAGGACGAGGAGAGCGACACCGCCTACGCCGTCCGCACCACCTGGACCGAGCCCGGAACGACCGCCTACTTCAACAGCCTGGAGCTGATGTACGCCGAGGACTTCGGGGAGTTCCGTTCGGTCCTGGACGGCTGGGGCGGCCCGCCCATGAACTACACCTACGCCGACGTCCACGGCGACATCGGGTGGTCCGCGGCCGGCCTGATCCCCGAACGCGGCGAGGGCGACGGCCTGCTGCCCGTGCCCGGGGACGGCACCCACGAGTGGGACGGGTTCATGGACGGCCTGCCGTCCGTGCACAACCCCGACGAGGGGTTCTTCTCCACCGCCAACGAGTACAACATGCCCGATGACCTGGGCCTGGGGTACGAGTGGGCGCCCGGCTACCGCCAGGACCGCATCACCGAGGTGCTGGGCGGCGACGGGCCCGCCACCATGGAGGGTTCCGCACAGCTGCAGAACGACGTCGTGGACCTGACCGTCCGCGAAGCGCTGCCGTTGCTCGAGGGCCTGGACACCGAGGGGCCGGCCCGTGCGGCGGCCGACCTCCTGGAGAGCTGGGACGGCGACCACCCGGTGGACTCCGCGCAAGCGGCCCTGTACCAGACCTGGTTCCACCGCCACCTGGGACCGGCCTTCTACGAGGCGGTCTCGCCCGAACTGGCCTCCTTCACCGAGCACACCCAGGACGCGGGCGCGCTCCTGGACGCGCTGCACCACCCGGAGGAGTGGATCGACGGCGACGCCGAGACGGTGCGGGACGAGGTCCTCGCCGATTCCCTGGCCGCGGCGCTCGAGGACGTGTCCGGGTCCTTGGGCACCGACCCGTCGCAGTGGCGGTGGGGCGACCTGCAGCACACCGTGTTCGAGAGCCCGGTGGGTGATGACCTGGGGCCGTTCGAGCGCCAGGGTTCCACGCACACGGTGAACCGTTCCGGGATGGACCCGGCCGAGTACCGGCACAACGCCGGGGCGTCCTTCCGGATGGTCCTCGACGTCGGTGAGTGGGACTCCTCCCTGGCGGTCAACGCACCCGGGCAGTCGGGCGACCCGGACAGCCCGCACCACGACGACCACGTCGACCCGTGGCGCGAGGGTGACTACGTCCCGCTGCACTACAGCGACGACGCGGTCGAGGCAGACACCCAGCACACGTTCGCGCTGATCCCGCAGGGCTGATCACGGCGGGGCTGCAGAGCGCGGCCCCGCCCCGGTTCAGGCTCCGTGCGTCCAGGTCAGAGGTCGAGGACTCCACCCCGCCTACGGCACTCGACCTCATGCGCGGAACTTAATTCGGAGAATCTGCATAGAAGTGGATTTCAGAAGTCTGCCGCTCCCCATCCGGGAGGACAGTGACAGTTATTACGTGCATACGACCATGCTCCCTCGGGCACGTCATGCGCCAACCCCTCGCCTCAAATGGAGGGATCTGGGCTTCCTTGTCACTGAGAGCAATGGGCTCCTGACGGCCACTCCATGGAAGATATCCTGATCTACAGGACGCATCAACCCTTAAACCAAGATCCTCCCCCACCTGATTATTGACCACCAACTCCCATGAATAAATATTTTCATCAGACTCAGTTGGGCCATACTCAAGGATCCTGAGCGTGAAGTCACCTGCATCATGGGAGCGATTAATTGGCACCACAGAACCAGGTCGCCAAAAAATAAATAACGCGAGAAGCAAAAGGAGAAAAAGAATAATTACGGCAGATATTTTTGCCCACATCAGCGCGCACCAGGAATCATATTCATACAGTCATCGAGCCCTTCCTGTGAAGAATGAGAAGATTCTTCTGGCGTAATCCAAACACTCTCACCGTCAAATTCGATTTCTTTCTCTACAGCTTCTAGGCTTGTCAAATAGTCATCAGATGCTACTACGCAACTGAATTCAGACGAAACTTCGAAGTCCCCCCCTCCACTGAACTCCAGGGACGAACAGATAGAATGCAGATCCGCTAGAATAGCTTCATGAGAAAACTCATCGAACCCGCGTCCTTCAAGATTCCAGGGCTCTGCAGCAGCGCATGTTTCGCCCAGATATGCGAGGAGCGCTGGTGATATTGATTCTTCTCCGTAACGATACCAAAATGAATCCGAGAGTTCAGCTGCTAGTTTCGGGCTATTTCGGTCAGCTAGTTGAGATGCATAGGAGTTCACAAACTCTTCTGAAACATACGGCAGAGCAAGTTCAGCAGATAGGTAATCGAAATTTTCAACCGGGAGCGTTCGCTCTGATACATCAACTGGATCTGAAGATTCTATGGCTTCTTGCCCCCCAACAGCCAAATCAGATATTTGCTGTGCTCTCATATCTATTAGTTCCGCACCTTGAATCCCCGTAGGATAAGGACGTACAAGAACTGACCAGGAAAAGTCCCAGTCACTAAGATAGTTGGCACGAGTCGACCCGAAAGAGAACCCCAAGAACCCATTGATCGATATTCCTTCCTCTTTTTCCACCTCAGAAACGACGTTAGGATAACTATCAGCGTCGAATGACCAGACCGATCCATCGATCATACATTCACTGGCCATGCCGATCGCCGGCTTCTCAATAGAGTGCGACTCTCGGATGCTAGAATAAAATTCGGACAATTTTTCATCGCATGCTTGCCCAATTTCTTCTGTAACCCAAGGTTCATCAATGAACAGTACATTTGTTTTGGATGTATCGAAATTTGATTCGACAATCCCTTGAAGATCGAAACTACCCGAAAGAACTGAGCTTCCTGGTCCTCCCAAATCGACTATCGCGGTGTTTGACACATCGCTGTCAGAACGAATTAGGGAGTACCTATACTTCTTCCCTGAAAATTCCACTGAAGCACATGAAGTAACTGTAGGAGGGTTCTCGCAAACATCGACATCAGTTTGGCTCAGCTCTTGCTCTTCTTTCGACCCGCTCTCGTCATCTCTCTTCAACCAAACCAAGCTTAGGACAAGCACCATAGCCATCAGGGCTGCCGTTGATATAATCAAAACACGTGGGGGGATGCCCCGGGTGACCCGAGACATCCCCAAAAAAAGACGTTTCACTTCTTACCAGCCGCTGTCAGCATGAACATAGGAGTAACTTGGGGAACCAGGGAGGCACAGCACGCCCGCACCACACAGCATGACTTCCGACCAGACATAATCAGCCAGAATAGGCGCTACTTGATCATCGGTAGCTTCGAAAGCCATAGCGTAGTCTGCTGTCTTGTTTCGGGATGTTGTTTCGTCAATCCACCCCATAGAGATCAGACCTGTTCGGGGTTCGACCTCGACATCCTCACAAGTCCCAATCGGGAAAGAAATTCCCACGCCTCCGATTCCAACGTTCCCTGTAGCTCCCGGATTACATTCAGAGGCCGGTACTGCAGTTGCACTTCCGTTTTGCATGACCTGATGCTGTCTGGGATGGCCTGACCAGATTTGACCACGCTGATCTGGGCGTTTGCCGTACACAACAACGGCCACCGCCCGATGATCGTGTGTGTGAAGACAACAAATCCCGAGGCGGTGGCCGCAGACACCAGCATAGCGGCCCAGCGCTGGCCGCACCTGCTGAACGAACTCACCGACACCCTCATCGACCCCCACCTGGCCCGGCCCGAGACCCGCACCACAGCCTGCGAGGTCATCCGCGCCCTGCTCGCCCCGCTCACGGCCAAGAACTGCTGGAGCCTGGCCCAACAGGCCGGACACAGCAGGCCCTACCGGATCCAACGCCTGCTGTCCCAGGCCGGTATGGACGAGAAAGCCCTGGCCGCGGCCCTGCGCGACTACCTCATCGGCCATCTGGGCACCGACGACGTGGTTCTGGTCGTAGATGAGACCGGCGACATCAAGAAGGGCACCCGCACCGTCGGAGCGGCCCGCCAGTACACCGGCACCACGGGGCAGGTGGAGAATTGCCAGGTCGCGGTCTATCTCGCCTACACCACACCCGAGGCTCACGCCCTGATCGACCACCGCCTCTACCTCCCGGCTTCTTGGAGCGATGACCCTGCCCGGCTCCGCAGTGCGGGGGTGCCCGAGGACGTGGAGTTTGAGACCAAGCCGGAGCTGGCCCGCCAGATGATCGCTACCGCCCTGGCCCGGGTGCCCGGCGCGTGGGTGGCCGGCGACGAGGTTTATGGCCGCAACCCCGGCCTGCGCTCCTACCTGGAACAGCAGCGGGTGGGGTATGTGATGGAGATGGCGGCCACCGACCGCATGGCTACCCCGCGCGGGCCCTTGGCGGTCAAGGAGCTGGCCGTGCTGCTGCCGGATGCGGCTTGGCAGAAGCGCTCGGCCGGGGCCGGGTCCCAGGGCGAGCGCTTCTACGACTGGGCGCTCATCGACGACCACACCGACACTGCCGGGGTGCGGTGGGTGCTGATCCGACGCAGTCGCACCAGTGGTGAACTGGCCTTCTTCCGCTGCTATGCACCCCAGGCGGTGCCCTTGGCCCGTCTGGTGGCGGTGGCCGGGCGGCGGTGGCGAGTGGAGGAATCTTTCCAGCAGGGCAAGAACCTGGCCGGGTTGGACGAGCACCAGGTGCGCATGTGGAGGTCCTGGCACCGCTGGAGCCTGCTGGCGATGGTGGCCTATGCGTTCCTGGCCCTGTGCCGGTTGCGGGAGCTGGCCCGTCACCGGCCTTCTTCGGGGTTGGTGGCGCTCTCGTGCAGCGAGATCGCCCGTTTGTTGCACGCTTTGTTCAGAGTCGAGCACGATCTCGAGCACGCATTGGATTGGTCGGTGTTCAGACGCGCCCACCAGGCGCAGGCTCAGCGTTGCCACTACCGCAGACGAGCGCTGTTGGAATCATGACAAAACGGAAGTGCAACTGCAGTACCGGTTCACGGGGCGCCCAATCGACCATGCGCTCGAATTCGTCTTCACGACCTTCCCAAGGTCGGGTGCGCATACTAAAGTCGATATTTCGCGCATAGTCACCGGTGACAGGTTCCGCCGTTTCCCAGTGACCCCAACGGTTATATACCCAGTTGACTGTGCCTGACTCGGCAAATTTCTGATAACACGTCGTCATGTAATGGTCTTCATCATCGACAGTATCATAATTAGGACCGAAATAGGCATTGAAACAATCTTGCGAGAACAAGTACATACCATCAATATCCGAGGCAGCACCATACCCCATGCCGATAGGAGTTTCCCTAGTACCATCCATATCAACTTCGTTGTGCTTCATAGCCACACCGAGGCCAACCTGAGATGCCTTTTCTCCCTCCCCTTCGAGAAGTGAAAGGTTCATCTCGGTGGGAGACATAGAGTCGTTCCATACGAGGTCCACTGAGGAACCATCGAGTGGACTTTCGACGGAGGCACTCATGACCTCTTTTTCGTCTACCAGGTTTCCTTGCCGAGCTTGACTTGCAAGGTAATCTTTGACTTTGCTTTCAGAAGCCGTTTCGCCGTCAGGATTCGCGGCACCATTGAGCTGCTGCATGTCGATCTGCGCAACCGAAATATCGCCTTTTTCCTGAGCGAATGCGGAAGTCGGAAACATGAATGCAGAGGCAACTGTGATACTAGCTATTACAATTACATTGACTTTTTTGGGGGATGCAAAGCTCGTCCTTCATTGGGGGATGATTCGGACTCTGACCATCCAACCCGAATAATATTATATTTAAGTAACAAGCAGGACTCATATTAATTAAGGCACTTCATTCCAGCAAGACACTGGCGGTGTCAATTCGTTGAAACAACACCCTCGCCATCCAGGACTGTTTCAAAGTCGAGGGAGGTCGACATCGGCACTGGTCACGCGAGCCCAAGAAGATCGAGTGGTCTTGTGAAGGCCTCATAGGAGACCCAGCGGATGGCTTCGGGGATACTGCTCCTATCCAGCCCGGCCAACAGCGGGATAGCCAGGTTGCGCAACATCGCCATGTTCTGCGCCCCGTGCCCGCTACGCACCCGCGAGGCGTCCTCGTCAAAGCTCACGTCCCGGACATGGTGAAGCGCCTCGATCCGCCAATGGCCCCGGACCAGACCCGCCAGCCGTCGAGCGTCGGCCTGCTCAGCAGCAAGGCTGGTGACCACGTAGGCGTAGGTGCGCCGCACCTTGCCGGTGCAGACCTCCTTGACCCACCGGTGCACCCGCAACACCTGTTTGGCGTGGGCGAACGCGAGTCCGGGTGCGGTCAGCACCTTGGCGGTGCGTCTTTCTTCGCGGCCGTGTGCGCGTGAGGTCTCGGTGAACAGCAGGGGCGCCTGAGCCCACGGGAGTGCTTTGACCTGTCTGAACAGGGTGGGTTGGTTGGCTTTGACGGTGAAGGCGTAGTGGGCTCTGCGCTCTTGGACCAGGTACTGGGCGGTCTCGTTCTGGGTGTGTAGCGCGTCGGCACTGACCACGCTGCCTTCGATGTCCAGGCCGGCCAGGACGTCGGCCAGGGCGCTGATCTCGCTGGTTTTGTCGGCCACGCGGGTCTGGGCTGCCACCTGGCCGGCAGGGGTCATGGCGGCCAGCAGGTGCACCGCCCGACTCTGGCGGGTGTGTGAGCCCCGGGCGCTCTTGCCGTCAACGATCAGTACGGCCAGGTCGGCGGCGGTGCTCATCTGTGTCAGTACGCCGGGGTCGGTGCTGGTCAGCACGCGTCGGATGGTGGCTGGGCTGGGTGCCTGGCGCAGACCGAGGGCGGGTTGCATCAGGCGGGCGTCCAGCCGGGCCAGGGTGTGCTGGGGTGCGTTGGCTGCCCATTGGCCGATCGCGGCCAGGGAGCGGGCTCCGCCCAGTACTGCGCACAGGCCGATCAGGATGATGCAGCCCAGGTGGTGGCGTCGCCCGCGGCGGTGGCGGGGGTCGGCCTGTTCAACAGCGGGGGCGGACAGGGCGCAGGAGGCCATGGCAGACTGAGGGTGCAACGGAGTCCTTTGGAACCGGAGATGTGAGAGTCCCTGGTTTTCTAGCGGGCTCCGTTGCTTGTTGGTGGGGGTTCGAGCGGATCGCTACAGGTCCGTGATCAGTGCTGATGTCTCATGGCCCCGACTTTGAAACAGCCCTGCTCGCCATCGGCCTCGCCCCCGGGCAGAAGCTTGTGGAAGACCTCTTGGGGCGTGTAGAAGCCCCAGCATGCCCGTGACCGGGTGTTGAGCTCTTCAGCGTAGCCGCGTTCATACTCAACGGGGCTGAGCGATTCGAGTGCCAAGTGTGCTCATCACGACCGGTCAGTATGAGCCTGGGAACCATACTTCTGATGAGTACGCCGAAGGCACCGACCAGATCGGTCGGGGCCTTGCGCATTCTTGAGCTACTGGCGGGTGGCCGAGCGAAGTAGGGCTGCCCATTCCGGAGAGGGGAAGGCCAGGTGCCCCAGCTCCCGATGCTGAGTGTCTCGGACAGCTGCTCCCTCGAAGAACTCAGCGACCTCGACACAGTCCTGCCCCTTGGCGCTGGAGTAGCTGGACTTGCGGAAGTTCAGGTGGGATTCGCTGGTGGACATCGTGCCCCTAACCGAGCTGGTCGAGCTGCCCCTTCAACCATGTCAGTGACTGTTCGGCACTCAGCGCCGAAGTCCGGACGTGGTCGAGGACGGTCTCGTAAGTCGTGAGCTGCTCCGCATCCTCGATCAGCAGGCCGTCTCCGTCGGCCCGCTCGACGTACACCGCCGAGGGATCAGAGGCGAAATCCAGGATCACGAAGGAACCGTCCATCCCGGCGTGCGGCCCCACCTCGTCCGGAAGGACCTGCACCCGCAACGTCGGTCGCTGTACATCGATCAGATGCTGGATCTGGCGAGCAGCCACGGCCCCGGGCAGTTTCCTGAATGCGGTCTCGTCGACGACGGCCGACAGACGCGGGGCATCCGCGCGGTTCAGCAGGTGCTGACGCATCATGCGTACTTCGACGCGACGGTCGACCTCTTCTTCAGAGGTGACTCCTCCAGCACGGATCATGGCGCGAGCGTAGTCCTCGGTCTGGAGCAGGCCGGGAACATGTTGCACCTGATACGTGCGAATAAATGATGCTTCGGTCTCCAGGTCCACGTAAGTGCCGGCACCGAGGATGTCCCGATACCCGTACCACCAGCCGCTGTTGGCCGCTTCGCGGGCGAGCCGCCGGTACACCTCGCGTTGTTCGGTGTCGGTGACGCCGTACACGTCGAGAAGAACCTGGAGGTCAGCGTCACGCACCCGCAGGATCTTGCGGGTTTCGATGCGAGTGATCTTCGCTTCGAACCAGGACCTGTCCGGAGCGATCTCCTTCGCACGGGCGGCGGCCTGCTTGGCGGTGAGGCAAGCATCCTCACGTAGCTGTAGGAGCTGTCGCGCCAGTCGGCGTCTCCTGAGCGTCGGGCTGGGAGCCACCTCGCCACCCTTCCTGGATCGGTACGGACCTGCAGAGCTTACGCTCCGAGTCGCTTTTTCGGACATCTCGCGCACCATGCTTCTAATAGAGTCAGATCCGACTCAGATCGATGCCATCTTCCTTGATCGCATCTTGCGTTATTGAACGCATTGGGCGACCATGGGGTTTCGCCAGTAGCTCGCCGGTCCTCCATCCGGCACCTGACCCAGGAGGTGTGCGCCCATGGCGCCTCGCTACCTGTCCCTGTCCGAGCTAGAACGCGTACGCCGACGTGCAGAAGAGAACCTCCGCGAGCGCCGCCCTCACCACAAGCGCCGCCCCCGCCGTGCGAACCGGGTGCGCACCTACGTGTCCGGCCCGGCCGGAGACCTCGCCCCGCTCGCTTTGGCGGTGCGCCGCTATCTGGCGCAGGGGGCCGCATGAAGTGGCGCGACCTGTCCGAATGCGGCGCCCGCACCCTGGCCGATGGCGCCACCCGTGTGTGCGTGCGCATCACCCGCCACGAGGGCCTGCACCAGGACCGGACCGGACAAGCCTGGGAGACCGAATGCGAAACCCTGGCCCGCCTGCGCGCCCGGTGGGGACACCGGTGGCACATCGTCTACACCGGCCGCACCTGGATCGCCACCACCTACCGCCGCCCCGGCCTGCGCCCCCAGGTCGAGAGCGCCCCCACACCGGGCCGGCTGGAGAAACAGCTCACCCGGGCACCCGCCCCGAGGACACCCCTCATCCCCGACCCCAGGAACAGGGACGGGTGAACACGATGCAGCCCCCGGAGAAAGAGAGCCCGGTCAGGGCGGAGCACTACGACACGACCGACCCCGACAACCGGCCGCTCAACCGCGAAGAACGACGCGCGCTGCGTGAACAGGACCGCCTCATGGAGAAGCGTCGCCAGGCCCGGAAAGCCCGGGAGGCTCCTCGCTCCGACCAGGCCCGGGAACAGAGAACCGGGCCCGATACGCCGGGCACGTGAAGACGCGGGCCGGGTCAGAGACCGAGGGCACCGCCCTGGAACCGCGCGAGGGCGCTGTCCAGAAGGTCGGGGAAGTCCGCGGGTTCGCCCTCGCCCTCCTCGGCCACGGCGAGCAGGACCGACAGCAGCACCCCGATGCACGCGCCCGCCCAGGACCGCACGTCCAGGTCCGTGGCCGGACGGCCGGTACGTTCGGCTGCGGCCTCGGCGAGCTCCCCGATCCCGGTGGCGTGCCGCTCGATCAGGGACGACCGGAGCTCGCGCACGGTGAACATGAGCCGGCGCCGTTGGAGGTCCCCGTCCCGGTCGGCACCGCTCATCTCCGCGTAGGCACGGCGCAGCCCCGCCCGCAGGGCGTCGGTGAGGGGCACACTCTCGGGTTCGTCGAGGAAGTAGCGGCACACCCGGGCGAGCACGTCCTCGGTGAGGACGGCTTCCTCCTTCGTGGGGAAGTACCGGAAGAAGGTGCTCTCCGAGACGTCCGCGGCCGCTGCGATCTGTTCGGTGGTGGTTGCCTCATATCCCTGCTCCCGGATGAGCTCCAGAGCCTGATGCCGGATCGCGGCTCGGGTGGCCGCTTTCTTCCGCTCTCGCAAACCCATGAGCACATCATTGCGCACCGGAGGGCCCCAGGGAATCGGGGGGACGGAACCGATCACGACGGATCTGCGGAGCGCACGGGACGAGTGCGCCGAGCGAGTGTGCGCCGGCGCTCGGAAGGCGGGCGCCGGAGCCCCGCCCGCGCGGATCACCCGCGGTCGAAGAACCGGAAGATCTGGAGCACGAGCCCGGAGGCGAGACCGGCCAACAGGACCGAGGAGACGAAGGAGGCGATCCAGAGCGCGAGTCCCTCCAGCTCCACCCAGGACGCCAGGAAGGTCCGCGTGAAATCGCGGGTGGCGACGAAGGCGACGACGAAGACGAGGAAGGACACGACGGTGGCGGCGTTCCTCACCGGAGGCCACCCCGCTTCCCGGGAGCAAGGTCAGACATGCCGCCCAGCCTATGGCGGGTGGCTCCCTCCCCGTTCACGGGGCAGCCGGCCCCTGTGCGGGAACGGGTTCCAGGAACGGGCCCGTCGCGCCGCCGTGCGCCCGGCAGCGCCTCCCGAGCCCCCTGTCCCGGCCGCTCTCAGAAGGGGCGGACCACGGGAGGGGGCGAGGGCAGCGGGCGGGCCGCCTCCGGGGAGAGTCCGTCACTGAGCAGGGCGAGGTAGCGCCGCCATCCCTCACTACCGCGTTCCACGGTCACGAGCACGCTGGTGAGCATGATCATGATGCGGGGCACGTCCTCGGGTTCGAGGTCCTCGCGAACGGCCCCCTCCTCCTGAGCGCGCCGGACGAGGTCCATGATCTGCCCGAAGAAGGCCTCACGGCTGTCCATGGCCAGTACACCCAGGTCGCCGGCGGCCGAGAGGGTGTTGTACTCGCTCGCCAGCAGGGACATCGTCGCGTCGAGCACGGCGATCAGGCCGCTGCCCGCGTCCTCCTCCTGCACAGCCTCCTCGATGACGGGGGCGACCCGCTCGTGGAAGGCCTGGTCCAGCACAGCGCGCACCAGGACGGCCTTGTCGGGGAAACGCCGGTAGAGCGTGGCCACGCCCACCCCCGCGCGCCGGGCGATCTCGTCCAGGCGGGCGTCGGGACCCTGCTCGGCGAAAACCTCGCGGGCCGCTCCGACGAGCCTCTCGCTGTTGCGGGCGGCGTCGGAACGCAACCGTCTGGGGGACTCGGTACTCATCCGTGCCACCTTACCGACCGATAGTCAGCTCTCACTTCTGTTGACCCCCTCCCCGGACAAGCGATAGCGTCCTCTCGGTTCTTCGGTTATACAACCGTGATCAGGAGTGACCGCACGATCCTGCCCGCACCCGGCCGCGTCCGCCCGCACCAGGTACGGCGCGGTTCCGGGCCGCACATCCCCCTGCCGCATCCGCGCGGGGCGTGCCCGCACATGCCCCACTGCACGAGAGGGGGCTCGATGAGCCCGCAGGAACACACACTGCAGTACCCGTTGACCCAGACCGCACCGCTGGAACCGCCCCAGGAGTGGGATGAACTGCGCCGCGGCTGTCCGGTGGCCGACGTACACCTGCCCAACGGGGCCCCGGCCAAGCTGCTCACCCGCCACGAGGACGTCAAGGCCACGCTCGCCGACCCCCGTTTCGTACGGGACATCCGCGTGGGGACCCGCCCGGAGGGCGCAGAGGACGACCCGGGCGACCTGACACGGATGGTCCCGAGCACCGGTGAGGAGCATCTGCGGTGGCGGCGCCTGGTCGGACGCTGGTTCACCGCCAAACGCATGAAGCAGCTGCGTCCCGGCATGGAGCAGATCGCCGAGGACCTCATCGAGGCCATGGTGGCCTCGGGGCCGCCCGCCGACCTCAAGGCGGGGCTGGGCTTCCCGCTCCCGGTCTTCGTCATCTGCGACATGTTGGGGGTACCGGCCCGGGACAGGGAACGCTTCTCGCGCTGGTCCGACATCCTGCTCAACCTCACCCGCTACACCGGGCAGGAGATGCGGGAGTCCCAGCAGGAGTTCGTCGCCTACATGTCCGGGCACATCGAGGCCAAGAAGACCGCCCCCGCCGACGACCTCATCAGCGCGCTCATCGAACAGCGCGAGACCGAGGGCGACGGCCTCGGCGACACCGAGCTCCTGGGCACGGCGATGGGCCTGCTCGTGGCCGGACACGAGACCACCGCCAACATGATCGGCAAGATGGTCGCGATGCTCCTGGCCGACCGCAGCCGGTGGGAACGCCTGCTCGAGGACCCCTCGAAGGTGCGTACCGCGGTCGAGGAGTCCCTGCGCGCCGACGCCAACGCCGGGTTCGGACTGAGCCGCGTGCTCTCGGAGGACACCGAGGTCGCCGGCGAACACCTTCCCGAGGGGACGCCCGTGGTGTGCAGCATGGCCGCCGCCAACCGCGACGAGCGGGTCTTCACCGATCCCGGGAACATGGATCTGCACCGTGTCCCCAACCCGCACCTGTCCTTCGGTGCCGGTGCGCACTCCTGCCTGGGGCAGGCGCTGGCCCGCACCGAACTGCAGGTGACCCTCGAGGTGCTGTTGCGCAAGCTCCCCACTCTGGAACTGGCCGTGCCGCCCGAGGAGCTCGAACCGGTGGAAGGGCTGCTCGTGGGCGGCCTGCGCGAGGTCCCGGTCCGCTGGTGACCGCCGCCGCGCACCACGAACACCCGACCGAGTGAGGAGCAGAGCTTGAGGATCACCGTCGACCAGGACCTGTGCTGCGGGGCCGGCCAGTGTGTGCTGATCGCGCCGGACGTCTTCGACCAGCGCGACGAGGACGGCATCGTCGAACTGTTGGACCCGGCGCCCGGACCGGAACTGAAGGACGACGTGCACGAGGCCGCAGCGGTGTGCCCGACCGCCGCGATCACCGTCGACGACGGCTGAGGCGGGCACCCTACCCACGGATCGGGCACCCGGCCGCTCCGTCCCAGGTCGGGTGCCCGCCACGCGCCCTCCACCGACACCATCCGGCTGGGCCCCACCCGGCTCACCGCGCTGACCGACACCGACAGGGCACCGTTCCTGGCCCTGGACGGTAAGACGCTGCGCGGCTCCACCCTGGAGCAGGACGACCCGGTCCACCTGTTGGTCGCGATGACCGACGACGGGAGTATCGCCGCCCAGGTACGCGTTCCCGCCAAGGACAGCGAGATCTAGTACGTGACCGAGCTGCCCGCCGGCCTGGACACCGGCGGGACGATCGTCTCCGGCGACGCCCTGCACACCCAACGGCCCACCGCCCACTACCTCCTCGAACAGGCCGGGGCGCACTACTTGCTCCAGGTCAAAGGCGACCAGCTGCTGCACACCCGGACCAAAGGACTTCGGTGGGACCAGGTCCCGAGGTGCTGCGCCAAATCAACAGTGTGCGCGCCACCGACCGGTCCTCCCTCGAAACCTTGAGCCAGGTCCTGAACCGCTAACGCATCCGTGTTATGCGTCACACGCGTGCGACAGATGCGATGCGCAACACGGGCATCACTCCTGTTCAGGGGGTCGATCACTCGCTTTCCCTTTTGCGTCGTTCAGGGGCCCAGGTAAAGAATCAAGCCAACCACGCCAGATTGGCGCTTAGCTCGGGCATGATGGAGTCATGAACGCTGAACAGATCGAACACCCCGACCAGGAGCGCGAGCTCTCGGTCACCCAGGCCCGCGACCACTTCTCCGAACGCGTCAACCGCGCCCACTACGGCGGCGAGGTCACCTACGTCACCCGCGGCCGTCGCCACCAGCGGGCCGCGGCGATCGTCCCGGCCGACCTGGTCGACCACTACGAGGAGCTCCTCGACGAGCGCGACGCCCGCGTGGCCGCTGAGCGTCTGGCCGACATCGAGTCCGGCCGCTCGGAGACAGTCCCCTTCGACAAGGTCCTGGAGGAGGCCGGACTGTCCGAGGAGCTGGGACGGTGACCGACCAGCCCTACGAGGTCTCCTTCGACGACGTCGCCCGCAAGCAGTTCCTGCGGCTCGACAAGCCCGTGCGAGCCCGGATCGCCCGGAAGGTGCAGGAACTGGCCGCCGACCCGCGCCCGCCCGGGAGCATCCCGCTCAAGGGCCCCAGCGAGGCCTGGCGGGCACGGGTGGGCGACTACCGCATCGTCTACGCCATCGATGACGGGCGCCTGGTGGTGTTGGTGCTGAGCGTGGCCCACCGGGGCGAGGTCTACCGGGACCTGTGACCCCATGCCAGACTTCCCGGAGTGATATGTGCAGCACTCGTATTTCGAGTGCTGCACATATCACTCCGGATCACAGGCCCAGCCACTCATGCGGGACGCACGCGGCAGACTCCTCCGCTCCACCGAGAGGTGTCTGCCCGGCGGTCGGTACGGGTCTGGGGATCTTCTGCGTGAGCAGTGTGTGCGCACGTGCCGTGCACGGACGGTGATGGCCGGGCCGGGATTCGATCCCACGCTGGACCCGACACTGGACAGCTGGGGCTTGACTCACTTTCCGCACACGCGGGTCGTTGTGCCTGGTCACAGACAGATGACGATCGCCGGAAAGCCCTGAAGGCAGCAGAAGACCCCTACACAAGGATGGACATACCTCACGAGCCCCCGCGCCGCCCGCGGGATCCGACACCCGCTGAGCTGCATCGTCACCACCGGGCTGTGCGCGGTGTTGACCGGAGCCCGCTCCACCGACGCCATCGGCCCATGGGCCGATGGCGCTCCCAGCACGCCCTGACCCGCCTGGACCCCGCCCGGCTCACCGCGCTGACCGACACCGACCCGGTCGCAGGTCCGGGCGATCTGGTCCAACTGGTGGCCGGATACGAAGACGGTCGTCTCCCCGCGAGCCGGCACAGGAGTTCCCACATGTCCCGCATACCGAGCGGGTCCAGGCCGTTGATGGGTTCGTCC
Organism: Nocardiopsis kunsanensis DSM 44524; assembly: GCF_000340965.1. GTDB lineage: Bacteria > Actinomycetota > Actinomycetes > Streptosporangiales > Streptosporangiaceae > Nocardiopsis > Nocardiopsis kunsanensis. The sequence continues at coordinate 202,122 of NZ_ANAY01000002.1, forward strand.
AGCACGAGCAACCGCGGCTTACTGACCAGCGCCACCGCATACCCAAGGAACAGGCGGAGACCCGGCGGGCGGCGAGGTCGGCCCTACCGACGGTGCCCAATGCCTCGTGTCCCCATTCCTCGGGCACCCCGGAGCCTGGCGTGCACACGGACGTGCTCGACCGCGTTCATCCGGGGCCACAACCCCGGGCCGTCGATCAGGGTCCCCGGTTCGCGACGGGAACCCCTCGACAAGGGCCGATCGAACACGGAGATCCGTCCCGAGTCCAACCGCAACAGTCCCGCGATCGTCTTCATCAGCGTGGTCTTACCCGCACCGAGGAGGCCCCTCGGAAACGGTCCGCGGAGGTCCACACGGCGATCCAGGTCTCCTGCAGGAGCTCCTCGGCCACCCCGGGGTCGGACGTCAGCCGCCGCAGCAGCCGCAGCACGGCCGCGGCATGCCGCTCGTACAGGAACCTCAGCCCCTGTTCGTCCCCGGAGGCAGTGCGCGCGAGCAGGTCCTCGTCGCTCTCCACGTCCACCTCCGCCCTCTGGTCCCGGTTCAGGTCCTGATCTCAGAGAGCCTACTCACCCGTGGGATACCGGTGCTCCGGAGCACCGGAGACCGTGGCCGTTCCATGGCGGGCACGTCCCCCCCCCGGGGTTCGTTCCGCTCACCCGGCACGGAGCACGTGCGGCCCCGGGCCACCCGTCCACGTTCGGCGGCATCGGGGGCGCCGGTGGCCAGGCCCTCGGCGCTCGTGTCGAGCTCGGCGAGGGGAATCGGGCCTCAGTGAGTTCGATGTCGACGAGGTCGCCGACGGTACGGACCTCGACCACGTCGATCTCCTGCGCGGCGACGCCGAGGGTGCCGGTACGCCGGACCGTTCCGGTGCCCGGTTCGAGCGCCCACGCGAGGATGTGCAGAAGCGTGGATTTACCGCGTCCGTTTTCCCCGACGTTCCTCCATCGGGAGCGTGTGCGCGAGCTCTTCGAGCCGACGGCCGGCCCCTGCGCGGGGCCCGGACATGCGTCTGGCACCCGCGGCCACGTGGTGGGCGGGTGCTGAGACCCGGATCAGAGATAGAGGGGCAGATGCACGTCTACATCGTGTCCGACGGTCCCCGGCCCCGAGCAGGAAACGAAGGACCCGTGGTCGGGCACCAGCGCCGACGAAGGAACGAAGGTTTCCTGGTCAACGCGTTCCCCGATCCGGTTAACCTTTTTCGGAACCCGGTCCCCGGCTGACGACCAGGAGGGCCGTCTTGGCCACACCGCCCCAGGCCGACGCACAGATGCGAGACACCACCATCGCCTCGACCCACGAACGTGCACAGGGCCTGGCCCACGGCTGGCGCGGTGAGGAACTCGACCTGGAACGCCTACCTCCGGCGCATCGGCTGGTCCGGGCCGCAACGAATGGTCGACGCCGAGCCGGGACGGGGCGGGGCGGTTCATGAACTGGTTCAAGCGGGTGGTGCCCATGGACCGGTGACAGGTGTGTGGTGTTCGTCGAAGCGTCGAGCGTAGCCCGGCCGGGCTAAAATCCCGACTCCGACGAACCACCGCACCCCGGCACCACAAGAAACCCTGAACACTAGCCCCCATCAACGATCGAGGGCGCCCTCCACGTTCTTCACCCGTCCGTACTCGTCGAAGGACACCGTGAGGGCGAGGCCCTCCGCGGACAGGGTCAGCCGCGCGCCGTCATCCGCGAACGCGGGATTGAGGCCGCGCAGGTTGCCGTAGGTGTAGACCGCACGCCGGTGGTCGGTCAGCGGTAGACCGGAGACGGCCTGCTGCAACAGCCCCGCGGTCCGCGCGGGAGCGGGCGCAGGGAGCCGGAAGGCAGGGTGTTCCACCAGGAACGACGCCCGGGTCCCGCCGCCGACCTCGCCGTTGTAGGAGGTCCACCGGCCGGTGAGGACCTTGGCGGCCTCCGTCGGCGGGCCCACGGCGTTGTGCGGCATGTCCGGGGCGCCGGGCAGGTCGGCGAAGGGCACCTCGGCGGAGGTGAGCTCGGCGACCCCGTGGCGTTCGCCGAGGTCGCGCACGGAACCGGCCAGTTGGGTGAGTGCCTCGGGGAACCCCGACGGGTTGGCCCAGGCCCACATCCATGAAGCGGGGCCGGGGGCGGCGCTGCCCAGGAAATGGAAGCTCTCGCAGGTCAGGGTCTCGCCCGAGGGGAACGTGAATTCGAAGACGGGTGCGTTCATGTCGACCCGCCAGTTGTGTTCGCCGAGCACGTCCTGCAGGTGGAACTGGTGTTCCAGGGACAGGATCCCGGCATCGTCCATGAGGGTGCTGAGGGGCAGTTGTCCATTCACGTTCCGTACTCTAAACACCGTCCGCGACATTTCGGGGAAGAACTCCCGAAGCCATCGCCCGACTCCGATCAGGGGGCCGTCCGTCCTTGTGCCGAAGGCGGGCGCATACTGGGGTCCCCGTCCCCGACCGCCTGGGAGCACCATGCCCGGCATCAGTCGCCGCACACTCATGCGCGGAGGCGGAGCCCTGCTCGGCGGCGGGGTCCTCCTCCCGTCCGCGGCCTGTTCCCGGCTGGGCGCACCGAGACGGGACGTCGTGGTCGTCGGCGCGGGCATCACCGGACTCTCGGCGGCACGCAACCTCGTCGACCACGGGTTCTCCGTCGTGGTCCTGGAAGCACGCGACCGGATCGGCGGCCAGCTGCACACCGACCACTCCTTCACCTCCGTCCCCGTGGAACTGGGTGCCGGCCTCATCCACGGCCGCGACGCCTACACCTGGGAGCTCGTGGAGGAGAGCGGTGCCGAGACCGTGCGTGTGCGGGGCGGTTCCGGCAGCGGTACACGCATCGACACCGACAGCCCTCCCCTGGACGTCGAGGACGCCGCCGCCTACCTGCGACGCACAGGCGTGCCCGAGTCCGACTGGCCGCCGGTCTCCATCGACAACGAACCCCTGGACCGGTGGAGCGCCACCTGGATGCACCGCCACGACCTCTTCGACTGGTGGGCGGCCTCGCGGGCCAACTACCGCGTGGTCGACGGCTACGACAGACTTCTCGAGCCCCTCGCCGACGGGCTCGACCTAAGCCTGTCCACCCCGGTGCGGGAGGTCCGCCGCATCCGGTCCGGGGTCGAGCTGGCCGCCGGCCCGGACGGCGAAGAGGTCTTCCGTGCCGACCACTGCGTGATGGCGCTGCCCCTGGGGGTCCTCAAGGCCGAGGACGTGCACTTCGACCCGCCGCTGCCCACCAGCCACCGGGACGCGATCCGGGCCCTGGACACCACCGACGCCCTCAAGCTGGTCTACGAGTTCGACCGCCCGGTCTTCCCCGACGGGCCGGATGCCCTCGACTGGGAGCCGGGCGCCGACTTCGTGTTCTGGCGCATCTCCTCGGGCGAATCCGAGGTCGTCGTGGCCTGGGCTTCCGGCCCCAGCGCCCGCGACCTGCTGGCCCGCGAGGAGGGCGAACGTTTCGCCATCGGCCTCGCCGCCCTCTCCGACGCGCTCGGTGAGGATCTGCCCGACCCGGTCGCCCGCACCACACACGACTGGGCCGCGGACCGTTACAGCCGCGGCGCATACCTGTACGTGCCGCCGGGCGCCCACGACGCCCCGGCGGCGCTGGCCTCCCCCGTCGACGGGGTCCTGCACTTCGCAGGCGAGCCCACCACCGGCGAGAACACCGTCGAAGGGGGCTACGCCAACGGCTACGACCTGACCGACCAGCTCATCGCCCAACTCTGACCGTTCCGGTCACCCGTCGTTCAGGACCCTCCTGACGCCATAGGCCCCCCAGTACCCCTCGGTGTACTCGGTGATCTCGACGTCCTTCCCGGTCTGGGGCGCATGGACCACCTTTCCGTCACCGATGTACATCCCCACGTGCCCCTCGTGCGGGAAGACCAGGTCGCCGGGCTGCACATCGCCGGGCGAAACCCCCCGGCCCACATTGATCTGGTCGAACGTGGTACGGGGAAGGCCGACCCCGATCTTGTCGTAGGCCTGCTGCATGAGGCTCGAACAATCGCATTGGGTTCGCATGTCCTCACTGGTCCATCCGCCCGTGGGACTGCCTTGCGTGTCTTGTTTGGGGTCCATGCAGGCGCCCCCGTAGACGTACGGGGTCCCCACTTGCGCCACGGCCCACTGGATGGCACCGGCCACGTCACCATCAGCGTCGATCTCGACACCAGGGTCGGCGAGACCCTCACCGCTGTCGTCGGTGAATTCCTCGGACTTGCCCAGGATGATGTCGATGTAGTTCTCGGTCTCCTCGTACGGGGGGATCCCGCCGTACTCTTCCACGGCCCCCCAACCGGCGTTGTAACCGGCCAGGGCCAGCGAGACCGGGTTCTCGTCGTACCCGCTGTCCGCGGCCTGCCCCATGAGACTGCACATGAAGGCGCCCTGGGCCATGATGGCGTCGGGCGCGTCGAAGGGGGACGCCTCTCCGTTGTCGTCAGCATCGACCGCCCAGGTCTCCCAGGTGTAGGGCATGAACTGTGCGATGCCCTCCGCGCGGTGCACACCCTCGCGTTCCGAGACCGTCACGGGCGGCCCCACGGCGTCGGGATCGAACCGGCTCTCCTGGTAGAGCTGTGCGGCCAACACGGGAGCCGACAATTGTTCGTGCTCACATCCGTCCGCCGCCTGCTCGATCCAGAGGACGAACTCCTCGGGAACAGCCTCCGTGTCCAACGAACCTCCGGTCGTCTCCCACTCGGCGTCGGTATCGACAGTGACGAGCATCAGGATGAAGACGAGGAGGGAGAACATCGCGAACACGGGCGCCACCAAGCAGCCGCACGCGAGCAGCTTGGCACCGGAACTACCTTCCATGACGTGTCTCCAGTCGCGTTCGGACGGCTACTGCTGGACGAAGCGGTCGACACGCCAATCGGGGTCGTCCTCACCGGTGTTGTTCAGGAGCATGGTCCGCGACGACTCACGCGGACCGATCTCTTCCCCGCCGTCGGAGTCGGTCAGATTCCCCTCGACGGTCAGCACGATCTGGCGGTCGCCCTCCTGGGCCGGTTCGGGGACCTCGACGCTGTCGACCTCAGCGGTACGCAGACGCCCGCTCTCCCTGAAGGCCGTAAGGTTCTGCGGCGGCACAGGGATGCCCTCGGCCTCGTACTCGTCGAGGAAGCGGTCAGTGACGAGCGGTCGATAACGGTCGACGTAGGTCTCGTCGGTGTCGGCCTCGCCGTCGTAGGACTCCCAGGCGACCCAGAAGGAAGCGGCCACGGACTCCGCGTCGGTGAAGTCGGTCTCGGGCAACTCGACCCTCGATTCGTCCGACACCGGGGGAGCAGCTGTTTCCAGAGGATTCCGGGACTCCTCCGCCGGCTCCGGCGACGGTGTCTCCTCCTGTGTTCCACAGCCCGCGAGCGCGAGTGAGGCCGCGAGAGCTGCGGCGAGTGCCCGATGTCGTACGCGGAAAACCCGTGCTGCGGTCCTGTGCACGCTTGTCTCCTGCTCCGGATCGTTGTTGTGAAGGCCGGTCATCGTCGGGCCCCCGCCGTTCTCCGCGCCGCTGCCTCCGCCTCGTGACTGTGGACCTTCTGCCGTGACGTGTACGTACGTGCGCCGTTGCCGAGCCCCGCCTGAGGAGCGGCGCTCGCTTCTCCGCGGACGCTCCGCATCTGGGCGGGAGCGAGGTGGAAGGGCGCCGCGCGTTCATGGCTCGCGTGGACGCCCTCCCCCTCCTCGGGAGCACCGGAGTGGTCGGCAGGGCCGTCGGGTCTCGGAGCGGACTGCTGCTCCTCCAGCTCGGCCCTTCGCCCATCGGGGTCGGGCGCCCTCCCGTCGGAGGGTTCCGCGGTGCCCTCCTCCCTCGGTTCCTCGACCCGCCCGACCCCGTCCCACCGTTCCTCATGGCGGAGAAGGCCGCTTTCCGTTCCGGCCGTGTGTGTTTCGGCGCGTTCACGGTCCGGTCGCTCGCGCTCCCGCTCGTCGTGTTGCGTCCGTTCGCCGGCGACATGCTCTCTTTCGGCGCGTTCCCAATCGGTACGGCGCCGCTCCTCCTCGGCCAGCGTGCGGTCGGTGTCCTCCTCGACCCGCGTAGGGGCGGCACGCCCGGTCCGAGAGGCCACACGCGCATGCTCCAGCCACTCGGGCTCCGCGTGGGTACGCCCATGAGGCGTCCGCGATGTCGGAACCGGTCTCATGTCTCTTGTCCTCCGTCCACGGGCCCGGTCGAGCCAGGTGTCTGCCTGCTGTTCGGAGCGGCCCCCTCCGGATACTGCTCGTCCTCGCGGGGCGCCCAGCTCTCGGCCACCTCGAGGAGCCAGCGTCCCGCGTCGATCGTTCGTGTCACCTGCTCCTCCAAAACCGTCTGGAGCGCGCGGACCCCGCTGTCACCGAACACGGGACCTGCACTCTCCGAAGCCGTGCCGGTCAGCAGACCGAGAAAAGCGTCGTCACGGCGTTCGTTCTCCTCGCCCTGACGCAGTTCTTCGTACGTGGTCGCAGCGGTGTGCGCTCTTCGCGCGTACTCGTCGAACCTCCGGATCCGCTCCTCCACGGCCTCCCTCGCGGCATCGAGGGCTCTGCGCTGCGGATCGAGCGCTCGTGAGACCCGTTCGGTGACGGCCTCCCTCGATCTGCTGTGGAGGTCGAGGGCGAGTTCACTGCAGTGGGCCAAGGCAGAGGCGACCGACCACTCCTGTTCTGCGAGCCAGCGCTCCTCCCCACCAGGGCCGACGTCGTCGCCGAGTACGGCAGCAGCGCCGCGGAGCCGGTCCATCGCTCCTTGGAGACGCCTGAGCGCCTCCGAGTCGACCGGTTCGAAGTCCTCGGGCAGGAGGTAACGGCCGTGGTTCCGGACCCCGGCCGACGGTGTGACCTTGGTGGCCAGAGCCAGCGCGGCCACTGGTCCCGCCGCCCAGAAGAACGCCGCACCGCCAGTCATGGCCGTCCCCGGAACAGCTCCCCAGACGAGGAAGAGCGGACCCCACGTGAGCAGGAGCGCCAACACCGCCCCGACACGGCCCGCTTGTCGTGCGCCCCACACGACAAGGGCGAGCAGCCCGAGAGTGCTGAGCACACGGACGGCGAAGTCGGTGACGTCCGGAACCTCGGTCGCCAGGTGAGCCGCTCCCCACGAAGCCGCGACCACCCCCGCCGAGGCGAGATAGCCGGCGTTCCTTCGGTGTCGGATCCGGCTGTCGGGCGGTCGTTTCTTCGGGAGTAGTTCGGCCGATCCGCTGCGCAACCGTTCGAGGGTCCGCGCGGACAGGTCGGGGTCGAAGACCGTCCTGGGACGGCCGGGGGGTACTCCGTCGGCCTGCACGAGTCCTCCTGCTCGTTGTGGACGGCCTTCAGTTCTCAGGACCGCGCCGCGAGAAGAAGCGCCGGCCACGACCGGACAGCCCGGAACCGTTCCTGTGTTCCGGGATCGCAGTGGCCACACCCTGCGCTCCGACGGAAGAGTTGTGCTCGGCGATCGCCTCGCTCCACCATTGGGCCGCTCGGGCCCTGCTCTCGTTCGGACCTCCGATGGCGGTCGGAACCTGCCCGGTGGTGTTGCCGGGCTGATTCCGAGTCTGGTCGCCGGGGCCGGGCGCCGGCGGGTGGGGGCGCGGGGGCGCGGGCTCCGGCGGGGCGGACGCATGATGCCGGATCCGGGGATCCGTCGGTGCAGCGCTCGGTTCTTCGGATACCGCGGGCACCGGCTCAGGATCGGGGACCAGCTCCGGCTCAGGGTCCCGGGCGAGGTGCTCGACGTGCTGTTCCGCTGCCTGCTCCTGCGCCGATGAGGCCACCTGCACCGGACCGTCCCCAGCAGGCACGGCCTTCGGCTTGCGTCCCTTGGCCTTGCGCGCCTTCTTCGGCACGGGGGCGGAGGCGTCCTCCTCGACCGTGCCGTCGGGGTGGACGATGAGAGGCCACTCCCCGTCGACACCCGCGGTGGCGACTTTCACCGGGCGTCCGAGTTTCCCGGCGACGTCGGTGATGATCTCCGTGACGCGGGTCCTGACCTCCGACGCGGTCTCGGCCGAGACCGTCTGTGAACGTCCGCTGATCGACACGTCGCCGGTTCCGTCGCTGCGGGTGGTCACGGTGATCCTCGGGAACACCGGAACCTCGTCATGCTCCATGGCTGCCCGACCTCGTCTCTGTGGATCGTCGCGAGCAGCGCCTTCCCCGGGTGGAGCGAACGACGGTTCACGAGCCTACACCTCACTCGCTCCTTTCGACAGATCTGCATCACAATTTATGTGGAACCCAGTCCCGCCCAAAAAACTTCAAAATCATGTGAACCAGCGAACGAGATGTCGCATCAGAGCTGGTGCGCCAAAAAGAAGAGGGTCCAGTAGAACCAGGAACAACCAATGCGAGAGCCCTCCCCCGGGATGACGACGGAACAGAGGACCACTTCCCTTCTTGCGCACACGACAATGCCGGACAACCGATACGAGAAACAGCAGATGAACGGGCAGGATCGGTGATGGGTGAGAACGTGAATCCCTGGGTCACGAGGCCTCCGCTCGAGGAGGCCCCGGACCAGGATCCCACCGTCCCGGACGACGCCCCGGCGACCACAGGCCCCCAGTCTCCCCAGGGAGGGGTCCCCCTCCCGAGCGACGACGACCGTCTCCCACGGCGCCGGGTCTCCGGAACCGCGCACGTCTGGTTCCTCGGTGTGCACGGCGGTGCGGGCGAGAGCACTCTCGCCGGGTTGGTGCCTGATGCCAGGCCCGCAGGGCACGCGTGGCCGGAAGTGGCCACCCCGCCCGGACATGCTCCCGCCAGGGTCGTCCTGGTCGCCCGCACCCACGCATCCGGGCTTCGTTCAGCACAACTGGCCGCCACGGAATGGGCGTCCGGATCGGCCTCGGGGATCGAACTGATCGGGCTCGTGCTCGTGGCCGACGCACCGGGAAAACTCCCTCGCCCGCTGAAAGACATGGCCAAGGTCATCAAAGGTGGCGTACCTCGGACATGGAGCATCCCGTGGATCGAGTCGTGGCGCCTGGACGAACCCGTGGACGTACAGAGAAGCCCGAAATCCGTGCGTTCCATGATCGCGGATCTGGACGCACTTTCACACTGAGAAACCTCCTTGTTCCGAGTTCAGAGAAAGGACTCCTATGCTCCTCGAAACCGCATCCGAGGTCACCGTCCACCTGGCCGCTGTTCCCGACCCCGGATCGGGGGAAGCTCCCCCCGGCGCCGAGGGCTTCGTGTCGATCCTCGGGTGGGCCAAGTGGATCGCCCTGGGGATCTGCGTCCTCGGTCTGATCATCGCCGGAGCGACCATGGCGATCCAGTCCCGCCGGGGGGAGGGCGGCGAGCACATGGGCAAGATCGGCATGGTCCTCGCGGGGGTCATCCTCATCTCCGCCGCCACGTCCCTCGTCGGATTCCTCGTATAGACAACGACCCAGGGTTGCATCGCCATGACCAACTTCGGTGAACAGGTGGACGAGTCGCCCTTCGCGGCCAGAGGATTCATCTTCTCTGCGATGTTCCTCGGCGCCATCGTCCTCGTCGGCCTTCTCGTGATATCGATCAGTTTTTTCGGCGGAGACGATGAGGACGGAGAGGAAACCTCGCCCTCCGCACCGACAGCATCCCCCACGTCCGAGAAGCCGCCTCCAGCGGAGGACGCGAGCGTGTGCGGACTGACCGAGGTGGAGATGGCGAGTGGCTTGGACGAGCCTCCCGAGGGAACCGAGTGGGAGCTCGCGGGCACGATCGCCGCGCCGGGCGTCGAGGGCCAGGGCCCAGGCACGGTCGACGACGACGGTTACCGCTCCTGCTTTGCACGCACCCCTCTGGGGGCCGTCCTCGCCGCGGCGAACTGGACAGCAATGAGCTCGGACCCGGAACTCGCGGACGTGGTCATGGAACGTGCCCTCGCAGAGGGGCCCGGGCGCGAGGCGGCCCTGGCCGACGGCGGGACCTCCGCCGCGGCATCCGAGGACGACGGAGCAAGCATCCAGATCGCGGCCTTCCGTGTCATCTCCTACGACGGGGAGGAAGCCTCCGTCCAGATCGCCTACACCTCGTCGTACGGGCTCGACATGGTCTTTCCCCTCGACCTCCGCTGGGAGAACGGCGACTGGAAGAACGTCCTGGCCGACGACGGCGAACCCGCCACTCCTCCCTACCCGGTGGAGAGCCTCTCAGAGTTCGTCCGGTGGCAGGGCGCTTGATCGGACCTCTTTCGCGAGCGCGCACAGAAGCGAATGGTGAAAAACACGACCGCTAGGCGAGTACCCCCATGTGCGATTGGCACGATATCGGCTGTCACTTCCAAGAAGGCGCCAGAGCCTTCGCGGAAACTGCCTTCGACACCATCCTCGAATGGATGTCCGACGCCGTCGTCGAGGCGCTCGGTCAAATCATCGAGTCGCTGGGCACCTTGTGGGTGCATGTCAGCCCACCACCGCTGACCGGTGCCACCGGTGACTCCGCGTCCATCAGTGCCGGGGAGACCGGGGACACATCCGGAAGTATCACACGCCTGCTGGAGTACGGGGTGTGGATCGCTCTCGGTGTCTGCGTCCTCTCCCTGATCGCCCTCGGCGCCCGCATGGCCATCGCTCGCAGGCAGGGCGAGGGAGGCGAACACCTGGGCAAGGTCGGCATGGTCCTGGGCGCCGTGGTGCTCATCTCCGCCGCCTCCGGCATCATCATGGCGCTCATCCCCACGACCGCTGCTCCCAGTGGTTCGGGCCCCACGGTCTATCTCCAGAACAGCCTGTGGTGGTACACGGGTGCCGCGGCCGTCATGTCGGTGGTGGTCGCGGGGATGAAAATGGCCTGGGAACAGAGGGCCGAGCCGGGCAAGGACCTCATCAAGTCCCTGATCACCCTGGTGATCGTCTCCGCCGGCGGCGTAACGATGGCCAACCTGGCGATCACAGCCTCCGAGCAGTTCTCCACGTGGATCCTGGACAACGCGACAGACGGGACCGACTTCGCCGAGAACGTCTCCGTGATGCTCGTGATGAGCGGAGCCTCCGGGGTGATCTCACCCATCATCCCCCTCACGGTGATTCTCCTCGGCCTCTTCGCGATCATCGCGACGATGATGCAGATCGTCCTCATGGTGGTCCGCATCGGGATGCTCGTAATTCTGGCCGGGGTCCTCCCCCTGGCGGCATCCTTCACCAACACGGAGATGGGCAAGTCCTGGTTCAAGAAGCTGGTCGGCTGGCTCGTCGCCTTCATCCTCTACAAGCCGGCTGCGGCCATCATCTACGCGGCGGCCTTCCAGCTGGTGGGGGCCGACCTCTTCGAGGACGACCACGGCCTCCTACAGGTCATCTCGGGCCTGACGCTCATGATCGTGGCGCTGATCGCCATGCCCGCCCTCATCCGCTTCTCCGTACCCATGGTCGGTGGGATGGCCGGCGGCGCCGCCGCGGGAGCCGCGGTCAGCGGGGCTGTGGCCGACCTGCCCTCCGGTGCCGCCAAGACCTCCGGCGGAGGCGGAGGCGGCGGCGGAGGCGGCGGCGGCGGAGGCGGCGGTTCCGGCAGTGGCCCCTCCGGCTCCGCCAACACCAGTGGCGCGGCCCAGGGCGGCGGCCAAATGGCCGGCGGTGCCGCCAAGGGAGGCGCCGCCGCAGGTGCGGGCGCGGCCACCGCTGGTGTCGCCACCGCGGCGATGGCAGCGGCGGATGCCGCGAAGAAGGTCGGCGACACCATCGCCCAGACCGCCAAGGACGCAACCGAGGGAAGCGAATCAGGAGAGGGGGGCGGTCCCAGTGGCAGTCGCTGACTCGGAGGTCCGCGGACCTCGCACCTATGGGAACTGGCGCAAACCGGCGACCGCGGGGCTCATGGGCCTGGGCTCTTTGGGCACCGGCCTCCTGCTCGGCGGACTCATCTTCGTGGTCTTCCTCGTGATGATCGGGGGAATGCTCGCCGGATTCGTCGGTGGAATCCTCGTCGGCGGGCTCCTGCTGGCGGTTCTCACCAAGGACAAACACGACCGCAACCTGATCACGAGGATGACCGTACGCATGGCCTGGTGGAACACACGATCGAAGAAAGCCCATCTGTACCGCTCGGGTCCGTTGGGCCGAACCCCGTGGGGCACCTTCCAACTCCCGGGTCTGGCAGCACCCTCGCGCCTGTCCGAACACACCGACTCCTACGGCCGCCCCTTCGCCCTTCTCTACGTGCCGGCCACCGGCCACTACACCGTGGTGATCGGGACCGAACCCGATGGCGCCGCGCTGGTGGACGAGGACCAGGTGGACGTGTGGGTAGCCGGTTGGGGCCACTGGCTGGCCAACCTCGGGGACGAGCCCGGGATCGAGGCGGCCTCGGTGACGGTCGAGACCGCCCCGGACACCGGAACCAGGCTGCGCCGGGAAATCATGAGCAATATCGACCCGGGCTCACCCGCCTTCGCACAGGCCATGCTGCACGAGGCCGTCGACCGCTACCCGACCGGCTCCTCCGTGGTGAAGGCCTACGTCGCCGTGACCTTCTCGGCCGCCTCCCGGACCGGCGGCAAGAAACGCAAGCCGGACGAAATGGGCCCCGAGCTGGCAGCACGGGTCCCCAACCTGACCCAGCAACTGAGCGCGACCGGGGGCGGAGCGGCTCACCCGCTGTCCGCCCAAGAACTGTGCGAGACGATCCGAATCGCCTACGACCCCGCATCGGCGGTCCTCATCGACGAGGCGCACGCCAACGGGGAGGACCCCGAACTCACCTGGCCGGACGTCGGACCCACCGCTCACCAGACGATGTGGGACTCCTACATCCACGACGGCGCCCTGTCGATGACCTGGTCCATGACCGCGGCTCCGCGGGGCAACGTCCAGTCCAACATCCTCTCGCGCCTCCTGGCCCCGCACTCCGACATCGCCCGCAAGCGGGTGACCCTGCTCTACCGCCCATTGGACGCCGCCCGCGCCGCCAGTGTGGTCGAGGCCGACCTACGGGCAGCGGAGTTCCGGCAGACCTCCTCCGACAAACCCTCCGCCCGCGACATGGTGGCCACCCGGGCGGCCCGCGCGACAGCGGCGGAGGAGGCCTCCGGCGCCGGCCTGGTCAACTTCGGCCTGGTCGTGACAGCAACCGTCACCGACCCGGCGCTCAAACCCGAGGCCGTGGCGACCGTGGACAACCTGTCCGCGACCGCCCGCCTCCGTTTGAGGTTGGTCCACGGCTCCCAGGACTCGGCGTTCGCCGGGGCCCTCCCACTCGGCCTGGTCCTGCCCAAACACCTGAAGGTCCCCGCTGAACTGAGGGAGCAGCTGTGATCGGCGGACACAAACGCGCCAAGAGCACGAACATCAAGAAGCAGCGGCAAGCGCAGATCAGACGTCAGAAGCAGGCCGAGGAGGAGGTGCAGGCCCCTCGCAAGCGTCCCGGTATGCGTGGTTGGGTCGGCCCGGGCCGCGGCGAGGCGGGCGTTGTCCAGATGGCGGAGGAGTGGCGGGGCACGACCGTCCAGGCCTGCGGTCTGTGGCCGTTCTCCGTGGGCACGGGCACGCCCATGGTCGGGGTCCCCCTGGGACGGAACCTGAGTTCGGGAGCGACTCTGTGCTGCGACCCGATCTCCTGGTTCCAGCGCGCCAAGTTGATCTCCAACCCATCGGCCTTCGTCCTGGGCAAGCCCGGACTCGGGAAGAGCACCATCATCAGGCGTATGGCCACCGGGATCGCCGGCTACGGAGGGCAGCCCCTCGTCCTCGGGGACCTCAAACCGGACTACGTCGACCTCATCGAGGCCCTGGGCGGCCAGGTCATCACCCTGGGACGAGGGCGCGGGCACCTCAACATCCTCGACCCCGGCGAGTCCCGGGCCGCCGCCCGCCGGCTCACCGGCAAGGCCCGCAGCCGAGTCCTCGCGGACGCCCACGGCCGCCGACTCAACATGGTCTCGGCGTTGTTGACCATCATGCGGTCGTCTCCTCCCACGGACCGGGAGGAGACGATCCTGGACCGCGCATTGAAGGTCCTGGACGACAGGCTCGACGGCACCCCGGTCCTTCCCGACCTGCTCAAGGCCGTTCAGGACGCCCCCGACGAGGTGCGCCAGGTCGCCCTGGACCGCGGTTCCATGGATCGGTACCGGGAGATCACCGACGGGTTGGAGGCCTCGCTCATCGGTCTCTGCGGCGGTGGACGGCTGGGGGAGACCTTCTCGAAACCGACCACCAGCCCGATGGTGCGCGACCGCCCGGTGGTCTTCGACGTCTCTTCCATCGACGACTCCGAGATGGACCTGCAGGCCGCCGTGCTGCTGGCGTGCTGGTCCGCCGGATTCGGCACGGTCAACGTCGCGAACGCCCTGGCCGACGCCGGTCTCGAACCCCGGCGCCACTACTTCGTGATCCTCGACGAGCTGTGGCGTGCGCTCCGTGCGGGCCGCGGCATGGTCGACAGGGTCGACGCCCTCACCCGCCTCAACCGGCAGCGCGGCGTGGGCATGGCCATGTGCTCCCACACGATGAGCGACCTCATGTCCCTCGCCAACGAAGAGGACCGGATGAAGGCCCGCGGTTTCGTCGAGCGTTCGGGCATGGTCATCTGCGGCGGGCTCCCCGCAGCGGAAATGCCCATGCTCCAGTCGGCGATCCCGTTCTCCGAGGCAGAGCAGAACATGCTGAAGGGCTGGCAGGACCCGCCGGCCTGGGACCCGGCGACCAACAAGGAGGCCGAACCCCCCGGCCGCGGCAAGTTCCTCGTCAAGGTCGGCGGGAGGCCGGGCATCCCGGTGAACCTCCAGCTCACATCGGTGGAGTCGGGGATCCACGACACCAACAAACTGTGGCACCAGACCTCGCGGGTCGGCAGTGCCGAACCCGCTGCCTCCGAGACCACGGATACCACGGAGGCCACCCCGGTCACCGAGCCCACCGCCACAACATCCGAGGAGATCGGGCAGGGCACCTCGGGCGACCGCACGTCCCACACGGATACCGACGTCTCCACACACAGCTGAAGAAAGGTCCACACATGGGCAAGCAGCGGGGCGGCAGAGCGCCCGTCGACCCCTCCCAGTTCTGGCTCATCGGCCTCATCATCGGTGGTTTCGCCCTCCTGGCCGCCCTGTGGCTCGGCGGGACCATCGGCGCGTTCTTCGGCGGCGCCGGATGGAACCCGCCCGCTTTCGGGTTCGACACGTTCTTCGCCGTACTGAGCGGGGAGCCGGTGTGGCAGGGCGCCTCGCTCACGGCGGTCGTGACGGGCATGGTCGCCACGGTCGGCTTCGTCGTCATCCTCGCCGTACTGGTGGTCCTGCTCATGAGCGGAGGGAACGACCGCGGCGGTCTGGCCACCGCCGAGCAGACCGGCGACCTCGCGCCGAAGGCAGCAGCGGAGAAGGCCAGGCGCCTGCGGCGCTCGCTCCGGGACCGCAAGAAGATCGACCCCGCCGATGCGGGTCTGCTCCTCGGCGACCTCCATCCGTCCGGCCCCGAGCTGCGTGCCTCGTGGGAGGACGTCGCGGTGGTCTTCATGGGGCCCAGATCCGGTAAGACCTCGGCGCTGGCGGTCCCGAACATCCTTCAGGCCCCCGGGCCCTGCGTCGTGACCTCCAACAAGGCCGACATCTATGCGATCACCTCCGGGGAACGCGCCCGCCGCGGAAGAGTGTGGTTGTTCGATCCCCAGTCGATCGCCCACGCCGACCGTGAGATGTGGTGGGACATGCTCTCCATGGCCCGCACCATCGAAGGGGCCGACCGGCTGGCCATGCACCTGGTGTCGGCCACCAGTGGAGCCGAGGAGGGTGAGGACTTCTGGGCCAAGGCCGGGCGCAACCTGCTGCGCATCGTCCTGCACGCCGCATCCATCGACGGCAGGAACCTCAGGGAGGTCCTCGACTGGTTGGCCGATCCGGGCGACCAGGGTCCCCTCATCATCCTGCGCAATCACGGGCTGGCCGCTCTCGCGGAGAATCTCGACGGGACCGTTCGAGGAGCTCCGGAAACGAGGGACGGCATCTACGAGCACGCCCGCCAGGCGGTCGCATGCCTCTTGGACCCGGAAGTCCTGGCCTGGGTGATCCCGAACGACGACCTGCCGAAGTTCGAGCCCGGGGAGCTCGTGCGTTCCACCGACGCCCTCTACCTCCTGTCCAAGGACGGGGGCGGTGGCGCGGCCGGTGTGATCGCGGCACTGACCGACGCGTGCCTGCGCGCGGCCGTCGCTGTGGCCGAGGCCAGCCCGGGCGGCCGCCTGGACCCGCCGATGGAGGCGATCCTGGACGAGGCCTGCAACGTCTGCAAGATCCAGGACCTGCCGGACCTGTACTCGCACCTGGGTTCACGCGGAGTGCTCCCGGTGACGGTCATGCAGTCCTACGAGCAGGGCGTGCGTGTGTGGGGCAAGAGCGGGATGGACTCCTTGTGGTCGGCCGCCACCGTCAAGCTCCTCGGCTCCGGCTTGGACGACCAAGCTTTCGCCGACCGGATCTCCTCTCTCGTCGGCGAGACCTACGTGGACGAATCGTCGGCGTCGGAGAGCAAGGACGGGCGCAGCCTCCAGCGCTCACAACGCCGCGAGCGCATCCTCGACGTGTCCGACGTGCGTGAGATCGAGAAGGGAACCGCCCTGCTGCTCGCGACCTCCACCCGGCCGGCGCGCCTGCGTCTGAGGCCCTGGTTCCGGGAGAAGAGCGCCAAGGCCATCTCGGCGGACCAGGAAGCAGCCGAGAGCGCCATCGCCGGCCGAGCGGCCAAACGCCTCACCTTCTGACCCGATCCCGTCGAGTACAGCACTGGAGCGACCTTGAGCACTACCCAGGAAGAGGCCCAGCAGCCGCCTTTCATCTTTGCGCTCACCCCGGACGAGTACACGGTCGAACTCGCCCAACTGACGACCTGGGTGAACGGCTTCCTCGTCCCCGTCTACGTCACCTCCCGTATCCCGAGTTCTCGTGCTCCTTGGTGCGCGCGCTGGTGGAAGCATCCGGAGGCCATCGGTCGGCTGCACGCACTGTGGCTCGCCTACCAGGCGATGTCGGACACCGGCGGCGCCGGGATCACCGCACCGCACGAATGGCACAGGGACCACCTGGACCCTGCTCTGGCCTCCCTGCGCGCACCCGACGGCCCCTTCTCCGGGTGTATGACCAAACCCCACCAGGACACACACAATCCCCCGCCCGAGGTAACGGTCGTCGACCACACTGGGCTCTGACCCGACCAGGAGGAGAGCAGCATGCCGTACTCGGAGGACGACGACCGGAGCATCGAACAGCTCCGCGCGGAGCAGGAAGCCCTGATCGCCCTCGGCACAAGGGCTCCTGTCGACAGCGCCCTGCGCCTGATCTCGGAGGAGACCGCGGCCGGGGGCCTGTGGCCCGAGAGCCCGAAGGGCACCCCGATCATCCTCGACACCGACATCGGGGGGGACCCCGACGACGCGATCGCCGTGGCCGCCGCGGGCCGTACCGTTCCGGAACTCGCGCTGGTACTGACCAACGACGAGACCGGGAACGGTCTCCCCCACGGCGAACGGGCGCGGTTGGCCCGGTATCTGCTGGACCTGTTGGACCGCGGCGACGTAGGGACCGTGGCCGGCCACAGTGCCGGCAGGACCAGGTACTTCTGTGCGCAGGGTCTGGTGCCCGAGGAGATCCCCGACCAGCCCTCCGACGTCACCGGCGCGATACGTGACCTCCTGGCACGGACCGACGGGCCGATCCGCTGGGTCGGTATGGGAGCACTGAGCAATCTGGCCCGCGTCCTGACGGAGGTCCCGGAAGCTGCCGAGAGGCTCATCGTCACGCAGATGGGGGGAGCGCTCGAGTACCGCGACCCTTCCCGGGCCGAGCACAACATCCGGATGGACGTTCTGTCGGCCCACAGGGTGTTCGACGCGATCAACTCGGGCCGACTGGAGGACGTTCAATTGGTCACGTCCGAGATCACCTTCCACTCCGAGATCGAGATCGTTCCGGGAGACGCATTCCATCGGCGCCTCTCCGAGGCGCCGACCGGCGGCTGGCAGGAGCTGCTGCACCGCCACATTGAAGCGTGGTTCGCCGCTTTCCACCCCGGGAGCATGCAACACGACGCGCTCGCCCTCTCCGCCGCGCTCGGCAAGCCCTTCGTCAATCTCGGCCTGAGGAAGGTCTCCTTGGACCGGATCGGCCGCATGAGCCGTGACGATCGCGGTGCGGAGGTCTGGCTGAGTGTGGCCGCGAAATACGATCCGTTCAACACTTGGTTGAAGCAGACCCTGTTCGACTGAGTCCTCACCCCCCGGACCATGCATGGATCTTGAATACATCCAGAACGAATACGGGCTCACGCCGAACGAGCTCCGCGCTGTCCAAGACGCCTACACGACCTTTCGCAACACCACCGCTCCTTTCATGGTTTCCGTCGCTGCTGAGATCCTGGACGACCTGAAGGAGGACGTCCGAATCAAAGGCGATGACCACAGAATCGCGTTCCTCGGACGCGACGGCACTTCTCTGAATCTCGCTGTACGCGAACTCGACCCGGATTTCCACGCCCGGTACTGCGCCAATGTGACTCTGTCCAGGGCTGTTGCCGAATCGGCCCTGCAGGACCGGGAGAGGAACGAGGGACGTTCCTTCCCAGGCATCGAGACCTTCCGTGGAGCTAGGAGCAAGGTGGATCCGGAAAGCGTCGACTTCTCCCATCAACGGGTTCAGAGGATGTTCCAACGCGCCGGGGTCCCCATGGGGGAACCGGACAGTTCGGTGACGTTGGTGGACACCAGCTTCAAGGGGACCGTGCAAGAACTCCTCACCGAGGCCTACCCGGAGACGGAGCTCACCGGAAGGTACGCCTTCCTCAGCAAGACCCCGGACGATCCCCGCCCCGAGGCGAAGCTCGGGTACGTCTTTCACCAGGAAGCAGGAGAGAAATGGAGCGGTTTCCCAAGCCGATCACTGTCCGAGGATCCAGCTGAGACCTTCGGGAACCAGGATGCGCTCGGCACCATCGAGGAGACCCTGCACGGCCCTCTCGACAGTCCGAAAGGGATCAGCCCGTCCGGCCCCGTTCAACGCCCCCAGCGTGAGCAGACCGACCCGACCGAGGGGATCAATCCCAACAGGGTCTCAGAGAGATACAGGTCTCCGAAGGTCAGAGAGGCCGTCAAGGTGGTGGCACTCGATGCGGTCATCGACGCAGCCAGGGACAGCGCTCGGAAACGCGACGCGGGGCAGGACTGGCGTGCGGAGCTCGAGGACGCACGCCGGTCCTACACCTCCGAGACACGCGCTTGGGTCGCGGGCCGCCCCACGCAAGACGCCCACCTCACTCCACTGTTCGACAGCTTCGTCCGCCGTGCGGACAAAGGACTGGTGAAGGACCTGTCCCGATCCCTCGAGGGGCGCAAGTTGTCCCCCGAAGCCCTGCACCGCACGTGGGAAGCCTTCGGCCGTGCGGGCGACCTGGAATCCAAGAAGGCGTATGCGGACAACGTCGGGGCCACGCTCGCGAAAAGCGGTGCGGACCATCCGGCGCAAGGTTCCGGGACCGCTTCGACCACCGGTAACGCCTCCTCCGGCTCAGCGTCCCCAGCCGTACCGTCGTTCCTGCAGAGGAGCAGAACGAAGGGGGACGAGCACGGTCACGGTAGTGGCCCTTCGAAGAAGTGACCAGGCTCCTGGTCCCCGACCGTCAGAGAAGCGACCCCCGAGGAAGACCTGTGAACGAGACCAAGCGGTACTCGGGCATTCCCGCCCACTTGTCCCTGGCCTGCCTGTTGGTACTGACCGGCTGCGGCAGCGACGACACTCCGACCGCGCAGGATGCCCCGAACGAGGAATCCCCGGAGGAGGCGGCCGAGATCCCTCCGGAAGACCTCTCGGGCCTACTCATCTTCAACTGGTCCAACGACGACACGTTCGTGACCTTCCACGACGTCGAGGACGGAAGCCTGAACATCCGTCTGAGTCTCCACGAGCTCAACGAGGCGGACGAGGAGAGCCATCAGACGGACTGGAGCCAGTTCGTGTTCTCGCCGGGTTTCCGGAACGCCGTCATCGAGACCGACCAGGGGTTGATCCTGGGATCGCTCGACGGCGAGACCCACTCATACGTTCCCGGGCCGACGATCGCC
Source organism: Nocardiopsis kunsanensis DSM 44524 (assembly GCF_000340965.1). Lineage (GTDB taxonomy): Bacteria > Actinomycetota > Actinomycetes > Streptosporangiales > Streptosporangiaceae > Nocardiopsis > Nocardiopsis kunsanensis. The sequence goes on from NZ_ANAY01000002.1 coordinate 222,119, forward strand.
CCCGAGGAGGAGGCGAGTTTCAGCGGTGGTGAGATCACCTACTCAGCGCCCCAGTTCAGCCCGGACGGAACACAGATCTGGTTCGAGGAACGCAGCGAGCACGGTGAGGACGACTCCCGGATCCTCGCGGTCGACGTCGACGATCCCGGGGCCGAGCCCGCACACGTCGGAGACGTTCCCTGCGTCACGCAGGCTCCCGATACCGTCGAGGAGGTCCAGGTACACGGGCACGGGCTCGAGATCGGCCTTCCCGACACCGTCTACACGATTTCCGAGGGCCTCGAGCCCGAGGTCCTGGAGCTGGTGGAGAGCGGCCCGCCGGGACAAGACAGTGACCCCGGGGATTCCCTCGAATTCCTGATGAGCGAGGACGGAACGAACATCGTCCCGTCGAATTTCGTGCGCGGTCCCGAAGAGACGTTCATCGGCCCTCTCGAGAGCGCGCCTCAGGAGGACACGCACACCCAGCTGTCCCTCTTCTCCCTGGACGAGGAGGGCTCGGTCATCGATGACGACGTGCTCCTGGAGACCGAGGGCAACCCGATCAACCGGTACTGGTACGACCCCCGGGGCGACCGCCTCCTCCTTCAGACGAGCGACGCCTACTACCTCCACACGATCGGGGACGACGGCGAGCCCGAACGCGCCTTCGAGGCACTGGACTTCGGAGAGGACGGCGATGTGGCCGGGGAGTCCGACTCCCTGGGCATTTTCCCACCGCACGAGGACTGACCACAGCATGTGGCCGGGCCGAACAGGACAGGCCGCAACGCCCCGTAGGAGGGAACAGCATGGACAACGACGAGACCGTGTGGGCCGAATACCGGCGGATCTACTCCGCCGCCGCCCGCATGTACTGGCTACAGAAAGCGGAGGTGGGACGCGGCCCCGAGTGGTCGCAGGAACGCAGGGATTCCTGGCTCGAATTGAGCCGTATCCTGCACGAACACGCCGCACCCGGGGTCGAGCGCACCGGGCCCAGCGATCCCACACGCCACCTGATCAGCCAACGTGCGTACGACGACCGGCCCATCCCGCTGGCCGATGCCGCGCGAGCGTGGCAAGAGCGCCTGGACAACTCCCCCGTCATCAAGTACCCGCGCCTGGACCCCGACCCCTACAGCACCGGCGAAGACGCGCACAACGCCGTCCGCTTCGAACCAGGAAGCTGTGTTCTTCTTCCCTCCTCCTGGCTGTCCTCGGCTGCGTTGTCCGTCGCAGCTCTGAACTGGCGTCTCGCACCAGGGCGGCCCCCAGTCGTGATCGGCACCGAAGCCGCAGGACTCTCGCAGACCTTCCACGACTTGGCCAACCAGGTGCGGGACGCCGTTCCCGGGTCAGCTCCGCTCCCCCACCCGGCGACCGCCTCGTGGATTTCCGCCGGAACCACACCCCACATCGGCAGCACCGAACCCACGGTTCTGGACGAGCTCTGCTGGACAGCACACGATGCTGCAGAACACACCCCCACCAAGGAGCAGGCCACAGAGGCCGGGGACCACTCGATTTCCACGGAGGCCATCGAGGCTGCACAGATCGTGCGCACCCTTCTCGCCGGTTCGAGGGGCGAGCCCTGGCGCGAGCGGGAAACAGGTATCGATCCCAGCCGCTCCCTGCTCGTCTCCGCCGATCACACTTTCGAGCAGTGGGACGCACGTCTGCGGAGGCGAGCCCTGAACTGCGAGCCCCTGCCCTTCGTCCCCAGTCAGCCGGAGGTTACTGCCCCACCAGCCGAGGGGCCACGGATGAAGGCGATGGCCACGGACACCGCTCTTGTGGTCGCAGAGCTCCTGGACGAACACGCCGCCCGTCTCCACCCCGGACGCAGCACCGAGATGATCGGCTTCGATTCCTACCCCTTCACCCACTTCATCGACATTTTCAGCGACCATTTGTTCGCCCTCTGATATAAGGCGGATCCATTTTGTCCAGATACCTTTTCATCACCGACTCCGGGAAGATCCGGGACGGCGGACACGTCCTCAACCAGGAATTAACTACATCTTTGGCCAGGCAGGGACACGAGGTCCATCTGCTCATGCTCGGTGCGACCACGGTCCCACGACCGGGCGTGACCACCCACAACGTGCGCGAGCCGTCCCTCACAGCTGACCAAGAATCCGAACTCACTGATCGGTTGAACCGCTGCCGACATGGGATCGACCGGGTATCGACCGAAATATCCGAGCGGTTCGCTAAAATCGACCGAGGCAACGCTGGAGTTCCGGAAAGCCGTTCCCACTTCACTGCTGTCGTGGGTTATGGAGACGTCACAGGTCCGGCTGCTCTGGAGATCAGGAATTGTTTCTATCCCGATGCTGTTGTGGCCAACGGCATCACCATGGACCCCGAACAGCTATTCAAGACCCTGAAGGCTCCGGAACTGGGCGCACACCGAACCAGCCTGCAGAGCCGAACGTTCTCTGAGTCCGACCTCGTTTTCGCTCACGGAATCAAGTCCGAGAGGGATGCGGCCAGAATCGCTGCTTCCCGCCCCGGGGCCGTTTCAGTTCCCTCGCTCCACAGCTTCATCCCCGGAACGGACAGCTCTCATCAGCCGGGAGATCTCTGGGACGGCACGGGCACCATGAACATTCTGATGCTGGGGCGCATGGGGGACCCCAACAAAGGGGCCGCAGACACGGCCAAGGCCATCGAGGGGTTGCGGAACAGTCATGGCAAAGAGATCCATCTCACTCTCAGGGGGATCCCCGAAGCAGAAAGAGAAGATTTCGAAGACTCCATGGACGCAAATTTGCGACCCGACTGGAGGTCATTCGTCACGGTTCAATCATTCACTGATTCCGAGGAGGAGAAAGAACGTTCCATAAGAGATTCACACGCCATGGTAATGGCCACGGAGAGTGAAGCCTACGGACTTGCTTCAGGGGAGTACTTGGCCCACGGGAAACCTTTACTCGTCACCGAGGGGAACGGAAACGGGTACACGGAAGTACTGAAGTCGTGGGAGGGCATGCCCGAGAGAGCACGAATGCTCGTCATCGACGACAGCAACACCAGGAGCACTCAAGGCAACGCAATCTCTCCCGCAGATCCGACGGTTCTTCCGAGTGCGAGTCGGCACGTGGCCATCAGTGAGAAGATCGCGGACCTGCACGACAATTATTACGAGTACCTACAGTCAACGCGCGAAGCATGTGCTGTCCTGGAGCACTACAACAAGGACCACATGGCACAGAGCCTGGACCAGGCCGTCACCGAACGGCACGATGGGATCATCCGGCACACCAGGCAAACTGCCGACGGGGGGCTGCGTCCGACCCATGACCACGAGATCACGGCGGGTTTACCCGAACACTTGCACGGCGTCGCGCTGAACCCGTCCGCCCCCGGACATCGAGACACGGCGGACCCCAGCAACGCTACTCCGCCGCAGCCCGGCCACTCTCCGGCGGCCGTACCCCAGCGAAGGCCCACCTTCCTCGCCAGCAGCACGGCAGCCTCCACGACCGGCCAGGCCCGAGCCAGTGGTGATGCCGCGGAGAAGCCCCCGCAGCACGGCTCTCGGAACCCCAGCCTGCACAACCGAAAGGGCCACAGTACGAGCCGCTGAGGGACATGGACCCGCGAGATCTCTCCGAGGGACCATGGCCACAGGCGTCCCACCTCCACTGACCGGCAGTGACCCGCGCTACAAGCGAGGACCGGCTTGAGCATCCGGGCCGGGTGTTGTGATGCAATAAGGACGTGTTCGTGAACCCGTGGAGGGCTCCCGAGACCGGCAACAGCACCGAGATTCAGGAGGAGGTTGGCACTCCATGACCAACCGCGCATACGTGATCGCAGGGTCGGAGGCCACCGGCGGCGCCGGCATCCAGGCCGACCTCAAGGCCTTCCAAGAGCTCGGCGTCTACGGGATGGGCACGATCACCTGCATCGTCTCCTTCGACCCGAAGAACGACTGGGCACACCGCTTCGTCCCGATCGACCCGGGTGTCATCTCCGACCAGATCGAGGCGGCCACGAGCTGCCACGACCTCGACGTCGTCAAGATCGGGATGCTCGGAAGACCCGAGACCATCGACGTGGTCGAGCAAGGCCTCAAGGGTCAGGAGTGGCGACACGTCGTCCTGGACCCGGTCCTGATCTGCAAGGGTCAGGAGGCCGGGGCGGCCCTGGACACCGACAAGGCCCTGACCGCGCAGATCCTGCCGCTGGCCACGGTCATCACGCCCAACCACTTCGAGGCTCGCACCCTGGCCGGCATGGAAAGCATCGACACGGTCGACGACCTGATCGAGGCCGCCCGCCGTATCCACGAGCTGGGCCCGCGCCACGTCATCGCCAAGGGCGGCACCGAGCTGCCCGGACCCGACGCCGTGGACGTGCACTTCGACGGCGAGGACGTCACCGTCCTGAGCGCCCCGAAGATCGGCCAGGAGCGCGTCAGCGGCGCAGGCTGCACCTTCGCCGCCGCCATCACGGCCGAGCTCGCCAAGGGCGCGGACGTGGGCAGCGCCGCGGAGACCGCCAAGGCCATGGTCCGCGAGGGCATCACGGGGCGCCTGGCCACCCACGCACCCTTCTCGTCCGTGGTTCCGATCGCGCCTTAGCACGCGGGCCGCGCCGCGTACACGCCACACCGGCCCTGTCGTACTCAGCGACGGGGCCGGTGGCGTTCGGAGCAGGGGCAACGCGGCCCGGTTCGGAACCGGCCACCGGGGACGCACGCCCTTGATGCACGGTCGGTACAGTGTTCCGACTGTGAGAGAAGATCCCGAGATCAGCGCATTCGTCCCGAAGTGGCAGACCTTGCAGGCACCACTGCGCGTCCTGGCGATCATCCACAACGTCACCTCCGCGACCCGCATGATGGACGTCCTGCCCGCCCTGGAGGACGACCCCCGCGTACAGACCGTGCTGACCTGGACCCGCTCCTCGCCCTTCCGGCACGGGGTCGAGAAATTCCTCGACGACACCGGATACCTGGTCATGGAATGGGAAAAGGCCCTCGAGCAAGAATTCGATCTCGCGATCGGCACCAGCCTCGGCGGCGACATCCACAAGATCTCCGCGCCTTTCCTGCGCCTTCCGCACGGCATGGGGTACAATAAATATCTGAAGCCGGAAATCCGGAAATCCGGAAATCCGGTCTTCGGTCTCTCGCGGGAATGGCTCCTCCACGACGGTGAACCTGTCCCGGCCGCGCTCGCGCTCTCCCACGACGAACAGGCCGAACGCCTCGCCGCCGACTGCCCCGAGGCCTTGCCCCGCGCCTTCGTCGCCGGCGATCCCTGCCACGACCGTATCCTCGCCGGGTTCCCCCACCGCGCCCGCTATCGCCGCGCCCTCGGGGTCCGCCCCCACCAGCAACTCGTCCTCATCAGTTCCACCTGGGGCACCCGGTCCCTCTTCGGCCGCCACCCCAGTCTCCCTGCCCGGCTCCTCGGGTCCCTGCCCCAGGACGAGTACCGGGTCGCCCTCGCCCTGCACCCCAACATCTGGCACGGCCACGGTCCCGGCCAGGTCGACGCCTGGCTCGCCCGCGCCCGCCGGGCCGGGCTCATCGTCCTGCCCCCGAACGAAGGGTGGCGCGCCGCGATCGTCGCCTCCGACGCGGTGGTCGGTGACCACGGCTCCGTGAGCTACTACTCCGCAGCCGCAGGGCGTCCCGTCGTACTCGACACCGCGGGCCATGGAGCCGTGGCCCCCGATTCCCCCATCGCACGCCTCTTGGAGACCGCTGTCCCCTACACGCAGGAGGTCCCCGTCGAGGAGCTCCTACGCCGCGCCCATGAGCTCGTGGACACCACCAAGAGCGTGGCGGAGCACTGGGTCTCCTCACGCCCGCGGGGGTCCCTCGCCCTCGTCCGGAGCCGGATGTATGACCTCATGGGCGCAGAGGAACCCGAAATCCCAGTGGCGACCCGCGCCGTTCCCGCCCCGGTCCCCGAACCCGGCCCCGCACACCCGGCACAGTGGGTGCGCATCACCGGCCTGCCCGACGACGTGCTGCGCGTACGCCGGATCCCGGCCGCCGCCTATGATCACCGCGCACCCGGCAACGAGGCACCCGGCCACCTCGCGGTCCGGGACGAGGAGACCGACGAACGGCTCAACGGCCTCGCCGACCTGGTGCTCTGCCACGAGGACGATCTCCCCGAGGACGGCGCAGCCTGGGCCCGCAGTGTCTTCACCCACCGGCTCACCCCGGCCGCAGCCGTCGTCCACGGCCCCGACGGCTGTGTGCTCCACGGACGGGACGGCACCCTTACCCGCGTCCGACTGACCGGGGCGACCGAGGGGTTCGACCCGTCCCTGCTGCCACTCATCGTTCACCACGCCGGTTCCGACCCCCGGTTGGGCACACAGGTGAGGTCCGGTTCCCTGCGGCTGACGGTCGAGGCCGGGGGCATCTGGGAGATCGAGGCCGTCGTGACCGGCGGCCCCGAGCGCGCATGAACCCCCGCCCTGGCCGGGCGGCCGAGCACAACACGGTCAGGGACGCGGCCCCGGCCCCTCCCGCTCGGACTCCACACGCTCGGCCTCGGACACGTTGCCGGCGTCCCGGTACAGCCCCGCGGCGGCCGTCAGGTGTTCGTCCCTGACCTGCGCGTCCCGGACCGTCGCCGCCAGTGTCTCCAATGTGTGCGCCCGTTGCAGGGGCATGTCACGTTCGACGAACCCCTTCAGGGCCTCACGGAGTTCGACCCCCGCCGCCTCGGTCTCACCCAGGACACAGAGTGCCCGGCCCAGCTCCGAGCGGACCTTGGCGACGTTGACCGCGTCCGGAGCCCGGTGCTGTCCCGGCTCGGCGAAGACCGACAGGGCGCCCTCCAGACGCTCACGCGCCTCGGCGCACCGGCCGAGCGCGATCTGGGAACGGGCGATGAGCAGATCGGCCACGGCCAGAGCCTGGGGACGGTGGAGCTCTTCCTTGAGCTGTCGCACGTGCGACAGCCGTTCCACGGCCCGCGTGTGATCACCGCGGCGTTGGGCCACAATCCCGAGGACCTCGTGAGAGGCCGCCAGCTCCATGGTGTCTCCGGCGGGTTCGGCCAGTTCCAAGGAGTGTGCGACCACAGCCTCGGCCTCGTCGAACGCGCCGCGGTCGAGGTGGGCCACGCCCAGCAGGTTGCCGAACCGGATCCGTGCCCGGGTGTCGCCGGCGGCGACCGCTGCCTCGTGTCCCTGGCGGAGCAGGGCCGTGCGTTCGGAGGTCCGTCCGGCCTCGGCCAGGTACACCGTCGCGGCCTCGGCCGTGGCGATCACCGTCCGGTGGTCACCGGCCGCCCCGCTCTCACCGACGACGGCGGCGAGAACGTCCGCGGCCGTGTGCAGCCAGTTCCGCGCCTCCACCACCTCATCGGCCCCCACAGGCCCGGTGTCGGCGTCCGGTACGGCACCCAGCAACGGACGCCGGGTCAGCAACGAGGCCGCCCGCACGGCCGCGTCCCGGTAGAAAGAACACAGGGCGCCGAGCCGCTCGCGTCGCACGTGTTCGGCCCCGGCGCGTTCCTCGGCGACGGAACCGACGAGGCTGCCGACCGTCAACCACACCGAGCGCCGTGATCCCACCCTGCGCGCCAGGGAGTGGGTCGCCAGTTCGTTGAGGCCCTCGCGCATACCCGCAGGGTCGCCCAGCACACTTTGCAGGGAACGCAGGTCGATGGTCGTGCCGAGCGCGGCGTGCGCACCGACGGCCCGGAAGACCCGGCCTGCAGGCTCGGTCAACGCGGCGACGTGTGCGGCGATCCGGTCCCGCGGGTGCTCTCCCCCGCCCTCCTCCAGGTGGGTGATGAGGTCTTCGAGACCGGAGAAGGGACGCTGGTCCAGATACGCGATGGCCAGGCGGGCGAGTACGGGCAGGCCGTGGCAGAGACCCACCAGGCGGTCGAAGGTTCCCTCCAGGACCCCCTCCAGGGCGTCCTCCGGCAGGCCCTTGCGGAGAATCTCCGCGACGGCTTCGTCTTCCAGTTCCCCGACGTGCACGGGCAGTTCCTTCCCCACGTTTCCGACACGAGGCAGCGCTTCGAGCGAGGTGACCAGCAGCAGGCATCTGGATCGCCCTGGCAACAGCGCACGGACCTGCCCAGCGCCGACCGCGTTGTCCAGGACCAGAACGAAGGTCCGGCCGGCCGTGAGTCTCAGGAAGAGGTCCCGCTTGGCCGCCGGGGTGCCGGGGATCTCCTCGGTGCGGGCGCCGCACAGCAGCAACAGGCGGTCGAGCAGGGCCTCGCCCGGAACGGCCCTGGCCGGGTCGGGTCCGCCGAGGTCGATCTCCAACCCGGCGTCGGGGTAGTGGTCGGCGAGCTCGGTGGCCAACTGCCGGGCGAGCTCGGAGGTGCCCACCCCCGGAGCTCCGTGCAGTTTGACCAGAGTGGTCCCGTCCTCGGCGCTCCTCTCGTGCACGAGGCGCCGCACACGCGCCCGGGAGGATTCCCGGTCGGTGAACAGGCGGTCGACCGGGGCGAGGTTGCTGTGCAGCGTGCGTCCACGCGTTCCGGACATGCTCAGGTCCCCATGGAGGTTGGCGACCTGGACCACCCGTGCGTTTCCGCGGATCTCACCCGTGCTGTTTCCTTCTGTGCTCACGCCTGACGATTCTGGTGCAACCCGGGACCGAGCACCAGGGGTGGCGGCGATCGACCGGAACCGGCCACCATCCAGGCACCGGCGAGTACCTCCGTGGTCCTTTCTTCGGCGCACGAGGGGTAACGAGGGGAGTGGACCGGGCCGTGTGGTGGGATTCCGGCGGGGTTCTTCCGTTTCTGGTGAGGTACGTGCGACCGCTGGGGTGCAGGTGACCGGAGGCGACCACCGAGTGGGAGCGATTCCATGGACAATGGTTCCGGGACCACGAGGAAGGGCGGACAGGCATGGGCGTCAGGTTCGGACTATTGGGCACGGGGTTCTGGGCCAACGAGACACACGCGGCAGCCCTGGACGCCCACCCGGACGCGGAGCTGGTCGGTGTCTGGGGCCGGGATCCGGCCAAGGCGGCGGCACTGGCCGAACGCTACGGGGCTCAGGCCCATCAGGACGTCGACGCGCTCCTGAAGGAGGTCGACGCGGTCGCGATCGCCCTGCCGCCCGACGTCCAGGCGGAACTGGCCCTGCGTGCGGCGCGTGCGGGCTGCCATCTGCTGCTGGACAAACCGGTCTCCCTGTCGACCTCGATGGCCGACCAGCTCACGGTGGAGGCGGAGAGCCGGGAACTGGCGTCGGTCGTGTTCTTCACGGCGCGGTTCTCCGAGGAGGTCGAGCGTTTCCACTCCGGGGCGCAGGGCCAGGACTGGCACGGTGCGCGGGCACACCTGTTCGCGTCGATCTTCGAACCCGGGAACCCGTTCGGCGCCTCGCCGTGGCGGCGGGCCAAGGGCGGCCTGTGGGACCTGGGCCCGCACGCGCTCGCGCTGACGCTTCCGGTGCTGGGGCAGGTCCAGCGGGTCTCGGCGCTGGCCGGGCCCAAGGAGACGGTGCATCTGTTGACCGAGCACGCCGGGGGCGCGGTGGGTTCGTTCGCGCTGACGGTGGACGCCCCGACCGCGGCACAGACCTTCGAGGTGGTTCTGCACGGCGAGCAGGGGTGGCGTCCGGTTCCGACCGGCTCCCGGGACCCGGTGTCGGCGTTCGGAACGGCGGTCGACCGGCTCATCGCGCAGATCGACGGGGAGAAGGGGGATCCCTGCGGGGTGCGGTTCGGCCGTGACGTCGTAGCGGTGCTGGAGGCGGCGGAGTGGTCGCTGTCGTCGGGGCGTACCGAACGTGTGGCGCCGGCCCCCGGATGGTGATCGGAGGTCGGCGCGTGTGCTCGTGCTCGGCGGCGCGTCAGGCGGCGTTCTTGGCGTAGAAACCGTCGGCGAGGTAGACGATCCCCGCGGCCACCAGTACCTGGACCAACAACACCCAGAGGAAGGCCGTGGCGAAAATGGTGGCGATCCAGCCTCCGACGAAGGCGGCCACGATGCCCAGGACGAGTGTGAGCCAGATGGGCAGGTGTTGTTTGCCCGGGATGATGAGGCGCCCGAGCGCCCCGATGATCAGCCCGACGATGATCGCACTGAAGATTCCGGTGATCTCCACGGGTACCTCCCCTTGGTCGGCGCGTTGACGCGCCCTTTCCGTTCCCTCCCGAGCACGGAGGGACACCGGCACACGCTGCCCTGTATGAACCTTTTATAGGGTTTTTGCGGCCCCGAGTATTGCTGCACGTGCATAAGCATGTGCGCTGCGCAATATCGTGCTCCGTTTTCCGGATACGGAGCGTTTTCTGGGGTATGAGTCCTACGTTCCTGTGGACGTCGAGAGACCCCCCATGCTCCCCCACGACAGCGACCGGAACCGTGTGACCTCCGATCAGGTGTCGGGGACCGTCGTACAGATCGGCTCCGTCCAGGGCCACGTACACACCGGCACCGCCCACCTCCCTACCCCTCGTCAGCTGCCCGGTGGACCACGGCTCTTCGCCGACCGCGAGGACGCGGTCCGCCGCCTGCACGAGCTACACGAGGCCGCCGCACCTGCGGTCGTGCTGCACGGCACCGGAGGCGTGGGCAAGACCGCGCTCGCCACGCACTTCCTGTCCTCGGTCGCCGACACCTTCACCGACGGGGTCCTCCACTGCGACCTGCTCGGCTTCAGCGGCGACGCACCCGCCGACCCCGGTGACGTCCTCGACCGTTTCCTGCGCGACCTCGGAGCCGCCCCGGAACACATCCCCCGCGACCTCGCCGGACGTGTGGCGGCCTTCCGCACCCGCACACACGGGCGCCGGCTCGGGCTCCTCCTCGACAACGCCGTCTCCGCGGCGCAGGTACGGCCCCTCCTACCGGGCGAAGGCGACCACCTGGTGCTCGTGACCACACGGCTGCACCTGAACGGGTTGCGTCTGGACGGCGCCGAGTTCCTGGAGTTGGGCCCTCTCGACGGTTCGGGGACGGCCGAACTCGTCCGGCGCATCCTGTCCGACGACCGGCCCCGCGACGAACCCGACTCCCTCCACGCGCTCACCGGCCTCTGCGCAGGGCTGCCTCTGGCGGTGTGCGCAGCGGTCAGCGGGCTCACCGTCCGACGCCACCAACCGTTGAGCCGGCTCGTCGAACGCCTGTCCCGGGCGCGCCACCGGTTGAGTGCGTTCGGCGCGGAAACGGAGATGTCTGTGGAAGCGGTGCTCACCGAGTCCTACCGGTGGTTGAGCCCGGACGCGCAGCGTATGTACCGGCTCCTGGGGCTGAGCCCCGGGCGGGACCTGACCCCCGAAGCCGCCGGTGCGCTCGCCGGGCTCTCCGAGGAAGAGACCGAGGAGCTGCTCACGGAGTTGCTCACCGTGAGCCTGTTGGAGGAGGGCGCCGGAGGGCGGTTGCGACAGCACGACCTGACACGGCTGCACGCGCGTGCGCGTGCCGAGGACGAGGGGACGGAACAGGAGCGGGAGGAGGCCCTGGACCAGGTCCTGGAGCACTACCTGACCACGGCGGCCGCGGCCGACCAGGTACTCAACCCCGGCCGCTGGCACTTGGCCCCGGTCTTCGACCGCCTTTCGGCTTCCTCTTTCACCACTCGCGCCGACGCGCTCGCGTGGTCGGAGACCGAGTTGGAGACCTTGCGCTCGTGTGTACGGTTCACCCATACCTCCGGACGCCACGAGAGCTGCTGGCAACTGTGTGAAGCTCTACGGAACCTGTTCATTCTGCGCAAGCACTACGCCGTGTGGGAAGAGTGCTATACGACCGGGCTGGCCTCGGCCAAAGCTCTGGATTCACCGACCGCCCAGGCGAACATGCTCGGCTCTCTTGCGGGCCTGCACCTGGCCTTGGGCTCCCCAGAGAAGGCGGCGGACCTACAGAGTCAGGCGCACGAGCTGTGGAGGTCGGCGGGCCATGTCCGTGGCCAGGCCTCCGCGTCGGAGGGCTTGGGGGTGTGCGATCTGACCCGAGGCAGACCGGAACAGGCCCGAATTCACTTCACCGAGTATCTTGCCCTCCACGAGGAGATCGGGGACCTCCGAGGAACGACACTCGGCCACCGGCGCCTGGGCGAAGCATCGAGAGACTGCCGGGATTTCACCACCGCAGTCGCACACTTCACCTCAGCTCTCGAAGGTTTGCCCGCTGACATCGAGCCCTATCAGCGCATGCGGACACTGATCGGCTTGTCCGACACCCACATCAGGCGCGGCCACCTCGGGAGTTCGGGCCCCCTCTTGGAGGAGGCCCTGTCTCTCAGTTTCGCGACGGGCGCGTCAGGCGAGGAAGCGAACGTGCGTTCCCAACTCGCGGAGGTGGCGCTGGGCCGAGGCGCTGTGAGGGAAGCGCGGGCGCATCTCACCCAGGCGCTCGCGCTCCGATCCGCCCTCCGTGACCCCAGAGCTGAGGAGACACGCCATCGTTTGTCAGGGCTCTCAGAGGCACCTCCTCCATAACCGGTCGGTCTGCGGTCCCGCCTTTCCTCCGGAGGTATGGACGGAGCATCTCGGCATAGGCCAGGACCCCATGCCTCCACATGTCCCTGCCCGGTGCGGCCACGGGAACGGAGATCCCCGCGCTCGTGGTGACGACCCCCTCCACCAGCACGACAGCGCATCCGGGGAAGCGCTCCAGGACCTCCTGTGATGTGCCCCAGCTCAACGGGGGCGAGAGGACGACGTCAGCGGCGTGGAGCCATTCCCAGGCCTGCGGAACACGGCAGTACACGCACAGTACGTCGACGGCCTCCTCCCACGAAGTCAGGCGGAACATCCTCACGGCGCCGGTGTTCACAGACTCCATCGGCCGGCTCTCCCTCCTCCGAGGAAGAAGGGATCCTCCACTGGCGAGAGGAAAGCGGGGAACACAGGTTCGGGCAAGCCCATCAGCCCGTACATGAGCGCCCTCAACCGCACAGCGGACTCCCCCGGGACGGTGGTGACCCGGCGCCGGTAGTGTGCCTTCGCCTCCGCCCCGTACCGGAAGAGCGCGGAGGCCACCTGTGGCGCGAAGGGCTCGTCCGGCCGGTAACGCGGAGCCGTACAGCACAGGGAGTCCACAGCGGTACCGGACGCGACCTCGCCTCCGACGCCACCGCCAAGGAGGGGTGCCGCGCCCAGAGCCGCTCCGTATGCCGTCGTGCTTCCGACATCGCCGACGACCACGTCACTGGCGGCCAGCAATCCCGACCATGGGGAATCGGGCGCCAGGATGCGCAATCCGCAGCTGAGAGCACGGCCGAACCAGAACCGGATCTGTCTCGGGCTGTACCGGGCCCATATGCCCGGGTGGAGGAGCGTAACGACCATGTGGTCAGCGGGCAGCTCTCCGACAGCCCGGTCGAGCGCCTCGGGAGAAAAGCCGAACAAGGAAGCGGGACCCCAGGTCGAGGAGAGGACCACGAGCGTCTGTCCGTCACCCACACCTATGGACCGCCTGAGCTCGCGGCGTCTGGGCTCAGCAGCCTCGGCCCGGTCGAAAGCGGGATCGCCGACGAGACGGACGACCTCTTGCGTCTCCGGAACGGCCTCGACGAGCAAACGACCGTGGTTCTCGCTCCCCACTCCGATCGCCGACGCGGTGACGCGCCCGTGCCGGACCAGGGTGGAAGGGACCACGTCCGCCACTGGGGGAGACAGCAGTCCGGGACCGTTTCCGGGACCCGGCATGTGGAGCTTTCCGGGACCGATCCCGTGGGAGACCGTCAACAACGGCCCGCGAAGCTGCTCGAGGTTGCTGTCGTACCCCGTGTTGGCCGCCACGACGAGGGCGAACCTGCGCTCGGGATCGGTCGCCCACTCCCATGAGACGACCTTTCCGTCGAAGGTACTCGCGTAGCGCTCCATGGCTTCACTGAAGCGTGAGGAGCTTCGCGGGAGGACGTACAGGACTTCGATCCGCCGGTCCCTCTCCAACAGGTCGGGGACGAACTCCTGGAGTCGGTCGGCCGCCGTCCCGTGTTCGAGGAAGATGGCGACTCGGTGGGACGGGTTCAACGTCATGGCGGACTCGGGGCCCAGGCGGGCCCTGGTTGCGATGGGGGTCACATCCGGTCCTCTCGGTCGGGGAAGTGGGACCGGAACCCACGCTCACGGCCGGTGCTTGGGATCCGCTGAACGGTCGCCTGCGGGCCGCTTGCGGACCCTTGCACGGCGCTGGCCCCGCGCTTGCAGAACCCTTGGCGACAGCGTCGGCTCTTTCCCGGGCATACAAAACCCCGCCGGACATATAATCCGACGGGGTGATTTGCGTCGCTGTGATCAGCCGCTCTGCGGCCACGTGTCAAGAGGAATACAGTTTGCCAATTCGGCCCCATTCAATAGACGTTCTGCGCAAAACGGGCATACTTGCTGATTCGGGCATGGCAGAGCCCATGCCCCGCATGCACCAAAGAGAACGTACAGGCACACAAAGGGTCCGCGCTGGAAAATCAGGCAGATCGGGGTGAAAACTTCAGCCCGTCATATCCAGGGTGTCGAGGAGCGCCTCGATCTTCACCTCGATCTCCGCGAGGAAGAAGGTCGGGGCGACGCTGAGGGCCTGCGCGGCCCGCCTCCACGACGCGAGCACAGCACCGTGGTCGCCCCTGCCGAGCTCCAGATCACCGATACGCCAGTACGCCAGGCCCACGGCTTCGTTGTCCGTCACACGCTCGGCCTCGTCACGGGCCCTCATGTAGGACCGTTCCGCGTCCTCGACACGACCGTGTCCGAGGTGGAGATCGCCTTGCACGCGCATCAACGAGGCGAGCGAGATGTCTTGTCCACAGGCGTGTGCGCGCTCGAGCCCCGTGGCCAGCACGGCTTCCGCTTCCTCGTTCCTACCCAGATCCAGGAGTGCCTGGCCAGTCTGTGCCGTGCTGTTGGCCAGCCACTGTTCATCTCCCGTGGCCCAGAACCCGCGCTGAGCCGACCGAAGGAGCCCCAGGGCCGCATCAGGGTCGCCGAGGTATCGCTCGACCATGCCGAGGCAGTGCTCGCTCTGCGCAGCCCCCAGGACGTCGTTCCGGTCCCGGAAGACGACACGAGCACTCCCACACAAGCGCTTGGCCTCACGGTGACGCCCCTGTGAGAGTTCGAGCCGCGCGTGGTTCAGGAACATCGATGCTTCGAGCCTCTCGTCCCCGACCTCCCGGTAGAGCGAGCGGGCCGTGGTGTAGGAGGCCCGGGCCTCACCAGCCCGTCCCAGTTCCTCGTAGCCGAAGCCCAGGTGAGTATGGACCCGCGCCGTTCCCCACCTGTCTCCCAGCCGGCGGAAAGCCGCCAACGCCGTCCGGTAGTCCTCGAACGCCCTGGTGTGGTTCCCCTCGGCGACCCGGATCTGGCCGATCTGGTCCAGTACATGGGCGGCCCCGCCCTCGTCCCCGATGTCACGCCAGAGGGCCAGTGATCGCCGCAGCGCTTCCTCGGCCTCCGTCCGCTTTCCCTGAAAACGGCGGAAGGACCCGAGCTGAAGCAGCGCCGACGCCACCCCGACGGTGTCCTGCAGCTCTTCCCACGCCTCCACCGATGCCCCGAGCAACGGTTCCGCGGCCGACCACGGACCGCAGATCTCCAGCAGACCGGCCATGGCCAGGGGCAGGCGGGCCACGTGTTCGAGCGCACCGGATCGGGTGGCCCGCAAAGCCACGGCCTCCAGGACAGGCAGGTGATCGACGAACCACTGCCGCGCCGCCCGGGGCGTGGAGAAGCACGGATCGACCGGCGCGGACCATCTCCTACCGAGACTCCGTCGGCGTTCCGGCCAAGCGACACGGTCCGCCGATTCGACGAGGCGGAGATAGTGGTTGTACAGGCGTTTCTCGATCTCCGAGGGCACCGCACCGTTCATGGTCGAGGGCACGTGGGTCTGCGCGAACGTCCGCAGCAGGTCGTGCGAGCGGTAACGCCCCACGCCGACCTCCTCCACGAAGTACGCGTCCAGCAGCTCCTCGACGCCGGTCTCCGTCGTCGTCCGGTCCCCGACCATCTCGACGAGCGCCTCGTCACCCACCACGGGGTTCGGATGCAGCCCCAAACAGAGGAAGGTGAGGCGGGCCGGGCCGGAGAGGGACTCGAAGGCGTCGGCGAAAGCGGGGAAGACCTCCCGTTCGACGCCCCTTCTCGTGGACGAGTCCTTCCGGGAGAGTCTTTCCACCAGGTGCCGCATGTCCCACGCGGGCCGCTTCCTCAACTGCCCCGTGACCACTCGCAGGGCTATCGGCATGCCGCACGAGATCGCCGCCACCCGGGCAAGATCGGGGTCGTCCCCGCGCTGGGTGAGACCGGCCAGCATTGCGGCCGCGTCGTCCTCGTCCAGCGGATCGAGTTTGAGGCCACCGGCCCCGGCGTAAGGCATGGAGCGACGTGCCGTGGCCAGGACGACGGCCCCGGAGGAACCGGGGATCAGCGGCACGAGGTCCTCTGCACGGGCGACGTTGTCGAGCAACAGCAGTACGCGGCGATCAGCCACCCTGCTGCGCCACAGGTCTACGCGGGCGTCGAGGTCGGACGGAACCTCCTCCTCCGGGACCCCGACCATGATCAGCAGCCGTCTCAGCGCCACGTCGGCACGATCGCTACCGAGCTCCACATCGAGCCTGAGGTCGAACTCCTCGCGTATCAGGTGGGCGGCGTGCACCGCGAGGGTGGTCTTTCCCGTTCCTCCGAGCCCGGTGATGAGCTGGACGCACGGCGCCTTGCGGTACCGCCTCACACGGGCGAGCAGGGTCTCGATCTCCTCCTGCCGGCCGACGAAGTCGGCGGTGTCGGCGCGAAGAGTGTCGACGGTCTCGGGCACGGGCGGCGCTGACGGAGCAGCGGCCGTCGCCCGGGGCGGTGTTCCGACGGTTCGGGGGCGCGATGGCGCGTCCGCTTCTTCGAGGATCCACTGGTGGAGATCGCGCGTACGGGGATTGGGTTCGGTCCCCTGCGCCTCGCGGGTGTGGGCGCGCAAGCGTGCGAAGCAATCGATGGCCTCGGCATGGCGCCCCTCGGCCACGAGGGCGCGCATGTGCACGTAGGTGTGGGGTTCGGACGGTCCGTGTCCGTCGAACCGCTCGCACACGTGTGCCGCCCGGTCCAGGACCAGCGCGGATTCCGCCCATCGGCCGAGGAGCTGGGCGTGCAATTGGGCGCACTCCTTCCGCACGGCCCGGGCCCATTCCTCCTGGAATTCTGAGAGCGGCTCCTCGGACCACAAGTCCAGTGCCAGGTCACACAGGTCGACGGCCTCGCGGTGCTCGCCCCGGAGTGCGTGGGCGTGGGCACGCCGGTCGATACCGCGTGCTCGGCAGAGGTCGACCGCCTCCCCGGGGACGTCGAGGAGGTAACCGCCTGACCGGTGGAGGACGAGATCGCGGGCGCCGGCCCGTGCCAGACTCCTGCGGAGCCGGCTGATGTTGGACTGGAGACTCTGGTTGACCGCGGGGGGCGGGTCCTGACCCCAGATCTTGCGGACGAGGGTCCGCGTCGACACCGGCTGCCCCGCTGAGTACGCAAGCAAGGCAAGCACCGACCGTTCCTTCGGTCTTCCCATGTCGACGGTCCGGTTCTCGACCAGTACGCGGGGGCCTCGGGCGAGGAGTCGTATCTCCAACTGGTCACCACCCAACACCTCGACATAATCGCACCGAGGATTACGGAAATCCAGACCACGAAATACGGACGATATCTAACCGAAACCAACAAGGCTGCCCCGACCTGGGAAAATACCAGAAACCACATTATCACCCACCCTCACCGAGGAGCATACGTGTACATAAACACCCCTCCCCGATAACCTCACATCGGAGGAAATAAAAAGGGAACATGAAAATGCACAACCTCTTGCACGAACCCTTGCACGGGCCTTTCGCACGTGCAGTACGGGGCGAGCCTGCCGGGGCGGCGGGGCCGGTGGACCGGCGCCACAGGAAACCCCGCACCCGTCAACGGTCCAGGAGCGACCCGGCTTCTGCCGAGGGCAGAAGCCGGGCCGCTCCCCTGCCGCCGCACCGGCCCGGGGCATAGGCTCGAAGGACGACGTCCGCGCCGCCACCGGGAGGAACCGATGTCCGAGAGCGTCCTGCGCGATCTGGACGAGGCCCGCCGCGGCCCGCGCACCGAACAGCCCGACGACCCGCTCATGCGCGACCTCATCGGTGAACTTCTGCGCCGCACCCGCAACGACCAGGGGCGCACCCTGCGTGAGGTCGCCGAGGACGCCCAGGTGTCACTGCCCTACCTGTCGGAGCTCGAGCGCGGCCGCAAGGAGGCCTCCTCCGAACTCCTCGCGGCGATCTACCGTTCCCTGGGCCTGTCGCTGACGGACGTGCTCGCCGAGCTGTACCGGCGTTCGGCCCCGGTGCGGATCGCGCGCACAGGCAGCTACCAGGTCGCACCGCTGCCGCAGACATCCGCGCCGATCCAGCAGACCAGGGTGCTCACGCTCGCCGCCTGACCGGTCGAACCCGTCCAACGGCCGAGGCCCACGCGGGAACCCACGGATCACGGGCCACGGCACACGCCACGGGGATCACCACGGAACACGGGTGCGGCCCGGCCGGTCGGCCGGGCCGCACAACTGCGTCGGATCCAGGTCCCCTCAGGCCGCCGCCGACGCCGGGGTCTCCTCACGGACCGTGACGATCCCGTCGATGAGCCCGTACTCCTTCGCCTGTTCGGCGGTGAAGTACCGGTCCCGATCGGTGTCGGCCCGCAGTCGGTCGAGGGTCTGTCCCGTGTGCCTCGCCAGGATCCCCTCGACCTGCGAACGGATGCGCAGTACCTCCTCGGCCTGGATCTCCAGGTCGGCGGCCACGCCCCGCCCCTCGGCGGAGGGCTGGTGGAGGAGCACCCTGGCGTGCTCAAGGGCCATCCGTTTGCCGGGGGTTCCGGCCGCGAGCAGCACCGCGGCGGCGGATGCGGCCTGGCCCATGCACACGGTCGAGACGTCGGCGCGCACGAACCTCATGGTGTCGTAGATGGCGGTCAACGCGGTGTTCGAGCCGCCGGGCGAGTTGATGTAGAGCTGGATGTCGGTGTCGCTGCTCTCGTGGTCCAGGTGCAGCAGTTGTGCCATGACCACGTTGGACACGTCGTCGTCGACGGGGGTCCCCAGGAAGATGATGCGCTCCGACAGCAGCCGGCTGAAGACGTCGTAGGAACGCTCCCCCTTCGGGGTGCTCTCCACGACCGTCGGGATCGTGTAACGGCCGCTCATCGTCCACCTCCTCGTCCGGTACCGAACCCGGGCGCGTGCAGGCCCAGGCGCGGTCCCACCCCGCCGAGTTCGCCGACGCCGGTCACGACCTCGTCCACGAACCCGTAGTCGCGGGCCTCCTCGGCGGTGAACCAGGCGTCGCGTTGCTGGTCGGTGGCGATGCGTTCCTCGGTCTGCCCGGTGTGCTGGGCGATCAGGCGCACCATGGTCCGTTTGGTGTGGGCCAGGTCCTCGGCCTGGATGGCGATGTCGGCGGCGGTCCCGCTGATACCGCCCGAGGGCTGGTGCATCATGACGCGTGCGTTGGGCAGCGCGAACCGCTTGCCGGCTGTACCGGTGCAGGACAGGAACTGGCCCATGCTGGCGGCCATGCCCAGGACCACGGTCGATACGTC
The DNA here is from genome assembly GCF_000340965.1 of Nocardiopsis kunsanensis DSM 44524. GTDB lineage: Bacteria > Actinomycetota > Actinomycetes > Streptosporangiales > Streptosporangiaceae > Nocardiopsis > Nocardiopsis kunsanensis. The sequence goes on from NZ_ANAY01000002.1 coordinate 241,623, forward strand.
GTTGGGCACGAAGTTCATCGTGTCGTGGATGGCCATGCCCGCGGTGATCACGCCGCCGGGGCTGTTGATGGCCAGGGTGATGTCCTTGTACGGGTCCTCGTCGGCGAGCAACATCAGCTGTGCACAGACCCGGTTGGCACTGACCTCGTCGACCTGGGTTCCCAGGAACACGATGCGGCTGCGCATGAGCCGCGCCGCGAGTTGGTCGTCGAAGGCGCCGTCCGTCCCCTCGGCCGAGGCCACCGGGGTCGACATGGTGGTCATGGTCCTCTCCTTCCGCCGGCCGCGACGGCCGGGCCGGCTCTTCTCCAGCCTGTGGGGAGAAGGGAGGCAGAGGCCACGGTTTCGGCCTGGGGCAGATCTGCCCAGGGCAGAGCTGCAACATCGGCCCTCCGGCCACCGGGTCGGACCGCGGCTTTCCGGCTATCGGGTCGGGCCGCTCCGGGGTGGGAACCGGGTGCGGGAAGAAAAGAGAACGTGATGCTGTTGTCAATGGAGGTGAACGAGAGCGCCGAACCGGGGGCCCGGCCGCTCAGGTGTCGTCCAGCGCCTCGCGCAAATCATGGAGGAGCGTGATGACCATCGGGCGCATGGACGGCCTGATCGCTTCGAAGACCTTGCGCTGTTTACCCTCCATGCGCTTGCGCGTGAGGGCGAGGACCCGTTCTCCGTCTTCCGTGACGGTCACCACGGTGCTGCGTTCGTCGCGTTCCGATCTGCGGCGTGACAGCAGTCCGCGACGCTCGAGCTGCTGGATCATGCGCGTGGCGGACGGGGACGAGACCCCCACCACATGGGCCACCGCGCCCACGTTGGGAGCGTCCATCCCTCGGACCGCCTCCATGAGCAGGGCCTGAGTGAGGGTGAGTTCCTCACCGCCACGGTGGCTGTGGCCACTGCGTGTCTGCGCGTGTATGGCCGCATTGATCAGTTCGGTCCACGCACGTTGGAACTCCTCGAGTTCACGATTGTGCAGCTCCGCACTGAATTCGTGGGCTTCATCGGGCACGGAACGGTCCTCGCAAGCTGAAGGTCCGGCGGACCCCCCGGGTCCGCGCGGCGGTTTGACGCTTGTATAGTCTAGCTATTAAATAGCTTGCGCACGCAAGTTCAGGAAGACACACGTCCCGCAAGCCGCAGTGACAGCCCGTCCACCCCCAGTCGTGGGCGTAACGGACTGCTGTAGGGGCAGTGGACGTCCGCCCGGAACTCGGGTGGGCCCGGACCGGTCCGGGAGGGCGCATTGACAACAGTGCTGATCGCGCATTTCATCGCTGCGGCAGTGGCGCCCTTACTGGTGAGCAGGTGGGGCCGTAACGCCTTCCTCGCGCTCGCCGTGGTACCCGGCCTGTCCACGGTCTGGGCCTTCTTCCAGATCCCCACCGTCCTCGACGGCGGTGCGCTGTCCTCCTCCTACGCATGGGCCCCGGAGTTCTCCCTCCGCCTGGGCCTGCACATGGACGCACTCGGCCTGCTGATGACCCTCATCGCGGCCGGCGTGGGCACGCTCATCCTCATCTACTGCGCCCGTTACTTCAGCGACTCCGAGGCCGGGCTGGGCCGCTTCGCCGGGGTGTTCGTGGCGTTCGCCGGTGCGATGCTCGGTCTCGTACTGGCCGACGACCTCATCCAGCTCTTCGTGTACTGGGAGCTGACCACGGTCTTCTCCTATCTGCTCGTGGGACACAGCACCGAGCTGAAGGAGAGCCGCCGCGCTGCCATGACGGCGCTGACCGTCACCACGTTCGGTGGCCTGGCGATGCTCGTCGGCATGGTCATGCTCGGCGAGACCGCCGGGACCTACGTGATCGCCGAGATCGTCGAGGCCCCGCCCGACGGTGCGATCATCGACGCCGCGCTCGTACTGGTCATGATCGGCGCGATGTCGAAGTCGGCGCTGTTCCCGTTCAGCCTGTGGCTGCCCGCAGCCATGCGCGCTCCCACACCGGTCTCCGGATACCTGCATGCGGCGGCGATGGTCAAAGCAGGTGTCTACCTGGTCGCCCGTCTCACCCCTGCCTTCGGCGACGTGGCCGTGTGGCAGACGATGGCGGTGTTCTTCGGTGTCCTGACCATGGTGTTGGCAGGGTGGAAGGCCCTGCACCGGACCGACCTGAAGCTCGTCCTGGCGTCGGGCACCATCAGCCAGCTCGGCTTCCTCATCGCCCTGCTCGGCACCGGCAACCAGTACGCCGCCCTCGCCGGCATCTCCATGCTCTTGGCGCACACTCTCTTCAAAGCGCCGCTGTTCCTGGTGGTCGGCATCATCGACCACAGCACCGGTACCCGGGACATCCGTAAGCTCTCCGGGTTGCGCGGATCGATGCCGGGAGCGTTCTGGGTCTCGGTCGTGGCAGCGGCTTCCATGGCCGGGCTACCACCCACCCTCGGCTTCGCCGCCAAGGAACTGGCCTTCGGCGCCTACGTCGGCGGCGGGCTCGTCGACATCGCCGTCCTGGTCGGGCTGGTCGTGGGTTCCACCTTCACCGTGGCCTACAGCCTGCGGTTCCTGTGGGGGGCCTTCTCCACCAAGGAGGGCGTTCCCGATACCCGGGTGCACGCGCCCGGGCCGCTCTTCCTGGCTCCTGCCACGGTCCTGGCCGCGCTCAGCCTCCTCGGCGGCCTGTTCTCCTCCCAGCTGGACCCGCTGTTCGCCCTCTACGCCGACACCGTCGAGCCCCTCGGCCCCGGTGGCCACGAGGCGCACCTGGCGCTCTGGCACGGTTGGGAGCTGCCGCTGCTGCTGTCGGCACTCTGCCTCGTCGGCGGTGCGCTCCTGTTCAGGTTCCGGGACGGGGTGGAACGCCTCAACAACGCCACCTCAGTGGTCGACGCCGACCGCAACTACCGCCGCATGCTCGCCGGGCTGGACAAACTCGCCCTGCAGGCCACCGGCGCCACCCAACGCGGTTCACTGCCGGTCTACCTCGGCACGATCCTGATCGTGCTGATCATCGGCGCGGTCTGGCCGATCGTCACCGGCCGTATCTGGGAGCTGCCCACACCGGAACTGCGTCTGTGGGACACCCCGATCCAGGTCATCCCGGCCGTCATCATGATCGTGACCGCCCTGGCCGCGGTCTTCGTGCGCCGCCGCCTGTACTCGGTGATCCTGATCGGCATCAGCGGTTACGGTTGCGCGGCCCTGTTCTACCTGCAGGCGGCCCCCGATATCGCGCTCACCCAGTTCCTGGTGGAGACCGTCAGCCTGGTCGTGTTCGTGCTGGTGCTGCGGCGTCTGCCCACGAACTTCTCGGCGCCCGCCCTGCGCGGCCGCCGTATCTGGAACCTGGCCATCGGTGCCGCCGCCGGCCTGGTCGCCTCGTTCATGACCTATTACGCGCTGGCCGGCCGACAGGAGGAGTCGATCGCCTCCATGTACCCGGACGCCGCACGCGACGCCGGGGGCGAGAACATCATCTCGGTGCTGCTGCTCGATGTCCGTGCCTGGGACACCATGGGCGAGATCTCGGTGCTGGCCGCCGCCGCTGCCGGTGTGGCCAGCCTTATGTTCCTGCGCCGCCGTCCCCAGTCCCGGAAGGTCCCCGACCGGGTGATGGCCCTGTCGGTCACCCCTCCGCCGGAGCAGCCCAACGGACACGACGACGTGGACCTGGGCAAACTCTCGTTCGCCCCGACGTCCATGCACGTCAGGCCACGGTGGAACCGCACGTGGTTGCCGGGCGCGGACACCCTGCCCACCGAGCGCCGCTCGATCATCTTCGAGGTCGTCTCACGCTTCCTCTTCCCGGTGATCATGGTGATCTCGCTGTACCTGCTGCTGACCGGCCACACGGCCGTCGGCGGCGGTTTCGCCGGCGGCATCGTGGCGGGGCTCGCCTTCATCGTGCGTTACCTGGCCGGGGGCCGTTACGAGCTGTACTCCACAGCGTGGGTCCAGCCCGGGGCACTCATCGGCACGGGTCTGGCCGTGGCCACCGGCACCGGTCTCGCCGGTGCGCTCTTCGGCGACGCCGTCCTCGCCGGAGCCCACGGATACGTGGACTTCTGGATCTTCGGTGAGGCCCACCTGACCGTGTCCATGTTCTTCGACGTCGGTGTCTACCTACTGGTGATCGGCCTGATCCTGGACATCCTCAGGAGCCTGGGCGCCCGCATCGACGAACAGATCGAGAGGGATGCCTCCGAGACCGACGAGGAGTCCCGGGCCGAGGCCACCAAGCGAGCCGAGGAGGTCACCTCGTGAGCGATTCACCGAGCCTGACCCTCGTCATCGTCATCGGCGTCCTGGTCGCCGTGGGTGTGGTGCTGCTCCTCGAGCGCAGCCTCACCCGCGTCCTCCTCGGTTTCGTGGTGATGAGCAACGGGGTCAACCTGATGCTTCTGGCCGCCGGAGGCCAGAAGGGCGGTCCCCCCGTCCTCTGGTTCGGCGACGAGACCCGCATGACCGACCCCCTGCCTCAGGCGATGATCCTGACCGCGATCGTCATCACCCTGGGATTGACCGCGTTCCTGTTGGCGATGGCCTACCGGAACTGGCAGTTGGAGGGCAACGACGAGGTCCAGGACGACGCCGAGGACCTCCGGATCGCGTACGGCGAGGGCCGGCGCGCGGTGCGGCACCGCTTCCAGCAGGAACGCCGCCGTCTGCGGGCCGACATCCGCCGCCAGCGGGCCGAGCTCCAGGCCACCATCGCGGCCGCCGACGCCCAGGAGCTGGCCGAACAGGCCCGTATCAAGGCGGAGATCGCCGCGGCCCAAGCCGAGCTGGCGCGCCACGAGGTCGAGGCCGAGGACGGAGAGGCCGATGAGCGCTCGCAGGAGACCATGCGCCGTCTCAGTGAACGTTCGGAGACCATGACTGCCCAGGTCAACGAGTTGCGCGGCCGTATCCGACTGGGCCGGCGCCGCCTGCGGGAGCACCGTAGGGCCGACCGTGCCGCCGAGCGTGAGCTCTGGCGCGAGCTGCGGCGCAGGATCCGCGCCCAGCGGCGGGAGGCGAGCCGGTCGATGCGTGCGGAGCGTGAACGCCTCGCTCGTGCCGAGGACAGCGACCTGCAAGGGAGCGAGTGACCATGGGCGAGTTCTTCCTCGCAGACATTCTCCATCTGCTCGTTCCGCTGCCGGTGATCCTGCCGCTGTTCGCGGCGGGGGTGAAGTTCGCGCTCGGGACCCGTTGGACCAGGCTCCAGCAGTGGTTGAGTGTGGGAACGCTCGCCATCGTGCTGGTGGTCGGTCTGCTGCTGATGTTCGGCGCGCACGAGCTCGGACCGCAGGCCGTGCAGGTCGGTGGGTGGGAAGCCCCCATCGGCATCACGTTGGTCGCCGACCGGCTCGCCGCGCTGATGGTGACGGTCTCGGCCGCGATCACTCTGGCGGTGCTGATCTACTCGATCGGCCAGGGCATGGCCCCCAAGGCCGAGGTCGCGCCGTTGTCGGTGTACCAGCCGACCTATCTGATCCTGGTCGCGGGTGTTTCCAACGCTTTCCTCGCGGGTGACCTGTTCAACCTGTACGTGGGGTTCGAGATCCTGCTGACCGCCAGCTACGTGCTGCTGACCCTGGGCGGGACCCAGTCGCGGATGCGCGCGGGCGCCATCTACGTCGTGGTGTCGCTGGTGTCGTCGGTGCTGTTCCTGATGGCGATCGCACTGATCTTCGCCGCGACCGGCACCGTGAACATGGCGCAGTTGGGCAAGCGCCTGCCCGAGATCAACAACGAACTCTGGCTGGTGCTGGAGGTCGTGCTGGTCATCGCCTTCGCCATCAAGGCGGCGGTGTTCCCGCTCGCGGCCTGGCTGCCGGACTCCTATCCGACCGCCCCGGTGCCGGTCACCGCGGTGTTCGCCGGCCTGCTGACCAAGGTGGGCGTGTATTCGATCATCCGGGTCGAGACGCTCATGTTCCCCGGAACGCAGATCAACACCCTGCTGATGTGGGTGGCGCTGGCGACGATGATCATGGGCATCCTCGGTGCGGTCGCGCAGAACGACATCAAACGTTTGTTGTCGTTCACCCTGGTCAGCCATATCGGTTACATGATCTTCGGGGTGGGGCTCGGCAGTGAGCTGGGTATGGCCGGCGCGGTGTTCTACATCGCCCACCACATCACCGTGCAGACCACGTTGTTCCTCATCACGGGGCTGATCGAGCGCAGGGGCGGGTCCGCGTCGTTGGACCAGCTCGGCGGGCTGGTGCGTATCGCACCGGTCCTGGCGGTCCTGTTCTTCATCCCGGCGATGAACCTGGGCGGGATCCCGCCCATGTCGGGCTTCCTCGGCAAGATCGGCCTGATGCAGGCCGGTATCGACGCCGGGACACCGCTGGCCTACACGCTGGTGGGTGTGTCGGTCCTGACGAGCCTGCTGACGCTGTACGTCATCGCGCGGGTGTGGAACTACGCGTTCTGGCGCACACCCTCCGAGGGCATGGTCGCCGAGCCCGGCACCGTCCTGGAGGACACCGAGGCCGACTCCTCGTCGACGGCGGCGTTGGGTCCGTCGGACGAGGCCGTGGGCCCCTCCTCCCGGATCGGCGACACCGCCGTGTCCGCGCCGGTGGTCACCTCGGTCGTGCTGCCCCGGAGCATGGTCGGCTCCACCATGGCGCTGGTCGCCTTCAGCCTGGCGCTGACGGTCTTCGCCGGCCCGCTCATCGGTTACGCGTCCGACGCCGCCGTGGAACTGATGGCTCGGACGTCCTACATCGACGCGGTCCTCGGAGGTGAGTGATGAAGAAACAGACACCGCCGAGGAGTATTCGCGCCCTGGGGCTGCGGCGCCGGCTCGGTAAGATCCAGCTCCCCGTCGCGCTCGGTATGACACTGGTGTGGATGATGCTCTTCGACGGCTTCCGTCTGCGCCCGGAGTCGTTGGGGCTACTGGTGCTGGGCTTCCTGGTGTCGGTGGCGATCATGCTGGTCTTCCCGCTGCCGCCGATCAAGCCCGGGTTCCGGTTCTGGCCGGTCCGAGGGGTGTGGATGATCGTCTACATCGCTTGGAAGATGTTCGTGGCGAGTTTTCAGGTGACCGCTCAGGTCTTCACCCCGGGCACGGTGCACAGCTCCGTGATCTCGGTGAAGCAGCGCACGGGTTCCGACCTGATGCTGGTGTGCACCGCCATCGTCACGACGGTGATCCCGGGCAGTGTCATCGTCGAGGTGGGTCAGACCGAGCGTGAACTGTTCGTGCACGTGCTCGGCGCGGACACCGACGAGAAGGTACGCAGGGCCGAGCAGGACGTGCGTGCTCTCGAGGAGCTCCTGGTGCGCGGTCTGGGCACTCGTGCCGACATCGCCGAGTTGGAGGAAGCCCTGGCTTCCGGAGAGGGGCGCGTGTGACCGTCCTCTGGATCGTGATCGCGGTGGCCCTCGCCGTCGCCGCGCTGCTGGGTACCGCCCGGCTGTTCATGGGACCCAGCATCCTGGACCGGGCCCTGTCGGTGGATGTGCTGATCGCCTCGGCCATGACCGGCCTGGGCGCCTATGCGGCCTTCCACCAGGACCCCACCCTCATGCCGACCCTGATGGTGTTGGCTCTGCTCGGTTTCACGTCGTCGGTCAGCATCTCGAAGTTCGTCGCCCGGCGTCCCGAGGAGTACGCCCCTCCCCGCGGGACGACCGATGAGACCGGTACGGGCTCGCAGCAGAACGCCCCGGGCAAGGAGGGTTCATGAGCGAAGTGTTCGTGCAGGTGCTCGACTGGATCGCCGTCCTGTGCCTCCTGGCGGGGGCACTGCTGACACTCGTGGCGGGCATCGGCCTGATCCGTTTCCCCGACCTCCTGTCGCGGATGCACACAGCGGCCAAGCCGCAGGTGCTGGGGTTGCTGCTGGTGCTGGTGGGGCTCGCGATCAGGCTGGTGCCCGTGGAGACCAACGTGTTCAACGCCGGGACCCTGGCGCTGGTGGGCCTGTTCCAGATCGTGACGATCCCCGTTGGCGGGCACATCGCGGCGCGTGTGGGCTATCGGTCGGGGCGCATCCAGCAGGATCTGCTGGTCCACGACGCGCTGGCCGACCGGCTCGCGGAGAAGGAGCGTGCGCAGGAGGCCGAGCGCCAGGAGGAGGAACAGGCGCGGGAGAGGGCCGAACACCAGGAGGGACGGGCGCAGGAGGCAGAGCGCACCGAGCAGTGAGGTGTGGCTGCGCAGAGGATCGGGAGGGCTCGGCGCCGGGCGCGGTGTCGAGCCCTCTCCGTCCGGGGTCCGGTTCGGTGCGGAGTACGCCTCTCGGTTCCCGGAGACCGTTCAGCGGGCGGGACCGCCGCCACGTTCCTCCTCCGACGGGGCCTGCCGGGGATCCACCCGGCTCACGGCACGGTAGTGGGCGCGTATCCGACGGTGAGTGGTTCCCGGGGCGATCTCCGACGGCAGGTTCTCGCGACTGCTCTCCACAGTGGCCTCGCCGTCCTCACCGAAGACCGTTCTCACCTCCGGCACTTGGTGGAAGGTCAGCTCCTCCGCGCTCGCCCACGCGCCGATCTCGACGTCGGGCCTGTCACGCGGATCTTCCCAGGGCATGGGTCTCATTCCCCTTCACGCGCTGCCCGCACCACTCGCGAGGCCGCACCGCCGAGCTCGCGCCCGAGCTGTTTGGCCCCCGCTCCCAGCCCTTTGAGCACCCTCTCACGGGCGGCCGAGAGAGCCTGTCCGGCCTCGGCCCGAGCCCGCTCCCAACGCTCGGTGTCGGACTCGTCGTCGGGCTGCCCGGTGTCGTCGTCCTCGGTCCGGTCGATGTCGGACTCGTCGTCGGACTTCTCAGCGACAGTTCCGCCGTCGGCTCCGGACCCGGCCCCCTCGGACCCGGTGTCTTCGGCACCGGCCTGATCGCTACCGGCCTCGTCCTCGGCCTGCTCGGTGCCGGACTCCTCCTCGGGACGGTCGTCCGTGGTCCTGTCCTCGGGACGCTCGACGGCGGCCTCGGGCTCGGTCCCATCGGTCTCGCCCCCGGCCTCGGGGCCCTCGTTACCGGCCTGATCGCCCCCGGGACCGTCGTCGTGCCGTCCGGTACCGGCGGCCTCCCCGGGCCGTTCGACGTCCGTCGTCTCCCGGCCGGTCACCGGTTCCGCCGGGGAAGCGGCTCCGGGGCTCTCCGTCTGCTCCACCGCGGTTCTCATTCCGGGGACAGCCCCTCCCCCGCTGTTCTCCGTCCCGGGGCCCCGGGATCTCTTCTCCACCCCGGCATCCTGTCCGACACCGGTCCCAGGGGCCGTATCGGCGATGTCGGTGCTGTCGCCGAGGTCACGGGCCACCGCGCCCGCGCTGCCCGCAGCCTCCTCGGCCGCCCTTCCGGCCCCTTCGGCCACGCCGCCGACGCCTTCGGTCGCCTTGCCCACGCCCTCGGTGATCCCTTCCGCCGTCCGGCCGAGGTCGTCGGCCGCTTTTCCGGCCGTATCGGCGACCGTACGGGCCGCCGCCTCGACGATCTGCGGGTTCTCGTCGATGGTCTGCAGGACCCTACCGATGATCGACTCCACGTTGTCGAGCCGGACCTTCAGGAGGGCCTGGGCCTGGACGCCCTTGATGTCGAGCCGGACCCCGCTGAGGTCCACGTCGGCCCCCACGTCGAGTTGGAGGAGATCCAGGACTCTGGCCTGGAGGGCGACCCGTGCCCGGAGTTCGTCCACCTCCAGGTCGATCTCGTCCACGTTCAGGCGGGGCACGTCCAGAAGGACGTCGGGCTCGTCATCGCCCTTTCGCGGTCGGTCCTCGGCGGTTCCGGTCCCGGAGGTGTGTGTCCCGTCCGCGTTACGGTCCGCAGGGTCCTTCGATTCCTCCGTCAGCCAGGGGGCGTAGTGCTCTGTCTCGTCTGGCTCACCCATGTCTCCCCTCTCCGCGCCGTGCGCGTCGGAGAGTCGACCGGTACACCGCCCGTACGGTTCGGAGGGCGACCGGGCCCCGTGTCGCGCTCATTCGCGGAGCACGGACACGAGGGCTTCTGACCTGGCCTTTCAATGCTCTTCCTGTCGGCGAACCCCTGTCAAGCGGGTGAGGTGGTGCGAGTATCCGGCCGCCTTCCCTGCCCCCGTCTCAGATCCCGGCGGCCTCCTCGTCCGACATCAGCCGGGACCGGACGAGGAAACGGCGCCCGGTCGGGGCCTCCACCGAGAACCCCGACCCGCGGCCCTCGACCACGTCGATGGTCAGGTGGGTGTGGCTCCACAGGTCGAACTGCGAACGCGACATCCACACCGGAACCGTCTCGGGTGCCCCGATGTCGAGGTCGCCCAGGTGGACGTCGGCGGCGCCGACCCGGAACTCCCCCTCCGGATAACACATCGGGGAACTGCCGTCGCAGCAACCGCCCGACTGGTGGAACATGAGGGGCCCGTGGGTCCCGCGCAGTTCCCGGAGCAGGACCGCCGCCTCATCGGTGACGGCCACTCGCTCCACCTCAGCTCGGCCCGGGTCCGGGGCACTCATCAGAACAGCCCCTGGGCCTGGTCGGAGTAACTCACCAGCAGGTTCTTGGTCTGCTGGTAGTGGTCGAGCATCATCTTGTGGTTCTCCCGTCCGATCCCCGAGTGCTTGTAACCGCCGAAGGCCGCGTGCGCCGGGTAGGAGTGGTAGTTGTTCACCCACACCCGTCCGGCCTGGATGTCGCGTCCGGCACGGTAGGCGGTGTTGCCGTCCCGCGACCACACGCCCGCGCCGAGGCCGTACAGGGTGTCGTTGGCGGTCTTGATCGCGTCGTCGTAGTCGGTGAAGCGGGCCACGGACACGACCGGGCCGAAGATCTCCTCCTGGAAGATGCGCATGGCGTTGTTGCCCTCGAAGACCGTGGGGGCGACGTAGTATCCACCGGAGAGCTCCCCTCCCAGGTCCACGCGTTCGCCGCCGGTGAGGATCTCGGCTCCCTCGCGCTTGCCGATGTCGATGTAGGACAGGATCTTCTCGAGTTGATCGTTGCTGGCCTGAGCCCCCACCATCGTCTCGGTGTCCAGGGGGTTGCCCTGTTTGATGGTGCCGAGGCGGTCCAGGGCTCGGGCCATGAACGAGTCGTAGACCGAGTCCTGGATCAGGGCGCGGGACGGGCAGGTGCACACCTCCCCCTGGTTGAGGGCGAACATCGCGAAACCCTCCAGCGACTTGTCGTAGAAGGAGTCGTCGGCGGCCGCGACGTCCGAGAAGAAGACGTTCGGGCTCTTGCCGCCCAGTTCCAGGGTGACGGGGATGAGGTTCTCGGACGCGTACTGCATGATGAGGCGCCCGGTGGTCGTTTCCCCGGTGAAGGCGACCTTGCGCACGCGCGGGTTGGCGGCGAGGGGCTTTCCGGCCTCCGCGCCGAAGCCGTTGACGACGTTGAGCACGCCGGGCGGCAGCAGGTCGGAGACGAGGTCCATCAGGACCAGGATCGAGGCCGGTGTCTGCTCGGCCGGCTTGAGCACGACGGCGTTACCGGCGGCGAGTGCGGGCGCGAGTTTCCACGTGGCCATGAGCAGGGGAAAGTTCCACGGGATGATCTGGCCGACCACACCCAGCGGCTCCTGGAAGTGGTAGGCGATGGTGTCCCCGTCGATCTCCGAGCTGTGGCCCTCCTGGGCACGGATGACGGCAGCGAAGTAACGGAAGTGGTCGATGGCCAGGGGGACGTCCGCGGCGAGGGCCTCGCGCACCGGTTTCCCGTTCTCCCAGGCCTCGGCGACCGAAAGTTTCTCCAGATTGGCTTCCATGCGGTCGGCGATGCGGTTGAGCACCAGGGAACGCTCTGCCGCCGTTGTACGGCCCCAGGCCGGTGCCGCGCCCCAGGCGGCGTCGAGGGCGAGTTCGACGTCGTCCGCGTCGCTCTGGGCGACCTCGGTGAAGGTCTGCCCGGTGACGGGGGTGGGGTTCTCGAAGTAACGGCCCTTGGCCGGGCGGACCCACTCACCGCCGATCCAGTTCTCGTAACGCGGGGCGTACTCGACGATGCTCTCGGGCTGTCCGGGTGCAGCGTAAACGGCCATGCCTGCCTCCTTGCGTCACAGGCCGCAGCTCTGCGGCCGCGGCCCACTCGGGCCATGAGTGAGACGCTAGTCACACAGACGTTGCGACCACGTTGCGAGCCTGTGCGTCCGGCAGGGACACGCACCGGAGGGGTCAGTGGGCGAGCCAGGCCAAGCGGCCGGCGAGGATCCGGCGGCGCGGGGAGTCCGGGGGCAGAGCGGCGGCGGCCGCGGAGACGGCCCGCGGGTCCTCGTTCCAGGCCGGGTGCTCGACCCAGGCCAGAAGGGTTCCGGGGTCGTCGGCGGCCTCCAGTACGGCACACAGTTCGGCCTGCAGCTCCCCGCGTGCCTCGCCCACCCCGGGTGCCGTGGACGCGGGCAACAGATGCCCGGGGTAGGCGTCGAGGGCCTCGGCGAGAGCGCCCTCGGCCAGCAGAGCACGCACACGGTCGGCGTCGGTGCGCACTGGCACACGAAACCGATAGGGGCGGGAAGCCACGACGTCCTCGCCGAGCAGGCGCCGCAGACGCGCCACCTCCGCTCGGACAGTCACGGGGGACGTGCCGCGGTCGGTGAGCAGCGCTCCGAGAACGCCCCCGGTGAGGCCCGCGGGGTGTCGGGCCAGGAGCAGGAGGAGCTCCGAGTGGCGCAGACTGAGCTCGATGGTAGCGCCTCCGGAGGTGAACGCCGCACGGTCCCGGCCGAGCACTCGCAGCTCGGCGGCTCCTCGCCCGGAACCGTGCGGTTGCGGTTCCCACACCGGGCTTCCCGCGCTCGACGGCCGCGCCCGCACGCACGTGGCACCGTTCCCGGGCACCCTCGCCGTCTCGGGCGGCCCGGCCCTCTTCGGCGCCGTCCCGGAGGGTGCCGGGTCCGCACCGTCGGCGCCCGTCCCCGGCAGCCGTCCGGCTGCGTACAAGGCACGCATCTCGGCGTCGGCGGCCGAAGCCGCCGCGCGTACGAGTGCCATCGCCGAGGGCGAGGCGGCGTGGTCGGTCCCGGTCAGGTCCAGGAAGCCGAGCACCTGCCCGGTGGCGGGGTCGTGCAACGGCGCGGCGGAGCAGCTCCATTCGTGGACGCCCCGGGCGAAGTGTTCGACCGCGAAGATCTGGACCTCGTGGTCGACGGCGAGGGCGAGTCCGGGGGCGTTGGTCCCGGCGGACCCCTCGTCCCAGCTGGCTCCCTCGACGAAGCGCATGTCCTCGGCCCGGGTCCGCAGGCGGTGATCGCCCTCGACCCACAACAGGCGCCCGTCGGCCTCACCCACGGCGACGATCTGCGGTTCCGGGGCCGTTTCGACGAGAAGGTGGCGTACCAACGGCATGACGGCGGCGAGCGGGTGCGTTCTTCTGCGCTCGTGCAGGTCGTGTGTGTCGAGTTCGACCCGGGGGCCGGTGGTTGCGGGGTCCACGCCGTGGCGAGCGCTGCGCAGCCACGACTCGCCCACGATCGGCCGCACGCGCACGTCGACCCGACCGGAGTCGGTGAAGTGCTCGTGGGCCTCCTCCACCTCCCGACGCACGGTGTCGGGGTCGGCCGTCCACGGCCACGCGTTCGCTGAGCCGGACATCGGGTGCCCCCTCCGTCGCAGTGGCGGCTGTCCCTGCGGACACCGTCCCGGACCCCTGATTGAAACCTCCCGCACGTGGCCTGACAAGGGGTTTCACCGGATCGGGTCAGGCTCGCGGCCGACGGGAGCGCGCGCCGGGGCCGGCGGCCGGTGCTCCGGCGGGACGAGCAGGGGCGCCCGCCGAGCTCTGCGGGCGCCCCTGCGGTATGCCCTGTGGGACCGTCAGACGGAGGCGCTCTCCTTCTGTCCCTCGGCCGCGGCCTGCGCCATCTTCCTGTGGCGGCGCCGGAGCACGACGAGTCCGAGGAAGAGGGCCGCGACCATGGTGCCCGCCATGATCGCCAGGAAGCCCCAGGCGCCGACGAGCGGGCTGACGATCAACGGGATGGCCGCGGCGGTGACCAGTCCCCCGCCGAAGAACGGCTCGAAGACGAGCTGCTTGTACCCGAACGCAGGGTAGGCGGGTGTCTTGGCCTCGGGGTCGACGACGCGCATGAGGACCATGCCGGTGGCCGTCACGCCCATGGACTGGCCGAACTCGCCGATGCCGCGCTCGAACCAGTAGTTCGGCATCATGCGCGGGGCCAGGACCAGGAACGCGAACAGGCACCAGACGATCCCGGAGATCGCCAGGATCGCGAAGACGGCGATGTTCTCGGCGATGGCCTGCAGAGACAGCGTGGCCATGGCGGCGATGATGAGCACGTCCAGCGACATGCCCTGGATGCGTTCGACGGAGCGCTCGTCCACGAGGTGGTTCTTGTCGAACCGGTCGATGACGATCTGGACGACGATGCCGCCGATCATGGCGAGCGGGAACAGCGGCACGTACGCCATGATCTCGATGGTCTCGGCCCACAGGGCCTGCTCAACCCACTGCAGACCGGACAGGATGAGCTGGCCGATGATGATGGCGACCGCGATGAGCCCGAAATGCAGGGTGAGCGGGTCCATGGACGAGGGGTGGATCGTCATGGTCGAACCGGCGGTGCGGTTCTCGTGCTCGATGAGGCCGGCCTGCTCTTTGTCCGTGCCCTTGTTGTCGGCATCGATGACCCGGGTCTTCTTGGTGCGGGCACCCCAGTTGATGAGGATGATGCCGATGATGACGCCGGAGAGGAGACCGACCGTGGCCATGCCCAGGGCGAGGTCCTGTCCCTCGGCCCAGCCGACCTGTTCGAAGGTGTTGCCCAGGCCCGCCGCGGTTCCGTGGCCGCCGAGGAAACCGATCTCGATGAGGGCACCGGAGAAGAGCGGTACCCCGAAGACCGGGGCGAGGACGAAGATGGCCAGGAGCAGGCCGATGACGTACTGGCCGCTGGCCACGGTCACACCGAAGGCCAGGTTGGGGCCGGCGAGGTCGACGGTCTCCTTGAGCTTGGGCATGCGCTTGCCGAGGAAGAGGCTCGCGAAGACCACGGAGATCAGGAGGCCGGGCAGGGTCGACCAGACCGACATGATCTCCTCACCGAAGAGACCGCCCGCCCGGAGGCGCTCGGCGAGACCCTCGGCGATCCCCTGGTCGGCCAGCAGACCCGAGAGCCTTCCGAGGATGTCGGGCCCGAGGAGCAGCGCGATGCCGCCACCGATGATCGAACTCGGCAGGTAGAGCTTCTGCGAGAGTTTCCACTTCACCCGGACGAGTTTGGAGAGCAGCAGCAGACCTCCCAGCAGGAGGAGCGCGAGACCGACGGATTCAGCCGACATTTCTACCTCTCAATGCGGTCCCGTAACGGGTGGTTCAGGGCAACATTCGGCCCCTGAACACCCACCCGGGCCGCGTCGGCTCATGACGCGTCGGGTGCACGGATGCTCCAGGGGCGGTGGCTGGGAGGTAAGTCGCTCACCGGAGTGACCCAGGTGACGCGATCGCTCGGGCGATCCTATACACGCGTCGAACGTGATCCCCACATACCGAGGGAAGACTTCGAGGCCATGTGGGGTCCGGATGAGCCGTGCCGCAGCACCAGGGAGGTTACCCACGGGTCACTTGGCTTTCACAGTGACAAAGGTCTCCCCTATGACCTGCAAAAATACGCTCATGGCCGGATCCGGGGGCTCGGCGCGGCTGTCGCACACGCAGTTCTTCACGGTGAGCGACGACCATCACTCGACCCCGCCGCACACCGATGCCGCGGCGCCACCGGACCGTGACCGCACTGCAACGCGATCAGCCCCGTTCAGGCGGACCGGCCGGTGCGGCCGGAGGCATCGGGCCGGCCCGGGACCTCCGGCCGGACGACACCCGTGTACCAACGCCGCGAAGGGCCGATCTCGTTGAGGAGCAGGAGCAGGGTCGGCACCGCTACCGCGAGCACGGGGTTGACACCGTTGACCCGGTCCACGGCGGCGCACAGGTAACCGAACACGACCGTGAGCCGCACCAGCAGGCGTGTGCGCCTCCCGCCCCGGCCCAGGGTCGCGGCGACGTAGACCTGGAAGGGCAGGCGCAACGCGGCGACCGCGGTCAGCGCCAGCGCCGTACCCCTGGTGAGCCCGCCCTGCCGTTCGAACCACACGGGTTCGACCACGACGAGGCCCACCAGGGACAGGAAGTACACGAGGGCGACGATCCCCGTCCACAGGAGGAGCAGGACACGGACCGCGACGAGGGGTACGGGCACGCCGATCATGCCCTCCCCCTACCCGGGGCGGGCCCCGGCAACGGCGCGTCCTCAGTCGGTCAGGCCCAGCGGCCCGGTCGGGGCGGGCGCGAAGAAGCGCTCCACGTCGGTCACACCGGCCAGGGTCGGCGGGTCCCAGTGGGGATCGCGGTCCTTGTCCACGACCTGGGCACGGATGCCCTCGGCGAGGTCGGAGCCGGTCAGGAACGCGCAGGAGACCCGGTACTCCTGTTCCAGGACGGCCGGGAGATCGGGAAGGTCACGAGCCCGGCGCAGGGCCTCCAAGGTCACCTTCACCGACGTCGGGGACTTGCTCAGGACGGTCTCGGCGGCCTTCTCGGCCTCGGGTGCCCCGTGGCCGCGCAGCCGGGCCACGATCTCCTCGGCCGTGTCGGCGGAGTAACAGGCGTCGATCCACCCCCGTTCGGCCCACAGCGGGGCCTCGGGCGCGGGCTCGGCGAAACGTTCCACGACCGCGGTGATCCCGCCGGCGGAGGAGACCGACAGCAGCGCCTCGGTCAGCCCCGGGAGGCGCTCGGAGGGCACGTAGTGGTCGGCCAGGCCCAGGCGGATCGCGTCACCGGCACCGGCCGAACCCGCGGTCAGCGCCAAGTGGGTACCGAGCTCCCCGGGTGCGCGCGAGAGGAGGAAGGTACCGCCCACGTCGGGGGTGAAGCCGATGGTGGTCTCGGGCATGCCGACCTTGGAGCGTTCGGTGACCACCCGTACGGACCCGTGCGCGGACACACCCACGCCGCCGCCCATGACGACGCCGTCCATGAGGGCGACGTAGGGCTTGGCGAAGCGGGCGATGCGGGCGTTGAGCAGGTATTCGTCGCGCCAGAAGGCCGAGGCGCCACTGCCGTCGCCCAGGGCGCTGTCCCGCATCGCACGGACGTCACCGCCCGCGCAGAGACCTCGGTCGCCGGCGCCGTCGATGACGACCGCGTCGACACGGTCGTCCTTCTCCCAGGCGGCCAGGGTCTCGTCGAGGCACTGGACCATGGGGTGGTCGAGGGCGTTGATCGCGCGGGGCCGGTTCAAGGTCAGCCGGCCCACGCGCCCGTGGACCCCGACCAGTACCTCTGGCTCGGTACTCACGCGGCACCTCCGGCGGCTGCGGCGGTGTCGTTCACGCAGTGGCTCATGGTGATCGGTCCCCTTCCTCGGCACTGGTGCGGCCGGAACGATCCTCTCAACCGTGAGCGGGTGAGGTGGTGAGCGGGTCCGGGACAGCTCCGGCCTGTTCTCCCGGAGCGCGGCGGGGACCGGGGCCTCGTCCGGTGCGGCCCGGCCGGGGCTCCGCCCGCCCGCCGGCTGCTCGGTGCTCCTCCGAGCGCGGGGTGCGGACCGGAGCGGTCACAAGCACCCACTGGAGGAAGCCTTGGCCGGTGCATGTGGACCGTGTTCAGATGGTGGCAGGAGCCGTACCAGAGCTTCCAGGGAGGCATGATGCGTGCCGTACGTGTGCACCAGTACGACAATCCTCCGACGATCGACGATGTCCCGGACCCGCGTGTGGGAGGGCCGCTGGACGTGCTGGTCGAGGTGAACGCGGCCGGGGTCTGCCGCACCGACCTGCACGTCATCGAGGGCCAGTGGGCGGACAAGAGCGGGGTCCGGCTCCCTTGCACGATCGGCCACGAGAACGCTGGGACGGTCGTGGAGACCGGGTCGGCCGTGACCAACGTGCGTGTCGGGGACCGGGTGATCCTCCACCCGCTGGTCACATGCGGGCTCTGCCGGCCCTGCCGCGCCGGCGACGACGTGCACTGTGAGAACTCGGCCTTCCCCGGGATCGACACCGACGGGGGCATGGCCACCTACCTGCGCACCAACGCACGAGCCTGCGTGGTGCTCGACGAGGACCTGCCCCCGGCCGAGGTCGCCGCGCTGGCCGATGCCGGGCTGACCGCTTACCACGCTGTGCGCAAGGCCGTTCCGCTCCTGCATCCGGGTGCGCACGTGGTGGTCATCGGCGCGGGCGGGCTCGGCCACATCGGGATCCAGTGCCTGCCGGCGATGAGTCCGGCCGATCTGACGGTGGTGGATCGGTCGGCCGAGGTGCTCGGGGTCGCCGAGGAGCTCGGGGCACGTGAGACGGTCCTGGCCGACGGCGACCAGGTGGAGAAGGTCCTGGACCTGACAGGTGGACAGGGCGCCCACGTGGTGCTGGACTTCGTCGGTGAGGGCGGAACCGAGCAGGAAGGCATCGCGATGACCCGCGACGCCGGGAGTTACTTCGTCATCGGTTACGGCGGGGCGCTCGGGGTGGCCACCATCGATGTGATCTCCCGCGAGATCAACGTGGTCGGGAACCTGGTGGGGACCTACAACGATCTGCAGGAGCTCATGGCTCTGGCTGCGCGGGGACGGGTACGCCAGCGCACGCGCACCTATCCGTTCGACCGGGCTCTGGAGGCCCTGGACGATCTGGACCACGGGCGCCTGCCGGGTATGCGGGCGGTGCTGGAGCCCGTACCCCTGTGAGACCCGGTCCTCGGTGCTCTCAGCAGTGCTGGGAACGGACGGTGGTGCTTCAGGAGGCACCGTCAACGGACCGATCGGTCCCGGTGCTGCCCGAACCGAGCGCGCCCAGCAGGAACTCCATGGTCCGCTCGCGCACGGCGGGCAGTGTCCCCGGGGCCGCGGCGACCTCGTGGACGGCGGCTGCCATGGTCCCGGAGAGCAGCCGGGTGGTCAGGCCGGGGTCCCCGCCGACCCGGAAGCGGCCCTGTTCGGCACCGTCCTCGACGATCGCTGTCAGGTCGGCGACGACACTCGCGAACGGTGCGCCGGCGCTGCGGCCGACGTCCTGGGGCAGGGCCCCGGTCAGGCTCTGCAGGAGCAGGTGCCGGTGGGTACCGGAGACGAAGAAGGAGAGCAGGGCGCCCACGGTCGCCGACAGGCGCTCGAGCGCTGATCCGGGCCCGCCGGCGATGTCGGAGATCCGCGGGGCCAGGTCGTTCCCGGCGCGTTCGGCCGCGGCCGCGAGCAGGTCCTGCTTGTCGCGTGCGTAGTTGTAGATGGTGTTGCGGGCGATCCCGGCCTCGGCGGCGATCTGGGCCAGAGTGACGGAGTCGGCTCCCCGTTCGGCGAGCAGGCGCTCCAACGCGTCGAGAAGCGATCCCCAGACCAGGTCGTGGTGTGCGGACAGACTGCCCGCCTGAATCCTCGGCATGCCTCCAGTATCGGGGGTGAGGCCCACCGCACAGGAATTTTCACGACGCGACGTCGCGAAGTAGGGGTACGGTTTTCACGACGAGAGGTCGCAAAACCAACCGGAGGGCATCTGCCCTCCTCCCCACCGCAGCGAGGAGAACGACGTGAGCAGCGACGCACCGCTGACCGCCCACAGCACCATCGGCACCTGGCTCGACGACCCGGAAGGACGCCGTGCCATGGAAGGACTCCTGTCCGCCTCGGGTGTGGACCCCGACTCGCTGGCACCGGTGCGGTCGATGCCCCTGGTCCAACTCGTCGACCTCAGCCGGGGTGCCCTGACCCGGGAGACCGTCGATACGCTGGTCCGCTCGGTCAACGGTGGTGAGGTCCCCGAGGAGGAGCCCGGTGCGGTCTGGCGCGAGCGCATCGTCCCCGGCCGCTTCGAGGGCCGGACCGCCGTCGTCACCGGCGCGGCCTCCGGTATCGGGCGGGCCACCGCTTCCCGTGTCGCGCGCGAGGGCGGCCGTGTCATCGCCGTGGACCTGGCCGCCGAGGGTCTTGGGCAGCTGGCCGCGGACCTGCCCGGCAGCGACGTCGTCCCCGTCACCGCCGACCTCACCCGCCCCGAGTCGATCGAGGACGTGATCGAGGCCGCCGGGCCGCGTGTGGATGCGCTGGCCAACGTCGCCGGGGTCGTCGACGACTTCTCGCCGCTGCACGAGGTCACCGACGAGGCCTGGGAGAAGATCTTCGCGATCAACGTCGACGGCCTGTTCCGTCTCAGCCGTGCGGTGATCCCACTGATGCTGGAGGCCGGCCGCGGATCGATCGTCAACGTCGCCTCGGAGGCGGCGCTCAAGGCGTCCACCTCGGGCACGGCCTACACCGCCACCAAACACGCGGTCGTCGGCATCACGCAGAGCAGCGCCTTCATGTACGGGCCGCAGGGTCTGCGCGTCAACGCGGTCGCGCCCGGCCCCGTCGCCACCGCGATCTCCGGGGGTATGTCCATGTCGGAGTTCGGGCGTGAGCGCACGGGCGGGTTCATGCAGCTCATCCCGCCGGTGTCCACAGCCGAGCAGCTGGCCGCCTCGATCACGTTCCTGCTCAGTGACGACGGCGTCAACATCAACGGTGCCGTCCTGCCCTCCGACGGCGGTTGGTCGGTTCAGTGACCCGCGGCAGCCCTGGAGATCGGCCCTGCCGCGCTCCCGGAAGTGCCTATCCTGTGCTGCATGGCCCATTCACGCCGCCGGCCGCCGTTGAGCAGCGATCTCGCCCAGCGTGTGGTCGACCTGATCGCGCCGACGATCAGCCACAACATCAACGTGATGGATGAGCACGGCACGATCATCGCGTGTCTGGATCCCGAGCGGCTCGGCACGCTGCACCGAGGCGCCCAGCGTGTGATCGCCGAGGGCCGCACGATCCGTGTGGAGAACCCCGAACCGGGTACCTCCGACCGGCCCGGCGTCAACGAACCGCTCGTCGTCGACGGGGAACTGCGCGGGGTCGTCGGTGTGACCGGCCCCCCGCAGGTGGTCGCGGCCCTGGCTCGGGTCGTGGCCCTGACCGTGCAGCTGCTCATCGCCCAGGAGCACGAACAGGATGCCGCGACCCGGCGCCACACCGACGCCCGCGACCTCATCGCCGCCCTGAGCGCGGGCACCACCCGGCCCGACGCCGCACGGGTGCGTCTGGCCGCCACCGGGCTCTCCCCTCCCTGGTCGATCGCCCTGTGGACCTCCGAACGCCCCCGCGAGGACTCCGCCGCTGCCCCTCCCCCCTCCGCCGCGACCGCCGTAACCCGTATCAACACCGACTCCGGGCGCCGCGCGGCGGTGTTGCACGGCGCGCTCTGGCTCGTCAGCTCCGGCCCGCCTCCCAGGCCCGACGCCGCCGGGCTCTCGCCGGGGTGCCGACACACCCGCACCGAGCCCACCGATGACGTGGAGGTGCTGCTGGCCCACGCCGAGGAGTCCCGGGCCCTGTGCAGGTACGGGGCGCTGCTCCCCGTCCTCGGTGCCGACGGGCCGTGGTCGCGCGAGACGGCGGTCGCCGCCGCCCACCTGCCCCGCCGCTCCCTGGAACGGCTGGCCCGGCGCGCTGCAACGCTCAGCCCCGCCCACCGTTCCACCGTCACCGCGGTCGGGTCGACGATCTCCATGCAGGCCGCCGCGGACTCCATGTACGTGCACCGCAACACGCTCCTGCAGAGGGTCGAACGCATCCGGTCCCTCACCGGGCTCGACATCCGCCGCGGCGACGACCGCGGCTCACTCGACCTGGCACTGTACGCACTCACCGCACTGGGCGAATCGCACATACACGCCGGATAAAAGCGCAGGGAACCTGGGCGCCATAACGTCGAACCGCACCATGCGTGTGCTTAAACTTTCCGACATGTCAAAAGTGGTTCACACGCGTGGCGGGGACGCCCCCGTCCGTGTCGCCGTACTCCCCGACTCCTTCAAGGGGAGCGCCCGCGCCACCGACGCGGCCGAGGCGATGGCGCGGGGAGCCGAGCGTGCCCTGTCCGGCCGTCCCGGCGGTGTGCACATCGATGTACTCCCCTTCGCCGACGGCGGCGAGGGCACCCTGGACGCCCTGCTCGGTTCCTGGGGCACCCCCGTCCTGACCGTGGACACCACCGACGCCGTGGGCCGTCCCACGACCGCCCGCTACGGCCTCTCCCCCGACCGCACCCGCGGTGTCGTGGAGGCCGCCGAGGCCAACGGCCTGCCGACCGTCTCCGATCTGCCCCTGCGGCCGCGCACCGCCACCACCCGCGGGATCGGCCCGCTCGTGGAAGCGCTGCTCGACGCAGGGGTCGAGGAGATCCTGTTGTGCATCGGCGGTTCGGCCACCACCGACGGCGGGACCGGGCTGCTCCGCGCGCTGGGAGCCCGTTTCCTGGCCGCCGACGGCACCGAACTGCCCGACGGCGGCGGCAGCCTCACCGACCTGGAACGCATCGACCTGGACGGGTTGGACCCCAGGGCACGGTCCGTCCGGTGGCGCATCGCCTGCGACGTCACCAACCCTCTGGTGGGTGAACGCGGCGCCGCGGCAGTCTTCGGCCCCCAGAAGGGCGCCGGCCCCGAGGACGTGCGTGTACTCGACGCCGGCCTGGACCGACTCGCCGACGTGCTCTCCGAGAGTACGGGGACCGACGTCCGGGACCGCGAGGGCATGGGTGCGGCCGGGGGACTGCCCGCGACTCTGACAGCGGTCCTGGGCGCCGAACTCCTCCCCGGAGCCCGCCTGGTCGCCCAGACCCTGGACGCCGAACGGCTGGTCGCCCGGGCCGATCTCGTGATCACCGGCGAGGGCCGCTTCGACCGCCAGTCGCTCGACGGCAAGGTCGTGGACGCGGTCCGTCGTATGACCCCCGGCCACGTCCCCGTCCTCGTGGTCGCGGGCAGTGTTGCGGTGGGCCCCGAAGAGCTCGAACGCTCCGGGGTCACCGCGGCACTGTCGATCGCGCAGGGGCCCGAAAGCCTCGACCGGATGCGGGAGCACGCGCTCCCCGACATCACCTGGACGACCTACAACGGCTGTCGGCTCCTGGCCCACTCCCTCGCACCGTCCCGCTCGCAGAAAGAACCACGCCCGTGACCGCGCTCCTCATCCTTGTCCTGCTCGTGGCGGGCATCGTGCTCGTCACCGCCCGCTGGAAGATCAGCCCCTTCCTCGCACTCATGGGCGCGGCCCTCCTCGGAGGTTTCGCCTTCGGCCTGCCACCGACGGAGATCGTCGGAACCATCACCGAGGCCTTCGGCGGCACCCTCGGCAACATCGGTCTGGTGATCCTGTTCGGCACCATGATCGGGGTGATCCTGGAACGTTCCGGCGCCGCGATCGCGATGGCCGAGGCGCTCATCAAGGTGCTCGGGACCCGCTTCCCGAACCTGACGATGTCGCTGATCGGCTACATCGTCGCCATCCCGGTCTTCTGCGACTCCGGGTACGTCATCCTCAACTCGCTGCGCAAGGCCATTACCCTGCGCACGGGGGTGTCGGCTCTGGCCACGTCGATGGCCCTGATGACGGGTCTGTACGCCACACACACCCTGGTGCCGCCCACACCGGGTCCGCTCGCGGCCGCCGAGAACATCGGTATCACCCACAACTTGGGGCTCATCATCGCTCTCGGCGTTCCGGTGGCGGCGATCGCGGCGCTGGCCGGCCTGGCCTACGCGAGCTCGTTCAGCCGCAAGGAGTTCACGCCGTTGCCGGCCGAGGAGGGCGACGACCTCGCTGTCCAGCAGTCCTGGGAGGAACTGCGCGAGAGCTACGGCAAGCTCCCCAACCCGTTCCTGGCGTTCTTCCCGATCCTGTTGCCGTTGGCGCTCATCTGTGTCGGCTCCGTGGCGGAACTACCCGGTGCGCCCTTGGGTGAGGGCATGTTCCTCGACGTGGCGGCCTTCCTCGGTACCCCGGTGATCGCGCTGATCCTGGGCCTGGCCGCTGCCACCCCACTGCTGCGGGGACACGGCAAGCTCGCCCGGTTCAACGAGCAGATGAACGACTCGGTGCGCGTGGCCGCACCGATCCTGCTCATCACCGGTGCCGGTGCCGCCTTCGGTTCCGTCCTCGAGGCTTCCCCGATCACGGGCTTCCTGGAGGAGAACCTCAGCGGCCTGGGGCTGGGCCTGGCCGTGCCGTTCCTCGTCGCCGCCGCACTCAAGACCGCGCAGGGCTCGTCGACGGTGGCTCTGGTCAGCACCTCGGCGCTGATCGCACCTATGCTGCCCGCGCTCGGACTGGGGTCACCCGAGGGGATGGCGCTGTCCGTGCTCGCCGTCGGTGCGGGTGCGATGGTCCTCTCCCACGCCAACGACTCCTACTTCTGGGTCGTCTCACAGCTGAGCCGGATCCCTGTCGGGACCGCCTACCGCACCCTCAGCGTCGCCACCGCGATCGAGGGCACGGCCGCGTTCGCGACGATCTGGGTCATCGGCCGGTTCCTGTTGTGACCCACCGGCTGCACACACCGCGCCCCGGGCGGGGAGCATCCCCGCCCGGGGCGCGGTACTGCGTGTGTGAGGGCGGTCCGCCCCACGCAGTCGCGGGTCCGGCCCGTGGGAGTGCGCAACAGCGGCGCGAGGTCCTCGCCGAAGGTGTACGGCCGGATCCGGCTGCCGTTGTCGTCGCCCCTGACGGCGACCTGGGCCGGGCACGGCGGTTCGCTCTCGGCCGTGGCCGGGGCGCCACCAGTACGGGTTCCCGGTGATCGGCTCGGCCGAGACGGCCAAGAACCGGGACCCGAGTTGCCGCAGGGGACGCGTCGCGGGCGCGGGGACGTCCTCGGCCGGGAGCGTGCGCCAGGGCCGCCGGCGGGGACGTGCAGCGGAAGACCTCTATCCGACGCGGCGGGCCGTGGACACCGGCGCCACCACGATCGCGACCGCGGAGAAGACCGCCGCCACAGCGAAGACGGCCGGGAGCCCGAGGAGGGTGATGACCGCGGCCATGAGAACGGGGGTCAGGGTCGTACTGATCCCTTGCAGCCAGTTCTGCACGGCCAGAGCGCGTCCGGCCCACGAGGTTCCGGCGAGCTCCGCGACGGAGGTGAACGTCAACCCGTTGTGCCACATGGTCAACATCAAGCCCGTCAGAACCAGCGGCACCGCCGTCCACGACCACAGCCCCGGAACCAAGGTCAGCAGCACGAGGGAGGTCCCCGACACGATCGCCAGCCACCGCACCGGTCGCAGACGGTCCCCGGTGCGGTCCGACCACATCCCCAAGAGCAGGCGGCCCGCGGCCCCGGGCACCTGGGCGGCGGCGACGACCACACCGGCTGCGGGGGCGGACCATCCCTGTTCCTGCACCAGGTAGACCAGCGCATAGGTCATCATCGCGACCTGCGGAACACCGAGCAGCATGCTCACCCCGTGCACGCGCCACAGGGCCCAGGTCCGGTAGGGCGAACCGGAAGAGTCACCAGCGTCGGGCACGTCCTCCCGGCCGTGACCGCCGCGGTCCCCCTCGGTCGCAGGCGTGGGCGGCGCCGAGGCCACGACGAGCACCAGCGGGGCGGCGATCAGCGCGAGCACGGCCGGGAGGCTCATCGCCGCGGCGAACCCCCACGCGTCGGCGGCGCCGGGCAGCACCAGGGACGAGATCCCCACACCCATGGGCAGCGCCGACTGGCGGATCCCCATCGCCAGCCCGCGTTCGGAGGGAGCGAACCAGACCAGGACGAGCCGTCCGCTGGCCGCGTTGACGGGCCCGCCGACCGCTCCGACCAGGAGCAGCACGGCACCGGCCGTCCACAGACCCGAGACGGTCCACAGGAGCCCCAGCGCACCGGCGGTCAGGAGCATACTCAGCGTCATGGTGACCCGCTCGCCGGCGCGGTCGATGACCACACCCCACAGCAGCAGGGTCAGGAGCAGACCGAACGAGGGCAGTCCCGCGAGCGCACCCGCCTGCGCGGTCGTGACCCCGAAGGCGTCCCTGATCTGGGGAAGGACGAAGGGGACACCGAACATCGCCGACACACTGGCGATCTGGGCCACCAGGCTGACGGTCAGGACCGACCAACGGTTGTGCACGAGCATCCGACCACCCTAGGGACCGGCCGGTGCTCGGCTCGAAGGCCCCGGGGACGGCCCGTACCGGGGAGGGATCAGCCCTTCCGGGCCGTGCTCTCCCCCTCCGGCACCGTCGCCGTTGCGTTCGCCGTACCGCCGTCACCGGACACGTCGAGCCCGATCCCGCGTGCCCACAGCAGCGTCGCGGTCTCCAGGGCGTTGTCGGGGTCGTGTTCCTGGCCGTGCAGGAACCACACCCGGGCGAAGTGCTCGACCATCCCGCCGAGCATGCTCGCCGCGGTTTCGGCGTCCAGAGCGGGGTCGGCCTCGCCCTCCTTCTGGAGCCGACGGACACCTGCGGCGATCCGGTCCACGAACAGGCCCCTGATCTCCAGGTAGACGTGGGCGAACCGGGGGTTGCGCGGGGAGACCTGCTCGACCACGTGCATCATGCGCGCGTTGTCCCGGTACACGCTCAGGAACCGTTCGGTGGAGGCCCGGATGCGGTCGACGGGGGCCGCGCCGGGCGGTTCGCCGGAGCGGGACGCCTCGAACATCTCGGCTGTGAGGCCCTTGGCGACCTCGTGCAGGGCATCGTCCTTGGAATCGAAGTAGGTGTAGAAGGTGCCGTGTGCGAGGCGAGCGCGGGCGGTGATCTCGGCGACCCTGGTCTCCTCGAACCCCTTCTCCTCGAACATCTCGCGTGCGGCCTGCACCAACGTGTTGCGGGTCCGGCGTCCGCGCGTAGTGAGCGGGCGCTCGTCCAGACGGCGCTCCCTCATCGCCTCGGTCTCCTCCCCGTTCCCGGCGGTGTGCTCCACCGCCCGGGATCGTAACAGCGGCCCCGGGACGGCGGGCCCGGTCAGCGCAGCGGCAGGAACTTGGTGATGACCTCGTTCATGATCTCGTAGGCGCCACCGCCGATGCTGAAGATGCGGGCGTCGCGGTAGTGGCGTTCGACCTCGCTGTCACGGACGAAACCTGCCCCGCCGTGGATCTGGACGGCGTTGTCGACGACGTGGTCGAGGGCCTCCGTGGCGGTGTTCTTGGCGACGGCGACCTCGGGGATGAGCTCTTCTCCGTCCTGGAGGCGCTCGGCGACGTGGCGGACGTAGGTACGGGCGACGGTGGTGCGGCGGTGCATCTCGGCGAGCCGGTGGCGCAGGACCTGGCGCTTTGCGAGCGGGCCACCGAAGGCTTCGCGTTCGCGCAGGTAGCGGGCGGACAGGTCGATGCAGCGCTGGGCGACGGCGACGGCCTGCACGGACATCCCGATCCGTTCACCGGCGAACTGGCGCATGATCTGGAGGAAACCCTGGTCGCGTTCGCCGACGAGGTTGCGGGCCGGGACGCGGACACCGTCGAAGGACAGCTCTGCGGTGTCGGAGGAGAGCCAGCCCATCTTGTCGAGTTTGCCGCCGGCCGTGAAGCCGGGGGTACCGGTGTCGACCACGAACAGGGAAATGCCCTCGTGGCCGGTGTCGGAGGTGCGGGCCGCGACGGTGACGAAGTCGGCGCGGTGGCCGGAGGTGATGAACATCTTGGTTCCGTCGATGACCCACTCGTCGCCGTCGGGCACGGCCCGGGTGCGCAGGCGGGCGACGTCGGACCCGCCGTCGGGTTCGGTGATGGCCAGGGCGCAGACACGTTCGCCCGCGAGGGTGGGGCGGACGTAGTCGCGTGCCAGGTCCTCGCGCTCACTGTCGACGAGGGCCGGCAGGGCGATCGCGTGGGTGAACAGCGACGCCAGGACCCCGCTGGGCACCCCCGTGTGCAGGAGTTCTTCGGAGACCACGAGCTGGTCGATCATCTCGCCCCCGCCGCCCACCCGCTCGGGCATCCCGAGTCCGAGCAGCCCCAGGTCGGCAGCGGCCCGGTGCAGGGACCGGGGGAGTTCGCCCTCCCGTTCCCAGCGGTCGGCGTGGGGCAGGATCTCCTTCTCCGCGAAGGCACGCACGGTGGCACGCAGTTCGGTGCGCTCGGGGGTGTTCCAGAGGTCGGCTCGGGGGGTGGAACTCATCGGTTCACGCTCGCATCCGTCGTCGCTGTGGGTGTGGCGGTCCGGGGACACGGGGTTCACCGGACCGCCGGAACACAGGCCGCGCCCGCCCGTGTGAGGCCCCTCACTCGTGCGCTATTGTTCGCCGGACATGACAAGTCCGTCAACATCGGACGGCGCAGGTTCCCTTCTGGGAGGAGCGATCCCGTGGTCGACGTACACGCCCTGATCGAAGACCTGAGGGCCGAACAGGAAGAGCTCGCCGGCCTGTTGGCCGGCCTGGACCCCGCGGCCTGGTCCCGCCCCACGCCCGCCCCCGGGTGGAGCATCGCCGACCAGGTCCGGCACCTGTCCTTCTTCGACCGCGCGGCACACACCGCGCTGACCGACCCCGAGGGTTTCGACGCGCTGCTGACCGAGGCCATGGCCGACCCGGTGGGGTTCACCAAACCCGACCCGGTCCCTGCCGAGCGCCTGCTCCCCGAGTGGCAGGAGGCCGCCGGTGAGCTGCGCACGGCGCTCGCGGAGGCGCCCCCCGGAACGCGTGTTCCGTGGTTCGGCCCGCCCATGAGCGTGCCTTCCAAAGCCACGGCGCGCCTGATGGAGACATGGGCGCA
The DNA here is from genome assembly GCF_000340965.1 of Nocardiopsis kunsanensis DSM 44524. GTDB lineage: Bacteria > Actinomycetota > Actinomycetes > Streptosporangiales > Streptosporangiaceae > Nocardiopsis > Nocardiopsis kunsanensis. The sequence goes on from NZ_ANAY01000002.1 coordinate 270,024, forward strand.
CGGCCAGGACGTCGTCGACGCGCTCGGGGTGCGCCGCCGCCCGACCGCACGGCTGCGGCACGTCGCACACATCGCGGTGCGGGCCCGGCCGTTCAGTTACCTCACCCGTGAACTCCCGGTCCCCGAGGAACCGGTGCGGGTGGAGCTGGAGGCACCCGACGGGTCGACGTGGCATCTGGGCCCGACCGAGGCCGAGCAGATCGTCACCGGGGACGCGGAGGAGTTCTGTCTGGTGCTGACGCGGCGGAGGCACGCCGACGACACCGTCCTGCGGGCGTACGGCGCGCTCGCGCGCGAGTGGCTCGAGATCGGGCAGGCATTCGCGGGCCCGCCCGGCGAGGGCCGGCATCCCGGGCAGTTCGATGCCAAGAGTTGACCGGTTCGTCAACTCCGGCCCCGGGCCGTCCCGGCCGCCTCGACGAGCGGGGTCAGGACTCTTCGCGCACGGCGGGGAAGACCGTCTGCAGTATGTGCAGGACCGAGCTGGTCAGCATCACGTGCAGGTCGGCACGGTTCAATGCACCGCGCACCAGCCACTCCCGGGACGCCGCCTTGAGCATGCTGCCGTAGGCGCGCACCATCCCGCGGAGTTTCTCCCGTCCTTCGACGACGTCGGACATCATGGCTGCTTGGAGGATGTGGTCGGTGGCCGTCTCGTCGACCTCGAGCATGATCTGCTCGACGTCGCTGTCCTGTCCGATCGCCTCCGAGCCGATCGCCGACAGCCACATCTCGCGGTTGCGCTCCACCACCGCGACATCATCGGCAAGACGTACGGACTGTGAGGCCCGACCATGTTGACGACACGGTTCTGTGAGACCTTCGGGGTGGACCACCCCATCGTTCAAGGCGGCATGCAGTGGGTGGGCAGGGCGGAACTCGTCTCCGCCGTGGCCGAGGCCGGCGCACTGGGGTTCCTGACCGCGCTGACCCAACCGACCCCCGAGGCCCTGGTCCGTGAGATCGCCAGGTGCCGGGAGATGACCGACGAACCCTTCGGCGTGAACCTCACGATCCTGCCGTCCATCGATCCGCCTCCGTACGACGAGTACAAACAGGCCATCATCGAGTCCGGCATCGGGATCGTGGAGACCGCAGGGGCCAACCCCGCCGAGCACGTACCCGATTTCCACGCGGGCGGGGTCAAGGTGCTCCACAAGTGCACCAGTGTCCGGCACGCGGTCAAGGCGCAGAACGTCGGTGTCGACGGGGTGAGCATCGACGGTTTCGAATGCGCCGGCCATCCGGGTGAGGACGATGTCCCGGGGCTGGTCCTGGTCCCGGCCGCTGCGCAACGGCTGTCGATCCCGATGATCGCCTCGGGAGGGTTCGTGGACGGCCGCGGCCTGGTCGCCGCCCTCGCGCTCGGTGCCGACGGCATCAACATGGGCACCCGTTTCCTGTGCACGGCGGAGTCCCCCGTGCACGAGAAGGTCAAGGAACAGATCGTGGCCAACACCGAGCTGGACACCGAACTGATCTTCCGTCCTTTGCGCAACACGGCCCGGGTGGCGAGCAACTCGGTCAGCAGGAAGGTCGTCGAGGTCCTCGACGACGGTGGTGAGTTCCCGGACGTGCGCGAGCTGGCCTCCGGGGCACGCGGCCGCAAGGTGTTCGAGGACGGGGACCTGGACGCCGGGATCTGGAGTGCGGGGTTGGCCCAGGGGCTCATCGACGACGTCCCGACCGTCGCGGAGGCGGTCGAGCGGATCGTGTCCGAGGCGGAGGAACTCATCTCCCGGCGCCTGATGGGGGTCCGAACGGCCGACCGGTGAACACGGACGGGCGCTCAGTGGCCCGAGTTCGGCCCTGAGGCGCTCGAAGCGGTGGCCCGGAGGGAGCAGGGGCCACCTTCCGCGTACAGGCGTGACGGCGCTCGCCGCCCCGGCCTGGGCGCGCTCCATGGGGACCGAGGACACCGACCCGGGTGAGCTATCCGAGAACCCCGATGTGCTGGCCGCCCTCGACAAGAGGGTCACGGAGATCAACACCGGGCTCAACCATGTGGAACAGGTGAAGAAGTACCGGGTCCTGGGAGCTCTGTGGACCACCGGGTCCGGCGAGCTCACCCCGAAGCTGAGCCTGCGCCGGAAGGTCATCGAGGAGCGCTACAAGGACGTCATCGACGCGCTGTACTGAGTGCTCCGGCCGCTCGCCCCGGCGGAAGGCCACGGACTCGGGATCGCCTCCCACTCCGTGGAAGCTCACGTTCGCGGTTCGGGGGTGGGGCCCGGTGCCCTGCCCCCGAACGGTCCTGCCCCTCGGGCCGCCTCACAGCACGGCTCGGTACCAGGGAAGACCGAAGCGCACTGCCGCAGCGGCCACCGGTACGGCTGTGGCCGCCGCGGCCGCGACCAGAGCCGTCGCCGTGCTCAGGGACGTTCCGAGCGTCATGAGGCCGATGGCGACCGATGGGACGCCCGCCCCGGAGTAGAAGGCGGTGTAGAGCGCGCCCGTGACCGCACCGCGCTGCTCCGGTGTCACGGCGTTCTCCACCGCCGCCGACGCTCCGCCGTAGGCGAGTCCGTGACCGGCACCGGCGGCGACCGCGGCCACCGGGACGAGGAACATGGGTCCGCTGAAGGAAAAGGCCAGGAGCACCAGGCTGGCCAGGAGGGCCACGAGCCCGGACAGTTGGGCCCTGCGAAGGCCCAGCATGGGCACCGCGGGCTGGGCCAGCAGGGAGCACAGCAGGACGGTTCCGAGGATCCCCCCGACGACGGCCAGGTCGTTCTGGCCGGCACGGTCGAGCAGGGTCGGGATGACCGACAGGAACAGCCCGGCGGTGGTCCACGCCAAGAACCCGGTCAAGGCCGCTGCGCGGAAGACGGGCCGCAGGAGCACGGGCACGTGCGGGCGTGTGGGCCGCCACTGCCGCAGCGAGGCCCTCTCCTCCTTCCGCAGGACGGCGACCTTGTTCCACCCGATCCACAGCAGCACCAGATGCACGAGGAACGGCAGGGTGTGCGGCGCGGGCAGGTACTGGGCCAGCAGACCCGCCGCGATCGGGCCTGCGGCCGTCCCTCCCACGAAAGCGGCACCGGCCGCCCCCTTGACCCGGCCGTCCACGAACTTGCGTTCCCCGGAGCTGATCAGGGAGACGGCCGCCCCGGTGGCCGCTCCCAGCGCGATCCCCTGCACGGCCCGGCCGGCGATCAGCCAGCCCTGGCCGTCCGCGAGCACGAAGCACAGCGACCCCAGAGCTGCGGCCACGATCCCCCAGCGGAGCACCGTCCCCGGCCCGAGGGCGTCGGAGGCGGGGCCGAGGAACAACAGTGCCGGAATGCTGGTCAGGGCGAACGTGGCGTAGGTGAGCGTCATGAACAGGTCACCCGCACCGAACGCCTCCTGGTACCCGGGATAGAGCGGGCTCGGCAGGTAGGCGCCGGCGGTGAGCACTACCAGTACGTAGATCCCGACGTGCAGTTCCACAGAGCGGCCCGAACGGCGGCCGCTACCCCTCTCATGCTTCGTAAACATCACAGGGCCAGTTTGTCCCGCACGAACGCTGATGAGAAGCAAACATTTTTCGCAGGAACCATGCAGAATAATTGCATGATCGACTCGAAGCTCAAGGTTCTGCAGATGGTCGCCCAGCACGGCACCGTCACCGCTGCGGCCGAGGCACTGCACTACACGCCCTCCGCGGTCTCCTACCGGGTACGCCAACTGGCCGAGGAGCTCGGTGTCGAACTGCTGGCGCCCTCGGGCCGGGGGGTCGCCCTGACGGCCGCGGCACGCGTCGTCCTCCGGCACGCCGAGGTCCTGTACGCAGAGGCCGAGCGCACCTACGCCGAGTTGGCCGCGACGGTCGACGAACCCACCGGGCTGTTCACGCTGTGCGGGTTCTCGACCGCTGCGAGCCGCCTGCTCCCCCCGGCCGCTTCCGACCTCCGGGAGCGCTTCCCCCGGATCACGCTCCGAGTGATCGAGGCCGAGCCCGTACGGTGCTTCGACCTACTGCTCTCCGGGGACGCCGACCTCGCCCTGGTGACCAACACGGCCGATACCCCGCCCGCGAGTGATGAACGCTTCGACCAGAAACCCCTGCTCGACGACCCCCTGGACCTGGTGGTGCCGGAGGGGCACCGGCTCACGCGCCTGTCCGAGGTCGACCTCGCCGACGCCGCGGACGAACCGTGGATCGTCGGGAGCCCTGGGACCACGTACCACCATCTCGTCATGAACGCCTGCATGACGGCGGGTTTCACCCCGAACATCGCCCACCACGCCGACGAGTGGGAGACCGGGACCGCCCTGGTCGCCCACGGGTTCGGCATCATCCTCGTACCGAAGCTGGCGCGGCTCCAGGACTGGCCGGTCGTGCGTCTGCCGCTGTCCGGGGATGCCGCTCCGGTGCGCCGGGTCCTCGCCGCGACCCGGAAGGGCGGACGCGACCATCCTCTGGTCACTGCGGCCCTGGAGCGGATCAGTTCCTCCTCGACGCTCCCGGTGGTCCGGGACGAGGCGTGAACACCGCCCGAGTACAGGCCGGGACGGGTGTCCGCCCGTCCTCAGAGCGCGGCGCGCGCCACCTCGTGTGCGAGCCCTGCGGCGATGTGCGCCCCGTCGACATCGGGGGCGGTGGCCTGCATGGCCAAGGCACCCTCGTGGAGGCAGAAGAGCCGTTCGGACAGATCGGCCGGGTGTTCGGCCCCTGCCTGTTCGGCCGAGCGTTCGAAGAGGTCGCGCAGCCACCGTTTCTCGTCGAGAGCGATCCGGTGGGCAGGATGCCCGGGGTCCGGGAGTTCGGCCAGCGCGTTGATGAACGCGCATCCCCTCGGGTTGTCCGCGCTCCATTCCCGCAGGGCCTCGAACGGGGCGACGATACGTTCGACGGCGGCCGTCCGCGCGTCCACGCATCGCATGACCAGCGCGCGCCAACGGCGATCGCGTTCGAGCAGGTAGGTGGCGACCAGGGTGTCCTTGGAGCCGAAGCGGTTGTAGAGCGTCCGTTTCGTCACTCCGGACCGGGCTGCGACGAGGTCCACCCCCACAGCGGTGATGCCGTTCTCGTAGAACAGCTCGGCTGCGGTGTCGAGGATTCTGCGCGCCCCGGGGGTGAGCGTGTCGGGATCGAACGTTGAACTTTTATTCACAGATCAGTGTACCCTGCCCTCCGGGAATCTTCACAGATCAGTGTACGAAGGAGGCGTGGACGATGCAGACCACCCCACGGACCATGCGTGCCGCACGGCTCACCCGGCACGGCGGACCGGAGGCCCTCGAACTGGCGGAGGTGCCCACCCCCGTTCCGGGCGACGGCGAGGTCCTGGTACGAATGGCCGCAGCGGCACTCAATAACACGGACCTGTGGACCCGCGAGGGCGCCTACGGCCTCGCGGGAGATCCTCGGGCCGAGGCCGGTTGGCGCGGAAGGATCGACTTCCCCCGCGTCCAGGGCGCGGACATCGCAGGTACCGTCGCAGGCGTCGGGGGCGGCGCCGATCCGGCGCTGGTCGACACCCGTGTCCTCGTCGACCCGGCGCTGTACGACGGCCCCGGCCCCCACGCCCATCCCGTCGGGCTGTTGGGGAGCGAGCGCGACGGCGGATACGCGGAGTACGTCGCGGTCGCCGCCGAACGGGTCCACCCGGTCCAGGACTCAGGTCTGACCGACGACGAACTCTCCACCCTCCCCACCGCCTACGGCACAGCGCTGGGCATGATCGAACGCGGCGGGGTGCAGGCGGGCGAGACCGTCCTGGTGACGGGCGCTTCCGGCGGTGTGGGGCTGGCCCTGGTCCAGCTCGCGCACGCGCGCGGCGCACGCGTCCTCGCCCTCACCAGCGCCGGGAAACGCTCCGCCGTGCAAGAGGCAGGGGCCGAGGAGACGATCGACCGCGGCGGGGACCTCTGGGCCGATGTGCGAAAGCTCGCCCCCGAGGGCCTGGACGCCGTGCTCGACGTCGTCGCGGGCGACCTGGTCGAGGAAGGCCTCCCCCACCTGGGCGAGGGCGGCCGGTGGGTCGTGGCCGGCGCCCTGGGCGGCTACTCGGCCGCCCTCGACATCCGCCGCCTGTACCTGCACAACAAGGCACTGATCGGTTCGTCCATGCACACCCCGACCCACTTCGCACTGTTGGCGGACATCGCTCGCCGGGGCCAGGTAGCTCCCGTCGTCGCCGCGGTGTTCGGGCTAGGGGACGTGCACCGAGCCCAGGCCGAGCTCGCCTCCCGGTCCCACGTGGGCAAGATCGTGCTGAACCCCGCGACCCGGTGAACGCCGCGGCACGGGAAGGAGCAGGCGGTGGACGGCTCGGCTCTTCTCCTGCACGGACGAACACCGACGCCTGTGGCCTCCTCCACCGCCGTAGGGACGTGGCACTCACGAACCACACCCACTGGCTTCCTCCATAGTTCCATGGAATATATAATCCGGGGAAAGTGTCGACAGCACACGCGAGCCACGAAGCCCCTGCGGCGCCTTCTGTCCCTCGCCCACAGGAGCCGCAACGAACGGAGGAATGAGCCCTCATGAGCACCGATGTCCGCAATGTGATCATCATCGGTTCCGGCCCCGCGGGATACACCGCGGCCGTCTACGC
>NZ_ANAY01000003.1 GCF_000340965.1 Nocardiopsis kunsanensis DSM 44524
GCACCCAGCCAGTGCTGGACCAGGAAGGTGCCGTGGAAGCCCAGGAACAGCAGCCAGAACTGGGCCTTGCCCAGCTTCTCGTCGAGCATCTTCCCGGTGAACTTGGGCCACCAGAAGTAGAACCCGGCGAACATCGCGAAGACCACGGTGCCGAAGACCACGTAGTGGAAGTGGGCCACCACGAAGTAGGAGTCGGTGACGTGGAAGTCGATCGGCGGGGAGGCCAGCAGGACCCCGGTCAGACCGCCGAAGAGGAAGGTGGCCAGGAACCCCAGCGAATACAGCATCGGCGTCTCGAAGGTGAGCTGCCCGCGCCACATGGTGCCGGCCCAGTTGAAGAACTTCACCCCGGTCGGTACCGCGATGAGGAAGCTCATGAACGAGAAGAACGGCAACAGCACCGCGCCGGTCGGGAACATGTGGTGCGCCCACACGGTCATGGACAGACCGGCGATGGCGATGGTGGCCGCCACCAGACCCTTGTAACCGAAGATCGGCTTGCGGCTGAACACCGGCAGGACCTCGGTGACGATGCCGAAGAACGGCAGCGCGATGATGTAGACCTCGGGGTGCCCGAAGAACCAGAACAGGTGCTGCCACAGGATGGCGCCTCCGTGTTCCGGGGCGTAGACATGCGTACCGACCATACGGTCCGCGCCCAGGGCGACCAGGGCACCGGTCAGCACGGGAAAGGCCAGGAGCACCAGAATGCTGGTCAGCAGCGAGTTCCAGGTGAAGATCGACATGCGGAAGGCCGTCATACCGGGCGCGCGCATGCACACACCGGTGGTGATGAAGTTGACGCTGCCCAGGATCGTGCCCAGGCCGGAGACGATCAGGCCCATGACCCACAGGTCACCGCCCAGCCCCGGTGAACGCACCGCGTCCGAGAGGGGGTTGTAGGCGAACCATCCGAAACTGGCCGCACCGCCGGGCGTGACGAACCCGGCGATGACCAGGAGCCCGCCGAAGAGGAACAGGTAGTAGCTGAACAGGTTCATCCTCGGGAAAGCCACGTCGGGCGCGCCGATGTGCAGCGGCATGATCACGTTCGAGAACCCGATGAAGAGCGGGGTCGCGAACAGCAGCAGCATGATCGTGCCGTGCATCGTGAAGAACTGGTTGAACTCCTCGTGCGTCCAGAGCTGCATGCCCGGTGCGAACAGTTCCAGTCGAATGAGCAGCGCCAGCAGACCTGCGAAGAGGAAGAACCCGAACGAGGTGATCAGGTACATGTACCCGATCACCTTGTGGTCGGTCGACGTCAGCCAATTGACGATCATCGACCCCTTGCGGGTGGTCTCCCCGGTCCTCTGCGGCGTCTCCTGGTCCAGCGCCACGGCTTCTCCCCCGAATGTTTCTCGTCGGTCGGCCCGCTCACCGGGCCGATCCGGTTCTTGTCCGCAGCGTCCTCAGACACCGCCGCGGAAGGTCAGCCGTCCGGCCGTGTCCCTGCCGTAGCGCACCCGGTCGCCGTCGAAGGTCAGTACCTCCAGGTGTGCACCGGGCAGTCGGCCGTTGGGTGCCACACGCACGCGTGCCCCGTCCATGGGCCCGCCGTACAGCTGGACGCTGCGCGAGGAGCACCACACCAGGGCACAGCCCACGACCAGGACCGCGATGGCTACGGCCGCCACCGCGAAATGGACGATCCCGGTGGCGTACCAGGCCGTCAACGACGTGGTGGCGGCGATCATCAGCACGCAGAGCACCAACCGTTGCCCGTGTTGTTCGCGTGCGGTTGCGGGTCGCTCCATCTGAGATCCTCCCGGTGGCGGGGCGCGTCCACGGACTCGCGCACCCCGGAACGGACGACAGTCGCCGACGCTAGGGCACGTCGGGCGGCGGGGCCGAACGCCGCGACCAAACGGGAGGGTCGTCACCTCCCGCGCCGAACCGGGTCGAACCCGGCAGGGCGGGCCCCGGTCTCCTGCCGTCGTTCGAGGCCCGCGGCTCCCATGCACGCGGCGGTTCCGGCGGGGTGCTCCGGTTCCCGAGCGCGAGAGGTCAACGCGGACCCTCCATAACAAGAACGCGTTCCAGCTCAGTGTTAGGTTCCGGATATGCGAGTCGACGAGTACCTGAAGCACGATGCTGTGGGCCTGGCAGCGCTGATCCGGCAAGGGCAGATCAGCGCGGACGAGGCACTGAGCGCCGCCATCACCCGGGCCGAGCAGGTCGACCCCCACATCAACGCGACCGTCCTGCCCATGCACGCCGAGGCGCGCAGACTCCTCGAGGAAGGACGCCAGGGTCCGCTGGCCGGTGTGCCCTTCCTGCTCAAGGACCTCTTCCAGGACTACGCGGGGTTCCCGACCTCAGCGGGCAACCGCGCCCTGCGGCGTGTGCCGGCGACCCGACACTCGGAGGTGGTGCGGCGTTGGCTCGAGGCCGGTCTCGTACCGTTCGCCAAGACCAACGTGCCCGAGTTCGGGGCCAAGGCCGTGACGGAGCCGCGCGAGTTCGGCCCGGCCCGTAACCCGTGGAACACCGGGCACACGCCGGGCGGCTCCTCGGGCGGGTCTGCCGCGGCCGTGGCTGCCGGCGTGGTCCCGGGGGCCAGTGCGAGCGACGGCGGCGGATCGATCCGGATCCCGGCGGCCTGCTGCGGTCTGTTCGGCCTCAAACCCGGACGCGGCCGGGTACCTTTCGGGCCCGGCTGGGGCGAGCCGATGCACGGGGCCTCGGTCAACGGCACCGTCACACGCACGGTGCGCGACACCGCGGCGCTGCTGGAAGCGGTGGCCGGGCCTGAGGCGGTCTCCCCCTACCCCATCGCCCCGCCCGAGCGTCCCTACACCGAGGAGGTGGGGCGCGCACCGGGACGGCTGCGGATCGGGTTCACCGACCGTTCCCCCTTGGGCACGCGTGTGCACCCGGAGGCGGTCCGGGCAGTACGCGACGCGGCGGCGCTGCTCGAGGAGCTCGGACACGACGTGGAGGAGGCCGAGCCCGCCATCGACGGGCGCGAGCTGACCGAGGACTTCCTGACCTTGTGGTACGGGTCGATGGCCGCGCTCGTGGACGGGATCAAGGCGGACACGGGCTGTTCCGACGACGACTTCGAGCCCGACACGCTCATGCTGGCGGCGATGGGGCGGGCGCGCACGGCCGCCGACTACGTGCGCGGCAACGAACGCTGGAACAAACACGTGCGGGCGCTGGGTGAGTTCCACTCGCGCTACGACCTGCTGCTCACGCCCACGATCGCCGGTCCACCGGTGACGGTGGGGCGTCTGGACCCGCCGGCGTGGTTGCGCACGGCCGAGCGGATGCTGGTGCGCACCCGCACCGAGCGGGTGGTGACCGCGACCGACCTGGTCACCAAGGAGGTCATGAACAACCTGACCGCGACCCCGTTCACGCTGACGGCCAACCTGACGGGGACGCCGGCGATGTCGGTACCGCTGCACTGGAGCGCTTCGGGACTGCCGCTGGGTGTGCAGTTCGTGGCGCCCGCGGCCGGGGAGGGGTTGCTGCTGCGGTTGGCCTCGCAGCTGGAGGAGGCACGTCCGTGGGCCGGGCGGTGGCCCGGCGGGATGCCTTCCCCCGAGGTGTGAGAGGCGGCGGACCCGAACCCATGAGGGGTCCCGGGCGGGCCCCGGAAGGCGTGTGGGGCGGTCGGACACAACGGCGCATCCGCCCCTCCGGTGCGGCCGGCGGCCACGGAGGCGGGAAACGGCGTGCTCACCCCCGGCGTGGGCGCGACCGTTCTTCCACCGCCGCGCCGGACACCCCGTGGGTGTGCGGCACGGCCTGCGCCGCGTACCGAAGAACCGGGATACGGTGCCCACTGCAGCACACGGCGCGCAAGAGGGAAGCAATCATGCAGCTGGAAAACCGTACCGTCATTGTCACGGGAGGCGCCGCCGGTATCGGCGGCGCGATCTCGCGTGTCCTCGTCCGCCGTGGCGCCAAGGTCGTCGCAGTCGACATCGATGCACAGGCCGGGGCGGAACTCGAGACGGAGCTCGGTGACGACGTCGCGTTCATCCAGGCCGACGTCGGACTGTGGGAGACCGCAGAGCTCGCGGTCGACGCGGCCGTCCGGCGTTTCGGCGGGTTGTCGGGCCTGGTCAACAACGCACACGCCTCACGGCAGGCGGCATTCGCCGATCTCACGCAGGAGATGTGGGACCTGTCGTTCTCGACCGGCTTCGTCGCGACGCGCAACTTCATGCTCGCCGCCCACCCGCATCTGGCCGAATCCGGCGGCTCGGTCGTGAACTTCGGCTCGGGCGCCGCGCTCGTCGGCCAGCCGACACAGGCGGCTTACGCCGCTGCGAAAGAAGCCGTCCGCGGACTCTCACGGGTCGTGGCGAACGAGTGGGCGCAGGAGGACATCCGCGTGAACGTGGTGTGCCCGATGGCGATGACCGCAGGTGTCTCGGAGTGGAGCAAGGCTGCTCCGGAGCTCTACCAGCAATCGCTCGCGAAAGTGCCGCTCGGCCGTTTCGGCGACCCGGAGACCGACGTTGCGCCGATCGTGGCGTTCCTGCTCTCGGACGACGCCAAGTACATGACCGGCCAGACGCTCATGGCCGACGGCGGAGCGAACAAACTGTATTGAGGTGTGGGCCCCGTCCCACGCCCCGGCGAGCGAGCCGGCTCGGAGGGTACGGCGGGCCGTAGCGTAGGCCGGCCGCACCCTCCGGTCACTCGGTCACTGTTCCGGGCCCGCGGGCCGTGCTCCCGGGTCGGAGATCCTGGAGGGCGAAAGGATGCGGCGCACCATCGGCTCGAAGAACTCCAGAGGTTCGCTGGGATAATCGGGGTCGAAGGAGTTCTGGTCGTAGTGGGCACAGAAGTCCACGGTCGCCTGGTAGAGCGGGTGGTCGCGGTACTGGTCGCGTGCGTGGGGGTCCTGGCCCATGTGGTGGAAGTAGTACACGCCCTGGAAGAGACCGTGGTGCTTGACGATCCAGTAGTTGCGTTCGGACACGTACGGACGCAACAAGGCGGCAGCGACTTCGGAATGGTTGGCGGGGGCGAGGATGTCCCCGATGTCGTGCAGCAGCACGCACACCACGGTCTCCTCGTCCTCACCGGCCCGGTGGGCACGGGTGGCCGCCTGGAGGCAATGGCCGAGACGGGTGACCTTGTAACCGCTGGGTACGTCCATCCGGCCCAGCCAGTCCAGTACGCGGTCGGGGAAATGCTCCAGCTCGGCGGCCTCGATACGGTCGAGGAAGGCGTACTCCTCCGCGGTGCCCTCGGACATGCGGATGAAGTCGACGGTCTGTTCGGATGTCATGCCGTGGCCTCCAGGGCGGGTGCGGTGGCTGACAGGGGCATGTGCTCACCGCGCAACACGCGCCGGTGGGCCATCAGGTCGTCCCATTCCATGTAGACGTCCTGGAGGTGCCGGGCGCCGCTGCCGGGCTCGAACGGCATCCGCCCGTGCAGGACCCGGTGACTGTGCACGGTCATCAGGTCGCCGTCGGTGTTCTTGAAGGCCAACTTGAAACGGTCGCTGTCGATCAGCGAGCCGAGCACGCGGTAGGCGGCGTAGAACGGTTCGACCTGTTCGAAAGGAACGTCGAGCGGCAGGGCGAGCTGGTTGGAGTATCGGAACGTGCGCACCCGGCCCTCCGTGTCGAGCTGCACCATGGGGGCTCTGGCCTGGGTGTCCTCGGTCTCGCTGAAGAGCTGGTAGGGCACCGGTGTCTCGACCAGGACCCGGAAGTGCTCAGGATGCTGCTGCCGCATCTCCTCCAGCACGGCCCAGCCGTCGACCAGTGTGCTCTGGCCCCCCTCGGCCTGATTGACCAAGAAGTGCAGCAGCTGCACGGACGGCGGCCACGAGTAGCTGGGCAGGTCGGTGTGCGGCTTGAGCTCGAAGGGGGTGTGGGCGACGTTGTAGCCGGCGGGGTCGTGCCGTACGTCGTGGACGCGGGCGAAGGCCACCTCCCGCACGTGTCCGAGGCTCTGGGCGAACCGCTCGACCTCCCCGTCGGTCGAGGGCACCCCGCGCACGATCGCCGCGCCGTAGTCGCGCAGCGCGTCCAGGTAGGCGAGTCGCCCCTCGGTGTCGCCGACCACGGACGCGTGGTCGAAGGCCGGCAGTGATCCGAGCGAGGCGTCCCACAGGCGGGGGCTGTGGCGGCGGGCAGCCCGCGCGTGCTCGGAGTAGTCGTGGCGTTCCAGCCAGGCCGTGGAGTAGGTGGCCACGTGCCCGTCGTTCCACTCGATCCACAACCCCTCGGAAGGATCGAAGTGCGCGGCGAGCGGAGCGATGTCCTCACGGATCGCTGCCGTGTACTGCTTGCGCTCCCCGGTCTGCTGCACGCGGGCCTCACCGGACCAGCTGTTGTCCCGCAGCCAGATGTAGTGGAAGCAGGCCGAGCCCCCGGGAAGCTCGACGGTGAGGCTGCGCTCGCCGAGCCGGATCGGGCCGCGATGGTGCTCGGCCCGGGTCGGTGTGTGCTGCTGCATGGGTCACTCCTGAACTACTGGTGTCCGTTCGGAACCTGACCCCAGTCTCCGAGCCCCGTCCTGTGCGGCACAAACGTTCGAACACGGCCCTGAGACCACCGAAAAGTGTTGCTCGAAAAGTGGAAACCGCCATAGCCTCGTGCTCAATGCGTATGACACTTCCCCCGCTGCCGGGGCTTCAGGCGTTCGAGGCCACGGCCAGGCTGGGCAGCATCACCGCTGCGGCCGAGGAGCTGCATCTGTCCCCCTCCGCGGTCAGCCGGCGGCTGCGGACCACGGAGACCCATCTGGGGGTCACCCTCTTCGAGCGCCGGGCCCGCAGTGTGAACCTGACGGCGATGGGACGGGCCTACCTGCCCACCGTGCGCGCCGCCTTCGACGACATGGCCGTGGGCACCGCCGGCCTGTTCGGCCCGCCGAGCCGACGGCGGTTGACGGTACGTGTGCAGATCTCCTACGCCGCCACCTGGCTGATGCCCCGCCTGCAGAACTTCCACGACGCCCATCCGCACATCGACCTGCGCGTCCTCAACGCCATCTGGGCGGACGCCGTCCCCCCGAACGAAGTCGACCTGGAGATCCGCCACGGCAGCGGGAACTGGGAAGGTTTCACCGCCGACCTCCTGCACGAGGACCACGCCGTCATCGTGGCCTCACCCGACCACCTGCAGGAGTACGGCCCGATCACCGGACCGACCGGCCTGCACCAGCGCCCCCGGGTGCACGTCCTCGGCTACGACGACCTGTGGCAACGGGTCCTCCCCCGCCCCGTCCCCGTGGAAGAGGCCGGGGCGGGGGCGGCCGCCGCGACCATCACCCTCGACACCTCCATCGCCGCCACCCAGTTCGCCGCCGCAGGCCGGCACTGCGCACTCGTGCCCGAACGCTTCGCCCGCACGGCGGTGCGCAGCGGACAACTCGTCCTCCTCCACGACCAGAGGGTCCCCATGCACCAGGCCCACTACCTGCTCCAGCGTGAAGGAACCCCACAACTGAGCCCGGAGGCGCGCGCCTTCGTCCAATGGCTCATCCGCCAGGACATCGAGGATCCTCCCCTGCAGCTCGCAGCACCACAGTGACCCCGGCCCCGGGTCCATGGCGGATCACCCCTTGGGCGGGGCGGTGCTGTCCCTCTCGACCAGGCGGGTGGACAGCTCCACCCGGGTCGTCTCGGGCTCGTTGCCGTTGATGAGGTCGAACAGCATACGTGTGGCGAACTGGGCCATGTCGCGCAGCGGCTGGCGGACCGTGGTGAGGGAAGGGGTCACCTGTCGGGCCTCGGGCAGGTCGTCGAAACCCACCACCGAAACCTCCTCGGGCACGTGCAGGCCCCGTTTGTGGAGGGCGTCGTAGACACCGCTGGCCATCTGGTCCGAACCGGCGAAGATCGCCGTGGGCGGCTCGGGCAGGTCGAGGAGTTCCCCGGTCAGCTCCTCACCGGTCCCGGGCAGGAAGTCACCGTGGCGGATGTAGCCCTCCGGTACGCCGATCCCGGCACCGCGCATGGCGCTGCGGTAGCCGTCCACACGGGCCCGGCTGCACATGACGTCGGAGGGTCCGGCAAGGGTGGCGATGCGCTCGTGGCCCAGTCCGAGCAGGTGTTCGGTGGCCGTCAGGCCGCCGTCCCAATTGGCCGCGCCCACGGCGGGGATACTGCTCGCAGGGCTGCCGACGGGGTCGACGCTCACCACGGAGACACCCAGGGCATCGAGCTGGTCCTGCTGCTGTGCGGAGAGTTCGGAGTGGGCCAGGACCACGCCGTCGCAACAACGCGCGCGGACGTTCTCCAACCATTTGCGGCCCGGCCTGCTGCGTTTTCGATCGTGGACGGCGGAGACGACCACGCCGAAACCGGCCTCGTGCGTGACCTCCTCGACCCCTGCGATGATCTCCAGCGCCCACGGGCTGGTCAGGTCCGGGAACACGAGGTCGATGAGCCCGACAGCACGGCGTTCCCCGTTGCCGCGCGGTTGGTAGCGGTGCTTCTCGAGGAGTTGTTCCACCCGGCGGCGGGTGGTCGCGGCAACGTCCAGACGGCCGTTGATGACCTTGGAGACGGTGGAGACGGAGACCCCCGCTTCACCTGCGATCTCGGACAGGGTGGGGTGCTGCTTCGCCATGTGTCTCCTCGTCGCTGTGGGGGCGGCTCCCACCTTCCCCTCTGCGACAGATCCTATCTCGAAAATTTTTCGATAACCCACACCGCAACCTTCACGCAACAATAAGCCCTATTGACGTGGGGTCCACAGCGTTCTAGCGTCAACCTACCCGGGCGAAAATTTTCGTACCGCACCCCCCAAAAGATCGGTGTCACGCCATGAGTCGCACCTACCGAGTTCCTGCGATCAGCAGCGCTTCCCTGGCCCTCTGTCTGACCCTGACCACCGGCTGCGGGACCTCCGGCCCCGCGGACTCGGCCTCCATGCAGGTCTGGGCCCTCGAGGACGCGGCGGTCAACGAGATCGTCGAGCAGGGGATCGACGCGCACAACGAGTCCCAGGAAGTGCCCGCCGAACTGGTCACCTTCGTCAACGACGCCTACAAACAGCGCCTGCAGGTGGCGCTCGGCTCGCCCAACGCCCCCGACGTGTTCTTCAACTGGGGCGGCGGCAACCTGGCCGAGTACACCTCCCAGAACCAGGTCTACGACATGACCCAGGACCTGGACGACAACCCCGAGTTCCGGGACGCCTTCCTCCCGAGCGTGCTCGACGTGGCCCGGATCGACGGCTCCTACTACGGGGTCCCCCTGCTCGGGGTCCAGCCGGTGGTCATGTACTACAACAAGCCCGTCCTGGACAGCGCCGGACTGGAACCGCCCGAGACCTACGACGACCTCTTGGAGGCGGTCGAGACCCTGAAGGAGCAGGGCACCACCCCGATCACCCTGCCCGGGGCCCAGGGCTGGACCCAGCTGATGTGGTTCTCCTACCTGGTGGACCGGATCGGCGGTCCGGAGGTGTTCCAGGCCATCGCCGATCAGGAGGAGGGTTCCTGGAACGACCCGGCCGTCGTCCAGGCCTTGGAGATGTGCCAGGAGCTGGTCGAACTGGGGGCCTTCGGCCCCAACTTCTCCTCCATCGACTACGACAACGGGAGCGCTTCCGCGCTACTGGCCACCGGTGAGTCCGCGATGTTCCTGATGGGCAGCTGGGACCTCGCCCAGCAGATGGAGAACAACCCGGAGTTCGTCGAGAACGACGAACTCGGCTACACCTCCTTCCCCGTCCTTGAGGAGGGCGCGGGCGAGCCCAACGCGATCGTCGGCAACCCCAGCAACTTCTTCTCCATCAACGAGACCAGCACCCACACCGACGCCGCGGTCGACTTCCTGGTCGAGACCATGGCCTCCGACGAGTACGTGGACGAGCTCATCGATGCCGGCCAGGTCCCCGCGGTCGAAGGCATCGAGGAGGAGCTCCAGCAGAGCGACCACGCCGCGTTCGCCGCCTTCACCCACCAGTTGGTCTCACAGGCGCCGACCTTCACCCAGTCCTGGGACCAGGCGCTGCCCCCGGCAGAAGCCGAGGCGATGCTGACCAACCTCCAGCTCGTCTTCCTCCAGGACCTCACCCCGGAGGAGTTCACACAGGAGATGGAGCAGCTCCGGTGAGTTCCTCCCCCACGGAACGGCCGGGGTTCGCCTGGATCACTCCGGCCCTGTTGTTCTTCGCACTGTTCGGTCTGGGCCCGGTGGTCGTCGTGGGTTACCTGAGCTTCACCTCGTGGAGCGGGCTCGGCGACCCCGAGTGGGTGGGACTGGCGAACTGGAGCGCTCTGCCCGGTGACGGACAGGTCCGGGGCGGACTCGCCATCACCCTGAGCCTGACCGTTCTGTGCTGGGTCACCCAGACACCGCTCGCGCTCGCCTTCGGCGTCTGGGCCGCGGGCCCCCAGAAGAGCCGTGCGGTGGTGAGCGCGATCTTCTTCCTTCCACTGCTGCTGTCCACGGCAGCGATCGCGCTGGTCTGGCAGGCACTGTTCGAACCGCACTTCGGCATACCCGCCCAGCTCGAGGACTGGTTCGGCCTCACCCCGAGCAACGTGCTCGGAGACCCGACCTGGGCCCTGTACGCGATCGTGTTCGTCCTGCTCTGGCAGTTCCTGCCCTTCCACATGCTCCTGTACCAGGCTGCCGCCCGGCAGGTACCGCACTCGCTCTACGAGGCTGCCGAACTGGACGGGGCCTCCGGGTTCCAACGGTTCCTGCACATCACCGTCCCCCAGCTGCGCCACACCGTCATCGCCTCCTCGGTCCTGATCCTGGTGGGTTCCATGACCTACTTCGAGACGGTCCTGCTCCTGACCGCGGGCGGACCGGGCAATGCGACCCGGATCCTGCCTCTGCACATGTACGAGCAGGGCTTCGTCTCCTTCGAGATGGGCTACGCGAGCGCGATCGCGGTGTTGCTGGTGATCCTGGGAACGGGACTGTCGCTGCTGGTGGTCCGGGTGACCGGCTACTCACGCATGTCCAGTCAACGGGAGGGGCTCTGACATGGCCACCGGAATACGGCCGCGCCGGCCTGGGCAGCCGAAGAGAGAGCAGCGTTCGGCCCGGGCCGCGGCGAAAGGACCGCTCGGGCTCGCGGTCACCCGTCTGCGGCCCAGGCCGGGCAAACGGCCGGCGTACGCATCGGGTCTCGGCGCCGCCCTGTGGCTGCTGGTCGTTGTGGTGCCGCTGTACTACCTCGTCGTCACCAGCCTGCGCGGCTCGGGCGACTACATGTCGCAGGGCCCCCTGTCGGTCCCCGAGTCCCTGACCCTGGACAACTACGTCAACGTCTTCGAGGTCGGCTTCCTCGGGTTCCTGGCAAACAGCCTGATCGTGGGCCTCGGCTCGATCACTCTGGTGCTGCTGGTGGCAGTGCCTGCGGCCTTCGCCATCGTGCGCAGCCGCAGCCGGATGGTCCGCTTCGGTTTCATGCTGTTCCTGCTGGGGTTGGCGGTGCCCGCCCAGGCCGTGATCATCCCGATCTACCTGATCATCACGCGGATGAACCTGTACGACAGCCTGACCGCGATCATCCTGCCCACAGCCGCGTTCACTCTGCCGATCTCCGTCGTGGTGCTCACCAGCTCGCTGCGGGACGTACCCGGGGAGCTGTACGAGGCGATGGCCCTGGACGGGGCCGCGACCTGGCAGGTGTTCCTGCGCCTGGTCCTTCCGCTGTCGCGCCCCGGCGTGTCGACGGTGGCGATCTTCGTCGGCCTCAACGCCTGGAACAACTTCATCTTCCCGCTCGTGCTGACCCAGAGTGAATCCACCCGGGTCCTGCCGTTGGGCCTGTGGTCGTTCCAGACCCAGTACGGCACCGATGTTCCCGGGCTGATGGCCGCGGTCGTTCTGTCTGCCCTGCCGATCCTGGCCCTCTACCTGTTCGGCCGCAGGCAGTTGCTGAGCGGCCTGGCCGCCGGTTTCGGCAAGTAGCCCTCGGCAGACCCTCCGCCGGCACCCGACCGGCCCTGCCCCCTTCCCTCCTCCACGAAAGGCCCCGATGAGGACCTCTCCCCTGACCGGCGCCCGCGCCGGGACCATCACCAACCCGGTCCTGCCCGGTTTCCACCCCGACCCGTCGATCCTGCGGGTGGGCGAGGACTACTACACGGCGACCTCGACCTTCGAATGGAGCCCGGGCGTACTGCTGCACCACTCACGTGACCTGGTCCACTGGCGCCCCCTGGGAGGGGTCCTGGACCACGACCGCCTCCTGGACCTGACCGGGAAGCGCGACGGAGCGGGGGTGTGGGCGCCCGCCCTGTCGTACCGGGACGGGCTCTTCCACCTGATCTTCACCAACGTGGAGACCTACGCCGAGGGTTTCTGGGACACCCCGAACTACGTGACCACCGCACCCACGATCCACGGGCCCTGGAGCGACCCGGCACCGATCCACTCCAGGGGCATCGATCCTTCCCTGTTCCACGGCGAGGACGGCCGGAGCTGGGTGCTCACCACCCTGAGCGACTGGCGGCCCGAGCGGCACCCGTTCGCGGGGATCGTGCTCCAGGAACTGGACACCGGGAGGATGCGGCTCCTGGGCGAGCCGAAGGTGGTCTTCGGGGGCACGTCGGCGGCCGTGACCGAGGCACCGCACCTGTACCACGAGAACGGCTGGTTCTATCTGGTCACCGCCGAGGGCGGGACACAGTGGGAGCACCAGGTGACGGTGGCACGTTCCCGCCGGGTCACCGGCCCCTACGAGGTGGACCCGGCCGGCCCGATGCTCTCCTCCCGACAGCACCCTTCCCTCCCCCTGCAGAAGGCCGGGCACGGGAGCCTGGTCGCAACCCCGGGCGGTGAGTGGTACCTGGCCCACCTGGCCTCGCGTCCGCTCACCGAACGGGGGCGGTGCGTGCGCGGCCGCGAGACCGCCCTGCAGCGAGTGGAGTGGGTCGACGGATGGCCGCGTGTGGAGGGCGGGGTGCCGCATGTGCTGGTGCCCGGACCGGACCTCGAGCCCCACCCCTGGCCCACGACTGCGGCCAAGGACGATTTCGACTCCCCGTCCCTGCGCCCGGAGTGGAGTACGCTCCGCCGCCACGCGGACGAGGGCTGGTTGTCGCTGACCGAACGCCCCGGCCACCTGCGTGTGCGGGGCGGCCAGTCCCCTTCCGGGACCCGGCGTCCGAGCCTGGTGGCCCGTCGTGTGCAGCACGAGCGATGCGTGATGGAAACGGTCATGGAGTTCTCCACCAGGACCTTCCAACGCATGGCCGGCCTGACCGCGTACTACAACATGCGGCAGTGGCACTACTTGAGGGTGGGCTTCGACGAGCAGGACGGGTTGTTCGCCGGGGTACTCAGCTGCGACCGCGGCCGTGTGCGCGAGGTGGGCGACCGGGTCGACGTCAGTGGTTGGGAGCGCTTCCACCTGCGTGCCCGGATCGACCGCGCGGAGCTGAGGTTCGCGCTCTCCCCCGACGGGCACGAGTGGAACGAGGTGGGCGCGGCGTTGGACGCGAGCATCCTCTCCGACGACTACGCACACGAGGAAGCCGACGACGGGCGCATCACGCTGTCGGGTTTCACCGGGGCCTTCCTCGGTCTGTGGGTGCACGACCTGGCCGGCACCGGCTGCCACGCAGACTTCGACCATGCCACCTACTACGAGGACGGATCTGTCCCCCGTCCCGGTTAGCCGCAATGCCGGTGAGTCAGGGCTGACCGGGTGGCTGACCACAGGCCATCGTGCCTGTCCTACGCTGTCACGATGCAACTCCGACTGTGGAATGCGCCGATGGCCCTCCGGTTCTGCAGTGTCAAGGCCACGCAATTCTTCTCATTGCCCTCATCCTCAGCGAAGCGCGGCTGATACCGCGCCCCTGAACGACTGCGGCTCGTGGCCGGTGACTTCCGCGACGACGGATGTGGGCCTGTCCTCCGCCCCGGCCACAACCGCGGCGTCCAGATCTGCGAGGAAGCGGGCGAACTCGGGCGGCATTCCGGAGTCGGTCCACCGCCTGGCCAGTTCGATGGTGCTCACGGAGCAGTGCCGCACCGGCCCCCGGTGACTTCGCCGAGGATCGCGGCGACCTCGTCGTAGCTCAGTGCCTCCGGGCCGGTGATGATGTGGTCGGTGTTGTGCGGCACGGGGTCGATGAGAGCCGCGACTGCCACATCCGCGATGTCGTCGGCGGCGACGAAGGCGACACGGCCCGTCCCCGTCGCGCTGACGATTTTCTCGCCCACGCTCTACTCGCGGCGACCCGCAGCGACCTCGTCGAGCATCTTGGTGACTGGCCCGATGAGCGCTTGCAGGAAGGACTGTCGGTGTTGGTCCGTTCGGTCCTGGGGGCCGGATCCCCGTGAGGCCCAGTCGACGCGGACGGTGTGGATGTCGGAATGGCAGACACCGGCGTAGGCGATGTCGATGAGCACGCCCTGGGGACCGGCCTCGCGGCGTTCGACCGTGCCCGGGGGCAGGGGGCGCGGTCGGTGATGTGGCCGTGTATGCGCGCGCGACAGACATGGAACTCCTGGTGCCCTTCTCACGGTGGTTGCGTCACCGGCCTTCACGGACGGCGCGGGTCCGTCACCGTCCTGGCCGGAAAGGCGGCAGGGCACATGGGCGGCCGTCACCGAGAAACAGGGACACACCCGAGGGACACTGGCGGGAGGCCCTGTCAGTGCCCCTCGGGTGTGTCCGCCTCCGGCATCCGAACGCCCCATGGGCAGGGCCGGGAGTGCTGCATCCCGTCCCAGGGACAGCTGACCCCGATCACGCCGGACTCGGGAGCAGGGCGAGATGGGAAGCTCGCCCTGGCCCGCCCTCGGAGGAGCTGTTGACGCTCGTGCTGCACGCAGGCCCGGACGCCGCGCAAGTTGACGGCGTCGGCTCGGTCGAACACCTCGGCCACCACCCACGGGAAGAGTTCCATCACGATCACGTCCTCCGTGTGTGAGCGGGGGTCTTGCACCGGACGGGAGTGGAGGGTGGGAGATCTCCGGGAGCTCCCAGGATCTCCCAACCGCTGTGAAGGGCTCTCAGCGGAGTTCGTTCGACTCGGCGGTGGTGTCGTTCGTGCGGACAACCACGAGGGCGCATCCATCCCTTCTGCCCCGGTTTGTCACCCCGACCACGGGAAATGGTGTGACCACCACCACTCCTCCATGCCCGCGGGGCAGGAAGGCGGTAAGGAGTCATGCCCGGTAACAGAGGCGTCGTCTACCAAGGCCCGGGCGAGGTCGATGTCACCGACATCGCCTATCCGGAGTTCGAGCTCAAGGACGGTCCCGGGGTGCACCCGGACAACGTGGGGCGCAAGGTCCCCCACGGGGTGATCGTCGAGGTCGTGGCCACCAACATCTGCGGCAGCGACCAGCACATGGTCCGCGGCCGCACCACCGCGCCCCAGGGGCTGGTCCTGGGCCACGAGATCACCGGCAAGGTCGTCGAGACGGGACCGGACGTGGAGTTCGTCCAGGAGGGCGATCTGGTCTCGGTGCCCTTCAACATCTCCTGCGGGCGCTGCCGCAACTGCAAGGCGCGCCGCACCGAGATCTGTCTGAACGTCAACCCCGAAAAGCCGGGCTCGGCCTACGGGTACGTGGGTATGGGCGGCTGGGTGGGCGGCCAGGCCCAGTACGCCCTGGTGCCCTACGCGGACTGGAACCTGCTGGTCTTCCCCGACCGCGACCAGGCCATGGACAAGATCATGGACCTGACCATGCTCTCCGACATCTTCCCCACGGGGTACCACGGATGTGTGACCGCCGGGGTGGGTGTGGGGTCGTCCGTCTACATCGCCGGGGCCGGTCCGGTGGGCCTGGCCGCGGCCGCCGCCGCACAGCTCCTGGGCGCGGCGGTGGTCATCGTCGGTGACCTCAAGGAGCAACGCCTGGCCCAGGCGCGCGTGTTCGGGTGCGAGACCGTCAACGTCTCCGAGGGGGACCCGGCCGACCTCGTCGAAGGTGTGCTGGGCACACGGGAGGTGGACAGCGCGGTGGACGCGGTCGGTTTCGAGGCCTACGGCACGGGTGAGGAGGCGGGCAGCGAAGCGCCGGCGAGTGTGCTCAACACGGCCATGGACGTGACGCGGGCCGGCGGTTCGATCGGGATCCCGGGCCTGTACGTGACGGGTGACCCGGGGGCCTCCGACGAGGCCGCCAAGGAGGGCTCGCTCTCGATCCGTTTCGGTCTGGGCTGGTCGAAGTCGCACGCCTTCTTCACGGGCCAGTGCCCGGCGATGAAGTACCACCGCGAACTGATGATGGCGATCCTGCACGAGAAGGTGCACATCGCCGACGCCGTGAACGCGGTCGCGCTCCCGCTGGAGGAGGCCGCCCGCGGCTATCAGGAGTTCGACCGGGGCGCGGCCAAGAAGTACGTGCTCGACCCCAACGGTTACCTGGGTACCGGTTGAGGAGTCGGTTCCACCGGGCCCCGACGGGCCCGCCCGGGCCTGTACCGGGCGGGCCTTCGCCCGTACGGCCGGCGATGCCCCGCCACCCCATGGAAGAGCCAAATTCCCCACCCGTACCACCCGGAACTGGTTTAACAGGCAAGAACACGGCCAGTCCGACAGTGGAAAGTTCTTGTACCGGACACGACGGGGGTTCTCATGTCCGAGGAAACCGACCGCACACCCGTGAGTGTGTTCACCTCACCCGGACGCTACGTGCAGGGCCGGGGTGCGCTGGGCCGTCTGGGCACACTCCTGGGCGGGCTGGGGTCCCGCCGTCCTCTGGTCCTGACCGACGACGTGGTCCGCGGCCTGACCGAAGAGGTGATCACGGAGTCCTTCGCCCAGGCCGACCTGCCGTTGATTTTCGAAAGGTTCGGCGGTGTGCCGACCTCCGCCGAGGCCGACCGTGTCTCCGCGGTGATCAACGAGGGCGAGCACGACATCGTCATCGGTCTGGGCGGGGGCACGGCCATCGACACCGCCAAGGCCGCCGGGGACAACACCGGTGTGCCGTGGGTGAGCGCGGCGACTGTGGCCTCCACCGACGCCCCCACTTCCGCGTTGTCGGTGGTCTACACCGAGTCCGGTTCCTTCGAGTCCTACCGGTTCTACGACCGCAACCCGGCTCTGGTGGTCGTGGACACCCAGTACGTGGCCCAGGCCCCGGTCCGGTTCCTGTCCGCAGGTGTGGGGGACGCCTTCGCCACCTGGATCGAGGCGCGGGCCGTGCGCCGGGCCCACACCACGAACATGGTCGGGGGGCGTCCCACCCACGCGGGCACCGCCCTGGCCGAGCTGTGCTGGGAGCTGTTGTGGCGCTCGGCGCTCCCTGCGCTGGAGGCGGTGGAGAAGAACCTGGTCACCCCGGACGTGGAGGCCGTCGTGGAGGCCACCACCCTGCTGTCCGGTCTCGGTTTCGAGTCCGGTGGCCTGGCCGCGGCCCACGCCGTCCACGACGGGCTCACGGCGGTGGAGCAGACCCATCACCTCACCCACGGGGAGAAGGTCAACCTCGGTTCGCTCACCCAGTTGGTCCTGGAGGGAGCACCGGCCTCCGAGATCGACCCCTTCGCGGAGTTCACCGCACGTGCGGGCCTGCCCACCACCCTGACCGAGGCCGGGCTGGGCGATGCCGGCGACGCGGTCCTGGACGAGGTCGTCCGCGCTGCCACGGCCCCGTCCGAGACCATCCACAAACTCGCCTTCACACCTACGCACCGGGACGTGGTCGAGGCCCTGCGCGCCGTGGAGGGTATCGGCCGCCGCGCACGGGCTCGGGTCGGCCTCGGGGAGCCGACCCCGGAGGACTACAGATGAGGAGTTTCGTCCGGTCGTGAGTCTCTTCGACCGGCATGCACCCCTGAGCGGTTGGGGCGGCCCGGGCAAGAGGAGTAACGTGCCCCTTCCCCGGCTTCATCGAAACGACCGCCTCGCGAGAAGGGGACGTGAACGGATGAGCACGACCTGGGAGGCCCGAGCCCCGGGTGTCCTGCAAATGCCCTCTGGGCGCCTGTTCCGGGGGCGGGGACTGGCGTACCCGCTCCCCGTGGGCCCGCGCCCGGACTTCGCCCTGTACCTGTTGGGGGACGAACCGCCCGCTGTCACCTGGACGAGCCGCTGGCTGCACTGGCCCGACTACGGGCTGCCCACCGACCGGGACGCCACGGCCGAGGCCTTCCGGGAGGCGTGGGAGCGCTCCGAAACCGAGCGGGTGGAGATCGCCTGCGGGGGCGGCCACGGCCGCACCGGCACGTCCCTGGCCTGCCTGGCCGTTCTCGACGGGGTCCCGGCCGGGGAAGCGGTGTCCTTCGTCCGCCGTTCCTACGACCACAACGCCGTCGAGACCCCCTGGCAGCAGCGTTACGTGAAGCGTTTCGCCGCCCTGGCACACGGTTGAGGCCGCGGGCCCCGGACCTGCGGGGCCCGCGCCCGCTCAGCCCTTGAGTGCCCCGGCCATGAGTCCGCGCATGAAATAACGCCCCAGCAGCAGGTAGATCACCAGAGTCGGTAGGGACGCCAGCACGGCCGCGGCCATCTGCTGGTTGTAGGGCACCACCATCGACCCGGCCACGTTGTTGAGCTGCACGGTCACTGGCCAGGTGTCGGGTCCGGTCAGGAAGACCGCGAACAGGAAGTCGTTCCACGCCGAGGTGAACTGCCAGATGAGGGTCACCGCAAAGACCGGCGCCGAGACCGGCAGGATCACCGACCGGTAGGTACGCAGCAGTCCTGCCCCGTCCACGCGCGCCGCCTCGATGAGGGTGTGCGGGATGCTCGCGTAGTAGTTGCGGAAGATGAGCGTGCAGATCGGGATGCCGTAGACGGTGTGCGCCAGGATCAGCGGGAACATCCCGCCCATGAGCCCGGACTCCACCATCGTCTGCTGCAGCGGAATCATGACCGCCTGGTAGGGGATGAACATCCCGAACAGGAACAGGGTGAAGACGGTGTCGGCCCCGGGAAAGCGCCAGCGGGCCAGCACGTAGCCGTTCATCGACCCCAGTACGGCCGAGAGAACCGCGCTGGGCACGACCATCCGGACACTGTTCCACAGCCCCGGTGCCAGCGCCGACCAGGCTGCCGACCACCCTTCGGTGCTCCAATTCACCGGCAGCAGCCAGGCACGGGCCGCGGTGGCCTCGTCGAAGGGCTTGAACGCCGTCACCAACAGCACGTACATCGGCAACAGGAACAGGACGGCCAGGACGAACAGGACGGTGAACTTCCCCGCCTGCCCCAGTGGTGTCGTGCCCGGTGCGCGGCCGGGGTCCACGACACGTTCGGACGCGCTGCGGTTCAACGACCCTCACTCCGTTCCTTGCGGATGGTCCACACCAGGTAGGGGACGACGAAGACCGCCACCGCGATGAGCAGGTAGCTGGCGATGGTGGCGCCCTTGGCGGGGTCGCGTACCTCGAAGACGGCCTGCCACATGTACACGGCGGGTACGTCGGCCACGATCTGCTGGCCGGCGATGGCGATGATGAGGTCGAAGACCTTCAGGGACATGTGCCCGAGGATGATGACGGCGCTGAGGGTGACCGGGCGCAGTTGCGGCATGATCACGTGCCGGTACACGCCCCATTCGGAGCAGCCGTC
Organism: Nocardiopsis kunsanensis DSM 44524; assembly: GCF_000340965.1. GTDB lineage: Bacteria > Actinomycetota > Actinomycetes > Streptosporangiales > Streptosporangiaceae > Nocardiopsis > Nocardiopsis kunsanensis. Next base: position 19,444 of record NZ_ANAY01000003.1, read on the forward strand.
CACGCGTGCGGCCTCGCGCAGTTCTTCGGGCACCCCGCGGAAACCGGCCAGGAACAGCGCCATGATGTAGCCCGACAACTGCCAGACGGCCGGCAACGCCATGGCGGCCATGCCCATGTTCGGTGCTGTCCACCAGTCGTTGACCAGGAAGTCCAGCTCGAACTGGACGAACAGGGCGTTGAGTCCGGTGGCGCGCTCGGCCGGTGCGGGGTTCATGAGCCAGCGCCAGACCACACCGGTGGCGATGAAGGACACCGCCATGGGGGCCAGGAACAGGGTGCGGAAAACCGCCTCGCCGCGCAGCCCCTTGTCCAGCATCAGCCCCAGGAACCAGCCCAGCACCAGGGCACCGCCCACGAAGACGACGGTGAAGACGACGGCGTTTCCCACGGCGGCGGGCCAGCGCGACTCCTGCCAGAGTTCGATGAAATTGGTCAGGCCGACGAAGGAGCCGTCCTGGATCGGGGCGTGCTGGTCGCTCAGGGCCAGGCGGGTGTTCCAGCCGATCATGCCGTAGACGAAAACGCCGATGAGCAGGATCGACGGGCAGACCATGAGCAGTCCGGGCAGCCATGTGCGGGCGCGCACGCGTGCGCGGTGCAGGGGACCGGGGTCTTGGGGCCGGGGCCGCCGCTGGGCCGCGGCGGCCCCGGTCTCTGTGGTGGGACGACTCATTCGGCCTGTGCGGCCTCGTGCAGAGAGCCCTGGAGGGTGTCCAGGTCACCGTCGCCGAGGTAGAGGCCCACCGCGGTGTCGATGTCGTTCTTCCACCGGTTGCCGACGGTGACGCCGTGCCAGAAGGACCCGGCCAGTTCCGGGTCGTCCTGCCACTCGGCGAGCGCCTCGGACAGGTAGGGGCTGTCCTCGTACTCGGCCGGGTCGGTGTCGTCACGGGCGGGGACGGAACCCTTGACGGGGTTGAACATGTCCTGGCCCTCGGCGCTGGAGACCAGTTCCAGCCAGGCCATGGCCTGCTCCTCGTTGGGTGCGCCCTCGGGCAGGGTGAAGCTGTCGGAGAGCCACATGTAGGTGCCGTCCGTGCCCGGGGAAGGCGCCCAGTCGTAGTCCTCTCCGGCGGTGGCGCCGAGTTCGTCGAAGTAGCCGGCGGCCCAGTCACCCATGATGTTGAAGGCGGCCTCGCCCTCGGAGACGCGGCGAGAGGCCTCCTGCCAGTCCTCGGCGGCCGATTCCTCCTGGGTGTACTCCATGATCTGCTCGAAGGCCTCCAGGGCCTCGGTGACTTCGGGGGTGTCCCAGTTCGCGCCGGGTTCCCAGAGTTGGTTGTAGGCGTCGGTGCCCAGGGAGCTGAGTAGGACCGATTCGAGCAGGTGGTCCACGGTCCACTGGGCGCCCACGGCCATGGGGATAGCGTCGGTCTCCGCCTCGACCGCTTCCAGGGCCTCGAGGAGTTCGTCGAGGGTCTGGGGGGCGCTCTCGACCCCGGCTTCCTCCAGGAGCCCGGGGTTGAACCACATGACGTTGGAGCGGTGGATGTTGACCGGGACCGAGTAGACGCTGCCGTCGTAGGTGATCTGCTCGGTGAGCTGGTCGGGCATGGCCTCCTGCAGGCCCTGTTCGGCGAAGAAGTCGTCGAGGGGTTGCAGGTAGCCGGCTTCGATGTAGTCCTGCAGTTCGGCGCCGGCGTGGCCCTGGAAGGAGTCGGGCGGGTCCTGGCTCTGCAGGCGGCCCTCGAGGACGGCCTGGGCGTTGGTACCCGACCCGCCGGCGACGGCGGCATTGACGAAGTCGACGTCGGGGTTGTCCTCCTCGAAGCGCTCGATGAGGGCCTCGAGTCCGGCTTCCTCGCCTCCACCGGTCCACCAGGAGAAGACTTCGACCTCGGTGCCGTCCCCGCCGTCGCCTCCGCAGCCTGAGGCGAGCAAGGTCGCGGCCAGGACCGCGGCCGTCACCTGGGTCCACCGTGTGCGCATGGGGGTCCTCTCCAGACGGGAGCCGGGGGCGACCGGTGTGGGTCCGGTCGTCGGACGATCCGCCGTCCTGTGCTCCAGATCACTTTTGTCCCGCTTCGCGCAACCATGCAACCCACGGCCCCCACGTCAACAGCCAGAAGAATCCGTCACCGAGCCGTGATCAAGCTGGGCCCCTCGGCAGTGGGAGCGTTTCCAGGCCCGCCCCGGACAGCGGCACGACAGGGACGCCGGTGGGCTTGGCCGGGGCCCACCCTGCAGGGCAGCATCGGGGTATGGACGTGTTGAGCAGCCGAGTGTTGATCCGCCCCACCGACCCCGGACGCAGCCGCGCCTTCTACCGCGATGTGCTCGGCCTGGCCGTACACCGCGAGTTCGGGGACCCCGCATCACCCGGGACCGTATTCTTCCTGGGCAACGGGCTCGTGGAGATCTCGGGGCACGCGGAGGCGGCCCCGCCCTCCGGCATGGTGCTGTGGATGCAGGTACGCGACGTGCATGCCGAGTACCAACGCTTGGTCGCGCAGGGGGCCGAGGGCCTGCGTGAACCCCGGGAGGAGTTCTGGGGCCTGATCGAGGGGTGGATCGCCGACCCAACGGGGTCCACATCGTGCTCGTACAGATCCCCGAGGACCACCCCCTACGGCGCGACCAGCGCAAGTTCTGACCCCGGGCCGCACCGGCCCGGGGTCGGTGCGGCCTCAGGCGCCGCCCGTGCGCAGCTCGGGGAAGTCCTCCTCCCGCCACTGCCCCTCTCCGACACCCTCCTGCTCACGTGCGCGCAGCTCGACTCGGCGGATCTTGCCCGAGACGGTCTTGGGCAGGTCCGCGAACTCCAGGCGCCGCACCCGCTGCCACGGAGCCAGGTTCTGCCGTGCGTGGGCGAGCACCGCGCGGGCGGTCTCACGGGTGGGCTCGTGTCCTGGCGCCAGGGTGAGGTAGGCCTTGGGCACGCTCAGGCGCACCGGGTCCGGTGCGGGTACGACAGCGGCCTCGGCGACGGCGGGGTGTTCGATGAGCACGCTCTCGACCTCGAACGGACTCACCTTGTAATCGCTGGACTTGAAGACGTCGTCGGTGCGGCCCACGTACGTGATCTGCCCGTCGGCGTCGACGGTGGCCACATCACCGGTGTGGTAGTAGCCGCCCTCCTTGGCCTCGGCGTCGCGCTCGGGGTCGCCCTGGTAACCGGTCATGAGGGTCAGAGGCGCCCGGGACAGGTCGAGGCAGATCTCGCCCTCCGCCTCCTCGGCGCCGGGCTCGACGGGCCGTCCGGTGGACGGGTCGACCAGCACGACGGGCACACCGGGCAGGGGGCGGCCCATGGAACCGGGGCGCACGGCCTGTCCGGGGGTGTTGGCCACGGTCGCGGTCATCTCGGTCTGGCCGTAGCCGTCGCGGATCGTCAGCCCCCAGTGGTGTTCGATCTGCGCGATGACCTCGGGGTTGAGCGGTTCCCCGGCCCCGATGGCCTCACGCAGGGAGCCGGCTCCCCCGGACAGGTCGGCGTTGAGGAGCATGCGCCACACCGTGGGCGGGGCGCAGAAGGTCGTCACCTCTTCCGCAGCCATGTTCCGGAGCAGAGCCTGGGGGTCGAAGCGCTCGTAGTTGTACAGGAACACGGTCGCCTCGGCCAGCCAGGGGGCGAAGAAGTTGGACCAGGCGTGCTTGGCCCAGCCGGGCGAGGACACGTTGAGGTGGACGTCGCCGGGGCGCAGACCGAGCCAGTACATGGTGCTCAGGTGACCCACGGGATAGGAGATGTGGGTGTGTTCGACGAGCTTGGGACGGTTGGTGGTGCCCGAGGTGAAGTAGAGCAGCAAGCGGTCCGTGGAGGCGTTCCCGGGGTGGTCGGGCCGCACCTGCCCCAGGTCCTGGGCCTCGGCGGGGTCGAGCCATCCGGGGGCGCCGCCGGCGGCCACTCGGGTCAGGTCCGTGCCCACGTCGGCGAACTTGGCGGTGTCGGCGGCATCGCAGACCACGTGGCGGGCGCCGCTGCGTTCGATGCGGTCGACGAGGCCGGCGTGGTCCACGGCGGAGGTCGTGGGCACCAGGACCGCACCGAGTTTGATCGCCGCGAGCATGGTGTCCCACAACTCGACCTGGTTGCCGAGCATGGCCAGGATCGCGTCGCCGCGCCGCACCCCCTGACGGGACAGCCAGACGGCGAGGCGGTCGGAGCGGCGGGCCATCTCGTCGAAGGTGTGGCAGGCGCGGCTGCCGTCCGGTTCCACGATGACCAGGGCGGGGCGGTCGTTGCCGCGGGCCATGGGGTCGAACCAGTCGTGTGCCCAGTTGAAGCGGGCCCCCACGTCGGGCCAGGTGAAGTGTTCCAGGGCGGCGGCGTGGTCGGTGCGCAGATCGAGCAGCTGGTCGCGGGCTGCGCGCAGGGCGTGGGTGGCAGAGCTCAAGCCGGTCTCCGTTCACTGTGTGGATCGAACCACACGATATGACCCACTTCACCCCTGTGCACCATCCCGGGTTCAGATCTCGAGGGCCAGGCGCACGCCGAGCGTGAGCATGACCGCAGCCACGAGTAGGTCCAATACACGCCAGGCCCCGGGGCGGGCGAACAGGGGACGCAGCAGGCGGGCAGCACCACCGAGAGCGGTGAACCACAGGAAACTTCCGGCGATGGCACCGATCGTCCACCACCAGCGCAGGTCGCTCTCCTGCTGCTGGGCCAGGGAGCCCAGCAGGACCACGGTGTCCAGGTACACGTGCGGATTGAGCCAGGTCAGGGCCAGGGTAGTGGCCACTGCGCCACCACGTCCCGGGCCGGCGGACTCATCGGCGGCCACCAGTGTGCCGGGACGCAGGCTCCGGCGCAGGGCCGTCAGGCCGTAGGCGAGCAGGAACACCGCACCCAGCACACGGATCGCCTCGACGAGGAAGGGCAGTGCCTGGGCGAGGGCGCCCACGCCCAGCACGCCGGCGCTGACGAGGACGGCGTCGGAGAGGACACACACGGCCACCACGGGCAGGACGGTGCCGGTCCCGGAGCGGACGCCGACACGCAGCACGTGGGCGTTCTGGGAACCGATGGCCACGATGAGGGCGAGCCCGGCGCCCATGCCGGCGAACAAGGAGAGGAGAGGGGTCATCCCGGCACGCTAGAGCGCTCCCGTCCCGGATGTACAGTGAGACTCATCTTCTTCAGGACTGTGAAAGAGAGCTTCACGTGCCGTTCCAGTTCGACCATCTGCGCACCCTGACCGCCCTGGTGGACGAGGGTTCCTTCGAGGGCGCGGCCCACCGGCTGAGGGTGAGCACCTCCGCAGTCTCCCAACGGGTGCGGGCGATGGAGCAGGCGGCGGGGACGGTGTTGGTAAGGCGTACCTCACCGGTGGGCACGACCACGACCGGTGACGTGCTCCTGCGCCACGCACGGCAGGTGGTCATGCTGGACGAGGACACCGCCCGGGCCCTGCGAGCCGAAGGACGCGAGCACGGCCGGGTGACGGTGCCGCTTGCGGTCAACGCCGACAGCCTGGCCACGTGGTTCACTCAGGCCCTGGCCGCCGTTCCCGAGGAGCTGGGTGTGGCCTTCGAGATCCACCGGGAGGACGAGCAGCACACCACGGAACTGTTGCGCTCGGGCGCGGTGATGGGCGCGGTCACCTCCCGACCGCAGACGGTGCAGGGCTGTTCGGTGCACCCGCTGGGAGCGTTGCGCTACCGGGCGGTGTGCAGCCCGGGGTTCGCTCGGCGCCATCTGCGCCGCGACGACGCTGCGGCGTTGGCACGGGCCCCGGTGGTCAACTACGACCGCAACGACGAACTCCAGGACCGTTTCGTACGCGGGTTCGCAGGGCGTGAGCCGGAGGGTCCGCGCCACTACGTGCCGGCTACGGAGGATTTCGCGCGGGTGGTCGTGCTCGGCCTGGGGTGGGGCGTGGTGCCCGAGCGCCAGTGTGCCGAACTCGTGGCGGCGGGGCGTCTGGTGGAGCTGGCGCCCGACCGCCCGGTCCGGGTCCGGTTGCACTGGCAGCGGTGGAACGTCTCCTCCCCGGCCCTGGACGCGGTCTCCGACGCGGTCCGTGCGGCGGCCTCCGAGCATCTGCACGCACCGGGGTGAGTAGGCCCTCACGCCGCCCCGGACCGGTGTGCCGGCACGGGTGCCCTAGCCTGGTTCCGGGTCCCGGCCGGTGCGCCGTGGCCCCGTCGTGTGCGGCCTACCGGAGAGCCCGAGGAAGAACGTGAACATCAAACCCCGTACGACAGCCCTGGTTTTTCGCGTGGTAGCGGCGTTCGAGGCCTTCACCTGGGTCGGACTCCTCATAGGCATGGGCGTGAAGTACCTGGGCAGCGGCAACGAGATCGGGGTGCAGATCTTCGGTCCGCTGCACGGAGGAGCTTTTGTCGTCTACGGGGTCGTGGCGCTGGCCGCGGCGCTGCGGTTCCGGTGGGGCCTGGGGGCGACCCTGCTGACCCTGGCGGCTTCGGTGCCGCCGTTGACGACCCTGCTGGCCGACTGGTGGCTGCACCGGACGGGGCGCCTGGTTCCGGTCGCGCGCACCGAGAACGAGGCCGAGCCCGTGGCGTGATAATCCCCGAACCCGAATTGGGAACACCGAACCAAGATGTTCGGTGTTCCTTTTTTGTCCGATCACCAGAAACCGCCGTACGGCAATGGAGATGAACACGAAACCAACACGGAAGGATTGTAGAAGAATACAAAACCATTCTTCTCCACCTACCACGTAATACAACTCCACCCCAGAGGGGCACCGGGTTTACATTGTGGCCGGATTCGGCCCTGCATTATCCTCCGGAACCCTTTGCCAAACACGGAGAGGGCGTGTTCCTTTACTACTGGTACATCAACCCCGGTAGAAGGAAACTTCCATGTCCCACTCCCCCGCGCCCGGCCCCGGCCGCAGGACCGTGTTCCGCGGTGCCGCGCTGGCCTCCGGTGCGGCCGTGCTCGGCGGTGCCTTCGCCGCCCCGCCCCTGCAGGCCTCACCCGTGCGCATCGCCGAACCAGCGCTGCACACACGCGCCGCCTGGAACGCCCGGACACCCTCCAGCCCCGTCCAGGTCCTGGCCACCCCGCCGACCAACATCGTGGTGCACCACACCGCCACCGCCAACAGTGACGACCACTCCCTGGAACACGCCCTGGCGCTGTCGCGCTCCATCCAGAACTTCCACATGGACACCCAGGGATGGATCGACGTCGGCCAGCAGCTCACCATCAGCCGCGGCGGGCACGTCATGGAGGGCCGCAACCGCGCGCTGCCGGCCATCCGCGAGGGCAGCCAGTGCGTGGGCACCCACGTGGCCAACCACAACAACACCACCATCGGTATCGAGAACGAGGGAACCTACACCGGTGTCGAACCCACCGGCGCACTGATCGATGCCCTCGTGGAGACCCTGGCGTGGCTGTGCCAGGCCTACGGGCTCAACCCGGACGCGATCGTGGGCCACCGCGACTTCAACGCCACCGAGTGCCCGGGCGAGGTCCTCTACGGGATGCTGCCCGAGCTGCGCAACCGGACCATGGGCGTGCTCGAGGCCGAGGGTGTGCAAGTGCCCCCGCACAGCCAGGCCGACCCGGACGCCGCCCCCACCTACCCGGCGGTGCCCGACGACGAGCCCGACCACACCTTCCACCACGGTCCCGTGCGCGGGCCCGACGACATCTCCCGCTGACCTCGCGCACGACCTCTCACCCCGCTCGGGGTCGAGCGCCCGCACCGGTGCCCGCCGTCGCCGACGGCGGGCACCGTCATGTCCGGGGCCGACCACCGCGACCTTGTCGACGTGCTCGGCCAGCTTGGGCACGACGGCTGCCATGGCGCCCATCGCCACCGGGGCCTGCCGACAGATCGTGGGCTTCCGCCGGAGGTTTCGGCACGGGGAGTGTTGACAGAGCGGGGCCGGGCAGAAGAATGAGACGCATGCCGAGCACATCCGACGCACCGGTCCTGTTCCACAACACCATGCGCGTCCGGGAAGGGCACTGGGCGGATTTCCGGCTCGCCGCCGAGCGCGCCGTGCGCTTCACCGAGGAGCACGCCCCTCAGGTCATGGTGGAGTTCTTCTCCGACGAGGAGAACATGCGGGCACACAGTTTCCAGCTCTACGCGGATTCGGAGTCCATCCGTACGCACTGGCGGATCTCCTCCGACCACATCGGCGGGGTGATGGAGCACTGCTCGGTGGAGCGGCTCGACGTCTACGGTCGCCCCGATGCAGGGGTGGCCGCTTCCTTGGCGGCCTTCGGACGCGACCTTCCCGTCTCGATCCATCCGCGTATCGCGGGTTTCACGCGCCTGGGAGGGGCCGGGTGGACCGAACAGGGACGACCGGGTCCGGCATGAGGAGGGTTCGCGTTCTCTGAGCCGAGGTCCACGGCCGGGGCGTTTCGGAACAGGGCGATATGACACAGTCGGAACTCTGTACTGAAAAATCGACAACCCGGGAAACGGCGATGAGAAGATCGAATGAACCCGACCGTTTTTCCGGTTGCATCATGGAGCACCGACGCCGTTCCGACCGGTTCTGCGCGCGAGGACATCGGCCGCACAAGGCACTCCCGAACCCAATGCCCTTGAGGGAAACGGTTGCCGACCATGCCTAGAAGGAGCGCCGTCATCGGTGGCGGGAAGCCCGGGACCACAGCAGCGAAGCAGCTCGTCCCAGCCGGTGACGAGGCATTCCTCCCCGAACCCGCAGAAGGGCTCGGAGGCCGCGCCCGCTCCTGGCACCCTCCCGAAAGCGACCCGGACGCCGGGACCAACCTCGTGCACATCAGCTTCTACGGGGAAATGACCGGACCCACCCGGGAGCGCGGGACAGAGAAAGACCTCCAGAAGACACCCACCACGGTCCACGCACCGAAGAACGGACGCAACCACGGCCTTTCTTCCGACTCTCCCTCAACTTCCTGAAGCCCGCACCCCTCCCTCACCGATCGGCTCGGGTTCCTCACCGCTTCTGTCCGCGAGGTGGCCGGGAAGAAGGAGCTGGACCTCTTCGAGGAGGCGGTGCTCGCCCTCCACACGCCGCTTCCTCAAGCCCCAGAGGCACGAACCGGCACTCTCGGTCTCGTTCCTCGTCGATCGGGTGAGTCTTCCGCCCCGGCCGGGGGCACGCACACGTGTGGGCCGCCTCCCCGGCGGGAGACGGCCCACACGGCCTCGCGGGAGCCCCGCAGCCGTGCGCCGCGGGGCGGGCGGGTCAGGAGCGCGGCAGGCGCTCGGCCAGCCAGGCCTCGACCTCGGCGGAGGAACGCGGCAGCCCGGCCGACATGACCGTGCGGCCCTCCTCGGTGACCAGGACGTCGTCCTCGATGCGCACGCCGGTACCGCGCAGCTCCCCGGGGACGGTGAGGTCGTCGGGCTGGAAGTACAGGCCCGGCTCCACGGTCAACACCATGCCCGGCTCCAGCTCGCCGTACAGGTGGGCCTCCTGGCGGGCCGCGGCGCAGTCGTGCACGTCCAGGCCGAGCATGTGGCCGGTGCCGTGCAGGGTGTAGCGGCGCTGCAGACCCAGCTCCAGCACACGCTCGACCGGGCCCTCCAGCAGTCCCCACTCGACCAGGCCCTCGGCCAGCACACGCTGGGAGGCCTTGTGGAAGTCACCGAAGGAACGGCCCGGGGCGACCGCGGCGATACCGGCCTCCTGAGCGGCGTACACCAGGTCGTAGACCTTGCGCTGCAGTTCGGTGAAGGTGCCCGAGACCGGCATGGTCCGGGTGACGTCGGCGGTGTAGAGGGTGGTGGTCTCCACGCCGGCGTCCAGCAGCAGCAGGTCGCCCTCGCGGACCGGCCCGTCGTTGCGGGTCCAGTGCAGGGTGGTGGCGTTGGCGCCGGAAGCGGCGATGGTGCCGTAACCGACGTCGTTGCCCTCCACGCGGGCACGCAGGAAGAAGGTGCCCTCCACGAACCGTTCGGAGGTGTCCTGGGCCTGGGGCAGCGCGGCGACCACGTCGTTGAACCCGCGCACGGTGGCGTCGACGGCGCGCTGGAGCTGGGCGACCTCCCACTCGTCCTTGACCAGCCGGTGGTCGTCCAACTCCACGCGGAGCTCCTCGTCCAGGCGCGCGGACTTGGCGCGGGCCTCGGTACCGGTGTCCCCGCGCACCTCATCGACGAGGGCGTCCACCTCCTCGTCGTGGCCGCGCACCACACGCAGGGTCGCCGTGCCCGCGCGCAGGTCCTCGGGCAGGGTGCGCACGTCGGCGGTGGGCACACCGAAGAGGACGGAGGCCTCTTGGAGGCTGTTGCGGCGCCCGGTCCACAGTTCGCCGTACTGGCCGAGCCAGAACTCACCGTTCTCGCGGTCCGAGCGCGGCTTGAGGTAGAGGAGCGCCTCGTGGCCCCCGTCGGCGTCGGGGGTCAGCACCAGGCATCCGCCGTCGGCGGTGTCACCGGAAAGGTAGACGTAATCGGTGGCGGCGCGGAAGGGGTACTCGGTGTCGTTGGAACGGGTCACCAGCTGCCCGGCCGGCACGACGAGGCGCTCGCCGGGGAAGGCTGCGCTGAGGACGGCACGGCGGCGCGCGGTGTGGGGCGCCTGCTCGATGGGGTCCAGGTCGCGCAGCTCGGTGTCGGCCCACCCGGTACTCATCCACGTGGCGAGCTCGTCGGAGACCGACTGGGACTGACCGTTCTTGCGGGGGGTGAACACAAAGGCGTCGGCTCGGTCTCCGGGACGCTGCTGGTCGCTCACGTGAGCTCTCTCCTCGCGGGGTGTGCGGACTGGTGCGGGGCGGGGCGGCTGGTGAGGGCCCTGCGCCCGGTTCCCATCCTAGGCCCCGGAACACCGGTCCGCCCGTGCGCGGTCCATTCCACCGGCCATAACCCCTACTGGATCGATGAGGGAAGGGGCCGGGCCGACGGAAGTGCCTCGGAGAGCGTCGGCACCGGCCACCGGCGTCCGGAAGAGCACTGCCGCCGTCCCTTCCGCCTCTGAACGGTCTAAAGCGCGGTGGCGAAGGGGATGGCCTTGGGGTAGGGCAGATCGTCGATCCCGGCGGGGTCCAGGTGGCGGTAACCCAGGCGCTCGTAGAGGGCCACGGCCTCGGGCTGGGAAGGGCCGGTGAACAGCACTACACGGGTGTAGCCCAGGTCGCGGGCGGCCTGTTCGAGCGCGCCCATGACGGCACGGGCCAGGCCCCTGCGGCGATGCCGCTCGGAGGTCCAGATGCGCTTGAACTCGGCCGTTTCCGGCTCCTGGGAGCGGTCGGTACGGTACGGACGCACGGCGCCGCCGGCCACGATCTGCCCCTGGAGCTCGACCAGGACCATCCGCCCGTCGGGGGCCACGAACTCGGTGACGGGGTAGCGGGACAACTCATGGGCGGCACCGTCGGCCCCGTAGCGCTGGGTGTACTCCTCCAGCAGTCCGTCCAGGAGCCCGTCCACGCGCGGGTCGTCGTGCTCGACCGTCAGGATGCGCAGAGCGCCCTCGGATCCGGTGGTGCGGTGCTGGTCGACGCCGGTGTGGGTCACCTTGTCTTTCCTCCCGAGTTCGGCCGGGCACCGCTCCCGGTGCCGCATGGTCCGCACGGAATCCTATGTGCGCCCGGTTCGGGTCTGCCATGGTCGGCCGGGTCGGGCCTCTCACACCGTGCGGGTGGGGACACCGTGTTGAAGGGCTCTTCCGGCGGGGCCGGCTAATGGGGCGTGGGGCCTTCTTCACCGCCGTGGTCCTGCGGGTCGGCGTTGCTCCCGTAACGGGCGTCGCGGTCCCCGGGGTCGTCGGGGTCGGCGAGGTTGCCCAGGGTCATCGCCACCGGAGGCAGCACGGAGGCGACCACACACATGGCCACGGCCCATCCGGTACCGAACAGGAAGTAGACGGGCGCGGACGCGGCGAAAAGCAGGACACAGGCCCCCATGAGGAGGCTGTACTGGCGCACTCGACGTTTCATGCGCACCTCCCGGTTCGCGGTGGCACTCAGGGTGCACACCTTCCACGCTACCCCCGCCTTCACGCCCCTGTCCTGGCTCGGGAAGCGGGAAAAGGGGCTCTACCGGGTGCGCGTGGGCCCCGGGAGGGAGGGATCCCGGGGCCTGAACGCAGGGGAAGGGCCGGCGCGACCGAGTACGCACGGGGAGGGTGTGGTGGATCACCGTGCGTCGGGGGTTGGTCCTCGGCCCCGCCGGCCCTGGCTTCGGTGCATCGCACGGGGTCCGGGCCGTGGACGGGTGGGGCGGTGGAGCACGCAGGAGCGGGGGTTGCACGCTCCACCGCCGGTCCGGGCAGGGTCTGTCACCTCAGGTGGTTCACGACGGCCCCGGCATCACCGTTCCGGCGCTGGTAGCGGTCGGGGCAGCGGCCGCCCGGGCGAGGCCGCCGTCCCGGACGCAGGTCGGCTCCGGCGTCGATATTGCGGGTGAGTTCCTGCAACGTTCCACTTTCTGAGACGGGGCCGGGGAGGTGGGATCGGGTGATCACCGAACGATTTCAGGAAGGGTTCCTGCTGCTTTCCACTGGGGACGGTGAACCGCTCCGTTCGCGCGGTGAACGTTCTCGACCTCGACCGTCGAAGGACGAGGGGTTCCACGATGGAATGAGATAATGACTTTTCGGTGACGTAGGTCCCGAACGGCGTCATTCGTGTGCAAGAGTGTGGACCTGTCGCAGGCTCTCGCGGTCGTCGGCGAATCAGAGGTGGTTCTGTGCACACATGGGAATTCCGGCTGCTCGGGCCGTTGGAGGGATGGCGCGCGGGCCGTGCCCTGGCACTGACAGCGGCCAAGCAGCGCATCATCCTCACCACCCTGCTGCTGCGCTCCTCACCCACGACAGTGCCGGAACTGATCGAGGCGGTGTGGGAGGAGCCTCCCGAAGGGGCGCGGGAGGCGGTCCGCTCCTACGTGATGCGGTTGCGCCGCACGTGCGAGGAACACCGTGGCGAGCTCATCCGCACCAACGACAGCGGATACCAGATCTGCCCCGAGGCGGCGAAGGACATGTCCGTCGACCTGTGGCGCTTCGAGAAGCTGGTACGGCACGCCCGTGAGGCACGCCACGAGGGCAGTCTCGCCGCGGCCTCCCAGCACCTGCACGAGGCGACCGGCCTCTGGAGTTTCCCGCTGCTGGAGAACGTTCCCTCCCCCGGCCTGCACCTGAGCCAGGTCCCCCAGCTACGGGAGCGCTACCTCGGCGCCGTCGAGGAACGCGTGGAGGTCGACCTCCAGTTGGGCCACTACGAGGAGGTGCTCGCGCCTCTGCACGGACTCGTCTCCGAAGAACCCCTGCGTGAGGTGTTCTGGCACCAGCTGATGACCGCGTTGGACGCGGTGGGACGCCGCGCCGAGGCGCTGATGCACTTCCAGCTCCTACGGGACTCCCTGGTCGAGGAGCTGGGGGTGGAACCGAACGCGACGCTGCAGGAGCTGCACCAGCGCCTGTTGCGCGCCGATGCCGGACCGGCCCCCCGCCCCGGCCCGCAGGAGGACCGGGCCCGTCCCGCCCCGCCCTCCCCCCGCCAGCTCCCGCCGAGGACGGCCCCGTTCGTGGGCCGCCGACAGCTCATCGGCGAGATGGAGACGATGTTGGGGACCGCGGCGCCGGGAACCGGGTCGGCCCTGGTTCTCCTGACCGGGGCGGCCGGTGTCGGCAAGACCGGCCTGGCGGTACACGTGGCGCACCGCTCGGCCCCGGCCTTTCCCGACGGGCAGCTCTACGCGGACATGCACGGCTTCTCTCCCCTGGCAGCGACCTGTCCCAACACGGTCCTGCTGCGTTTCCTCAAAGCGCTCGGCGTGGCCGCCGACCAGATCCCGGGGGACCTGGAGGAGCGTGCCGCGATGTTCCGTTCCCTGCTGTGGGAGCGGCGCGTGCTGGTGTTGTTGGACAACGTCGGCGACCGCACACAGGTCGAACCGCTGCTCGCCGGCGGCCAGGGCTGTGCGACCTTGGTGACCAGCCGGTCCGACCTGCACGGCCTCAGAGCGGTGCACGGCGCCCGCCACCTGCGGCTCGAGCCCCTGGAACAGGCGGAGTCGGAGGAACTGCTCGAAGGCATGCTGTCCCTTCCCGAGGGCGACGACGAGCAGGCCGGGGCGGTGCAGCGCCTGGCCCGGATGTGTGACGGGCTGCCACTGGCGCTGCGCATCGCGGGGGCCAACATCGGTGATTTCCCGGAGCAGCGCATCCACAGCTACGTGGCCGAACTCGAACGCAGTGACCGCCTGACGGCCCTGCGTGTGCTCGGCGAACCGGACCTGTCGGTGACCATCGCCTTCGAACGCTCCTACGAGAGCCTCACCGAGCAGGCCCGCAAGCTGTTCCGACTGATGGGCCTGTTGGAGGGGACGGACCTGACCCCTGCTTCTGCCTCGGCACTGCTGGGAGCAGAAGCGGAAGAGGCACTGCACTCCCTCGTGCGCAGCAACCTCGTGGAGCAGACCTCGGCCACCCGGTACCGCATGCACGACCTGCTGCGGCTCTACGCCGAGAAACTCACCCGCCAACGGGACGGGGAGCACGAGCGCCACAGGGCCCTGCGCCGGTTCCAGAACTTCCACCTCGCCGTGCTGCGGTCCGTCTCGACCCTGGTGTGCCCGGATGTGGACCTTGCCCCGCCTCCTCCCGGCCCCGACCCCGACGGGACCGCACATCTCGCACCGCATCCGAGCGACCGCTACCAAGCCCTGGACTGGCTCGACACGGAACTGCACAACGTCCTCACACTCGCCCACCACGACTTCGGCGATCCCGGACTGGCATGGCGCGTGGCCGATTCGCTCCGAGGGCTGGTGGGGCTGAGGCTGCGCATCGGCGAGCTCTCCGGGCCCGTGCACACCTGGCTGGAACGCGCCCCCGACACGGCCGAACCCCTGGGGTGGGCCTCGATGCTGCACATACGCGGACTCGAGGGCATCTACCGGCAGGACCTGCCCTCGGCACTGGCCGACCTCCACGCGTCGCTGGCCCACTACCGGCGTGCCGGCTGGGAACCGGGCGAGCTCTCGGTCTACAACAACGCCGGGGTGGTCCTGGCCCAACAAGGCCAGTACCGGGAAGCAGTCGAACACCTCGGCCGTGCTCTGGCGGGATGGCGGCGCCGAGGAAAACTCCCGCCGCAACGGACCGCTCTGGGCAACATCGCCGAGGCCCACCTGCACCTGGGCGAACCCCGGACGGCCGTGGGCGTGGTCGAGACGTCCTCGGTACGGCGGGATCCGCCGGAAGAAGGGGCCGAGAGCGCACCACGCCTGGTCACCCTGGGCCTGGGGCGGCTGCACCTGGGCGAGTTGAACGGGGCCGAACTCGCCCTGCGGCACGCGTTGGACATCTCCGAGCGTCTGGGGCTGCAACGCGTCACGGCCGAGGGCCTGAGCCATCTCGCCGCGGTCCAGCTCGCCAAGGGCCGGTACGCCGCGGCCGAGGCGTCAGTGGCGCAGGCGCTGCAGACCACCCACGACCTCCCCCGTTCCCGTGAACATGTGCTGGCCCTCGTGGCAGCCGTACACACAGCGGCGGCGCGCTCCACCGGGGCCGCGGTCCAGACAGGGCACGCGGCCCTGACCCTGAGTTCACGCACGGGCTCCCCGGATCTGCAGTGTGTTGCCCTGGTGGCCCTCGCGGAGGCCGAAGCCGCAGAGCACGGCCCCGGGTCCGCCACGGCCCGGGCACAGGAAGCACGGGACATGGCTCGTGCCGGCCAGATGAGCATGCTGGAGGGCCGTGCCTGCCGGACGATGGCCCTGGACCGGCTGCGCTCCGGCGACCCCGCCGGGGCACGGGCAGACGCCGCGGAGGCGGTGCGGATCCACCGGGAGCTCGGGCACCGCCTGGACGCGGCGCAGGCCTTGCGCGTACTCGCCCAAGTGGCTTTCGAGGAAGGAAACGAGGAGCAAGCCCTGCAGGCGTGGACCCGGTCCCGGCAGATCCACAGGGGCCTGGGCGCCCGGTGGCGGTGGGGCCGGCGGCCGGTCCACGGGGCCCGGTGAGCCTGCTCCGGACCCACGGCCACCCCTGCGCCCGGGCCGTCATTGCCAGCTGGTCCGGACGATTCGTCCACGGGCAGCCTCGCACTCAGCTCCCAGCCGCCGTCGGCCCGTTCGTGTGCCTGCAGGTGCCCGCCCGCGCCGGCCGCGTGTTCGGCCGCGTTGGTCAGCGCCTCCCTGACGGCCTGGTGGGCGGTGCTCTGCACGGAGACCGGGACGTCCGAGGCGAGCCTGCCGGAGAGTTCGGCGTCCATCCCCGCATCCCTCCACCCCGCGACCAGGACCCGGACCCGGCTCAGGGTCGAGTGCTGCGGATCCGGCACCGGACTGCTGGGGTACTCGCGCAACACCCCCAGGATGTCGCGCAGTTCCCCCAGGGCCTGGCGCCCCGTACCGCGGATGAGCTCGGCCGTCGCGGGCGGTACGCGTGCGCTCGGTCCCCACCGCCCGTTCGGCCAGCAGGTGCTGTTCGCGTTTACGGGGCCGCCCCGGAGGGACCGCACAACCGAGCCCCCACCCCACAGGAGCAACAGAAAACTCAGTAGTGTGTGGCCATGTCAGTTACCGAACGCACCCTGTTGGGGCCGGGGCCCAGCAACCCCTACCCGGAAGCGACCCTGGGCCTGGCCACGCCTCTGCTCGGCCACCTCGACCCCCAATTCATCACCTTGCTGGAACGCACCTGCGAGCGGCTGCGTTCTCTGTGGGGCACCGAGAACCCGCTGACCCTCCCCCTCTCCGGCACCGGCTCCCTGGGTATGGAGACGGCCTTCGCCAACACCGTGCGCAAGGGTGACACGGTGGTCGTGGCGGTCAACGGGCTGTTCGGCGAGCGCATGTGCGAGGTCGCCGGACGCTACGGTGCCGAGGTGATCCGTGTCGACCACGAGTGGGGCCGGCCCGTGGACGTCCAGCGGGTCCTGGACGCCCACCCCTCCCCCCGGTTGGTGGCCGCTGTGCACGCAGAGACCTCCACCGGCGCGGTCAGCGACATCGGCGCTCTGGGCCGGTCCCTTCGCGAGCGCTCCGACGAGACCCTGCTGATCGCCGACTGCGTCACCTCCCTGGGCGGCATGCCCATGGAGCTGGACGAGTGGCAGGTGGACATCGCCTACGCCGGTACCCAGAAGTGCCTGGGCGTGGCGCCGGGGCTGGCGCCCTTCACCTTCTCCGAGCGTGCCTGGGAGCGGCGGGTGCAGTCCCCTCCCGTGTGGTACATCGACCTCGGCCTGCTGGGCGCCTACGTACGCGGCGGCCCGGGCGGCCGCGCCTACCACCACACCGCACCGACCTCGATGGTCGCCTCCTTGGACGCGGCACTGGCCCGCATCGAGGACGAAGGCGCTGAAGCCGTGGCGGCCCGCCACGAGGCGGCCGGCGCCCGGCTGCGCGAGGGCCTGGTGGACATGGGCCTGGAGCTGTTCGCCGCCGAGGGGCACCGGCTGCCGCAGCTGACGTCGGTGCGTGTGCCCGAGGGCGTGGACTCGGGCAAGGTCCGTGAGCAGCTGCTGAGCGACTACGGCCTCGAGATCGGCGCCGGGGTGGGCCCCTACGCCTCTTCGGTGTGGCGGATCGGCCTCATGGGCCACAACGCCCGCCTGGACCGCGTCGAGCTGGTTCTGGGCGCGCTGCGCCGCGTCCTGGGGCGCTAGAGCCCGCTCTGTCAGCGCCGGCCGTCCGTGCCGGCTGTCGCCACTACGTGACGGGCCCGGCGCCGGAGCTCACCCGGCGCGGGCCCGTCACCGGAGCTCACCCGGCCTCGGCCCGCAGGTGGGCCAGGACGGCCTGCACCCGGCGGTGGACGTCCTCGTCGGGCGGCAGGTCGAGTTTGGCGAGGATGTTGCCGACGTGTTTGCCGACTGCGGCGTCACTGACGACGAGCTTCCGGGCGATGGCTCCGTTGGAGTGGCCCTGGGCCATGAGCGCCAGGACCTCGCGTTCACGACCGGTCAGGCGCTCCAGCGGGTCCGAGCTGCGGCGCAGGAGCTGGCGCACCACCTCGGGGTCGACGAAGGTGCCGCCCTGCACGACCCGGCGCAGCACCGAGGCGAACTCACGTACGTCCCCGACCCTCTGTTTGAGCAGGTATCCGACCCCGGTTCCGTCCCCGGAATCGAGCAGCTCGGAGGCGTAGCTCAACTCCACGTACTGGCTCAGGGCCACCACCGCCAACCCGGGCTCCGCGCGGCGCAGGTGCACGGCCGTGCGCAGGCCCTCGTCGCTGTGGCCGGGCGGCATACGGATGTCGGTGACCACGAGCCCGGGCCGGTGCTCGGCCACGGCTTCCACGAGGGCCTCGGCGTCCCCGACAGCGGCAGCGACGGGGAAACCGAAGCGTTCCAGCAGGCCCACGAGCCCCTCCCGGAGCAGGACGCCGTCCTCGGCGAGCACGGTCGGGACGGCGCTCACGTTGTCGTCGGGGCCGGGTCGGTCCGGCACGGCAGCTCCACTCGTACGCGGGTCGGGCCGCCCTGAGGGCTGGACAGCTCCATTGTGCCACCCATGACAGCGGCCCGGTCGGACATTCCGGTCAGCCCGCTGCCTCTGCCGGGATCGGCGCCGCCGGGACCGTCGTCGGCCACTTCCAGAACCAGGCGCTCCTGGGTCCCCTCACCGTCCATGCGGGCGCGCACGGTGACGCTGCGGGCCTCGGTGTGTTTGTGGGCGTTGGTGAGGGCCTCGGCGGCCACGAAGTAGGCAGTGGCCTCCACGTGCGCGGGAAGCCGGCGGGGCAGGTCGGTCTCGACACTGACGGATGCGGGGTTGTGGTCGGCCAACTCGCCCAGGGCGGCGGGCAAGCCGCGGTCGACGAGCACGCGCGGGTGGATACCGCGCACGAGTTCGCGCAGCTCGTCGATGAGTTCGCCGATGCGGGTATGTGCGGCCGCCACGCGGCGGTCGGCCCCGCTGCCCTCCTCCAGGTCCAACCGGGCCATCCCGAGATCCATCCGGACGGCGACCAGTTTCTGTTGGGCGCCGTCGTGCAGGTCGCGTTCGATGCGTCGGCGCTCGTACTCGAAGGCGCCCACGAGACGGGCCCGGGAGTCGGTGACCTCGGTGAGTTCGGCACGCAACTGCTCGGGTGGGGGGCCGGTGATCAGGGCGCGGGCGACGAGCCCTTGGATCCCGGCCAGGAACGCGTTGGCGTAGAGCGCCAGACCCAACAGCACCGGTGCAGCCAGGGAGTAGGGCAGGGCCTCCCGGGGGCCGGTCAGTGTCAGGGGCCCCAGGGTGACCGTTTCCGCCGGGCTGGTGAGCAGCAGCGGGGACAGGCCCAGCAGGAACGCGGACAGGACAAGGCTGATGAGGACGAAGACGGTGAGGCCGTGGGTCAGGGGCGAGATCGCCGCATAGGCGACCTCGCGCCAGGTGGCGGCCTCGGTGTAGCGCACGCGCAGCCAGGCGGCGGGGCCGGGTTCGGTCACGGGGCGGTGTCCGCTCGGAGCCACGTGGCCGTGGAGCAGTCCGAGGCGCCACCGCTCGACGGTGCCCAGGACCGGCCCCAGGAGCGGACCCAGGAGCGCTCCCAGGGCCAGACCGGTCAGGACCAGTGCGATGCCCGCGCCGCTGAGGAAGGCCTCGGGGTCGACGAGCAGGAGTCCGAACGAGAGGGCCCAGGGTGTGTAGAGGGGACCGGCCACCGAAAGGAGCACACCGAGCACGACCGTGCTGCCGGCGCTGAAGGCCAGTGCGCGCCAGGGCCATGCGCTCAGCAGGAAGCGGGGCCGCAGCAGGGCGCGCAGAATCGTGTCGGGGCCGCGCGGACGGTTCCGTTCGGCTGTGGTGGCGGGGCTGTGTTCGCTCATGGTTCCAACGCTAGAGAGCCGGGAGGGCTGCCGGAATCGGCTGCGCCACCGTCCTGGGCTTAGGGCCTGCCCCACCCTGCACGAGGGGCTCCGTACCGGCTTTCCGGGCCGGACGCCCGCGGGGGTGGTGGGCCGCTAGGATGGCACGACGTGAGTGCGAAACCGCTGATCCCCGATGTCCTGGCCGCCCGTTACGCGTCCCCGGAGCTGACCCGGCTGTGGTCCCCCGAATACAAGGTGGTCGCCGAACGGCGGCTGTGGCTGGCCGTCCTGCGGTCCCAGAAGCGTTTGGGCGTGGATGTGCCCGACGGCGTGGTCCATGACTACGAGAAGGTTCTGGAGGAGGTCGACCTGGCCTCGATCGCCGAGCGCGAGCGGGCCACGCGGCACGACGTCAAGGCACGGATCGAGGAGTTCAACGCCCTGGCCGGGCACGAACACGTGCACAAGGGCATGACCTCCCGGGACCTGACCGAGAACGTCGAGCAGTTGCAGGTGCGCGACAGCCTGGTGCTGGCCCGGGACCGCACGGTGGCGCTGTTGGCGCGGCTCGGTCGTCTGGCCGCGGAGTACGACGAGACGGTGATGGCGGGGCGTTCGCACAACGTCGCGGCCCAGGCCACCACGCTCGGCAAGCGGTTCGCCTCCATCGCCGACGAGGTCCTGGTGGCCCACGGGCGCCTGGAGGAGCTCATCGCCCGGTATCCGCTGCGGGGGATCAAGGGCCCGGTGGGTACGGCCCAGGACATGCTGGACCTGCTCGGGGGCGACCGTTCGGCGCTGGCCGCCCTGGAGGAGGAGGTGGCTGAGCACCTGGGGTTCGCACGCCGCCTGACGAGCGTGGGCCAGGTCTATCCGCGCTCGTTGGACTTCGAGGCGGTCACGTCTTTGGTCCAGGTGGCTGCGGGCCCCTCGTCGCTGGCCAGGACGATCCGGTTGATGGCCGGGCAGGAACTGGTCACCGAGGGTTTCGTCGAGGGCCAGGTGGGTTCCTCGGCGATGCCGCACAAGATGAACACCCGCTCCTGCGAGCGGGTCAACGGGCTGGCGGTGATCCTGCGCGGGTACGCGTCGATGGCCGGTGAGCTGGCGGGGGACCAGTGGAACGAGGGTGACGTGTCGTGCTCGGTGGTGCGCCGGGTGGCCCTGCCCGACGCCTTCTTCGCCTTCGACGGCCTGGTCGAGACGATGCTGACGGTGCTGGACGAGTTCGGGGCCTTTCCCGCGGTGATCTCGGCCGAACTGGACCGTTACCTTCCGTTCCTGGCCACGACGAAGATGCTCATGGCGGCGGTGCGTGCGGGCATGGGCCGGGAGAGCGCGCACGAGGTCATCAAGGAGCACGCGGTCGCCTCGGCCCTGGCGATGCGTCAGGAAGGCGCCCACAACCAGCTGCTGGAGCGGTTGGCCCAGGACGGGCGTTTCCCGCTGGACCGGGCCGAGTTGGAGGCGTTGCTGTCCGAGCGCCTGACGTTCACGGGTGCGGCCGCCGACCAGGTCGCCTCCGTGGTCGAGCGGGTGGAGCAGGTCTGCTCCCTCCACCCGGAGGCTGCTGCCTACACCCCGGGAGCGATCCTCTGAGGCCCCGAGAGCTGCCGTGCAGGGCTCCGTCCGTCCAGGGCGGGGCCCTGCGGCCGTCTCGGGCCGTTGAAACCACCGTGGCTATGACGCAGTTCACCACAGCGAACAGTGGGTTTGAAAGTTAACACCTATTACGGTTAGGGGCGAAGGCGCCAACCCCACTCCCGGAGCCCCTCATGATCGACCCCACCTCCATCGGCACCGCACTCACCGTTCTCGCGGTCATCACCGTGCTGGTCATCGCCTTCGGCGCGGCTCTCCTCTCCGACATGGCCATGCGCCGCCGCGAGGACCGCGCCGCCACACCGCCCGAGCAGGCAGCAGCGCAACCGGACGAACCCGCCGCGCAGCTGCCCGGCAGCCTGCAGCAAACCGAGGAACTGGCCGCCCAGGCCCCCACCGGCGCCGTGTCCTCCAACGGACGCGGGCCCAGCAACCTCTGACCGCTCCACCCGCGCGGTGCCCGGGTGCAGGCAGCGCTCATGCAGCGGCGATCAGCCGGGCGAACAGGGCCGGGTCCACGTTGCCGCCGGAGACGACCGCGACCGTGGCCTCGGGACGCGCTGGATCGCCGGGAACCCGGCCGGCCAGGATCGCGGCGGCCGCCAGCGCACCACTGGGCTCGGCCACCAGACGGGCCTGGCACGCCAGCACCCTGACGGCGTGGGCGATCTCGTCCTCGGTGACGGTGACGACACCTCCCGAACGGGCCCTCAGGTGCTCATAGGTACGCTCCGACAGCCCGGTACGCACCCCGTCGGCCATGGTGCGCCCGGTGGACTCGTCCGGCCAGGTGACACGGCGCCCCAGGCGCAGGCTCTCGGCCGCGTCGGCGGCCAGTTCCGGTTCCACACCCACCACCCGGACCCCGGGAACGGCCTGTGCGGCGGTGGCCACCCCCGAGGCCAGCCCTCCCCCACCGACAGGAACCACGATCGTCTCCACGTCCGGGGACTGTTCCAGGATCTCCGACCCGACGGTGCCCTGCCCGGCGATCACGTTCGGGTCGTCGAAGGGCGGCACCAGGGCCAACCCCTGCTCCTCCTCCAGCTGGCGCGCCCTGGCAAGACGCTCCTCCACCGGAACGAGCTCGACACGGGCCCCGGTCTCGCGGATACGGTCCACCTTCACCGTCGGGGCGCTCTCGGGCACCACCACCGTGCAGGAGGTCCCCTGAGCGCGGGCGGCCCGCGCCAGCGCCAGACCGTGGTTGCCCGAGGAGTGGGTGACCACCCCGTTGGCGCGTCGGTCCGGGCTGAGCAGGGCCACCGCGTTGCCGGCCCCGCGCAGCTTGAAGGCACCGGTGGGTTGCAGGCTCTCGGGCTTGAGACAGAAACCGGCGTCGGCGCCGGGCCCCGTGGTCAGCGGGGTACGCACCACCAGTCCGGCGATCCGGGTGGCGGCGGCACGCACGTCGTCGGCGGTGACAAGATCCATTCGGCGAGTATGCCCGGGTCAGGGTCCCGCACACGGGACAATGGACAATGATGCGTACAGAATGGACCCCGAAGGACCTGCCCGGCCGTGGCTTCTACAAGCTCATGACGGCCGTGGTGGTCCCCCGACCGATCGCCTGGGTCTCGACGACCTCCGCCGAGGGCGTCGACAACCTGGCCCCGCACTCCTTCTTCACCATCGCGTGCGTCGAACCGCCGATCGTGCAGTTCACGTCGGTGGAACGCAAGGACTCCCTGGTCAACGTCGAGGAGACCGGCGAATTCGTGGTGAACCTGGCCCCGGAACGGTTGCAGGACCACATCAACGCCAGCGGGACCGCGTACCCGGCGCACCTGAGCGAGTTCGACGAGCTGGGCGTGCAGCGCGGGGCCAGCAGCCTGGTGGGGCCGCCCCGCGTGGCCGACTCGCCGGCCGCGCTGGAGTGCGAGCTGTACTCGACGCTGCGTCTGGGCAACTCCACCGTGGTCTTCGGCCGGGTCGTCAACATCACCGTGGACGAGGCGGTGCTGACCGGGGACGGCCATCCGGACGTGGAGCTGTTGCGTCCGCTCGCGCGCCTGGGCCGCAACGAATGGTCGACTCTGGGCGAGGTGCGCGCCATCGACCGGATCCCCTACCGGCCCGAGTGAGGCCTCGGGTGCGGTGAGGCACGGGAAGGGCGCACGCCCCGGCACCGGCGAGCTCCCTCCTGTCCCCCGGGCCCGCACGGACCCGCCATGCCCGCACGAGGACGAAACCTAGGCCCGCCGTCGGGCACGCAGGACAGCATCGTGCAGGGTGACCTCGCCCCCGCCGTGCACGGTGGCGGTGCGTGCGCGCATCTCGGCGGTGCACACCTCCCACTCCTGCGGGTCGAGCAGGTCGGCGACCTCCTGGGCGGTCAGGTGGGTCTCGTGGTGGTCGGAGTGCGGGGCGTGCCCGTGTCGGTCCTGCGGGTGGTGGCCGACCACGAGCAGGGTCCCGCCCGGGGCCACGGCCGCGGCCAAGCGCCGGTACAGATCGGCATAAGGGGCGTCGGCGTGCACGTAGTGGGAGTACACGAGGTCGTAGCCGCCGACCCGTGGTTCCCAGGTGGTCAGGTCCTCGCGCTGCCACCGCACCCGGTCGGCGGCGGAGCCGCCGAGTGCCTCGGCCCGGGAGCGGGCGGTTCCCAGGGCCTTCTCGGCGATGTCGACGGCTGTGACGCGCCATCTCCTCTCGGCCAACCAGAGCGCGTCGGTGCCGGTACCGCAGCCGGCGTCCAGAGCGGTGCCGGGGGCCAGGGCGGCGGTCTCGGCGGTCAGCTGCGGGTTGGGACGGGCTCCCCCTGCGCCGGGCGCCTCTGTCCCATGGTGGCCCCCTCCGTGGCCTGCGTAGCGGCCTTCCCAATACTGACGGTCGTAAGCTGCGTCGGACATGGAGCACTCCCCGTCGTCTGTGGCCCGCCGGTCACGTATCGGCGGACGAACACGGGTCCACAGTGCACGCACCCGCACCCGCACCCAGCCCGCAATTTCTCTTGCGATTACGGCAAAAGTGTGGTTGCGGTTCACACACGCAGGTCACGTTCGGGGATCGACATCACGGACAGATGCTCCACCACGGAGGACGGGTCGCCCTTCCAGTCCATCCCGAACATCCGAGCACGGCTGCGGCGCCCCATCACGGCCCGGACGAGTTCGAAGACCGGACCGTTCCAGTGCAGCTCCTGGCCCTGGCCGAGGTTCCAGACCCGGTCGGCGTCGGTGGCGGCCACCCGGACCGAGGGCAGTTCGGGACTCCACTGCTTGGCCAGGCCGCCGATGGTGAAGTCGGCGAGCTGCTCGGCATCCTCCACCTGGGGAGCCTTCCCGAGCGCGCCCCGCAGGTCGTTCTCGTGGTGCCAGATGTCGACCACGGGAAGCCGGTAACGGGTGCGCTGCTGCGTGGAGAGCAGCTCGAGAAAAGCGGGGGTGGCGGCCTTCCACTCCTGGCAGATCTCCCCCAGCCCCAGGTGTGCGCGTTCGGCGACCTGGCGTGCGGTGATCGCGTCGGTGGCCGGCGGGGTCAGGGTTTCACTGAGCACGTCGGCACAGATCCCGGCCAGGTGGGCGTAGGTCTGGGTGACCGTCCACTCGGGCAGGGCCGGGACGGGGCTGTCGGCCTGCTCGCCGGTGAGTTCTCCGGCCAGGCCGAGCAGGCGGTTCTGGGCATTGGCGTAGATGCGCGTGGCGTCCATGGTGCAACATTAACGAACGGCGTTCGGTTCTGTGCGGTCCGGTCGCCCCAGCGGTGGGGCAGGGGGTGCCGGGCGCGGGGAGCAGCGCGCCCGGCACGTTCTTCGCGGCGCCTCAGCGGCCCAGCCCCGACATCAGGTCGGCGAAGGGCGTGGGCTCCTCGAAGGGGTCGGCTCCACGGGGCGCGCGTTCGGTGGCCAGCATCGCGAGCTGGCGTGCGGCCCGGTCGATGCGCTCGCCCAGTTCACGGCCGCCGCCCTCACCCGAACCCCAGTCCTCGGAGGCCGCGTACACACCGGTGGGCACGACCACCGAGCGAGTGTAGGAGAACATGGGCCGCAGGGCGTGCTCCAGCACCAGGGAGTGGCGCGGGCTGCCACCGGTGGCTCCCGCGAGTACGGGCATACCGTCCAGGTCCTCGGGTTCGACGATGTCGAAGAAGGACTTGAACAGCCCGCTGTAGGAGGCGTTGAAGACCGGGGTGACGGCGATGAGGCCGTCGGCGGCGGACAGGTCCTCCAGCACGCCGCGCAGTTCACCGGTGGGAACTCGGGTGGTCATGGCGTTCATGACGTCGTGGGCCAGCTCGCGCAGCTCCACCACACGGGTCTGTACCTGTTCGCCGTGCTCGGACAGCGCCTTCTTGGTGGCCTGGGTGAGGCGGTCGGTCAGCAGCCGGGTCGAGGACGGGCTGCTCATTCCCGCACTGACGGCGACGATGCTGCGAGTACTCATTCCTGTTCCTCCTGCTGCCCTGCGGCCTGCTTCGCGGCCACGCGCGAGGCATGGGTGGGCGCGTCGGGCACGTGGGCGGGCTTCTTGGCGGCGAACTCCTTGCGGAGCACGGGCACGACCTCCTCACCGAGGATGTCGAGCTGTTCCAGCACGGTCTTGAGCGGCAGTCCGGCGTGGTCCATGAGGAAGAGCTGGCGCTGGTAGTCGCCGAACATCTCCCGGAAACCGAGGGTACGGTCGATGACCTCCTGCGGGCTGCCGACGGTCAGCGGGGTCTCGCGGGTGAACTCCTCCAGGGAGGGGCCACCGCCGTAGACCGGCGCGTTGTCGAAGTAGGGACGGAACTCCTCGACGGCGTCCTGGGAGTTCTTGCGCATGAAGACCTGCCCGCCTAGCCCGACGATCGCCTGGTCCGCCTTGCCGTGGCCGTAGTACTCGTAGCGGCGCCGGTACAGGGAGATGAGCTTACGGGTGTGGGTGGCCGGCCAGAAGATGTTGTTGTGGAAGAACCCGTCACCGTAGAAGGCGGCCTGCTCGGCGATCTCCGGGGTGCGGATCGAGCCGTGCCAGACGAAGGGCGGCACGCCGTCGAGCGGGCGCGGGGTGGAGGTGAAGCCCTGCAGCGGGGTACGGAACTTGCCCTGCCAGTCGACGACGTCCTCGCGCCAGAGCCGGTGCAGCAGGTTGTAGTGCTCCAGGGCCAGGTTGACGCCCTCGCGGATGTCGTAGCCGAACCAGGGGTAGACGGGCCCGGTGTTGCCGCGGCCCATCATCACGTCCGCCCGGCCGTCGGCCAGGTGCTGAAGCATGGCGAAGTCCTCGGCGATCTTGACCGGGTCATTGGTGGTGATCAGGGTCGTGGACGTGGACAGCTGCAGCCTCTCGGTCTGCGCGGCGATGTATCCCAGCATTGTCGTGGGCGAGGAGGCCACGAACGGTGGGTTGTGGTGCTCACCGGTGGCGAAGGCGTCCAGCCCGACCTCTTCGGCCTTCAGGGCGATGCGCACCATCGCCTTGATGCGTTCCCCCTCGGTGGGGGTGCGCCCCGTGGTCGGATCCGGGGTGACGTCACTGACCGAGAAGATTCCGAACTGCATGACCGCTCCCATTTTGCTTCCACAGAATTAGCTTCCTCAGAAGATACTATGAATAACCAACGGGCCCCCACGCGCATTCCCGCCCGGCCGAACGGCGTTCGTCCACAGGCCGCACTCCGTACCCACAGAATGTCACCGGCGCGTGCTATCCCGGGTGGAGTACGACACAGCCCGGCCACCGCGGCCTCGGGCCGAACACGCACCGACGAGGAGGAGGGCGCCCCGCGCCCGCACCACCATGGCCCCCAACGACCCCGCCGACGCTCCCTCCCCGGACCGCGCCCCAGTCCGCCTGGCCCAGGCCCTACCCGAAGTCTTGGACCACCTGGTCCGGCACCGCCGCACCACCACCGACCGCACCAGCGGCACCGAGGCCGACCCCGGGCACCCGCACCCCGCCGCCACAGGAAGCAGGAACAGCCGCACCCACCGCCGCCACCGCCCCTCCATCTCCCCCACACCGGCCCGGTGAGGTGCCCCTCCCCCACAGGTGTCCTGCACCACCCACCTCCCACGCACAGAACCGCCCCCCACACCCCACAAGCCCCATGTGGCAGGGGTTTCGGCCACAACGACCCCACCCCCGCACACGTCGCACCCGCCCCTTGGGCCCGGCCATTGCCCATTCCTCACCGGGTTTTTAACGGCCAGGACGAAAAATCAGTACCGACAGCGGGAACACCACAGTCATAAGAGGCGTTGATCCAGGTGAAGCGCCTCGAGACCGAAAACCCCAGACCCTTCAGAGCCCTCGAAGCCTTCCACCACAAACCATGCGCGGATGCGAGCGCGCGTGTCGGTAATGGGGGTTTCCGACACGACCTGAAAGCCGCATTCGCCTTCCCAGCGGCCAGACCGCACTCAGTGCACCCTGGCCGCGCCCGCTGTGGCCCGCGTTGGGGGACGCGGGCCACAGCTATGTCCGGGGACGCGACACCGTCGCGCCCCCGGACCTCTTTTGTTTGCACCCCGTCAGGTCTGCTCGTGGAAGTCGATCAGGGTGAACGGTCCGCGCTCGTCGAGCCCGCCGTAGACGGCTCCCATGCCGCCGGCGCCGAGCCGTCCCACCAGACGGTAGGGGCCCACGACGCGTGGGTCCCCGCTCTCCGGAGGGCCGAGTTCGGGGGCAGCTCGAAGGTCGGGGCGAGGGGAGGTCCGGCGTTCATCACTCCACCGTCACCGAGCCGGGCAGAGACGACAACACCGTTGCGGCCACTGGCCACTTGTGGACGGGGCCGCGCCCCTAACCGCGCGGAGGCAGAGTGCGGCTGCGGCCACGGAACTCGGCGACCACGTCCCCACCCCGGCGCACGGTCACGTCGTAGACCCCGCTGCGCCCGCGGACCACACGTTCGGTGGCCGTGGCCACCAGCACGTCGCCCTCCTCGGCCGGGGACACGAAGGTCACGTCCGCGCCCGAGGCCACGGTGACCCCGCGCCCGTCGACGTTGCAGGCACAGGCGAAAGCGGTGTCGGCCAGGCTGAAGATGAAACCACCGTGCGCGATACCGTGGCCGTTGACCATGAGCGCACCCACGGTCATCTCCACGACCGCGGTGCCGTGACCGGCCTCCACCAGCCGCATGCCCAGGTTCTTGGAGGCACGATCGGCCTCGAACATGCGGCGGGCGGTCTCGTTCTCCCCTTGCGGGGGGTCGGTGACACTCATGTGCGGGTCGGGCACCCCGCCCCGGCAGGGGCGCCCTTCTCCTTCCTCGAACTCGCCCGTTCCGGGCGGAACCGGTCCAGAACCCCTGTGGCCGAGCCCCTGCGGGACCCAACACCGGAGGGGCTCAGGAATCGAAGTCGACCGTGAGCTCGTCGGTCTGGGGCAACGACTGGCAGGCCAACGCGTACCCCGCCTCGACCTCGGCCGGGGTCAGGGCGTAGTTGCGGCGCATCTGCACCTCGCCCTCGCACACCCGGACCCGGCAGGTACCGCACACCCCGCCCTTGCAGGCGAAGGGCAGGTCGGGACGGTACCGCTGGGCCGAGTCCAGCACCGGCACCCCCTGCGGCAGGGTCATGGTGTTGGACCGGCCGTCCAGCACGACGGTGACCTCGGTGGAGGGCCCTTCGACCCCGGGTTCCTCATGGCGGGCCTGGGGCGGCGGCTCGGCCCCCTCCACGAAGAACAGCTCCTGGTGGACGCGCTCGCCCTCGACCCCGTGCCGGGCCAACACCTGCTGGGCGTCGGTGACCATGCCGTAGGGGCCGCACAGCCACCACTGGTCCACGGCGTCGGCCGCCACCACCGTGTCCAACAAACGGTCCAGCTTCTCGGCGTCGAGCCGGCCGGTGAACAGCTCCGACTCGCGCGGCTCACGGGAGAGTACATGGACCAGCTCCAGGCGGGCACCGTAGCGGTCCTTGAGATCGGCCAACTCGTCGGCGAACATCACCGAGGCGCTGCGGCGGTTGCCGTACAGCAGCGTCACCGTCGAACCGGTACGCGCCAGCAGCGAGGAAGCCATCGACAACACCGGGGTGATACCGGATCCGGCAGCCACGAGCACGTGCCGGCCCGACCGGTCCAGGTCGGGGGTGAACCGGCCGGTGGGCGCACCCACCTCGATCTCGTCACCGGGCCGCACCTGCTCGACCAGCCAGGTGGAGAACAACCCCCCGGGGACCAGGCGCACACCCACCCGGGGCGCCCCGCCCACGGGCGCGCAGACGGAGTAGCTGCGCCGCTCCTGCACGCCCCCGACCTCCCGGCGCAGGGTCAGGGACTGGCCCGGGGCGAAGGCGTAGAACTCGGCGAGGTGGTCGGGCACATCGAAGGTGACCGCGACGGCGTCCTCGCACAGGCGCTCGACGTCGGCCACACGCAGCCGGTGGAAGGCGCCCCGGCTGCGGACGGGCGCTTCGGTCACGGTTGTGGACACGGTCAGATCTCCTTGACGTGCTCGAACGGTTCGAGGCAGCTGCGGCAGCGGTGCAAGGCCTTGCACGAGGTCGCACCGAAACGGGACAGCTCCTCGGTCTCGGCGGACCCGCACAGGGGACAGCACGGAACGGTCCTGGTGGGCAGGAGCGTCAACGGAACAGGACCGTTGGGGCGGGCCGGGGCCTGCCCGGGCGGGGAGATGCCGTGCTCGGCCAGCTTGCGGCGCCCCTGCTCGGTGATCCAGTCAGAACTCCAGGCCGGTGACAGCGCCGTGCGCACCTCGACCTGCTCGAAGCCGGCCGCCCGCACGGCACGGTCCACATCCGCCCGCATCTCGGCCAGCGCCGGACAACCCGAGTAGGTGGGCGTGATCCACACCGCGACTGTGCCGTCCTGCTCGATCCGGACCTGCCTCAGGATGCCCAGGTCCTGGAGGGTCAGCATGGGCAGTTCGGGGTCGGTCACCGCCGCGGCGGCCGTGCGGGCACGGTCGTGGTCGGTCAGCGTGCTCACCATGTCGCCTCCGGGTGTGCTCGTGCCACTTCCTGCATCTGGTGCACCAGAGGGGCGAGCTCGGGACCGTGGTCACCGCTGCGTCCGGCCAGGACCGGCTCGGGCAGAGCGGTGGGCGTTTCCAGGGTGGCGGCACCGAGCACCTGCGCGAGTACATCGTGCACCTCGGTGCTCAACGACCCCGGATCCACCCCCACACCGAGCTCGGCCATGCGGGCCTCCACGGGGTGGGTGGCGAAGAGCTCCCCGGTGTCGGGCCACACCCGAGCCACCGCCTCGACCATGCGCTCGTGGGAGTACTCGGTGCCGTCCCCCAGGCGCAGGGCCCAGGAGACCGCGTACTCGCGGTGGTAGGCCAGTTCGTTGACGGCCTTGGCGGCGATCGCGGCCAGGACCGGGTCACGGCTCCGGCTCAGTCGGCTCATCAGGGCCAGACGCCAGCTGGACAGGGCCAGCAGGGTCACGATCGCGCGGGCGAAGTCACCCCGGGGTGCCGCGGCCAGACGCACGTTGCGGAACTGGGCGGCCGCACGCCGGTAGGCGAAGGCGTCCTCGTCCCGGCCGGTGCCGTCCGCCTGTCCGGCACGGGCCAACAGCAGCCGGGCCTGGCCGATCAGGTCGAGCGCGATGTTGGCCAGAGCCACCTCCTCCTCCAGCTCGGGCGCGTCGGTGACCCACTGGCTCAGGCGCTGGGCCTGGACCAGGGCGTCGTCGCCGAGCATCTGGCAGTACTGCGCCAATGCCCCACCGTCCACCCCCTCGGGCAAGGTGGTGTCCACGCCCGCCAGCGCATCGGTGAAACCGGTACCGAAGGCCCAGCGCTGGTCGCTCTCGTGCTCCTCGACCATCCCGGTGAAGATGTTCTCGCCACTCAATGTCGTTCCTCAATGCCTCTGCGGTCCCCTGCGTGCGCGTCCCGCCGCATGCGCCCGTCCCTAGATGTGGGGGACGTCCTCGGGGATGGGGTAGAAGGTGGGATGGCGGTAGACCTTGTCACCGCTCGGCTCGAAGAAGGGGTCCTTCTCGTCCGGGCTGGAGGCGGTGATGTCCTCTGCGCGCACCACCCAGATACTGACGCCCTCGTTGCGGCGCGTGTACAGGTTGCGGGCGTTGTGCAGCGCCATCTGTTCGTCCGGGGCGTGCAGGGAGCCCACGTGCACGTGGTTCAGGCCGCGCTTCCCTCGGACGAAGACCTCGTAGAGCGGCCATTCGGGCCGGACGGGACCGGGCTTGTCGTCGGAGCTCATACGGCCACCTCCTGGTCCTTGCGGTGCTTGTTCGCGTAGGCTGCGGCGGCCTCCCGGACCCACGCGCCCTTCTCGTGCGCGGCGCGCCGGCGGTCCACACGCTCCCCGTTTCGGGGGCCGTTGCCGGACACGACCTGCTTGAACTCCTCCCAGTCGGGCTCACCGAAGTCGTACTGGCCGCTGTCCCGGTTCCAGACGAGTTCGGGGTCGGGCAGCGTGACACCGAGCTTGTCGGCCTGGGGCACGGTCATGTCGACGAACTTCCGCCGCAGGGCGTCGTTGGTGTCGATCTTGATGCCCCACTCCAGCGACTGCCGGGTGTTGGGCGAATCGGCATCGGGCGGGCCGAACATCATCAGCGAGGGCCACCACCAGCGGTCCACGGCCTCCTGGACCGTCCTGCGCTGGCTCTCGGTGCCCTCCATCATGCGCATGAGCAGTTCGTAGCCCTGGCGCTGGTGGAAGGACTCCTCCTTGCAGATCCGCACCATGGCGCGGGCGTAGGGCCCGAAGGAGGTACGGCACAGCGGCACCTGGTTGCAGATGGCGGCCCCGTCCACGAGCCAGCCGATGACACCGACGTCGGCGTAGGTCAGGGAGGGGTAGTTGAAGATCGAGGAGTACTTCTGGCGCCCCTCGATCAGCCGCTCGGTGAGCTCGGCCCGGTCCACGCCGAGCGTCTCCGCCGCGGCGTACAGGTACAGGCCGTGGCCGGCCTCGTCCTGGACCTTGGCCAGCAGGATGGCCTTGCGGCGCAGGCTCGGCGCGCTCGCGATCCAGTCGCCCTCGGGCTGCATGCCGATGATCTCGGAGTGGGCGTGCTGGGCGATCTGGCGCACCAGGGTCTTGCGGTAGCCCTCCGGCATCCAGTCTCGGGGTTCGATGCGCTGCTTGGCGGCGACCTTGGTGTCGAAGTCCGCTTGCAGGTCCCGGCCTGCTTCTGGGGGCGCTTCCCGGGCCGTGGTTGTCATGGTTCTCCGTCCCCATTCATAACCGAACGTTCGGTCAGTAATTAGTATCTCCGGACCCGGGCGCCCGACGCAAGCCCCCGGACCCCGGATCCGCACGTGCAGGAACGGCCCGCGCAGCGGGCCCTGCATCAGTCCCCGGAGAAGACCGGCTTCTCCTTGTTCAGGAACGAGGAGACCGCTCCGGCGTGGTCACCGGTCATACCCAGCTGGTTCTGGAGATCGGCCTCCTCCTCCAGCAGCTCGGCAAGATCGCGGCCGCCCTCGGATGCCGAACGCACCTGACGCTTGGCCGCAACGAACGCACTGGTGGGGCCCGCCGCCAGGGTCGAGGCCAACTCACGGGCCCGCTCCTCCCAGGCACCGTCGTCCACGACCTCGGTGACCAGCCCCAACTCCAGAGCACGCTCGGCCGCAAGCGTCGTACCCAGCAACATCATCTCCATGGCCCGGGCACTGCCCAACGCACGCACCAAGCGCGTCGCCAGCCCCGAGTCCGAGGCCAACCCGATACCGGTGAAAGCGGTACCGAACTTGGCCCGGCGCGCGGCCACCCGCACGTCCCCGGCCAAGGCAAAACCCAGCCCCGCACCCACACAGGCACCGCCGATACCGACCACCACCGGGACCTGAATGTTCTCGAAGGCCTGCACGATGGGGTTGTAGTGCTCACGCACCGTCGTCAGGGCCTGCTCGGGAGCCTGCTCCAGGACCGTGGCGTGCTCGGCCAGATCCTGCCCCACACAGAAGGCCTTGTCCGAACCCACCACGAGCACCGCACGGGCGGTCGTGGACTCAGCGGCCTGCCGCAGCACACCCAGCAGCTCCTCCTTGACCTCACGGGTCAGGGCCGGCCTGTTGAGCCGCACCGTGGCCAGACCGTCGGCCTCGACGAACTCCGCCGCCTTCTGCTCACTCACGCTCTCACTCCTCGATCCCACTCGTGGAAACCCTGACCGCTCTTACGGCCGAGCTCTCCCTCGGCGACCTTACGGCGCAGGAGTTCGGGCGGAGCGAACCGGTCCCCCAACTGCCCCGCCAAGTGCTCGGCGATGGCCATACGCACGTCCAACCCCACCAGGTCGGTCAACGCGAGCGGACCCATCGGATGGCGGTACCCCAGCTCCATCGCGGTGTCGATGTCGGCCGGAGAGGCAACACCCTCCTCGACCATCCGGATCGCCTCCAACCCCAGGGCCACACCGAGACGACTGGTGGCGAAACCAGGAGCATCACGCACCACGACCTCGGTCTTGCCCAAGGCACCGACCCAACCGCGCACCGACTCCAGCACCACCGGATCGGTCTCGGGCGCGGTGACCACCTCCACAAGCTTGGAAGCGGGCACCGGGTTGAAGAAATGAGTACCCAGGAACCGTGCGGGACGCTCGAGCGCCGCCGCCAGATCGGTCACCGACAGCGAACTGGTGTTGGAGGCCAGGACCGCCCCCTCCCCCACGGCCGCCTCGGCAGCGGTGAGCACGGCGATCTTGAGTTCGGGCCTCTCCGGCACGGCCTCCACCACCAGCTCCGCCCCCGCAGGGATCTGCCCGACCGACGCCACCACGGTCAGGGCAGCCAGATAATCCTCGGGCACGCCCTCGAGCTTGCCGCGGTCACGGGCCTTGCCCAGACCCGCCACCACACGCTCGCGCCCGGCCGCGGCAGCCTCCTCGGAGACCTCCACCAACACCACCCGGGCCCCCGCGGTGAGGAACTGCTGGACGATACCGGCCCCCATGGTGCCCCCGCCGACGACGGCGACGGTTCCGGGGACCGGTTGCTCGGTGCTGCTCAACGCTTGTTCCTCTCCAGGAAACGGCTCATCCGCTCGTGCTTGTCGGCGCTCTCGAACAGCACCGCCTGCGTCAGGTCGTCGGCCAACGGGTGGGGGCCGTCCGCGTCCACGACCGCCTTGGTCAGACGCAGGGCCTGGGGCGAACTCCCGGCCATACGGTCCAACAGCGCGTGGGCGCGCTCGCGCAACCCCTCGGAGGACACGACCTCGGCGACCAACCCGTGGCGCAGGGCCGCGTCCGCGTCGAGCTGATAGCCGCCCAGCAGCACCTGCTTGGCGACCGAGACACCGACCAGCTCCCGCAGACGCCAGCACGCACCGGCACCGGCGATGATGCCCAGGCCCGGCTCGGGTTGGGCGAAGACGGCCGTGGGTGTGGCGATCCGGATGTCACACGCGTAGGCCAGCTCGGCGCCGCCGCCCAGGGCGAACCCGTCCACCGCCGCCACGGTGGGCGCACGCAGACGGTGCAGCCGTTCGAACAGGCGGCTGTTGATCCCGGCCAGGGCTTCCTCGCGGCCGCGGGCACGCAACTCGGCGATGTCGGCGCCCCCGGCGAAGACGGTTCCGTGCCCGGTCAGCAGCAGGGGCCTGGGGGCGGACTCGATCTCGGCGCACACCTGGTGCAGTTCCTCGATCATGCGGCCGTTGATGGCGTTGCGGGCCTCGGGCCGGTGCAGCTCCACAACCACGCGGTCCTCACCCCGGTCCACGTCCAGGGTCTGCAAGCGCTCACTCACACGCGCCCACCACAAGTACGGCGTCCCGGCCCCGGCCGGCCGATCGCCCCCTGCCCGCACTGGCCCTCCCACGCGCCGGGGCGGCCTGCACCACCCTTGCCTGTGAACACATCGACACTGCTCCTTGACACGGCCGAACGGAGACTGAATAAATGCATTAGTAACCGAACGGTCGGTCAGTAAGCAAGTCGGTCCCCCTCGGACGGACCGCGTCCACCCCGCGCGGGCCACCCGCCGCCCCTCCCAGGCGCCCGGCCTGGCGGTGGAACCGCGCTCAGTACCCGGAGAGGCCCATGGCAATCCACGACACGAGCCCGCAGCCGGCCGGCACTGCCCTTCCCCAGCGTCTCGGCCGGGCGCCGGAGCCCCGGGAACTCGACCCGGCCGAGCGCATGAGTGTCGACGAGCTGCGCGCAACACAGCTCGCCCGCCTGCAGTGGACCCTCGAACACGCCTACGAGAACGTGCCGCTGTACAAGCGCAAGTTCGACGAGGCCGGCGTACGGCCCGAGGACCTCAGGAGCCTGGAGGACCTGCGGCACTTCCCCCACACCACCAAGGACGACCTGCGCGACACCTACCCCTTCGGCATGCTCGCGGTCCCCCAGGAACATGTCAGCCGCATCCACGCCTCCAGCGGAACCACGGGCCGCCCCACCGTGGTCGGTTACACCGAGGACGACATCGACACCTGGGCGAGCGTCGTGGCCCGCTCGATACGCGCCGCCGGCGGCCGCCCCGGCCACAAAGTGCACGTCTCCTACGGTTACGGCCTCTTCACCGGCGGACTCGGAGCCCACTACGGTGCCGAGAAACTGGGATGCACCGTCATCCCCGCCTCCGGCGGCCAGACCGCCAAACAGGTCCAGCTCATCCAGGACTTCCGCCCCGAGATCATCATGATCACACCCAGCTACATGCTGACCCTGCTGGACGAGTTCGAACGCCAGGGCATCGACCCGCGCACGACCTCACTCCGGACCGGCATCTTCGGGGCCGAACCCTGGACCGAGCAGATGCGGCGCGAGATCGAGGAACGCTTCGACCTCCACGCGGTCGACATCTACGGCCTCTCCGAAGTCATGGGCCCGGGCGTGGCCAACGAGTGCGTCGAGACCAAGGACGGGCTCCACATCTGGGAGGACCACTTCTACCCCGAGGTCCTCGACCCCCTCAGCCACGACGTCCTGCCCGACGGACAGAACGGCGAACTGGCCCTGACCTCCCTGACCAAACAGGCCATGCCCGTCATCCGCTACCGCACCCGCGACCTGACCACTCTGCGCCCGGGCACCGCCCGCCCCATGCGCCGCATGGACAAGGTCACCGGCCGCAGCGACGACATGATCATCCTGCGCGGGGTCAACGTCTTCCCCACACAGATCGAGGAGATCATCCTGGACCTGGACGGGCTCGCCCCGCACTTCCAACTCGTACTCACCAAGGACGGACGCCTGGACCGCATGTCCGTACGCGTGGAGGCCACCCCGGACTGCACGGCCGACCGACGCGTGAGCCTGAGCAAGGAGATCGTCGCCACCGTGAAGGACAGGGTCGGTGTGAGCGTCACCGTCGACGTCGTCGACCCCGAGGGCATCGAACGCTCTGTCGGCAAGTTCCGACGCATCATCGACCGGCGTCAGGACTGACCACCCCTGCACACGGGTCCGCCGGCACGGCCCTTCCCGGCGGACCCGGCCGGCGGACCCGGCACCCTCCGGGCTCAGCCCTTGCGGGCCACACCCCCGTACTCGGCGACGGGGCGGACGGTACCGACCTCGGTGGCCTCGGGGCGCCACAGGGAGCAGGAGACCAGCCCCGGCTCCAGCATCGGCAGCCCCCTGAAGAAGGAGCGCACACGCTCGGCCGAACGCATGGTCAACAGAGGTGTGCCGCGCTCGTTCCACGCCTCGGCGACCTCGTGGGCGCGCTCGTGGTCGATCTCGTCGGTGGGGTGGGCGATCACCAGGAAACTGCCCGGGGCCAGCGCGTCCAGGAGCCGGTCCATGATGTCGCGGACCACGGCGTCCTCACCGACGAAGTTGAGCACGCCCAACAGCATCAGGGCCACCGGCCGCTCCAGGTCGAGCGTGCACGCGGCCGCTTCCAGGATGGTGTCCGGGTCGGTCAGGTCGGCGTCGACGTAGTCGGTGCGCCCTTCCTCGGTGCCCACCAGCAGGGCGCGCGCGTGGGCCAGCACGAGAGGGTCGTTGTCGGTGTAGACCACTCGGGCACGCGGGTCCAGGAACTGGGCGACCTCGTGGGTGTTGTTGTGGGTGGGCAGGCCGGTGCCGATGTCCAGGAACTGGTCGATGCCCTCCTCTCGGACCAGATGGGTGACGGCACGGACCAGGAAGGCCCGGTCGGCCAAGGCGTTGTCGACGATCTCGGGGAAGAAGGCCCGGATCTGCTCGCCGAGCTCCCGGTCGACGGGGTAGTTGTCCTTGCCGCCCAACCAGTGGTTCCAGATGCGGGCGTTGTGGGGGACGGTGGTGTCGATCTCGGGGCGGGTGGGGTGAAGGGGCACTGCCTGTCTCTCTCGGGGTCGGGCCCGGCCGGGCCGGGCGTGGCGGTCGCCGACCAGTCATACGGCCCCGGAGGGCTCCCGGACAAGAGTTGACGTCCTCCCGCCGTGAACGACGGGGATTGCGACCCGCCCTGAGGGGCGGGTGGTGCCCGCGCCTCGCGTCGCGCGCGGTTCCTGTGCAGCGGCCGGGAAACCCTCAGGTGTGGCCCGGTGGAGGCCTTCCGGGCCAAGCGGCGGCCGGTGCGACCCCTACACGGACGTGGCGGTGACCACGCAGGTCGCGGCGGGCACCCGCCGAGGGTGCCCGCGGTGGCCGGGATAAGGTGAGCGCGTAGAGGTAGAGGCCGCTCCGGTTCCGGGGCGGCGCCGGAACGGGCAGCCGCCCCGCGCGGCTGTCGGTGACGGCCACAAGCGAAGGTGAGGACACCCAGCAATGCTCGGAACCATCGGATTCGTGCTCATGGTCGTGAGCCTGAGCATGATGATCATCACCGGTCTCCTGCCCGCGGTCATCAAGACCCGCTGACAGAGGTGGTGACGGGTACCGGGGCGCCCCGGTACCCGCACACGGCCCCGTGTACGCCGGTCTTCCGGCCCGGGGCACCCGTCCTGTGCCCCGCACGGCCCACGTACGTGGGGCGCGGCTCCCACCTTACGGAACCGGGCCGGGAGGGCGGGAGCGTTTTCCGGGGTCCATGTGGTGCATATCTCGCGCCACGAGGTTCACTTTTACGACGTAGATCCTTTTAGCCCGATTCGACTCCCTCGCGGCTGCACGGGTTCCTTTCTCCCTCACGACTGCACGGGCCGCTGCCGACCCGGGCCGCTCGGCACGGCCGGGGCGGCGGGGGCCGCCCCGGTGGCGCCTGCGGCCCGGTCGGCCGGTCCGATCGGGTTCGCAGGTCAGGGTCGGGGCTCGTTGGCGCGGCTGGGGCGGGACGGACCCTCACGCTGAAGGGGCCGGGGCCGAAGGTACGGGTTCACAGAGCGATGGGCGGCGGCCGCGGCGAGGTCATCGGTGTCGGCCTCCTTCACTCGATGACGGTCACGCACTCCACCCAGCCCCACCGGTCCGGAGAGCGTCGCCAGGATGCACCCGCGAGGCCGTGGGGACAACCCGCTCCCCACCCCGCACACCCCGAGAGCACGGTCACAGTCTCCAGGACGGCCACCGCGCGGCCCTGCCGCCGGAGGAACCGGCCGCACGCACCGGACCCACGGCAGGAGAGGGCCGAAGCGGCCTCCGAGACCCTCCGGTAGGTCTGCCGTGACCGTTTCCGGCCACTGTGCGGCAAGAAGGGCCAGAGCCCGGGTGCGCCGACCACAGCGGTGGTATGTCTGGGATGACGCGGCCCTCGTGTCGTTCGGGTGACCGGAGGTCCCCGGCCCAGGAGCCTGAATGAGAGTTGGCAGATGTCGTCGATCTGGTCACGCGGTGACCGCAGGGGCAGGGTCGAAGAGGCCCTCCTGATGCTGGAGGGGCAAGGGATCATCGACGGCCTGGAGATCCTCACCCGCGAGGACAAGCCCTACCGGGTCCGGGTGCCTGCCGGGATCGTGCACTTGGGCGAGGACGAGGCCTCCATGTTCGCCCTGGGCGCCGTGGTGGGCGCGTTCGGAGGTGTGGCCCGGCGCCACGCCTGAAGCGGCCGCGAGCAGGACGCCGGCCCCGCAGCAGCACGACCGGGCTCCCCTCCACGTGGAGCACACGTTGCCCGGCACGGACCCTTCCGCTGCGTCCGCGGTCCGGTGCCGAAGGCCCCGCACGGCCTCAGAGCCAGTCGTAACGGCGGAAGACCCCGTACAGGGCCACGGCGGACAACACCATGATCACCAGGGTCACCGGCCAGCTGAACACCCAGTGGACGGCGTCCTCCGGGGCGTTGTTCATGCCGTAGAAGGAGGCGATCAGGGCCGGCACGACGAGGATGCCGCCCCAGGAGGAGATCTTCTTCATCGCCTCGTTCCGGTCCTGGTCGATGAGGGAGTTGTTGACCGACATGATGTCCTCCAGCAGTTGGCGGAACCCGTCCACGTGTTCGCGCGCGGCCGTCACGTGGTCGGCGACATCGCGCATGTGGTGGTGCAGGAGGACGCGATCGGGGTCGGGACCGTGTGTCCGCGGGCGGTCGGGCCGGTCCGGACCGGAATGTTCCGGGGACGCCATGAGCTCCTGCAGCACCGGCCCGAGGGGGTCCACGGCCCGCTGCAGGAGGATGACCTCCCGGGTGAGCCGGTAGACACGTCCGGTGGCCTGGGGGTCACCGTCGAAGACCTGGGTCTCGAGCTCGTCGATGTCCTGCTGCAGTGCGGAGACGGCGGGTGCGTAGGCGTCCACGACGGCGTCGAGGACGCCGTGGACCACCGCGAGTGTGCCCTGCCGGAGGATGCGCGGCTCCGATTCCACGCGTTGACGCACGTTCTCCAGGTCGATGTGCTCGGTGTGGCCGATGGTGACAGCGACGTTCTCCGAGGCGAACAGGTGCACCTCGCCGATCCCGATCCGCTCGTACACCTCGTCGTACTCGGCGGGGCGCAGCACGAGGTACAGCACATCGCCGTAGGTCTCGGCCTTGGGACGCTGATGGGCCACGATCGTGTCCTCCAGCGCAAGAGCCGGCAGCCCGAAAGTGCGGGCGAGTTCGGTGAGCTGGGTGCTGTTGGGTGCCTTCATCTCCACCCACACCATGAGGCCGGGGTCGGCGGCGACCTCTCTGTGGGCCTCCTGGACGGTGTCGGTCTCCCGTTCCCGGAGGCCGTCCCGGTACAGGAACGTGCGCACTTGCCCGGGAACGTCCCCGGAGGGCGTTGCGGTGCTCCTGGGGCCCACGGCCATGGTGCGTTCCGGCGCGGGTTCGGACATCTTCGGCTCCCCGGTGGATCGACTCGTGACAGCTCGATCTTCACCCGTGCGTGAACGGATCGCCGGGGGCCGACACGCCGGCCGGTGCTTCAGGGGCTCCCCAGGGCCCGCAGGGTGATGTTGAGACGTCCGCGGAGGTCGAGCCAGGAAGGAGCGGTGTCCGGGAAGGTGCGGGGGACCCCGTGGTAGGCCATGCGCGCGGGGCCGCCGAAGACGAAGAGGTCGCCGCTGCGCAGCTGCACGTCGGTGTAGGGGCGGGTGCGGGTCTCGGTGTTGCCGAAGCGGAACACGCAGGTGTCGCCGAGGCTGAGGGAGACCACGGGCATGTCGGCGTGCTCGTCCTTGTCCTGGTGCATCCCCATGCGCGCGTGGGCGTCGTAGAAGTTGATCAGGGCGATGTCGTAGGGCGGGTCCTCCCCCGCGGTGGGACGGCCCAGGGCTGCGGCCAGGGCCCGGTCGGCCAGCTCCCCCAGCATGTCGGGGAAGGGCTGGACGGGCGCGCCCTCGGGCAGGCGGTCGCTGTAGGAGTAGGGCCGCCAGAACCAGCCCAGGCTGGTCATCGACACACTCATACGGCCACCGCGCGGCATGGTGTGGTGGCGTGTTCCCGCCGGGCCGCGTGCCCACTCGCGGCAG
This sequence comes from Nocardiopsis kunsanensis DSM 44524, assembly GCF_000340965.1. GTDB lineage: Bacteria > Actinomycetota > Actinomycetes > Streptosporangiales > Streptosporangiaceae > Nocardiopsis > Nocardiopsis kunsanensis. Next base: position 60,342 of record NZ_ANAY01000003.1, read on the forward strand.
TGTCCGAGGAGACTGCGCTGGGTGGGGGCGTCGAGCCACCCGGGCACGTGCACGGCCCCGGGTGCCACGGTCACCGGCGGCGCCCCGAACAACGGCTCGTCCATGCCTCCAGGGTAGGTCCGGTGTGTTCCGCCGGGCCGGGCCGAGCGGCCCGGCCCGGCGCGGTCAACGCCGGAAGAGGTCGCGGACGTTGACCACCAGCAGCACCACGACGACGATGCCGACGGGCACGGTGACGGCGATGCGCCAGTTCGCGACGAAGGCGGCCACCACCCCGGCGACGACACCGAGGACCACCGCCACGACCGCCATGCCGACCAGGTACTGGCGGAACCTGCGGCGTGCGACGGCGTCGACGGCGGCGAAGAGGAGGATGACACCGACCATCGCGTAGAAGGTCCACTGGCCGTCGAGCAGGAACAGCGTCAGTGCCAGCGACACCAGCAGCAGCGGGGTACTCAGCGCCACCCACAGGTACTGGAACCGGTTGTGGCGCTGCTCGCCCGAGGCGTAGGGCATGTGCGGGCTCTTGAGATGGCCGGTGGGATCGGGCTCCAGCGGGGTGTCCGACTCCAGCGCCCGCAGGTGGGACTCGCGTTCGTCGCAGGTCAGAGCCTGGCGTTCGCAGAGGCGGGCGTGCTCGGCCTCCATCTCCTCCAGTTTTTCGTCGTACTCGCGCGAGAGCGGCCGGGAGTGCGCCTCGCGGGCCAGGACCATCCGCGCGGAGTCGAGGCGGCGCATCTCGTCGCGCCGGCGGAGGATGTCGGCCTCCAGTTCCTCGATTCTGCGGTCCAGGTCCTCGATGTGAGCGCGCAGTTGGGTGCGGGCGGCCTCCTCCGTGGGGGCGACCTTCTGCAGCCCGACCCAGGCCAGGGGGTCGGCCCAGGAGCGGCGGACGGTGCCGTCGCGTTCGTAGCGGGGGCCGCTGGGTGCACGCTCACCGTCGAAGAAGTCACCGGTGTCGCGCCCCCACAGGCCGCGGTAGCCCCGGATCCAGGGGGTCTCGTCGTCGACGAGGACGGCGCTCCACTCCCGGTCGCCGCCGGGGCCGATCTCGACGCCGTCACCGCGGGCGTAGTCGACGAAGGGCACCCCGATGCCGTGGCGGTTGATGGCGCTGTCGGCCCGGAAGAGGCGCTGGGTGAGACGGCGCCAGGCGCGTACGAGCCCGCGCAGGAAGGAGGGGTCGACCTGGATGAGGTAGTCGCCCGGCAGCATCTGGTGCGAGTGGGAGCCGGCGCCGACGTAGATGCGGGGGTGGAGACCCTTGCGGTGCAGGCCGGGGTCGTTCCAGCTACGACGCAGGTCGTCTCCCTGGTATTCGTGCGAGGAGGCGCCCACCCAGGCAGGACGGGTGGTGCCGTCGGGGTCCTCGACGAGGTGGACGCTCACACGCTCCCAGTCGGCCTCGTGGTCGTTGACGCCGCCGTAGATGGTGCGCCAGTCGTTCATCGCGTAGAAGAACCAGTACTGCAGGACGGTGTAGCCGCCCTCACGGGTGACCCGGCCGTAGTAGTGGGACCCTCCGTCGTCGAGGCGTTCGCGGTAGCGGGTGACTGCGGCGTAGGTGACACCGCCGGGAACGGTCCCCCGCACGAGCAGGGAGAGCTTCATGAGGATGTCCAGGACCCTGCCCAGGACACCGACGGCGACCAGGCGGCCGCTCTTGGGGATCACCGATCGCGCGATGCCCTTGAAACGGCGGGCCTCCTCGCGGAGCGTGTCCTCCTGCACGAACCGCAGGTGCTTGCTGCTGCGCGGCCATTCCTCCTCGGCCCGGGAGAGCCGGTCGAGGGTGAGTTCACCGGCGGGCACGACGAGGCGTTCGCCGCCGTCGGGTTCCTCGATCCAGAGGCTGCAGTTGCGGACGTAGCGCTCCACGTCGGTGGGGAAGAACAGTTCCCCCTTGGTGTACACGAGCACTGGTTCGTGGGCGCGCAGGAGCTGGAGATCAGATGGGGACGGCATGATCGCACCAAGCTAGTACATGCGGATGTGGACGCGTGATCAGTAACGGCGCGGGGTACGGCGAGTTCCCGTTCCGGCAGCGGTGGGCGGGGCCTCCCCGGCATCGGGCCGGACGGAGGGAGGGTGCCGTGTGCGGGAGGAAGCGCCAGGTCCCGGGCCGGGCATGGGTGTCGGACCGTCGGGTGTGCGGGGCGAACGGTGGTCGGTCCTGCGTTGCGCGGTCCGCGGCGCGGCCAACCTGAATGTGGCCATGGTCACGGGCCCAACCCCGCACGCCGTTGGGGAGGGGCGCACGAGTGTGCGGCAGGCCTGGGCCTCGGCGTTGTCCGAGCCGCTGGGGCCTGCGGGTGGGTGGTGCCTCAGCGGGAGGCCCCAACGGGTTCGGACGCAGGCACGGGCGTGTGCGGGTACCCCTCAGCCGTTTCGGAGCAGACCGGACCGGGGGCGCTGTGCTGCGCCGCCGCCCCGGTGCCGGTACCGCGGCGCCGGACCACGCTGCGCACTGCGGGGCGGTCGGAACGGTCTCCGCGTGCAGCCCCGATCCCGGCGATCACCACCAGGGCCATGCCGATGACCTGAATCACGGCCGGGGTCTGACCGATGAGGAGTAGACCCATGATCAGGGCGACGGCCGGTTCGAGACTGGAGAAGGTACTGAAGGCCGTACGGCTCATGCGCTGCAGGGCGACCATCTCCAGCAGGAACGGGAGCATCGGGAACAGCAGCGCGATGAGCAGGGTGAAAGCGATCAGCTGCGGGTCCGGGTCCATGACCGCGCCCGGCGCGCCCAGGGGCGCGGTGACCGCGGCGCCGACGACCATGGACAGGGCCAGGCCGTGCACGGCGCTGAACCCGGCGCCCACCCGCTGGGTCAGGACGATGTAGCCGACCACGCACAGGGCTCCGGCGAGGGCGAAACCGATCCCGGCCAGGTCGAGCTCGCCCTGCCAGGGGCGGGTCAGGCACAGGACCCCGGCCACGGCGGCGACGATCCAGACGAGTTCGCGCCGGCGCCGCATGGCCAGGACGGCGACCACGAGAGTTCCGAGGAACTCGATGGAGGTGGCGGTACCGAGTTCGATGCGTGCCGTTGCCTCGGAGTAGAAGAGCATCATCCCCGCGCTCGCTGTGCCCAGGATCACCACGGAACCGAGCTCACGCGGGCTCGCCGCACGCACCGCGCGCCACAGCGAGGGTCCGCCGAGGGCTGCCAGGAGCAGGGCGGCCCAGGTCAGTCGCATCCAGGTGACGGTCGCGGGGGCTGCTGCGTCGAAGGCGTGCACGGCCATCGCGCTGCCGGTGTGCAGGGCGAACATGCCGATGAGCAGCATGAGGGGCGCCGGCACCCCGAATCGGACACGGCTCGGTGAGGACAGGAAGGAGAGGATCACCCGACCATTGCATCCATGCCTTCCGTTTCTGTCCAGGGAGCTTTGGTTGATAGATCATGTAGTTTCGGTGGATGGATTTCACCCGACTGCGCCTGCTGGTCGAGCTCGGGCGCCTGGGCACGATGGCGGCGGTGGCCGAGGTCACAGGGATGAGTACTTCGGCGGTGTCCAAACACTTCGCCGTGCTCGAACGTGAGGCGGGGGTCCCGTTGATCGCCCCGGACGGCCGGCGGGTGCGGCTGACCCCGGCGGGGCGGCGCCTGGCCGAGCACGCGGTGGAGATCCTGGCCCGGGTGGAGGTGGCCCGGGCCGAATTCGAGGGCGAGGGCGAGCCGGTGGGCCGCGTCCACCTGGTCATGTACACCAGTGCGGCACCTCTGGTGCTACCCGCGGTACGGCGCCTGCGCGAGGACCATCCCGGCATCGAGGTCGATCTGACCGAGTACGAGTCGGAACAGGCCCTGGACCTGTTGCAGGAGGGCGGTGCCGACCTCGGGGTGGTGTACCAGTACAGCCTGCTCCCCCGGATTTTTCCGGAGACCCTGACGGTGCACCCGATCGGTACGGAGGGGTTGCTGCTCTCCCAGCCCTCGGCGGGTGCCGACAGCCGCACGTTGACGCGGCGGCGCCTGCGCGAGCACGCGGACGCGTCCTGGATCGCGAGCCCGTTCCGGAGCGACGAGGACGCCCTGGTCCAGCGCATGTGCGCCGATGCCGGGTTCACCCCGCGCCTGGTGCACCGCCTCGACAACCTGGCCCTGATCGAGGACCTGGTGGCGGCCGGGTTGGCCGTGGCTGTGGTGCCGCGGCTGGCAGCCACGACCCGGCGCGGTGTGGCGCACGCGCCGCTGGGCGAGCTGGGCGGGGTGCGCCAGGTCTATCTGGCCGGGCGTACCGGCGGGTGGGCGTGGAAACCGATCCGGGTGACCGCCCGTTACCTGCACGAGTCGGCCCGTTCCGTGCTGGAGGACGTTCCGGGCCTGCCCGGGGAGGGGTGAAGCTCAGCCGGCGACGGCGAAGGGGCCGACGGAGGGCACGGGGACCTTGCTGGCTGCCTCGCGCACAGCGGTGAGCAGGGGTTCGGCGCTGGCGCCGGCGCGGGTGAGGGCGACGATGTGACGGCGGGCGGTCTCGCGCACCCCTCGCACGACCACGTTCGGGGGGTTGTGGCCGGTCCAGGCCAAGCGGGGCATGAGGGCGATGCCCAGGCCCGAGCGCACGAGGGCGAAGACGGCGCTGAAGTCGTCGACGGTGTGGACCACACGCGGCTGGAACCCGGCCTGGTTGGTCGCGCCGGTGACACAGGAGTACCAGGCGGTGCCGGGCGCGGACATGATCCAGTCCTCCCCCGCCAGGTCGTCGGACAGGTGCAGGTGGGTGCGGGCGGCCAGGGGGTGCTGGTAGGGCAGGATCGCGTCGAAGAGCTCCACCATGACCGACTCGGTGTGGAACTCGGGGTCCCCGGCCGGCGGCATGTGCGAGGTGGACATGGTGAGGGCGACGTCGAGGCGTCCTGTGCGCACCATCTCGGTACTCGCCTCGGGCTCGGCCTGTACGACCTCGAAACTCCACTTGGGGTGACTCTCGCGCAGGTGCGCCAGAGCGGGGGCGATCAGGTCGCTGATGCCGGTGGAGAAGGCACCCACCCGTACGACACCGCGGTCGCCGGCGGAGTAGGCGTGCAGGTCGGCGGTGGCTCGTTCCATCTCGGCGAAGATGACGTGGGCCCGCTCCAGCAGGACCCGTCCTGCTCCGGTGAGCAAAAAGCGGCGGTCATGGCGTTCGACGAGGGCGACGCCGGACTCCTTTGCGAGGGAGGCGAGCTGCTGGGAGACGGCCGACGGTGTGACGTGGAGTGCCTCTGCCGTGCCCGCAACGGTGCGGTGTTGGTCGAGGGCTTGGAGGAGCTGCAACCGCCGAAGGTCGATCATGCCCTCCAACTTAGGACAAAACATCCGACCTTCAGCGTGGTTTCAGTCGTGTTGAGTGGTTTTCGGGCGTGATCCGGTGCACACTTGATCACATCAGGTCACACCGCACGCACCCTCCGGCCGCCGACGCCTCCACCAGCCAGAGAGAAGGATCGACATTCTTTCTCTCCAGGGATCTCTTTCCTGAGTTTCCTCACACGGCACCCGTGTAGGCGCAGGCCCACACGTACAGTAAGAGTCACAGCTCAACCACCGAGCCTCGGGGAATCGAACCTCGGTGGCCACCACCTCACGCTGCTGGAACGGGTGAGAAGAAAATGCAAACTTCGCTGATGACCAAACCTCGGCCGTCCGACCTGGGTGTCCTCGGTTTCCGGTACTTGGGCGCTCACGAGGTGGAAGAACTCGCGGACCTGTGGGGTGCGCTCCACCAGCGGCACACTGTGACCGCTCCGCACCTGCAGGAGACCATCGGCGCGATGAGCCTGGACGAGTCCTGGCGGCGGCGCCGCGCCCAGTACCTGCAGTGGCTGCGCGACCCCGACACCATGGCCGTCCTCGCCGAGTACGAGGGCGACCTGGCCGGTTACGCGATGGTGACCGTCCGCGACAACGCCCTCGGCAGCTGGGACCGCGGCGACCGGGTGGCCATCGTCCAGACCTTCGCCATCGACCCGGAGTACACCGGCACCGGGGTGGGTTCCAAGCTCCTGGAGGAGCTGCGGAGCCAGCTCAGCGCCTCGAACATCCGCGACATCGAGTTCTCGACGCTGGCCTCCGCTTCCGAGGACATCGACTTCCTCCAGGAGGAGGGTTTCCAGCCCCTCACGACCACCATGGTCTGCCGCGTGAACGGGTTCGGCGCCCACGACTGAGCCGGCACACAGCCGGACCGGCGACAACGGCTGGGCGAGCCCCCGGCCCTGCGGGGACGGGGGCTCCGGCGTGCGCATCTGCGCCGACACACCCGGGCACACCGAAGCGGTGAGGCGCTACCCTCTGGCCCGTGGCCTCCTCCGACTCCAACACCTGCACTTTCCCCGGATGCGACCGCCCCGTCCCGCGGCCCTCCTCCCCCGGGCGCCCGCCCCAGTACTGTGACCTGCCCGAGCACACCCGGTGGCGCGCCTGGAAGGAACGCCAACGCCTGGCCCAGGAGGCCGAGCGCGCGAGCGCCGAACACACCGGGGAGGACGCCGACGAACCGGACCCGCCCGCCCACCCCGGCGGTCAGGGGGAACCGGTCACTGCGGCACGGTTGCGCGCCGACGACCTGCTCACCCGTTTCGCGGTCCAGAGCGAACAGCTGGAGGCCACCCTGCGTGGTGCCACCGAGGCGTTCGCCACCATGACCGATCCCGGCGCAGCCGAGGCCCAGGTCGAGTCGGCCCGGGTCGAGGGCGCCCGGCGGGTCGCCGAGGCCGATGCCGCCCGCCTGGAGGCCGAGAACCGGCGCAGGGAGGCCGAAACGGCCCGGCGCAGAGCCGAGAAGGCAGCTGCTGCCGCGGTCGAGGCCACCCAGGAGGCCGAACGCATCGCACAGGAGGCCGTCGACCGCCGTGACGGTGCCGAGTCCGAACGCGACCGGTACGCCCGGGAACACCAGCGGGCCGTGGCCGAACGCGACGCGGCCGTGGCCGAGGCCAACGCGGGTCTGGCCGCCGCAGAACGGCGCCTGGCCGAGCAGAGCGAACGCGCCCGGGCCGAGCTGGCACACGAGCGTTCCGAGTCCGAACGCCGCGCGGCCCTGGCACGCGACGAGATCGCCCAGCTGCGTCGTGAGCACGACGAGCACGTCCTTCGCGCCGACGAGGCCGAACGGTCCGAGCAGCAGGCCCGGGACCGGAGCGAACGTGCCGAGGAGAACGCGCGTGCCGCCGAACGGACCCTGGCCGAGGAGCGCACGCGCTTGGGCACCGAGCTCGAGCGCGCCCGCGACCGGCACGAGAGTGAGGCCGCAGCAGCCGCGGCCGAACGTGAGCGGCTCATGGCCGAGGTCGGCCGGCTCACCGGCGAGCGCGACCGGCTGGCCGGGGAGCTCGACAAACAGCGCCACAGCGCCGAGATCACACTGTCCGAGTCCCGGGAGGCGGCAGCGGCCCGGTTGTCGCTCGTCCGGCAGGAGCGCGACCGTGCCGTGGAACGCGCCGAACGGGCCGAGGCCGAGCTCGGCCACGCGCGTACGCATGCCGACGAGAACACCGACGATCAGGAGCGATGAGCACCGAGCACCCCCCGCAGGAGCCGATCCCTAGGATGGAGACCGTGCGAGATCTGGGAACCACTGGCAATACCGGCGCCATGGATCTGGGGGGTTCCCGGGAGGAGGGCCCCCGACGTGTGGAAGTGGCCGAGCGTCCCCGGCACAGGGTCGACCTGAAGGCGCTCTTCGGGCTGGAGCCCGGGACCCCCTGGGCGTGGGCCACCGCTGTGCGGGCCGCCGTCGCGATGATCGTCTCCTTCAGCCTGGTCGCGACGCTGATCGATCCCCGTCTGGCCACCCTCGCGGCCCTGGGTTCGATGAGTGTCCTGTACGAGCGGAACACCCCCTACGCCTACCGGTCGGCCGCGCTGGCCCTGGTGGGGCTCGGGTTCGTGGCCGCTGTGACCTTCGGATCGCTGGCCTCGGCCTTCTCCCCGTGGGCCGCGGTCTTGGCCATCGGGCTGACCGCGGGTCTGGCGACGTGGTTGTGTGCCGCCTGGCGGGTGGACAAACCGGGACCGATCTTCTTCGTCCTGGTGAGCACCATTTCCACGATCGTCCCGGGCGGGCCGGCCGACGTGCCCCTGCACGCCGGGGTGGCCACCCTGGGCGCGGCCGTGGGCTGGTGCGTGTCGATGACGGGGGCCGTGCGGGCCCGGCATCCCGAGTACCAGGCGGTCTCGGAGGCCTTCCGCCAGCTGGGCGCGCTCCTGCGGGCGGTGGGTTCGCCCGACCTGGACCACGCTCAGCACCAGGCCTCGGTCGCGGTGGCCGAGGCCTGGCGGATCGTCCTGCTGGCCCAGACCCGCGGCTACCGGGGCACACCCGAGGCGGCCCGGCTGCGGTCGCTGCTGCGTTGGGTCTCCGACATCCACCTGGCAGCCACGCAGGTGTGCATGGCCCGCAACGAGCCGTTGCCGGACGCGGCAGTCGGCTTCGCCGACCGCATGGCCGCAGCCGTGGCCGAACCCTCACTGGCCCCCGACCCGGACGAACTGGACGAACTGCGGCGCGGTCTGCGTCCCCGTTCCCTGGAGGCCAGGGTCTACAACCTTCTGGGCCGCGCAGCGGTGGCGGCCCGACGCACCCCCGACGAGGCCGACCGGGAGGACGAGCGCGGCAGCCGCCTGCACGACGAGCGTTATCCGGCCCTGTGGGGGGCGTTGCGGTCCAGCCTGACGGGGCAGTCGCTGATCCTGCCGACCGCGCTGCGCATGTGGATCACCGTGACCCTGGCGGGTGTGCTGGGCCTGTGGATCGGCCTGGACCACTACTACTGGGTCGCGCTGACCACCACCTCGGTCCTGCAGGGCGGAAACGTCGTACTGACCCTGAACCGGTCGTTGCAGCGCTCGCTCGGCACGATGCTGGGCGTGCTCTTCGGCGCGCTCCTGCTCACCCAGGACCTTCCACTGGCCGCGGTCGTGGTCCTGGCGGGCCTCTTCCAAGGACTGACCCAGCTGGTGGTGGGGCGCAATTTCTTCTACGGGTCGGTCACGCTGACCCCGATGGCGCTGCTGCTGTCCTACACGGCGATGCCCTACCCCATCGAACAACTCGCCCAGTCGCGCATCGTCGACACCGTGGTGGGTTCCCTCCTGGGTCTGGCGGGGGCGCTGTTGTTGTGGCGGCGCACCGCGGCCACACGGCTGCCGCAGACGATCATCAAGGTACTGGAGACCGCGCGCCCGTGCGTGGTGGAGATGCTCGACCAGGACGTGCACATGTCCCCGCAGCGCCGCTACGAACTGCGCCGGGACATGCGGGCGGCACTGGTGAGTCTGCGCGGTGTCTACAACAGCGCCGTGGGCGACCTGCCCCGGGCCCGTGCCACCCGGCCGTTGTGGCCGGTGGTGGTGGCCACTCAACGCACCGGCTACCTGGCGCTGTCGGCCCTGCAGTTGGAGAGCCCCGAGCCGGTCGGCACGATCACGCTGCAACGGGTGGACCTGGCCTTCAGAGAGCTGATCTCCTCCATGGAGGAACGGCGCACCCCCCGGATGGGGGCGCTGCCGCGCCTACCCGCCTACCCCCGCATCAACATGGAGCTGCGGGCGCTCTCCAGTTCGATGACCACGGCCGTGGCTCAGGACGAGCGGGCCGCGCAGAAGGAGGCCGCACGCCGGGCCCAACGCGAACGGCGCCGCGCCCAGAAGGATGTCGACGCTGACCTGTGAGGGCGCACCCGCCGCTCGGGGCGGGTGCGGGCCTCATCCGACGACGGCGAAGGCGCGCACCGGGAAGGCCGCCATACCGCGGACCTTGGCCGGCACCGCATGGAAGCGGAACCCCTCGGCGGGCAGCTGGTCGAGCAGGCACAGGTGGCGCACGACCGGCACACCTGCCGAGAGCAGGGTCCCCAGAGCGGGCCGGGCCCCCTCTGCGGCGGGAGCGGTGCGGTCCACACCGACGGCGTCGACACCCACGAGGGCTGCGCCGCCCTCGACCAGGAACTTGGCGGCCGCCTCCTCCAGATAGGGGTGATCGGGGTCGTTGTATCCGTCGGTCCGCCAGTAGCGGTCCCATCCGGTGCGCAGCAGGACCGCGCGGCCGTGCACGTCCAGCTCCCGCAGGAGGCGGGTGTCGATCGGGTTCCGTTCGGTGGCGTCCACGACGAGCCCGGGCAGGTCGGCCACGCGTTCGAGGTCGAGGTCGGCCAGGTCGGCTCCGTCGCGGTAACGGTGGGCGGGCATCTCGACGTAGGTTCCGGTGGCTCCGGCGAGGCCGACACGGCCGCCGGTACCGCCCGCGCCGGAGACGGGGTCGCTCCCGGCCGCACCCTCCTCCACAGTGGGGGCGGGCAGTCCGGGGCTGGTGGTCATCCCGTCGGTGATCTGGTGGCTGACGTCGACGAGTGTGGGCATGGCTGTCTTCCCCGTTTCACGAGCGCGGACCAAAGGTCTAGACCACCCTACGGGTGCGCCCTTCGCCACGGGAGGTCTTGAGCACATCGATTCGGCGGACCTTCGTCTCCGGGCGCTGGGCGCGCAACGATAGGCTCTGCAACGGCCGGTGACGGTTCCCGGCCTTGCCTTCCACCACAAGAGCAAGAAGGGTCGGGCCCATCGTGTCACTGTACGGAGCGGCCAAGTTCGTCGTCGCCCCCCTGAGCCGGGCCGCATGGCCCCAGCGGGTGGAGGGCGTGCACCACGTGCCCTCGGACGGGCCGGTGATCCTGGCATCCAACCACCTGGCTCTGATCGACCCGCTCTTCATCGGCACGGCCTGCCCCCGTCCTGTGCGTTTCATCGCCAAGCAGGAGTTGTTCGACGAGAGCTCCCTCCCCCGCAAGGCGCTCGCCCGTGTGTTGCGTGCCCTCGGACCGCTCTCGGTGGACCGCCGCCCGGGCCAGAGCGCCCAGGAGGCGATGGACAACAGCGTGGAGGTCATCAACGGCGGCGAGGTCTTCGGGATCTTCCCGGAGGGCACCCGTTCACCGGACGGGCGCCTGCACAAGGGCCAGACCGGCCTCGCGTGGTTGGCACTGACCACGGGCGCCCCCGTGATTCCCCTGGCACTGTCCGGCACGGAGCGGATCCTGCCGCCCGGGCGCAAGGTTCCCTCGTTCAACCGGGTCGGTGTGCGCTTCGGCCCACCCGTGGACCTGTCGCCCTGGTCGGGGCAGGCACACCGGGCGCGCCCCCGGCGGGAGGCCACCGACGCGATCATGGCGGCGATCGCCAAGCTCTCCGGGCAGGAGCAGGTCCCGCGCTTCGCCGCCTCGGTCAAGGCCGAACTCGAGGGCGGGAGCAAGTGACTTTCCCCACAGTTGTGGGCGGGCTGACCACGCGCTGACCGTGTGTTGAACCGTGGTGGGACCCTCCGCCGTCGCGCCCCGATCGGGCGCGAACCCGCGGCGAGCAGGGCTCTGCCTCCGATACGGGAACGGCCTTCCCCGGGAGGGCCTCCGCGCAGGAACGCAATTTCCCACCCTTGGAGTAGGGCTACCGGCGTGTGGTATCGGATAGATTAGGCAAGCCTTACCTTTCGATGGCGTCCGACTCTGGCGCGAAGACTTTGGAGCTGTACGATGACGCGACCCCTGCGAGTGGGAATCGTTGGCGCGGGACCGGCCGGTATCTACGCCGCCGACCTGCTCACCAAGGACGAGACCCTGTCCGCGTGCGGCACGTCCGTCAGCATCGACATCCTCGACAAGATGCCCTCGCCCTACGGCCTGGTCCGTTACGGCGTCGCACCCGACCACCCGAGGATCAAGCAGATCCAAGGGGCACTGCACAAGATCCTCGACAAATCCCAGATCACCTTCTACGGCAACGTCGAGTACGGCGTGGACCTCAAGCTCGAGGACCTGCACCGCCACTACGACGCGGTCGTTTTCGCCACCGGCAGCGACCGGGACCGGCCCCTGGACGTGCCCGGCGTCGACCTGCCCGGCAGCCACGGCGCCTCCGAGTTCGTCTTCTGGTACGACTCCCACCCCGACGTCTCCCCGTCCTGGCACGTACAGGGCACCAGTGTTGCCGTGATCGGCGCCGGCAACGTCGCCGTCGACGTGGCCCGCATCCTGGCCAAGGACGCGGACGACCTGCTGCAGACCGACATCACCGACAACGTCTACGAGGGACTGCGCGCCAAGCAGGTCACCGACGTGCACGTGTTCGCACGCCGCGGCATCGCCCAGTGCAAGGCCACCCCGATGGAGCTGCGCGAGCTCGACAAGCAGCCCGGCGTCGAGGTCGTGGTCTACCCCGAGGACTTCGACCTGGACGAGGGCAGCCTGCAGGCCTGCGATGACTCCAACCAGGTCAAGACCAACGTCAAGGTGCTGCAGGACTGGGCGCTCCGCGACGAGCGCGGTGAGGCCAAGCGCCTGCACCTGCACTTCCTGCACAGCCCCGTGGAGATCCTCGGAGAGGACCGCGTGACCGGTCTGCGCACCGAACGCACCGAACTGACCGGCGACGGCAGCGTCAAGGGGACCGGGGAGTTCATCGACCACGAGGTCCAGGCGGTCTACCGCGCCATCGGCTACCTCGGCTCCCCGCTGGCCGGGCTGCCCTTCGACGAGTCCCGAGGCGTGGTCCCCAACGAGGCGGGACGGGTCCTGGACCTGGACGATCAGCCGATCGAGGGGGTCTACGCCACCGGGTGGATCAAGCGCGGTCCCGTGGGCCTGATCGGCCACACCAAGGGCGATGCCCTGGAGACCGTCACCAACCTGGTCGCCGACCGCGAGTCCCTGACCCCGGCCCCGGAACCGGAGCCGGAGTCCTTCCGCGACCTGCTGCGTGAGCGTGGCGTGGAGTACACCACGTGGGAGGGCTGGCAGCGCATCGAGGCCCGCGAGGAGGAGCTCGGTGCCGAGCGCGGCCGCAAGCGGCTCAAGATGCTCACCCGCGACGAACTGACCGGGGCCGCCCTGCAGTCCTAGGGCTCCGGGCGCCCCGGTGCCCCGACCGAACCAGCCCTGAACGGGCTCCCCGGCCGGTCCCGTGCCCCTCTACGGGACCGGCCCTTCGCCTCCTCCGGGGCGGTGACATAGTGCATTCGGCTCACTTGTACATGCCGGAACAACGGGTGGCCCACATGGGTTAGAGTCGCTGTTGGTCGGCGTGGTAGCAAGTGTCCCCCGGGCCTCAACTATTGCCTTCGCGGAATACCGCGTCCGGCCCCTCCTCCCGGGAGGGTGACCGTACGGTCCGGAGCCCCGTTGTGCCCTGCGCCGAGAGGCGACCGCCACGTCGGCCATCAACCTGGTGCCCCGCTCCCGCCTTCGGTGGGAGCGGGGCGCTGTGGTTATCGAGGAGCACTGAACGAAGGACGGTCAGGCGTGGACGAACGGCACCCCCGACAGCCGGATTCCTCCGAGCCGCCCGAGGACTCCGCGGACACGGGTGCTGAGTCGCGCCCATCGAACCCGTACCGGATCCCTCAGCGGCCGCCGGAGAACGAACCCGGGGAAACGGGTGGTTTCAGTTACGGGCACCCCGCTCCGCAGGGGGAGGGCCTCACCGCGGAAGCCTGGGACAACCCCTTCCGCAGCGGATCTGCCGCCGAGGCCGGGAGCGGCCTCGAAACCCCGTGGGGCACACCCGTTCCCGGCGGCGGTTCTCCCGTCGGAGCGAGTCCCTCCGGGTCCACAGCCTCCGAGGACGGCTGGGACACCGGAACCCCGTGGGGCGCGCCCGTACCTGACGAGGAGCCCAGTACCTCCGCGTTCGGTGCCGTCGGTGCCTCCGATGAGACCCCTGGACCGAGCGAGGGCCGGGAAGAGCCGCCCCACGTGTGGGGCACGGTCCCTGAGAGCGCTCCGGGCGGAGCCGGCGACAGCGATGCCTCCTGGGACACCGATCTCTCCACCCCTTCCGGAGCACACGAGGAACCCGGCCCCGGGGAGGGCTGGATCCCGGCCCCCGAGGCCGGGGACACGTGGACGGGCCCCGCATCCGGTGTTTCCCGGGACACGGACCTTTCCGGCTCCGGCAGCGTCGCGGGAGGCACCAGCGGCACGAGCGACACCTGGAGCGCCGGCAGCGGTGCCTACAGTGCAGCTTCCGCCTACGGCGAGGACGCAGCCGGGGACGCCTGGGCCCCAGGCGCCACGGGCGAGGCCGGTGGTTCCTGGGACCCGGACACCGGCAGCACACGGGGCACGGGGCCTGCCCCGGCGTCCGAACAGCGCGAGCGGTCCGAGACCCACGACACCTGGGGCACACACGCGTTCGGCAGTTCCCTGATGTCGGGCAGCGCCCCCGGCGGACCGGCCGATGCCCAGGGACCGTCCGAGGGTCTGGACGCGTCCGGCGGTGCCGCCGACATCTGGGGCTTCGGCCCCGGTGGCCACGGCGTCCGGGGTCCGGAGCCGACCGGCACCGGTCACTCCTGGGACACCGGTGCGCCTGAGGGCCGCGGTACCACCGACACCTGGGGCGGCGCCCCCGCCCCCGAATTCGGGACCCACGAGTCCTGGAGCCCCGGTCCCTCGCACGGCGAGGACGGCGATGCCTGGGGCCGCCCCGGCCCCGAGGGGCCCGGTCCCGACACGGCCGCGTTCGGCCCGGTCGGCCACCCCGGCGCCGAGGAGTACCGGTACGGGGCCGCGCACGACGACGGTTGGGGCACCTGGGACGACACCCACAGCGGGGACCAGGGCTGGGACGACCCCTACCAGGACCAGCCCGTGCACCAGGGGGACACCCCCTACCCGGGCGGCCCGGTCCGGCCCCCTGCTTCCGAGCAGTACGAGTACCTGTACGACAGCGGGCGCGACGGCTACGGCGGTCACGGCGGGGACGACGGCTACGGCGCCGGCCCCGACGCAGCCCCGGACCCGGGCCCCGGCCCCCGCCGCAAGTCCCGCAAGGGCCTGCTCATCGGTGCCGCATCGGCTGTGCTCGTGCTCGCCCTGGCCGGAGGCGCCATCGGCTGGTACGTGTGGCAGATGCCCGAGCCCCAGGAGGCCACGACCGCCTTCGCAGCGAGCTGGGAGGCCCAGGACTACGAGGCCCTGGCCGAGACCACCAGGGGTGACGACGCCGCCGAGATCCTCGGGGGCATCGACGCCGGGCTCGGTGTGGACTCCATCGACGTCAACGTCGGCCAGCCCTCCGTCGAGAGCGGTGAGGGCAGCGCCTCCTACGAGGTGACGGTCTCGCTGACCAACGCCGACGACTGGGGCTGGGAGGGAGAACTCCCGCTGGTACGCGAGGACGGCGAGTGGTGGATCGACTTCTCGCCCGAGGTGGCCTACCCCGGTCTGGGCGAGGGCGAGGTCCTGACACGCACCGCGGTGTGGGGCGAACGCGGCCACATCCTGGCCGCCGACGGGACCCGGCTGGACACCCCGGAGGTCTCGGGCTCGCTGCAGATGATCGCGGGTTCACTGGGTGAGGCCGACGAGGACGACATCGAGCGGCTCGGTCCGGCCTACGAGGTGGGCGACACCATCGGTGTGGACGGTCTGCAGCGGACCTACGAGGAGCACTTGGCCGGTGATGCGGCGACCACGATCGTGACGGCCGACGCCGAGGAGGCCCAGGGCGAGGGTTCGGTGGAGGCC
Source organism: Nocardiopsis kunsanensis DSM 44524 (assembly GCF_000340965.1). Taxonomy (GTDB): domain Bacteria; phylum Actinomycetota; class Actinomycetes; order Streptosporangiales; family Streptosporangiaceae; genus Nocardiopsis; species Nocardiopsis kunsanensis. Next base: position 75,858 of record NZ_ANAY01000003.1, read on the forward strand.
ACCGAGGAGAACACCGTGGCGACCCTCGACGGCTCCGACGGCGAGGACATCACCACCAGCATCGACCCGAACGTGCAGAGCATCGCCTCGAGCGCGATCATGGCAGCGGACGACCCCGCGGGGATGGTGGCGGTACGCCCCTCCTCCGGCGAGGTCCTCGCCGCGGTGAACGTGCCCGGCGGGTTCAACCGCGCGTTCGAGGGCCAGTACCCGCCCGGTTCGGCGTTCAAGATCGTCAGTTACAGCGCGCTGCTCGACAACGGCTTGTCCACGGGCGCGACGATGAACTGTCCCGAGGAGTACGACCTGGGCGGCTGGCCCTTCCGCAACGCCGGTGACGCCGAGTACGGCGCGCAATCGGTGACCGAGGCGTTCGCGACCTCCTGCAACACCGCTCTCGTGTCGGAGCTGGGCGACCGGGTCAGCGGCGAGCAGCTGCAGGCCAGCGCCGAGCAGTTCGGGATGAACCAGCCCCTGGACATCGGGGTGACCACACACGAACCGCTCTTCCCGGCGGTGGACAGTGCCACGATGCTCGGCGCGCAGGGCATCGGCCAGGGTCAGATCCTGACCTCGCCGCTGCACATGGCCACGCTCCCGGCCGCGATCGCCGACGGTTCCTGGCGCCGTCCGGTCCTGGTGAACGACCCCGAGCCCGCCGACCTCCCCGAGCCGACACGGATCGCCAACGCCGAGGCCATCCGGCCGATGATGCGTGCGGTGGTCACCGACGGAACGGCCGAGAGCCTCGACTTCCAGGGTGAGGTCTTCGGTAAGACCGGTACGGCCGAGTTCGGTACGGCCGAGGACGCCGACGAGGACGACGAGCTGCCCAGCCACGCATGGATGGTCGGTTACAAGGGCGACGTCGCGTTCGCCGTGGTCGTCGATGGCGGCGGCGGCGGTTCCTCGGTGGCGGGCCCGCTGGCCGAGAGCTTCGCCAATGGACTGCCATAAGCCACAAAACGAACGGAAGGCGCGGCACTCCTTACTCCCAAGTTCCTCCCGACACAAGCCTGCTCCACCCCAAGTCGGGTAAACGTTCAGCACAGCGCGGATAATTTTACTTTAAGTTATTCATTCATTTCAGACTGTTACTGCTTGCTGGTGAAGGGCATGAGGGGAGTGGCTCGGAAACGGTCCTCTCGCCGCGGGTGAGCGGGCCGGTCGAGCCGGAAGAGCATACCCGTGTCGAGAGGACACCTGGAATGAACCGCAAGACCCTGACCAGCATCGCCATTGCGGCTGTCGCAGCCCCTGCCCTGGCCCTGGGCGGCCCGGCCGTGGCGATGGCGGACAGCTTCTACGGGACCGGCGGCGAACACGCCGGCCCGAAGGGTGCCCACCAGTGGGGCGTCGTCGCCGCTACCCAGAGCCCGGACTTCGGGCACGGCGGCAAGGACCAGAACGGTGACCACGGCCACGGCGGCTTCGGCAGCATCTACGCCGGCGGCTACAACTACGCCGGCCCGGAGGGCGCGGGCCAGGGCGGCACCGTGAGTGGTACCCACCACTGAGGAGAGCACCCGGTGTCGGGCGCGGTGGTGCACGCACCACCGCGCCCGACCGCTTTCAGTAGCCGTTTCACCACATGGACCGAGAAGAGGAACATATGGGACACACACGCCGGGCCCTGGCCGTGGCCGTGGTCACCGCCGGGTTCACCTTGGGAGCTCCCGCCCTCGCTCTGGCCGAGTCGGGCTTCGCCACCAGTGAGTCCTACGCCGGGCCGGACGGGGCCTCCATCACCTACGTCCAGAGCGTCGTCGACGACCAAGGCAACGTCTCCTACGAGCACGTCACCCTCCATGCCGGGCCGGACGGTGCCGGGCAGGAGAGGACTCGGAGCAGCGCGGGCTGACCCTTCCGCCGTACCTCGGGACGCCCACCCGAGGGGGCGTCCGTCGCTGTTCCGGACGGCCCTTCCTCCCCTGTCCCGTGACCGGGACAGGGGATCAGGGTCCGGGTGTTGGGATCCTCTCCCCTGCGGGCCCCTCGGCCGGGACGCTCTCCCCCGTGCCGGGCACGTTCTCGCTCGCGGGTTCGGGTTGCGGGGTCCCCGGTGTCAGCACGAACAGCAGGACCAGAAGACCCGCGGTGACCGCTGCGATCACCGCGCACGCCGCCCAGGGTTTCCAGCTGCCCAGACCTGGTTCGGCCGGCTCGTCCGGGTCCTCGGCCGCAAAAGAGTCGAGTCGTTCCGCGAGATCGGGCGCTTCCTCGTCAAGCTGCCGTTCGATCTCCGCGAGGATTCGCCGTTCATGCTCTCTCAAGGACATGGCACCCTCCTCAGCCGTAAGGGGACTGACCGCCGTCTCCGGGGTTCTACGAGTCTCCCCAGGCCACGCCGCGAATATCCCGCTATCGTCAGGTTTTCCCGGTAGGGTTCACCCAAACCCACGGGCCCGTGCGCACATGCCGGTCAGGCGCCGTAACACTCGACCTCGGCTGCCTTGACCCCGGCCCAGACCGTCTTTCCGCGCACGAGACCGAGTTCGGCGACGGCGGCGGGACTGACGTCGGCGGCGAGGTCGGGCGGCCCCGCCAGGTGGACCCGGACCTGGTCGCCGAAGCGCTCCACGCCGTCCACACACACCCGCCACACGTTGCGGGGACTGCCGTGGGGCGGTTCTGCGTACAGGGCCACGGACCGGGGCGGGAAAGCCACCAGCGCGGGCCCGGACGCCGGCTCGGGCAGCTGTACCGCCGCCGCTCCCCCGTCCCCCTCGGTCTCCAGGGTGACCGTGGTGTCCTCCGCCTGTCCCCGGAAGAGGTTCAGACCCACGAGCCGGGCGACGTAAGGGGTCCGGGGTCGACGGGCCACCTCTGCGGGGGTGCCCTGCTGCACCACCGCGCCGTGTTCGATCACCGCGATCCGGTCGGCCAGGACCATGGCGTCCAGGGGATCGTGGGTGACCAGGACCGTGACCCCGTCGAACTCCTCCAGCCAGTGGCGCAGACGGGCCCTGACCTCCACCCGCGTACTGGCGTCCAGGGCCGCCATGGGTTCGTCGAGCAGCAGCAGACGCGGCCGCACGGCCAGGGCCCGGGCCAGCGCGATCCGTTGGGCCTGGCCCCCGGAGAGGTTGCCCGGGCGGACGGCGGCGTACTCGGCCAGGCCCATGTGTTCCAACAGGGACTCGGCCCGGCGCCGTGCCCCGGCCTTGCCCGCGCCCTGGCAGCGCGGACCGAAGGCGACGTTGTCCAGGGCGCTCATGTTCGGGAACAGCAGGTAGTCCTGGAAGACCATGCCGATGGGGCGCCCCTCCACGGCGGTCGTGGTCTCGTCGCGGCCGTCCACCCGCACGTGTCCGGCCACCAGGGGCACCAACCCGGCCAGTGCGCGCAGGGCCGAGGACTTTCCTGCCCCGTTGGGGCCGAGCAGGGCCAGGATCTCGCCGCGCTCGGCGCTCAGACGCGCGTCGAGGGCGAAGTCGCCGCGGCGCAGTCGCAGGTGGGCGTCCAGGAAGGAACCCATCACGTGTTCATCCACTTCTCGCGCAGGGTCACCAGCACGGCCAGGGAGACCAGCAACAGGACGAGGCTGAGCACGATGGCGGCCTCCGGGTCGCGTTGCATCGCCATGTAGACGGCCAGGGGCATGGTCTGTGTACTGCCGGGGAAGTTCCCGGCGAAGGTGATGGTGGCCCCGAACTCGCCCAGGGCCCGGGCCCAGCACAGGATGGCGCCGGCCCCGATACCGGGCAGCACCATCGGCAGGGTCACTCGGGTGAAGACGGTGGCGCGGTTCGCGCCGAGGGTGGCGGCGGCCTCCTCGTAGCGGCGGTCGGCGCCCCGCAGGGAACCCTCGACGCTGATGACCAGGAACGGCATCGCCACGAACACCTGCGCCATGACCACGGCGGCGGTGGTGAAGGGGACGGTCAGGCCGAACCAGGCATCCAGGTGGGTGCCGAGGAGACCGTTGCGTCCCAGGACGATGAGCAGGGCCACACCGCCGACGACGGGAGGGATGACCAGGGGCACGGTCACCAGCGCGCGGACGAACCGGCGGCCGGGGAACTCGGTACGGGCCAGGAGCCAGGCCAGCGGCACCCCGAACAGCACGGAGACCACCGTGGCGACGGTGGCTGTGACCAGCGAGAGCCAGAGCGCGTCGAGCACCTCGGGGTCACGCAGGCGTTGGCCCATCTCCGGCCAGGGGGCACTGACCAACAGGCCGGCGAAGGGCAGCACGAGGAAGGCGACGGCGGCCAGCGCGGGCAGGAGGAGGATCCAGGGTGCGCGTCCCGGGCGGGGGCGGCTCCGCCTCGGGGTGGCCGGGATGGTGAGGTGCTGGGCGGTCACGGAGTACCGAACCCTGCTTCTTCGAGGGCGGCGGCGCCGGTCCCGGAGAGGACCAGTTCGACCCAGGCCCGGGCGGCCCCGGGCTCCTGTGCGCCGGAGAGCACACCGATGGGGTACTCGTTGACGGCCTCCTCCGTTCCGGCCTCGGGGAAGCCGATGCCTTCGACACGGTCCTGGGCGGCGACGACGTCGGTGGTGTAGACGAGTCCGGCGTCGACCTCGCCGAGTTCGACCTTGGTCAGAACGGCGCGCACGTCCTCCTCGTAGGTGACGGGGGTGATGTCGGTGCCGGATTCCTCCAGGGCCGCGGTGGCGGCTGCACCGCAGGGGACCTCTCGGGCGCAGAAGGCCGTGTCGACCCCGTCCCCGGACAGGTCGCCGAGGTTCTGGACGCCGGCGGGGTTCTCGGGGGGCACTGCGATCTGGAGGGTGTTGGTGGCGAACAGGGTTCCGTCCTCGGGGTGCCCGGCGGCCGGGTCCGGGTCCAGACCGAGGTCGTCGACGACCCGTTCCATCGTGACGGTGTCGGCGGCGGCGAAGACGTCGGCGGGCGCACCGGAGTTGATCTGCACGGCCAGTTCGCTGCTGCCGGCGAAGTTGAGGACGACGTCGACACCGGGGTGTCGGGTCTCGAACTCCTCGGCCAGGTCCTCGAAGACGTCGGTCAGGGAGGCGGCGGCGAAGACGTTGAGTTCACCGGACAACTCGCCCCGGTCCTGTGGGGCGTCCTGCCCGCCGTCCCCGGCACAGGCGGCCGCGACCAGGCTCAGGCACGTGACTGCGGCCAGGAACGCCGGGCGAGGGGGTCGGAGGGCGGTTTCACCCATGGCGGTCTCCGGTGCTCTCGATGACGACGTTGGTGGACTTGACGACGGCGGTGGCGGTACTGCCGACCTCGAGGCCGAGTTCGTCGGCGGCCTCGCGGCTCATGAGGGAGAGCACCCGGTGGGGCCCGGCCTGGATCTCCACGGAGGCCATGACGCGGTCGCGGACCACGTTCGTGACCAGGCCGCGGAAACGGTTGCGGGCCGAGGAGGTCCGGCGGGCCGGGTCCTGGTCGGAGCCGGCGCTCATGAAGGCGGCCAGGTCGGCTCCCTCGAGCAGGCGGCGTCCGCTGTCGTCGCGGTCGGCGGGCAGACGCTCGGAGTCGACCCAGCGGCGCACGGTGTCGGCGCTGACACCGAGTAGTTCGGCGGCCTCACTGATCCGGAATCGCGGCATGGGTCGACCATACAAGGCGCACATGCCAACCAAATAGGGGTATCGGCCTAGCATCAGCGCTCATCTGAACCATTTTTGTTGGCGGATGCCACAAGGATCCGACCCGTGCCCGGGACCGCGCCCCGGTGGTACGGGCGCGGCCCCGCTGCGGCCCGGCGGGGCACCCGTCCCCGGGACGGTCCTCAGCTGCGGACGTCCACGACCTCGCCGACCGGCCCCTCGGCCCGGTAGGCGTCCAGGGCGGTGACCACGTAGCCGGAGGTGTCCTCGTCGACGTCGTCGGTCAGCCCGGTTCCGCCGGTGAGCCCGACCAGGTTCTCCTGGGCGAGTGCGGCGCACTGCTCCTCGGGGTCGCCGCCGGCCGCTGCCTCGGCGTCGTCGGGGCCCAGGCGGTAGACCGCGTAGAAGCGGGCGTCCCCGTTCTCGTCCCAGGTGAGTTCGGCGGTGCCGTCGGAGACATCGGCCTCCACCCCCTGGACGGCGCCGACCTGCGGCTCTTCTTCGCCGGGGCCCACCCGCGGCGGCAGGGCCGGCTGCCCGTAGTGGCTGTCCCGGAGGTTCTCGACGGCGGCCTCGTTGTCCCGCATGCTCTTGATCGAGAAGTAGATGTCGCCGTCGACCTGCTCCTTCTCCCCGGAGTAGTCGAGCTGGGTGCTGAGCGCGTCCTCCTCGCTCCAGTCGTCGCCCAGACGGTAGGCGCCCTGGCCGATGTAGAGGTCGACGCCGGTGCCCTCGACCTCCTCGGCCCACCAGTCGCTCATCTTCTCGTAGTCGGCCGCCTCGAACCCGCGTTCCCAGTAGAGCTGCGGGGCGACGTAGTCGACGGTGCCCTCCTCGATCCAGGTCCGGGTGTCGGCGAACTGGTCGTCGTAGGACTGCAGGCCGGCGCTGGGCGATCCGCTGGGGTCGGTGGAGTCGTTGCGCCAGATCCCGAACGGGGAGACCCCGAAACTCACCCACGGCTTGCTCTCGCGGATCTGGTCGTGCACGTCGCGCATGAGCTGGTCGACGTTGTCGCGGCGCCAGTCCGCACGGTCGTCGAAGCCGCCGCCGTACTCCTGCCAGGTGGCGTCGTCGTCGAACTCCTCACCCTCGACCGGGTAGGGGTAGAAGAAGTCGTCGAAGTGCATGCCGTCGACGTCGTAACGTTCGACGATGTCCGTGATCACGGCGGTGACCCACTCGCGGACCGCGGGGTTGCCGGGGTCGACGTAGGCCTCCTCGCCGTGCTCGACGAGCCATTCGGGGTTCTGGCTGACCGGGTGGTCGTCGGTGAGGTTCTCCAGGTCGGGGTCGAGCAGACCGACCCGGTACGGGTTGACCCAGGCGTGCATCTCCAACCCGTGCTCGTGGGCCTGTTCGACCGCGTGTGCGAGCGGGTCGTACCCCGGATCGCCGCCCTGCTCACCGGTGAGGTAGCGGGCCCAGGGCTCCATGTCGGAGTCGTAGACGGCGTCGGCGGTGGGACGCACGTGCAGGAACACGGAGTTGAGGTTCATGTCGACGGCGTCGTCGAGCCAGGCGTCGAGCTCCTGCTTCTGTTCCTCCTCGGACAGGCCCGGTTCGGAGGGCCAGTCGATGTTGCGCACGGTGGTCAGCCATGCACCGCGCATCTCGCGCTTGTCCTGGGCGGGCCCGCAGGAGGCCGAGGGAGCGGACCGGCCGCCGGAGCCGTCCTGGGACTGTTCCGGTCCGGTCGAGCAAGCCGAGAGCAGCACGGTGGCGGCGACAGCCGTGATCCCCCACCGGGTGGCGGCGCGCGGCGTGGTCACGGCCCGTGCCACAGAGTCCATGGGAAACGTCTCCTCCGAGAGATGGTTCGCGTGCCGCCGTCCCCCCGGCGCCACACCGCGTCCAAGATTAAAGCAATACGTCAAGATTTCGTCACGATCGCTGTTTGATGTGGACAATATCGCCCGAGGAAGGCATCGGAACCCTCGCCCGGTCGGTCCGGCGCCGCACCCGCAAGGGCCCGAACCGGACACACCCTCCCGAACGACGTCCTAGACTCGGGTGCCGTGAACTGCGCCCTGACCCCACCGAAACTCGCCGTCCGTACCGTCGAACTGCGCGATCGCGCCGAGAGCCTGGTGCACCACCTGCCCGCCGGGGCACCATTGGCCTGGCTCTCCGAGGGGGAAGGGGTCGTGGGCTGGGGCGAGGCGATCCGTCTGGACCTGTCCCCGCAACCCCAGGGCACCTCCCCCGTCGACACCACCCGTTTCTCCGAGGCCGCCCGGTGGATCGACGACCTGGTCGCCAGGGCCTCCGTCACCGACGAGGTCGGCCTGCCCGGAACCGGACTGGTCACCTTCGGCACCTTCACCTTCGCGCCGACCTCCCACGGCTCTGCGCTGGTGGTCCCGCAGGTCCTCGTGGGACGCCGGGACGGGCGCACCTGGCTGACCACCGTCACCGACACCCCTTGCACCCACCCACGCGAACTCCCCCACCACCGCTCCCCCATCCGCCCCATCGGCCCCATCACGTGGCAGGAGAGCTCCCTGACCGCCCGGGAGTGGAAGGAAGCGGTCTCCGACACCATCGCCCACATCCGCGGCGGGGAGCTGGAGAAGGCGGTCCTGGCCCGTGACGCGGTGGCCCGGGCCGAGGGCCCCATCGACGTACGGGTGCTCCTGGAACGGCTGCGCCGCCGGTTCCCGAGCTGCTTCACCTTCTCCGTGGACGGCATGGTGGGGGCCACGCCCGAGCTCCTGCTGCGCCGCGAGGGCGACCGCATGACCTCGTTGGTGCTGGCGGGCACGCGCCCCCGCGGTCAGGACCAGGAGCACGACCGTGCCCTGGGCGAGGACCTGCTGGCCTCGGCCAAGGACGACCAGGAACACCACCTGGCAGTGGACTCCCTGCGCGTGGCGCTGGGCCCCCTGGTCGAGGAGCTGGACATCCCCCGGGCCCCGGAGCTGCTGCGGTTGGCCAACGTCCAGCACCTGGCCACGCACGTGGGTGCCCGGTTCGCCGAGGGGGTCTCGGCCCTGGACGCCGTGGCCGCCCTGCACCCCACGGCCGCCGTCGGGGGCACACCCACCGAGGCGGCGATGCGCCTGATCGCCGGGACCGAGGGCATGGACCGGGGCGGTTACGCCGGTCCGGTCGGCTGGATCGACGGCGACGGCAACGCCGAGTGGGGTATCGCGCTGCGTTGCGCCCGCGTGGAGGGCGCCCGCGCGCGCCTGTTCGCCGGCGGGGGCATCGTCGCCGGGTCCGATCCGGAGGCCGAGCTCGCCGAGACCGAGTCGAAGTTCCGTGTCATCCGCGAGGCCCTGACCGACCCGGATGCGTGAGACCGGCGAGCTCGGCACCAGCCCGCAGCAGCGCCGGCGACCCGTGCGAGTACCATGCCCCTGACGTGAGGGCCGGTCCGGTCCTCACGTCGCTCCTGCGCCGGGCCCATGAGGCCGCGAAGGCAGGTGTGCGGCGCCGTTGCGCCTGAGCCGTGTCTGCACACACGAACCGGCACCGGGTCCCCCACGACGGACTCCGGTGCCGGTGCTCTGCGGGCCGGCCGGGGTCAGGTCCGGCCGACGTCCCGGCCCTGGGTGTGCCAGATGCACACCACGGACGGGCGGACGAAGCCGCCGTCGGGCCACGTGCTGGTGGGTTCCTCGACGGTGCCGTTCTCACCCGGGTGCTGCGGGGCGATGAAGACGGTCTTGTTGTCCTCACTGATGAGAGGGCCGCAGCACTCGGCCTCCACCGGGACGGTCGCGAAGGTACGCAGCTCGCCGCGGAAACGCCCCTCGACCGGGACCACGTGCAGACCGTCGTTGACCCCCAACGCCCCGGGCTGGCCGTCGGTGGAGACCCACAGGTTGCCGTCCCGGTCGAAAGTGACGTTGTCGGGTGCGGCGATCGGCATGACCTTGGACTTGTCGTAGCCGGCGAAGTAGGTGTTCTCGTCCTCCGGGTCGCCGCACACGATGGGCACGCTCCAGGAGAAGGACTCCGATCCGGCGTCGTCGCCGCCCTCGACCAGCTCGAGGACGTGGCCGAACTTGTTGGGTCCGCGCGGGTTGGGCTCGTCGGCCTGGCCGGGCTCGCGGGCGTCGTTGTTGGTCAGGCAGCAGTAGACCTTCCCGGTGACCGGGCTGGGCTCGAAGTCCTCGGGTCGGTCCATCTTGGTGGCGCCCACCGCGTCGGCGGCCATCCGGGTGTGGATGAGCACCTCCTCGACGGTGAAGCCCTCCACGAAGCTCTCGCTGTCGCTGGTCAGCGGCACCCACTCGCCGGTGCCGTCGAACTCGCCGTCACTGGGCAGGGCTCCGGTACCGTCGATCTCCTCCTCGGGGCTGTTGCCGGTCAGGCGACCCACGTAGAGGGTCCCGGTGTCGAGCAGGCTCATGTTGTGCTTGCGTGAACCCTCGACGTACTTCTTGGCGCTGACGAACTTGTAGATGTACTCGAAGCGCTCGTCGTCGCCCATGTAGACGGCCACACGCCCGTCCTCGGTGAGGGCGGTGGTGGCGCCCTCGTGCTTGAAGCGGCCGAGCATGGTGCGCTTGACCGGCTGGGCCTCGGGGTCGAGCGGGTCGATCTCCACCACCCAGTAGAAGCGGTTGGCCTCGTGGGGGTGCCGGGCCAGGTCGAAGCGCTCCTCGACCCGGTCGAAGCGGCGGCCCACGTAGGTCTCGCCCTCGACCGCGATGGAGTAGCGTGCCAGCGCCTCGCGCTGGTCCTCGGGGGCCCGGTCGCCGCCCACGAAGTACTGGTCGCAGTTCTCCTCACCGCTGAGGACGGTGCCCCACGGGGTGTAGCCGCCCGCGCAGTTGTTGAGCATACCCAGGACCTCGGTGCCGTCGGGATCCGCCTCGGTGCGCAGGAGCTCGTGGCCGGCGGCCGGCCCGGCGATGCGGAACGGTGTGTTCCCGGTGATACGGCGGTTGAAGGGGCGCTCGCCTCCGGCCAGGCACCACTGGCCGGTGCCGTTCCGGCGTTCCAGTTCCACGATCGAGCCGCCGTGTGCGGCGATGGCGACCCTGATCTGCTCCGGCTCGGCTTCACTGCCGTCGGTGTAGCCGGCGAACATGAGCTCTTCGTTGGTGTACTCGTGGTTGACCCACAGGAGCCCGTGGTCGTCATCGAGCTGGTGGAAGGCGACGTAGTCGCAGTTGTAACCGAACTGCTGGGCCTGGGCCTCGCCGGTCTGGTTCTCGAAGTCGAACTCCGGCGCACCGGGCAGGACCGGCTCACCCCACCGGATGATGACGTGGTGGTCGTAGTTCTCCGGGACCGTCACCGCGTCGTCGGTGTTGGGCTGGACCGCCTTGAAGGTGGGGCGGGGCGACGGGTGGTTCCGGTCGTTGGCCACGGCCGGAGCCACCGAGGAGAGGCCCAGCGCCCCCGCACCCGCGGTGACCGCAGCGCCCTGCAGGGCGGTCCTGCGGGACAGCACCGTGCGGAAGATGTCACCGAAGTACGGGTTGTCGCTCTTGTTGGGCGCCGGATGGAAACAGGCGTTGCCGCACCGGTACTGGCAGGTCTTGGGGGAACGGCCGCCTCCGAGGTCTGTGAACAGGGGCAGGAGCCGTCGGCGGGGCGCGGATTCGGGCACTCGTTCTCCTCGTGGATCGTGGGCTCCACACCCTCAGCCGGTGCGGGGCTCCGGGTGGGGCACGGGGACTGACGGGCAGGGCCCTCTGCCTGGTCGACTACGACCTTGGCCGAGGTTCCACTCGCTCCGGTGAAACCGGGGTGAACACGCACGCAACACCTGTACACGAGTCACCCTGGTCACGCCGGACGGTCGCGAGCACACACACCGTAGGGCCCGGGATGATCTTTGCCCACCCCCCTACGGAGTTCCAGAAGACGCGCCCGGAAGCGGCTCGGGCGACCCCGAGCAGGCCGGGTCAGGGCCGGCCGGACCGGGGCGCGACGAGGCCCTGCACGTTCACGGGAGAGCGTCCACGGCCTCCTCGACCGCCGCCTGCAGACGGCGGCGCAGATCCGCGCCGGCCGCACGCGAAGTGCACACCTCGATGATGCGCAGCCCTTCGCCCATGAGCGCCTTGGGCAGGTCACCGGCCCATTCCAGGCGGGTGTAGGGCAGGTCGGACACGGCCGCGATCCGCTCCATGGACACCCCGTGCGGCGTTCCGAAGACCCGCTCGAAGTCGGGGTGCCCGGCCTGTTCGAGACCGGAGAAGATCCCGCCGCCGTCGTTGTTGACGGCCACGACGGCCAGGTCGGGCCGGGGTTCCCCGGGGCCGATGACGAACCCGTTCTGGTCGTGGATCATCGCCAGGTCGCCCAGGAGGGCGAAGGCCTTCCCCTGCTCCGAGCGCTGGTGGGCCAGCGCCGCCCCCACGGCGGTGGAGACGGTGCCGTCGATACCGCTGACACCACGGTTGCCGACCAGGCGCACGCCGCAGCGGGGCCGCATGGTCGAGTCCAGGTCGCGGATGGGCATGCTGGATCCGGCGAAGAGCAACGAGCCCGGACCCAGGTCGGCGACGAGGTCGCGGGCCAGGCGGGGTTCGCTGAGCGCCTCCTCCGAGTCCAGGACCGAGTCCAGGGCGGACCGGGCGGCGAGCTCGGCCCGCTGCCAGGAACGCGACCAGTCGGTCTCGGCGGGCGTGCCGTACTCGGTCCCGGCGGGCGGGGCCACGGCCGCGACCACGTCGGTGGCGGTGCGGGCCGGATCGGAGTAGGCGTTGGCCAGGTGGGAGACGGGATCGCCCACCTCGTCGGCGGTGACCACGACGTGGCGCTGTGCGCGGCGCAGGTAGGACAGCACCTGCCGCGACAGGTTGGGCCGGCCCACACTCACCACGAGTTCGGGCGTGTGTTCGCGGACGAACCGGGACGAGGCCAACAACTGCCGGTAGGTCGAGACCGCACCCGAACGGCGGGCGTTGGAGGTGGGTTCGGCCAGCAGCGGCCATCCGGTGAGTTCGGACAGAGCCAGGAACGGCACCGGGTCGTAGTCGCCGTCGCCGCACACGATGACGCCTCGTTCGACGCCGGGGAGCTCGAAGGGTGCGGGTTCGGGTGCCCGCAGCGGGCGGGCGGTCCAGGGCCGTCCGTCGGAACGCCCGTCCAGGGGTTCGGGCCAGGACGGTCCCTGGCCCTCGTCGGGGGTGAGCGGGTCGCGGAAGGCCACATTGAGGTGCACGGGCCCGGGTCGGCCGCCCCGGGCCGAGGCCCAGGCGCGCCCGGCCAGCGAACGCCAGTAGGCGACCGTGCCGGGCACCGGGTCAGGGGTACCGACCTCGGTGAACATACGCACGGCCTGGCCGTAGAGGCCGATCTGGTCGGTGGTCTGGTTGGCCCCCGTACCGCGCAGTTCGGGCGGCCGGTCAGCGGTGAGCACCAGCAGGGGGACCCCGGACTCGTCGGCCTCCATGACGGCAGGGTGGAAGTTGGCCGCGGCGGTACCGGAGGTGCAGACGAGGGCCACGGGGGCACGCGAGGCACGCGCCAGGCCCAGAGCCAGGTACGAGGCCGAACGCTCGTCCACACGCACGTGCACCCGGATGCCGCCGTGGGCGACCAGGGCGAGCGCGAGCGGGGTCGAACGCGACCCCGGCGCGACGACGGCCTCGGTCAGCCCGCAGCGGGCCAGTTCGTCAACGAGGACCCGCGCCAGGGCGGTAGACGGATTCATCCACAACGCTTTCGTTCGTCAAGTGTGTACCGGTTCCAGTCAACCCGCTCGGCTGCCCCGACGCGAGCCGACCCGGTGTGATCCGATGCGTTCCCGTCGTGGGAGCGGGTCAGCGGACCTGCCCGGCGTTCCGGGCCGCCTCGGCGCGCCGATGCCAGCCGGCCGGGTCGGTCTCGACGGCACGCAGACGGTCCTGGTCGACAGTGACCGGGCGTACCGGCAGGGCCCCGTCGACGGGCAGCAGCGGGTCTGCGGTGACGTCGGCTGTGAGCATCTGCACGGTCGCGAGCCCGCAGGCATAGGGCAGCTCGGGCAGGGCGGCGGCCAGTGCGACCCCGGTGGCGATCCCGACGGAGGTCTCCACGGCGCTGGAGACGACCACGGGCAGCCCGCAGGCCTCGGCGACCTCCAGGGCCGGGCGGACCCCGCCCAGGGGCTGGGCCTTGAGCACGACCACGTCGGCGGCCTCGGCGGCACGGACCTTCAGCGGGTCCTCGGCCTTGCGGATCGACTCGTCGGCGGCGACCGGAACGTCCACCCGGCGACGGACCCGGGCCAGATCCTCCAGGCTCGCACAGGGCTGTTCGGCGTACTCCAGCCCGAAACGCTCCAGCGCGGTGATCATGGCGACGGCGGTGTCCACGTCCCAGGCACCGTTGGCGTCCACCCGGATCCGGCCTCCGGGGCCGATCGCATCGCGGACGGCTTCGACGCGGGCCAGGTCCTGCGCGGGGTCCTGGCCCTTCTCGGCGACCTTGACCTTGGCCGTGGAGCACCCGCCGCGCGCGACGATGTCGGCGGCGCGTTCGGGGCCGACGGCGGGCACGGTCACGTTGACCGGGACCCGGTCGCGCACGGGTGCGGGCGGGCCCAGGTGGGCCGCCTCGTGGCAGGCGGCCCACCAACGTGAACTCTCCTGGGGCCCGTACTCGGCGAAGGGAGAGAACTCGCCCCAGCCGGCCGGGCCCTGCACGAGCAGGCCCTCGCGCACGGTGATACCGCGGAACCGGTTGCGCAGACCGATCGCGAAGGCACGTCCCCGGACCGGACCGGCTTCCGAGGCGAGGTCCGGGCGGCTCACGGGCGGCGCGGGAACTTGTCGAACTCGGGGCTGCGCTTGTCCTTGAAGGCGTCCCGGCCTTCCTGGGCCTCTTCGCTCATGTAGTAGAGCATGGTGGCGTCACCGGCGAACTGCTGCATGCCCGCGGCTCCGTCGCTGACGGCGTTGATGGCGCCCTTGACCATACGCAGGGCCAGCGGGGACTTGGCGAGCATCTCGCGGGCCCACTGCACCGTCTCCTTCTCCAGGTCGGCGAGGGGCACCACGGTGTTGACCATGCCCATCTGCCTGGCTTCCTCGGCGTCGTACTGGCGGCACAGGTACCAGATCTCGCGGGCCTTCTTCAGGCCGACGGTCTCGGCCAGCAGCCAGGAGCCGTATCCGCCGTCGAAGGAGCCGACCTGGGGGCCGGTCTGGCCGAAGCGGGCGTTGTCGGCGGCGATGGTCAGGTCGCAGCACACCTGCAGGACGTTGCCGCCGCCGATGGACCAGCCGGCGACCATGCAGATGACCGGCTTGGGCAGGCGGCGGATCTGCACCTGCAGGTCGAGGACGTTGAGGCGGCCGATGCCCTGCTTGGCCACGGCGTCGTCGCCCATGTAGCCGTCCTCGCCGCGGATCTTCTGGTCACCGCCGGAGCAGAACGCCTGATCGCCGGCTCCGGTGAGGATGATTACACCGACATCGGAGTCGTCGCGGGCGATGCTGAAGGCCCGCTCCAGCTCGAAGAGGGTCTGGGGCCGGAAGGCGTTGTGCCGCTCAGGGCGGTTGATCGTGATCTTGGCGATGCCCTCCGCGGTCTCGTAGATGATGTCGGAGTACTCGCCCGACCGCTGCCAATCGATCACGCTGCTCACGGCTACTGCCTTCTCCTCACGGGGACACGGGGACGTGCGTTGCGCACTGGATGAACCGTACGCCCGAACGTCAACTTCGTACATTCTGCCAGGCCTCGTGGAACACGTGTGCCTCACCACCGGACACGGTCGGGCGCCCGTGCACGGTCCGCACGGTCCTATCCTGGCGTGCGTGGTTAGCCAGAACACCGTGCCGTCCGCCGTCCCTGCCGGTCCCGCTTCGGGAGGGCGTGCCTTGCAGGCCGCAGTGGGGTTGTCCCCCGAGCGACTCACCGAACTGTACGCCCACGCGCTGGAAGGCCGGGGACCGGCCCTGCTCCCGGTCCCGGCCGGTACCCCCGAGGCGCGGGTGCGGGAGTTGTTGGGTTCGATGCGCCCGGGATCGGTGTTGACCCCCGAGGGCCGGACTCCGCTGGAGGAGGGCGCCCCGGTGGCCGAGGACACCGCGCTGGTGGTGACGACCTCCGGGTCGACGGGCGCCCCGAAGGGGGTGGAACTGTCGTCCTCGGCCCTGCTCGCGTCGGCGCGTGCGTCGGTGGAGCGCATCGGTGCCGTCCCGGAGGACGCCTGGCTGTGTGTGCTGCCGGCCGGGCACATCTCGGGGCTGCAGGTCATCACCCGGGCCCTGGCCCTGGGGGCCGAGCCCGTGCACGCCCCTTTCGACGTGGAGGGCGTGGCCGAACTCGCCGAACGCCTGCGCCCGCACGTGTCCCTGGTGCCCACGCAGCTGCGCCGCCTGCTCGCGGCCGGGGTGGACCTGGGCCGGTTCGGCACGGTCCTGTTGGGCGGTGCCGCCGCCGAGGCCGAGCTGCTGGAGGCCGCCCGTGCGGCCGGTGGGCGGGTGATGACCACCTACGGCATGAGCGAGACCTGCGGCGGTTGTGTCTACGACGGGGTGCCCCTGAACGGTGTCGAGGCCCGGGTGGAGGCCGAGGAGCCCGGTGGTCCGGGTCGGATCGTGCTCTCGGGCCCTGTCCTCGCGAGCGGGTACCGGTACCCGCCGGGGTCCGAACCGGGCCCCGACCCGTTCGTGTACGGGCCTTCCGGGGAGCGTGTGCTGCGCACCCAGGACCTGGGGCGGTTCGAGGAAGGGCGCCTCCGGGTGCTGGGCCGGGTCGACGAGGTCATCAACACCGGTGGTCACAAGGTCGTACCGAGCCAGGTCAACACCCTGCTGAGCGCCCACCCCGCGGTGGCCGATTCGGTCGTGGTGGGACGCCACGACCCGGAATGGGGCCAGAGGGTCAGCGCCGTGGTCGTCCCGGCCGACGCCGGGGCCCCGCCGACCTTGGCGGACCTGCGCTCATGGGTACGTGAGCGCCTTCCCGCCCATGCCGCACCGCGCGAGCTCGATCTGCGGGACTCGATCCCGTTGCTGGCCTCGGGCAAACCGGACCTCGTGGCCCTTCGGCAGTCCTGAGCGGCATCGGCGGACGTTCGGGGGACGAAGCAGCGTTTACCGGTGCGCTCCCAACCCATGGGAGCCTGGGGGCGAAGATGTGCGTGCGCGCACCGGCTCGGTCGGGTGCACACGGCAACGGGAGGCGCTCGACCGAGCGGTGGTGTGCGGCCGGGAACTTCCGAAGGCTTCTTCGCGTCTTACCCGAGTAACCGGTCCTTCGGCCCCTCAGTCCCAAGGAGGCCCGCGGTTGGCTACTGCCATCGGCCCACCCGTCCGCGACCCTGCGCCCTCCCCCGGGCCCGAGAACACCCGGTCCTGTCGCGACCCCTCCGGGACGGCCCCCTTTACCCGCTCCGGCGCTCGTACGGCCACTTCAGACACAGTGACTTATGCCACTCTCGCCGATATCCAATCGAGACTGGGAACATTTGACTCCTCGACGCGTTGGACATATTGGCGCGTCCAGTCGGCGGGAACCCTCCGCCGCGTGCCAATCGCCGAGGAAGGGAGGGAGTTGCCCGGATGACAAGCACTGGCATGACCGCTTCGGACGAAGAAGCGACGGCTGGAAGCGCTCCGACCGAGGAGATCACCGTCGATGCGGCCCTGACCGACCTGATCACCCGAGGCCGTGCACAGGGACAGGTGTCCCTCTCCGAACTACGCACTGCCTTCACCGCGGCCGGAGTCTCCGCCTCCGAGGGCCGCACCATCCTGCGTGAACTCACCGAGAACGGGGTCCGCCTCTCCAAGAGCGACGACGACTCCGCTCTGGTGGCCGACCCTGACGCCGAGGACGACGTGCTGGAAAACACTCTCACCGCCACGGTGCTCGACACCGACGAGACGACCAAGGCCGCATCCGGCAAGGCCTCGACCCGCAAGAGCACCTCCACCCGGAGGAAGCCGCGCTCCCCGCGGCGCGCGAAGAAGGCCGAGAACACCCAGAACAACATCGATCCGGACGCCACCGAGACCGATCTCGACGACCAGTCCCCCGCGATGGGCGACTCCGTCCACACCTATCTGAAGGCGATCGGCCGCAGGCAGCTGCTCACCGCCGAGCAGGAGGTCGATCTGGCCAAGCGTGTGGAGGCCGGGCTCTACGCCGAGTACCGCCTGGGCCAGCACGGCGAGGTCGACGAGTCCTACGACCTGGCGCCGGCCGAGCAGGACGAGCTCGAGTGGGTGGTCGAGGACGGCCGTGCCGCGAAGTCGCACATGCTCGAGGCCAACCTGCGCCTGGTGGTGTCGGTGGCCAAGAAGTACAGCGACCGCGGGATGTCACTGCTGGACGTGGTCCAGGAGGGCAACCTCGGGCTGATCCGTGCGGTGGAGAAGTTCGACTACACCAAGGGCTTCAAGTTCTCCACCTACGCCATGTGGTGGATCCGCCAGGCCATACAGCGCGGCTTCGCCGACTCGGCCCGTACGATCCGCCTGCCCGTCCACGTGCTGGAGCTGCTCAGCAAGGTCAGTCGTCTGGAACGTGACATGCACCAGGCGCTGGGCCGCGAGCCCACGCCCGAGGAGCTGGCACTGGAGCTCGACAAGACACCGACCCAGATCGAGGAACTGCTGCGCGTGACGCGTCAGCCCATCAGCCTCGACTCCACCATCGGTGAGGACGGCGAGACCCGTATCGGCGACCTCATCGAGGACGTGGACGCCTCGGAGGCCTCCGAGGTGGTCGACCGGCAGATCATGGCGGACCAGCTGCGCAACGCACTCTCGGACCTGGAGCCGCGCGAGGCCACGATCATGTCCCTGCGTTTCGGCCTCATGGACGGCCGTCCGCGCACCCTGGACGAGATCGGCAAGCACCTCGGGCTCACCCGTGAGCGCATCCGCCAACTCGAGAAGCAGTCGCTGTCCAAGCTGCGCCACCCGAGCCGGGCCCAGCAGCTCCTGGACTTCGCGAGCTGAGGACCTGTTCGGGGTCCGCAACCACACGTGGGGGTCGTCCCGTCGGGACGACCCCCACGTGTGCGCGGGCCCGGAGCACAGCAGGAGGACACGGCCACGAGGACGGGCCCGGGGAAGAACGGTGCCGCGGCACCGCCGAACACGGTCCCGTTGGC
Organism: Nocardiopsis kunsanensis DSM 44524; assembly: GCF_000340965.1. Classification (GTDB taxonomy): domain Bacteria; phylum Actinomycetota; class Actinomycetes; order Streptosporangiales; family Streptosporangiaceae; genus Nocardiopsis; species Nocardiopsis kunsanensis. The sequence goes on from NZ_ANAY01000003.1 coordinate 94,411, forward strand.
GCGGCCGCGCACGGGCGGAACGCGGCGAACGGCCGTGGTCGCCGCCGTCGCCCCGCCCCGGAACGCTGCCCCGTCCCGGGATCCGCCACGGGGCTTGACCGGTCAGTTCTCCAGAGCGGCGCGCAGGATCCGGACGGCTTCCTCACGGTCCAGGCCCACTCGTTGGATGACCTCGGCGTAGGTGCGGGCGGCCTCCAGAGCCTCGGCCCGCTGGTCGTCACCGGAGGCCGCCACGAACGTGCCCGAGCGCCCCCGGGTCTCCACCACACCTGCCTGTTCGAGTTCCCGGTAGGCACGGGCGACCGTGTTCACGGCCACCGAGAGCTGCCCGGCCAACGCCCGTACCGTCGGTAGTCGGTACCCGACGGGTAGTTCCCCGTTGGCCGCGGCGATCGCGACGATCGCCCGGATCTGTTCGTAGGGCGGAACCTTCGACGTCGGATCAATGCGGATGAACTCCGCCATCTCCTACTGCACTCCCTACAGGGGCCCGCGGGCCCCGTCCCCGTCGAGTGCGGGGGTCTGTCCTGGTCCGGTCGGGATCCAAACTACCCCGTGCGCTCCCTCCGTACGTGCCCGCACAGCCGGAAACCGACAGGACCGGGGCCCCGCACGGCAGGAAACCGCGCAGGGCCCGGCCGGGAGGGATCAGTACGTGTTCCGGGGGATGCGCTGGATGCCGTGGAGCCGGTGGTCCTCACGTGCGGTGAGCAGCTTCTCGGCCTCCTCCGTGGCACGGCGCACGGCCGGCTTCGCCAGACGCTTGCGGCGGTGGATGCGGTCCGTGTACCCCTTGGAGCCCACGAGGATGCGCTCCTTGGCGTAGGCGGCACGCATCGCCTCGGTCAGGGCCGTGTCCAGCTCGAGCCCGTGGTGGCGCACCTCCTCGGCGGAGGCTCCCTGTCCACGGGCGGCCTCCAGCTCGCTCTGGGCCCGGGAGACCGAGCGCATCAGACCGGGCAGCCGGTCGGCCCGCTCCTGGTCCTCGGCCAGACGTTGCATCGCCTGTTCCCTGCTCTGCATGACCGGTGACATCTGTCGTCCTCCGTTACCCGCGTGTGGTCGGTCACAGTCACTCTAGTCTCCTCGGGTCCGGGGGCGGCGGCGAGAACGTGGAGCGCGGGGGACCGAAGCGGCGGCGGGCACGGTGCCCGCACGGCCGTCACAATGGAAGGCAGGAGGCCGGCGGTCGTCACGTGTGGCGAGCGGCGCGTCGGCCTGGCCCTCGCCGCCCCGAGCTGCCAGCTTTGTCGGGCACATTCCCGAAAGGAAGACCGTGAGCAGGAACAACGCCGGACTCAGCCGTGAGCGCATTCTCATCGAGGCGCTGCACATCATCGCCGGCCGGGGGCTGGGCGGGCTGTCCATGCGCCGCCTGGGCGACGCCCTGGAGGTGGAGGCGATGGCGATCTACCACCACTTCCCCCTCGGCAAGGAACAGTTGTTCAACTCGATCGCCGCCTACGTGGCCTCCCCCTCGCCCACCGGAGCCGCCTTCCACGACGAGGTCGGCCAGGACGGCGAGGAGCAGACGGAGGTCGAGGAGCAGGCGGTGGCCGACGAGCGCCCCTGGGACCAGCGCCTGACCACGTGGGCCGAGGCCTACCGGGAGCGGCTGCTGACCTACTCGGGCGCGCTGTCGCTGCTGGCCCACAGGGCTCCGCGCACCCCCAACAGCGCGACGACGTGGGCGCTGATGCGGCACGCCTTCGACGAGGCCGGGCTGGCCGGCGAGGACATCGAACGGGCGGCCGACGCCCTGCACTCCTACTGCATCGGCTCGGTGGTGCACCAGGTGCGGCACTCCGGCCACGACGACGAGGACGCCCTGGATGCGCGGGAATGGGCAGCACGGTTCCGGTTCGGTCTGCGGTCCCTGCTGCGGGGTCTGGTCTGACCCGACCGGAGATCGGGACCGAACCGGGAAAAACCGGGACCGAACGAGGAACCGGAACGCCCCACGCCACGTCTACCTGAGGGAACGGTCCAGAACCCGCCCGACAGGACACTGCCGGGCGGCCGAGAAAGTTAGGCTTCCATGGTCCTCAAACGTCTGCTCGCCGGTATCGGGTTCGGTGGGGCTTCAGTGGAAACCGTCGTGGACACACCCGTGGTCACCCCCGGCGGCACAGTGCGGGGCACGATCATGATCGAGGGCGGCGAGGTCGAGCAGCAGATCGAGCAGCTCACCGTCGGCCTCCAGTCCAAGGTCGAGACCGAGGTCGGCGACCACGAGATCAAGAACAACGAGGAGTTCCACCGGGTGAGCGTGGGCGGGCGGTTGAGCCTCTCCCCCGGCCGACGCCTGCAGGTCCCCTTCGAGCTGCCCGTACCTTGGGAAACCCCCCTCACCCTGCACCGCAACCGCCGTCTGCGCCCCATGCAGGTCGGGGTCAACACCCGCTTGCACGTGGAGAACGCGGTCGACCCCGGGGACCTGGACCCCGTGGACATCGAACCCCTGCCCTCCCAAGCTGCGGTCCTGGACTCCCTGGAGTCCCTCGGTTTCGCTTTCAAGAGCGCCGACCTGGAACGGGGACGCATCCGCAGGACCCGCCAGCAGCTGCCCTTCTACCAGGAGATCGAGTACTACTCGCCCCGCCGCTACCGGGGGCTGAACGAGTTGGAACTGACCATGGTCACCGACCACAACGGTTTCGAGGTGGTCCTGGAGCTGGACAAGAAGAGCGGCCTGCTGTTCTCCGAGGGACGCGACACCTACCACCGTTTCAGCGTCGACCACCACAGCGGCGCCGGACACGACTGGTCCGGCCACCTGCACCAGTGGATCGACTCCCTGGCAGGGACCAGGAACCTGCTCTAGGGCGCTGATGGGGGCTGGGGCGGGGGTTTCTTGTTGTGCCGGGGGTGGGGGTTCGTCGGGATCGGGATTTTAGCCCGGCCGGGTCTGCGCGCAACCCGCTCCGGCGCCACCCCCGCACACGTTTCTTTGCGGGGTTGGTGCCGGGTGTGTGGTGGGTTGGTGTGGGGGCGCCTCGGGGTGTGCGCTGCGACCCTTTGCGCCGGGCTTTCCCGACCCTCATCGACGAACCCCTCCCACCCCCGGCGCCCCGGCAGCAGAAGGAACGGTGGGTGCTTCCATCCCCCTGTGGGGCTGCATTGTGACCACCGCTTGCGGCGTGCGGGGGGTGGTTCGCTCATGCGAAAGGCAACGGCCCCCTGCGGGGGCAACTACCGGCCCTTCGGGTCTGGCCCCGCCTGCTCCCGGTGGCGCATTGAGGCCGGGGCCGTCGGGCGTGTGGGCGGTCTCTGAGGGCCTCGGGTTCCTGGTCTGTGGTGTGGAGGCCCGGGGGTGGTGGGTGTGCGTGTGGCTGGGCGGGGTTCGGCGCGTGGGTATTGCTGCCGGAACCGGCTTCGGCTGTGGTTCTTGTTGCCAGGGTCGGATTCGAGGCCCAGGCGGTGCCGGGCCGGGCGGTTGATAGTGCCCGTGTGGGCACCGTAGGCGGGTGCTGGTGCCCACACGAGCACTGTCAACGGTGGTTTTCGGTCTCCGGGGCCAGCCCGGGGAAGGGGCGGACCGCACACCCCGAGGCGCCGCGAACAACCCACCACACACCCGCCACCATCAGCGCAATGAAGCAGGTGTGGCGGGGCGCCGAAGCGGGTTGCGAGGAGCCCCGGCCGGGCTACGCTCGAGGCTCCGACGAACACCACCCACCTGCCACCGGTCCATGGCCCATGCCCCCACCTGTCACCGATCCACCGGACTCCACCAACTAAAGTTACTTCAGTTCAGTAGACACCTGTGGCCTGGGGTTTTACGCGGCCTGAGACAGCGCCGCAAGCCTCTCTCGAGCAGCTTCAGTGCGGCGACGTTCATACTCGGCCGGGCTGAGCTGACCGTTCGCGGAATGCCGCCGCCAGGGGTTGTAGAACCCCTCGGTGCAGGAGAACACCTCCCGTTCCACTTCCATCGTCCGCGCCGGCACCGGTCAGGGGCCGGGGACCGCGCGGCCACCGACCAGATGCAGTTGCCTGCCCTCCCAGTTGCGGCGCAGCCAGCGGTCGTGCGAGGCGACCACGACAGCGCCGGGTGCGGTGCCCAGGGCCTCCTCCAGCTCCTCGGCCAGTGACAACGACAGATGGTTGGTGGGCTCGTCCAGCAGCAGGACGTCGGGGGCGCGGCCCACGAGCATCGCCAGGGCCAGACGGCGGCGTTGGCCCGTACTGAGCAGGCCGACCGGCCGGTCCTGGTCGCGCGGGGCGACCAACCCCAGATCGACCAGCCGCGGCGCGTCGGTCCGTCCGGCGTTGAGCGCGTCGTAGAGCGAGCGCGGAGTGCGTTCGGGGTCGGCGAACCGCACGTCCTGTTCGAGCAGGGCCGCGGTGGTGCCACGGGCCCAGCTCACCTCACCCTCGGCGGGGGTCAGGCGGCGGGCGAGGGTGTACAGGAGTGTGGATTTTCCTGCCCCGTTCGGGCCGGTGACGAGCAGGCGCCCGTCGGCGGGCACGTCGAGGTGGGCCAGCCGCAGACGCCCGGGCACCTCGACCCCGCGCAACATCAGGGCCTGGTCCCCGGCCGTGGCAGGCCTGGCGGTCAGCTGTCCGGAGAAGGACAGTTTGCGCGGCGGTTTGCGCACCTGCTCGCGTTCGAGCTCCGCCAGGCGCCCGCGGGCATCACGCACCCGACGCGAGACCTGCTGCTGCACCCGCTCACCGGAGGCGTCGTAGTTCATCTTCTCGTTGTCCTTGGGCCTGCGGTTGTGCCCCACCCTGCGCGCGGTGGTGCGTACCGACTCGCGCAGGGCCTTCAACCGGTCCTGCTCGTACTCGTGGCGCTGCTGCCAACGTTCGCGTTCGACCTGCTTCTCACGCAGGTAGTAGGTGTAGGCGCCCCCGTAGTGGACGGGCCCGTCCACGGCCGGGTCGAGGTCGACCAGGCCGGTGCAGACCGCGTCCAGGAAGACCCGGTCGTGGCTGGCCAGCACCACCAGACCGGGCAGGTCGCGCAGGTACCCCTCGAAGAACTCCAGCGCGCTGTCGTCGAGGTGGTTGGTGGGTTCGTCCAGCAGCAGGGCACGCGGTCGGCGGATGAGCAGCGCTGCCAGGGCCAGGCGGGCGCGTTGGCCGCCCGACATCCGTGCCACGGTGCGGCCGGCGTCCAGCCCGTCGAGCCCGAGTCCGGCCACGACGAGGCCGGCGCGCCGGTCGGCGTCCCAGACCTCGAGGCGTTCGGCGTCGGCCAGGAGATCGGCGTACTCGGCCAGGGCCCGGTCGTCCCCGGGTCCGGTGTCCACGGCCTCGGCGCTCAGGGCCAGGCGCCGTTCCACCTCGCGGGCGGGCGCGAGCGCGTCGTCGACGACCCCGCCCAGGGTGGCCTCGGCCCCGTAGGGCAGTTCCTGATGCAGGAACCCGGTGTCGTCGGGACGTTCGATGTTGCCGGCGTCTGGCTCCTCCACGCCGGCGAGCAGGCGCAGGAGTGTGGACTTGCCGGCGCCGTTCTCCCCGACCAGGCCCAGGCGCTGGCCGGGTGCCACGTCGAGGCCGACCCCGTCCAGGACCACGTGGCCGCCGTAGGAACGGGACAGGTCACGGGCGCGCAGCAACGCGGCGCCGGTGGGAGCGGACATGGTGTGCGGATTCACGGTGTGGGACCACCCTTCGTCATGGGGGTGGGCCTCGATGCGCGCAGGGGACCGCCGGCGGCGGTCCGCTGGGGCGAGGGTGTCGCCGACATCGAGACCGCACCACGGGCCGGGGCTGTGGCTCGCCGAGCGGGGTCGGCTCCAGCCCTCTCCGGGCGAGCCCCGCACACTCGGGCGATCGGTCTCGATGTCAGTTGCGCATTGCTCGTGCAGAATAGCGGCACCGGACGGGCTGCGCAAAGGTTTTTTCCACGCGCCCGCCCGAGCCGTCCCAGGGCCGGGCCCGACCACCTGGGCGGGGCGGGGCCCGGCGACACCGCTCAGTCGCGGTGGCGGAAGCTCCGGTACTGCTCGACCAGGGAGGCCGTGGAGGCGTCCAGTCCGGGCACGTCCTCCCCGTCGGTGAGGGCGGGTTCGACGCGCTTGGCCAGGGCCTTGCCGAGCTGGACCCCCCACTGGTCGAAGGAGTTGACGTTCCACACCGCGCCCTGCACGAACACCTTGTGCTCGTAGAGGGCGACGAGCTGGCCCAGAACCGCGGGGGTGAGCTGCCCGGCCAGGATCGTGGTGGTGGGTCGGTTGCCCGGGAAGGTGCGGTGCGGCACCAGGTGGGCGGGCACGTCTTCGGCGGCGGCCTCCTCGGCGGTGCGTCCGAAGGCCAGGGCCTGGCCCTGTGCGAAGAGGTTGGCCATGAGCAGGTCGTGCTGGCCGCGCAGGTGGTCGGGCAGGTCGGGGCCGGGTCGGGCGAACCCGATGAGGTCGGCGGGCACGAGGCGGGTGCCCTGGTGCAGGAGCTGGAAGTAGGCGTGCTGGCCGTTGGTGCCGGGGGTCCCCCAGACCACGGGGCCGGTGTTCCACGCGACCGGGCGCCCGTCGCGCTGGACGGACTTTCCGTTGGACTCCATGTCGAGCTGCTGCAGGTAGGCCGGGAAACTCGCCAGGTGGTGGCTGTAGGGCAGCACGGCGTGCGTGTGGGCCTCGTGGAAGCCGCCGTACCAGATGCCCAGCATCCCGAGCAGGAGCGGCAGGTTGGCCTCGGCGGGCGCGGTCGCGAAGTGCTCGTCCATGAGGTGGAAGCCCCGGAGCATCTCACGGAACTGTTCGGTCCCCACGGCGATCATGAGTGGCAGCCCCACGGCCGAGTCGTAGGAGTAGCGGCCACCGACCCAGTCCCAGAACTCGAACATGTGGGTGGTGTCGATGCCGAACCGGGCGACCTCGTCGGCGTTGGTGGAGACTGCGACGAAGTGGCGGGCCACGGCCTCGTCGTCGCCCTCGCGGCCCAGCGCGTCCAGGAGCCAGCGCTTGGCCTCGGCGGCGTTGGTGATGGTCTCCTGTGTGGTGAAGGTCTTGGAAGCGACCACGAACAGGGTCGTGGCGGGGTCGGCGTCGATGAGGGCCTCGTGCAGGTCGGAGCCGTCGACGTTGGAGACGAAACGGAACTCCAGGCCCCGGTCGCTGTAGGGACGCAGCGCCTCGTATGCCATGGCCGGGCCCAGGTCGGAGCCGCCGATGCCGATGTTGACCACGCGGGTGACGGGGCGCCCGGTCCGGCCCAGCCAGGTGCGGGCGCGGACCTTCTCGGCGAAGCCGGCCATGTGGTCCAGGACCCGGTGGACCTGGGGGACCACGTCCTGGCCGTCGGTGCGGACCACGGACTCGCGGGGAGCGCGCAGGGCGGTGTGCAGGACCGCACGGTCCTCGGTGACGTTGATGTGTTCGCCGCTGAGCATGGCGTCGCGCAGGTCGGCCACGCGGGTGGCGCGGGCGAGGTCGATCAGCAGGCGCCAGGTCCGGTCCGTCACGAGGTTCTTCGACAGGTCCACGTGCAGGTCGCCCACGCGCAGGCTGTTGCGGTCCACGCGTTCGGGGTCGGCGTCGAACAGTTCGCGCAGGTGGGTGGAGCCCAGCTGGGCGCGGTGCTCCTCCAGGGCCTTCCACTCGTACCTGCGGTCCAGTGCGATGGCCGCCTCGGCCCGGTCCCCGGTCGCTTCGGCGCGGGGCAGAGGTGTGCTGGCAGACATCCGATGCTCCTGTCCGTACGGTCTGAACTCTCCTCTAGCCTTGCACAGAAGCGCGTTCCCGTCGCAGGGTCTCGACCTCGGTACGCAGCGAACGCAGTTCTTCCAGGACGAGGTCCTGGGTGGTCCGGTCCTGGGGGCCGCTGGGGCCGCCCAGGACGCGGGTGCGGTCGGAGCCGGGCTCGTGGAGGGCTTCCACGGCCACCGCGATGAACAGGTTCAGGGCGATGAGCGTGGACACCAGCACGAAGACGGCGAAGAAGACCCACGCGTAGGGCTGGTGGGCCATGACGTCGTCGGCGATGCCGGACCAACCGTCGGCGGTGAAGATCTGGAAGAGCGTGAACAGGGACGCTCCCAGGTCACCGAAGTGTTTCGGGCTCTCGGCGCCGAAGAGTTCGGTGGCGATGACCGCCGACACGTACAGCAGCAGCACGACCAGGACCATGATGGAGGCCATACCGGGCAGCGCGCGGAAGAGGCCGGCCACGACGTGGCGCAGCGCGGGGACGACCGTCACCAGGCGCAGCACGCGCAGGACCCTGAGCACACGCAGGACGGAGAAGGGCCCGCTGGTCGGTACGAGTGCGATACCGACGACCACGAGGTCGAACCAGCTCCAGGGATCCCTGAAGAAGCTGCTGCGGTAGGCGAAGAGCCGGAGCGCCAGCTCGACGACGAACACGGCCAGGATCACCCGGTCGATGCGCATGAGGAGGTCACCGTGGGCCGCCATGACGGCCGACGAGGTCTCGCACCCGAGGATGAGGGCGTTGACCAGGATCAGCGAGATGATGAGGGCCTGGAACCAGGAGGCCTCGACGGTCCGGTGGACGCCTTCGCGTACGGTCACTACTCCTGGGGCTCCGTTCGGGGTCGGTTCGAGGGCGGTCGAATCTTACCGTCGGTCACCGACATCGACGACGTGGCAGTGGATTCGGACGCCGGAACCCCCGGTGCCGGGTTCGGGTGAGGGCCCCGGTGTCAGTCGGCCGAGGCCCCGAGTTCGGCACGCAACCAGTGCTCCACCCGCATCACGTGGGTCGTGGCGGCAGCGCGGGCGGCGTCGGGGTCGCGGGTCAGGAGCGCCTCGTGGATGCGGTGGTGGTCCTCGCGGAGTTTGGCGGTGAGCCCGGCCTCGCGGTGTCCGTGCCAGACGCGGGCGTGGAAGCTCGCGGAGCTGAGGCCGTCGCTGACCGCGGCGAGGGTGGCGTTGCCGGTGGCGGTGACGATCGCCTGGTGGAAGCCGAGGTCGGCGGAGACGGTGCAGTCCCCGCCGTCGATGTCTTCCAGCAGGGTGCCGATGTGGGCGATCTGGGCGTCGTCGGCGCGTGCGGCGGCCAGGGCGGTGGCGGCGGGTTCGAGCATGCGGCGCACCTGGAGGACCTCCAGGAGGGTGGAGCCCTGGGAGACCTCGGCCAGCACGGAGAAGGTCTCCAGCAGGTCGGCGGGGCGCAGGGCGGTGACGTAGACGCCGGCGCCGTGGCGTGATTCCAGGACACCCAGGGTGATGAGGGCGCGGATGGCCTCGCGCATGGAGCTGCGGGAGACCCCGAGGTCGGCCGCCAGGTCGCGTTCGGTGGGAAGGCGGTCACCCGGGCCGAAACTGCCGTCGGCGATCCGGCGTTTGATCTCCTCGACGGCCCTCTGGGTCACGGGGGTGCGCCGGGCGTCGAGGTCGGTCACGGAGGTCTCCAGGTGTCGTGGGCCGGTTGGACGCGCCGGGGGATGGGAACCATCGTGGCAGTTTCTCCCCGCCCACACTAAGAGATCGTACCAATCCCCCTTCCGAGATTCGGAGAACACCCAGAACCTGCTTGGTCATGGACACGTTCCTTGTTCCGCTCTTGACCTCGTGCCAGAGTGGTCGGACCACTGACGGGTGGATTGGAGAAGGAACATGCGGATCGCGCTGTTCATCACCTGTGTCAACGACACGTTGTTCCCCGACACGGGGCGGGCCGTGGTCGAACTGCTGGAGCGGCTGGGGCACGAGGTGGTCTTCCCCCAAGGGCAGACCTGCTGCGGACAGATGCACTACAACACCGGCTACCGGCGCCCGGCCACGAAGCTCGCGGTGCGTTTCGTGCAGACCTTCGACGGGGCCGACGCGGTGGTGGTCCCCTCGGCCTCGTGCGCGGCCATGATCCGCGAGCACTACCCCCGGCTGGGCCGGAGCGGCAGCCGCCTGTCCCGCAAGGTCGCCGCCCTGGCCCCGCGCGTGTACGACCTGACCGAGCTGCTCGTGGACGTGCTCGGGGTGACCGACGTGGACGCCTACTACCCGCACCGGGTCGCCTACCACCCCACCTGCCACGGGCTGCGGATGCTCGGCCTGGGCGACCGCCCCTACCGCCTGCTGCGCGCTGTGCGCGGCCTCGACCTGGTGGAGGTCGGCCGACCCGAGGAGTGCTGCGGGTTCGGCGGCACCTTCGCGCTCAAGAACAGTGACGTCTCCACCGCCATGGGCGCCGACAAGGCCCGCCAGGCCGTCGACACCGGGGCGGAGGTGCTGTGCATGGTCGACAACTCCTGCCTGATGCACGTGGGCGGGATCCTGCAGCGCCAGCGCTCGGGCGTGCGGGTCGCCCACATCGCCGAGATCCTCGCCCGCACCGAGACGAGCGAAGCCGCCGTCTCCCCCACCACGGAAGAGGCAGACCGTTGAGTGCCACGTTCCTGGGTATGCCGCCCTTCCCCGAGGCCGCCCGGGCGGCCGTCGAGGACTCCCAGCTGCGCCACAACCTGCACAAGGCCACCCACACCATCCGCGACAAACGCGGCCAGGCCGTCGGCGAGCTCGACGACTGGGCCGAACTGCGTTCCGAGGGGGCCGCGATCAAGGAACACACCCTGCGCCACCTGGACCGCTACCTGGAACAGGTGGAGGAGTCGGTGCAGCGGGCCGGCGGGACGGTGCACTGGGCCTCCGACGCCGCGGAGGCCAACGCGATCGTCACCCGCCTGGTGCACGGGACCGGGCAGAGCGACGTGGTCAAGGTCAAGTCGATGGCCACGCAGGAGATCGAACTCAACCGGGCGCTGGAACAGGCCGGCATCACCGCCTACGAGACCGACCTGGCCGAACTCATCGTGCAGTTGGGCCAGGACCTGCCCTCGCACATCCTGGTGCCCGCCATCCACCTGGGGCGGGCCCGGATCCGGGAGATCTTCCTGGAGCACATGGCCCGGTGGGGCGTGCCGGCTCCCCAGGGACTGACCGACGACCCGCGTGCGCTGGCCGAAGCCGCCCGTGTCCACCTGCGCGAGCGGTTCCTCAACACCCGTACCGCGATCTCGGGGGCCAATTTCGTGGTCGCCGACTCCGGGACGACGGTGGTCCTGGAGTCGGAGGGCAACGGGCGCATGTGCCTGACCCTGCCCGAGACCCTCATCTCCGTGGTCGGCATCGAGAAGATCGTGCCGACCTTCGACGACCTGGAGGTGTTCATGCAGCTGCTGCCGCGCTCCTCCACCGGCGAACGCATGAACCCCTACACGTCGATGTGGAGCGGGGTGGCCCCGGGCGACGGGCCACAGGAGTTCCACCTGGTCCTGCTGGACAACGGACGCACCGACGTGCTCGCCGACACCGTGGGGCGCCAGGCACTGCGGTGCATCCGCTGCTCGGCCTGCCTGAACGCCTGCCCGGTCTACGAGCGCACGGGCGGGCACGCCTACGGGTCGGTCTATCCCGGCCCGATCGGGGCGATCCTCACCCCTCAGCTGCAGGGGATGTCCTCGGAGACGGACCGGTCGCTGCCCTACGCCTCCTCCCTGTGCGGGGCCTGTTACGAGGTGTGCCCGGTGGCCATCGACATCCCCGAGGTCCTGGTGCACCTGCGCGAACAGGCCGTGGAAGGGCCCGGGCGCACGGGCGAGAAGGCGATGATGGCCGGTGCGGAGGCGGCGCTGTCCTCGCCCGCCGCGTTGGAGGCCGCGCAGCGGGCCGCCTCCGCGGTGCGCGGCGCCGTGCCCCGGCACCTGCCCGGGGCGGCCTCGGCCTGGACCGACACCCGTTCGGTGCCCGAGATCCCGGAGGAGTCCTTCCGCCGGTGGTGGAAGAAACGAGGAGAGGAGCGCTGATGAGCGGTTCCCGAGAGCGTGTGCTGGGCCGGGTGCGTGCGGCCCTGGAGGACGTGCCCGCCGACGAACCGGCCGAGCGCGTCCCGTCCCGTACCTACGCCCGCAGCCACGGCGCGGGCCCCGCCCTGGAGGTGCTCGTGGACCGGCTGGAGGAATACCGGGCCCTGGTGCACCGGGTGCGCCCCGAGGAGTTGGCCGGACAGGTCGCCGCGGTGTTGGAGCGGCGCGGGGCCCGCCGGGTCGTGGTGCCTTCCGGGGTGCCCGGGGCGTGGTTGGCCGAGACGGACGTGGAGCGTGTACCCGACTCCCGCCAGGATCCGCGTTCGCCGGGCGAACTGGACGCGGTGGACGGTGCGGTGACCGGCTGTGCCGTGGCGGTGGCCGAGACCGGCACCATCGTGCTCGACGGTTCCCCCGACCAGGGACGGCGCTCCGTGACCCTGATCCCCGACCACCACCTGTGTGTGGTGCGGGCCGACCAGGTCGTGGACGCGGTGCCCGAGGCGGTGCGCCTGTTGGAACCGACACGGCCCCTGACCTGGATCAGCGGCCCCTCGGCCACCAGCGACATCGAACTCGACCGGGTCGAGGGGGTGCACGGGCCCCGCACGTTGGAGGTCCTTCTGGTGGCCGGAAACGGGTGAGGAACCCCGCAGCGGGCACCCGCGCGGGCAGCAGACCGAAACGGCCGGGCCACGGGACCGACAGCCGGGGGTCCGTCCTGTTCGCAGCGGCCGGGGATATTTTGCCGTTCCTCAGCGAACAGGGATCGGCAGCAGTTAGCCTGAGTCCGTTTCGGCGACCAAAAACACTTTCGGTGATCACATAATGACTGAGCGCATTTTCTCGGCCGTCCGCTCCTGGCTCGACTGGTCCCGAGGGCTGCACCTGCCCGCACCACCCGACGCCGACGCCCTCACGCTGGTCCTGCATGCCCACCGTGACTGCGGCGCCCCCGACCCCGGCGACTGGACGGTGCAGGACGTGCACGAGGTCGCCGCCGCCGTCCACGGCTACCGTGGCGGCCCCGAAGCACTGCGCTCCGCCTGGCTGCTGTGGTGCGACCACCTCGTCGAGCGCGGCGAACTCACACCGGGCCAGAGCCCGCGCGCACTGCGCGAGGCCGTGGCCGAGGTCGACCTCGTCGCACCGCGACTCCAGGAGGAGGAACCCGACCGCACCCTGGAACCCCTGCTGGAACGCCTCGGGGCCGGTACCCGCCCGGCCGTGGACCTGCCGGCCGTCGTGGCCGCCCCCGCCGAGGAACTCGACACCGCAGCACTGCAGTGCACCGCCCTGTCCGAAGCCGCCCGCCTGACCGTGTGGATCGACGGGGGACGCGACCTGGCACCCGGCACCACCCAGGACGCGCTGCGCCTCGAGGACCTGGCCGCCGCGGCCGAGGCCCTGGGCACCGGCCCCGAACAAGTACGGGAGAGTTTCGCCGTCGCCCGCGAGGCCGGACTGCTGCGCACCACCTACACACGTGTGCTGCCCGGTCCCGCCTCCCGCGACTGGGCCGCGCGTGTACCGGGCGCCGTCGCCGACGCCTGGGCCGACGCGCTGCCGCTGATGACGGGGCTGCGCGGGGTCCTGTCCTACCTGGTACTCACCGAACTGTTCACCACCGGGACCGCACACGGGCCCGCCGATCTGGCCGCATCCTGCGCGCTCGGCTCCGCGGCCGAGGTCGAGGTCGAGGTGGAGCGGGCCCTGTCGGTACTGGAAGGGCTGGGCGCGGTCACCTCGCACGGGACCGGTTCACGCGGCGGCCGGGGCCCGCTGCCCGGGCAGCGGGCACGCCGGATCACGCCCCTGGGCGACCGCTTCATGGTGCGGCAGCTGACCAAGGCGGAGGTGCCCGTACGGGTACTGCCGCGCGTCGACGCGATGTCCGGAGAACAGGCCCTGGAAGTGGTGATGGGGCACTCGCGCCCCCTGGACACCGAACTCGTGCTGTCCCGCTGGCTCACACGCCAAGCGGAACAGGGACGGTTGAGCACGGCGGTCACGGAACTCTTCGACGCCTGCGCCGACCCCCTCCAGTGGCACCGGCGCTCCGCCGTCCTCCACCTGGTCCGGCGATCGGCGACGGACGTGAGCGGGCTGCTGCCCTTCCACGTGCACCACCCCGTCGTGGGCGGCTGGGCCCGGCGGATGCGCCCCGGGTACACCCCCGACCCCTGCTCCCACCAGGACGTGTGGGCGGTGCTGGACGACCACGCGCTACTCATGGAAGCCGGGACCGCACCCGCCGAGGACCCCCGTCTGAGCGCACGCGCGGGGGAACTGGTCCGAACGATCGTGCTGAGCGGTCACCCGCGCGCCGCCCACGTGCTGGACCTGCTCGCGGAGGGCTCATGGGGCGCAGAAACGGCCCGGGCCGCCGAGAACGCCCGGGCCGCCGAGGCCATCATGTGAGAAGGGGCCCGGCCCCGGAGCCGGGCCTCACCCCTTGAGAGTGAGGCAGTAGGCCATGAGCCGCACGCCCGGTTGCGGTTCCCAGTCGCGTTCGTGGACCCGCTCGAAACCGCGCGCCCGGTACACGTACTGGGCCGAGACCATCTCCGGGAGCGACAGCAGCACGATCCGCGAGACACTCTCCTCACGTGCGCGCTCCACCAACGCGTTGACCAGTGCTTTTCCCACACCGCGGCCGCGGGCCTGCGGTGCGACCGCAAAGGCACGGACCTCGGCCTCGTCGGCCCCGCGCGCGATCTCGCTGTGGTCGTGCCAGGGTTCGAACATGATGGTGCCCAGGAGCTGGTCGCCCTCGGCCGCGACCAACACCTCGCCGTGCCCGTCCGCGCCCAGGTCGCGAAGGGCCTGCACGTAGTCGGGGTTGGCCTTCAACAGACCGTCGGCCCGGTAGGCGGTCTCACGCAGCGCGCTGACGGCGTTCATCTCATCGGGAAGTACTCGACGCACGATCATGGACGTCATTCAACATGATCACCCCCGCCGTTCCCCGACTTCTCCGCACCCTCGCGCGTGGCTTCCCGGGGTTGTCCACAGGCCCGCCCACGGGCGCCCGATCCGTTGCACCATGGTGGGCGACGCATCCGTACGACGACCGGAGGCTCCGATGGTCTCGACCTGGTTCCCGTCCGACACCGACCAGCTCTTCTCCCTGGCCCGCGCGCACCCACGGGCACTGGACACCCTGCGCGGGTGCCCCGGGGACCGGCTGCCACTGGAGCGCCTGGTCGTGGACCACCTCAGGAACGAGTACACCGACTACTCGCGCGACCGCAGCGCCCCGAGGCACCGGGAAGCCTGCGAGGCCGTGGCCGCACGCTTCCCGCACCTGGCCCGCGAGTGCCGGCTGCAGATCCGCCGCCGGCACCGCGCGGAACAGGAGGCCGAGCTGCTGCGGCGGCGCTGGGACCCCTCGCAGCGCCCCCACCGCGAGCATCACCGTGCGTTGGCACAGGCCTCCCGGCGGGCGCTCTGCCAGCTGTCGGTCGGCCAGGCGGTGACGTTCCGGTTGTTCCGCCACCACTACGCCGGCACGATCACCGGGGTCGGACGCTCCCGGGTGAGTGTGGCCTACCGGACCCGTACCGGCCGTGACCGCGACCGGGTGCGGCAGATGCACGCAGCCCTGGTGGCACCGCTCTCCGACCCGTGACACCGCCGGCCCCGCAACACCCCCGCAGGGCCCGCACGCCGGCCCCGCCGGGCCACCGGCCCGCGGGCGAACACGAGCCGCGCCCCCGGGCGCACGGAGGGAGACCGCCCCGTGTCCGGTAACACCCGCACCCCGCACACCCCGTGCGTGCGCATCCCGGCCGAGGCCGTCACCGCGCGCCCGGGGAGCTGTCCCACCCACGTGCGCGCCTCGGCCGACCACAAGGTCGAGCACCCCGGACGGCACAAACCGGACCCGCTGTGCACCGACCCGCTCACCGCGCTGAACGCGGCACTGGACCTGGTGGAACTCGACGGTCGCACGGCCGAGGAGGCCTGTGCCCGCCTGCCGCGCCCGGGAGAACGCCCGCACAACCACAGGGGCGCCCCGCTGGCCCCGCTCCACGAAGGTCTGCTCACCTGGGTCCGACACGCGGTGCGCACCTGGCTCGGTGCTCTGGAAGGACCACAGGGCCAGGCCCGTGTCCCGTGCGCACAACCGTGGCTGCTCCGGTTCCCCCCCCGGTACCGCTCCCCCGGCGCCCGCACCTACGAGATCCTGGCCCACGGACGCAGCTACACGCTCCTGGAGGGCACCGACCAGGTCAGGGAACTGCGTGTACCCGTGGTCGGCACGCCCGACGACGGCGCCCCGGGCCCGGCCGACGCGATCGCCGCGCACGTCCTGGCCACCGGTTCCCCGGTCGACCGCACGGCCGTGGACACCGGGCCCTGGCGCCACCGAGCAGGCCACCCGCTGCCCACCCGCGGGGACGTACCCGCACCCGACCGGGTGCGTGTGCTGCAGGTCTCCTGTACCGACGGCACCGAGCAGGTCCGGTTCGACGGCACACCCGCCGAGGCCGGGCAGCTGTACACCGAACGCGGCAGACCCGCCCTGCGCGCGCTCTCCTCACCCGCCGGGGCACGCGTCCCGGGTCCCGACTGCGCGCCCTGCAAACTCCACCGGGGCTGCGACGGACCCGCACAGGTCCCGGGGCTCCTGGGCTTCCGGGACCGTACCCGGCCACGGCGTACGTGGTCGGTGCAGGCCGGCCTGCGCCACCGCACGTGCCCCGCCTCGGCCCACCTGCACGACCTCGGCCTCCCCGGGGCCGGGCCTTCCCCCGAAACGGTGGTGCGCGCCCGCCTGGCCCGCGCACACCGTCGCTCACCGAGCCGGGCCTGCACGCCGGAACCCCGGCCCCGCACCACCGAACCACAGGTGGCCGACCTGCTCTCCGCACACGCCGGCACCTGCGCCCTGCACACCGTCACCGCCGGCGCTCCCGTGCACGCAGGACTGCGGCTCCCCCTGCAGGACCCCCTCGCCGACGTGCTCGTGCTGGCCCGTGTCGACCTGCTGCACCGGAAGGAGGGCTCCTGGATCCAGCGCCAGACCGCGGTCACCGACACCCGCGCCGGAGCCGAGGGCCCCGACCTGCTCGACCTCCACCCCGAGCTGGCCCTGTCGGTGCTGCTGTTCGCCTCCGGGACCATCACCCCCGGAGCGCACTCCCGGGTGGAGCTGGAACGCCTCACCCCGCAGGGCGCCAGGGTCGACGTCTTCGACCCGTTCTCCCCCGGCCTGCGCGACCGCGCGGCCGCGGTGGTCTCCGAACTCGCTTCCCCCTGGCACCAGGACACCGCGCACGCGCCGGCCCCCGGCCCCGCATGCGGTTCCTGCCCCCAACGGCGCTGGTGCCCGGAGGCCCCCGCCCCCTGATCCGGCCCTTCGCCCTCCGGTCCGCCGAATCCCTGTTTCCCGGCCACACCGGTGCACCGCCTCGCTACCCTCCTGACATGGCCGACAGCACCACGAACAGCAATGACCCCACACCCCCGCGACCCAAGCGCATCCAGTACCACCGCCCCGGCCCGGACCTGGCCGCGGCCATGGCGTGCGAGCTCTGCGCCGAGCAGGGCATCAGCAACCCGCCCGGCTGGAACCCCGCGCTGCGCCCGCCGAAGAAAACCCGGTCCGCCGACGAAGAACCCCCGGCCAAGAAACGCATCCTGCCCATCAACCCCGACCAGTCCCGACTCCTGCGCCAGGTGTGGGACCGGGTGATCGAGGACCGGGCCGGGGACGACCCCGAGAGCCGCATGCTCGCCGTGGCCGTCGCCCTGCGCGCCGCCATCCGCGGGTTCTCCTACGTGCTCGCCCACGACATGAAGATCCTGCGTATCGACAACCCCGAGCCGTCGTTGGCGTCCCTGACCTCCTCGGGATGGCTGGGCTCGACCCCCGAACGCATCCTGGCCTCCGGCCCCCTGGACCCCGAGCTGTGCGACATGCCCTCCTTCCACGGCAACCCGTGGCAGGTGGTGGAGGCCGTACGCACGCGCGCGTCGGGCTGGTACACCCGCGCGATCAACCACCGCAAGATGCGTAAGAAACCTGCGCGGCTGCGTGTACTGGGCGCCTACCTGGCTTCCCGGGCCGACCAGGACGGAAGGATCTCGCTCCCGGCCGACCGCATCATCGAGGCGTGCGCGCTCAGCGGCCCGATAGAGCTGGTCGAACTCCTGGAATGGCTGGCGCGCATCGACTGGATCACCCGGCCCGACCTCGCCCAGGACCCGGTCGAGGTCTCCCTGACCGAAGTCACCGGCCCGATGGCGCCCACCCCGTACCCGCCGGACACCCCCGCGAAGGTCACCCCCGCCTCCACCCCGCTGGACCGGCCGGTGCAGGAACGCGCCGACGCCCTCGTACTGGGCCGGGAGGCCGAGGTCGCGCGCTGGGTGGGGTCCTACCGCCAGGAACACGGCCACGGCCCCAGCTGGTCGGTGATCTGTGACGAGTTCGGGTGGCCGGCCCGGCGCGCACCCGACCACGACGTCACCGACCGTATCTTCCACCACCTGCGCGAGGACGAGTGGCTCACCGGTTTCGGGGCCCCCTTCGCCCTGCGCCCCGGCCCCCGCGCGGCCCCGGAAGGGTAGAGCACAAGGCCCTCCCCCGAGCCCCGCACCCGCCCCTGCCCGCGGCACCCGGGTACGCGCCGCGCACATGCCCTGACGTCCTAGAATTCCGCCCATGCCACACTCCCATCACCCCGGCGGGCCGAGCACCGCCCCCGACCGGCCCCGGACCGTCCTGGTCACCGGCGCGGCCCGGGGCATCGGCCGCGCCGTCGCCACCGCCTTCGCACAGGACGGCGACCGTGTACTCGTGCACTGGAGCAGCCGCCGCGAGGAGGCCGAACACACCCTGGCCGGCCTGCCCGGCCGGGGCCACGTACTGCTGCAGGCCGACCTGGCCGATCCCGGGGGCGCCGCGTCCCTGGCCGGGCAGGCCGTGGACCGGGCCGGCACCATCGACGTGCTGGTCAACAACGCCGCCGTCAACCTGCCCCAGCCCCTCACCGAAACCCCTTACGAGCAGTGGCAGCGGGTGTGGCGGCACACCATGGACGTCAACGTGTTCGGGGCAGCCGACCTCAGCTACCTCCTCGCCCGGAACATGATCGAGCACGGGGTCCCGGGCCGCATCGTCAACGTCGGTTCACGCGGCGCCTACCGTGGCGAACCCGACCACCCGGCCTACGGCGCGAGCAAGGCGGCCCTCCACTCGCTGGGGCAGTCCCTGGCGGTCGCGCTCGCCCCGCACGGGATCGGGGTGGCTTCGGTCGCCCCGGGGTTCGTGGAGACCGAACGGGTCGCGCACCGCCTCACCGACGCGGTGCGTTCCGACAGCCCCTTCGGACGTGTGGCCACCCCCGAGGAGGTCGCCGCCGCGGTACGCTACCTGGCCTCCCCCGAGGCGGTGTGGTCCTCGGGCACCGTCCTGGACGTCAACGGCGCCTCGCACCTGCGCTGAACACGCGGGGCCGCGTCCGCCACGCGGCCCCGACGTCCCGCGGCCCGGTCCGGGTCCCGGCCCTCCGGGGCCGCCGCCCCGGACACCCCGCACCCGCCGTTCCCTCGCCCCGCCCCGTTCCCCGCCGGCGGGGAAACCGCGGGGAACACCGGTTCCTCCCGGTTGGCGCGGCCCGCCCGCGCACTCTTTCCGAGATGTTCGCCGAAACCGGCCCACCAGCGGGCGCCGGGGCGATAGAAGTGGAACTGCCCCGGCGTCACAAGGGAACTCCAGGGAGCACCAGTGCCTTCTCACCACACCTCGTCCGACCCCCAGCACCGAACCTCGGCACGGCTCGTGGCCCTCCAACCGGAGGAGCTCCTGGTCTTCGAGGCCGCCCACAGCCCGCTGATGGCCGACGCACTCAACCTCGCTCTGTGGAGCGCACCCACGACTCCGGTCACACCCGAGTCCATGCCCGAGCTCGCCATGGCGCGCGAGGCCATCGATGACCTGGGACTGTGGCCCCGGGAGATCACCTGTGAGGAGTCCCGGACCCTGTGGTTGCAGAGTCTGCGGTCGGTCTCGGAAGCACCACGGCTGGCCATCCCCTGGCGCGCCGCCGTGCACCTGAACATGATCGACGCCTCGGCCGGCCAGGCCCGCCCCAGCCGGGAACTGGAGGAGGGCTTCGACGAACCCGGCCAGATCATGCACTGGTGGGCCGGGCTCCTGTCCTGGGCCGTCGACGAGTCCGACAAGGTCCTGACCACCGTCGTCCCGGAGGCCGCCGGGCCGCGCCTGGTCTCCCGGGTCCTGCACGGGCTCTACGAGACCCTCGACGGTTCCCGTCCCCGCCTGGAGGATCTGGTCGCCGACGGGCTGGCCGGCAGCGCACACACCGACGCCCTGACCCGGCAGCGCGCACAGGAGGCCCTCCTGCCCCTGTTGCAGTGGTTGTCGGAGACCGGCGCCCTCGAGGTGCACCTTCCCGGCCCTGAAGCCCTGGACGACCGTGAGAGCGGCAGGCCCTGCAGCGAACACGCCCATCTGGTGCGCCTGACGCCGTTGGGGCGTTTCGGGGTACGGCACCTGTTGCTCGCCGAAGGCGTGCCCGCCCCGCTCATCGACGACTACGCCGACGTGTCCGCGGAAGCCTTCCTCGACTCCCTGCCCGGGTTCTCCCAGGAGGGTCGGCTCGTGGCCGTGGACACCTGGATGTCCGCGCGCACCCCCGCCGAGGCGCTCCGGCAGATCGGCCCCGCCGTCGAGTCCCCCGGGCTGGCCCTGCGCCGGGTACACGCCGCCCGCGCCCTGGACACCGTCGGCTCCGAGCTGCTCGCACGGTTGCGGATGCTCACCCGCACCGCACCCGACCCCGTCGCCGCCATGGCCGGGCACGTCCTGCTCGCGTCGGGGACCCTGCCCGCAGAACAGCACGAGAAGGTCCTGCGTGAGCAGGGGGCCTGGGCCGCCGTGGACCTGGTGGCCGCCACGGCCCTGGAGGGGGAGGCCGAGCTCGCCTGCGTGCTGGCGGACCCCGGGGCCGACGTGCTCACCCTGAACCTGTCTTTCCTGATCCCCGGTTTCGTCGCCTCGGGGCACCCCGCCGCTGCTGCGGCGCTGCAGGCCCTGGCCGACCACCACCCCGACCGCACGACCGCCGACCTCGCACACCGCTGCGTACCTCTGCCGCCGCCGCGTCCGTGGCAACGCCGCCGCCGCGGCCCGGCCCAGTAGACCACCGGTCCGCTCCCCTTCCGCGGACCGGCCCGCCCGTGGCCGTGCGCACGGCCTGCTGCGGCGCGCGGGGCGGGCCCACGAGGCCTTCAGTCCGTGAGCGGTTCGAGATAGACCCAGGCGCCCTCGTGGCGCACGAAACGGCTGTGTTCGTGCATCCGGCCCGGTCCGGAGGCGTCGCGGTAGTGGGCCGCGAACTCCACCGTCCCCTCCCGGTGGAACGGTGTGCCCTCCGAGGCCGCGAGGATCTCCAACCCCGTCCACGTGGTCGCCGTGTCCGGTTGCAGGTCGGGCGGGCACGTGTCGGGGTGCCAGGTGCGGCGCAGGTGTGCCAGGTCCCCGACCGCGAAAGCGCTGTAGCGCGAACGCATCAACTGCTCGGCCGTGGACGCGCGCGAGGTGTCCGCGTGCAGGGGGCCGCAGCACTCCGTGTAGGTACGTCCGCTGCCGCAGGGGCAGTCGGCGCCGGCGGCGGGGACGGACGGGCTGGTACGTGAACGGCGTCGCGGCATGCTCCCCATTGTGCCCCGGCCCGGTGCCGCCCTGTACGGGTACGCCGGTTCCGGGGCCCTGGGAAGCCGCGGGCACGGGGCGCAGGCAGTTATCCGAACAGCTCGAACAACAGGATCATGACCCCGATACCGGCCATGGACAGAAGCAGGACCCAGCACCCCACGCTGCCGGTCGGGCCCGGATCGCGTGTGGGTCCCCGGTGGATGTCGTTGGCACCCTTACCGTGCCCGGGGCGGCGCTTCGACTTCTTCTTGCGGGCGGCCATCGCGCGTTCTCACCCTTGTCGCTCGGTTGTCCGTGGTCCCTGGAGAGCCTACGGCACCGGCCTTTCGGCCACGGTCCCCGCATCGGCCCGCGCCCGTGCGGATCGGCTCGGCCGGCGCCCGCGGGCAAGGTCACGTCCGGGGTTCGAGCACGGCGGACCCGCCGATGCGGACCTCGGCGAACTGGGTCCCCTCAGGAGCTGTGAGTACGACGTAGGTCGTCACCGTCTGCCCCGGGTCGATGTCGTCCCCGAAATAGTCCCAGGCGACGGTCCACTCGGCTTCCTCGTCGTGGGTGAGTTCCCGCCCGTCCGTGGTGGTCGCGGTGGTGCCCACGGTGTCGAAGAGGTCCGGTACGTCGCCCTCGTTGGTGACGTGGAGGCGGTAGATGTGGAACTCCGACCCGGAGGGGGCGGTCTGGCTGCTGCCCATCCCGTCGGTGATGGTGGTGTCGGTGTAGGCGGTCTCGCACTCGACCCTGAAGTTCCCCGACCACGTGGAGGTCCCGTCGTAGGAGCTCGGGGGGACCTCGTGCTCCGCCGGCCCTCTGCGTCCGGAAGCGCGCTCCTCGTCCTCCTCGTCGCTCTCTTCTTCGGCCTCCTCCTTCTCGGGTCCGGGTTCCTCGGACTCCGCAGCGGGCGGTGCCTCCTCCCCCGATCCGCCCGTGTGTACCACCATCATGGTCAGGGCGATCCCGGTGGCCAGGCAGAGGAGCACCGCGAGGAAGACGGAGAGGGGCACCGCGACGGCGAGCGCGATCCTGGACGAGCGCTGGTCCGGGCCCTCCCCGCCGGGGCCCGGGGGCGGTGCTTGCTGGTAGCCCATATACACTGTGACCCACATCACCAGCAGGACATTCCGCCCTTGTACATACTTTGCCCGGATTCGCCAGGGGCCGGCACACCACGGCGCCGGCCCGCGCACCGGGCGGCCTCAGGGTTTGCGGCCGACCGCGCCGTAGCCGTCGACCTCCGGAGGCACCCCGACCCCGGTCTCTTCGTAACGCCAGCGCGTGACCGTCACCAGCCCCGGCTCGACCAGATCCAGGACCTCGAAGAATCGGCCGATGCGTTCGGGCGACCGCTGGACGTAGAGCACCCCGCCGCTCTCGTTGTACTGTTGGTGCGCCTCTGCGTTGGCCCGGCTGTGCACATCGGTGCCGTCGTTGACACCAGGTGACTGCCCGAGGGCAGCGCGGCCATGAGACGGCGCACGAGGTCGCGGGCCTCCTCCTCGTCGGTGATGTGCCCGAGGACACCCATGAGCATGAGCGCGACCGGGCGGTCGAGGTCCAGGTGTTCGCGGGCGGAAGCCAGCACGTGTTCGGGCTCGCGCAGATCGGCGTGCAGGTAGGCGGTCGCCCCTTCCGGGGTGCTCGCCATCAGCGCGCGGGCGTGGGCGAGCACGAGCGGGTCGTTGTCGACGTAGACGATGCGGGCCTCGGGTGCGACGGCCTGGGCGGCCTCGTGGGTGTTGTTGTGGGTGGGCAGCCCGGCCCCCACGTCCAGGAACTGGCGGACCCCGGCCTCACCGCCAGATAATGCACGGTGCGTTCCAGGAAGGCGCGCGAGGCCCGGGCACCTTGGGCCATACCGGGGAACAGTTCGAGGAAGGCCTCGGCGGCTTCGCGGCCCACGGGGTAGTGGTCCTTGCCGCCGAGCCAGTAGTTCCACACCCGCGCCGAGTGGGGGATGCTCGTGTCGGTGGCGGGGTCGTTGTCCATACTGTGCCGTTCTGTTTTCGAGGGGCCGAAAGACATCGGGCAGCTTTTCAGCCGGCGTGTTCGGTGGTCGGGCCCGGGGCGCGGGAGAACGGGGCAAGGGCCCTGGGGCGAGGGGCCCGGGGCCGGAGAGGCAGGTCAGTCGACCGGGCGCCGCGGACGGGGCACGAAACAGAAGGAGCTCAGCAGACTCCGGGAGGTACGTGGGTCCGGGCAGTGAACGGGCGCCTCGTCGCCGACCGGGCGCGATCGGCGATCGTGGCAGCGTCGGCGGATGCGCAGCGGCTGAGCACCCCGGCAGCGCTGCTGGTCGTGTTGGGCCATGGGCGCGCTGAGGGACGGGGGTTTGACCAGCAGAGCGCAGACGGGAACCGGATCGAGCTGTACGGCCGCCAGCGAGGCGAGCAGGACGAGGAGCAGAACGGCCGGGGAAGGCACCGACCGCGCACGTCGAGGGCGGATCATACCCCCAGCATCGCAATAATCACCCTCCGTTGTGGTGTTCTCACGAAAAAATCGGGGTCACCCAGAGAAAAGTACGCACGGTTTCACCCCCGGACGTACACCCCCGGCGCCCCCTCCCACCGGGGCTTCCCGAAGCCCCGCGGCTGCGGGCTTCTCGGGTTGCCCGCCCCCTTCGGGGCAGCAGAATGCGAACCGACCGACAACTCTGAGGGCGAAGAGGACCACGTGGCGGATCTCCCCTCGATCGACACGAGCATCCCCCACTCGGCGCGGGTGTGGAACTACTGGCTCGGCAGCGACACCAACGAACCCATGATCGAGGCCTCACGAGGGTGGAGCGAGTCCGCTGCTGCGCCCTACCACCTGCACAGCCCCGAGGAGATCGCAGGTTTCTTCACCGGCCCGGAGCTGGTGGAGCCGGGTGTGGTCTCGGCCTTGCTGTGGCACCCGCCGGAGACCGAGGTCGGTGTGCCCAGTGAGGTGGACCAGTACTGCGGTGTGGCGCGCAAGGCCTGACCTGGCCCGAGGGGCCGGCCGGTCCCCCGGGCAGGCGCACCTGCCCGGGGACCACGGGTCAGTCCGCCCCGACAGCCTCCAGGCTCCGCGCGTCCGGAGCCTTGGTCAGGAGGCTGACGAGCACGAGGGAGACCACGGCGGTCGGCAGGGCGATGATCACCCCGTTGAGGTCGCCCGGTGCCCCCGCCGTCTCCCACCCGATGGTCGCGGCAGTACCGGCGACCAGGGCGGCCACGGCGCCGGCAGTGGTGGCGCGTTTCCAGAACAGCACGGCGAACACGGCCGGGGTGATGCCGGCCCCGTAGATGGTGTACGAGTACATCTGCAGGTCGAGCACGGTCGGGAAGTACAGACCGAGGGCGATCGCGACGAGTGCGATGGCCAGCACGGACACCCGCTGCACGAACAAGGTGCCGCGGTCGCCGATCCGTTCGCCTCCGAAACGCGCAAAAAGGTCGAAGGCGATGTTGGACGCGCCCGACAGCATGAACGAGGAACCCGTCGTGATCACGAAGGCCACCGCCCCGGCCAGGAGCACACCGCCCATCACCACGGGCAGGTGGCCCTCCGAGGCCAGGCGCAACACGGACTCGTCGCCGCTGACGCCGGGGACGAGGATCGCGGCCGCCGTGGCCAGCAGCACCACGGGAACGAAGACGAAGAACGAGGAGAAGAGCATGCCCAGCGTCGAGTTGCGGGCGCTGCGCTCGTCCTTGGCCGCGGCCAGACGCTGGTAGAGGTTCTGGTCGGCGAGCAGGAGCAGGAAGAGCGGCAGGAAGTAACCGAGGAGCTGGAGCCCGGTCAATCCTCCGGAGGGGGTGCTCGCCACCTCCGGCAGACCCTGCCAGTAGTCGCTGGGGCCACCGACCGCCAGCAGAACGATCGGCACCGAGGCGACCACCGCGACCACGAGGGTGCCCTGGGTGTCGTCCAAGGGTGTGATGAGGGCCAGGACGTACCCGCCGCCGACGAACTGCGCGGCCACGAGCCCGATGTAGGCCACCGCGGTGACCAGGGCGGCCACGGTCCGCACTCCGGTGCCGAAGCGGGCCTCCAGCAGCTCTGGGATGGTGTGCCGCGCGGCCCTGCGGATACGCCGTGCGATGAGGAGCAGGACCAGGATGCCCAGGGGCGTTCCGGCGAAGAAGATCATCCCGGCGATCGGCCCGTGGTTGTAAGCGAAGTTGGCACCGCCGATGATCGTTCCCGACCCGACCCAGGTGACGAGCAGGGTCGCGATCATGACCGGGGTGGACAGGCTCCGTCCCGCGAAGAGGAAGTCGTCGCCTCCGCCCACCTTGGACGAGCGGGAGAAGTACAGGCCGATGCCGACCATCGCCAGCAGATAGAGGCCGAGGATCACGAGGTGTGTCGTCTGCATGGATCGCCTCGGGAAGATCGTAGGAGCGTGGGGGCGGGGTCCCGCCGGTGGCCGATCCAACCAGGCTGCCCCACTGCCATGCAATAGATGTTGCAACTATTGTGGCTTGGGTCACTCTGTTGTTTTCGGGGCCCGTGTCGCGCCTGCGCCCCGCCTCAGAAGAGATCGGCTTTCCTCCAGAGCCGCTCCGCCTCACGGACCGACTCCAGCGCCCGCGGCCCGCCGATACGCGCCAGCTCGGCCAGGACCGCGTGGATCACGGTCATGGCAGCGGTCAGCGACGGAAACATCCCCGCACCCTCACTGGGCACCACCACGACCAGGTCCGCCGACCCCACCAGCGGTGATTCCCTGCGATCGGTGACCACGGCGACCCCCACCGACCGCTGCACCGCCACTTCCACAGCGCGGCGCAGCGCCACCGGGAGCATCCACAGGTCACAGACCACCAACAGGTCGCCCTCGCCCATCCTGGCCAGGGTGTTGAACACAGCGGTGCCCCCGAGATCGCCCATGCGGACGTCGTAGCCCATGATCCCGGCCGCGTGGGAGAGCTGGACCCCCGCAGCGGCGAAGGTCCCCGAGCCCAGCACGAGGGTGCGCCCGGCGGTGTGCAGCGCGGAGGCGATCGCATGAACCTGCCCGCGGTCCAGCGTGCTCTCCAGGAGGCGCAGGTTGGCGCGGTCGGCGGCCAGGGCGGCGCTGACCGGGTCCGCGTCCGAGCCGGCGTGTTCGGCCAGGACCTCGCCCGCGCTCAGCGATGCCAGATAGCGCGAGCGCAGTTCCACCCGCAGGGCCGGCCAGCCGGAGAACCCGAGTTGTTGGGCCACGCGCACCACGGTGGCAACGTTGACCTCGGAGCGCTCGGCCAGCTCCGCGGTGGAGGCGTAGGAGGCGAAGCGCGGCTCCTCGCGCAGTACGGCGACCACACGCTCGGAGGCCCTGCCCAGACGGGCGCCGTTCAATGCACCCGCGATCCAGTCCGACATGGGGCCTCCTGCCTCCATCGGCCCCGGACCTCCCGCGGCCGTCGCACCACCGATATCAGGACCGGAGACCCGGCGACACCTTGATGCAAAATATATTGCACAATGTGGGGTGCGGCACGTACGGAACGTTGCCCGTCACATCCGCCCCAGGGAGGCCCTCGATGACCCCATACTCCTCGTCCCTGCTCCTCACCGGCGCGCGGCTGCTGGACCCCGAGTCCGGGACGTCCGCACCCGACTCCTGGCTCCTGTTGCAGGAGGGCCGCATCACCGGACGCGGGTCCGGCCCCGCCCCGGCCCGGGAGGACGCCGAGACCGTCGATCTGGCCGGCGCCACCCTGATGCCCGGGCTCATCGACGCACACGTACACGTCACCGCGTTCAGCGCCGACCTCGGAGCCGCCGCCGACCAGAGCGCCTCCTACGTGAGCGCCTGGGCGGCGACGTCGCTGTCGGCCATGCTCGGGCGCGGCTTCACCACCGTGCGCGACGTCGGCGGCGCCGACTGGGGACTGGCCCAGGCCGTCGAGGACGGGCTCATCGACGGTCCCCGCCTGGCCTTCGGCGGACGGGCGCTCTCCCAGACCGGCGGGCACGGCGACTTCCGGCCGCGGGGCCGCCACGGCCACGGCCAGGACGGCTGCTGCCCCGGCAGCTCCCTGGTGTGCGACGGCCCCGTGGAATTCCGACGGGCCGCACGCGAACAGCTGCGCACCGGCGCACACCACGTCAAGGTCATGCTCTCGGGCGGGGTCGCCTCACCCACCGACCGGATCGACTCGACACAATCGTCCGAGGACGAACTGCGCGCGGTCGTGGAGGAGGCCGAGGCCGCCAACCGTTACGTCACCGGCCACGCCTACACCGCCCGAGCCGTCAACCGCGGCCTGCGCCTGGGCGTGCGCTGCATCGAGCACGGCAACCTCATCGACCGGAGCAGCGTCGAGCTCTTCCTGGAGCACGGGGCGTTCCTGGTGCCGACCCTGGTGACCTACCACGAGCTCTCCCGCCAAGGCGCCCGTCACGGTCTTCCCCCGGAGAGCCAGGCCAAGGTCGACACGGTCCTGCACCGGGGACTGGAGGCACTGCGCCTGGCCCACGAGGGCGGGGTCCGGATGGCCTTCGGCACCGACCTGCTCGGAGGTATGCAAGAGCACCAGAGTACCGAGTTCACCATCCGCGGCCGGGTCCAGCCCGCCGATGCGGTCATCCGCTCGGCCACCAGCGACGCCGCCGAGCTGCTCGGGTACGCAGGCGAGGCGGGGACCCTGCGTGAGGGCGCCCGCGCCGACCTGGTGGTCGTGGACGGCGACCCGCTGGCGGACCTGTCCCTGCTGGCCGAACCGGAGCGGGGCGTGCGTGCCGTCGTCAAGGACGGCGCAGTACGCCGCGGGCGTCTCGGGGTCTGAGCCGGGGCCGTGCGGCTCCTCCGGCATCCCGGGGAGTACGTGGTGTCTTTCTCGGTTCCGTCATCGGCGAGAACGGAGAAGCAGAGCGGGTCGACCTCGACGCCGCCGTCGCTGTTGTTCCCGGCGGTGGTGAACACGCTGGTGCGGCTGTTCGAGGGGCTGCGCCGGCGTGGGCACGCCATGGACGAGGTGTTCGTCCTGGCGTCCTTCAGAGCTGTGGCCGAGGAGACCGCGAAGATCTCCGAGGACCACGGAGGGCCCCTTCGCCCGGAGCGGAACCATCCACACCTCGCAGGGCAAGGAGGCCTCTGTGGTGGTCTCCGTCCTCGGCCGCGCTCTCGACCGTGAGGGGGCGTTGGATCGGGCGGGCGGGCCCCCGAAGCTGCTGAACGTGGTTGCCTGCCGTGACAAACGGCGGCTGTACGTGATCGCCGCGAAGTGGTTCCGAGCGGCTTCTACCATCGGGGAGGCGATCCAGGCGGGATATTCGACTTCGCGCGGTTTTCCCGATACCACCCGATGCGACCTTCCACCGTGTGGGCCGGATCAACGCTTCGTCTCCAGGCCAGAGAGGAGCAGCCCCGAAAGAATGAGTAGGCGACCATGAACGAGGACCGCAGCGCCGAAACGGCCTACCACGAACACACGTCGATGGTGCGCATCATGTTGCGGCCCATGGGGTCACCCCTGCCCATGGGCTTTCTCGGATTGGCTGTGGCTACGACCGGCTTCAGCGCACTGCAACTGGGGCTGGTCCCCGAGGACGAGACGAGGATCGTGGCCCTGGCCGCGCTCCTGGTCACCGTGCCGCTGATGGCCCTGGCATCGGTCTTCGGCGTTCTGGCCCGCGACCCCGTCGCCAGCACCAGCATGGGTGTGCTCGGCGGGATCTGGGCTCTGCTGGCCGTAGTGAAAATGACCACCGAACCGGGGACGCAGAGCACCGCCCTGGGGCTGCTACTGATCGTGGCCGGGATGGCGGTCCTGGTCCCCATCGTCGGTGCCCTGCAGAAGGTGATGGTCGCCATCGTCATGATCGGCAGCGGACTGCGTTTCTCCCTGACCGGCCTGTCAGAGATGACCTCCTCACCCGTGGCTGAGACAGCGGCCGGGGCAGCAGGGCTGGTGCTGGCCTTCCTGGCGCTCTACACCGCCCTGGCCCTGGAGCTCGAAGACTCCAAGGGTTATGCCGTCCTGCCCCTGTTCCGGCACGGGGACGCCAGCCTGGCCACCCGGCACGACATCGGCGACCAGACCAAGGGCTTGGCCCGCGAGACCGGTGTCCGCGCCGAATTGTGACCCGGCCCTCAGATCCCATCGCGTTCAGAGCATCCGCCCAGGGATCGTACGACTGCCTGGCCGCTGACGGGCCCGTCGGCCGGCCCGGAAGCAGGAGTGGTTCAGCGGTGTTGCCCTGACCATGAAGAGAATCGGGTTCCTGTCTTTCGGCCATTGGACACCGTCGCCGCGCTCCCAGGTGCGCTCGGCCTCCGATGCGCTGCTGCAGTCGATCGACCTGGCCGTGGCCGCCGAGGAGCTGGGCGCCGACGGTGCCTACTTCCGGGTGCACCACTTCGCGCGGCAGTTGGCCTCGCCCTTCCCCCTGCTGTCCGCGATCGGCGCCCGGACCAGCCGGATCGAGATCGGCACCGGCGTGATCGACATGCGCTACGAGAACCCCCTGTACATGGCCGAGGACGCCGGCGCCGCCGACCTCATCGCGGGCGGCCGCCTCCAACTCGGAATCAGCCGAGGAGCACCGGAACAGGTCGTCCGGGGCTACGAGTACTTCGGCCATCACCCGGCGGAGGGTTCCACCGACGCCGACATGGCCCGGGAACACACCGCCTCCCTGCTCCAGGCATTGGAGGGGGAAGGCTTCGCCGAACCGAACCCGCAGCCGATGTTTCCGAACCCGCCCGGCCTGTTGCGCATCGAACCGCACTCCGCCGGGCTGCGCGAGCGCATCTGGTGGGGCGCCGGAAGCAGGTCCACCGCCCGCTGGGCCGGCGAGCAGGGGATGCACCTGATGAGTTCGACGCTGCTGACCGAGGACACGGGGGTGCCCTTCCACCAACTGCAGGCGGAACAGATCCAGGACTTCCGCGAGGCATGGAGCGCCGCCGGCCACCGGCACCAGCCCCGTGTCTCGGTGAGCCGCAGCATCTTCCCCCTGGTGAGCACGTTCGACCGGCAACTGTTCGGCCGCGAGACAGCCAGCACCGACCAGGTCGGCCACCTGGAGGAGGGCCCGGCCCGCTTCGGCAAGACCTACGCCGGCGAACCGGACGAACTCGTCGAGAAGCTGGCCGGTGACGAAGCCGTCGCCGCAGCGGACACACTGTTGATCACCGTGCCCAACCAGCTCGGGGTGGACTACAACGCCCACATCATCGAGAACCTGCTGCGCTACGTCGCACCCGGACTCGGTTGGCGCTGACCGGTGCTTCCGCCGACGGCGGTGTCCGTCTCCAGGAGCCGGCCGATAACGCCGTCGGCGCGCACGGTCATGGTCCCGCTCCTGACAAGCATCCGCTGTTTCCCGACCTCGGGTGGTCGTCGGCACCTCGCCCCGGTCAGCGGGAACGCCGAAACATCCGCCGGGACCGCTTGCGTGCGCTCGAGCTGGACGAGCGCCTCCGGCGCACCCACGGAAGCCACGACTCCGTGCGCGGATGGGCGACCTGCGGCTGGTCCTCCTCTTCCCCCGACAGCGCTTGAGCCACGGTCTCGGGTTCCTCGACCCCGGCGAACAGCATGATGTCGGTGGCGACCATCTGCACGGACAGGTGGGCGGAAGCGGTCACCGAATCCTCGGCCGAACCCTCGCTGAACGGCTGGGCCAGGTCGAGGGCCAGGTCGACGGCGCGCTGGCGCGCCTCACGGTCACCGAGGTTGCCCGCGAGCACATCGAGGGTCGAGGCCATCTCCAGCACCACCGACGCGATGTGCCCGCGTTCCTCCTTGTCCATCGCGGCTGCCGTCCGCGCCAGAGCCAGACAGCTCTCGCTGAGGATGATGAGCCGGTCGACCTTCTCGTCCTCATAGGCCAGTGGTCCGGGACTGGCCCAGCGTGCGGTGGTCCACCGGACGCTGCGGTGGCTGTTCTCCTGCGCACGGCTGAGGTCGGCCATCGGACGGCTGAGCGCGCTCAGCCGGTCCACGGTGCTCAGGGAAGGGTCCTCGTCCCCCTGCAGCGCACGGCCGGTGGCGTCGAGCAGACGGACGATCTCCTGCAGGGCCTCGTTCTCGATACGGCGCAGCCAGGCGGCCGGGCGGGTGGGAAAGAGCACCTGGCTCATCACCAGCGCAACACTCGCACCGATGAGGGCGTCGGTGAGCCGGCTCAACCCCACCTGGCCGTCGGCGACCGCCAGGGTCAGGATCGACCCGGAAGCGGCTTGGGCGATGACCAGGCGTGCGGCACCGAGGGCGACCGCGATCATCATCGCCACCGCGATGGCCGCCACCATCGTCGCGTAGCCCCCTCCGAACAGGGCGATCGAGAATTCACCGACGACGATGCCGATGACCACACCGAACAGCATCCGCACGGCGTTGGTCCCGCGCTCGCCGCCCACGGTGTTGAGCGCGATGACCGCGGCGATCGGGGCGAAGAACGGGAAATGGTCGTCGATGAGGCCCCCGGCGATGGTCCACGCCACGGTCGCGGCGACGGCGCACTGCACCACCACCCACATGTGGTCGCGCAGGCGTTCCAGCGCCGTGGCCCCTTCTCGGCGGACCCACGCGAACGCGTCGTGGGCCAGGCGGCTCAGCTCTGCCATGCCGCACCACCAGCTCTGTACTCGGCGGAACACCGTGTGCCCGCGCGCGAACCATCGCCGCCATCGTGATCACTCATACAGACAGGAACATTACTCTGTGCATGCGCGGATCTGCCGGTGCGGCGCCCGGCCACGGCCACGTGTACGCGCTCGGCGCAGGCCCTCGCCCCGCCACGTGGCAGAGGTGCGCACGCTCGTCCAGGGCCGTAACGGGCCCTGCCCGGCACGAGAGTG
The DNA here is from genome assembly GCF_000340965.1 of Nocardiopsis kunsanensis DSM 44524. Classification (GTDB taxonomy): domain Bacteria; phylum Actinomycetota; class Actinomycetes; order Streptosporangiales; family Streptosporangiaceae; genus Nocardiopsis; species Nocardiopsis kunsanensis. The sequence continues at coordinate 126,577 of NZ_ANAY01000003.1, forward strand.
GTCGCCGCGCTCCCGCTCCGAGCGCGGCGACCGGTTCCCGGGGGTGCTGTGCAGGTCCTCAGCCGAGGTCGACACGCACGCCGTCGTCGACCATCGTCTTGCCGTTGACGAGCATGTGGTCGATCTCCGTTCCAGGGGTGACGTCGTAGGCCAAGGTGGCCTCGGCGGCCTGGCCGGGGTTGAGCTGGTCCATGAAGGAGTCGTCCGAGCTGGCGCTGATGTCGCGCTCGTACATGTTGCCGTCGGTGTCCATGAGGACCTGGTTGGAGCCTTCGAGGTACTCGGCCGAGGAGCTGGTGTTCTCCGCGGTCAGCTCGACGACGATGTATTCGCCGCGTGCTTCCTGGGTGAGGCCGAATTCGTCCTCCAGGCCGGCCACGCCCTCCTCGACGGAGTGCACGGTGAATTCGAAGGAGCCGTGTTCGAACGTCTCCCCGAGCTCGTGGGCCTGCTCATTGTCCTCTTCGCCATCGGCCTCGGCGTCGGCGGCCTCGGTATCGGTGTTCTCGGCGGTTTCCTCACCACCGGGAGCCAGGACAGCGACGCAACCCACCATGAGGAAGAGGACGAGGAGGGGTGTGGCGCACCCGAAGAGGGCGACCTTCTTGCCGGTGGACATGCCCTGCTTCGGAGGGACGGGAGGGCCGAAAGGGGGCTGCTGGGGTGTGCTCATGGTGGTCTCCGGTGTGTGGGGGAACAGCCCGCCTGTCGGGCTGCCCGTGTTGAGGGTGGTTCATGCGGGCGATACACCCAGCACGTACACATGAATAATACACATAAACCTGTTAGCAATGTCAACGCCGTTAACAGTCATCCACTGAAATCCTGTGCCGCCCTTGATCCGCCCGGCACCCCCGGAACGCCCCAGCGACCACCGCCCACACATGGAACCGAGAGCGAGAAGACCCCACACCGGCCCCCGCGGGCGCACGCGCAGAACTGAACACGCCGCTGAATACTGGGCCCATCATCCACGCTTGATTACTCTGTGTACCTATGCGAGCACAAATTGTTCTGACCCCTGTGAGTTGCGGGCAGTGCTGCGCATAACGGGGCACTCACGACTTCCAGCGACCACCGGGGACCACCATGGCCATCTACCAGTTCATGTGCGAGGAGCACGGCGGCCTCGAGCTCGAAGCGGCCATGGGGACAGCACCGCCGACCCTGTCGTGCCCGGACTGTGGCCGACAGGCACGCCGGGTGTTCTCAGCCCCGATGCTCGGCCGCACGCCTCGTGCCGTGGCGACCGCGTTCGAAAGAGCCGAACGCAGCGCGGACGAACCGAACGTGGTGACGTCCCTGCCGCCCCGCTCCGGGCGGGCCCGGCCGCAGCGGTACACACACGAGCCGACACACCAACGACTTCCCAGACACTGAGATCGCCCACCTGAAAGGGACACGCCCATGCCCGAACAGCTGTTTCCTCTCGATTCGTCCAGGCCGTTCACCGAGCAGGACATCATCGGACACAATCGCTACCATCCCGACATCCCCGCGGCCGTCCAGGTCAGGCCCGGCTCCACCTTCCGCATGGACTGCCGTGAATGGTTCGACGGGGCGATCAAGAACGACGACTCGGCAGAGGACATCCGTGATGCCCCGATGTCCAAGGTCCATGCCCTGTCGGGGCCGGTCCGGATCGAAGGGGCCGAACCCGGGGACCTGCTGATCGTCGACATCCTGGACATGGGGCCGATCCCCCAGGAGGACTCCGGCCCCCTGGCCGGCCAGGGCTGGGGGTACACGGGGATCTTCGCAAAACGCAACGGTGGTTCGTTCCTCGTCGACCAGTTCCCCGACGCCTACAAGGCGGTGTGGGACTTCCACGGCGAGGTCGCCACCTCGCGACACGTCCCGGGGGTCTCTTTCACCGGCATCACCCACCCCGGTCTGATGGCCACGGCCCCCTCGGCGGACCTGCTCTCCCGGTGGAACCGCAGGGAAGGGGACCTGATCGCGACCGACCCGAACCGGCTCCCGCCCCTGGCCCTGCCGCCCGAGCCGCAGGACGCGGTCCTGGGCACACTGAGCGGTGCCGAGTTCGACCGGGTGGCCGGAGAAGCAGCGCGAACAGCCCCGCCCAGGGAGAACGGCGGCAACCAGGACATCAAGAACCTCACCCGAGGGACCCGCGTGTTCTACCCGGTGTTCGTCCCGGGTGCGAATTTCTCCGTCGGCGACCTGCACTTCTCCCAGGGGGACGGGGAGATCACCTTCTGCGGCGGTATCGAGATGGGCGGGTTCATCGACCTGCACGTCGACGTGATCAAGGGCGGCATGGACACCTACGGGGTGAGCGAGAACGCCATCTTCATGCCGGGAAAGACCCCGCCCCAGTACTCCGAATGGTTGGCCTTCTCCGGCACCTCGGTGACCCTGGACGGCAAACAGCACTACCTGGATTCACAACTGGCCTACCAGCGCGCCTGTCTGCACGCGATCGACTACCTGACCAAGTTCGGCTACAGCCCTGAGCAGGCGTACCTGCTCCTCGGCGCGGCACCGATCGAGGGGCGCTTCTCCAGCGTGGTGGACATCCCGAACGCGTGCGCCACCGTCTACCTGCCGACCGCGATCTTCGATTTCGATGTACGGCCCTCCGCTTCGGGGCCCGTGCAGATCGATCCGGGCATCGGAGCACCCCGGGCCGAGGGTTCGTGATCAGGCGAAGCGCTTGACCGCTGCCCGTTTCCGAGGCCTGCCGATACCGCCCGAGCCCCGGTGAGGCGGGCGCCAGGGCGGCAGACACCGGACCGTGTTCGGGTGCCTGCCGCCCGGGTGCCCGGCGGCACCTCCTCCGATGGCGGAGCGTGGCATCGGCACAAAAGGCCCTCTCGTCCGTCTCGGCACAGAACCCCTGCAGCTCGATGAAGGCCCTCTGCGCAGGACTGGAAGATCAGCGCCGAAGGCAGAGAGCACCGCCGAGCAACCACAGTTATCCGAGGGAACCTGCTGAGCACGGAGAGGCCCCGAACCGGGCGCTTCACGCGGCCGACCCCCATCTCCTGAGGTGCCGAGCGGATCTCTGGCCGGGTGGAGCATCCCGGCCGGCGAGCATTTCGCGCGTGAAGCACTGCTCGCACGGCATCGTCCCAGGCCCTCAACGAACAGGGTCGGGAGACCGTCGCAGCGTGGGCCGCAGACTGCGCCGAACGTGTGCTCGGCGATTTTCTGGGCTGAGGCGCCGACGGATAACCGCGCACTGGACGCCGTGGCTCGCACGCGCACCTTCAACCGCGGTGAGCTGGAGGCCTCCGGCGAGATTCGCCGACGTCTGCTCGCGGTCCGTGCAGCGGGCGCCGCAACTTCCCCCGCTGGCGCGGCCGCTGCCAGGGCAACTGCACAAGCTGCTGCCGTCGCCCACATGGGAGCGCACGCACTGGGCGCGGCGCTGTACTACGCCATCCCTCTCGAAGCGGTCGTCCTGGCAGAGGAGGACGCGACACGTAGACCCTGCTGGAACCGATCACGCACAGTACTTTCCTCCGGGGAAACAATCCAATAGACTTTCCAATGAGGAAAGTAAGAGAGGGAGGCGTCTGTCATGGACATACAGGAAGCGCAGGAGGCCCTACGCGTCGCGCAGGTACAACGTGGGAACACCATCGCCGAGGGCAACCGCTTCCCCTGGGTGGCGTGGGCTGTAGGAAGCGTGGGCCTCACCGGCGTCCTCGCCGCGGTCGACCTCGCGGACGTGTTCGCGGACTTGGACGACTCCCCGTGGTACTGGGCGCTGTCGTTCGTGTCCCTGTGCCTGCCGCTGGTGGCGGCAGCCGTGGCCTCCGCGTGGTGGGAACTCTCCCGCGCACCTGTGCGCCCACACCGTTCCCTCCACACCTGGCGGAACGTCCGGACCGTAGTGGTCGCCCTTCTCCTGCTCACTGCGCTCACCGTCGTCGCGGCGGTGGGATTCAACGGAGGCGGTGTCCCGCTGCCCAACGTGTGGTCGGGGCTCTTCCTCGGTGCCGCCCTGCTGATGACCGGCGTCCTGGTCTCCCGCCGAACACCCGCACCTCAGCAGCTGGGGCAGTGATGGATCTCCGTGCACAGGAATTCAACGACTTCATCCACACCCGCCCCCGCCTGTCCATCTTCTCCCTGTTGGCGCCCGCGGAGTGGGTGGAGTTCTCCTTCGTCCGTGACCACGCGGGCCTGAGCGATTCCGCTCTGTCCAAACACATCAGCGCGATGGAGACGGCGGGCTACGCCGAGGTCCGCAAGGGCACCGAAGCCAAACGCCGACGCACGTGGGTGCGCTTGACCGACCGGGGCCGGGCGTCTTTGGACTCACATCTCGGGGCACTGGAGCAGATCATCGCGGAGTCCAGAGGAAGGACCGACACAGACGTCGTCCCCCTCAACCGGGAGGAAGGAGAGGAACCCTGACTCCAGGCGTGGAGCCGGCTTCTCATGGTTCTCGCGGCTTGCCTGCGGTAGTGGTACCGCAGGGCGTTGGCTCGGTGGGAGCGCCTGGACAACGACCGGCCTCACACGTGCCCGGTACCGGGCTCCGTGGGAAACAGCACGTGCCCGGCCGGGTGGTGCAGCAAGGCGGGCCGCGGCCCGGGCGCTTTCGCAACGCCCGGCGGCCCCGGTGACGCCTTCCGGCCGCGTAGCGACACTGCCGCGTGCGCGCTCTCCCAAGGGGAAGAGGGTCGGGCACGCGGCAGTGCCCTCAGGCGTGCACGGCCGACCCGACTGTGCCACCGGCCTCACAGCACACGTGCTCAGTGCGGCGACGCCGGCCGCTCCAGACCCAGGTGGCCGCGCAACGTGTCGGCCTGGTACTCGCGGCGGAACAATCCTCTCCGCTGCAGGACGGGGACCACATGGTCCACGAAGTCCTCGATCCCGCCCGGCAGGGACGGCGGCATGAGGTTGAACCCGTCCGCGCCGCCGCTGGTGTGCCACTCTGTGATCCGGTCGGCGATCTGCTCGGGTGTTCCGACCATCGTGCAGTGGCCGCCGCCGGCGGCCAACCGCCCGAGCAGTTGCCGCACCGTGGGACGTTCGGACTCGATAATGCGCAGGATGGTCCCGTAGCGGCCCTTGGGACCGGTGAACTCCTCCAGGGGCGGCAGGTCGGGAACCGGAGCGTCCAGTTCCCAGCCGGTGCAGTCCTGCTCGGTGAACAGGCCCAGCTGCTGCAGTGACTCCTCTGTCGGCAGCAACTCGTCCAATTCGCGTTGCTTGGCTCTGGCCTCCTCCTCGGTGGAACCGACATAGGTGACCAGTCCCGGCATGATCGCCACGGACCGGGGATCGCGGCCGACCCGGTGGATGCGCGATTTCACGTCGCGGTAGTAGTCCTGGGCGCTGGGCAGGTCGTAGGCCACCGAGTAGATGGCCTCCGCACGGCGGGCCGCCAGCGTGCGGCCCTGCTCGGAGGAGCCCGCTTGGAACAGCACCGGGTGGCCCTGCACCGGACGCGGCACGTTCAACGGTCCGTCGACCTGGAAGTACCGGCCCCGGTGGTCGATGGGGCGGACCAGCTCGGGGTCGGCGAAGACCCCGTCCCGGTCGTACCGGAGGGCCCGGTCGCTCCAGGAGTCCCACAGCCCCAGGACCGCCTCCACGAACTCCTCGGCCCGCTCGTAGCGCTCCTGGTGCGGGGGCATGTGTTCGTACCCGTGGTTGCGGGCCTCGGTGTCGAACATGGAGGTCACCACGTTCCAACCGATCCGCCCGCCGCTGACGTGGTCCAGGGAAGCCAACAGACGCGCAGCATGGAAGGGGGTGTAGAACGTGCTGGAGACGGTACTGACCAGCCCGACGCGATCGGTGGCCCTGCTCATGGCCGACAGGGCGGTCAGCGGTTCCAGGAACCACCACGGTCCGCCGGCGACGTCTCCCGCGGCGTGGCCGTCGGCGAAGAAGACCGCGTCCAGGCAGCCGCGTTCGGCCGTGCGGGCCAGTTCCTCGAAGTAGGTGATGTCACCGACCCGTTCGGCCGGGGAATCGGGGTGGCGCCAGGCGGCCTTGTGGTGGCCGCAGCCGAAGATGAACAGGTTCAGGTGGAGCGGGCGCTCGGAGGCGGTGGCCATCAGTTCGTCACCAGCCCGCCGTCGACGAGGAGGTTCTGGCCGGTGACCGCGCGCGCCCAGGGTGAGGCGAAGTACAGGGCCGCGTCGGCGAACTCGGCCGGGGTGACGATCCGGCGCAGCGGTGTGGAGGAGGCGATCGCGTCGAAGACCTCCTCGGGGGTGGCGGAGCTGGCGTCGGTGGTGCGCAGCAGGCCTCCGGAGACCATGTTGACGGTGATGCCGTCGGGGCCCAGGTCGTGGGCGAGTGTGCGGGTCAGCGACAGCAGCGCCGCCTTGGCCGCGGTGTAGTCGTGGTAGGGCACGACCGGGTGCTGGAACAGGTTGGTTCCGACGTTGATCACCCTGCCGAACCCGCGGGCGCGCATGCCGGGCAGAGCGGCCTGGACGGTGTTCAGCGCGCCGTGGACGGTACCGCCGAACTGGCGGTCGAGGTCGCGGGTGGTGAGCGTGTCGGCGTGGGGGCGGGCATCGCCGTTGAAGGAGAAGTCGGCGAGTGCGTTGTTGACGACGGTGGTGACCGGGGCACCGAAGTGGTCCTCGGCGGCCCGGAACATCGCGGCGACCTGTTCGGGCTCGCGGACGTCGGCCCGCACGGCCAGGGCGTGGCCGGGGTGGGCGTCGGCGAGTTCTCGGGCGGCCTCGGCGCTGGTGAGGTGGTTGACCACCACGCGGGCACCTTGCCCCAGGAAGGCCCGGACCAGGCGGGAGCCGAGTCCGCGGGCCCCGCCGGTGACGACGACGGTCTGCTGATCGATGGGGATTGCGGTACGGGGGGAGCTCATCGGCGGCCTCTCTGGCAGGGGCGAAGGCGAGCCCCCGCGGCCACCGATGTCACCGGCCGTGTGCGGACATCCCTTCGCCAGCGTTACCTGGATCAGGTTCGACGGGTGTCATCTCAGCCCGCACACGTGTGTTGCGAGCGCCCCGTGTCACTGCCGCTCAAGATAACCCATGGATGCGCTCTCGGGCCACCGCTCCTGGGGTCGGCACGAGCGGCCAGGAGCGGTGGTGGGCGCCTCGGGCCCTGCTCGCAGAGCCCGAGGCCGGCAGGGAGAACGTGCTCAGGCCGCGAGCGCAGCGTGATAACTCTGTCGCAGCAGCCGAGCGGCGCCGTCCCCGAGAACATCCTTGCCCAAGGGGACGAGGCACAGGCGGGCGATCTCGGTGTAACGTACCGGACCGGGGCAGACGAAGACCCCGAGGACACGCATCGTGAGCAAGAGCTCCTGGACCCGCGTTCCGGTGGGGAGGCCGGCGGCACACTCCCCCACCGTTTCCAGCGCCGTGTCGGCGAGGAGCTCCTGGGCCGGCCCCCAGTCCGGTGGGGACCTCTCCTCGAGGAACTCCTTCGCCGAGTCCGGGGCTCTTTCCACAGCACGGTCGACCCGGGTTGCAGTACTCACCAGCGCAGCCAGCAGGGCACACCAGAAGTGGCCGGGCAGGACCTCGGCGATCCGGGCCATGTTTGGATGCCTGTCGGTGTACCGCCCCGCAGCACCACGTACGAGGGAAGACTTCTTCGCTCACCGCGTCGCCGAGCTCCTCGACCCGGGAGGCCTCCAGCGAGTGCCGGGCGAGGTACTCGGCGGCCTCTACCCTGGCCGCCTCGGTCGCGTGTGCGAACATTTGCGGTGTGGGGGAAGCCAGGTTCACGCACCTGGTCCGTTCGTCCGCCCCCACTGCCACATACCAGTCCCGTTCCGCACGTTCACAGCGGTCCGCGCGTTCGCCGGGGGAACCACGCGCCAGCGCGAGACAGCCGGGCCAGCCGTGACGACTGCCCCCACAGCCGGAACAACTACAGGTCCTGCCTCGAGCCTTTGCGCAGGGGGCGTTGTGCGCCATGAAACCTCCGGGATGAGGAAAGCGCGAGCTGAGAGGTTGTCCAGTACTGCTCTTCTTCCCACGGGAGCGCCGAATCCCGGTATCCGCTGCGCGGCCACTGTGCTGTTGCCTCGGGGTGACTGCGGTGTTGTGTCACCGAGCGCAACCGGTCAGCCGGTGTAGGGGGCGCCTTGGCCAAACGCGTGTTCCACGCGCAGCCGTTGGGTGTGGTGCATCTCCAGCCCCGCTGCTTCCTCGGGGGTGAACCACCCCACCTGGCGGGACTCCTCACTGACCGCGAGCCCTCCCCCGACGACCCGGGCACGGAAGCACACGTTGAACTGTCGACGTACTTGCCCGTTGCTGTAGGCGATCACGTGCCGGGCGTCGGTGTAGGTGCCCACCAGACCGGTCACCTCGACCTCGTAACCGGTCTCCTCAAACGCCTCGCGCGCAGCCGCATGCGGCAGGCTCTCGGTCATCTCCATGACCCCGCCCGGCATCGCCCACAGCCCGTTGTCCGCCCGCTGCTGCAACAGCAGACGCCCCTGCTCGTCGAGGACGGCCGCGGTGGCGGCGACCACCACACTGTTGGGCACGGGCGCGTCCGAATCGTCGTAGTACTCGGTACGGGCCATGAGCTCAGGAACTCCTCGAGGGGTCGGGGGCTGCGCTGCACGGCATCCATACTGGCAGTACCGGCCTCGCCCCGTCCCACGAACCCCGCAGGCACGCCCCGGCACCGCCCACACGGCCAGGCCGACAACACCTGCCTTACGCGAGCTCTCGGTGCGCTGAGGCAAGGAAGATTCCGGAATACGAGAGTGCTTGCGGTGTTGCCCTGACCATGAAGAGAATCGGGTTCCTGTCTTTCGGCCATTGGACACCGTCGCCGCGCTCCCAGGTGCGCTCGGCCTCCGATGCGCTGCTGCAGTCGATCGACCTGGCCGTGGCCGCCGAGGAGCTGGGCGCCGACGGCGCCTACTTCCGGGTGCACCACTTCGCGCGGCAGTTGGCCTCGCCCTTCCCCCTGCTGTCCGCGATCGGCGCCCGCACGAACCGGATCGAGATCGGCACCGGCGTGATCGACATGCGCTACGAGAACCCCCTGTACATGGCCGAGGACGCCGGCGCCGCCGACCTCATCGCGGGCGGCCGCCTCCAACTCGGAATCAGCCGAGGAGCACCGGAACAGGTCGTCCGGGGCTACGAGTACTTCGGTCACCGCCCGGCGGAGGGCTCCACCGACGCCGACATGGCCCGGGAACACACCGCCTCCCTGCTCCGGACACTGGAGGGGGAAGGCTTCGCCGAACCGAACCCGCAGCCGATGTTTCCGAACCCGCCCGGCCTGTTGCGCATCGAACCGCACTCCGCCGGGCTGCGCGAGCGCATCTGGTGGGGCGCCGGAAGCAGGTCCACCGCCCGCTGGGCCGGGGAGCAGGGGATGCACCTGATGAGTTCGACGCTGCTGACCGAGGACACGGGGGTGCCCTTCCACCAGCTGCAGGCGGAACAGATCCAGGACTTCCGCGAGGCGTGGAGCGCCGCCGGCCACCGGCACCAGCCCCGTGTCTCGGTGAGCCGCAGCATCTTCCCCCTGGTGAGCACGTTCGACCGGCAACTGTTCGGCCGCGAGAAGGCCAGCACCGACCAGGTCGGCCACCTGGAGGAGGGCCCGGCCCGCTTCGGCAAGACCTACGCCGGCGAACCGGACGAACTCGTCGAGAAACTGGCCGGGGACGAAGCCGTCGCCACAGCGGACACGCTGTTGATCACCGTGCCCAACCAGCTCGGAGTGGACTACAACGCCCACATCATCGAGAACCTGCTGCGCCACGTCGCCCCCGGACTCGGCTGGCGCTGAGGTGTCGCGTGGTCCGGAGCCGTGCCGGGCGGCGGTCCCGCCCCATGTTCCCTCGTCAGACTAGGTTGAGGGGATGAGCCCGAAGGAGAACATCTACTCCACTCTGGTCAAGCGCAACCGGGGCTCCGAGCAGGAGCTGCCCGAGGACGTGCGGAACAACATCGCACGCAACGGGCTGCGCCTGGTCTCGGCCAGTGCCCTGCAGGCCTCCGGCGACCAGACGGTCAACGCCTCGACCGTCCTGCCGTGGCTCTTCCACGCCCTGGGTGTGCCGGCGGCTCTGGTCGGGGTGCTCGTGCCCGTGCGCGAGTCCGGGTCGATGCTGCCCCAGGCGCTGCTGACCCCGCTGATCCTGCGTGCCCGGCAGCGCAAGTGGGTGTTCGTCCTCGGGTCGCTCGTCCAGGCCCTGGCGGTGGCGGTGATGGCGGGCACCGCCTCGCTCGGGCACGGGCTCACTGCCGGGGCGGCCATCGTGGCCGCCCTGGCGGTGTTCTCGCTGGGCCGGTGCCTGTGTTCGGTCTCGACCAAGGACGTCCAGGGCCGTACCGTCCCGGGCGGGGAACGGGGCCAGATCAACGGGTTGGCCACCACCGCTTCGGGTCTGGTGGCCATCACCTTGGGGTTGGGGATCCGTTTCTTCGGTGGGCAGGAGCTGGAGGCCGGGCAGCTGGCCTGGGTGTTGGCCGCGGGTGCCGCCCTGTGGGTGGGGGTCGCGTGGATCTACGCCGGGGTACGGGAACCGTCCGGTTCCGACGGCGGGCACCCCTCGGGCTCGGCGGGGACCGCAGCCGGGGACACCGGCGGTGGCTCCGGCCCGCAGCAGGGGTGGTTCGGCCGGACCTACCGGATGCTGCGAGAGGACCGCACATTCCGGATCTTCGTGTCCGTGCGCAGTTTCCTCCTGGTCTCGGCGCTGAGCCCGCCGTTCGTGGTCACCCTCTCCACCCAGTACGGCACCACCGGCCTGGGAGGCCTGGGCGGCTACATCCTCGCCTCCGGCGTGGCCGCACTGCTGGGCGGACGCCTCTTCGGCCGGCTCGCCGACAGATCGAGCCGCACACTGATGGCCGCCGGGGCAGGGTTCGCCTCCCTTGTGACGCTCGTGCTGGTGCTGGTGGTGTCCTTGCCGGGTTTCACCGGCGATGCGGGGTGGAGCTCCGGGTTGTTCATCGCCTGCTACTTCCTGCTGACCCTGACCCACATCGGTGTGCGGGTGGGCCGCAAGACCTACGTCGTGGACATGGCCGAAGGCGACCGGCGGACCACCTACGTCGCGGTGTCCAACTCGGCTCTGGGGATCGTCCTGCTCGTGGTCGGCGGGGTCAGCTCGCTGCTGGCTCTTGTCGGCGTCGTGTGGGCGCTGGTCTTCCTGGCCGTTCTGGGCCTGGTCGGGGTGGTGGCCGGCAGCAGACTTCCCGAGGTCTCACGGGGCTAGCCACCACCGCCGGCCGGGCCTCGACAGCAGAGCCGAGGGCGCCGCCGAGGCCCGGAAATCCGCCCCTCCCCCGCTCCGATCGCCTGGCCTCCCCGGCGCCAGGACAGGAGCTAACCCTGGGTGGGCCACACGAGCACCTCGTTGCCGTCCGGGTCACGGACACGCAAGGAACCGGATACGTCCTGCGGTCCTGGAGGGAGTCGCTCGATCCCATACTCCTCGATACGCCGGTTGACGCCCTCAGGGTCCGAACTGGCCAGGGTGATCTGTGTGCTGGCCTCGAAGAGGGAGGGCGTGTCATCACTCTGGAGGAAGACGAACCAGCGGCTCAGGTACAGCGCACGACCTTTCTGGCTGACCTGCGCGCCGAGGACGTCGGAGTAGAACTCACGAGTCCTCACAAGGTCCCTCGCCTGGAGAGCGAGTCGGCTGACGACCGTGGCCGGATCCGATGACCGTCGCTCGGGCTGTTCCGGACGCCCCGACACCTCGTTGGATGCCTCGCTCCGGACAGGGTCCTCACGCTTGTCGACGATCACCTGCTGCCCGTCGGCGAGGGCCAACCGGAAACGCTCCATCCCCCGTTTTCCTGAACTCTCCAGGCGTTCTCGCTTCGCCGACGCCACAGCGCGGCCGTCGACGAAGACGCCCGGGCCCTCCGCCTCCGCCAGGGATTTCAGCCAGGTGTCGTTGTTCGGAGGCGGCCCCGTCGGGGCCGGAGCATCCTGCGTCGGCCGACAGAGCCGTTCGGCCAGCGAACCGATGTATTCGTGGTCCTGGAGTTCGGGCGTCAGCCCCAGGAGCCACGGGGTTCCGTGCACCGTTCCCAGGATCCCTCCGGTCATGGAAGCGAGGGTGTCCGTGTCGGCATCGGGCAGGAAGGCGGGCTTGAGCAGGCCTGTCTGAGGTTTGGCCGAGAACCGGTCAGCCAGGTAGCAAGCAGCAGCGGCAGTGACGGTCCCCGCTCCGTTCACCTTCGGATCGAAACACCCCAGAGCGCGCAGGGTCCCCTCGTCGTCGGCCAGAGCAGCCCGCTCCAAGGAACGCTGTGCTGTGCGCAGCAGGTCCCCCATCTCACCAGCAGTAGCCTCCCAGGAACGGCGGAAGTCGGTACCGGTATGCCGGTGGAACGAGTCCAGCCAGGAGGAGGAGAACACTTCGCAGGGGATCGTGGGGTCCGCCCAGTCCGCCTGCTGTTCCAGAAGCTCCTCCACCAGGCCGCCGTACGCCAGGGGTTCATGCAGCCGTAGTGTGTGTCGCACTGCCAGCGCATAGACGACCGCACCCAGCAGCGCTCTGGTGTGCCCGTGGGTCCCTGCTCCGTCCAGAACCACCCTCTCCACCAGAGCGCGCGGGGCCGGGTCCTCGGTGAGGAGAAGCGCGTGGGGGGCGATACGCATGGCCGCCCCGTTGGCCCCGGCCGCGTAGTACCCCTGTACCGTCTTCTCGCCGGCCTCCCAGGGGGCCCGGCCCTTGGCCCAGGAGCGGCAGGCATTGAGTACGGCACGGCCGCCCCCTCTCTGGTAGAGAGGCCAGGCAGGCAGCTCCGTGCCGGTCAGCCAGGTTTGCCAGCCCTCGCCCTTCAAACAGGCCCGTGCACTTGCGAGCAGCAATTGTGTGTCGTCGCTGTACTCCCCTGCGGCCACAGGGTCTCTGTATCGGGCGAACCGGTTCCCGCCCCAGCGGTTCCAGGAACGGAAGGCCCATCGCGGTTCGGCCCGGCGGGAGTTCTTACCCCCGATGATCCCGCTGCGTTGCTCTTGGGGCCATCCCAGGGCGTCCCCTACTGCAGCGCCCAGGAGCAGCCCCCGGCCCCGGTCCGTCAGGTCCAGTAGCGTCGGCTCCGTCATGCTGTCCCTCCATCGGCTGTGGGTGCCCAGGGGGTCAGCGGGATGTCGATTCCACCGTGGAGCCTCCTGCGCAGCTCTTCCTTATCAAACAGGTGGGGTGAGACAACCCAGGAGATGCTGGAGGGATCCATGCCTGTCAAACTCAGTCTGGCCCACTCGGCTGCAGCCTTCTCAGCGGTGGGGACGGCCACTGCGGAAATATGTGTGCTCGAGATCGGTCCCGGGACCAGGACCTCGGCTTGGAGGTCGGTGGCCACCCCGGGGGTGTGTGTCGGGCTCCGTCGCCACCCACCCACCTGCTCGGCGAAGCAGGCAGCGAGTCCGGCGCCTCCTTCCTTCAGGTGCGCGCCCTTGCCTTTGGCCGCATTGTAGGCAGCGAAGAGCGTCCCCGGGAGGGTGACCAGGGAGATGTCGAGGAAGAGGCACACCCAGTCGGGATAGTTGGTGAATGCGGCCTTCCTCTGGGCCTGGGCAAGGTAGTAACCGTTGGGGTACTCGAACGTGCAGCAGATCCGGTCGGGGTGCCCGTCGAAGCGCTCCCTGTCGGTGGGGGAGAAATACTCGGGGGAGCGCTGTGCCAGGTCCGCGCTGCTGCGGATCCTGCCGTCCTCCACGATGTAGGCCAGGTTCATCGACGGGGTGAAGTGGGCGAGCCGCGTGGAACCGTATGCGCGGAGGGCCTCGGTCACCGAGAGCGCGGTCACGGTCGAACCTCCGTGAACAGCCCGGGGGACGAGGACAGGAGCGGCGGGTACTTGCCGCTGTAGGTGAGCACGAGGTCGGACTTGGCCCTGGTGATGGCCACGTACAGCAGCTTCGCCTCACGTGCCATGGCGTCCTCTTCACCGAAGGCGTCCAGGGCTTCCTCGCTCGGCATGTGTGCGGCTCCGCAGAAGGGGACGATCACGGAGTCGAACTCCAGCCCCTTCACCGAGTAGTAGGTGGAGCGGTACACGCCCGGCGGCGCGTCCCACGAGTACGGATTCTTCTTGACATGGAGAGATTCGAGACCACGGCAGAGCCGTTCGGCCTCCTCCCAGGTACGGCCGACGACGGCGACGGTCCCCTCCGCGCTGAGTCTGCGCGCCGTCTGCCGGACGATCTCCATCTCCTCCTGCTCGTCCTGGCACTCCACCAGGGTGGGTTTGGCTCCATCCACCTTCGGAGCGATGGGCTCGACGAGGTCCTCGGAATCCCCGAAGAAGGGCTGCGAACTCAGCTCGATCGCCACCTTGGCGATCGCCTTAGTATTCCGGAAGTTGTCCTGGAATCGCTCCACCTTCCTGACTGCGAGCCCGCAGGACTTCCAGGACATCGCTTGCCCGTAGATCTGCTGGGCGTAATCACCGAAGAAAGAAACTGAACCGTCCGGGGGCACGGCATCGGCGAGCGATCGGATCTCCTCCGGTGAGAGGTCTTGACCTTCGTCGATGACGACGTGGCGATAAAATCTCGGCTGGTCGTCGCCCGCAAGCTCTTTCCGGACAGTGATGGCTATGTCGTCCCAGTCAAAATCGTAACCCTTTTCATCACGAAGGTCGTGGTAGTGTTCCAGGATCTCCCACACAATCGACCTCGAGTTCTCGGGGATCCGGGACCGCCGCCTGCGCTCGGTCTCGAGGTAGGCATCTTCCCCTTGAAAGCCCATTCCGGTGATCCAGGAGAGCTCGTCCTCGAACCACTCCACTTTGCGCCCGAACAGACTGTGCCCCGGATAGTGGTCCGCCACCGCGCGGATCGCCTGCCCCACAAGCTCTCTCCGCGCCCGAGAGTCGACGATGTTCCGTCCCCGCATAAGGCCACGGCTGTTCAGGTAGCCCCGAGCGAAGTGGCCGTACGTACGGACGTCCAGACCTTCCGGAGCACCTCGGGACATGTGCTGAAGGTATCCCGATAGTGCCTTTGTCGATGTGACCAGCAGTGTTCTCCCGTGCCCTTCGATCCCGGGAGTAGAGAGGTATTGGGCTCGCAAGGCCGCCATCACCGTTTTCCCTGTTCCCGCACTACCCAGAACCACCTGGTGACCGCTCGAGGGAAGATAGAGGGCCTTCTTCTGGTGCCCCACCGGACGGGGAAGGTTCACGAAGCATCCTCCAAGGAATTTTATTCCCCGGATATATTATCAGAGCCCTTGCGAAGTAGCACCCTGTTCAGCTCTGCACCTGACTCCGAGGATTCGGGTCCACCCCTCAGAGATGCGCATCCCGGGTTTTCGGAAACACGCCATGACCTGTGGAGTACTGCACCTGCGGGACCGACGGGAAAACTTCCCGACCCCACACCAACAGCCATAGGGGACGCACGAGTGAGCCCGTGCAGCGGCAGGCGCAGTCATGAACCTTCGCCTGCTCAGGAACCGTTTCCGGAACCCCAAGGGGTGGTCGGCTGGAGCACGGCCTCACTCAGGGCCTGGGAACGCAGTCGGCTGACCTTCTGGTATTCGGGATCGGCGACCATGCGGCTGAACGTCTCCCTGTCGGGGTAACGCACGATCAGCACCGCATCCCAGTCCTGGCCGTCCTCAGCGACCAGGGGCGTACCCCCGTCACCGGCGTAGAGCAGCTCGGCTCCGTACTTGCGCAGGAAACCGGCGGTTTCGCGCGAGTACTCCTCGTAGGAAGGGCGGCCTCCGGGGGCGAACCGCACCAGGTTGAGCATGACGACGGGACCTCCCGGATCCTCTTCCAGCATCTGCGCCAGAGCCGTGCCTGTGGGGTCGACTGCCATGGTGGCCTCCTGTGCGGTCGGGGGTGCGCGAGGGTGGGCGCGCAATACCCGCCATAGTAACCAACCGGTCGGTATGGAGCGTGAGTGGGTGTCCTCCCCCGACCCAACTGAGGGCGCCTGGAAGCTTCCGGCCAGGGCCCCTCACATCCGAGTAGCAGCAGGCTCCCGGACAGGGCAATCACCGAGAGGACGGGACGCACGTTCTGTGGGGTGTGCCTGTGGCGTCGGACCTCGGGGCCGGTGAGCCGGTCGCCCTGGACCACGATGCCGCCGGCCCCGGTCTCGTACAACGTGAGGCAGCCACCGTCCTGCGACGTAGTACCGAGGTCGCAGAGCTTCACGGGCCTCCTCTTCGCTACGGGAGGCCGATGACAGGCCGTATGCACCCCGGGGTGCCGAACAACCCGTGATGACCATGGAAACCGGTGCCGCGGCGAGAGCCAATGCCCTTCGTGAGATTGCCTCCGACTGCCCTGCCCCTGCGGACACCGCCGATCCCGGGACCCGCCGACGGCGGACGATGCGGAAGCGGCGGATCTTCCGAATACATGCCGGAGGAGTCGTTCGTCACGGTTGCGGGACAAAGCACCCAAATGACCCAGAGCCGCTGTTAGAGTGATCGCGTGACTGGACAGTCACCCCACATGACTCACCGGTCACACTAGGAAGCGAATTGACACCACGACGGACAGCCATTCTGAGCGCGGCCGCAAAACTTTTCCAGGCCAACGGCATCCACACCACGGCCGTCGAGGACATCACTCGGGAATCCGGGATTTCCAAGGGCGCTTTTTACAAGCACTTCGGCTCCAAAGACGACCTGATCCTGGAGCTGTTGCAGCGCTTTTGCGACGAGATGTTCCAGCAGGAAGACCTCCTGTCGAGCACCCACCGGGGGCCGCCGCTGCTGGCCCTGAAAAGGATCCTCACCGCGCAGCTGGAAACCCTGACCGATTACCAGAACTTCATGCACGCCGTGGCGATGGATTTCCCGCCGCACAGTGCCGGCCCGATACCCGAAGCCATGGGCCGGCTGACAAGGGACCTGCACGCGTTGAACGAACGTGTCCTGCTGGCCGCGCTCGGCCCAGAGGTCAGGCCGTACGTGGCCGATCTGGCGGTCGTTCTGGAAGGGGCGCTCCACCACTACCTGATGTGGAGGACGTGGCAGGGGGCCACGCTGCGGTTGGAGCGGATCGCCGGCTTCCTCGCCGAGTGTCTGGTGGCGATCGTGACAGGAGACCAGAGCCTGTCGCCGGTCCTGTCGAACAGCACCGGTGGGGCCCAACACCCCTCGAACCTGGAGAGCATGGCACGCGGTCTGACCTCGGCCCGCGTTGCGGTGCAAGGCGCTACCAGCGGGGCACCGACCGCGGGGGCGGACCTGCAAACGATCGACCTCCTCCTCGACGAACTCCACGGAGAGCACCCTCGGGAGTTCTTGGTCGACGCACTGCTGGCTCAGCTCTGCGACCGCCCCTACCTCACCGAACACATGACGCCGATCGCAGCAGCATGGAACGCCTGGAAAGGGAGAACAGAGTGACCAGCACCAAGGCCCCCGGGAGGCCTTCGCAGCGGCAGAAGGTCCTGATGGTCGCGGCCCTGCTGACCGGGGCCTTCATGGGGATCACCAACGAGACCCTTCTGGCGACCGCCCTGCCGTCGATCCAGGAGGCGTTCGGCATCTCCACCTCACAGGTGCAGTGGATGACCACGGCCTTCCTGATGACCAACGGCGTGATGATCCCGATCTCGGCCTTCCTCATCGACAAGTTCTCGACACGGGCCCTGTTCCTGACGTCCATCGGCCTGTTCGGCGCGGGCACCGCTGTGGCAGCGGCCGCTCCCGTCTATCCGATCCTCCTGCTCGGCCGCATCGTGCAGGCCTCGGGTTCGGGGATCATGCTGCCGCTGCTGATGACGGTCCTGCTCGCGGTCGTGCCCGTGCACCGGCGCGGTACCGCGATGGGTCTGATGGGCATCGTCATCGCGTTCGGTCCCGCGATCGGCCCGACGCTGTCCGGGGCCCTGCTCGAGCACTTCACCTGGCGGGCGCTCTTCCTCACCGTGCTCCCGATCGTCGCGGTGACCATGATCATCGCGGCCCTGTTCGTCCGCAACGTCACCGACCTGCGCGAACCCAAGATCGACATCGCCTCGATCATCATGTCCTCCATCGGTTTCGGTTCGCTCCTGTACGGCTTCAGCATCGGCGCGGAGAGCGGGTGGACCAGCGCCCCGGTCCTGACGACCATCGGGGTCGGCGCCGTGGTGATCGGCCTGTTCGTCCGGCGCCAGCTGCGGCTGGAGACCCCGATGCTGGAGTTCCGGGTTTTCCGGTTCCCGATCTTCTCGCTGGCCATCGGCATCACGATGGCCGTGCTGATCTCCCTGATCGGCGTCGAGACGCTCCTGCCGCTCTTCATGCAGAACGTCCTGGGCTTCAGCCCTCTCGATTCCGGGCTGGCCCTGCTGCCGGGCGCGATCGTCATGGGCCTCATGTCGCCCATCACCGGGCGGCTCTTCGACGCCTTCGGCGCCAAGTACCTGGCTCTGACAGGGCTCGCCGTCGTCACGGCCACGACCTTCATGTTGTCCCGCGTCTCGCTGGAGACGAGCTTCGCCTTCATCACGTCCATCTTCGCCATCCGCATGTTCGGGCTGTCGCTGGCGCTGATGCCGGTCATGACCTCAGCCCTGAACCAACTGCCGCCGAAGTGGTACTCGCACGGTTCGGCCATGGCCAACACTGCGCAGCAGATCTCCGCAGCGATCGGTACCGCGATCCTGGTGACGTTCGTGGCCATGGGGACCCAGGACTTCACACCCGATTCCGCCACCCCCGCCGACCAGGCCGGGCTGCTCGCACAGATCAACGGATACGAGTGGGCCTTCACCGCAGGCACCGCCCTGGCGTTCCTGGCCCTGGTGCTGAGCCTGTTCCTGAACTCGCCGCAGAAGGAGAAGGAAACCGTTCGGCAGATCCATGGTGAGGACGCTCGGGCGAAGGTGGCATGAAGCCCTCGGTCCGGCCCCGGGGCGGATGCGCGGACCGCGCAGAGCTCGGGGCCGGGCTCTTTCCTCCGGTCGCCGAATCGGACCGTGCCGCTGGGGTCGGCGGCTAGGGATGGCCACCCTGGCCGAGGACGGTCCGGCCGCTCGTTCGGGACGCGGGAGGCCCGCCACGTGCGGCCGGTTCCCTGCTGTGTTCCGGGGCCGACGTCGGCCCCGGCGGGAGAACGACCTCTGCCGGGCAGCACAGTACATCCTGCGCGCAGACCCTGGACGAGGCACCCGACACACCCGACCAGGCCCGGTTCACCGCCTACGGGCCGAGCCGTTCCCGTGCGGGGTGGCGGGCCCGCCCATCGGCCACCGGGTGCGTACGGGTGAGTTCGTCCTGGCCCCTGGCCCCAAGGACCCCTGCCGAGGAGCAGCTCGCGGGTGGAATAATGCGCGCGTGACATCGCCCCAGGCCCTCAGCGAACAAGACCGGAGGACCGTCGCAGCGTGGGCCGCAGACTGCGCCGAGCGCGTGCTCCCGCTCTTCGAATCAGAGGCGCCGACGGAGGACCGCGCAAGGGACGCCGTGGCCCGCACGCGTGCCTTCAGCCGCGGCGAGCTCGACGCCTCCGGCGAGATTCGTCGACGTCTGATCGCGGTCCGCGCAGCGGGAGCCGCAACCTCACCCTCAGGCGCGGCCGCTGCCAGGGCGGCTGCACAAGCTGCTGCGGTCGCCCACATGGGAGCGCACGCGCTGGGCGCGGCCGCCTACGCCGCCAAGGCTTCAGGGCTCGCAGCGCCCGGCCGTCCCGGTGCGGTTCACGACGAGATTCACTGGCAACTCGAGCGGATGACACCACAGATCCGGGCCGCCCTACGTCTCCTACCGCCGGTCGGTGAGGATTCCACAGGCCCTCTCGGTCCGGGCCTTCTTGCCTCAGGCATCCTTGCTGCGATCATCCGCGAGATCCAGGCGGAACTGGCACACGGGTAACGGAGGTGCGCGGCTCAGGGCGTCCCAGCGCGGCCGTGCACGGTTCCGCGCGTGAACGCGAGCCACTCCGCAGGGGCAAGCAGCACAAGCGTTCCTCGTGGATTCTTGGAGTCACGCAGGCCGATCGTGTCGGGGGTATGGGCGGTGATGGCGTCCTCGACGCAGTCACCGGTTCCGCTCCCACTGGCTTTGCGGAAGTCCGTGTCGTTGAACGGGGGGTACATTCCTCTGCCTCCTGAGGGCTGTGCTGTGTCAGATCTGCGGTGTGAGTCCGGCTTCTGTCATGTACTGGTGCAGGGGGACTGCTTGAGCCAGGACCGCTTCCCGACGGCGTACGTGCTCCTGAACGATGACGGGGTCCGTGGTGACCTCTACGTGTCTGAGTACCCCGTCGCCGCCATAGGCCATGAGCCCCGTGCGGTCGTCGTCGAACAGCCAATAGTCCTCGTCGGGCACGCCCAGTTCCTCGGCGACCGAGCGGGGCAGGATCCCGATGTCCTCACCTGCACGCGCATTCGAGGGGTAGGCGCAGGTCATCTCGAAAACGAGGTACTCCGACAGGGGCTCGTCCACCACGTGCACGCGGCGGAACAGAGCGCCTCTGTCCTTGATGGCGCGCACTCTCTCGGCCCATGGTTCGAGCCAGGAGGGGTCCTGGGGGCGGCCGTGTCTGAAGCTCTCCAAGGGCGCGCGTTCGCCCTTGGAGTCGTAGAAGTCCAGGGTCTCCATCCGAAAGACCTGGCGGTGGAAGTCGTCGAAGGTGCGGAGGAAGTCGGGCATCGCCATCACGGTCACTGCAGTACTCCGGGGGTCAGCGGCGGCCACGGGCACGTTGGTCTGGGCTACTCTTTTGGAGAGCCACAAAATAAGACTATTGAGACTTGGACAAGACTAGTATGGAGGGGTTCGTGTCTCAGGGCAAGGGAGATGACAGCGCCAGAGAGGAACTCGCTTCCCTGTTGCGGACTGCCAGGCTCGACCGCGGCCTGTCGGGCCAGGAACTAGCCGATGCCTTGTGCTGGTCCCAGTCGAAGGTCTCCAAGATCGAGAACGGCCGCACCAAGCCCTCCAGCAGCGACGTCGAAACCTGGTTGGATGCCTGCCGCGCTCGGCTGGATGTGGCCCGCAAGGGCGCCGAGTTGGCCGAGGCCACTCTGGTGGAGTCCCGCCATTGGAGAGTGGTGCACGCCAAGGGGCTGCGCTCGGGTCAGGACGAGGCCCGTAGTTTGGAACAACGTTCTGACCTCGTCCGTTCGTTCCAGCCCTCCCTGGTGCCCGGCCTGCTCCAGACAGCCGAGTACGCGCGGCAGGTATTGAGCGCGGCCAATGTCTCCGGGCAGCGCGATGTCCCCGAGGCCGTCGCAGCAAGAATGCGCCGTCAAGAAGCGCTCTACGACCACGGGCGAGGCTTCGAGTTCACGGTCACCGAATCCGCGCTGCGCTGGCACCCCCATGACCCCGACCTCTTGCTCGGACAGTGGGATCGCCTGCTCTCGGTCGCCACGCTCACCAACGTCACACTGCGTGTGTTGCCGCTGTCCTCTCCCTTCGGGCATCTGCAGAGCAACGGGTTCCTGCTGTTCGAGTCCTCTGACGAGCCCACTGTCATCGTCGAGACGTTCACCAGGGAACTGTCGATCACCGAGCCCGAGGAAGTGCGCCAGTACCGCGACGTTCACAGCATCCTCACCGAACACTCATTGGACGAGGAAGCCAGCAGGGACTACCTGCGAGACCTCGCATCCTCCGTGTGACCCTGGACGCACAAAGCTGTTGACCTCCACCGCACCCAGCTCTAGTCTTTATCTAGTCTCACACGAGTCTTGATGGCAGTCAGGGGGTGCCGGTGGTTCTGTTCCTCAACGGCCCGATCCAGAACAGCGACTTCACCTTCCACAACACACCGGGCAAAGCCGTGGGACTACGGCTCGCATCGACCCTGAACGGCATTCTCGGCCTCCCCGAGGCACCGCACCTGTGGAACACCGTCATGCTCGCCGGGGATGTTCTCCACCGAGATCAGGTCCATGCCGGCTTCGCCCCGCTGCCTCGGAGGTCATTCGAGCATGCACGCCTGATGGGCAAGTACACACCCGACCTGCCCCCGCCCCCAGAGCTCATCACCGATGCTGAACCAGCCGTAGCAACCCTGGCCTTGGACATGATCGACACTCGGCTTTCCCGAGGTTCTTTGCGTATCGAGCGAAGAACACTCCAGGAGTGTGCGTCCTGCGGCCACATGATCGGCCCGGTTGCAACCTGGTGCACCGCTTGCGGAGGAGCACGGCTGCGTACCCACCGATCCAGGCACCTGGTGCACGACCTGACCGATGCGGACCTGTCGATGTCAGGTCGTGTCCATGGCCACCACCGCAAACGTCACCGGCACGTGGACGCGATGAGCGCGCAAGTACCCCGTTGCCTCCTGCTGTCCCGTACCCGGTCCCACGGGATCCGCTTGGACCCCCTGGGGCTCGACGGGCTCGTGCTGGACCCGAGAACTGGTCTGCATGTGACCGTGCTCAGCGCCGCACAAAAGGCCGGTGCCACTGAGGTTGCCATGACGGCGACCACGCGCGCAGTTTCCCATATCGCCGCCCACGGGCTCGGTTTCACCTCATGGCGGGGCCACCGACTGCGGTACGCCATCCACGGTCATATCCCCTACCAGGAAATGCCTGCTCTGGAGAGAATGTATACCTTCCATGGGGTCACCGCTCGGGAACGCCAGGTGTTCGAGGCCCGCTTCCTCCCACTGATCGCCTGGCAGAACAAGGGAGGAACCCATCCCGCTCAGTTGGCTCCGCTCTTGAAGTACTTCCTCAAGGTGCACCGGGGCCCTCCTGTCTCTGCCGACGCAGGACGGCTCGACAGGATACGGGAGGAGGTCGGTCGAGGAGGCACCTCCTGGGTGATGAACAAGCACCTCCTCGCCGCTGTCATGGAGGAACCCGTGGAAAGGACAGCAAATCGTGTCTGATTGGGAAACGATCAAACCCAGAACCGCTGCGGAGTCGGGTGCCGTGTGGTATTCGCCCGGCGAGCGGCTCTACAAGCGAACCGGTGGCCCCGAGGTGGAAGAAGAAGGCAGGCACCAGCGTCTTCTCGCGGATCTCGGTTTCCCCGTCCCCCGCCCCACCGAGGTGGGAGCCACCGGGAAAGAGCACCACTTCACCGAACCAGAAGCGGGTATACACAGTCTTCACGACCTCGCGATGGCCCAGGCAGCGAACAACGACGGGAAAGTCGACGATGCGCTCGTCGAGTCCGCCGTGGAGATCTCCTCACGTCTGTTGCGCGCCCAGGCTGCTCATCCGCTCAAAATCACAGAGGGGCACGTGCGGTCCTGGTTCTGGCGGGCGGGGTTCGTCGATGAAGTCTTCGCGGAGAACCCGGACCTGGACACGGAGGAGGTCCGGGTGCTCGTCGACACCGCTGTAGGACGACTCGTACGTCTCCCCCTGTGCTTCGGTCATCTGGATTACGGGCTGCCCAACACCTTTTCTGACTCCGTCATCGATTGGCAGCACCACGCACCGGCCCCCCTGGGTTTCGACGTCTATCCGATGCTCGATATCGCCGCCTTCAAGGGAGGGACCCGGGGGTATGCCTTCACTCCCGATCAGAGAGCCCGCTACACCAGCGCCCTGGACGATGTGGCCCAGGAATGTACAGGCACGGTTTTGAGCCCTCACCTGGGCGACTTCCTGCTGGCCAAATGCTTCTTCTTCCTCGTCCGTATGCGGCCAGGTTCTGGGGCCCGGCCCGACAAGCACCGCAAATGGCGCTATCGCCGCACACTCTTCACCCTGAGCGCAGAGGAATATGCCAACACACGCAGGATCGACACCGCGGCCTTCCCCTTCCTCGCCGACTTCGAGCCCTGGAACCCGGGTACGTGACCGTGACTACCTTCTCGACCGCCACGGGGTCATCTTCAAGGTCATCGGCGATGTGCATCCCGAGACCCACTACCTGGGTTATGTGAAGTACCACCCGCACCCGCGAGGCGACCGTGTCCTGTTCGGACGCTCTTACC
The DNA here is from genome assembly GCF_000340965.1 of Nocardiopsis kunsanensis DSM 44524. Taxonomy (GTDB): domain Bacteria; phylum Actinomycetota; class Actinomycetes; order Streptosporangiales; family Streptosporangiaceae; genus Nocardiopsis; species Nocardiopsis kunsanensis. Next base: position 150,366 of record NZ_ANAY01000003.1, read on the forward strand.
AACAGAACAGCGTCGTCCCCAAGTCTTTCGGCATCCTGGCGCATAGGCCGGAATGCTACGTCTACTCCGAGGCACTCGGCAGCGTCATCACCGGGGTGCCACGCCGAGACGTCGTCCACCACTATTCCGCTCGCCGTGCACTCACCGATCTGTCGCACAGCACCTCCGAAAGTTCTGAGACCGGTGTCGGAGAGGACCTACGGTCCATCGCCGGCCACATCGCCGAACGGAAGCAGCTTCCGCTCTTCGGCATCACAGGTTCGTTCCTTGTGGGCTGCGCGAACCGGGCGTCGGACATCGACCTGGTCTGCTACGGCAGAGAGGGTTACGAGGCGGCACAAGAGCTCTTCGCGGACCGGCACGTCATTCGTGCCTATGAAGGGGAACACCTGACACGCCTGTATCTGCGCCGGGCGAAGTATATGGAGGGCAGCCGGTTCGAGACGCTCATCGAGCAGGAGAGCCGGAAGTTGCAGGGGATGACCGCGGGATCAGGTGCACACATCAATTGCGAGCCCCTGCGTTCCGACAGCCCCCGGAAACTCGACACGATGAACGCGAAGGAGATCGGCGAGATCACCCTGCTTGCCACGGTGACCGACCATTCCGAGGGTGTGCTGACCCCTGCGCTCTACCGGATCAAGGTCGAGAGGGTGCTGCACTCGACCGTGGACGAGCCGGAGCTGTTCGCTCAAAGGATGGTGCATTTGAGGTCGTACTTGGGCGCGTACACGGGGGCTTTCCGCGCGGGAGATTCGATCCACGTGGTGGGAAGGCTCGTCCACCTGCGTCACGAGGGAGAAGACTCCTTCGGGGTGGAACTCACCCCGTGGACGGCGAGCAGGTCCTACCTTGCCGGCCTCTCGCCGAGCGTGGCCCACTGCAATGGGTTCTGAAGCGACCAAAGCGTCGCGATTTGCTTGGCCTCAAGGCCCGGAAACCGGCGCTACGAGCAAGCTGTCGGAGCTGGGCCGGGCGGTGGGGCCGCCCGGCCCAGAGTCAGAACAGACCCGAGGTGGGATGGTAGACCAGCGCGCTCTCGAGAACGGTGGGGGTGTAATCCGTCAGGTACCAGGCGACGTGTCGGACCGGGCAGCGGGGTTTTCGATAGCCGCACAAACACCGGGGTGCCAGGTCAAGGGCGATCCCCGACGAGGGCATGGGTACAACAGCCCCTGGTTCGGTGAGAACCGTCGAGGTCACGCACTGGGTGATCGCCCCATCACGTGTGTCATGTAGTCCCCCAGGTAGTAGGCGAAGCGTCCCGCGGCCTCCGGTTCCTCGACCAGGGTCAAGGCCTCCTCGACCCTGGCCCGCAGTAGCGCACCCTCCTCGGTTTCCACGGCGGTACGGTCACGGCGCAGCGCGGTCGCCAATTCCTCGTAGGACTCGATGAGCTCACGTGTCCACTGTTTCGGGTGCGCCGTTCCTTTCGAGGGGGCGTGCCGGTCGAGCCACCACGCCAACCCCAGTCCCGGGGTCGCCAACCGCTCCTGGAGCACCTCGAGTCGAGCTGTCCGCTCCGCCTCTTCCAGGTACACCCGTTCGCGGGCACGGTATCGAGCGCGGGCTTGCGCCTCCGTGGCCGCCGAGAGGCTCAGCTCGACGTGTCCCGTGACGGTGAGACGGTCGTCTGTGGTGATCTTTTTCGACAAGCACTCGTTGGCCGACCATTGGGCCTCGTGAACATGCAGGACGGGATGCCGTTCCGTTGCGGTTCGGACTGCCTCGACGAGGAGAGTCCGTGTCACCTCGTCGGGATGCAGGATCCGTTCTTCGGCACCATCGGCGATCGTCCACCCATAGGAGAGGGCGGCATCGAAATGCAGGCCGGCGTCGGCGCTGTCCACGTGTGCCGAACAAGTGTGTTCGAAGGGGCGGCGTCTCACGGCAGCGTTCCCCCGCTTCCTGATCCGGAACACCAGCGTCTCTCCCCCGTTCTACGGCCTACGCATGAAGTCCCTACGCAGTAGCGTCCCGAGCTGGCCTTCACCCCTGATGATGCGATCAAGGTCGTCGTCGATACCGGAAGACCCGAAAACCACCCCAATGATTCGCCGGGTACGGTCCACAGGCATGTGCTCCGCATCGGCCGCGCGCCTCCAGGCGACCAGTGCGTGGCTGGTGTCGCTACGCAGCTCGGGCTTGTTCCAAGTGAGCTTCCACGCCTTCTTGAACAGTTCCACTGCTGCTTCGCCTTCCGAACCGATGAGCGTGAGCAATCCGCGGGACGGGTCGTTCCGGATGCCTTCCCCCTCGAAGCCGGCTCCTCCGAACAAGTCGAGGAAGAGGCGGCCACCGACGATGGTGGTGGTGCGGTCGTTCTCGACCCAGTCGACCAGGGTCTTCAATACGGCCGTTCGACCGCGTTCTGGAGCGAGTTGCTCGGCGATCACGGCCACCGCCTCACGCCGCAGACCAGTGTCGTCAGCGGTCTCCATGACGTAGCGCAACCGCATCAATGCCTGTTCGGGGTAGCTCTCGGCGAATCCACCTCGGCAGACCTCGACGACGGCCCGCTGCCGTTCAGGCGTTCTCCTGCCCTTGGCCCAGTTGCGTAGATCCACCACCCGGACTCTGGCGCCAAAGCCCGGGTGTTCAGTAAGGCGTTCGAGGACTTTCACTACAAAACCCATGCGTTGCTGGGCGTCCTGCTTCAGCCACCCCTCGAGCAAGGCCAGGACGGTGGCGCTGCCCTGTGCCACGGCAACCTCGGTCAACACCTCCGAGAGGCGATCCAAGCACTTGCCTGCGGGGCCGCCGGGGGCGCTGATCTCACTCAGCCAGGTGGAAAGGAGCGCGGAGGCCGAACCTCGCCGGTTCCACAGATAGCGAATGACAGCCTTGTCCAGCCCCTCCCGACTATCGGTAATGGAGATGCGCCCGCCCTGGTAGCCCACCCCGGCGTCGCTGCAGCGCGTTTCGTCGTCGGGGGCAGCCAGGGCTCCTCCCCATACCTCAAAACGGTCCCGCACCGCTTGGGGAAGAAGCGCGTCTGCGGCGTTGAGGACCGCTGGTGCCGGGGAGCCGTCGAGAAAGGCGGACGCGATGCGCAAGGCCCTCTGCTCCGCACCGGTGGCGTCCTCACGCCGCACGTCGGCGGCGAACCACTCCTGGATCTGTTTCTGCCAGCCAGTGAACTCGTCCAGAACGACCTCGTCCTGCTGGTGTTCGGCCTTCAGCACGGCTTCAGCCAGTTCGACTCCGCGGGAAGGAGGGGCGTCAGGCGCCACCAGGCCGTGAAACGGGCCGCCCTCGGCGTCGAGCCATGTCTCCCGTTCATGATGGCCGGTCGCCCTGATCCGTTTCCGGGCGACCATCAGCGCGTCCGGACGTTGGTGTTCCCGGACGACGAGCCCGACCTCTCCGTCCGAAGGGGGCAACCTGTGCTTCACCCCTTCGTCACCGAGGGTCACGAGGAGGGTTCGGTTGTCCCTGGCTTTCTCGGCATAGCTGGCCAGGTCCTCGGCGAAATGGTCGGGCAGTGCCTCGCCCATGCCAGTCAGGTCGAGCAGGTAACCGTGGTCGGGATCGTTGGGGATGCGATCCATGTCGGGTTCGTCCCAGTCGGGCCGCCGGAACTTCCGGAGCTGCCTCCCCTCAGGCAAGGAACCCAGAAGACGGCGAGCTGCCGTACGGCGCCCGCTGTTCGGAGGGCCGATCAACACGTACACGCCGCCCTGGATGTCGTCGGGCACTCCAGCGTGAACGAAGAGCTGCTCGGAGGGGATCTCGTTCGGCACGATCTCGTGGGACCGGAGCAGCGTCGGCCCCTGCTGGTAGCGAATGGTGGTGGGAGAGAGGATGGCGTCTCTTCCGGCCACCACCACATGATCGCTCTCGACTTCGGAAACACTCACGCCGGGCTTGTGCTCCGGTTCAGAGGTGGACTCCGACAGGTTTTCGGGTGCCTCGACCAGGTCCCTGGCCTCGTTTTCAACTCCGTACACGATTTGTGGTGGGTGCCCGATTCCCGGCTCGGAACGCCCCTCTACGGCGTCGGGTTCGGCCCCGGGCGGACGCGTGTACGTCACCCCACCAAGGTGCTCCGTGCGCTCTTCCAGCTCTGGCCCAGAGATGTCAGTCATAGCCAGCTTCGAGGGATCTTCCGGCTCAGGACGGGGGTTCATGTTCTCGAAGGGGTGGTTCATCGCTTCTTCTCCACCTTCGCGTCACGCCCGCCCACGACGACATCGCCCTTGGCCCTGACGTTCTCGACTCGCACGTCACTGACGACCGATTCGCCCGACGCTGTGGCGGAACGCGCCTCTTCCCGGAGTGCGCGCAGGGACTCGGCGGCTTCGGGGGAAGACTTCAACATCCCCTCCAGGACACGGGCCGTGTCCTGGGTGACGTAGTCGGTCAGCGCTTCGCGCGCAGCGACAGGGGTGGCTACCAGCATCTGCTGCTGATCGTCCAAACGGGCCACGGCGGTGGCTCCGGTTTCCTCGTCGAGGTGGCCATGCAACAGGGCCACGCACCGTTCCCGGATGTGGTCCCAGGCATTGGTGGCCATGGCACCGACGATGCTGGTCGCGGCCGTAGTGACAAGTTCCAAGGGGGTACTCATACCGGTCTCCACAGTCTCTGGCTTACGAACCGAGCGGGTTTGGGCCAACACAGCCCTACTCAGCACTCACTGAAACAAGCACAGTGAACATGCCTTCGAAAGCTTAGTCAACACGCAATTAACCAAGGGCGCGTGAACATAGATCGGCGGTGGTGTCGGTAGCTCCACGGCAGGACAACCACGTGAGAGCAGCCGAGATTGGGCCTCAACACCGAGTTGCAGTCCGCAGAGGTACAAGATCGGTGGTATCGGGAGGGAAGGTGGTCATACGCGCCGGGGCGGACGAGACAAGCCTAGTTTCCGTGCAGTCCCGGTGTAGGGGGTTTCAGTAAAGTAGTCCTCTCTTGCAGTCGCTGGGAGAGGAGGAGACACTCCCCCTGAGGACCGGGTTCCTGCCCGAAACGAGCCGTGTTCACAGGCGGAGGGATAGAGCCACCCGGAGGAGTGAGGAGGACACGGCCGTCTCCCGATTGCATTCCACGTGGCCCCAGAAGCCTCACTCGGGGAGTCGTGAGCAGGGCGGCGAGGGCGCAGCCGACCTGAGACCGCCCCCTCCACTCCTTCTTCCGAGCGGAACCAGAGCACTTCATTCTGGGAAAGGTGGGCGATCGGGGCAGAATCATGGACCGAAGTACTGAAGCAACGCGCCGGTACCGTCCGGCCCTTCCAGCCCTCCCGATACCGGAGCTACTCCAGACGCCCGAGTACGCGCGACAGCTTGTGAGCGCCGCCGACATTTCCGGCCCACGCGACGCGCCGTCTGCGGTAGCGGCGCGGACGCAACACCGAGAAGCGCTCTACACGCCGGATCGGACCTTCGGGTTCACGCCCACTGAGCCTGCGCTGCGTCGGCGTCCCCACCATCCCGGCGTGTTGGCGGCTCAACAGGACCAACTCACCCGGCATACGCAGGAGTGGCCACCTTCGGCCACGGCAAACACCATGCGCGACGCCGGCCACCGTGCCATGCTCGGTACAGCGAATATTCTCGATTATGCAGGGATGGGTCATGCGTCTGACGTTTCTTGGCACCGACAGCGAGGGCGGTAAGTGCCCGACTCTCTACCGAACCGACCGGGGAACCATCGTGGTTCAGGGATACAAGGTGACCGATACTGAGGCCCGAGGGGACGTCCGCGACCTGGCAGACAACGAGACCCTGGTCGAAATCCCCCGTGAACTGCTGCGCTACGCGGACGAGGGCGCCTGATCCGTGGGACGGCTCCTGAACGATGACGAATTCACACGGCAGTTCTCCGACTTCCAGCGCAGCGCATGGAAACTGGAGGTCCGCGATCGCTACAACGTCTCGGAGGAGGCCGAGACGATCAACCGGTTCCTTCGGACCGGAGACCTGGGGCGTGGGCAGGACCATGCCCTCACAGCCCCGTGGCACCGCAATGTCACGGCCACAGTCGAAGAAGGCAAGAGCTGGCAGCGTGTCCGTGTCGTCTCCGAACCCTTGAGTGACTACATCACGTGGGAACACGCTGTGACGCGCTTCAACATCGAGGCCGGCGAGGACATCCGTTGGCTCCCCCGCCACCACTGGTCGGTGGATGAGCTGCCCGACCTCGACTTCTGGCTGTTCGACGACACATGGGTCTGTGTCCTGCACTTCGACGACGATGACGTGCCCCACCAACTCGAACGCATCGATGACCCCAGCGAGGTCGTGCGCTACCGCCGCTGGAGTGAGATCGCCTGGCAGCACGCGATCGTGCACAACGAGTTCGCCCCCGAGCGCCATACCGGATTCAATACTTAGGTGTCGCACAGCATCGAACGCGCCCGGAGAGATCTGGGCAGACGGCTCCGCGAGGAACGAAGGTCAGCGGAACTGACCGGCGCACGGCTCGCGGAGCTGTTGTCGTGGAGCCAGCCGAAGGTCTCCAAGATCGAGACGGGACGCCAAGCCCCGAATGCAGCCGAGATCGTCGCATGGACCCAGGCATGCGGCCGGCCCCAGCTCGCCGAAGACCTCGTCGCCAGGCTGAACGATCTGGAGTCGATGTGGGTGGAGTGGAAGGACCAACTGCACAACGGCCTGAGCGGTATCCAGTCACGCATGGTCACCGAAGAGGAGCAGGTCCGGGTTTTCAGGGTGTTCGAGCCCCTGATCATCCCGGGCCTGCTCCAGACGCCCGGGTACGCACGTGCGGTCATGGAGGCGGCCAACCGCAAGAACCGGACGCCGTCCTTCGGTATCGAAGACGCCCTGCACCAGCGCATCCGCCGTCAGGAGCTCCTCTACCGGCGCGGGAAACGGTTCTGTTTCATCCTCAGTGAGGCAGCCCTGCACCAACGGAGAGGTAATTCGGAAACCATGGCGGCCCAGATCGACCGTTTGGTCACGGTCTCCGACCTTTCGAATGTCTCCTTGGGTATCATCCCTTTCGACTCTTCTCCCCCTTATCTCCCTCTGCACGGGTTCTGGATCCAGGACGAATCATCCGTGGTGATCGAGACCGTTTCGGCGGAGCTCACCCTGACTCACCGGAGCGAGATCGAGCAGTACACACACGTCTTCACCATGGCTTCGAGCGGAGCACGGTTCCATGGCCAGGCCCGCGCCCTGCTCAGACGGGCAGCACCAAGGACCTCCAGCCGATAGCCGACCTCCCTCGGTTCCGACAGCCGGACCAGAGCAACGCCCCTGATATTCGGGATTATTCTTCCCGCGCTCCTGATCCATACCAACACGTGAATACAAGAGCATCCCTGTCGCTCATGGCTCGCCCTCCTTTCTACGGTGGCCCTTACCTGAACAGGAAACCTTCAGAAAGGTGTGGGCCTGATGGAAGAGCCGCCAGAGGAAACACCGACCGTGATCGATCTCGGTGACGCGGCTGCCCTGACCCAAGGCAGCGACGACCAGAGCGTCGAGAGCAAGCAGTCACCCTATGACTGACTACTCCGGACCCACCGGTCGCGGGAGGAACCAGAAACGCTGGTTCGGTGGCTGCGCTCTGTCGGGAGGCAAGACCCCCGTCCCGACGGGCGCAGCCCCCGTGTGGCCCAGCCCGGCACTGTGGACGGTGGGTCCCTGGGCTGAGCGGCGCGTACGCACTTACCACGGTGATGGAGTCCGGATCGCGGTGATCGGTACCTGTTCTGCCGACCGAACCCAGTTGGCCGAGGCGGCACGAATCAGTGACCCCACGGCCGTCACAGAATCCTGGTCCGGTTCCTTCACCGTCGTCCGCTCCACCCGAGATGGGGTGGAAGTCATCACCGACGCCTCAGGCGCCTGCCCCGTGTACACCACCCGTACCCGTGACGGGCTCATCGTGTGGGGATCCAGCTCCTATGCGTTGTCGGCTCTGCACGGCGGCCGCATCGACCGCGAGTGGTTCTCGGCGTATCTGGGTGACAAGCACTCCGCGCCCCGTGACCGCAGCGCATGGGCCGGGGTACGACCGGTCCCGCCCGGCCACCGGCTGTTCCTGACCCCCGATTCCATGACCATGAGCCGATGGTGGACTCCGGTCTCACGACCACGTGAGGACGCCCTGGACCGTATCCGCTCCGCATTGGTGGACGGAGTGCATGCGCGGGTTCGTGGAGGTGGCGTGTCGACAGACCTCTCCGGGGTCGACTCGACCACACTCGCCGTCATCGCAGCACAGCACGTTCCTGTCACCGGAGTGACCGCCCACCCCACCGGTCTCACCGAAGGCGGAGATCTGCTCCATACGCGGGATCTGAACGTTCCCGGTCTGACGCGAGAACGCTTCGAAGTCACCGAGCGGCATCTTCCCTTCAGCCCATTCACCGACACACTTCCTCCCACGGACGAGCCGCCACCATCCGCTGCAAGCTGGTCGGCTTTCGCCGGACAGCTGCGTGCTGCCCGTCAGACAGAGGCACAGGGGTGCCACCTCACAGGAGACGGGGGCGACAATCTTTTTCTGCCACCGCCCACCCACCTGGTGGCTCTGGCGCAGAAGCGCCAGTGGGCGAAGCTGTGGAACGACGCTTCTGCCTGGGCGCGCTTGCGACGACGCGCCCCGTGGCCCTACGTTCGGTCGGCACTCACCCATGACGTGGCCTCACTGGCCCGCTCCGCGCCGAGCGCCCCACCATGGCTCCTGTGCTCCGCGCCCGAACGGACCAGGCCCGAAAACCCCGACGAAGCGCTCGTTTCCCTGGTCCACGGTGTGGCTCGGGCCGCCGCCTCCGATACCCAGTTGGCCGACCATGTCGGCGTCGAACAACACAATCCGTATTTCGACGGTGCTGTGCTCGACGCCGTGGTCTCACTACGCGCAGCGGACCGGTTCTCGGCTCATCGCTACAAACCCGCACTCATGGACGCCATCGGCGACTTGCTGCCTGCTGTGGTGCGAGAACGCACGACGAAGGGCTCGTTCGTGAGTGACTACCACCGGGCCGTACGCCTACACCTCGACCGAGTGCTGAGTATGTGCGAGGGGCCGTTGACGGAGGCAGAGCTGGTCGACCCTGGCAAGCTCCGTTCGACGGTACACGCAGCTGCTCTCGGGGCCCGTGTGCCTTGGGCCCATCTGCTCACCACTCTGGGCACGCACCTGTGGTGGCAGTCGGTGGAAAAGACTCCGGCTCCCTGCTGGTACCTGTCGAAGGTGGCCTGCGTATGATCCGTCCGTTCATGGTCGTTGTCGACACCGGGCACGCTTGGTTCCTCATCAACTACCGCACTGGCTGTACCGAGCTGCGTACCTGCCCGCCTGACTACCGCCGTCTCCCCACGGTCCGGTTGACACAGCAACCTCATTCCTGGGGCACCGGTGAGACAACCGCGGTGCTGCCTCCCCCGGGCAGAAGCAGCTTGTTCTGGCGGCTGCTCTGCCTGCCGACGTTCGCCGTGGTCACGACGGCTCTGTTCCTCGGCACTCGGAGAGGACGCCTGGGCCGGCTGACCGCACTCGCCTGTTCGGGACGCCGTCTGCCACCGGCACCGATACCCCGTGTCCGTGCGGCTCTGGACTCCGTCAGATCCGTTTCCGCTTGTCTGCCCGGGCGCTGGGCGTGCCTGGAACAGTCGGTCGCGGTCGCATTCATGCTCGCACTGACCGGCCGACGCGCCGAATGGCGTCACGGGCTAGCCACCGATCCCATCCGATTGCACGCCTGGATCGCCGACTGCGACGGCAATCCCGTGGGTGAAGGACCCGATATCGGCGCCTACACCCCGATCCATTCAACCGATGGCCCCGGCCCCGTACCGGGCCCCACCTTGGAGAACTCACTTTGAGCGAACCGCATGTGCTGCTGACCGGCCAAACCCTCGCGCTGGGAATGCCCCGTAAACAGAAATTGCCCGCCTACCACGCTTGGGAGAACGACCCCGGCACCCTCATGGGGTACGGCAATCAGGTGCCCCAATCCTGGGAGACCCGCGAGTCCGGTTGGGAACGCCAACGCGGCAACATGAACTTCCCACAGTTCGAGGTGGTACGTCTCCACGACCAAGAACCCATCGGGATGACCACCCTGGAGATCAACCGTTTCGTGCGCACTGCCGAGTTCGTCATGGTCTTGGCCCCGGACGAGCGCGGCAAGGGCTACGCCACCGAGGCCACCCGGCTCACCCTGGACTGGGCCTTCCACTTGGCGGCCCTGCGAATGGTCTGGCTCAAGGTACTCGAACCCAACGAGGCCGGTGTGGCCGCCTACGAGAAGGCCGGTTTCCGCCACGCGGGACGCATGCGCCGGGCAGGCTTCTGGCAAGGCCTACCGGTGGACGAACTCATGATGGACACCCTCCCCGAGGAGTTTCCGGGACCGTCCGCGGTCGTTCAGCCGGGCAGTTGACGAGACGAGGAGCCTGATGACTGAAACCGACGCGCCGACGCTGTGGGCCCGGACCGACAGGGTCGCTCTGGGTGCTCTGCGCGCGGACCTGGCCGAGGAGTACTGGCGGTGGGAGAGCGACCCGGGCGCGGTCCTCGGGTACGGACGGCAGGTGCCCGAGAGCCGCGAGTCGCGCACCGAGGGGCTCCAGCACCAGCTACGCGGAGCACCCGACCAGGCCCGGTTCACCGTCTACGACGTGCACCGGGCTGGTCCGGTCCCCTGCGGGCTGGCGAGCCTGCGCATCGACCACCAGGTACGTACGGGCGAGTTCATCCTCGTCCTGGCCCCCGAAGCGCGCGGCAAGGGCATGGGGAGCACAGCCACGCGGTTGATGCTGGACTACGCCTTCCACGTCATCGGCTTGGACATGGTCTGGCTCAAGGTGCTGGAGCCCAACACCGCCGGACGCAACGCCTACGCCAAGGCCGGGTTCCGGGAGGTCGGCACCATGCGCAGCGCCGGTCTCTGGAAGGGGCGCCGCTGCGGCGAAGTGGTCATGGACGCACTCCCCGAGGACTTTCCCTGGCCGTCGGTGATCGTCGACCCCGACAACTGACACTGACCGCATGCGACGGCCGCGCCGGTCCCCCAAGGGCCGGCGCGGTCCTCGTGCTGTGGGGCCGGAGAGTACTCAGAACAGGGCCGACATGGTGTGGCCGGCGAAGGCACCCAGGCCGGCGGCCAGAGTGCAGCCGAACAGGTGCCAGCAGGCACGAGAACGACGTCGGGGCCTGCGCGGTAGCGGTGGACGGATCGGCCGGGGCGGAGGCGGGCCGTCGTCGGGGGCCGGACGGGAACGCGGGATCGCGAGAGCCGCGGGTGAACCGGTACGGGCAAGGGCTTCCACGGACCCTCGGCGCCTTCGGAAGCTTCGGGGCGTGACGGTTCTGGCGTTCGCGTTCGGCCATCCGGGCGGCCTGAAAGTGCATCCAGTGCGGCAGCCGGTCATGGCCCTGCCGGGAAGCCATCCGATCATTCGGTGTCGGAGCGTTGATGTCCGGTGAGCCTGCGGCGGGCCCGTTGCACCAGTTCGAGGGCCGAGGGCCCGTGCGCTGCGGAACGGAACAAATCCGCGAATACGCGCTGGTAGGGCTGGATCGCGGCGTCATCGGTCAGGCACAGTTCGGCGCCGACGGTTTCCACGATCACCCGATCATCGTCGTAGATCCAGAAGCCGTGCATGGGTGAAGCCGTCAGTTGCGCCGACAGTGGGACGATTCCGATACTGCGGCCACGGTGAATGCACTCGGCCAGGTGGATGAGCTGTTCCACTTGTACCTTCGGGGAGGCGTGCCGTGTGTGCAGGGCCGGTTCCCACAACAGGATCCACGTCTTCTTGCGGGGCTCGTCCAGGATCGCGCGCCGTTCCATGCGCTTACGCACCCCCTCTTCCACGTCGGCCGGGGTGCCGTGCAGCTCCACAGCCCTTCTGATCATGGCGCGGGCGTAGTCGGGTGTCTGCAGCAGCCCGGGCACGCATACCGATTCGAATATGCGCAATGCACGGACGCGGTTCTCCAGGTCGACGGCGTTCTGCTGTCGTGCCCGGTTGCCTGCCGACAGCCTGCGGCGCCAATTCGTGTAGTGGGTCTCCAAGGAGCCCAATTGCGAGACGAGCCCTTGGACGGCATCGTCGCTTCCGCACAGACGAGCCCAGCGGTGCAGGTCATCGGCCATGGCGGTCTGATTGCCGTGTTCGAGGCGGGAGACCTTGGACGGGTGCCACCCTGCTCTGGCGGCCAGCTCCCGGCCGGACAGCCCGGCCCCTTCACGGAGCTCACGCAAGCGAACGCCGAGGGAGATCCGGGCTGTCTGGTAGTCGGTCATTCCGCCCTTGTCGCCATGTACTGAGTGAACGTCAGTGCATGGTGCCACGCGGTGTCTCGTGCCTGCACGGCGGCAAGTACCTTTGCCGGGTCCTCGCTCAGCGAAGCGCCCAGCACACTGCCCTGTTCATCGAATTCCAGGCGGGCCACCGTGCGACTGTCGAACACCCAGAAGTCGTCGTCGGGAAGCTCCCTCACGATCGGATGGCTGCGCGGCAGGTAACGGATGTCCTCACCGATACCGAGGTTGTACGGGGTGCCCCACAGCTCCCATCTCAGGTAGTCCGAGGGCGGGTCATCGATGAGGCGGACCCGTTCCATACGTTTTCCGGTGGCGAGTTCGGCCCGCATCATCTTCAGCCAAGGTTTGAACCACTCGATGTCGGAGTCGTCTCCGACCAGCCACCGTTGAAAGGGTTCGTTCTCGTGAAGGACTCCATAGAAGGTGCGTGTCTCCAGACGCCAAGCTGTATGTCGGTATTTCCGGAAGAGGTCGTCGAAGTCTTCTCCGGTGACGAGGTCGGGCACGTTACTCCTTCGGGGAGAATCGAGTCAGGAGTTCGCGGGGCACCACGACGAACTCTTCGTCGGGGAGCACATCCGTGAGTTGGGAGAGCGCCTCGGGGTCGGTGAGCCGGTAGCCCTGGACGATGATGCTGCCGCTGTCGGTCTCGTACAGCGTGGGGCAGTTTCCACCATGGGACGTGGTGCCGAGTTTGTGGAGCTTCATGATCCTCCTCGGTTCGGGGGGCACACTATGAGTATCCCGGACCAAGGTCGGCCAGGTCAGCTGTTGGCAAGGCTTTCGGACGCAATCTCGCGCAATCCCCCGTCCCCGGTGTTCCTGACCGTCCTACGCTCGCGCCGTTCCCGTTTTCCTCGAAGCCAAGGCGGTAGCAGCTATGCCCTCTGACCCGGTACACGACGATCTTCCACGTGTGCTCGCCCCGTATGTACGCGTCGGTGTCCAAGACGCGACCCTGTTCCTCGGGTTCGGTTCGATACGCCAACCCGTACGCGAACAGAAGTTGTGGGAACCGTTGCTGCACCTGGCGGACCACTTCCGCACACCACACACACGCGAGGAAGCCCTCGCACACCTGCGTGCAACCTGTACTGCCGACACTGCCTCGGCCGAAGCCGCGATGCTGTTGCTCGAACACGGCAACTGCCTGATCCCCGCCTCCGTCTACGACCCTGCCGACCGTTACAGCAGGCATGCCCTGTTCTACGAACTCTCCGGCACCGGCTCAGAACAGGTACAACGCCGCCTGGGCCGAGTCCGTGTCACCCTGCTCGGCTGCGGCGGGATCGGAAGTCTGATCGCCGCCACCCTGGCGACCTCCGGCATCGGGGAACTGGTTCTGGTGGACGGCGACCATGTGGAGCTGAGCAACCTGACCCGGCAGTTCCTGTTCACCGAGGCCGACATCGGTTTGCCCAAGGCGGAGGTGCTCGCCCGAGAGCTGCGGCGGCGCAATTCCTCCTGCCGGGCTCGGCCGATGGTCCTCGATATTGCGGACACGTCCGCTCTGGAGCTTCTGCCCGGATGCGACCTCCTCGTGGTGTCGGCAGACTCCCCCGGCCTGACGGAAACGGTCAACAGGCACTGTGTCACGACACGAACGGCCTGGTTGAACGCGTGCTACGTCAACGACATCGCGGTGTGGGGGCCTCTGGTGATTCCGGGGACGACGGCGTGCTGGGACTGTCGTACGCTCACCGCACGTCCTCCCGAGGACGACCCCGAGCTGGCCACTCTCATCACGCGCGTCAACGGGCGCTACCAGGCGCCCTCCAACGGCCCGGTCAACATGTTGGCCTCCTCCTTGGCCGCGCTGGACGCACTGCGCCACCTGGGCGGGTTCGGTACACCGGCCTCGTTGAACCGCCGTGTGGGGGTGTGGTCGCACGAACTCGCCCTCGACCAACAGGAAACCGAGCGGGACCCCGCCTGCCCGACCTGCACAGAGACCGCCCCGGCCGTTGGAGGGGCCCGATGAGCAGCGACCACGCACCCGCCTGTGTCTTCTGCCGGATCGCGGCACACGACGCGCCGGCCCACCGGATCTGGGAAGACGCAAACCATCTGGCGTTCCTGTCGATCTTCCCCAACACCGAGGGCTTCTCCGTGGTCATCCCCAAGGCCCACCGCACCAGCTACGTGGTCGAGATGGAGCCGTCGGAGTACACAGCGCTGCACTTGGCCGCCCGAGAAGTCGCCCGACGTCTGGACGCCGCCTTCGACGGCGTGGCCCGTACCGGGATCATGTACGAGGGCTACGGCGTGGACCACGCCCACGCCAAGCTCTTCCCCATGCACGGCACCGCGGGCAACCAGGGCCAGAACTGGCGCGAGGTGGCCTCCCCTGTCGAGGGCTACTTCGACCGGTACCAAGGATATTTGTCCTCACACGACCACACCCGCGCCGCTGACACCTGGCTTGCAGAGGTGGCCGCACGTATCAAGAGGGCGACCTGAAACCGGTGACCACACACCCTTCACCCAACAGGAGCGGGGCGGCCCCGAAAGAGCCGCCCCGCTGTTGCGCTGTTGGTCTCAGTTGTTGCCGTCGTCGTTCATCGCGGCCTCCTTCTCGGTACGGGGGTCTGATGGCGGTCCGTGAGCGTCCCGGGTGGTCGAACGGCCCGTGGTGACCATGAAAGCCGGTGCCACGGCGTGGTCCAATGCCCTTGCGGGAGATTGCGTCCGGCTGCCCGAGCCATGTGAGCCTGTCCGAACCGACCATCCGGCAGGGACCGGCGCGGCCGTCGTGCTGTGGGCCCGGCCGGTACTCAGAGCAGGCCCGGGGTGAGGTGGTGGGCCAGGGCTCCCAGGCCGGCGGCCAGGGTGTAGCCGAACAGGTGCCAGCAGGCACGAGAGCGGCGGCGTCGGGGTTTGCGGTGGCTATGCGGACGCCGGGGCCTGCGCGGCAGCGGTGGACGGATCGGCCGGGGCGGGGCCGGGCCGTCGTCGGGGGCCGGACGAGGGCGCGGGATCACGGGAACCTGCGGGTGAACCGGTACGGGCGAGGGCTTCCACGGGCCCTCGACTCCTTCGAAGACTTCGGGGGCGTGGCGGGCCTGGTGTTTGCCCTTCCGGGCGGCTTGCAGATGCACCCAGTGCGGCAGCTGGCCGTGGGCCTGGCGATAATCCACCCGGGGATTGCCCTCCATCTGGGCCAACAGACGCTGCTCCCGACTGGGCGTTCGGGCCCCGGTACGGGTGCGAGTGAAGCGGCTTCCCCGGGGCGCCTCCAGCACCGTGCGCACCCCGGAGGCGATCGGCTCAGCGCTCATCGGACTCCCCCACTACCGGCAGGGCTCACGGCGGTGGCGGTGAAGGCGAACTCGGCCCAGACCACCGTGCCCAGACCGGCACAGAACGGAAAATCCACCACCGCACGGGAACCCCACGAGGTCGCCAGGTGATCGATCAGCAGCAGGCCCCGGCCGCGTTCGGACTCGGCCCACTCGGTGACCGTGCGCTGGTGCGGGATCTGCGGGCAGGTAGGGGCCTCGGCCCGTGCGCCGTCGTCCACGACGGACAGGCACAGAGTCCAGGCAGCCGGCATGGACAAGGTGCGCACCACCCGCCCTCCTGACTGGCCGGAAAGGGAGTGGTCGCACGCGTTGGCGAACATCTCGCTCGCGCACAGCACCACCGTGTCGGCCAGGTCCGGACAGAGCCCTTCCAGCCGGAACAGGTCAGCGCGCAGGTCCTCACGTACCCCGGCAGCCTGGGCAAGTTCACCCGAGTAGACACGTGAGGGCCAGCGCCGCCCGGCGAAGGGCGGGGTCGGGGTGTGGAAAGGCGCGCGGGGACGCGGCACAATGGGCATGTCGGCATCTCTTTCGTTCAGGTTTGTGGATGCTGGCTCGGCTCTGGTGGGCGTCGGTAGCGCCCACCAGAGCTTTTTTGTGGGCCCGTCTCAGCGGGCATGACACCGACACCGGTGGCGCCCGTGGGCGTATGGCCGGTTCCGGCGCCCCCTCTCCCTCCTTCCGCACACCGCCCCCGCTCGCGTGCATCCGCCGATCCCGAGCCATGGCAACCCCCCAGTAGACAGCTCACAGGAACTCGCACCCCTGACTGTGAGTGAGCGGTGCATCACATCTCTACTCAGATGATGCCCCAGGAGTAATTACTCTGCAATAACTTATGGATAATTACTTACAGGTCTTGACGCAGGTCGGCCGCGAACCCGACATACTGGCACTACAGGCATGGGCATGGACTGGAACATGGAGGCGCAACGTATGGAGCAGGAGCAGCACAGCCCGATCGCTGCACGGCTGTGGCTGGGCAACATGCTCCGCGACCTACGAGAGGAAGCGGAGTTGACCGGTGCCAAGGTCGCCAAGGAGCTGGGGGTTCACCCGCCTCGCATCTCCAACATTGAGAAGGGGCGCTCCGTCCCGAGCAAGCTTGAACTGGCCAAGCTCGCCGAGATCTTCTCCGTACCCAAGGACCTCTTGCCTGTACTGCACGAGCTGGCCTCCCAGTCCCGCAAGAAGAGCTGGACCACCACCTATGAGGACGTGCTGCCGGAGAAGTACGAGAAGTACCTCGGTCTAGAAGAAGCAGCTCACAGCCTCAAAGACTGGCACACCCACATGATCTGCGGGCTCCTACAGACCTCCGAACACAGCCGCGCGCTCCTTACGGAGAACAACCTTTACGCGGCTCCGCATGAAACGGATCGACTCGTGGAACTCCGCATGCGCCGCCAACAGGTACTCGACCGCTCTCCGAAACCGCTACAGCTCTGGGCGATCATGGAGGAGCACGTACTGCGACGACCGGTGGGTGGAGCCGAGGTCCACCGGCGACAGCTACAGCACCTGCTGAACATGCAGGAACATCCGCACATCACCATCCAGATCACCCCGACTTCCCTTGGTGCTCACGCCGGGCTTGATGGCCCGTTCTCGCTGCTGGAGATCGGGGACAGCTATCCGACGATCGTTTATATCGAGAGTCGGAGCGGCAACCTCTACAAAGAGGACATAAAAGACATATCCCTACACAAGTCCTTGTATGACCAGATACAAGGCGCTGCACTCTCTCCAGTAGGGTCAGCAAGGCTTATCGCAAAAATCATGAAGGAGGCCGCATGAAATACTCCGACCCACTCTTCGACGGAGAAACAGCGGTCTGGTCCAAGTCCAGCTACAGCACCGGTTCAGCGAACTGCGTTGAGGTGGGTGATCTGGGCGCCACGACCGGTTTGAGGGACACCCAGTACCGGGAGCTCGGTGTCCTCTTCTTCTCCGCACCCGAGTGGCAGGCCTTCCTCGGAACCGCCCGGAGCGACTTCTCCTGACCCCTTTTCCTGACTCCCCTCGGCATCACTCGGCCCCGTCCGCTGAAGTACAGCAGGCGGGGCCGTGCTTATTAGCAAGCGGGAGCGTAGCAGGCCATCACTCAGAGAGCTGCCAAGTAGAGACGACAGCGGACTGCCCAGCCTACGGATACGGCGTCCGGAACACCTCAATCCCGTTCCCACACCACCTGCACTGCCCCCTTCTTCTTCGCCGCTGCCCCAGCGCCGGCCCCCACGAGCGAGCCGATCCCGCCGGTGAGCACCCCGACAACCGCGGCCCCACCAAGGATGCGGGTCGCAGTCATCCGGGACGGGTCGGTCTCCGTGGAGGCCACCCGCCACCCGGCGGCGATCATCTGATTGGATGCTTTCTCGAACTCTTTGCGGTTCTTGTAGATGACCACCTGCTGTTTGGGCTCATCGGGTTCAGGGGGCGGCCCACCGAGCGCTTTCTCGGCTTCCTGAAGGCTCCCGTGCTCGGCCACCAGCTTGGCCAAGTTCTTGCCCGAAGACGCTGAGGCCACCGTCGACATTTCGTTGGCCTGGGACCATTCGGCCAGTGACGGCTTCTTGAAGTCGCCTTCGGCCAAAGGTTTGAACTTGAAACCGTTGAAGTACCAATGGCCGTCACCAGAAATGATGGCGCCGTTGGCTGCTTTGCGGACCATGAGAGCTCTCCTTCTCGGGGGACACCGCAACGACAGGGGACGCACACGTGAGAGGTGGCTGCTTGCCCTCCCGTCCTCGGCAGCCCCGAAGCGACCTCGGCCCCGAGCACGGCTACTCTCTCGTCGAAATCGGCGTACCAAAAATCTACAGTCAGGCGGGGGCCTTCCTGTGCCGGCCCCAGGCGGTCAGCGATGCCCTTTCAGTGAGCGCATCGCCTTGTGATGCAACCGACGGAAGTCTTCCATGGTCGGGTTGACCCGGCGCCCGACCTCGGCCAGCATGCGCTTCTCCTGCCCCAGAGCCGCCGAACATATCCGTAGCGTCCGCTCTGGATCCTTGACCACAAGGAGCGTGGCCCGTTTCCGCATTCGGTACAGCTCGGGGACGTCAATGTATTCAGGGGTACCGAGGAAACGCATCCCGTAGGAGCTCTCCCGCTGCTCTGGGGCACGCGAGGTCGAACGCCCAGCAACCGAGACATCGACCGTCCCCTTCGCCTTCTTGCCCTTCTTAGTTTTCTTGGGCTTCGCGGCTTTTTCTGTCCGCGGCTCGGGCACGCCCACCACCGGGCTACGCGGACGCGGAACCCGCGGAACGTCCATTCCCCGGTGCTCGGCGCACCGCATCACCCGGTTGGTGCCGCCGAAGTCGTGCTCCTGGTCGGGCTTGTCCCAGAGGACGGACAGGCTCGCGTTCTTGTCGGTGCACCCCGGATACTCGCAGGGGTTGCCGGTATGGCCGGTGCCCGTGGCCAGGGGGCGCCGTCGCTGGGGGTCGGGATCGTCAACACTGCGTGCCACTGCATCCTCCGGTTCCGCGGAGCGGCCGCGGGCTCTGGGACGAGCCCTTACCGCAACCGTCCGCCGGTTGCTGGACCGGGTAAACCATCCGGGCCCGGGGCCCGTCCTGGTTCACAGACCCGACGGTGCCGGGCCCGGAAAC
The DNA here is from genome assembly GCF_000340965.1 of Nocardiopsis kunsanensis DSM 44524. GTDB lineage: Bacteria > Actinomycetota > Actinomycetes > Streptosporangiales > Streptosporangiaceae > Nocardiopsis > Nocardiopsis kunsanensis. The sequence continues at coordinate 169,538 of NZ_ANAY01000003.1, forward strand.
ACTGTAACCCTGTTGCCTGTGAACCGGATTAACAATAGAGTCTCGATGGACGGCGGATCATCGGGACCCTTGACGTGATCCGTCCCCCCAGCGAGCACCGTGCACCATCCCCCTGCACGGCGCCCCTGCCCTCCCTCCGAACAGGCACGAGGTAGCCCCACCATGTCAACGACCACCGACGGCCTGACCGCAGGCACCCTGGTCCAGGTACGCAGACAGAAATGGGTGGTCAGCGCGGTCGACCCCAGCGACGACGGCGCCACCCTGGTGAGCCTGCAGAGCGTCGAGGAGGGCCGTTACGGCCAGACTCTCGACGTGTTGTGGGAGATCGAACCGGGCCGCCGGATCCTGCCCAAGGGCGCCCTCCCGGAGATCACCACTGACGGGCGCGACGCCCCCGGACAGCTCGCCGCTTTCCTGGACGCCGTGCGCTGGTCGGCGGTCACCTCCGCGGACGTGCGCAACCTCCAGGCGCCCTTCCGGTCCGGTGTGGCGATCGAGGATTACCAGCTGGAGCCGGTCTCCCGCGCGGTCGGGGCGCCCCGCGTGAACCTGCTGCTGGCCGACGACGTCGGGCTCGGCAAGACCATCGAGGCCGGCCTGGTCGCGCAGGAGCTGCTGCTGCGCAACCGCACCCAGCGCATCATGATCGTGTGCCCGGCCGGGCTGACGGTGAAGTGGAAGGACGAGATGGCCGAGAAGTTCGGCCTGGACTTCACCGTGGTCAACTCCGAGACCGCCGCCCAGGTGCGGCGCGAGTACGGCAGCGCCGCCAACCCCTTCAAGGTGTATCCGCAGACCATCGTGAGCCTGCCCTGGCTGCGCGGGGCCAAGGCCCAGCGGCTGATGGACGAGGTGCTGCCCGCCGAGGGCCCCGGCTATCCGCGCACCTTCGACCTGCTCATCCTGGACGAGGCCCACCACGTGGCCCCGGCCGCTCCCCAGCAGGTGTACGCGGTCGACTCCCAGCAGACCAAGCTGATGCGCCGGCTCGCCCCGCACTTCACCCACCGGCTGTTCCTGTCGGCGACCCCGCACAACGGCTACCAGCAGTCCTTCACCGCCTTGTTGGAACTCCTGGACGACCAGCGCTTCGCCCGCGGGGTGCCGCCCTCGCCCACTGCGGTGGAGGAGACCGTGGTGCGCCGTCTCAAGAGCCAGATCACCGACGCCGAAGGGAAACCGGTCTTCCGCGGGCGCAACGCCCGAGCGATCCCGGTCGCCTATCCCGAAAGCGAGCGGGAGATCCACTCGCTGCTCAAGGACTTCGCCGAGCTGCGCCGCACCAAGCTCACCGCCGACAAGGGCAGGCGCGCCACCGATCTGGTCACCCTGCTGCTGAAGAAACGCCTGTTCTCCAGCCCGGCCGCCTTCGGCCACACCGTCTCCGTCTACCGGGAGACCCTGCGTTCCAAGCAGGACCCGCTGCCCTTCGACGAGGCCGACGAGGACTGGATCGACGACTGGTGGGAGGAGACGGCCGCCTACGACGACGAAGAACTCGCCGAGGCCGAGGACGAGGCCCTGGACCGCAGCGGCCCCCTGCAGCCGCAGACCGACGAGACCGAAACCTCGCTGCTGGAACGGATGGACCGGTGGGCCCGCACACACGAGGCCCAGCCCGACGCCAAGGCCACCGAGCTCATCAAGGAGCTCGAGGCGGTCTGCAAGCCCGACGGTGAGCACTGGACCAACGAGCGGGTGGTGGTCTTCACCGAGTACCGCGACACCCAGGCCTGGTTGGAGAACCTGCTGCGCCAGGAGGGCCTGACCGGGGACGGCCGAACCGCGCTGCTCAACGGCACGATGAGCACCGACGAGCGCGAAGCCCTGCGGTTGGCCTTCCAGAAGCACCCCTCCGAGCACAAGGTACGGATCCTCCTGGCCACCGACGCCGCCAGCGAGGGCATCGACCTGCAGCGGCACTGCCACCGGCTCATCAACTACGACATCCCCTTCAACCCCAACAAACTGGAGCAGCGCATCGGCCGCATCGACCGGTACGGCCAGACCGAGGAGCCCCAGATCCGGCACTTCGTCGGCACCGGCTGGGAGGAGGCCGTCGACTCCTACGAGGCCGACCTGGAGTTCCTGTCCCGGGTGGCCACCAAGGTCGCCCGCATGGAGGAGGACCTGGGCTCCATCAACGCGGTGATGTCCGACGCCGTGCAACGCCGCATGCTGGGCGCACGCACCGACCTGGACGCCGAGACCGCCCGGGCCGGCGCCAAGGACACCATCGCCTCAGAGGGCGACATCGGCGAGCAGGTGCGCCGACTGCGCCGCCGCCTGGACGAGACGGTGGAGCACCTGGCCCTCACCCCCGACCGCATCAAGCGGGTCGTGGACACCGCCCTGGACCTGGCCAACCAGCCCGCGCTACGCACCCACCTGGACGAGAAGGAGGCCGCCGAGGGCCTCTACGACGTGCCCGTACTGTCCGACTCCTGGGTGCGGGCCTCGGCCGGACTCACCGAGAAACTCCCCGAGAAGACCGGCCACGACACCGTCCCGCGCCGGCTACCGGTCACCTTCGACCCCCGGGCCGCCAAGGGCCGCGACGACGTGGTGCTGGCCCACCTGAACCACCCGCTGGTGTCGATGTCCACCGGGCTGCTGCGCGCGGCCGTGTCCAACGACGACCTCGGGTTGAGCCGGGTCACCGCGGTGGTCAGCGACGACCCGGATCTGGAAGAGGTCCTGGTGGGCGCCTACACCCGGTTCGTGCTGGTGGGCGCGGACGGGCTGCGCCTGCACGAGGAGGTCCTGCACGCCGGCGGTTGGCTGCCCGAGAACGGCCGGTTCCGCCGACTGGAGAACCTGACCACCTTGGGTAACATCCTCAATCGTGCGCTGGACGGCGGGACGGCCCTCTCGGACGCGGTGTGGGCCCGGGTGCGGGGCCGTTGGGACCGTGCGGGCGGCCGCGCGGGCCTGGAGCGGGCCATCGAGTGGCGGGCCGACACCCGCGCCGAGGCGTTGGAGAACCGCCTGCGTCAGCGCGAGGAGAACGAACGTAAGCGCGTGACCTCGGTGCTGGACCAGTTCGCCGCCACCCTCCGGGGTGAGCTGGACAAGGGCGATGACGAGAACGCCCTGTTCAGCGAAGCCGACATCACCAAGACCAAGGAAGAGCGCGAGCAGTACCGCAAGGACCGGGAGAACTGGAAACACCGGCTTCAGTCACTGGCCACCGAACGCGACCGGGAGCTGTCGGCCATCACCGAACGCTACGCCGATCCGGTTGCGCACCGTTTCCCCGTCGCCGTCGTTTTCGTGGTCCCGCGCAAGGAGGCCGTCCGATGAGCAACCCCCAGTACCGTTCGGGGCGTGACAGCGCCGAACAGCACCGCAACTGGCTGGACCTGGTCGAGATCGACGGCCCGTTCCTGACCCTGCCCGTCCTGTTGGAGGAGTGGCCCAACGGCTTCGAGCCGCTGGAGAAGGAAGAGCGGGCCCAGCTGCGGCGCGAGCACTCCCGGTGGCAGCGTGATGTGGCCGCCGGGCAGCAGGACTGGGTGCGCTACGTACTCGGCCGAATGCTCGGCTGGCAGGAGACCCTGCGCACCGAGGGCCTGGAGCCGCTGGCCATGGAGGTGGCCGAGCACGACACCAGTGTGACACCCGCTTTTGCACTGACCACCCCGGACGCGGCCGCCGACGTCGACGCACAAGGCGAAGCCGGCGAGGTCAAGGCCGACAGTGTGCGCCTGCTCGGGTTGGTGCTCGAGCCCGGCCAGGTCCCGACCGCGCGGGTGCGCGGTGAGTCCTGGTCGGCCTCCCCCGTGGACCGGCTGGCCAAGCTGTGCCGCCACCACGGGGTGGAGCTGGGCCTGGCCACCGACGGGCGCTGGTGGGTGCTGGTGTGGGCCCCGCGCGGCGGGGTGACCACCACGGTGGTCTTCGACGCCGTGCTCTGGCCGGACACCGCCGAACGCGACGTGCTCCACGCCTTCCACTCCCTGCTCAACCGCACCCGCTTCTTCGGGGTGCCCGCCGAGGAGACCCTGGTCCGGATGCTGTCCCGGAGCATGGATTCGCAGGAGGAGGTCACCGAGGCGCTGGGCGTGCAGGTCCGCCAGGCGGTGGAACTGCTGGTCGCCGCGATCGGACGGGCCGACACCCGCGCCCGGGGCCGGGGTGAGGACGGGCTGGCCCACATCGACGCCCACGAGGTGTACCGGGGTGCGGTCTCGGTGATGATGCGGGTGGTATTCCTGCTCTTCGCCGAGGAACGCGGCCTGCTGCCCTCCGACAACGACCTGTACGCCCGCGCCTACTCGGCCGGGCGGCTCTACGACGAGCTCCAGGCCCGGGTGCGGGAGAGCACCGAGGACGACCTGGAGAACACCAGCGAGGGCTGGCACCGGCTCCTGGCCCTGTTCCACGCGGTCTACCACGGGGTGGAACACCCCCGTCTGGCCATGCACGCCCACGACGGCTCGCTCTTCGACCCCGAGACCTTCCCCTGGCTGCCGCTGGACATCGACGACCGCACCGTGCTGCACATGCTCAAGTCGGTGCAGTACGTGCAGGTGGGGCGCGGGCGCAAGCGGGAGCCGCGCAAGCTGTCCTTCCGTGCGCTGGACGTGGAACAGATCGGCTACGTGTACGAGGGTCTGCTGTCCTTCGACGGTTTCCGTGCGGGCGAGCTCGTGGTCGGGCTCGTCGGCAAGGAGGGCGCGGAGGAGGAGGTGGCCCTGCGCGAGCTGGAGGAGCTGGCCGCCCGGCACACCGACCTCGAGGAGCTGGCCAAGGAACTGTCGGCCACCTACAAGGCCTCCGGGATCGGCACCCCGAAGAAGCTGGCCAAGGTCCTCGCGCCCATGTCCGGTGAGGAGAAGGAAGAGGCCCGCAACAAGCTGCGCGGTGTGGTCCCGCGTGGGGAGTTCGAGGTGGCCGAGCGGCTGCTGCCGTTCTACCGGCTCATCCGCACCGACCTGCGCGGCCTGCCGATGCTGGTGCGGGCCGGCGAGCTGTATGTGACCGAGTCGTCGCTGCGCAAGAACACCGGCACGCACTACACCCCGAGGTTCCTGGCCGAGGAGGTCGTGGAAGGCGCGCTGGAGCCGCTGGTGTACGAGCCGGGGCCGTTGCAGACCGCCGAGACCGGCGAGTGGAAGCTCAAGAGCAGCCGTCAGATCCTGGACCTCAAGGTCGCCGACATCGCGATGGGTTCGGCGGCGTTCCTGGTCGCGGCGGCGCGTTACCTGGGCGACCGGCTGATCGAGGCCTGGACCACCGAGGGCGATGCCCGGGTCGAGGGGTACGAGAGCGCGGGCGCGGGACTGCGCGAGGACGACGACCCGGTCGTGATCGAGGCGCGCAGGCAGGTCATCGAGAACTGCCTTTACGGCGTAGATGTCAACCCGATGGCCGTGGAGATGGCCAAGCTCTCGCTCTGGCTGGTGTCGATGGACCCGCAGCGGCCGTTCACCTTCCTCGACGACCGGTTGGCACCCGGCGACTCACTGCTGGGGATCACCTCCCTGGAGCAGATCGAGTACATGCACATGGACCCGAAGAAGGGCCGCGAGCTGCACGGGGAAGACAACGCGCTCTTCGACTTCACGGCAGGCATCCGAGGTTTGGTGAGCCGGGTCGCGGAGAACCGGCGCGAGCTCACCGGGATCGACGGCACCACCTTGGAGGGCCTGAACCGCAAGCGCGCGGTGCTCGGTAATGCCGAGCTGGAAACCGGACGGCTGAAGCTGCTGGCCGACCTGACCGTGGGTGCTGCGCTCGCGAACGCGAGCCGGGGCGAGCGGGGGCTGAACCAGGGCTCGTCGGAGGCTGTGGAGCTGGCCGGGAACCTGGACAACGATGAGGCCGAGGCCCGGTTGAGGACCAAGGAGTGGCTGGACACCGACCGCCCGGACGGCGCATTCGAGCGAAGGCCATTGCACTGGCCACTGGTGTTCCCCGAGGTGTTCGAGAAGGGTGGGTTCGATGCAGTGATCGGGAATCCGCCGTTTCTCGGGGGACAGAAGATCACTGGAAGCATGGGCCCTGCGTACCGAGAGTACTTGGTTCACAATATCGGGTTCGGCGTTCGCGGTAGCGCCGACTTGGTCGCATACTTCGTTCTCTTGGCTCATCACACTCTCAACAAACAAGGCCAGACTGGCCTCATCGCAACGAATACACTCGCCCAAGGCGACACGCGGGAAGTTGGCCTCGACCAAATCGTAGCCAGAAATATAACGATCCGCCAGGCCGTGAAAAGCGAGCCTTGGCCATCGAAAAGCGCGGCACTAGAATACTGCGCAGTATGGACCAGCCGATCACCACTAAAAAAGTACGCGCGAGTAACTGTTGAAGGCACAGAAACACCGGGAATCACAAGTGCACTAGAAATACAATCCCGCGCAACAGGGAATCCAAATCACCTTTACAGCAACCATCAGGTGTGCTTCCAGGGAAGTAATATCCTTGGCCTAGGATTTACCATGGAACCAGAGCAGGCCCATGATCTTATATCCAAGGACTCGCGGAACTCTGACGTACTTTTCCCCTACCTCAATGGCCAGGACCTCAATAGTGACCCTGCCACGTCTGCCCCCAGGTGGGTAATCAACTTTCATGACTGGCCAGAAGAAAAGGCCAAAAAATACGAACTCTGTTACCAACAAGTCCGCCATCTAGTAAAACCAGAGCGAGACCGAAATAATAATAAACAACGCAGGGAAATATGGTGGAGATTCACAAGGCCAGCACTGGATCTTTATCGAAACATCAATGGGCTGGACCGTGTTATTGTAATCGCACAGACTAGCAATACAGCCATGCCAGCACTGGTACCTACTGGTCAAGTTTTCTCGCACATGCTGGTAGTGTTCGCATCACGCGAATTTTCCACCCTATCCATATTGTCCAGCTCACCACACTACTGGTGGGCAAAGAAGTATGGATCAAAAATGAAGGCAGATTTTCGGTACATTCCTTCCGATGTCTTCCAGAATTTCCCACTTCCAGACCCAACTAAGGAACTCCGCGACCTCGGCGACCGCCTCGACACCTACCGCCGTGACGTGATGCTCTCCCGCGACACCGGGCTCACCAAGACCTACAACTTGGTCTTCGACCCCGAGTGCACCGACCCGGACATCGAGGAGCTGCGCGCCATCCACCGCGCCATCGACGAGGCCACCATCCGTGCCTACGGCTGGGAAGAACGCATCGAGGCCGTCGGCGGGCTCGACCACGGGTTCCACAAGGTCGGCCGCGAGACCCGCTACACCATCGGCCCCGCCGCGCAGCGCGAGGTCCTCGACAGCCTGCTCGAACTGAACCACGAGCGCTACGCCGAAGAGGTCGAGCAGGGCCTGCACGACAAGAAGAAGGGCAAGCGCAAGGCTGCCGGCCCCCAGGAAGGGACGCTCTTCTGATGCCTGACAACCCCCTCTTCGACAACCCCAACGGGGAACAGACCTCCCTCGACACCTCCGGCGCGGCCTCCCCCGAACCCGCCGCCAAGGCCTCCGACAAGAAACCCACCCGCGACGAGCTCCGCGCCCGCCACCGGGCCGAGCTCATCGCTTCCCTGGACGAGCCCCAGCACTTCGAGGACGCCTCCTCCTTCCAGGTGCGGGGCGAGTTCCAGGGGCTCATCGAACGGGACCTCCTCGGCCCGTGGGAGGGCGAGACCGAAGAGCTCCCGCCCCATTCGGCCGGCCCCCGTGAGCGCTACCTGGTCGGCATGCTCGGCCCGCGCCACCAGCCGCCCGCCTTCTCCCGGGAAGCCGCCGACGAGGTCATGGACACCGAGAACGGGGCCGCCGGCGACGCCCGGGGCGAGAACGCCGGTGAGCTCCCCGAGGTCGTCACCTCCCAGAACCTGGGCCACCTGTGGGCCTCCACCATGGGGATGGCCTTCTCCGTGCCCGAGGACGTGGACGTGGTCCACGTGACCGCGTCCTGGGGCCAGTACGACAAGGTCAGCAGCCTGACCGAGGACGGCAAGCAGACCTCGGTGTGGTCCCGCTCGCCGAAGGAGATCGCCCGGGAGATCCGGCTCGACGGTGACACCGACTTCAAGGAGGGGCTCACCGACGAGGACCCCACGGCCCCCTCGGTGTACCTGAACGTCACCGTGCGCCCCCGCGACGGCCGTCGCACGGTCGAGGTCAACCTGGTCAACAACCGCGAGCCGGTCACCCCCAACGGCGACACCCGCTGGCTGTTCCAGGCCCAGCTCTCGGTCACCGCGATGGACGGCCGCTCCCCCGTCTTCCTTCCCGTCGACGACCCGATGGAGGACACCGCCCCGGTCACCGACGACTACGAGGACCTGCACCTGCGGCTGCTCTACCGCGACCAGCTCAAGTACGCCGACGGGCGCAACATCGCCGTGGACGCCGAGGCCGCCCCCGGTGCGCGCCGGGCCCACCGCCTGACCACCACGTGGCTGCCCCACCACGACGTGCCCGCCACCACCGCGGACGTGGCCGAGGGATCCGCGCTGGCGGGGACCGAACTGTCCATGGACGCCCTGGCCGCGGCCGAACCGTCCGTGTTGCGCGGCGGCCTGGCCCCGCTCGCCGAGGGCTACAGCTCCTGGCTGGCCGAGCGTGAGGCGGGCATCGCGCACCTGCCCGAGGCGCTGCGCGAGACCGCACGGACCAACGTGTTCAGGGCCAAGCAGGCCGCCGGACGCATCCGGGCCGGCATCGAGCTGCTCAGCGACCCCGAACACCCCCGGCACGGGGAGGCGTTGAAGGCCTTCCGGTTCGCCAACCGGGCCATGGCCGACCAGCGCCGGCACACCCAGATCACGCAGTTGCGGGAGAACTCCGAGACCTCCTACCCCGAGGCCGAGCGCGAGGTGCGCGGGCGCGGGGCCAAGGCCGCCTCCTGGCGTCCCTTCCAGTTGGCGTTCGTGCTGCTGAACCTGCCCTCGATCACCGACCCCGACCACGACGAGCGGACCGCGGACGTCTCGGGCACCGTGGACCTGCTGTTCTTCCCCACCGGTGGCGGTAAGACCGAGGCCTACCTGGGGCTCACCGCCTACACCTTCGCGATCCGGCGCCTGCAGGGGATCGTCGGCGCGGGTGAGGAGGCCCGCAGCGGCCTGGCCGGGGTGGCGGTGCTGATGCGCTACACCCTGCGGTTGCTCACCGCCCAGCAGTTCCAGCGGGCCGCAGCCCTGGTGTGCGCGACCGAGATGGTGCGCCGCGAGGACCCTGCTACCTGGGGTGAGGAGCCGTTCCGTATCGGCCTGTGGGTCGGCGGCGGGGTCTCCCCCAACTGGTTCGACGAGGCCGAGAAGCAGATCAGCGAGGCCCGGGAGGCGGGCCGGGGCGAGCGCGCCAACGTGCTGCAGACGCTGACCTGCCCGTGGTGCGGGACCGTGCTCAAGGCCCACCAGAACCTGCAGGCGCGTCCGGAGGACCGCCGGGTGCTGCTGCACTGCGCCAACGCCGAAGGTTCCGACGCCTGCCCGTTCTCCCGGACGGTCTCGGCCGAGGGCCTGCCGATCCTGACGGTGGACGAGGAGATCTACCGGTACGTTCCGAGCCTGGTCATCGCGACCGTGGACAAGCTCGCGCAGCTGCCCTGGCGCGGGTACGCGGGCATGCTGTTCGGCCGGGTCGGCCAGTACTGCCCCCGGCACGGGTACCGGCACAGCGACCTGGACGCCAGGACCGGTTGCGCCACCCGGCACAACGCCAAGGGCAAGCTACCGAAGGTGGAGAGCCGGCCGGTGCCGCGGCTGCGGCCGCCGGACCTGATCATCCAGGACGAGCTGCACCTGATCTCGGGGGCGCTGGGCACCACCGTGGGGTTGTTCGAGTCGGCCGTGGACGAGCTGACCTCCTGGACCACGCCGTCGGGCAAACGCACCGCACCGAAGATCGTGGCCTCCACCGCCACCACCAAACGCTCCGAGGAGCAGGTGCTGGGGGTGTTCGGCCGGGGCCTGCAGATCTTCCCGCCCCAGGTCACCGAAGTGACCGACACCTTCTTCTCCACGCAGGTGCCGGTGACCGAGGAGGACCCGGGACGCCGGTACATGGGGGTGTGCGCGCACGGGGTGCGGCTGAAGTCCGCCGAGATCCGGTTGGCGGAGATCCTCATGCTGGCCGGCCAGCAGATGTTCGACACCTACGGCGAGCCCGCCGACCCGTACATGACCATGGTCGGCTACTTCAACGCCACCCGTGAGCTGGCGGGCATGCGCCGGTACATGGACGACGACATCACCGTGCGGGTGCGCAAACACGCCCGGAGCAAGGGGCTGGCCGAGCGGCTCAGCGGGACCGGCATGTTCACCGTGCAGGAGCTGACCTCACGCATCTCCTCGGCCGACATCAGCGAGGTCCTGCGGGACCTGGAGCAGGGCTTCGACCCCGAGATCGACACCTCACAGCGCCGCAAGGCCACCGGTGCGCAGATGAGCGCCTACATCCAGGCCTCGGGCCGTTCCTCGGCCGACCAAGTGGTCCTGCACCCGGCCACGGCGCGGCGGCGCGAACGCCAGGACCCGGTGGATGCGGTGCTGGCCACGTCCATGCTGCAGGTGGGTGTGGACGTGTCCCGGTTCGGTCTGATGGTGGTCACCGGCCAGCCCAAGAACACCGCCGAGTACATCCAGGCGTCCTCGCGGGTGGGCCGGGATCCCCGCCGCCCCGGTCTGGTGCTGACGCTGTACAACTGGACCCGCCCGCGCGACCTGGCCCACTACGAGGACTTCGCCTACTACCACGCCACCTTCTACCGGCAGGTGGAGGCGCTCAGCGTCACCCCCTTCACGCGGCGTTCCCTGGACCGGAGCACCGCGGCGATGTTCGTGGCGGCGGTGCGCAACGCGGTCCAGGGGCACTCCCACAACGCCGACGCCCACGACGTGGACCTGGACGGTCCCGAGGTCGAGGAGATCGTCGAGCGGATGCTGGAGCGGGCCGAGCGCGTGGACGGCCCGCGCGGCCGTGAGTACCTGGCCGAGCGGATCAAGGCGCTGGGCGATGTCTGGAAGAGCGGCAAGCAGGGCTCGACCCGGCTCGGGTACGAGCGCTCCACCGAGTCCAAGCAGCAGCTGCGCGGGCTGCTGAACAAACCCGGCGAGGGTCCGTGGTCGAGTACCACCGTCGGGATGTCCATGCGTGAGACCGAGAACGAGATCAACCTCCTGGTGCCCGGTGGCGGGGACCTGTTCGACATCTCCACGGAGACACCCCCGTGGTCGTTCGGCCCGCCCGGCCCGGCTGGGGACCGGAACGAGGAGGGCGACGAGATGGGTGACTCGGCCGTGCCCGGGTCCGTGAAGGGGAAGGGCCGTCGATGAGGGAGAGCAACTACCGGCGCCGGGTCGGTGCGGTCCGGCCCAGCCACCTGATGTTCACCAGCGGGGTGGGGGCCTTGGTGGACCTGCCCAACTTCGCGGTGCTGGTGCGCGGCCTGGACGATTGGAACTACACCCACGCCTACGGTTGGGAGCCCATCGAGGAGCCGCGCCTGTTGGAGGCGGTGCGCCGCAACAAACGCCACCGCAAGGTCGGTGAGCTGCGGCCCGCGCCGTGGACCGAGGGGTTGGAGCGCGATCCCGGCGGGGTGGCCTCCAAGGTGGGGGTGCCCACCCTGCCCTTCCCCGACTGGTTCCGGTGCACCATCTGCAACGAGCTGGGGCAGTTGGACTCGGACGCCTTCGCTTTCGAGAACGCGAACCCGCGCCGCCCGCACGAGGCCCGGTTCACGCACAACACCGGTGCCCACCGGGGGCGCAAACCCCTGGCGGTCGCGGCCCGGTTCGTGTTGGCCTGCGCCGAGGGGCATCTGGACGAGTTCCCCTACCGGCACTTCGTGCACCGGGGTGAGGCCTGCCCGAAGGCGAGCCATCCCCGGCTGCGGATGGACGACCGCGGCGGCAACATCGGCGCCAACGTGGAGTTGTCCTGCATCAGTTGCGGTGAGCGGCGCAACCTGCGGGAAGCCACCGGCGAGCGTGGGTTGGCGAACCTGCCGCGCTGCCGGGGCCGCCACCCGCACCTGCGCCGGTTCGAGGAGGGCGGGTGCGGCGAGCAGCCGCGGGTGTTGGTGCTGGGCGCCTCCAACCAGTGGTTCTCGGAGGTGCTGTCCGCGCTGGCGCTGCCCCGGGCGGAGTCCGGGAAGCTGGAGGAGCTGGTGGCGGAGTACTGGGAGATGTTGTCGGAGACCCCCAAGGACGGGTACCCGACCCTGCGCCGTTTCGCTCCCCCCATGCGCGACCACTTCCATGCCTGGGACGACGACACCGTGTATGCGGCGGTGGAGCGCCACCGTGCGTCTCTGAACGGCCGGGGCGAGAAGGAGGAGCCGCCGGCCGCCCCGGACCTGCGCACCGCCGAGTGGGAGGTGCTCTCGGCCGCCGAACCGCCGGAGGCCACCGACGACTTCGCGGTGCGGCGCGCGCCCGAAGGGGTGCCGGCCGAGCTGCGCGGGCACTTCAGCGACGTGCTGCAGGTGGAACGGTTGCGGGAGGTGCGGGCGCTGACCGGTTTCACCCGGTTGGACGCCCCCGACCCCGACGATCCCTCCCTGGTGGCCTCGGCGCCGCTGTCGAGACTGGATCCGGAGTGGTTGCCCGCCAGCGAGGTGCGCGGTGAGGGGATGTTCCTGCGCGTGCCCGAGGACCTGCTCCAGGCCTGGGAGAAGCGGGTGGAGGATTCCCACGAGATGGGGCTGCACCGGGAGGCGTACGCGACCTACCGGAGCAACCGCTATTCGCACCGGCTCCCCGGCGGGTTCGAGGCGATGAAGTACTGGCCGGGTGAGCGCTACATCGCCCTGCACACCCTCTCGCACCTGCTCATCCGCACCATCGCCCTGGACTGCGGCTACAACTCGGCCAGCCTGTCCGAACGCATCTACGCCGGCGGCGACGAGCAGGACCCGCGGGCCGGCATCCTCATCTACACCGCGGTCCCCGACGCCGAGGGCACCCTGGGCGGGTTGGTCTCCCAGGCCGAGCCGGACCGGCTGACACGTCTGGTGCGGCGGGCCCTGTCGGAGGCGATGCGGTGCTCCTCCGACCCCTTGTGCGCCGAACGGCTGCCCCAAGCGCAGGCCGACTTCCTGCACGGGGCGGCCTGCCACGTGTGCCTGTTCGTCTCCGAGACCACGTGCGAGCGCGGCAACCGGTTCCTGGACCGCAGGTTCGTGGTCCCTGTCGGCGGCCGGGACCTGGCCCTCTACCCTGAACCGTTGTGACGATCCCCGCTGACAGACCCCCGTTCGAAGAGGCCGCCGCCGCGGCCGCGCCCCGGTTGGGCGCGGCCGGGCTGCGGGCCGTGGCCACCCGCATGGCAGAAGGATGGCCCGACCAGGCCGTCCTGGGTGCGGTGCGTGACCGGGAGACGGTGGCGCCCGTACTCGCCGCGGCCGCGCAGGAGGAGATCGCCCCGGCCGAGGCCGCAGCGTACCTGCGCGGGCTGGCCGCAGGGCACAGCGCCGCCTCGGAGGCAGTGACGGTGGAGACGGTGTGGACCGGACCCAGTACCCACGCGGTCCCGGTGCGCGCCACCGCCCAGGTGTTGGTGGAGCTGGTCGAGAGCGCCGAGCACGAGTTGGTCCTGATGACGTACTCGGCCACCCGCCACCGGCGGGTCCGTGAGGCGTTGGGCGCCGCGGCCGGGCGCGGGGTCGCGGTGTCGGTGGTCGTGGAGACCGCGGCCGGGGCCCAGGGCACGCTCGGTGGGCGCGAACCGGGGGCGGCCTTCGCCGGCGTGGGCGGGCTGCGGCTGTGGCACTGGCCCGTGGAGGGCCGCCCGAACCGGTACGCGCGCAGCCACGCCAAGATCGCGGTGGCCGACCGCCGCTCGCTGCTGGTCTCCAGCGCCAATCTGACCCAGAGCGGGGTGGAGCGCAGCATCGAGGCGGGCCTGCTGGTGCGCGGAGGTGCGGTGCCGGTGCGTGTGGCCGAGCACGTCGCCGAGCTCCAGGCCCGGGGCGTGTTGGTGCCGCTTAAGGCGGGGGCGGGCGATGAGTGAGTCCCCGAAGGAGCAGGGCGTGGTGGGCTCGGCCGACATCGCCCGGTTGGCCGGGGTGCGCCGGCCGGCCGTGAGCAACTGGCGGCGGCGCTTCGACGACTTCCCGGCGCCGGTGGCCGGCTCGGCGGACCGGCCCTTGTTCGCGCTGCGGGAGGTCCAGGAGTGGTGCCGCGCGCACGGCAAGGATTTCGAGGACGACGAGTCGGAGCTGCTGTGGCAACGCGTCCGGGCCGAGGTGCCGGACCTGCGCAGGACCGCGTTCCTGGGCTGTGTCGGCCGGGTGCTGACCGGCAGGACCGCTGTCGAGGACGTGGCTGCTGAATGGCGGGAACTGGCCGAGCAGGTGCCATCGGCCCAGGATCCGCAGCAGGTGTACGAGACTCTGGTGCTGCACTGGGGTGCTGGGCGCAGCCGGTCCGAGATCTCCGCCGAGGTGGCTTCGTGGATGGCCGACCTGGCCATGGTCGAACCGGGTGAGCGGGTTCTGGACCCCGCGTGCGCGGGCGGGGGCCTGTTGGTGGCGGCTTCCCGGCTCGGGGCAGAGATCACCCTGGGCCAGGACCGGGACGCCGACGCGGTGGCCATCGCCGACGCCCGCCTGAGCGGCCGCTCGAGGCTGCACGTGACGGCGGCCGGGGACTCCTTGCTCTCCCCGGCTCCGGCGTTGTCCGCGGAGCCCGCCGACGTAGTGCTGTGCGACCCGCCCTACCGGGAACGCGACTGGGGCCACGAGGAGCTGGCCGAGGACCCCCGGTGGGTCCACGGGCTGCCGCCGCGGGGTGAGAGCGAACTGGCCTGGGTCCAGCACTGTCTGTCCCTCGTGCGGCCCGGCGGGCGTGTGGTCGTGCTGGTGCCGGCATCGGTGTCCTACCGCCCTGGTGGTCGGCGTGTGCGTGCCGGCCTGGTGCGTTCGGGGGCGTTGACCGCGGTCCTCGAGGTGCCCGGAGAGGGGAGCGAGTCCGGGCTCCACGTGTGGGTACTGACCCGCCCCGGGCAGGAAACGCCTCCGCGGCACCGTGTCCTGTTGGCGGACGCGGCCGACCGGGACACCTCCCTGCGCCTGTACCGGGCCTTCCTAGCCGGGACCCTGCCCGAGGAGGTATCAGGGGCCCTGGCGGTGGAGGCCGCCGACCTGGTCGACGACGAGGTGGATCTGCGGCCGGCCCGGCATCGTGCCGAGGTCTCCGGGGGCCGGGCGGAGGCGCATTACGTTCCCCTTCTGGAGGAGATGGATGCCGCTCTGGCCCAGGCGCGCACGCTGGTCCGGGAACTGGGGCTCGAGGGATGCCAGACCCCGATGACGACATTGGGGGCTCTGTCGGACGAGGGCGCCGTGGAGCTGCACCGGGCCCCGGTGGCCATGGACACCGGGGAGGGCGACCTTCCCGTCCTGACCGTCAGTGACCTGCGCAAGGGGCGTCCGGCCGGTGAACGGTGCCGCTGGTTGCCGGGGCTGGTGACCACGGTCGAGGGTGATGTGGTCGTGGCCGAGACCGTACGCGAGGCCCCGGTACGGGTCGTACACGAGGAGGGCATCGCCCTGGGGCCGCGGCTGGTGCTGCTGCGCGCGGTGCCCGGCCGGCTCGACCCGCGATTCCTGGCCCGGGCCGTGCGGCCCGAGACAGTGGCGGCGGGCCGCACCGCGTCGGGCCGCGCCGACCTGCGCGGGCTGCGGGTGCCGGCGCTGTCGCTGGAGGACCAGCACGAGTACGTACGGCGCTGGGAAGAGCTCCAGCAGCAGCGGGAGCTCTCGGAACGGATCGCGGAACTGGGTGCCCGTCTGACGGAGTTGGGGCACCGAGGACTGCAGGAGGGTGCATTGAGGGCGGAGCCATGACCGGGGTGAAGGGCCTCGTGCTGGAAGGACGTTACGAACTCGTCGGTGTTCCCATGGGCCGCGGCGGCATGGGCGAGGTCTACGAGGGGCGTGACAAGCGGTTGGAGCGGGAGGTGGCGGTCAAGTTCGTCCGTTTTCCTTCCGACGCCGACGACGGCGAGCGCCGGACCATGGTGCGGCGGTTCGTACGCGAGTCCCGGATCACCGCGGAGCTCCAGCACCCGGGAGTGCCCGCGATCTTCGACGCCGGAAGCGAGGACGGCCGCCCCTACCTGGTGATGCAGCGCATCCACGGGGTGAGCGTGGGCGATTTGATCTCCGAGCAGGAGCGGCTGTCGGTGGGATGGAGCGCCGGCATCGGCGCGCAGGTGTGTTCGGTACTGACCACCGCGCATCGGGCCTCCCTGGTGCACCGCGACCTCAAGCCCAGCAATCTGATGCTGGAGCCCAACGGAACGGTGAAGGTGCTGGACTTCGGGCTCGCTGCGGCCCTGGACCGCACCGACCTGTCGCAGATCACCCGTACCGGCCATGCTCCGGGCACCCCCGAGTACATGGCGCCGGAGCAGCTGATGACGGGGCTGGCCACGGCCCGCAGCGACCTGTACGCGCTGGGCTGCATCCTCTACGAGATGCTCACCGGGCAACGGCTGTTCAGCGCCGACACACCGTTCGCGGTGGCTTCCAAACAGGCCCGCGAGGTGCCCGCGCGGGTGCACGCCATCCGCCCGGACGTGCCCGAAGAGCTCTCGCTGCTGGTCGGTTCGTTGTTGGAGAAGCGCCCCGAGGACCGGCCGGCGGACGCGGTGCAGGTCTACGAAGGTCTGGTGGCCTTCGCCGAGGGGCTCGAACCCATCCCCGGTGTGCTGGACCCGCCGTCGGTGCCCAACCCGCACCGCATGTACGGGGCGGTGATGGCGCAGGGCTACGGCTCTTCCCCGGCCCCGGACCGTGCAACGGCGCCCGAGCCGGGTCCGGGCCCGGTGCCGGACAGGACAGGCCCCCTCCCAAAGCGCGAGGACATCGAACGGAGCCGCCGGGAGGCGGCCGAACTGGTCTCCTCCGCCCGTTACCGGCAGGCCTCCCACAAGTTGCACGAGGCCGTGGCGGAGGCGACGGCGGCGTTCGGCCGGACCGACCCCGAGGTGGTGGATCTACGGGTGGAATGGGCCGACGCCCTGTTCGAGGGCGGTGACTTCCGCCAGGCCGGGCCGTTGTACGCCCGGCTCGCCGACGACCTGGCGAAGGCTTCAGGCCGTGACCACAGTCTGGTGTTCCGGTGCCGGTTGCAGGACGCCACCTGTCGTGCGTTGGCCGGTGACAGCGCCGAGGCCCTGGAGTTGCTGACCGGGCTGTTGGCGGACGAGGTGGTGGTCTTCGGGGCCGAGGACCACCGGCCGTTGGAGCTGCGGCGGCAGATCGGGCTGTTGGAGCTCGGGGCGGGCCGGAAGGAAGAGGCCGGGCAGACCCTCGGGGCTCTGCGCGCCGACCTGGTCCGTCTGCACGGCGAGGGACATCCGGCCGTCACACAGGTCGACAGTCTGCTCAAGGACGTGTGAGGGCGTGGGGGCGAGCACTCGCTCACGCCCTCACAGCCCGGCTCCAGCGCAGCCCGGGAAAACCCCGCACGCCGTCACCGGCGCGTCAACAGCACATCGATCCCGGTGTCCGGGTGGTAGCCCCAGGAAGCCTGGATGCCGTCCCACTCGGCCGTCTGGTTCCCGTCCAGGGCGCGGGTCGACTCCATCTGGGACACCACGCTGTCGGGCGCGTCCAGCTCTTCGAGGACGCAGTGCAGTTCGGCCAGGCTGAGCCCGAGCACGTCATCGGTTCCCTGGTGGTCGAGGTCCAACGTCGCCCCGTCGTCACCGATTTGGGAGCTCATACCGTCCTCCAGGCCGCAGGGCTGGAGGGCGCCCTCGAAAGAAGCGGCGGGGAATTCGATGCTTCCTCCAGCGAGAGTCCCGCCGACCCCGATGAACAGGCCGATCGCGAGGCCGGTGCCGACCAGGAGCGGAGCGGACCGTGCTGGGCGCGCGGGAGGCGACACGGGGTACATGGAGAGCGGGACAGGCCCGTGGAAGGGGCCTTCCGAAGGCACGCGGGGTGTGTTCGGCTGATGGGCCATCATGACCTCCGTGGGAGATGGGGGAGCCCCGCCCGGAGAACGGGGTTCGTGTTCCTGCTCGGTGCCGGTGCGGCGGGTCGGGTGGGTGATACGTCGGGGCGCCCCGCGGGCAGGGGCCGGTTCAGGGCACAGCACGGGCCGGACGGGCGCGGGCCCCGCCACGGGCGCCTTCGGGAACTTCGCCTGTGAACAATATACATAAAGTATGAAAATGTCGCTAACAAATATTACTCAGAAGCCTTGTGCACTCCACCGCGCGGAGCGTGCGCCTGCGGGGCGCCGAGCGCACGCCGGCACGAGCGGCTCCCGGGTCGGCAACACCGGCAGCACCGGCAGCACCGGCACACGGGCGGCCTCCGGGAGGCCCCGCAGGAGCGCGGGCGTTCGCAGGCTCGCCCCTCGACCGCACCGCACGCGCGGGGAAAAGCCTCGCCGGCCCGGAAACCACCACGTGTTGACGGCGCAAACACTCCGACACTGTGAGTGAACCCCGAACACGTGTACTGTGCACACATGGACTCCCGCGCCCGCAGCACCGAGGACCAGCAGGTCACCGCCGCCGACATCGCCCGCCTCGCAGGCGTGACCCGGGCAGCCGTCTCCAACTGGCGTCGGCGGTACGAGGACTTCCCCGCCGCAACCGGCGGCACCTCCTCCAGCCCGCTGTTCGCCCACGGGGACGTGCGTGCGTGGCTGGAACACCACGACAAGGTCGGCGAGGAGTCGCTGGAGGTCCAGCTGTGGCACCGCCTGCGCGGCAGCCACCCCCAGCACATGGCCACCGCTCTGGCCGACCTCCTCCAATACCTGGACACCGGGGCCCGGGGCGGGCTCGACGAACGCTCCGTGGAACTCGTCGACACGCTCACGCGGCAGGAGGGCCCCGCCCAGCTCTCCCGGGCCCTGGCCGAGAGGTTCAGCGCTTCCAGCGAACGTTCCGGAACACCCGTGGTCTCCACCGGTGCTCTGGTGCGGGCGGTCTCCGCCCTCACCGACACCGCCGCGGCCACCGTGTTCGACCCGGCCTGCGGAACCGGGTCGCTGCTGCTGGCCGCCGGCGCCCCCCACGCGCGCCGGGTGGGCCAGGACCTGGACCCCGACGCCGCGCGGCTGACCGCGGCCCGCGCCTCGGTCGAGGGCCACTCCCCCACCGAGGTGAGCACCGGCGACTCCCTGCGCCGGGACCAGTGGCCCGAACACCGCGCCGCCCTGGTGGTGTGCGATCCTCCCCCGCCCACCACCGACTGGGGCCGGGAGGACCTGCTCATGGACGCCCGTTGGGAACTGGCCCTGCCGCCCAAGGCCGAGAGCGAGCTGGCCTGGCTCCAGCACGCCTACGCCCACACCGCTCCGGGCGGACAGACGGCCATGGTGCTGTCCACCTCCTGCGCCTACCGGCGCACCGGTCGGCGTATCCGCTCCGAGCTGCTGCGCCGCGGCCTGCTCACCGACGTGATCGCCCTGCCCGCCGGTCTGGCCGCCACCCACGCCCAGCCCGTGCACCTGTGGCTGCTGCGCAGGCCCGACGGCGAGGAGGGCGCGGCCGGCGCGGTCCGCATGTGGGACCTCACCCAGTACCCCGCCGAGGGCCCCTGGGAGCTGGAGGGGGCGCCCACGGCCGAGGTCCTTCCCATCGACCTGCTCGACGACGAGGTCGACCTGAGCCCCACCCGGCACGTGGCTCCCGACCTGGAGGACCTGCCGGAGGTCTACACCCAGGCCAGGGACGAACTGCGCCGCCTGGTCGCCGAACTCGCCGAGGCGCTTCCCGAGCTCGCGCCGGGGTCGGCCGAGCAGCTGGGCCCGCAGGTGCGGGTGGCCGACCTGGCCGATGCCGGGCTGGTCGACCTGGAGGGCACGGCACCGCGGTCCACGGACGGTCGTGTGGACACCGACTACCTGCGCGGTTTCCTGCACAGCGCGGCCAACACCCGGCGCTCGACCTCGGCGAGCGGCACCCACCGGACCGAGGCCCGTTCGGCCCGGGTGCCCCGGATGAGCACCGAGGAGCAACGGCGCTACGGGGCGGCCTTCCGTGCCGTGGCCGAGTTCGAACGCCGGGCCAAGGAGCTCTCGGCGCTGGCCGAGCGTGCCGCCGAGCTCGGCCGGGAAGGGCTGACCTCGGGGATGCTCGCGCCGCGGGAGGATGGGGAGGATGCCCGCTGAGGCGCCGCAGATTGCGGCTTCCTCACCGTGGTTGTAGCGTGCCGTCGGCGTCACCACGAACGGCCGAGGAGGGGCGACCCTGTCGCTGGATCACAACGGGCACCAGGGCCACTTCGGTGAACATTTCACCGGTGTACTGGCAGCCGCAGCGGGACTGACGGTAGCCAAACCGGTCCCGGACTGCGACGGGATCGACCTGACCATCGGATACCCCGGCCGCCTCGGGCACCTCCGCCACCCCGCGATCCAGGTCCAGGTCAAGTCCTGGAGTGTTCCGGCGGGGTCAGGGAGTCACTGGAACTACAACGGGCTCTCCGAAAGGCAGTTCAACACCATCGCCGGCCGTGATCTCCGCATTCCGCGTTTCCTCGTTCTGGTCGTGGTCCCTCCCGAGCAGTTCGATTACGCTCATGCCGATCATGAGGCGCTGCAGCTGAGCCATGCGGCGTACTGGGCCTCCTTCCACAACCATGCTTTGGTGGAAGCGGACAGTGCCACCAGGAGACACCGGGTCGAGATCCCCAAGGACAACTTGTTGACCCCCAAGGTCCTCCACGACCTGCTCGTCTTCGACCCGGAAGCGGAGGGTTGATGAACCACGAGAATGTTGCGCCCCCCGCAGAGGTCCCTGTCCCCGAGCAGGTCTCCGACTACCTGTACTCACGCGGGTGGCGCCGCGAGCCCGAGAGCTGGCGCGGCTCACAGGTATGGACCTGGCCCGAGGTTCCTGACGAGCAAATCTTGTTGCCGCCCCGCTTGGAGTACCGCGACGACCGTGAATTGGTGCTGCGGGCCCTGTATGCCCTGGCCCGGTTCGAGGGCCGGGATCTTCACGGCCTGTTCCGAGCGATCTCCCGGCCGTGGGTGGACACCCAGTACTTCCACACGCATCCGCCCTCGCCCTCGGGCACCGTGCCCCTGCTCTCAGGGATCAACGCACTGGAGGGTGTGCGCGGTGCCTTCACCTCGGCGGCGCAAGCCGTTCTGGACCACCGCTTCCGTTCGGGCCGTGGGCGCAACTCCAAGGACGTGGACGCCTTCTTGCGGTGCGTGCGGCTGGGTCCCAGTACTGCGGGCAGCTACATCCTGTCCGCGGAAGTCCCGCTCACCCCACCCCGGACAGACCAGCTCTTCCCCGAACCTCCTCAGGAACGCAGGGTCGTCCGAGCGATGCACCGGGCGGTGTCCGCTGCGCAAGAGGCCACTGCTGCCACTGAAGAGGCCGAGGAGCGTATGGACGCCTTCGACGAGGCGATGGGCTCGGGGGTCTCCTCCCGGTTGTGCGAGTCCCTCGCCCAGTTCGGAGGGCACGGTCACGACCAGAAGTTCTCGATCCGGTTCGCGTGGTCCCCGTCGCATCCTGAGGAGTCCGCCCGGGCGGACGACCACTTCTCCTTCGGTCCCCGAGCCGCCAGGATCCTGCAACGCGCCGGGGCGCGCCTGCGCGAACTGGAGCACGCGGGCACGGTCCGCATGAGCGGCCAGGTCGTGGGCGCCGAACGCCACTCCCCCTCCCACGACGGCTTCGTCAAGGTGCAGGGGACCCTCTCCACCGGTGAGGGCGCACGGGAGCGCACACTGTTGGTGCGCCTGCGCTCCGAGCACTACGAGGCCGCTCTGATCGCGCACTCCAACGGTGATTTTTTCGAGGCGGAGGGCCGGTTGAGTACCGGCAACCGCCGTGAGCTCGTCCCCCACCAGGTATTGATCGCCGGCAGGCTTCTGCAGGATCCCGCCTGAGCACGGCCGGAAGGGCCGGCCCCGTGCACGCTCGCAGGGCAGCGGCACGGAGACCGGGGCGCGGCAGTGCTACTGGTGAACTGCCGCGCGCAGGAACGGCGGGCTGAGCAGCCGGGCCGGGCCCGGCCGGTAGAGCGCGGCCGGTCTCCCCGCGGGTTGGGGGCGTTGTTGGCCGGTGGGTTCGACAAAACCGTCCGCTCTGGTGACTTTACGGCGGAAATTGCTGGGGTCCAGCGGTAGGCCCCAGACCAGTTCGTACACGTGGCGTAGTTCGGTGAGGGTGAAGACGTCGGGGCAGAAGGCCGTGGCCACGGTGGTGTACTCCAGCTCGCCGCGCACCCGTTCCAGAGCATCGGTGACGATGCGGCCGTGGTCGAAGGCCAAGGCGTCCGGAGTGGCGAGCAGCTCCTCCACCGGCGCCCAGTAGGCGTGCGCGGCATCGGTACCTCCCCGCGGTACGGGAAGGTCGGGGCCCAGCGCCAGGTGGGCGATGGTGACGACCCGGCCGCGCGGGTCCCGGCCGGGATCTCCGTAGGCACCGAGCTGTTCGAGGTGCAAACGGCCCGGATCGACCCCGGTCTCCTCCTGCAATTCCCTCTGCGCTCCTTCGCCCAGGGTCTCGTGGGATCTGACGCGGCCCCCCGGTAGTGCGGCCCTTCCGGAGAAGGGTTCCTTCCCCCTGTCGATGAGCAGCACGGCCAGTTCCCCGTTCCTGATCGTGAAGATGGCCAGGTCCACCGTCACCAGGGACAGCTCGACCCCGACAGCTCCCGTCAAACGGTCGTCCATCGGACCCCCTTAAAGGTCAACTTGACTTAAATGTGAACCACTATTTATGGTCGACCTGACCTTAACCGCTCTCGGAGAGGGAACGGCGTCAGCATGTTGCATGCACCCCCAGGTCAGATCGGCTCCACACCCCCCACCGACGCCACACGGCACATGTGCGCGGGTGTCTACATCGACGAGAGATTCCGCGACCTCGTCATCTCGGAGGTCTGCGTCAACCCTTCACGCAGGGTGGCCCCCTCCTACGGCTTCGACCTCGTGCCCGTGATGCGCCACGCCTGGTGGGCCGCACACTTGTCGGCGGCAGTGCGGACCGCTCTCCTGATGTGCGTCGCGGTCCCCTTCGCGCTGGGGCACACCGCGGCGGGGGCCATGACCACGTTCGGGCTCGTCCTTCTGCTGCTGGCCGACCGGGCTCTTGCACTGTCCACAGAGCTCGCCGAGGTGGAGAAGGAAACGCTCCCCAGGGGAAAACGCAAGCGTCAGCGCATGTTCCTGCCCACGAACAACCGATCCCGACGTGAACTGGTGCATCAGCTCAAGCGCACCGGAACACTCGCGGCCTTCCTCGTGCTCCTCACGTGCGCGCTCGGGGCCGGCTCTCCCCGACAGGCCGTCCTGGCGGGTGCCCTGTTCGGCTCGGTGGTTCTCGTGGCCGTCCTGGCGGGGTCCCTGCGCCAGGTCCGGATCAACCGGGTGCACGCAGAACACCAGTTGCGCCCGAAAAACCTCTCGCACCGGGAGGAGGTCGTCTCCGAACAGCAGGACCACCCCTGTGTGATCCACCGCAGGCCCGAGCACAGGGGCGAGGAGGACACGGACGAGGACAAGAGCGTTTTCACCCTCTTCGGCCAGGAGTCCCCTTTCATCGGGGCCGGAGAGCTCGTCCACCAATGGAACCCGCCCATGAGCGTCCAACTGCTGCGACCCGGCACGGACACGCTCCCGCTGCACCAACGCGAACACAGAAATCCACCTTTTGCCGCACACGAACTGGTGGAACATCTGAACGAGGCCGTCCTGGACCTGCGCAACGACGAAGAACACGTGCGCCTACCGGTCGAGGTGCGCGACCGCGTCTACGTGGCCGAGCCCCGCGCCTCGACGGACCGCTCCCTGCTGGCCGGGCCCTTGGACCGGGCAGAGATGCGCCGCATCATCGACCACCAGAGCCCGGACCGTCAGCACTTCCTCGAAGTCAGCGTCCCCGACGCCGGCGCAGAGCTCGTGGCCACCGTCCTCCTCCAGGTCGGTGTCCAGGGCCGTACTCTCAGCCTGGCCTTCGCGGCGTGCGCCCTGACCCACACCCCCGACAGTTTCCACAGGGCCGATGAGTTCGGGCAACAGGGCAAGCGTGCCGTCGTCGCGGCCGGGGCCGCCTCCCTGTTCGCTCTCCCGCAGGAAACAGCCAGGATCCCGCTCCTGGCCCGCTACCTCTACGTCCTGGCGCGCTCCGCGCGGTTCTTCCGCCGCGAAAGAACCCTGAAACCGATCCGCAACGTCTCCATCAGCAGTCACCTGAGCATCCGCCAAGAGCAGGCCCAGAAATGGAGCAAGGTCCAATTCGACCGGACCCACATACTCCGTCACATGAAGAACGTCGAGCTGCGCCTGCTCACCGCCACCAGCGATTTCCTGCAGTCCAAGGGCGTGGACATCTCCGAGTTCGACGACCGAGCCACGCAGATCATCAACAGCGGGGTCCTCAATCTCGGCGGCACAAACGACTTCACCAACACAACCTTCGGCGACCAGGCACAGGTACAGAACCACGGCTCCGCGCAGCCGTCCGGCAACCACCAGAACGGAAACACGACATGAATCAGCAGACCCCGGGCAACAACAGCGGCATCGTCAATGCCGGCGGCACCAACAGCTTCACCAACACAACCTTCGGCGACCAGGCACAGGTACAGAACCACGGCTCCCCGCACGCAGCACCGCCCGCGGAGGTAGCTGCCTCTACCGGCGCCCAGGAGACACAGCAGCACCGCGACGTGGGTATCGTGACGATCCTTCCCGGGGAGATGCGGGCCGTGGTCGACCGCTTCGGGCTGCGCCGCTCCCACAAGATCGAGGACCTCTTCTTCAGTACCGGCCGGGTCACGACCGAGAGCGGAGACGTCTCCGTGGTCGCGACCCGGACCCTGGCCCCCGGGCAGAGGTCGGTCATGTCCGCTCTGGAGAACCTGCGCACCCACTTCGCACCGCGTCTGTGGCTCCTGGTGGGCATCGGCGGCAGCCTGCATCACAAGCAGGTACCTATCGGCAATGTCGTCGTCTCCACCCGCGTGGTCTACTACGACTCCCGAAAGATCGAGGAGGGCGGCCACGTTCAGCCCCGTGGCGAAGAGCGAGGCGCTCCGGCGCGCGTCATGCACGCCGTGAACGCCTACTTCACCGACCACGGCGAACCAGCGGCGATCCGCGGCCAAGCGGAAGGGCACAAGAAACGCACCTTCGGAGTCGTACCGGGTCTGATCGGCTCGGGAGAAGCAGTGATCGCCGCACGGGACAGCTCGGTGCGCAGTTATCTGAAGCACTACAACGACAAGGTCCTGGCCGTGGACATGGAGGCCGGCGGGCTGAGCCAGTACTGGCAGGAAAACTCCGTCGGCACAGCCCTCAACCCCGGCTGGGTCGTGGTGCGCGGCATCTCCGACAACGCCGACAAGGAAAAGAACGACGACAGTCACGACCTGGCCGCTCGTAACGCGGCCCATGTCGCAGCGGAGCTCCTGCCCTACCTGTGCTGAACCACCCGGAACATGTTCTGTCGGCCCCACCCCACGACGACGGGAGCTCCCTTGACCGCTTTCTTCTTGGGCGTACTCAGCTCCGTTTCGGCCACCGCCCTGGTATGTGCGGCGGGGTGGGCCCGAGCAGGCAGGCCACGCTGGTGGCTGGTCGGGCTGTTGGCCCGCCTCACCGGCACCGGCATCTCCCGGGCCTACCGCGAGCAGCGCTCGGCCGAACCCGACCTGGCACGTGAACTGGCGCGAGCACGGTGGGTGAAGGTCCTGACCGGGCGCGGCAACACACTCACCCGGGACACCTTCGCCCCCGTTTGGGCCGACGGGGGCGTCCCGGTCCAGGTCCTGCTTCCGAATCCGGATGAGGAGCCGGACACGTGGCTGGAGCGGCGCGAGGAGAGACTGGCCCGGACCGATCCCGGGTTCGGTCCGGGCCTGTTACGCTCCCAGATCCGCGCCAATCTGGCGTACCTGACCCACCTCGCCCGGCAGTACCCGGCCGTGGACCTGAGGACGTTCGACCTGCCCCACATCTTCCGGCTCATCGTCACCGACCGGGGTGCCCATCTGACCTTCTACGGCGAGCACGCTCACGGGCGGCACTCGCCCTGTCTGTTCCTACGGCCCGGCGGTGCACTGTACGAGGCGGTCCTGGGCCTGTTCGAACTCATTTGGGCCACCGGGGCACCGCACCGCTGAACCGGCCCGGGCGGAATCCGAACCGTCCAGCACCCGCTCCGGCGCGCATACTCCTTCTCCGTCTTCCGTGCCCCGGGCCCGTTCGGAGCACGGTTCCCGTATCGTCTCCAAGTGAACCAGGCCCCGGCCCGTCATCCTCCGTGACAGCGGCACCTGACTCCCCCGATTCGCTAGGACCCCCACCGTTGCCTCGACTCGCACTCGACAAGGACTTCCTCACCGAGTTCGCCACCCTCGAAAAACCGGTCCGGGAACGTGTCAGCGAGGTCTTCGCCAAGTTCGACCAGGCCACCCACACGGGCCTGCACCTGGAGAAGATCTCCGGTGCACGCGACGACCGTTTCCGCACGATCCGCATCGACCAATTCTGGCGCGGTGTCGTCCTCGCCCCGGCCAAGGGCGACACCTACACCCTTCTCAAGGTGTTGCCGCACGACGACGCCTACGACTGGGCCAAGCGCCGCAAGGCCTCGGTGTCGAACATGGAGGTCACCACGTTCCAGCCCATCCGTCCCCCGCTGATGTGGTCCAGGGAAGCCAACAGACGTGCAGCGTGGAAGGGGGTGTAGAACGTGCTGGAGACGGTGCTGACCAGCCCGATGTGCTCGGTGGCCCTGCTCATGGCCGACAGGGCGGTCAGTGGTTCGAGGAACCACCACGGTCCGCCGGCGACGTCTCCCGCGGCGTGGCCGTCGGCGAAGAACACCGCGTCCAGAAGGCCGCGTTCGGCCGTGCGGGCCAGCTCCTCGAAGTAGGTGATGTCACCGACCCGTTCGGCCGGGGAATCGGGGTGGCGCCAGGCGGCCTTGTGGTGTCCGCAGCCGAAGATGAACAGGTTCAGGTGGAGCGGGCGCTCGGAGGCGGTCGCCATCAGTTCATCACCAGCCCGCCGTCGACGACGAGGTTCTGTCCGGTGACCGCGCGCGCCCAGGGTGAGGCGAAGTACAGGGCCGCGTCGGCGAATTCGGCCGGGGTGACGACCCGGCGCAGCGGTGTGCCGGCGGCGATCTGGTCGAAGACCTCCTCGGGGGTGGCGGAGCTGGCGTCGGTGGTGCGCAGCAGGCCCCCGGAGACCATGTTGACGGTGATGCCGTCGGGGCCCAGATCGTGGGCGAGCGTGCGGGTCAACGACAACAGCGCCGCCTTGGCCGCGGTGTAGTCGTGGTAAGGCACGACCGGGTGCTGGAACAGGTTGGTGCCGACGTTGATCACCCTGCCGGCTCCGCGGGCGCGCATGCCGGGCAGGGCTGCCTGGACGGTGTTCAAGGCGCCGTGGACGGTCCCGCTGAACTGCTGGTCGAGGTCGCGGGCGGTGAGGGTGTCGGCGTGGGGCCGTGCATCGCCGTTGAAGGAGAAGTCGGCGAGTGCGTTGTTGACGACGGTGGTGACCGGGGCGCCGAAGTGGTCCTCGGCGGCCCGGACCATCGCGGCGACCTGTTCGGGGTCGCGGACGTCGGCCCGCACGGCCAGGGCACGGTCGGGGCGGGTGGCGGCGAGTTCTCGGGCGGCCCCGGCGCTGGTGAGGTAGTTGATCACCACCCGGGCACCTTGGCCCAGGAAGGCCCGGACCAGATGGGAACCGAGCCCGCGGGCCCCGCCGGTCACGACCACGGTCTGCTGATCGATGGGGATCGCAGTATGGGGGGAACTCATCGGTGGCCTTTCTGGCATGGGCGAAGGCGAGCCCCCGCGGCCACCGATGCTTCCGGCCGAGTGTGGACATCCCTTCGCCAGTGTTACCTGGATCAGGTTCGACGGGTGTCATCTCAGCTCGGAGGAGTGTGCTCCGGGCGCCCCGTGTCACTGCCGCTCAAGGTAACCCATGGGTGCGCTCTCGGGCCACCGCTCCTGGAGTTCGTATGGGTGGCGAGGGGCGGCGGTGGGTGTCCCTGGCCCTGCTCGCAGGGCCCAGGACCGGCCGGGGAACGCGCTCAGGCCGCGAGCGCAGCATGGTAGTGAAGTTGCTTCGGTTCGGGGGCACCTGTGAGCTGGGGTTTTACGCGGCCTCGGGTGGCCCTGCAAGCTGAGCTCGAGCGGTCTGGATGTGGCGACGTTCGTGCTTGGCCGGGCTGCCCCGGCCGTTGGTCGAAAACTTCTTGGGGTGAGGGGCCTTGCCGTGGGTGAGCTCATACGGGCGTGACGGGCTCCGCCCATCTGTGCCCACATGGTTGCGGGGCTCCGCGCGACCAGAGACCGCGTATAGATGGTTCGGGAGACCACCGCGCGGTGCGCGCCAAGGGGGCCTTCGGCCCTGGGGGCGCGCACCGCGCGCCGCCTGTGGCTGAGCAGACCTGTCTCTTGTGGGGAGGGGAGAGTCTGCGCCCTTGTCGGTGCTTTGGGGACTCGGCCCTCTGTGGGGTTCGGTGGGTGTGCGTCCGGAACGGTCCAGGGCGATGATCTGGCCGCGGTACCCCGGTGGGCACGCAGGGCGGACCTTGGGCACTTCAAACCCCTTATTCGGCGACACACCACCCGAAAGCAGACACCTGTCCATCGAGTCGAAGCAACCTCACACCCGCAGCTGTTGCGGGGCGGGACACGTTCGTGACACTCACGGTGGCACTCCCCGACCTCATCGCGCCGCCGAATCGTGGGCTACTCCAAGGATGCGAGATGGCGGCGTAGGTGTTCCGCGGTGTGCGTCTTGCAGTCCGCTGCCATTTGGTCGGGCGTGCCCTCGAAGACGATACGGCCGCCGTCGTCTCCAGCTTCGGGGCCAATGTCGATGATCCAGTCGGAAGCGGCGATGACGTCGAGGTTGTGCTCGATCACGACGAGAGTCGACCCGGCGTCGATGAGCCGGTCGAGCAGCCCGATGAGACGGGAGATGTCAGCGATGTGCAGTCCTGTGGTCGGTTCGTCGAGGACGATCGTGCGGCCAGGGGTACCGAGTTCGGTTGCGAGCTTGAGCCGCTGACGTTCGCCGCCGGAGAGGCTGGTGAGGGTCTGTCCGAGGGTCAGGTAGCCGAGACCGACGTCCTGAAGCCGGGAGAGGATACGCCTGATCGCGGCCTGGCTGAAGTAGCCCAATCCGCCGGAAACGCTCATTTCAAACACGTCGGCGATGTTCTTGCCGGCGACGTGATGCCCTTGGGCTTCCGGGGTGAAGCGTCGTCCTCGGCAGACTTCGCAACGGGTGATGACTCCGTCCATGAAGGCGAGGTCGGTGTAGATCGCTCCGTTGCCTTCACAAGCCGGGCATCCTCCAGTGGAGTTGGGGGTGAACAACCCGGCCGATGCCCCGGTGGTCCTGGCGAAGACATCACGGATGAGGTCGAGCATCCCGGTGAAGGTGGCCGGGTTGGAACGACGTGATCCCCGGATGGGCCGTTGGTCGATGACGACGGAGCCGGGTTCGAGATCGGGCAGGTTACCGAGGATCAGGCTGGACTTGCCCGATCCGGCGACCCCGGTCACAGCGGTCATCACCCTGCGCGGAATGCGGGTGGAGACATGCTGGAGGTTGTTGGTGGTCGCATCGGCGATGTCGATCCAGCCGTCGGGGCTGCGCCTGGCCCGTTCCGCCCGACGGTGCTCACGCATTCCGGCCCCGGTAGGGGTGGCGGCGCGGGTGAGGCCGTCGTAGTCGCCTTGGTAGGTGATCCGGCCGCCGGCAGCCCCTGCCCCGGGGCCGAGATCGATAATGTGATCGGCCGTGGAGATGATGTCGGGGTCGTGCTCGACCACGAGCACGGTGTTGCCGCGGTCGCGCAGAGCCAGGAGCATCTGCCCGAGGGCGGCGACGTCGCGGGGATGCAGGCCCACAGTGGGTTCGTCGAACACGTAGAGCATGTCGGCCAGGGCACTGCCGAGGTGGCGGACCATCTTGATCCGTTGGGCTTCGCCTCCGGAGAGAGTGGAGGTGGTGCGGTCGAGGCTGAGGTAGCCCAAACCGAGGGTCATCATCCGTTCCAGGTGGACGCGCAGGCTCGCGACCAGGGGAGCCACGGCGGCGCCGTCGATCTTGGCGACGTGCTCGGCGAGGTCGCTGATCTGCATGGCGTTGAGGTCGGCGATGGACTTGCCCTTGATCAGGCTGGCGCGGGCGGGCGCGGCGAGTCGGGAGCCGTGGCATTCGGGGCACGGCCCGCGCGAGACGATCCGCTCGAATGCTTCTCGCTGGGCGCCTTTGAACGAGTCGGGCTCACGTTGCAGGTAGATACGGTTGAACCGGGTGACGAGGCCTTCGTAGGCGGTGCCGACCGTATCCATCCCGGCGGGCGGGGTGTGCTCGCCGGCTGGTGCGTGGAGGAACAGCTCTCGTTGTTCGGGGGTGTAGTCGCGGATCTTCATGTCGGGGTCGAAGAATCCGGACTTGGCGTAGGCCTTCCAGAGCCAGGTGCCCGGGTTGAACTTGGGAAAGGTGATCGCACCTTCGTTGAGAGAGCGATCGTCGTCGACGAGTTCGGATTCCACGACCGAGGCCGCGACGCCGAGCCCTTGACAGTTCGGGCACATGCCGGCGGGATCGTTGAAGCTGTAGGCGTTGGAGTAGCCGGCTACCGGCTCACCGATGCGTGAGAACAGCAGCCGCAGGCGCGCGCCGACGTCGCTGATCGTCCCGACCGTGGATCGCGGTCCGCCGGAGAGGCGTTGTTGATCGACCACGATGACGGCCGAGAGGTTCTCCAACAGGTCGACATCGGGATGGGCGTAGCTGGGCAGCCTGCCTTGGGCGAACGCCGAGAACGTCTCGTTGAGCTGGCGCGCCGACTCGGCCGCGATCGTGTCGAACACCAGTGACGACTTGCCTGAGCCGGACACGCCGGTGACGGCCACGAGCTGATGTTTGGGAACATCGACATCGATGTCTTGAAGCGAGTTCTGACGGGCTCCGCGCACGCGGATCACGTCGTGGGTACGGGTCGTCATGACAGCCTCCGGTAGGCGCGAATGGCGAGAGGGACGAACGCTGCCGTCAGCACGATCGGCCGACCGAGCAGCAGTTCCGCCGCGGTGACGAGAGCGAGGCCGCGCGGGGTGCGGTCGGATCGAGGCCCGTGATCGACGTTCCAGCCATTGGCACCCACCGCGCCGGGGCCCTTGCCCCTCAGCGTCGCCAGAACCCGCACCAGCGTCGTCGCGCCGTCACCGTTGGTTTCCCGCAGGGCACACACCCGACCGGCGTCAACCCGCAGGTCTGCCCCGTCCGGTGCGGACTCGTCCCGCTTCGGGAAGGTCCTGCGGACCGCCGCGCCCCGGATCGGGTCGGGAGGAGCCGTCTCGACGTCCATGCCTGCTCCTCTCTTCGCACTCTACAGCGTATTATACGTCGTAGAGTACGAGGAGGGCAGAGATGGCCAAGCGCACAGGCGTTGACGAGCTCAAGTTGATCGGACTGCTCTGGCGCGGTTCGCCGACGAGCCCACGCAGCAGGATCAGCACCCGGAGCATCACGACCCTCGCTGTCGAACTGGCTGACAGAGAGGGGCTGGACGCGGTCACGATCCGCCGCTTGGCCGAGGAGGCCGGAGTCACCGCAATGGCGCTCTATCCGCACATCGGCGGACGGGCCGAACTCGTGGAACTCATGCTCGATCATGTTGCAGGCGCCACTTACGAGGCCGCATCGATCCCCGAGAGCACGGACTGGCGGTCCCGCATCACCGCGATCGCCGAAGCGAATTGGGCGAGCTGCCGAGCCCATCCCTGGATCACTGACCTGGCCACCGGCCGCCCCGTTCCGGGACCAGGGGCATCGACCAAATACGAGACGGAGCTGCGGGCTCTGGACGGGATCGGGCTGAGCGACATCGACATGGAGCACACCCTGACCGCCCTGCTCTCCCTCGTGCAGGGAACCGCCCGCGCCACGCTCGCGACCCAAGGCGCCAGGCAGCCGGGTGAAGACCAGGACGTCGACTGGTGGGCGAACATCGAGCCTGCTCTCACCACAGCCATTGGCGACCGGACCCGGTTCCCGACAGCCTCGCGGGTCTCTCGCACTCTGGGTGAGGAGACCGGTAAGGCCAACGATCCTGAAGGTGCCTACCGCCGTGGTGTCGGGCTGCTCATCGACGGCATCGCCCAACGGATCGACCAGTCAGGGGTTTGAAACCCAGACGAGGACTGCACTCGGTCCATAGCGAACCGAAGCAACCTCACCTCCCCCTTGAAGACACGCATGTTGCCCGAGCCGATCGCCCACCGCGACCGGTTCACCACCGCGGGAGCCGAGTTCGTCCAGCACCAGCCGACGTAGCTTGGCCCAGGCGCAGCCGGTGGTAGTCGCGAAGACGATCGCGGCCGGCACCTCGCGGTCGCCGTATCTGCGTCGGCCACCGCCTTGGGCCTGGTGGGTGCATGGGGCACCACCTGTCGGAACAGCTCCCACAGCCCGTCCGGTACCAGTCGCTCGACCATCGACATGGTGTCAGGTTACAGAGAATTCAAATGAGATGAGGTCTTAGCAGTATGAACGGTGGAATCCGATGGATCGGCGAGCACAGCACTCAGCGCCCGAGCAGGCGTGTCCCAGGAATGCTTGGCAGCATATCCCTCACTGCGGCCCGCGACATCGACACAGAAGATTTTCTCACCAGCCTCGGCGCGGAACCTCTCCAGCTCGATGAAGGCCACCTGTACAAGGACCTCCGCTCGGTGTCTCTCCCCGACGGAGTGAAAACCACGGAGGTCAGCTACGCCATGTACGGCACCTGTGGGGATTGGGTGTACGTGCTGGAGGACTGGGGCATGGCGACCTGGTACTTGCATCGTGTCGGTGGACCCTCGATGCCAGCACTGTCCGGGATGGAAACCATCTGCGTGAGTGACAATTCTGAGGACCCTCCCTCCTGCATCGCACACACCACCCCTGAAGGCCCCATTGTCACCGTGGAGTTCGGAGAGGATACCGGTCACGGATCAGAGCTGGATGTCGCGCTCCAAGAGACAGGAGCGATTTTCCCAACTACGCTGGACCTGCCATGGGACGAGGCGGCCTTGCATCAGGAACAGTATCTGGAAAAGCTCCCACCGGCAGTGTTCTCCGCCGTTGGTGACTACTGCGGTCTGTCCATTGACCGAGCTGACGTCGAAGCTGGACACCTCCCCCTAGCGGTCTTTTTTCCACTGTCCTGACTCCGCCCGACCAGAGCGAACAGACCGTGTCTGCCCAGAGCGGGCCTTCGACTACGGACGCCCCTTGACGAAGTACGCTGCTGCTTTCCAGGAATTCGATCTTTTTGGCCTGTTCGCGGTGGACCCGTTCGAGTTCCCTGAGGCGGACGCGTCCGCTCATGTCAAGTCCGGGTTCGTTTCGAGGGGCTCTTCTTCTCGGTGGCTCTCTACCCACAGACACTGGGTTTCGGCGTGGGTTCGATGTTCTCTGCACCTCCTTGGCCGGGGCCCGGACCGTGCAGGGCGGTAGGCCAGCCCGATCTACTGGACTGGCCTACCACCCCACCTATCTAGGAGTTACGGTAGGCAGCAGGTTCCTCAGATTCCTCAGATCCCGCTATTCCTGTTCAGGGGATTCATCAGGGGAGTCAATGGCCTTGCGCACGGCCATCAGGACCCCTATCGCGGTCTCCACAGCGAGCCCGGCAGTCAGCAGAGCCTCCACCCAAGAGCCACCTGTCGCGAGATCCAGAGCCCCCGCGATAACTCCAAACTTTACGCTTCCCAGCAATATTACAGCCGTCCGCGCGTCGATAATTGTCGCTCTCCATTCATGGAAATCTACTTCCATATATATCCCCGTGGCAGCTCCGCTGCCTGGGCGGCAAAGCCGCCCTAGACGACGTACAGATGTGGTGCTCCATGTGTGACGCGCACATCCTTCTGTATTAAGAGAACTCCCTGCCACCTATGCCAATGAGCTGGGGAAACGAAGTTAGCAATGAAGTGCCAGTGCTACGTTACTTATCAGTAAAGTAGTACTGGTACTGCGCAACTACCCTTGAAATGACGAGCCGACCAACGTGGCACCGGCACCACATTCGGGAGCATTGGGGGTGCGCTATCTGGTCTACAGTGGTCGCCACGGCCATCCCCACCCCTAGCTGGAATGAGGTCCGCGTGGACAAACACGCACGCCGGGCTCGCACCTCTGAAACCCCCGACACGACCTCCGCAGCCCCGACGGAGCAAGCGCTCAAGGTTGCCAGAGGCGACAGGATCCTCGTCGAGCGCAGACAACGGCCCGCGAACTATGATTTCGTCGGTGGGTCCTTCCAGCAGGTCAGCCGGTCCCTGTTCACGATCGTCAAGGAATTCGACCTCGGTCGCCGGGAGATCTTGATCCTGCTGCTCCTTGGTCTGGAGCAGGAGCGCGGCACTGGCCGGGTCCGCATGACCCAAAGCGAGATGGCCGAGAAACTGGAGATCCACCGCACCGACGTGTCGAATCTCCTGGGCAACCTGCGAGAGATCGGGCTGGTCATGCAGGTCAAGCGAGGGAATTACCAAGTGCACCCTCGAGTGTTTTTCGCCGGGTCCAGCGAGCAACAGGCCGAAGTTCTGGCGGATCTGCCCCCGGAGGAGCTCGCATTCGACGTACCTATGGACAGGGAGACGTAATGGAACCCGCCGAGGTCCTGCTCGCCACGTGGTCATCAACACCAACGCACTGCCCCTGAGACAGATCGCCCTCTCCGGGGTGGAGCTGCGCATCCTGCTGCGGCTGATGGCCTCCATGGACGCCGCTGGCATCGCCCATGCGGCCCGCGAGGACATCGCCACCGCTTTCGCCGTCGGCGACACCTACGTCAGCGAGACCACCACCAGCAGAAGCAAGGGCTTGCCTGGCACGAGGGCCACCAGCGCGTCCGCGTCAACCCCCACCGCGTGTGTGAATGCCCGGTGGGCGACCTCATCGGCGGGGCCCGCTGCGTCGGCGAGGGGCTGCCTGCTCCCGGCCCCTGTCCTTCAGGGAGGCTGTGTTCTTCGGCGAGAGGGTCTACCCCGAGCAGGGTCCACCGGAGCTCGCGGCGGGGTTTGCGGTGGCTGCGCGGACAGCGCGACCTGCACGGCAGCGGGCGCTCCGGACAGGGGCGGAGCCGGTGCGGGACAGGCGGCGGAACAGGACGTGAATCGTTGCGCGCTCAGCCCGCGTGAGGTGCGCCCTGCCCCAACGCGTGCTCCACCCGCAGCCGTTGGTGTGGTGCATCTCCAGCCCCGCTACCTCCTCGGGGATGAACCAGCCCACCTGGCGGGACTCCTCACTGACCGCGAGCCCTCCCCCGACGACCCGGGCACGGAAGCACACGTTGAACTGGCGGCGCACTTCCCCGCCGCTGTAGGCGATCACGTGCCGGGCATCGGTATAGGTGCCCACCAAACCGGTCACCTCGACCTCGTAACCGGTCTCCTCACGCGCCTCTCGCGCAGCCGCCTGCGGCAGGCTCTCGGTCATCTCCATGCCCCCGCCCGGCATCGCCCACAACCCGTTGTCCGCCCGTTGTTGCAACAGCAGACGCCCCTGCTCGTCGAGGACGGCCGCGGTGGCCGCGACCACCACACTGTTGGGAACGGGCGCATCCGGATCGTCGTAGTACTCGGTACGGGCCACGAGCTCATGCACTCCTCGGGGGGGGTGGGGTTGCGCTGCACGGCCTCCATACTGGCGGAAGCACGCCTCGCACAGCACCCGCGATCCCTGTTTCCACGGCGGCGGGCCGGCCCGCCGGCCCCGGTAGCAACCCGTGCTCGGCGAGGTGACTCAGCGGTCGGGCCAGAATGTTGCACCATCCGGTGCCGTACCGGACGGCGAATCCGCTCCACGGGCGCTTCCGGACTAGGTTGAGGGGATGAGCCAGAGGGAGCGCATCTATTCCGTTCTGGTCGAGCGCAACCAGGACACCGAGCAGGAGCTGCCCGAGGGCGTGCGGCA
Organism: Nocardiopsis kunsanensis DSM 44524; assembly: GCF_000340965.1. Classification (GTDB taxonomy): domain Bacteria; phylum Actinomycetota; class Actinomycetes; order Streptosporangiales; family Streptosporangiaceae; genus Nocardiopsis; species Nocardiopsis kunsanensis. Next base: position 205,449 of record NZ_ANAY01000003.1, read on the forward strand.
CAACATCGCACGCAACGGTCTGCGCCTGGTCTCGGCCAGTGCCCTGCAGGCCTCCGGCGACCAGACGGTCAACGCCTCGACCGTCCTGCCGTGGCTGTTCCACGCCCTGGGTGTGCCGGCGGCTCTGGTCGGTGTGCTCGTTCCCGTGCGCGAGTCCGGGTCGATGCTGCCCCAGGCGTTGCTGACCCCGCTGATCCTGCGTGCCCGGCAGCGCAAATGGGTCTTCGTCCTCGGCTCTCTGGTCCAGGCCCTGGCGGTGGCGGTGATGGCGGGGACCGCCGCGCTCGGGCACGGGGTTGCCGCCGGGGTGGCCATCATGGCCGCTCTGGCGGTCTTCTCCTTGGGCCGGTGCCTGTGTTCGATCTCGACCAAGGATGTGCAGGGCCGCACCGTCCCGGGCGGGGAGCGGGGCCAGATCAACGGGTTGGCCACCACCGCCTCGGGCCTGGTGGCGATCACCTTGGGCCTGGGGATCCGCTTCTTCGGCGGGCAGGAACTGGAAGCGGGCCGGCTCGCCTGGGTGTTGGCCGCCGGTGCCGTGCTGTGGGTGGCGGTCGCGTGGGTCTACGCCGGCGTACGGGAACCGTCCGGTTCCGGGGACGGGCCGACACCGGGCTCGGCGGGCACAGCAGGAGGGGCCAGCCAGGACGGCGGGACCTCCGACAGGGATTCGGGAGAGCAGCAGGGGTGGTTCGGCCGGACCTACCGGATGCTGCGCGAGGACCGCACCTTCCGGCACTTCGTCGCCGTGCGCAGTTTCCTCCTGGTCTCGGCGCTGAGCCCACCGTTCGTGGTCACCCTGTCCACCCAGTACGGCACCAGCGGCCTGGGTGGGCTGGGCGGATACATCATCGCCTCCGGTGTGGCCGCGCTGCTGGGTGGACGTGTCTTCGGCCGGCTCGCGGACAGGTCGAGCCGGACACTGATGAGCGTGGGAGCGGGGTTCGCCTCGGTCGTGACGCTCGCGCTGGTGCTGGTGGTGTCCTTGCCCGGTTTCACCGGCGATGCGGGGTGGAGCTCCGGGCTGTTCATCGCCTGCTATTTCCTGCTGACCCTGACGCACATCGGGGTGCGGGTGGGCCGCAAGACCTACGTCGTGGACATGGCCGAAGGCGACCGGCGGACCACCTACGTCGCGGTGTCCAACTCGGCGCTGGGGATCGTCCTGCTCGTGGTCGGCGGGATCAGTTCGCTGCTGGCTCTTGTCGGTGTGGTGTGGGCACTGGTGTTCCTGAGCCTTCTGGGGCTGCTCGGGGTGGTGACCGGGAGCCGGCTGCCCGAGGTCTCCCGGGGATAGGCCACCACCGCCGCCGACCGGTCCGGTCCACGGCTCAGGAATCGCGGCCGGAGCCCCAAGGGGTGGTCGGCTGGAGCACGGCCTCGCTCAGGGCCTGAGAACGCAGCCGGCTGATCTTTTGGTACTCGGGGTCGGCAACCATGCGGCTGAACGTCTTCCTGTCGGGGTAACGAACGATCAGCACCGCGTCCCAGTCCTGGCCGTCCTCGCCGACCAGGGGCGTGGCCCCGTCACCGGCGTAGAGCAGTTCCGCTCCGTACTTGCGCAGGAAACCGGCGGCCTCGCGCGAGTACTCCTCGTAGGAGGGGCGGCCCCCGGGAGCGAACCGCACCAGGTTGAGCATGACGACGGGACCGCCCGGGTCCTCTTCCAGCATCTGCGCCAGAGCCGTGCCTGTGGGGTCGACTGCCATGGTGGCCTCCTGTGCCGTCGGGGGTGCGCGAGCGTGGGCGCATGACGCCCACCAGGATAACCAACCGGTCGGTATGTCACGTTGGCGGGTACACCGCCCCCGAGGCCCGGCCGAGCATCGCTCTCCCCTTCCGCGGTCAAAAAACGGCCCGGAAGTGGTCACGGAAGGGAGAGCAGTGCCCCCCTGGCGGGGAACCCCGGCCGGGCTACGCTCGACGCTCCGACGAACACCACCCACCTTGCCCCCGTCCATGGCCCCTCCCCTGAACAGATCCGGGCCATGGGCGAACCGCCCCGGAGCCGAGTCGGCATACACGCTCCTCCCCCGTCTTGCCCCACCCGGGCCTGTTCGGAGCGCGGTTCCCGTATCGTCTCCAGGTGAACCGGACCCCGGCTCGGCCCGTCCTCCTCCGTGACAGCGGCCCCTGACCCCCGATTCGCTAGGACACCCCCACCCGTGCCCCGACTCGCGCTCCACCTGGATTTTCTGAAGGAATACCCCGACCTCGAAAAGCCCGTACGCCAACGGGTGGGAGAGGTCTTCACCAAGTTCGGGCAGGCCACCCACACGGGCCTGCACCTGGAGAAGATCTCCGGAGCACGCGACGACCGTTTCCGCACGATCCGCATCGACCAGTTCTGGCGCGGCGTCGTCCTCGCCCCGGCCAAGGGCGGCGACACCTACACCCTGCTCAAGGTGTTGCCGCACGACGACGCCTACGACTGGGCCAAGGGCCGCAAGGCCTCGGTGAACATGGCCACCGGCGGGATCGAGATCCGCGACATGGCCGCCTTGGACGCCAGTCTTCCGCACATGGAGCGGATGGCGCAGAGCGCACCGATCCGGCTCCTGGGCCATGTGAACGATGCCGACATGGCCCGGTTGGGGGTCGACGAGCAGACACTGACCTTCGCGCGCACCCTCACCGACGCCTTCCAGCTGGAGGCGGCACGCGGGCTGCTGCCCCCGGCCCAGTGGGAGGTGCTGTACGGGCTGAGCGCCGGGATGAGCCCGGAGGAGGTCTGGTCCGAGATGGGCGCGGTGATCGTCCAGGAGCAGATCGACCCCGAGGACCTGGACGCGGCGGTGCGGCGCAGCTCGGACCGGGTCGCCCTGGTGGAGGGCCCCGAGGAGCTGATGGCCGCCCTGGAGCACCCCTTCGACCTGTGGCGGATCTACCTGCACCCGACCCAGCGTGCGGTGGTGGAGGCCTCCTACCGGGGGCCGGCGCGGGTCAGCGGCGGCCCGGGCACCGGCAAGACCGTGGTGGCGATGCACCGCGCCCACCGGTTGGCGCTGCGGGAGCGGGGCCCGGTACTGCTGACCACGTTCACCTCGACCCTGGCCGAGTCGTTGGAGCAGAACCTGGCCCTGCTCGCGGAGACCACCGGAGCGGCCCAGGCCACCGAGCGGGTGCGGGTGGAGCACGTGGACCGGTTGGCCCACCGGGTGTTCCGGGAGGAACACGGAAGGCCGCAGCTGCTCACCCCGGCCCGGGAGAAGGAGCTGTGGCAGCGCATCGTCGCCGAGTTGGAGGCGGACCTGTCGCCCGCGTTCCTGTCCGAGGAGTGGCGCCAGGTGGTGCTGGCCCAGCGCGTGGGGTCGGCCGCGGAGTACCTGCAGGTCAAGCGCGCCGGCCGGGGTCGGGGGCTCGGCCCCGCGCAGAAGGCGGTGGTATGGCAAGCGATGTGGCAGTTCCGGAAGGAACTGTCCGCGCAGCAGCTGTGGACCCATGAGACGGTGTGCGAGGAGGCGGCCCGGCTGCTCGCCGAACGCCCCGACGCCGACAAACCGTTCCGGCACGTGGTGGTGGACGAGGCCCAGGACCTGCACGCCGGGCAGTGGCGTCTGCTGCGGGCCTGCGTGCCGGAGGGCGCCGACGACCTGTTCATCGCCGGGGACACCCACCAGCGCATCTACGGCCCCAAGATCACCCTCGGCGAGGTCGGGGTGAACGTGCGCGGCCGCGCCTCGAAGCTGCGGCTCAACTACCGCACCACCGGTGAGATCCTCGGTTGGAGCCTGGAGCTGATGCACGCCCAGGCGGTGCAGGACCTGGACGGTGTGCAGGACTCCCTGGCCGGGTGCCGTTCGGAGATGCACGGGCAGGAGCCCGCGGTGAAGGGTTTCGCCACCTGGGAGGCGGAACTGGGCCACCTGAAGGAGACGGTCCGGGGCTGGCTCGGGGCCGGGGTGCTGCCCGCCGAGATCGGGGTGACGGCGCGTTCCAACAGAGCCGTGGACCAGGCGCTGCTCGCCTTGGAGGAGGCCCAGGTCCGGGCCACTGCGCTGGCGCGTACGCCGGCCGAGGGCAGTTCCGGGGTCTCGGTCGGCACGATGCACCGCATGAAGGGGTTGGAGTTTCGCTGCCTGGCCGTGGTGGGTGCCGGAAAGGACCAGCTGCCCGCACCCCGCAGTATCACCCCGCACGAAGAGGATCCCGGTGCGCACGTGCGCGATCTGCTGCGTGAACGCAGTCTTCTGTTCGTGGCGTGCACGCGTGCCCGTGAGCAGCTGAGTGTGAGCTGGCACCAGGAGCCCAGCCCGTTCCTGGAAGCGCTGCTGCTCCGGTCCTGAACCCCGGGTCCTTCCCCGAAAACCCCATCGAACGGAGGTAACCCCCGACCATGGCGAAACTGTCCCAACTCCTCGATCGGATCGATTCCGGCACGATCCTGCTCCCGGAGTTCCAGCGCGGATACGTGTGGAACCGCGACCAGGTGCGCGGGCTGATGCGGTCCATGTATCTGGAGCATCCGGTCGGCAGCCTGCTGCTGTGGGAGACCTCCGATGCCGACCTGTCGGCGCGGGGCAGCACCTCGGCCAACGGCACCTATTTGATGCTGTTGGACGGCCAGCAGCGCATCACTTCGCTGTACGGGGTCGTCAAGGGACATCCTCCCGGGTTCTTCGAGGGTGATCCCAAGGCGTTCACCGACCTGTACTTCAACGTGGCGGACGAGGAGTTCGCCTTCTACGCGCGCAACCGGATGTCGCAGGACCCGCGGTGGGTGAACGTCACCGAGCTGTTCAACTCCAACGTCTTCCACTTCCTCGCCCCGCTCGCCGACCTGTACGGGCAGGAGCAGGCCGCTGTCTACCTGGAGCGGCTCAACCGGCTGAGCCAGATCGTCGAGCGCGAGTTCCACCAGGAGAAGATCACCGGCGCGGACAAGGACGTCGAGGAGGTCGTGGAGATCTTCAACCGGGTCAACTCGGGCGGCACCAAGCTGTCCAAGGGTGACCTGGCGTTGGCCAAGGTGTGTGCGCAGTGGCCCGATGCACGCCGTGTGATGCGTGAGTCCATCGATCGCTGGGCCGGGCGCGGATACCAGTTCACCCTGGACTGGCTGTTGCGGGCGACGACGGCGGTGGCGACCGGCCGTTCCCAGTTCGAGCAGCTGGGCAAGGTGGGGCCCGAGGAGTTCCGCTCCGCTCTGGAGCGCGCGGCCGTCCACACCGACACGTTCCTGGAAGCGGTCTCGGGCCGGTTGGGTCTGGACCACGACCGGGTCCTGAAGAGCCGCTCCTCCCTCACCATGGCGGTACGCCTGCTGGAGCTCAACGGTGGCCGGTTCGACGACCGGGCCCACCGCGACAAGGTCCTGTACTGGTACCTGCACTCGGCCCTGTGGGGGCGCTACGCCGGCCCCACCGAGACCACCCTGCAGAAGGACTTCGACACGGCGGCGCACAGCGGGGTCGACGGGCTGATCACGGCGCTGGAACGCTCCCGACGCGGTTCCCTCAACATCCGCCCGCACGACTTCGAAGGAACCCAGGGTTCCCGGTTCTATCCGCTGCTGTATCTGCTGATGCGTTCGGGCAGGGCCCGGGACCTGGGGACCGGCCGGGAGTTGAGCACGGCGGCGCTGGAGTCGGGCAGCCGGCTGGAGCGGCACATGCTGTTCCCGACCGCTCTGCTGCGCGGGAGCGACGACAAGGCCGACGCGATCGCCAACTTCTGTTTCCTGGCCGAGGACAACGAGCTGGAGGTGGGCACCCTCGCCCCGCACGAGTTCCTGGACCGGGCCGAGGCCGCCCACCCCGGGGTGCTCGCCTCTCAGTGGATCCCCGCCGACCCGGAACTGTGGAAGGCCGGGCGCTACCGCGAGTTCCTGGCCACACGCCGCGAGATGCTGGCCGAGGCCGCGCAGAGCTTCCTGGACGGGTTGCTCGAGGGGACCCTCGACGACGAGCAGGAGCTGCAGCCGCTCACCGTGGTCGCGCAGGAGGCCGGCGACCCGCGCAGTGAACAGATCCGTGCCTTGGTCGAGCAGCTGCGGGAGGACGGGTTCGCCGAGCCGGAACTGGACACGGCCATCAGCGACCCCCGCCACGGAGGGGTGATCGCCGAAGCGGAGGCGTTCTGGCCCGATGGGCTCCAACACGGGCTGGGCAAACCCGTGGTGCTGGAGCTGGACCCGGAACAGGCCGACCTGCCACGGCTGCAGGAGCTGGGGCACGAGGTGTTCACCTCGGTGGAGGCCCTGGCGGGGTTCGTGGACCGGATCGGGCGAGAGGCCGCCGGTGAGGAGGTCCTCCACTCGGTGCAGGAGGACGGGCAGGAGAGGGCATCGGACTCCGCCCCGGACACGGCGGACTTCCACAGGGCGATGGTCTCGCTCCACGAGCGGGCCAAGACCGAGGCGGGTTACACGCCCTCGCACTTCATCGGCATGATCTCCGAGCTGGGGGCACTGGAGACCGCACGCAAACTGCTCCACGCCCCGGCGGTCTCGGACGGGTTCTCCAACCTGTGGGAGCGGGGCCGGTTGGACCTGACGGTGGAGGCGCTGGTCCTGCGCCCGGAGTTCTCCTCGCTGTTCACCGACGAGGAACTGGACCGGGCGCGGGGCCGCCTGGACCAGTTCGGGTACCGGGTCACGGAGGGTTAGGACGCCGGTGGGGGCGTGTCCGGGGGCTGCCCGGCCTGCGTGGTGTGCGGGGTGTGGTCCCCCAGCGCATGCGGCGGGACCGCGGAACCGGGACGGCTCGGTGTTCTCGCCGGGGGCGGGGCGCGCGGCGGCGCGCCCCGCCGCGGACGCGGACCGGATCCGGTACGGGGTGTAGCGGCCGGAGGCGCGGGGCGTCCCGGCGCGCTCAGGACCTCCTGGCGGCGGGGACGGAACCCGCGGGCTCGGTCCACTTCCCGGTCGCCAGGAAGTCCCCCAGCGTCTTGGTGTAGGGGCCCAGGTCGTGCCCGAGGGTCTGCTTGACCCACGCGTCGTCGTAGTAGTTGTGCATGTACCGCTCGCCCCGGTCGCACATGAGCATGACCACGCTGCCCTGCTTGCCGTCGGCGAGCATCTCGGCGACGATCCGCAGCGCGCCCCACAGGTTGGTGCCGGTGGAGGGGCCGGCGCGGTGGCCCAGGCGCGACAGGAGCAGGCGCATGGCCGCGATGGAGGCGGCGTCGGGCACCGAGATCATCCGGTCCACGACCGCGGGCATGAACGAGGGTTCGACCGTGGGGCGGCCGATCCCCTCGATCCGGGACGCTTTGCCCTGGGTCCAGGTGGAGGGGTCCGGCCACCGGCTCTTGGGGCGGCCCTGATTGGCCACCCAGTTGGGGAAGAACGCCGAGTTCTGCGGGTCGACGACGCACACGCGGGTGTCGCGGCGGCTGAAGCGGATGTGGCGTCCGATGGTGGCGCTCGTGCCTCCGGTGCCGGCGCCGATCACCATCCATTCGGGTTCGGGGTGGCGTTCCTCGGCGATCTGCCGGAAGACCGTCGCCGCCACGTTGTGGTCGTCGCGGTAGTCGTAGGCGCGTTCGGCGTAGGTGAACTGGTCCATGAAGTGGCCCGTGGGTTCGGCCTCGGCCAAGCGGGCGGCGGCCTTCTCGATGTCGCCGTCGGCCCCGGGGTCCTTGACCTCTCCCCCGTAGGACTTGATGAGTTCCACTTTCTCCCGGCTGGTGCTCCTGGGCACCACGGCCGTGAACTTCAGATCCAGCAGTTGCGCGAAGTAGGCCTCGGAGACCGCGGTGGAGCCGCTGGAGGCCTCGAAGACGTGGGTGTCCGGTTTGAGCCATCCGGTGCACAGGGCGTGCAGGTACAGGGCCCGGGCCATGCGGTGTTTGAGGCTGCCGGAAGGGTGGACGGACTCGTCCTTGACGTAGAGGTCGATGCCCCAGTCCACGGGGAGCGGGAAGTTGAAGACGTGGGTGTCCGCCGACCGTGTGGCGTCGGCGTGCAGCAGCCGGACGGCCTCTTTCACCCAGGCCCGTTCACGACCGTTGTGGTGGTCGACGATCCGGGTCGTGGGGGTGACCGTGTCCTGTTCGTTCTGTGTCGTGGCCATGGGCCGGGGCTACCCCCGCAGCGGCACCGGAGATCGCTCTCGGGACGGAGTCCCTGGCCGAGCGCCTGTTTCCACCCTGTTTCTGGGTCTTGGCCCCCGGCGGCAGGGCGGGTTTCGGCCCCTCCGCTTCACCGGCTCGGGAGGGACCGTCGCGGTTTCCGGTGCGGGGTTCGGTGTACCGGCCGAGCAGGGGTCACGGCCGGACCGGGGGTCAGCTCGCGGGCTGGTCGTCGACCAGGACGTCGAACTCCACGTCGGAGCCCTCGACCGAGGTCGTGGTGACGGTCACGCCGTAGGTCTGGCCGTCCGCGGTGAGTTCGCAGCGGATGGAGGAGTCGACCTCGGCGGGCAGGTCCTCGGAGCAGGTGAGGTCGTCGGGGGCGCGGCCGACCTGTTGCTCCAGTTCCAGGGCCGCCTGCTCGGCGACGTCCTCGCTGGCGACCGCGGCGGGGCCGCCGATGCTGAAGTCGAACGAGCACCCGGTGGCGAGGAGCACCGCCACCGCCCCCAGGGACGCTCCTGCAACGACTCGGCCCTGTTTCACCTGCGACATGTCTGACCTCCTTGTTGGTCTGTGTTGTGCCACGTGGTGGGACGCAGAGGACGGGGTTCGGGTTCCCGGGACGGCATCACGCATCGGACATGGGGCGGGAAGGGCCGTTGGCCGCAGGAACCTGCTGAGGCAGGAGCGCCGGGGCCGTCGCCGACGCTGTCGGCGGCAGGCCCCCGCCCCGGCCGTTCCGGGGGACGGGTGCAGCGGCCGTTCCCACGCCCGCCCCGGGCTCAGGGCGCCACGCCCGAGCGCTGGTACAGGTCGCCGGTAGGCCTCGGCGTTGCGGACCCAGGTGCGGGTGGCCAGGACCTGTTCCCGGGCGGCCTTGGTCTGCTGCCGGCGCAGTTCGGGATCCTCGGCGAGCGCGGCGGGGTCCTCGGGCGGTACCAGGGTTCCGGCGCGGCCCACGTGCAGGGCGACGGTGGCGTTCTTGTGGTCGCTGGCGGCGTGCAGGACGGCGGGACGCAGGCGGTGGGCCAGGGCGGTGACGTCGGTGACGGCGGCGTCGGCGCGTTCGGGCAGGTCGGTGAGGGGGCGAGCGTTCTCGGGCATCCGGTGCCCGTTCTCGCCGGATGGGCCAGGGCGTGGAGCATGCCAGGACCGTGCTTGGCCGCGGTCGCTACGCCGGAACGCGCTGCGCAGAATCTGCGGGCATCCCGACTCGGCCCCGGCGAAGGTGCACGGGTCCGGAACTGGGCCACCACAAAGAACAAACCTGCCCGACCACGTGAAGGGCCGGGCAGATCCAGTACCGCATCAGCCGAGGTTCACCCCGTCGCGACGGGCACACCCCGGCTGACACGGCCTCAGCGCACCATCGTCATACTCGCCGACCTCAGCGCTCACCGGTTCCGGCACACCACCGGGAACCGGCTCGCAGTAGCTCTACGAAATCTTCCGCGTGCCATGCGGCACGTCCGACGAAGAGCCCATCGACGTCTTCCAGGGCGAGCAGGTCGGGCATGTTGTCCAACGTCACGGAGCCCCCGTAGAGCAAACCCGCCACGACGCCCCCGTACTCGCTCCGCAACGCGGCGAACGGCCCCGCCAATTCTTCTCCCCGTGCCGGGCGGCCGAGTGCCCCGATGGCCCAACGAGGCTCGTAGGCGATGAGCACCTGGGCCAGTTCCTGTCTCTGCAGACCGGCCAAGGCTCCGCGGGCTTGGGCCAGGATGTAGGAGCAGGTATGGCCACGGTCGCGGGTCTCAGCGGGCTCGCCGATGCACAGCAGGGGCACCAGCCCGTGCCGCAGCGCCGACTCGACCTTGAAGCGAGTGGTCTCGACGGTCTCATGGAAATGCGTCCGGCGCTCGGAATGGCCGATTTCGACCATCGTCGCGCCCGCATCCTTGACTTGCGGCATCGAGACCTCGCCCGTCCAGGCACCGCTGTCCTGCCAGTGCGCGTTCTGCGCGCCGACTCGAAAGCCTCCGACGGTGTTGGCCCACCGGCCGAGTCGTTCGGCGACCGTGGCAATCGCCGTATGGGAAGGGATCACGAAGGCTTCGACACCCCGGGTCAGACCGGCGTCGTCCTCGACGGCGGCGGCGACCGTGTCCGCGTATTCTCCGGCCTCTGCCAGAGTCTTGTTCATCTTCCAGCTCGTGCCGATCCACAGCTTCGACTTCTGCATTATTTCGTGCCGCGGAAATGCTCTGCGAGGGTTTCCATGAGCACGGCGAAGGAGGTCGCCCCGGGGTCCGGTGTGCCACGCGACTTCTCACCCAGCGCACGGGACCGCCCCAGTCGCGCTGTGAGGTCGGAGGTCTCCTCAGCAGCAGCTTTCGCCGCAACCGCTGCAGCAGAAGTTGCGGTGGCCAGGTCACCCGGCGTTTTCCATTCGTACTCGAGCGCCGTGGCGAAGGGCAGCGCCGCATCGATCATGGTTTTGTCCCCCGGTGTGGCACCGCCTACGCGGTGCACCGCCTGCACGCCGTCCAACAACGCTCGGACCGTGGTGTCCTCGTCCTCGCCACCGTGGTCGCCCAGCGCGCCTCCGGCGGCGGTGAGTGCGGCGGCCCAGAGCGCCCCGGACGTGCCACCGGCCGACTCGGACCATGCCGTGCCCGCGTGCACAAGGAGTGTGCACGCACCTGCCCCGCGATCCAGGGCCCGACGGCCGGCTCGCACCGCCCCGCCGGAGCCGACCACCATGGCGTGGCCGTGGTCTCCGTCGCCGGCGATCGCGTCGATGCGCCCCCAGTCTTCCTCGTGTTGCCTGCAGCGGCATTCGAAGAGTTCGAGGACTTCCTGGACCTTTGCGGCGAGCGCTCGGGAATCAGCTGAGGCCGGCGGAACCTCTTCTTCGCCCGGCGTGTAGATCTCGGTCCGTCGGGGAGCGTCCCACGACTGCTCGAGCCCCTTCGGGAGACCGCGCCGGAAGGCGGGCGTGTCCGCGGGGGCGAGCCAGTACTGTTCGAGCTCGTCGTCGAGGAACACGAGAGTCAAGGACAACCCCGCCATGTCCAAGCTGGTGACGAACTCGCCGACCTCGGGCCGGACCGGTGTCAGTCCCGACTCCTCGAGCCGCTCGGCGAGCCGGGCGTAGACGACGAAGAGTTCTTCGTACTTGACCCTGCCCAGGCCGTTCAGCACGACGGCGACGCGGCCGGAGTGGGCCTCGGGCGCTTCCGCGATGACCCCGTCGAAGAGCAGGTCGGCCACCTCGGAGGCGGTGCCCATGGGAAGGTCCTTGATCCCGGGCTCTCCGTGGATACCGAGCCCCACCCCCATCGTGCCGGCGCCCACACCGAAGAGCGCATCGTCGGCTCCTGGCAGCGTGCATCCATCGAACGCCGCGCCCAGGGATCTGGTTGCGTCGTTGGCCTTCCAGGCGATCCGCTCCGCCTCGCCGAGGTCTGCCCCGGCTTCGATGGCCGCCCCTGCGATTTTGAAGACCGGCAGGTCCCCGGCGATGCCGCGCCGTTCCCGGTGCTTTTCGGGCGGGTTGGAGGCGATGTCGTCGCTCACCGCGACGATACGGACGTCGATGCCCTCAGCACGGAGCTTCTCCGCGGCACTACCGAAATGCAGGACGTCCCCGGCATAGTTGCCGAAGCCGAGGATCACGCCGCCGCCGTTCTCCGCGTTGCGGGCAACGGAGTAGACCTGTGATGCCGAGGGGGAGGAGAAGATGTTGCCGCAGGGGGCGCCATGGGCCATACCCGGGCCCACCCATCCGGCGAACGCCGGGTAGTGCCCTGACCCCCCGCCGACCACCAGTGCAGGCTGCCCGGCCGGGGTTCGGCGGGAGCGGACCACACCGCCGTGTACGGCCGTGGCGTACTGATGATTGGCCATGGCGAAAGCTTGGACGGCTTCGTGGGAGAAGTCTGCCGGCGAGTTGAGAAGGAAGGTCATGACAGTCCTTGGGGGTTGCACGAGTCATGCTCGGTCGACTTGGCGGGGACAAAAACTGCGGCTGGTGCGCATAACCTTTCAGCCGGGCCCGCAGGGGTCAACACCTGGGCCGACAATATTTCTCTCAGGTGCAGCTTCCTGTTTGTTCAAAATCGATGAGGGCCTGAACCTTCTCGGCCGACGCGCTCGAAGAATCGAATTCGTGGGTCAGCCATTCTCGGACCAGCTTGCGGGCGAGCTCCATTCCGATCACCCGTTGGCCGATGCACAGGACCTGGGCATTGTTCGACAGGACGGAACGCTCTACCGAATAGGCATCGTGCGCGGTCACGGCACGGACGCCCTCGACCTTGTTCGCGGACATCGCGACGCCGAGGCCGGTGCCGCAGATCAGTAGCGCGCGATCCGCTTCACCTGCGGCTACCAGCTGGGCGGCTGCAACGGCGATGGACGGGTAAGCTTCGGTCCCCTCCGCACCGACACCCACGTCGCGCACCGAAGACACGCGTTCATGATCTTTGAGTTCCTCTTTGAGGAACTCTTTGTACTGAAATCCCGCATCGTCCGACCCGACCACTACACTGAAACGTTTCCCCATAGCGGTTTCTCCTTGTCGTGAAGAACGAAGATGCCGATTCTCAGCACCGTCTTCAGCTTGGTCCAGCGGCGAACAGATGTCAAGGACACATGTTCTGCGCCTGCTCGGCCGGGGCACGGCCACCGCCAGGAGCGGGCCGGAGGGGCGCCACCAGGCTTGCGGCGACAGCAACGGGCACCGCAACGTCCTGCCCATCCGGCACCGCGCAACCCCCTGATCAGCCGGGACACCGCGAGCGCCCCAAGATGATGAACGAATGTGCTTGACACGTGTTCTGAGCATTCTAGGATGGTGGCCCGTGACCTGCATCACCACGACCAGCGGCTCGGAGTCCCCCTCCACCGCAGCCGGCATGAGGAGCCAACGATGACCACCACTCCCACGGCCTCGTCCGAGGCAGCCTCGGAGCAGATGCTCCCGTCCGAGATGCGAGCCGTCGTAGTTCATGGACCGGGCGATTACAGGATCGAGCAGCGCCCCGTCCCGACACCGGGCGCGGGGGAACTGGTGCTGCGAACGGACGCCGTCGGTGTGTGCGCTTCCGATCTGAAGTGCTACCACGGGGCCGAGAAGTTCTGGGGCGGCGAGCACAAGCCGGCTTGGGCCGAGAAGAACCGCATCCCGGGCCATGAGTTCGTGGGCACAGTGGTCGCCGCCGGCGAAGGCGCCCTCGCCTCACGCGGCGTCGAGCTGGGCGACCGGCTCGCGTGTGAGCAGATCGTGCCCTGCGGCGAGTGCTTCTACTGTGGCCGCGGGATCTACTGGATGTGCGAAACCCACGACATGTTCGGGTTCAAGGGTTTCGACGGAGCGATGGCGGAATACGTTCTCGTTCCGTCCCGTGCGCTGACCCATCCGGTCTCGTCCGCCTTGCCCGGGCACATGGCAGCTTTCGCTGAGCCGCTCTCGTGTGCGATGCACGCGGTGGAACGGGCGAATCTACAGTTCGAGGACACCGTCGTCATTGCCGGCGCCGGACCGATCGGGCTCTCCGCCATCGCAGGGGCGCGGCAGAAGAACCCACTGCGCATCATCGCTCTGGACATGGTCGACACCAAACTCGAGCTCGCCCGGGACTGCGGTGCCGACCTGACGATCAACATCGCGACCGAAGACCCTGTCACCCGTGTCAAAGAACTGACCGGTGGCTACGGCGCCGATGTCTATATCGAGGCCACCGGGCACCCCTCGGCGGTGGCCCAAGGGATCAACCTGTTGCGCAAGCTCGGCCGCTTCGTCGAGTACTCCGTGTTCAAGGAGAAGGTCTCGGTCGACTGGTCGATCATCTCCGACGACAAGGAGCTCGATGTGCTCGGTGCTCACCTCGGTCCGCACTGCTGGCCCTCGGCGATCAAGCTGATCGAAGCCGGCGCGCTGCCCTTGGAACGCGTGTGCACCCACCAGTTCCCCCTCGAGCGTTTTCAGGATGCACTGGACGCCGTCGCCGACTCCTCCGGAGAGTCCGTCAAAGTTTCGATCCTGCCCAACGGTCCCGTCCCGGCGGGCACGGCCAACAACCTCGTCGGTGGTGGATCGGCATGAGCGATACCTCCGAAGCACCAGCACCCGCCCAGCAGGAAGCGGAGCACAACGGCGAGGCCGCGTCCGGGGCAAACACACGGCCGCGTTCCTCGGGCCCGCGACGAGGGACCTCGCGCACGCAGCGCCGCCTGGTCATCGGCGGGCTCTTGGCGGTCCTGGTGGTCGCGATGCTGGCGAACACCCGGTTCCTCACCCCGGCGGAGGTCGAAGCGCTGACCTCTGATGGTTTCGACCCGGCGGCCACGGCCGAGGAACTCTTCGCTCAGGTGCAGAACGACCTTCTCGCCGACCCCGCCGAGCTCGGCGACGTAGCCACGGCGCTCGCGGACGACCCGGATGCGGCTGTCGATGAATTCGACGGGTTGCAGCCGAGCGAGGAGACCAGCGCCTTCGCCGTGACGGCGACAGGCGTGGTCGAGGAAGCGAACGACGAAAACTTGACACTCGACATCGAAGACGTTGATACCGGGCAAACCATCACGGTACCGCTGGGTAACGCCCTCGACGGGAACCTTGTGCGTGACCTCAGCGGGTACAGGTTCGGCGATGCTCCGGGGCAGACCGAGCACCAGCAGGTCGGCACCGAAGTGAGCGGGCTGATGTTGGCGAACGTGGAGGAGGCGCTCGGTTCCGACCCCGAGCAGGCGCAGGGGCAGCAGATCAGCGTCGAAGGTGTCCTCAGCTACGCCGGCACGGGTGCTGATACGGCCTCGCAGCGCCCGCTCATCATCCAGCCGCTGGACGTCGGGACCGACTCATGAGCGCCGCTGTACCGAGCTCGCCCGCGGCCGGGCAGCCCACGCACCATGAAGCCACCGGTTCGGACGGTGTCGTTCTGCGCGCAGTCGACATCAGCAAGACCTACGGGGTCACGCGCGCCCTCAAGGGCGTCAACTTCGACGTCAGCGCTGGAAAGGTCACCGCCCTCTTCGGTGAGAACGGCGCCGGGAAATCAACATTGATGAAGATTCTCTCCGGTGTTGAGCAGCCGACAGCCGGGCACCTCGAACTCGATGGAGAAAGAGTCGAGATCTCCTCTACCACGGAGGCTGTCGACAAGGGCATTGCAATCATCCACCAGGAACTGAACTTGAACGCGAACCTCAAGGTCAGTGACAACATCTTCCTGGGGCGCGAGATTGCGTCGGTGCGCGGAATCCACTACGCCGAACAGTCCCTGGCGACACGGGATTTGATGAAGCGCCTCGAGGAGCCGATATCGCCCGACGCTTTCGTGCAGGATTTGCGCGTAGGACAGCAGCAAATCGTAGAGATCGCGAGGGCCCTGTCCACCGATGCGCGCATCCTCATCATGGACGAACCCACCTCGGCGCTCAGCTCAGCTGAGGTCCAGGTGCTGTTCAAGATCATCCGAGAGCTGCAGCGGCAGGGGGTAGCCATCGTGTATATCTCCCACCACCTCGAGGAAGCTCTCGAGATCGCCGACCATGCTGTGGTGTTCCGTGACGGAGAGCTCGTGGCGGCCGAGAGGGCTTCCGCCATCGATCTGGGCTGGGTCGTGCGCAAGATGGTGGGCCGTGAAGCGGACTACGACTTCCGTGACGAAGCTCGTGAGCACGGGGACGTCGTGCTCTCCGTCCAGGACGTGACGGTCGCTGACACGGTGAGCGGCAAGTTCCCGGTCGACCATGTCTCGCTGGACGTGAAAGAGGGAGAGATCGTCTGCCTCTTCGGGCTGATGGGCGCCGGAAGAACCGAGTTGATGGAAGCGCTCTCCGGACGGGATGAACTAGCGGGCGGGCGAGTACTGCTCGCAGGCCACGACCTCGCAGGGTTGAACGTCGCTGACCGCATCGACCTCGGCATGGGGCTTGTGCCTGAGGACCGCCAGCGCGACGGGATCATCCAAATGCAGACCGTCGGTAAGAACATGTCGCTTGCGAGTCTGAGCTCCTGGGTTCGGCGCGGATTCATGGCCGTACGTGGCGAGAACCGAGACATCAAATCCCAGATGACGAAGCTCGGGGTCAAGGCTGAGGGCCCGGAGGCACCGATCACGTCCCTTTCCGGAGGAAATGCTCAAAAGGTCGTCATCGGAAAGATGCTGGCGTCCCAGCCACAAGTTTTGCTGCTGGACGACCCGACACGCGGCGTCGACGTCGGGGCGAAAGGTGAGATCTTCTCACTGCTGTTCTCTCAAGCCGAGGAAGGGCTCGCGGTCCTCTTCGTCACCTCCGATGTCGGCGAAGCGCTGAACGCCTCACACCGCATCGTCGTCATGGGCCGCGGTCAGGTGGTCACGGAGTTCGACCCGCGCCACGTCACACGCGAAGAAGTGATGGCGGCGGCCGAAGGAAACGGCGGTCCACCAGCAGCGTCGACCACGGAAGAAGAAGAGAGGGAACCGCGATGAGCGGCGCGGCCACGCAGGAAAAATCATCGGGCTCCAAGATCAACCTCGGCGCCTTCTTCATCGAGGCCCGCGCTCTGGTTGCGCTGGCGATCATCATCGTGATCTTCGCGTCGATGAGCGACACCTACCTCTCGGCCGGCAACCTCATGACGGTCGCCAAAGATGTCGCGTTCAACGCCATCATCGCCCTCGGGATGCTGATGGTGATCCTCCACTCGGGCATCGATCTTTCCGTCGGTTCCACGGTCGGGCTCACCGGTGCCGTGGCCGGCACCCTGTTCCAGGGGGTTCATCTACCCCTCACCGATGCGGTCATGTATCCGTCGACCTGGGTGATCGTCGTGATCGCCGTCGCCGTCGGGATGCTCGTCGGCTGGGTCAACGGTTTGTTGATCGCCCGGCTGAACCTTGCTCCATTCATCGTCACGCTGGGTATGTTGTACGTCGGCAGAGGCCTGACCCAAGTACTGCTCGACGGCACCAACATCACCAATGAGCTCCGGGGCCAAGAGGAACTGGGCAATACGGGCTTCTTCGATGTCTTCGCCAGCAGCCCTCTCGGTGTGCCGATCTCCGCATGGGTGATGGTCGCGGTGGCGATCGCCTTCTCCATCGTTCTGACACGCACCCCCTTCGGGCGCTGGCTGTACGCCATCGGAAGCAACGAGCGTGCCGCAGCGCTCTCCGGCGTGCCCGTCAACCAGGTCAAGACCAGGGTGTACGTGCTCACCGGACTGTGCGCGGGGATCGTCGGGATCCTGCAGATCGCGAACATCCGTTCGTCGACGGCGGACCTCGGAGAGTTCTACGAGCTGAACGCCATCGCGGCAGTGGTCATCGGTGGCGCGGCCCTCTCAGGCGGCCGAGGAACGGTGCGCGGCACCATTATCGGTGCCTTCGTCATCGGTTTCTTGACCAACGGACTCGTGATTGTCGGTGTCTCCCCCTTCTGGCAGACGGTCATCACCGGTGCGGTCATCATCCTGGCTGTCGCTGTCGACCAGATTCAGCAGATTCTGCAACGCCGACAGGCACAGGCGCGTGCCGTCGCCGAAGCCAAGCGCGAATCAGGAAAGGCCCTCGTCGGCCCCGGAGGCTATGAAGACCCGCCCCCGGAACAGACATGACGATTACCCCCGTCGCAAGAAATAAAAAGAGGAAAACCATGAAAATCAAATCGATGGTAGCGATCGCGACCACCGCAATCGTCAGTGTGAGCTTAACTTCCTGCGGGGACGCCGGCGGAGAGGGTGAGGGCGGTGGCGAGATCGCCATCATCACCGTTGACCCCGCGAACCCCTATTGGGCAGCCGAGGTGAATCGGGCAGAAGAGCTGGCCGAAGAGCTCGGGTACGAATACAGCGTCGGCGCTCACGAGAACGACCCCGACGAGCAGACCCGGCTGATGGAAACCGCCATCAACAACGACGTCGACGGCATCCTTCTCGACCCCGCCGGTGCGGACGAGAGCATTGCGATCGTGGAGCAGGCCGTCGACGCCGACATCCCGGTCTCCCTCGTCAACGCCGAGATCTCGGAAACCGGTCTGGCGGAAGCCCAATTCATCTCGGACAACGCGCAGGGTGCGTCCGCGGGTGCCGAGATATGGGCCGAGGCCATGGGCTACGAAGGCACCTATGTCGAACTGCTCGGTGAGCCGAGCGACAACAACGCGCAGGTCCGGTCCGAGGGCTATGCGAGCGTGCTCTCCCAATACCCGGACATGGAGAAGGTCGGCGAGGAGATCGCCAACTGGGACCGTCAGGAGGGCCAGACCGCCATGGAGCAGCTGCTCTCCCGCAACCCGGACATCGACGGCGTGATCTCCGGCAACGACGAGATGGCGCTGGGCGCGATCAACGCTCTCGAAGAGGCGGGGCGCCTCGATGAGGTGGAGGTTCTGGGCTTCGACGGAAGCAACGATGCCGCTGAGGCCGTCGCGGACGGAAAGCTGGTTGCTTCGGTCCTCCAGCCCATCGACGACGCCACGACCCAATCCCTCGAGGTTCTCGACGAGGTCATCCGTACCGGGGAGTCACCGGTGGAGGAGGAGAAGGTTGCGTTGGACTGCACCCTGATCACCGAAGAGAACGCCGAGAACCTTCAGGACTTCGTTCTCGAGGACTGAACCAAGGACCTGCCGTAGCTGCGGCTCGGACGAACCCCCACAAACCACGCCGCCCTCTCGTTACGCCATCAACGGGAGGGCGGTCGACTTGTGCGCCATGGGCGAGCGGCGGTCAGATTCCTTGCTCGATCGCTCGGGCAGTGGACTCGTCCGTCACCAACTGATTCAGCCACCCCGACCGCGCGGCGACAACGATACTCAGGGTTTTCTGCTGTCCGACAGCCACGGCTATGCGGTGCGGTACGGCGCGCAGCACGTCGCCGGGCACCCGGACCATACGCTCGTTTCCCGGAAAGGTGACCTCGGCACCTTCCCGATCATAGAAGGCGAGGCAGACGTCTCCTACCGATTTGGCCAAATTGGGGTGATCACGAGGTACAGAGCGAGAGATGGATTCCCGAGAGAGGGCAGGGGCCCCGACCCCGACGAGGGCGGCTTTCGCTGACCGCCAGTCCTGCACGATCTGTTGGAAACCCGGGTCGTCCTGCAAAGCGGTCAACAGGGCCGGCGATGGCAGCGAGGGAGCGAAGAGGTAATGCGGGTAACCCCCCGAAGTAGACGTGAACATCCGGACGACCTCGTTGGTCTGGTGCCAGGGGTCCGGCTCGGCCTGCCCACCGACCGTGGGCGCGACGATGACACCGGAGTAATCGCCCATACAGTGTTGGGCCAAGGCATAGGTGGTCACTCCGGAAGCGATGAGCAGAACATCACCGGGCTCCAGGCCCACACCGCTCAGGGCGTGGCCGGCCAAAGGCCCCAACCCCGGGCCCACCCGGGAAGACTGGTCCCCGGGGGCGATATGAACGGCGTCGAGCCCCAGGGCCTCGCGCAGCCGTACGCTCAAATCCTGGGTGCTGTTGGAATCGGGGCGGTGAACGGTGATCTCGACAAGCCCGCTGGCCCGCGCCTCCGCCAACATTCGACTGACCGAAGGCCTCGAAACACGTAGCTGTTCGGCCACCTCTGCCTGGGTTGCGCCTTGCTCGTAATACAACTGCGCAGCACGATAGAGGCGTTCCGGGTCCGTGTCGGTTCCGGTTCCTGTGAGAGCATCCAATGTCAGTGACCTCTCACTCG
Organism: Nocardiopsis kunsanensis DSM 44524; assembly: GCF_000340965.1. Lineage (GTDB taxonomy): Bacteria > Actinomycetota > Actinomycetes > Streptosporangiales > Streptosporangiaceae > Nocardiopsis > Nocardiopsis kunsanensis. Next base: position 225,099 of record NZ_ANAY01000003.1, read on the forward strand.
TTGTCGATGCCCGAATCGATGTGCTGACACGGAGGTCTCCTCATCATCGGCGAACGTTCCATGACAGTTTAGATGAAACTCTGAACATTTGTGTCTTCTGCCTTGAACGATTTTAGTGCACCAACCGATTGGTGGGCCTTTCCAGGGGACATTACTCACACACGGTGGCGGCACCGGCCCCGGAGCAGGTTTTGGTCCCGGCACACCAGGCCGGGGCCGACCACCTGGACCTGAACCGCGCCGTGGTGAGCACCGATCGGCTGAGCACCCACGGCCTGCCCCGGACACAACCGCGCCACCTGGCCGGAACTCACGCACGGTCACCAACGCCAACCGGAGAGGCCCGATGCTCGCCAGAAGAAGGATCTCAGGACCTCGACCCGCTCGGGGTTTCTCCGGTCCTGACCTCAGGGCTGCGATGGTCGGGTGCCTCGCTGAACCGATCCGTACTGGCAGTGCGTCGGCGGCGTACGCGGCCGGTACGTCCGTCCAAGCTCAAGGACTCGGCCCGGCTCGGCCATCGCGTGGGATCCCCCGAACCCTCGCATTCGCCAGAAGGGCGATCCCGTACACATCAGACAATGGGATCAAATTCCACCCCGACCGTATCGGATCATTTTTCGGAACCGACTCGGGCGCCCCACCCTCAATACCGCGTGTACAGACCGATCACCCGGAGGGGTCGGCCCGGAACCGGTTCCGGAATACCGTTGGTGTGCTGCTGGTGCGTCGGGTGTAGTACTTGACGGAATTGCTGGTGTCGAGAAAACCGAGGCGGGCGGCGATGCCGGACACTGGTTCGTCACCGTGGGCCAGGGGTCTTCTGGCTTCCGGAACGACGCGGCGGTCGATGAACTCCTTGGCACCGACACCGGCCGCGGCGAGCGTGACCCGGGTCAGCGTGCAGGGTGCTTGACGTCCTCCCCGGGGTGAACCCTCGGGGATTCCTACGGCCTTGCGGCTGTAGGCGCGGTGCGTCTCGCGGCGTCCGCCGGTTCCTGTCTCACCGGCCGGTGCCCCACCCGGAAGACGGGGTCCTACCCTGCCTCCGCAGGCGTTCAGGGCCTCGGACTGCCCGGCGGCGACCTGCCGACGGGCTTGGTTCTCACCCGCCGACAACACAGAAAGTACACGTCAGATAACCCACCGAGCAAATCAGAGCCGATGCACCTCCGGCCTGAAGGCCGGAGCGCTCTCGGACAAGACTGGTAGCCGAGGCTGTGGGCATAATGCCCGACATCCCTGGCCCGGGCGTAGTCGTCCTCCACGGCTGCGCAAAACCGCTGGAAGGTCTCCGTGTACTCGGTGGCGGCGGCGCCTACTGGCGTGTTCTGACCGGTCAGCCGCAGCAGGAGCACGGCGAGCAGGTGCTGGAGGACGGCCGAGCGGTGGCGCCCGGCAGGCCGGGGGAACGGTACTCGAGCGCCACGTGGTCGAGTGCGTGGCGTAGGACGAGCGCGCCACCGCCGGCCTGGAGTACCGGCGTTACGAAGGCGCCGGCCACCGCGGTGTGCTGGCGGCCTCCTTCGACGAGGCCGTGGATTCTGCGGACCGGTTGCGCGAGCGGAGCGCGGCCCCGCTCTCGCGACTCAGGACGTCACACCGAGGTGTTCGTACAGGTCACGGTAGGCCTCGGCGTTACGCGCCCAGGTACGGGTGGCCAGGACCTGTTCCCGGGCGGCCTTGGTCTGCTGCCGGCGCAGTTCGGGATCCTCGGCGAGCGCGGCCACGGCCTCGGCGAGCGCGGCGGGGTCCTCGGGCGGTACCAGGGTTCCGGCGCGGCCCTCGTCGAGGAGCTCGCGCAGGGCAGGAAGGTCGCTGGCCACGACGGGGGTACCCAGTGCCATCGCCTCGACGGGTTTGAGCGGGGTCACCAGGCGGCACACGCGACGGTCCAGGCGGGGCACGACCATCACGTCGAGGGCGGCCTGGGCGCGCAGCGCCTCGTCGGGGCCGACCTTTCCGGGCAGCAGGCAGACCTTCTCCAGGCCCAGGCGGCGGATCTGGTCGAGCAGTTCACGCCGGGCGGCCCCGTCGCCGACGAGCAGGACCCGGATCGGGTGGCCCTGGCCGTGCAGGTGGGCGGCGGCCTCGACCAGCGTGCCGAAACCCTCGTAGTGGGTCAGGGTGGAGACCGAGCCGAGGACGAGTGTGTCCGGGTCGATGCCGTGTTCGGAGCGGAAGGCCTCACCGTCGGGCCGGGCCTCGAGCAGGTCGGTGTCGACGGCGTTGGGGGCCAGGACGATGCGTTCGGGGTCGACGCCGCGGCGGGCGATCTCTACGCGCATGGTGTGGGCGAGGGTGACGACGGCGTCTGCCTCGCGCAGCACGGAGGTCTCCCGTTCGACGAGGAGGTGGTGGCGTTCACTGCCGCGCCGGGAGGTGGCTTGCCCGCCGGAGAGCCAGGTCTCCTCGAGGAAACCGCGGACTTCGTAGACGACGGGGATGCCCAGTGCGCGGCCCACGTGGAGGGCGACGGTGGCGTTCTTGTGGTCGCTGGCGGCGTGCAGGACGGCGGGGCGCAGGCGGTGGGCCAGGGCGGTGACGTCGGTGACGGCGGCGTCGATGCGTTCCTGAAGGCCGGGACGGATGTGTTGTCCGGGGCGCACGCGGTGGTAGGGAATGCCGTCGACCTCACGGACGGGTGCGGTGTCGCAGTGGGCCTTGATGGGCCAGCCGGGGAAGGTCACCACGTGGGGGTCGAGCCCGGCGCCGCGTTGGGCGGTGACGATGCGGTGGGTGCGCACGGTGTAGCCGACCTGGCTGTTGGGCAACGCGTTGGAGACCAGGTGCAGGACCCGCCCGGGGACGGGTTCGTAGGCGGTGGTGGCGCGTTCGGGCAGGCCGTGGAGGGGGCCGAGGGCGCGGCGTTCGCTCATCATGCGGCGCCTGGCCAGGTCGGCCTCGTCGTCGAAGGCGGCGTAGGGGACGAGTTCGTCGACGGCTTCCTGTATGCGGCCCTCTTCGTAGAGGGTGTCGGCGCGGGTGCGTGCCTCCTGGGCGTGGGCGGCGATGCCGGCCATGCCCTGGGCGGTGAGCAGGGAGCCGCCGCCGAAGACGGCGCGTCGTACGTCGCCGGTGTGCCGGTCCAGGCGCAGGAGCATGGCCAGGGCGAGCCCGGTGCCGAGGGCGAGCACGCCCCAGGCGCAGGTGAGCAGGGCCGCGGGCCAGGTGATCGCACCGGTCAGGGCCAGGGCGGCGGCCAGGCAGGTCCCGCCTGCGGCGGTGGCGGCGAGGATTTCCTTGCGGTGTCTGCCCAGATAGCGCACGCCTCGCTCGACCAACCGCATGGGACCCCCCGAACCGTCCGTGTACCGGATACCGGCCAGATGCCCTCGTTCCGGTGGTGCCGTCCCGGGCCCGAAGGAGCGTGGTCATCTCGCGCGTGGACCGAGGTTAACGCGCTGACCTGCGCGGACCCGGTGAGCGCGGCGTCGACGGCATGGCGGGCGCGGCGGGTGGCCGGGCAGTGGTGGGGCCCGGCCACCGGTCAGTGCCCGGGTGACCGGGCCCGTGGGTGCTTCAGGGGACGCGCAGCACGACCTGGTTGCAGGTGATGACATGGTACGCGCTTCCGGGGGAGGTCTCCTCCACCCGCACATGAGCGTCCTTCCGCAGTCCGCTCACGTGCTCGTCGAAGCCTTCTTCCTCCCAGACGGCGTCGGTGATGGTCAGGACCAGGGGGCGCCGGGGCGGGCCACGCGCACCAGTTCGTCGATCGCTTCGGGCCCCACGTGGCCCTCGGTGAGGGTACCCACGCAGATCACCGCGTCGTAGGAGTCGTCCTCGGCGGCCAGGGACCGGGTCATGTCGGCCTTGTCGAGGCCCCGGTAGACACCCTTGTCCCGCGCGATGTCCAGCATCGCCTGGGACAGGTCGAGCCCGTCCACGACCTCGAAGCCGTGACCGGCCAGGGCCTGGCCGACCAGGCCGGTGCCGCAGCCGGCGTCGAGCACCTCGGCCCGCGGCCGGTCCGGCAGCAGGCGGCTGAGGCGCTCGGCCGCGCGCTGGGGCGCGATGTAACCCAGCCCTTCGGTGGTGTCGTGGTCGTAGGTCCCGGCCCACTCGTCGTAGGTGCTCTCGGCCTCGGCGGGGCCCTTGAGCGCGTAGACGTGGTCCAGGATCTGACGGGGTTCGCCCACCCTCGCCCCTTCTTCTCGGCGCCGTGCGGGCACGGCCGCAAGCGTGCGGTGACCGACGCCCTCGTCGCATCCGGATCAACCATCAAAAACACCCCCGCCCACCCTGCGCGTCGGGCGAGCGAGGGCGGGCGGGGGTGCGTCATGGCTGCTCGAAGCCCTCACAAGCACTGTGGAGGGCTTCGAAGGACAGGTACGGGGCAGGGGATCCCCCGCGAGCCCTGTCCTCGTCAGAGAGCGCGCAGCACGACCAGGTTGCAGGTGATGTTCTCCTTGACGTGGTAGACGCTGTCCGCGGTGACTTCCTCCAGGCGGACGCGGCCTGCGTCGGCCAGCCCCTGCACCCGGCTCTCGTAGCCGAGGGGCTCCCAGATGCTGTCGATGACGGTGAAGACCACGGGGGCGCCGGGGCGGGCCACGCGCACCAGTTCGTCGATCGCTTCGGGCCCCACGTGGCCCTCGGTGAGGGTACCCACGCAGATCACCGCGTCGTAGGCGTTGTCCTTCACCGGCAGGGTCTGGGTCATGTCGGCCTTGTCGAGGCCCCGGTAGACACCCTTGTCCCGCGCGATGTCCAGCATCGCCTGGGACAGGTCGAGCCCGTCCACGGCCTCGAAGCCGTGACCGGCCAGGGCCTGGCCGACCAGGCCGGTGCCGCAGCCGGCGTCGAGCACCTCGGCCCGCGGCTGGCCCGGGAGCAGGCGGCTGAGGCGGTCTGCGGAGTTCGTGGGCGCCTGGTAGCCCATGCCCTGCGTGGTGTCGTGCTCGTAGTTCACGGCCCACTCGTCGTAGGCGTTCTCGGCCTCGACAGGGTTCTGCAGCGCGTAGATGCGGTCCAGGATCTGACGGGGTTTACTCACCCTCGGCCCTTCTGTCGTCGCCGCGCGGGGGGAGACGCAGACGTGTGGTTACTGACCCTTCTCTCATATCCGACAAAAGCGACAGAAAACAAGAGGATGGGGTATAACAACCGCTTCAGGTGCTCATTCCTGCGCCTGCTCAGCGGGGGCGGAATCCTCGCCCTCAGGGGCACGGCGCGCCCAGAAACTGGCCATCAGGGCGCCGGAGACGTTGTGCCAGACCGAGAAGAGAGCGCCGGGCAGCGCAGCCAGAGGTGAGAAGTAGGTGGTGGCCAGAGCCGCGGCCAGGCCGGAGTTCTGCATCCCCACCTCGACGCTGGTGGCGCGGCGCCCGGCTTCGGAGAGCCCGCCGAACCGGCCGACGAGGTAGCCCAGCAGGAACCCGAGCCCGTTGTGCAGGACGACGGCGAGGGCGACGAGCCCGCCGGTCTCCCTCACGTCCCCGGCGTTGGCACCGACGATGCCGGCGACCACGAGGACGATCCCGCCCACGGACACCAGCGGCAGTACCGGCAGCACCGGGGTGATCCAGCGGTCGGCGAAGGTGCGCAGGGCCAGACCCGCCAGGACCGGCACCAGGACCACCTGCAGGATCGCGCCGAACATCTCTCCCGCCGGCACCTCCAGGGTGCGCCCGGCCAGGGCGAGCACCAGCAGCGGGGTGAGCAGCGGCGCGAGCACGGTCGAGACCGAGGTCATGGCCACCGACAGGGCGACGTCACCGCGAGCCAGGTAGACGATGACGTTGGAGGCGGTGCCGCCGGGCGCCGCGCCCACCAGGACCATGCCCACGACCAGCATCGGCGGCAGGTCCAGCGCGTGGGCGATCGCCCATCCCAGCAGCGGCATGACGGTGTACTGGCACAGGATGCCGGTCAGGGCGGCCCTGGGGTGGGTGAGCACGACCCCGAAGTCGGCCGGACGCAGCGTCAGACCCATGCCGAACATGATCACGGCCAGGAACAGGGAGGTGTACTCGGCCAGGGGCGCGGTCTGCTCGGGCAGGAGCAGGCCGACCGCGCCGGCTGCCAGGACGAGGAGGGCGAACCACCGGCCGGCGAGGGCGGCGATGCGCGAGATGAGGGTCATCGGTGTGCTTCCCGTGGTGTGGCCCCGGGGGCGGCGGGTTCCGGCCCCGGGCGGTTGCCGCCCGCTCAGAGGTCGACACCGCCCGGCCATGGTAACGACCGGCCCGCCTGTGGACGGGCGAGTGTGTCCCGGTCGGTCCCGGCCGACCTGCGCGGTTCGTTCAAGGACAACCTTTCCGGAACCTCCCGTTCTCGTTCCGTGCTCAGCCCGCGACCGTCCGTATTTTTGCAGGAGGACTTCGTTCGAGGGAGAAGACATGATCAAGCCGTCTGCTCAGCAACAGTCCCCGCCAGGTCTGACCGGGGCGATGGAGCCCGAGCCCGACCACGGGGAGAGCTCGTACCGGGGTTCGGGACGCCTCACCGACAAAGCGGCCCTCATCACGGGCGCCGACAGCGGTATCGGCCGTGCGGTCGCCATCGCCTTCGCCCGTGAAGGCGCCGACGTCCTCATCAGCTATCTGAACGAAGAGCCGGACGCCGAGGAAACGGCACGGTCGGTGCGCGAGGCCGGCCGCCGGGCCGTGCTCGTACCCGGCGACCTGGCCGATCCTGCGCACTGCCGGGCCGTGGTCGACCGAGCGGTACAGGAGTTCGGCCGCATCGACGTTCTGGTCAACAACGCGGCCACGCAGATGGTCCGACATTCGCTGGAGGACATTCCCGACGAGGAGTGGGACCGCAACCTGGCGACCAACCTCAGTGCGTTCTTCCACCTCTCCAAGGCGGCGGTGCCACACATGCGTCCGGGCTCGTCCATCATCGGCTCGACGTCGGTCAACGAGGACATGCCGCCGCCGTTCCTGCTGCCCTACAACGTCACCAAGGCCGGCATCGTCAACATGGTGGGCACGCTGGCACAGATGCTGGCGGAGAAGGGCATCCGCGCCAACGCCGTGGCGCCCGGACCGATCTGGACACCGTTGATCCCCGCGACCATGACCGCGGAGCAGGTCGAGGGCTTCGGCTCCCAGGTCCCGATGGGGCGTCCCGGGCAACCCGCCGAACTGGCGCCCGTGTACGTGATGCTGGCCTCGGACGAGGCCGGCTACGTCTCCGGCGCCACGATCGCGGTCACCGGCGGGCAACCGATGCTGTGAGGGAGCCAGGCATGGAGCGGCGTCCGCTCAGGTTGAGCGCCCCGGTGCGGCCGCTGGTCTTCGGCGGCCGCTCCATCGGGCGCAAGTTGGGCCGGGAAGGCCTTCCCGACTGGGCCGTGGCCGAGACGTGGGAGGTCAGCGACGTCGAAGGCAACGGCAGTGTGGTGATCGGCGGGCCTTTGGCGGGCCGGTCCCTGCGCTCATTGGTGGAGGAGTTCCCTCAGGAGCTGATGGGGCGCGGGTGGCGCGGTGCGTTCTTCCCGCTGCTCACGAAGTTCATCGACGCCGAGGGCGCGCTTCCCGTGCACCTGCACCCCGACGACGCCACTGCCGCCCGAGTGGAGAACCAGGCCGTCGGCAAGACCGAGGCATGGCACATCCTGCAGGCCGACCCCGGCGCCACCGCCCTGTGCGGTGTGCGCGAAGGGGTCGGCCGGGACCAGCTCCACAAGGCGCTGGTGGCACAGGACTTCGACTCGGTGCTGCGCCGACTGCCCGTACGTGCCGGGGAGACGATCTACGTGCCAGGGGGGACCCTGCACAGCTTCGGTCCCCGGACACTGGTCCACGAGATCGAGCAGACCTCCGACCTCCAGCAACACGCGATGCGCTGGAACATGGAGGACGGGTCGCCCGTCGATGACCAGCAGTGGCGTTCCAATCTGGAGGCTCTGATGGCCGAGGTCCGGTTGGACTCCAGGCCCGACTTCCATACCGGGTTGCGGATCGGCGTCGGTGACGGCGTGGACCGCGTGTTCTGCTGCGCCGGACCGCACTTCGCGCTGGAACGGTGGCGGGCGGGAACCGCAGAGCCCTTGCGGCGTTCCTTCTCCACCGCCCAGATCCTCACCAACGTGGGCCCGCCCGTCCAGGTGAGCGCCCACGGCCGGAGCGAGGAACTGGGCCGGGGCCGGAGCTTGCTGCTGCCCGCGGTGATGGAACAGGTACGGATCCCGGGACCAGCGGACGTGCTGTTCGGGTATCTGCCCGACCTGGCTCTGGACGTGCGCGAGCCGCTGACCGCCGCTGGCTACTCCCCCGAACTCATCGCCTCCCTGGGCGAGGGTGTGTGAGCACCAGGCCGCACCGGGCAAGGGCGCGGTCAGCTCGGGCAGGAAGCAGGAGCCGAGAGCCTCCGACCGGCGTTTTCCGGCCAGGAGCCGGGGGCAGTCACACGCGCAAGGCCCGGCGAGGACCGGGTACGGAGTCAGGGGGAAGCCGATGTCCACACCATCACGAACGGACCCGGGGACACGCCACGGCCGGAATCTGACCGCCGGCCTCCTGCTCGGCCTGGGCACGGTCGCCTTCATCGACGAGGTGGTCTTCCACCAGCTCCTGCACTGGCACCAGTTCTACGACCTGGGCACCCCGGCGATGGGACTGGTCTCGGACGGGCTCTTCCACGCCTTCAGCTGGTTCGCCACCGTCGCATCGCTGCTGATGGTGGCCGGACTGCACCGGGAACACACCTTCCGGGGCACGGCCTTCGCGGCGGGTTGGCTCACCGGCGCCGGGTTCTTCCAGCTCTACGACGGGCTGGTCCAGCACAAGGTGTTGGGCATCCACCAGATCCGCTACGGGGTGGACCTGCTGCCCTACGACGTGGTGTGGAACGCCGTCGCCGCGGTCTTGCTCGTGGCGGGCGCCGTGCTGTGGACCGTGACCGCACGGCGCCCGGGCCGGCCCACCGCACCGGCCCGGGCCTGACCATGGACCAGCACGGACACCACGGCACCGGAACCGGTCTGCTGGTCCCGGGCACATGGATGACGGCCACACTGCTCGGGATCGCCGCGCACAACATCCTCGCCAAGACGATCTACGCCGTCCCGCCCGACGGGGTGCCTCTCGAGCAGGCCCGGGCCGGGGCCGAACTGATGTATTACGCGGGAGCGCCGGTGGAGATCGCGCTGCTCTTCCTGGTGTGCCGCCCCTGGCTCCTACCGAGGCGCGGACGTGAGTCCGCTCACAGCCCCGCACGCCCGCAGACGCCCTGACCGGCGAGGCCCAACCCACACCGGCGACCCGCGAGGAAACGGGAAGCGCCGCCGCCCCGACGGATCCGTACACCGCCGCGCGCCCGCACGAACACGCGCAGCCACACCACGAACACAGTGCGCCTCGTGTATTTTCCTCCAACACAGACATCCGATTTGCGTGGCCGAGTTGGAGCATCCGATGATTTGGGTGCTCCAGCGTTCGCCCTTCCGGGGCGCACCGCACCGTTCGTGGAAGGTCCCGCACGTGAAGCTCTTCCGGGCAGAGCGCGGCGTCCCGCCGACGCCGCGCGAGCACGATCCCGAACGTCCCGAGGACGAGAGACCACCCGCCCATCTGATGGCCTTGTACGGGTTCCAGCACGTGCTGGCGCTCTATGCCGGTGTCATCGCTCCCCCGCTGGTGATGGCCACCGCGGTGGGGCTGGACACGGACGAGACCGCCCTGATCCTCAGCGCGGCCCTGCTGGTCAGCGGGCTGGCGACCCTGCTGCAGACCCTGGGCGTGTGGCGGTTCGGCGCACGGGTGCCCATGGTCGTGGGCGCCTCCTTCACCCCGGTGACCGCGATGACGGCCATCGCCGACCAGAGCGGTCTGCCCGCGGTCTTCGGCGCGTCGATGGTGGCCGGGCTCTTCGGCATCCTCGTGGCGCCCTTCGTCTCCACCCTGCTGCGCTTCTTCCCGCCGGTGGTCACCGGCAGCGTCATCACCGTCATCGGCATCACGTTGATCCCCGTGGCCGTGGGGTGGATCGCCGACGAGGACCCCTCGGGTGCGCCCACCGGTACCGGCTTGGGGCTGGCCGCGGCCACGCTCGCCATCACACTGGTGCTGACCAAGGTCCTGCCCGGGGTGTGGAACCGCGCCTCGATCCTGCTGGGGCTGGTGCTGGGCACCCTCCTGGCGGTCCCGTTCGGCCGGGTCGACCTCTCCACGGTCGGCGAGGGCCCGGCGGTCTCCTTCGCCGAACCCTTCCACTTCGGTCTGCCCGAGTTCCCGGTCGCCGCGGTCATGACCATGTGCATCGTGATGGTCGCGATCATGGCCGAGGGGGTGGCCGACATCCTCGCGATGAGCAAGGTCGTGGGCACCAGGGTCGACGGCCGCCGGATGGCCGACGGGTTGCGCGCCGACGCCTCCACCGCCCTGCTGGGCCCGGTGCTCAACTCCTTCCCCGGCAGCACGTTCAGCCAGAACATCGGTCTCATCGCGTTGAACAAGGTCAAGAGCCGCTACGTGGTGGCCGTCAGCGGCCTGTTCCTGATCCTGATGAGCCTGTTCCCGGCGCTGAGCCAGGTCGTGGCGATGATCCCCTCCCCCGTGCTGGGAGGTGCGGGTCTGGTGCTGTTCGGGTCGGTGGCCGCCGCCGGTGTGCAGACCCTGGCGCAGGTCGACTACGAGGGCAACCACAACATGATCGTGGTGGCGGTCTCCCTGGGTCTGGGCATCGTCTCGATCGTCTCTCCGGGCTTCTTCGAGGTGCTGCCCGAGGAGATCGCGATGCTGTTGGCCTCGGGCATCGTGACCGCGACCGCCTCGGCGCTGGTACTCAACCTGTTCTTCAACGTTCTCGGCAGGGCGGGACGGCCCGCCCCGGAAAATGTGGAGGGGACCGGTCGGAAGAGCGGACCGGCCCCCTCCACCGACGGCTGATCACGGTCGGTCGCGCGCACGGAGGTCTTCGAGGAGGACGTCGGCGACAGACTCCTCGAAGACCACGTGCCCCAGCCGGGCCATGGCGTGCCCGGTACCGCGCAACCGTCCGAGGTCCATTTCAGTCCCGCCCGGCCTCGGCCAGGAGCGTGCCCTCGGTGGACTGGGGCACGAAGCGGCTCGGGGTCAGCCCCAGCAGTTCGGCGGCCAGCTCCTCGTTCCCGGCGAACCCGGCGTCGGCGTCGACGGTCTGCTGTCCGTCCCAGAGCAGGAGCATGGCCGAGACGGTGTGCGCGCCCTTGTCGTGGTGCATGTCGTAGTGGGCGGCCATGGGCACGCTCTCGTAGTACACCCACAGGTCGTGTCCGGTCATGAACATGTCGAGGTCGAAGGTGACCGTCAGCCCCATGAGTTCGGGTTTGTAGCGGTCGTCGATGCCGGCGAAGGCCTCGTCCAGTGCCACCACGCGCGGGCACGTGGCCCGGGCCGAGGAGTACAGGGCGTTGGCCGCGGCGAACAGCGGCAGATGGATGGCGGCGGACTTCTCCCCGCCCGACATCTGCTCGTGCTTGTTCTTGGTCAGCTTGACCTCTTCCTGGCCCGGGACCGCCAGGCGCAGTTCGAAGCGGTACCAGTCGCGGTAGTCCAGGACGGCGCTGAGCACCTGCTTGTAGCTGGCGCGGGGGTGGGCGGCGTGGTGGTCGCGGATCAGGTCCCGCAGAACGGTGCGCAGTTCGGCCAGGCCGGAGGGGCCCAGCCCCGCCTCGTCGCGTTTGACGAGCTGGGCGGCGAGGTTCTCGCGGTCGTTGAGCCCGTCCGAGCGCGCCCAGCGGATCCCGATACGGGTCCCGGAGGACATGGGCCGGGCCCGGGTGTCGCGGTCCATCTCCCGTACCAGGGCCTTGGCTCCGCGCACCCGGTCGTGGATCTGCTGGGCGATACCGCCGAGGAGCTCGTCCTCCAGGACCTGGCGTTCCTCCTCGTGCAGCAGGGCGCCCTGTTCCTCGACACGGTCGGCGATGGAGCGGGTGAAGGCGGAGACGGGGCTGCGGCCGGACTCGTCGTTGACGAAGACGGTGATGATGCCGGTGGGCCCCACCTCGTGGTCGACGCGGTACCCCTCGGCGTCGGCGCCCAGGGCTTCGGAGAAGGTGCGCAGCGCCTGCGACATACGCCCGGCGGCGCTCTTGATGTCGCTCTCGCCGGTCTCGGCCACCCCTCGCAGTGCCTCGGTGAAGGAACCCAGCAGCGCGGCGACCTCTTCGGGGAGGGTGTCGTGGACGGCGGGGGCGGTTCCGGTGAGGATGTCCTGGGCGGCCTGTTCGGGGGTGGGCCAGGTACTGCGGTCGGGCCAGGACGTGGCGGGTTCGACCCCCATGACCGCGCGCAGGCCGGGTTGGGTGAACTCCGCGAGCCCTTCCACGGCGTCCTGGAGCCGGCCCAACGCCAGGGTCAGTGCTTCCCTGCCCTGCTCGCGTCTGGTTTCTGCGCGGATGGCGTGTTCGTTCTCGGTCTCGGCGGTGCGGTGGGTCTCCGCGCGTTCACGGCCGAGCGCACCGTGCTCGGCGCGGGTCTCCTCCAGCCTGGCCAGCAGGTCGCGTACGGGGGCGTCGATGGCCTCCTCCAGGGCGGCCAGTTCGGACAGTTCCTCCTCGTGTGCGGTGCGCTGCTGGGCCAGGTCGGTCTGTTCGGCCTCCAGGCCGGCGGTGAGGCGGTCGATGGTCTCGCGGCGCGCGGTGAGGTCGCGCTCGTACTCGGCGGCGTCGGTGCGTGCGGTGTGCAGGGCCTTGGCGGTGTCGGCGAACTCGGTGACGGCGGCGGCCACGGCCTCCACACCGGTGCGGTCGCAAGGCATGGCGCGTTCGGCGGCCGCGGTGCGCGTCCGGCGGCGCTGGGCGTCCACGCGGGCCACGGCCGTGTCCAGTTCCCGTCGCCGGTCGTCGGCGGTGGTGCGTGCGGACGCCACGAGGGTGGAGCGGTGTTCGACCGCGCGTACGGCCCGGGCGACGGGGGTGGGGTCGGGAAGGTCGGTGCGGGCGCGCTCGTGGTCCTTCTGCTGGTCCCGGACCCGTGCGAGGTCACGGCTCAGGTTCTGGTGGTGTGCGGTGAGTTCGTCGAGGCGCCTGTCGCATTCGGCGAGGCGTTCGCGGCGGCGGTGGGCACGGTTGGTGGCCCCGATGAACTCGGCGGCGGGTTTGGGGTGGGCGCCCACGAGTACGCCCGAGCCGAAACGGGACCGGGCGTCGATGCCTCCGCCGGCGATCACGGCGGGGCCGGTGGCGGAGGTGTCGTCGTCTGCCGTGCTGCCGTGTCCGGCCGGGCGGTGGTAGGGCAGGCAGCGCAGGATCGCGGTGACGGCCTCGGCCGGTACGTGCTCCTGCTGCTCGGGGACCAGCACCTCGGCCAGGGTGGGGCCCTGGTGTTCGGTGCGGGCAGGCACCAGGTGGGCGTCGCTGTCGGGGTCCTGGAGCGCTGCGCGGGTGAGGTCCGGGTCGGGGTGGACCCAGGCGGTCAGGAGCCCGGCGGCCTGCAGGGCGCCCTCGATGCCTGCGGCCTCGTTCTCGTCCACGCCTTCGGCGAAGCGCACCAGTTCCCACAGGGGTGCGCCCTGACGGTCGGTGCGCGGCGCCGAACGCAGCGGGTCGTCCGGGGGTGCGTCGTCGCGTTCGGCGGCGATGTCCTCGCGTTCGCTGCGCAGGCGCCGCAGTTCCCGTTCCGCCTCGGCCTCCTCGGTCTGCAGGCTCTGTGCGCGGGCGGCGAGCCGGAGCTGGTCGTGGTGGGCGTGTTCGCTCAGGACCTCGGTCAGGGCCGGGGTGCCGGGTTCACCGAAGCGTTCGACCGACTCCAGGAGCGCGTCGAGGCAGGCGTTACCGGCCAGCTCCCAGCGCTCGTGCCAGGCGCGTACTGCATCGGCGGTGCCGGCGCGCAGTTCGGTGAGTTCGGTCTGGGCGCGTTCGCAGGAGAGTTCGTGTTCGTCGAGTGCGTCCCGGGCGCGGGCGCTGTCGGTCTCGGCGCGCTGCCGGTCGGATTCGGCGGTTTCCAGTTCGTCGAGTTGTGCGCGGACGGCACTCACGTCGTCCTGGCGCGCGGCGGCGCGGGCGTGTGCGCTGGTGGGCAGGTCCTGGCCGGTGTCCAGGGGCCCTTCCGCGTCGTGGGTGAGTCCGGCGCGGTCGGCCGTCTCGGCGAGGTTCCCGGACAGGCGGCGGGCGGTGGCGTGGTCGTGCTCGATGCGTTCGGCCACCCGTTCGGCCTCGGTGCGCAGGTGGCCGACCTCCTGGGCCTGGGTGTCGATGCGCGCCCCTTGCGCGGCGAGCTGGCGGCCCTGGGTCTCGGCGTTCTCGCGGCGCCGGCGGAGGGTGGCGTGGTCGCGCAGCGCTTCGTCGCCCTCCAGGGCCTTGATGCGGGCGGAGGCCTCGGCGAGCTGCCCGTCGAGTTCCTCCACGCGGGTGCGGGCCTGTTCGCGGGCCAGGACGGCCCGGTCGTGTTCGGCAGCGGACTCGGTGACGGTAGCGGCGTACTCGCCGGCCTGCTGGGCGGCCCCGTCCACGCGTTGGAGGCGGTGGCGGGCGTTGGTGGTGAGGTAGTCGGCGTACTGGGCGGTGAAGGTCCGGGCGGCCTCGTGCGCGGTGGTGGCGCTGTCGAAGCGCCGTTGGACCGCGGCGAGGTTGGCGAAGTCGCGGGCGGCCTGTTCGACGAGGGCCTCGTCGACGGGGCTCAGGCCGCTGGTGAGGGTCTCGGAGACCTTCTCGGGGTCCAGGTCCTTGGCCAGCAGGGGGCGACGCAGGGCCAGCAGCAGGTCGAGGAGTTGGACGTAGCGGTCGCCGAGTCCGAACAGGGCGGCGTCGACGGCTCTGCGGTAGTCCCCGGCCGAGGTGTGGTGGCTGTGTTCGCCCAGGGCGGCCTTGAGCTGGCGTTCGGTGAGCGGCCGCCCGTCGGAGGCCAGCAGGCCGAAGTCCACGCCCATACGCCGGTCGGTGACGAAGAAGGACGGGGTGACGCCGTCGCGGTGCTTGTGGGCGCGCAGCCCGATGACGAGGGTGACGGTGTCGGGGGCGTTCCCGGTCTCGCGGGGGGCGCGGGCGAACTCCATCCACACGTAGCCGTAGGCGGACTCGTCGCCCCGGTAGAGGAGGTTGGACTTCATCGTGCGGTTCTGTCCGCTGAAGGGGTCGAGCCTGCGGGCGTCGGTGTGGCCGTCCAGGACGAAGGGGAACAGCACCTCCAACGCCTTGGTCTTGCCCGAACCGTTGTGTCCGCGCAGGATGAGCCTGCCGTCGGCGAAGGCGAACTCCTCGTCGACGTAGTCCCAGACGTTGATGATGCCTGCGCGGCTGGGCTGGAAGCGGTCGCTCCTGCGGCTCATGGGGTGGTTCCTTCGGTCTGGTGCGCGTGGGCTGCGTCGTCCTCGGGGGCTGCCCGGTCGAGGGGGCCGAGGGGCAGCATCCCGGTGTCGGGGCGTTCGGGCAGGGCGCCCTGGATGTTGCGGTAGCGCATGGCCTGGGGCATGACCAGGACCCCGCCGGGCACGGCGCGGACCAGACGCAGGTCGCCCAGCAGGGCCAGTGCGGCGTCCAGCAGCCCGTGCGGGTCCTGTTGCCAGGTGTTGGTGAAGGAGGCGGGGCCGAACTCGGTGAACAGGTCGGCGACCATGCCTTCCAGGCGTTCGCGTTCGACCAGGGGCGTGCTGGGGGCGGGACCGGCCGGGGCGGGGGCGGGTTCCTCGTGTCCGGTCCAGGCGAGTTCGCCGACCACACCGTGCAGGGGCAGTCCGGCGTCGACCTGCGCGACGAGTTCGGCGTGCTCCCGGGCGGGGCCGGGCACGTCGATGTGGGCCAGTGCCGCCCAGGAGGTCTCGAACAGGTCGGCGATCTTGGCCAGCAGCAGTCCGGCGGTGCGGGTGACGGCGCCGCCGCGTCCGGGGAAGGGCCGGTCGGTGAAGAGGCCGGAGGGGTCGGCGAGCAGCACCCCTTCGGCGCGGCGTTCGACCACCAGACCGGTCATGCGGGCCACGTCCTCGGCCGGTCCCTTGGCGCGCAGGGCCGCGGCGACCTCGGGTTCGAGGTCGGCGTAGTGGACGACGGGGTGTTCCAGGAGCAGGCGCCGGGCGCGCCGGGCGGCGCGTTCGCGGTCGGCGCCCTCCCTCACCGGGTCGCTGAGCAGTCCGGCGACGCTGCCCAGGTGTTGGACCGGCCGGGCCGGGCGGAACAGGACCTCGCAGATCTCGTGGTCGATGTCGAAGAGGGCGTCGGCCTGGCCCTGGCCGTGCGCCCAGGCCTCCAGTGAACCGTCGGACAGGTGCAGGGCTCCCCTCTCCAGGAGCCAGTGGGCGGCGTCCACGAGCGCGGACTTGTGCGCGGAGTCGGTGGGGTCGTACCCGAGGCCGTCGACGGCGTTGGCTGCGGGGGTGAACTGGGTGACCAGGTCCCCGAGGCTGATCTCGATCTGGGATCGCTGGAAGGTGGCCAGCATCAGGCACAGGTAGGCGAGCCGGCGACGGTCGAAGGGCCGTCCCTTGCGGGAGAAGATCTGGCGCTGGGTCGGGTCGAGTTCGTCGATCTCGCGCACGAGGCGCACGTGGTCGGTGGTGGCGATGAGGGTGTGGCCGAACAGGGAGCGCAGGTCCTCGGCCATGTGGTCGGCCCAGCGCAGCACCTGGTCGAGGGTGCCGGGGCGGGGCCGGGTGGAGGTGATGAGGTCGCACGTGAACACGCGGCGTACCGCCTGTTGGTAACTGCCCAGGTCGGCGGGGTCGACGTGGCGTGCGGGGCCGCGGCGGCGTGCCATCATGAGCCCTTTCCGGTGAGGATCTCCAGTCGGAAGCCCGGCAGGTGGATGCGGCCCCGGGTGGTGCGCACCGTGCTGCCGCGGGGGTCGTGCACCAGGCGGACGGTGGTGCCGCCGTCGGTCCCGGAGGAGGACATCCTGCCCTTGATCGGTCCGCCGCGTGCTTCCAGGGCCTTGGTGACCAGGCGCATCAGGATGCGGGTGTCGGTCTCGTCCAGGACCCGCTCGTGGGCGCCGTCCTCGACCAGCCCTTCGGCGGCCCGGCGTTCGGCGGCGCGCGCCCGGGCCTGCTGTTCGCGCAGGGCGGCCTTGGCGCCGGGGTTGCGCCGGACCGGCTTGGGCACGCCCGTGGTCGGTGCGCGGTCGCTGCGGAAGAGGGTGACCGACACTTCCACGCCCGGGGCGTCCCACCAGGTGGTGTTGGGTGAGATCTGTTCGCCGTCCTCGTGGGCCACGCCCAGGTGGCGGGCCGAGCGGGTGTTGAAGGCCGCGCCCATGAGTGCGTGCGCGGCGCCGTCGTCGGGTGCGTCGAAGACCCATTCGGCGAGGTGGCGCAGTTGTGTGGAGCGGTTGACGCCGCCGCGTTGGGCGTCGGTGATCTGGCGCAGCAGGGCAACGACGCCGGAGACGGCCGAGCGGGTCGCGGAACCGAGTTCGGCGGCGCGGGTGGGTGCGGCGCCGTCGGAGGCGAACCAGCCGCGCACGGCCCGCCATCGGCGGTGCCAGTCCTCCAAGCGGTCCTGGCGTGCCATGAACAGGCGTTCGTCGGACTCGGCGGCGCGGGAGAGCAGGGTGGTCAGTCCGGTCTCCTCTACCTCGTGCACGGCGGTGTCCAGGCGCGGCAGGTAACGGTCGAGTTCGGCCATGAAGTCGGACATGTGCACGAGCAGGGCGTTCTTGTGGCGCAGGAAGACCTCCGGGGAGGCCTCCGTGGAACGCAGGATCTCCCCCAGGGTGACGTGGAACTGGGCCGAGCGCCGCCCCATGTCCTCCATGGCCGAGTCCAGGCGGGACAGGCGCCGGTAGACGTCCTCGCTCTGCGCGGTGCGGTTGGCCTCGGCCAGCGCGTGCAGGTCCTGCAGGACGTCGGAGAAGACCAGCCGGGAGAGGTTGACGTCCTCCACCCGGGCGCCCAGCAGGCTCTCCACGGACCGGTAGGCCCAGTACCCGAGTTCGCTGAACTGGTACACGGACTGGCGGTTGCGGTAGCTGGCCAGGTCGCCGGCCCGGGAGGCGTCGTCGAAGCGGTGCACGATCCCGTCGGCGGCGAGCTGGTCCAGCCGGTCGCGCAGGCCGTGGTCGGGCACGGGTACCTCTGCGCGGGTGCGGGCGAGCTCGTGCAGCGCACCTGCTACGTCCTCGGCCCCCACCTGGACCTGGTGGACCTCGCGCAGGCGGTCCACGGCCCGCAGGATCCACAGGTAGGTCACGTGGTCGTCGCGGCGGGTGAAGTTGAACAGGCGGAAGCGGTCGCTGACAGCGAGCGCGTCCAGGTCCAGGGCCCTGCGCTCAGCCACGGATCATCCCCGTCTCTGTCCGGATGCACGGTTGCACGTTCGCCGAAGGTGTCGCGGCCGCAGCTCTTCCCCGCCCCACCCGGCTCGACCGGCGACCTCCCCATTCTGACAGCGTCGCGGTGTGGCCGGATCCGGCTCCGGCGGACAGGCAGCGGTGGGGTGGAGCACACCCGTTTCTCCCGCCGTGCGGGCCTTCCCGGGTCCGGAGTATGCTCCCGGCGGATCGGCGAACGTGAGGGGGACCGCGGTGGGACGGCGGCGCAGGCGGGGTGTGTGGGCGTTCGTGCGACGGCACCGGGACGGGTTGCCGTTGTTGGCGTTCGGCCTGCTGGTCCTGGGCGCGTGGTTGACCACCAACGCCGACCGTCCGCTGCTGTGGGCCGTGCTCGGGGCCCTGGCGGTGGCGGGGGCCGTGGTACTGGTGTGGTGGGCTCGCCGGCGTCTGGCCCGGTGGCGGGAGCGTCTCCTGGTGGAGCGCACCGACCTGTCGGCCGTCGACACGATGAGCGGGACCGAGTTCGAGGCGTTCGTGGCCTCGCTCCTGCGCACCCACGGCTACACGCGGGTGGCGGTGGTCGGCGGTGCTTCCGACGGCGGCGCCGACGTGCGCGCCCGCGCCCCCGACGGGCGCGCGGTGGTGGTGCAGTGCAAGCGGTGGCGGCGCCCGGTGCCGCCCCACGAGGTGCGGGCTTTCGTGGGCACGCTCTCGGGCACGCACCGGGGGTTCACGGGGCTGTTCGTGGCTTCCCGGGGGTTCACCGACGCGGCGGTGCGTGAGGCCGGTGCGGGACACGACGCGGCCCTGGTGCTGGTGGACCGCCACGACCTGGCCCTGTGGATGCGGGGTGAGCGCGCTCCCGAGCTGCCCCCGGTCCGTCCGGGGGCCTCCGACGCCGCCTGAGCCCGTGCCCGGGCGGGCCGTCGGGCCGGGGAACAGGCGCGAAAAAGGTTTTGCCCGGCGGTCGAGCCACGTGCGAGCCTGCTCGGCGGTGCGATGGTCGCACCTGAAGGAAGAGGGCGGGACAGCAGCCGTGGGCCACATCGACGTCAATCAGGTCGGCCACACCCTGCCGGACGGCCGGCCGCTGTTGGACGAGGTCTCCTTCCGGGTCGGCGAGGGGTCCAAGACCGCACTGATCGGCGCCAACGGCGCGGGCAAGAGCACTCTGCTGCGGTTGTTGCGGGGTGAGTCGGCGCCGCAGGCGGGTGCGGTGACCGTGGACGGCGAGCTGGGGGTGATGCCCCAGTTCGTGGGGCACGTGCGGGACACGACCACCGTGCACGAGCTGCTGGTCTCGGTCGCCCCGGCCGCGGTGCGGCGGGCGCACTCGGAGCTGGAGCGGGCCGAGGAGGCCATGATGGTCTCCGAGGACGAGAAGACGCAGATGCGTTACGCCGAGGCAATCACCGGTTATCACGACGCCGGCGGCTACGAGGCCGAAGTGGTGTGGGACCAGTGCTGCGCTGCGGCCCTGGATGCCCCCTACGCCCGGTGCCGGTGGCGGGAGGTGCGTACGCTCTCCGGCGGGGAGCAGAAACGTCTGGTCATCGAGGCGCTCCTGCGTGGTCCGGCCCCGCTGCTGCTGTTGGACGAACCCGACAACTACCTGGACGTACCGGGCAAACGGTGGTTGGAGGAGGCGCTGCGGTCCAGCCCCAGGACCGTCCTGTTCGTCTCCCACGATCGTGAGCTCCTGAGCCGGGTCCCGGACCGGATCGTCACGGTAGAGCTGGGCGCGGCGGGCAACAGCGCCTGGGTGCACGGCGGCTCCTTCACCACCTACCACGAGGCGCGCCGGGAGCGGTTCGAGCGCCTGGACGAGCTGCGCCGCCGGTGGGACGAGGAGCACGCCAAGCTCAAGGCCCTGGTGCACGTGTTCAAGCAGAAGGCCTCCTACAACTCGGACATGGCTTCGCGGTACCGGTCGGCCACGACCCGGTTGCGCAGGTTCGAGGAGGCCGGTCCGCCGCAGCAGCGCCCCCGCGAGCAGAACCTGCGGATACGGCTGCGCGGGGGCCGTACCGGCAAACGTGCGCTGGTGTGCGAGAGCTTGGAGCTGACCGGGCTGATGCGCCCCTTCGACCTGGAGGTGCGCTACGGCGAGCGGGTCGCGGTGCTGGGGGCGAACGGTTCGGGCAAGTCGCACTTCCTGCGCCTGCTGGCCGGTGGCGGCAGCCTCCCGGAGGGGTCGTTGCTGTCGGAGGAGGAACGGGACCGGATCGCCCCGGTCGCCCACGCCGGAAAGGCGCGGCTGGGTGCGCGGGTGTACCCGGGTTGGTTCGCGCAGACCCACGAACACCCGGAGTTCGCCGGCCGCACTCTGTTGCAGATCCTGCACGAGGGCGAGGGTTCCCGGAAGGGCCTGCCGCGCGAGGAGTCGGGCCGGGCGCTGGACCGCTACGAGCTGGCGCTGTCGGCCGAGCAGACCTTCGACACGCTCTCCGGGGGGCAGCAGGCGCGTTTCCAGATCCTGTTGTTGGAGCTGGCGGGGTCGACGATGCTGTTGCTCGACGAGCCGACCGACAACCTGGACGTGGTCTCGGCCGATGCGTTGGAGAGCGCGCTGGAACCTTTCGAGGGCACGGTCCTGTCGGTCACCCACGACCGGTGGTTCGCCCGGGGCTTCGACCGGTTCGTGATCTTCGGTGCCGACGGGCGGGTGCAGGAGAGCCCGGAGCCGGTGTGGGACGAGGGCGAGGTGCAGCGTCCGCGCTGACCCCTGCCGGGCCGCGCGGGGCCGGTCAGTCGGGTACGGGCAGCTTCAGTTCGACCGTGGACGAGCAGTCGGTCAAGCACCCCTCCAGGTGCAGCTCACCGCCGGGTTCGGCGCGGGGGAAGTAGAAGGCGGCGAGGGTGCCGCTCCCGGCGTCGAGCTGGTGGCGGCCCGCGGCCAGGGATGCGGGGCGCCCGTCCCCGGAGCCGTCGGGGACGTAGGTGGCGCCGTCGAGGTCCAGGCCGGCCTCGTCGACGGTGGTGAGGTCGGCGGTGACGACGAGGGTGTTGTCGTCGATGGTGCGGTAGGCGCTGAGGAAGGTCGCCCGCACCCCCTCGGAGTCGTCCGTGCCGCCGTCCGCGGAGGACATGCGGGGGCCGGGGTCGACCCCGTTCACGCGCAGGTCCACGAGGCGTTCGTCGTCCTCGGTGAAGTCCTCGTAGACCACGCACGAGGGTTCGCCGGCCGGTTCCTCGGTACGGCAGAGTTCGTGGGTCTCGGGCGTGCTCCGCACGTCGCTGTCCCGGACCGGGGCGCCCTCGTCCTGCCACGCCTGGAAGAGGGTGGCGTAATGGCGGAGGTAGTCGTGGGCTGTGGAGCCGT
Source organism: Nocardiopsis kunsanensis DSM 44524 (assembly GCF_000340965.1). Classification (GTDB taxonomy): domain Bacteria; phylum Actinomycetota; class Actinomycetes; order Streptosporangiales; family Streptosporangiaceae; genus Nocardiopsis; species Nocardiopsis kunsanensis. The sequence continues at coordinate 246,558 of NZ_ANAY01000003.1, forward strand.
CCTCGGCCAGATCCAGGCCCTCGCGCATGCGGTCGGGGTCGGAGGCGGCGGCCAGCGCGGTCACGTAGTCGCGGACCAGGGTCGGGGAGGCTGCCCCGGATGCGGCGTCCCGGCCGCTCTGCTCGGCGTCCGCACCCGGGGCAGCACATCCGGGTCCGGCCAGCAGGGCCAGGGCCGCGGCGGCGGTGGATACGCGTGCGGAGAACATCGGCCTCCCCCGTGGGTCCCGGATACCACGAAGTCACACGATAGAACGACACGCGTCAACGGAAGGATTTGCGACTCAAAGTCTGTTTTGTCCGTGTGGCGGGGCGCCCGGGTACGGGCACCCCGCCGCGACGGTGTCAGGGCCGCAACAGCACCGGGAGCTCCTTGAGACTGTTGACCGACAGGGCCGTGGCGACCTCGAGTTCTTCGTCGGGCACGGCCAACCGCAGGTCGGGGAAGCGCTCGAACAGCCTGGGCAGGATGATGCCGGCCTCCAGACGCGAGAGCGGAGCTCCGGGGCAGATGTGGGGCCCGTAGCCGAAGGTGATGTGTCGGCCGCGTGTGCGCCCCGGGTCGAACACGTCCGCGTCGTCGCCGAACTCCGCGCGGTCCTTGGCCGAGGCCCCGTAGTGGCTCAGTACGGCCTCGCCCTTGTCGATCCGCACTCCCCCGATCTCGACGTCCTCGGTGGCGAAGCGGAACATCAGGAGGTTGTTGGGTGCGTCGTGGCGCAAGGTCTCCTCGACGACCTGCTCCCAGGTGTACTCGCCCCGGCGCAGCCCGGCGTGTGCCTCCGGGTGGGCGAGCAGGGCCCGGACGGTGTTGTTGAGCAGGTTCACCGTGGTCTCGTGGCCGGCCGCGACCACGGTGAGCAGGGTGACGACGACCTCCTCGTCGGTGAGGGGCTGTTCGCCCTCCTCCGTGGCACGGATCAGGTCCGCGGTGAAATCGTCGCAATTGTCCAGGTCGGCGCGCTTGCGGGCGACCAGCTCGTCGAAGAACTGGTAGAGGGCACCGTAGATCCGCAGGTGTTCGCCCTCTTCGGTCGTGCCGGAGAAAAGCCGGGCGTACATGTCGCCGAGCTGCCCGTACTCCCGGCCCTCGACACCGTAGAGCTCGCCGATCACGGTCATGGGCACCTTGAAGGTGAATTCCGACCGCAGGTCCAGGGGCCGGGAGGCCAGACTCTCGAGCCGGTCCAGCTCCCGGTCGGTGATGCGTTCGATGTCCGGGCGCAGCCGTTCCACCCTGCGCGCGGAGAACGGGCCGGCGGTGAGCCTGCGCATCCGCCGGTGCGGGGCCCCGTCCAGGGCGAGCATGTTCGTGTCGTCCCGCGGAATGGTCCCCATGAGCGGCCAGGACTCGGTGACCGTACCGTTCCGGAAGTCCTCCCAGTGGTCGGTGCTCCGGACGAACCGCGGATCGTTGAGTACGGCCTTGGTGACGCCGTGGTGGGTGGTGGCCCAGGCGCGGACACCGCCGGGCAGCTCGACCCGGACGAGGGGCCCCTCCGTGAACAGACCTTCGCGGTCGGCCTGGACGTCGTCCGGTACGGCGTGGATGAGGCGGGCGCCGTCGGAGGTGTGCATGGGGCAGGACATCAGAACGCTCCTAGCGGTGCGGCGGGTGTGAAGGCTGCAGGCAGTGCGGACACGCCGCGTACCCACGGCGAGGGGCGCCATCGCACTTGGTGGGGCGCGATGGCCAGTTCCAGGTCGGGCAACCGGTCGAGCAGGACCTCGATACCGGTGGTGGCGATGGTCTCGGCCAGCGTCCGGGCGCCGTAGGGGCACGAGTGCTCACCGTGGGAGAAGGACAGGTGCGCATGGTTGGCGGTGCTCGCCCCGGTACGCACCTCCGGATCCTGGTTGGCGGCGGCGTAGCCCATCAGAACCAGGTCTCCCCTGCCGATGGTGTGTTGGCCGAGTACGACGTCGTGGACGGGGAAACGGCCGGCCACGATCTGTGAGGGCGAGTCCTCCCAGAGGACCTCGACGAGGGCGTCGCGCACGCTGCTGCGCGCGCCGGCCAGGGACACGGAGAAACGCTCGTCGGTGAGCATGAGCCGCAGGGCGTTGCCGATCCACTCCGAGGTGGTCTGGTCGCCGCCGCCCAGGACCGCGACGAGTTCGGCTACCAGGTCCTCGTCGCTGTGGCCGATCGGGTCTGCGATGAGCCGGGAGACCACATCGGGGCCCGGCCGGGCCCTGCGTTCGGTGATCAGGGCCTGGACGGTGCCGGCGATCCTCTCGTGGGCGCGCAGCGCCTCGGCCCCGGTCGCGTCGAAGACGGCGGTCATCTCTGCTGCCAGTCCCCGGGCCCTGTGGTCCTCGATCCCGTACATCCAGCACAGGACGAGGATCGGTACGCGGGCGGCGTAGTCCGCGCGCAGGTCGACCCTGCCCGCGGTGCAGAAACCGTCCACCAGGCGGTCGCAGATGCGTGTGGTCACCGTCTGCACCTCCTGGGGTCCGGCGCTGTCCAGGGCGTGGTTGACCGCTCTGGCCCTGCGCCGGTGTTCCTCGCCCTCGGCGGAGAGCAGGTTGGGCAGCGGGGACAGCACAGGGTTGAGCGGCCAGTCCGCCGGAACCAGGTGCCAACCGTTCCACCTGCGTGAGCTGCGGGCGAAGGTCTCCGGGGTGCTCAGCACGTGGTGCAGTTCCCGGTAACCGATCACCAGCCAGGCCGGGACGTCACCGTCGGTCAGGACCGGAACGACCGGACCGTACCGGGTGCGCATCCACGCGTAGAAACCGGCAGGATCGGTGGAAAAGCGCGGGTCGGACAGCCTGACGGGGCCATCGAGAGGCACGGGTGTCCTCGCAAGGGGGTGTCGGGGGGCAGGGGGAGAAGGGGCCGGTCCGCGCGCGGACCGGCGGGGCGCCCGGGGACGGGCACCCCGCAGCGACGGTGTCAGGGCCGCAACAGCACCGGGAGTTCCTTGAGGCTGTTGACGACGATGGAGGGGTGGTTCTCCAGCTCGCTGTCGGGCACGGCGAGCCGCATGCGGGGGAAACGCTCGAACAGCTTCGGCAGGGCGATCCGGCCCTCCATGCGCGCCAGGTGGGACCCCGGGCACACGTGCGGCCCGTACCCGAAGGAGATGTGGCGCCCACGTTCACGCGTCAGGTCGAAGGTGTCGGGGTGGGGCTCGCTGCCGTGCTCGTCGCGGTCACGGCTGATCGCGCCGTAGGAGACCATCAGGGCCTGGCCCTTCTCGATGGTCACGCCCCCTGCCTCGACGTCCTCCGAGGCGAAGCGGAAGACGAAGTTGGAGGTGGGCGGGTCGAAGCGCAGGGTCTCCTCCACCACGGTGTCCCAACCGACCTTGCCCTGCTCGACCAGGGCGAACTGCTCGGGGTGGGTCAGCAGGGCCCGCACGGCGTTGGAGATGAGGTTGACGGTGGTCTCGTGTCCGGCCGCGACCACGACCTGGAGGGTTCCGCGGATCTCCAGGTCGGTGAGGGCGTCCCCGTTCTCGCCGGCGTTGACGAGGTCCGTGGTCAGGTCGTTGCCGGGGGCGGCGCGTTTGGCGGCGATCATGTCGTCGTAGTAGCGCTCCAGGGCCGCGTAGACCTCGCCGAACTCCTCGGGCGAGGTGACGGAACTGAAGAACTTCACGTACATGTCGCGCAGGTAGCCGTGCTCGGCGCTGTCCACTCCGTAGAGCTCGCCGATGACGCTCATGGGGAGCTTGAAGGCGAACTCGGACTTCAGGTCCAGGACCTGGTCGGCCCGGCCCTCCAGGTCGTCGATGAGCTCGGTCGTGATCGCCTCGACACGGGGGCGTACCCGCTCGGTGCTGCGGGCCGAGAAGGCCTTGGCGGTGAGTTCGCGCAGGCGTTTGTGTTCGGTGCCGTCGGTACCCAGGAGGTTGGTGGGGGTCGGGGGGATGGTGCTCAACAGCGGCCATCCCTCGGGGACACGTCCCTGCTGCAGGTCGTCCCAGTGGGCCACGTCCTTGACCATGCGGCGGTCGGTGAGCAGTTCACGGGCCACAGCGTGGTGGGTGACGGCCCAGGCCGTCACACCGTCGGGCAGTTCGACGCGGGTGATCGGACCGGCCGCGTGGAGGTTCTCGCGCTCGGTGCGCAGGTCGCGGACGTAGGGGTCGAGGGTGAGGCTTCCAGCGGAACCGTGGTCGACAGGACAGGGCATCAATAGTCTCCTCGGGGGGACACGGGGGTGAAGGTGACAGGAAGGGACGAGACGCCGCGCACCCATGGCGAGGGCCGCCAGCGGAGCTCCTGCGGTGCGACGGCGAGCTCGACGTCGGGCAGCCGGTCCAGCAGGACCTCCACCGCGGTCGCGGCGATGGTCTCGGCGATGTCCTGCGCGGGCAGGGGGCACCGGTGCGCACCGTGGGAGAAGGACAGGTGGGCGTTGTTGCCCTCCGCGGGGATCCCGGCGCGCACACCGGGATCGCGGTTGGCACCCGAGAGGCCGAGCAGCACCATGTCGCCCTGACGGATGTGGCGCCCGCCGAGTTCGGTGTCGTGGACCGCGTACCGCCCCGCCTGGATCTGGGTGGGGGTGTCCTCCCACAGCACCTCGTTGAGCGCGGACCGGACACTGCTGCGCGCACCCGCGAAGGAAGCGGAGAAACGCTCGTCGGTGAGCATGAGCCGCAGGGCGTTGCCGATCCACTCGCCGGTGGGCTGGTTGCCCCCACCCAGGATCACGATGAGTTCGGCTGTGAGTTCGTCGTCGGTGTAGCCGGCCGGGTGGGCCAGGAGCCGGGAGACGGCGTCGGGGCCCGGGGCGGCGCGCCGTTCGGCGACCAGGTGGGCCATGCGGGACATGAGGTCGCGCTGGGCGCTCATGGCGTCCGGACCGCCGTCGATCATGGCGGTCATGACGGCGGCCAGTTCGTCGCCCCTACGGTCCTCGAGCCCGTAGATCCATCCCAGGACGAGGGCGGGGATCCGGGCCGCGTAGGCCGTGCGCAGGTCGACGCCGCTGCTGCCGCAGAAGGTGTCGATGAGCCGGTCGGCCATACGGACGGTGATCGAGCGCAGTTCGTGGGGGTCCACGGCCGCGAGCGCGTCGGTGATCGCCCGGGAACGGCGGTGGTGGTCGTCCCCTTCGGCGTAGAGAACGGAGGGCACCTGCAGGACCATGGGCAGCAGGGGCCAGTCGGCGGGCACCCGGTCCCAGGCGTTCCAGCGGGCGGAGCTGCGGGCGAAGGTGGCCGGGGTGTTGAGCACCTGGTGCAGTTCCCGGTAGCCGATGACCAGCCACGCGGGCACGTCGGCGTCCATGAGTACGGGTACGACGGATCCGTGCTCGGCGCGGACCGCCTCGATGTACCCGGCGGGGTCGACCGTGTGCTCCGGTCCTCGCAGGCGGACGGGGCAGCTGTTCATGTCGCGCTCTCCTGGGCGGGGGTGCGGGACGCGGCCAGGGAACGCACGTGCTCGGCAAGGGCGATGAGCACCTGTTTGGCGGAGGCGCGTTCGCGGGCGTCGCACCGCACCAGCGGTACTGCGGGGTCCAGGTCCAGGGCCTCTCGCAGGTCCTCGAGGCTGTAGGCCTCGCCGCCGAAGTCGTTGTGGGCGACGATGAAGGGTGTGCCCTGCTGTTCGAGGCGGTCGATGGCGTACCAGGAGTCCTCGATGCGGCGGGTGTCGACCAGAACGACCGCGCCGAGCGCTCCGGAGAAGAGCCGGTCCCACAGGAACCAGAACCGCTTCTGGCCCGGGGCTCCGAACAGGTAGAGCACGGAGGTCGGGTCCAGGGTGATACGGCCGAAGTCGAAGGCCACGGTGGTGGAGTGTTTGTCCTCGACCCCGGAGAGGTCGTCGACACCGCCGCCGGCGCGCGTCATGGTCTCTTCGGTGTTGAGCGGCCGGATCTCGCTGACCGAGCGCACCAGGGTGGTCTTTCCGACGCCGAAACCGCCGACGACGGCGATCTTGAGCGCGTGGGCGGCGGTCTGGGGCAGGCCGACGCTCTCAGGAACGGGTTCAGAGGTTGTGGAGTGCAACGAGCACCTTCTCCAGCACGTCCGGGGAAGCGAAGGGATGGGTCCGGGAGGGGGCGGACACGGGATGGCGTGCGGTGACCTGGCCGGTGTCGATGAGGTCGGTGAGCAGGATCCGCACGACCGTGACGGGCAGCCCCAGGTGCGCTGCGACCTCCACCACGGCGGTGGGTGACCGGCACAGGCGCAGGATCGCCGCGTGTTCGGACTGCATGCCGGGGGCGGGTGCGCTCTCGGCGACCACGAGGGTCACGGCGTCGAGCGCACCGTCCGCTCCTGAGCTGCGTCCTCCGGTGATGACGTGGAGGCGGTCGGGGCTCTCGTCACGGTGGGAGCGGGTCACGACGCCCCCGTGGTCCGGCGCGGTGGCGCGGTCAGATGCTCACTCATCTGCTCCACGAGTTCGTTCATGTTGTGTCCGGTCAGGCCGGGGTCGGCCTCCTCGGAGGTGAGCACGGCCAGGTGGGCGCCGGCACCGGCCTCGACGATGAAGAGCAGGCCGCCGTAGAACTCGGTCATGGCCTGGCGTACACCGCCGCCGCCGTTGCCGAATTCCATCGATGCGCTCTGCGACAGGCTCTGGAGTCCGGCGGCGATGGCGGCGAGGTGGTCGGCGCTGTCGCGGTCGAGCCCGGAGCTGTGGCAGAGCTTGAGGCCGTCCCGGGAGAGCACCAGTGCGTGCCGGGTGCCGGGGGTGCGCTCCAGGAGGCTCTCGAGGAGCCAGGTGAGTTTGTCGAGGTCCATCATTGGTCGTCCTTCGGGGGTCCGGTCGGTTCCTGGCCTCGCACAGCGGAACGGAAGGCCCCGAAGCCCCGGGCGGAGGTGGTGGGTCCTGGGGTGGTGGGGCCGGGTTCGGGCCGCTGGGTGGCTGCGAGGGTCCGCCCGCGCCTGCGCATGGGCAGGCCGCTGGCGTGACGCGGGGGTGTGTCTGTCTCCTCGGCGGCGGGACGGTCGGCCGGTCCGGGCGGGGCGTCCGTCTGCGACACGGGCGGGGGCGGGGGCGGCTGTTGTGTGTGCGGCTGCGGAGCCGTTTGCGTCCCGGGGTCCGACGGGGCCGGAGACTGGGCGGGCAACGGCGGTGCTGCGGGGGCGCTCGCCTGTGGCGGCCCGGTGTCGAGGGGTTTGAGGAGGGGGCGGGGCACCAGGAGCACGACCGCGGTGCCTCCGCGGGAGGAGGGGCGGAAGGAGACGGACAGTTCGTAGCGTCGGGCGATGAGCCCGACCACGGACAGCCCCAGGCGGGTCCCGGAGATGGCTCCGATGTCCAGTCCCCGGTCGACGGTCTCACGGGCCCGGCGCAGGGCTTCCTCCCCCATGACGAGTCCGCCGTCCTCGACCATGACCGCCAGGCCGGCCTGGACCTCCTCCACGTGCACGTGGACCTCGGCGGTGGGCGGGGAGAACTTGGCGGCGTTGTCGAGGAGTTCGGCGAGGGCGTGGATGATGCCTTCGGCCGCGAAGCCGGCCACCGCCTGGGCGGGCACGTGGTGCAGCCGCACACGCTGGTAACCGCCGATGCGCCCCATGGCACCGCGCACGACGCTCTCCAGGGGGATGGCCCGGCTCCAGCGGCGGCCGGAGCGGGCTCCGGTGAGGACGGCGATGCTGTCGGCCGTGCGGCCGGTCTGGGCCACTGCGTGGTCGAGGTGCATCAGGTCGCCGAGGACGTCGGCGCCGGCGGTGCCGTCGCCGTGGTCGTCCTGCATGGCGCGCAGGTCGGCGAGCATCGTGGTGGTCATGGCCTGGATACGTCCGGCAGCGGTGGCGCAGGCGGTGACGGTCGCGGCGCGGCGACGTTCGGCGCGGGAGATCTCGGCGACCACGAGCTCCAGGACGGCTTGCCCGGCGGGGTGCTCGACCCGGGGCAGCCCGTGCAGGACCCGTTCGGCGCTCGCGCCCTCACGCAGGCGGGTGACGGCCCGGGGCAGGTCGCGTTCGGCCAGCGAGGTGCCCTGCGCGGAGATGGCGTCGATCCGGTTGCGCAGGCGGTGCACCGTGCGGGCGTAGCGGGCCAGGAGCGCGGCGCACACGGTCAGGAGGGCCGCGGTGAGGACGCCTGCGGCCAGGGCCGGGGCGAGCAGCTCTTCGGGTGCGGCCCGGAGCACCCAGCCCCAGAGCAGAAGAGCGGGCACGGGCAGCAGGAACCACAGGGGTGCCTTGGACCGTGGCGGGGGCGCTCCACGGTCTCGGGGGGTCTTGTCGGTCATCTCCACGTCCGGCCACGTCGTTACTGATGAGACCACACGGGGTGGTCGGGGATCCTCATACACAAGGGGCCCGAAAGGGGGCACCGGAATACATCGGCTCCACTTTCGCCGCACAGCGGCACAACATACCATCGGGTGTGGAGGAGGATAACGCAAATACCGACCTTTCCGCCCTGGAATCCGAGGGGGAAATGGAACCTATTGCGCCGCCGAGAAAGGTTGTGGTATCAGCGCGCGGACGCTGGAGCGACCGTCGCGTTGACAGAAGCTCCCGCGGAGGGGCACGGGCGCCGACACCATTACCCCCGGGAAGGAAATCCGCAGGCCAACAGTGACACCGGGGGGAATCCGGCAGAATTACGGGGCAGGACGAACACGGAATCACGCGACCTGCACCCGGAATTCATCCTCCCTTCAACGGGCCACACCCCCGTTACCGCCGAAGACGGTCCGGGGCCGATGATGACGCACGAATGCGCAGGCCGTACGGTGGAAGCACAGAGACAGGGGCGCACACGGACGATCGGCCCGTGTCCAGCATCACACCCACACAGCGACACCGAGGCGGCACACGCACCGGGAGGAGACACGGTCCCCCGGTGCATCACGCGTGGTTCGATCTCGGGTCCTCAGGGAATCTTGACGTGGACCGACGCGTTACAACCCCGCGAGAGAGCACGAGCGCCTGGAGGGCACCCACACGATGGCCGAGCGAGCACTTCGCGGCACCCGGCTCGGAGCGACGAGCTACGAGAACGACCGCAACACCGACCTGGCTCCCCGCCAGGAGGTCACCTACGACTGCACCCGGGGCCACAAGTTCTCGGTCACCTTCGCGACCGAGGCCGAGGTCCCCGTGGAATGGGAATGCCGTTTCTGCGGTGACCGCGCCCGGCGGCGGGACGGTGAGGGCGAGGAGCCCAAGAACGTCAAGCCGGTGCGCACGCACTGGGACATGCTGCTGGAGCGTCGGAGCATGGAGGACCTCGAAGAGGTCCTGGCCGAACGTCTCGAGGTGCTGCGCGCACGCCGCCGCGAAGAGGCTGCCAAGGTCGAGGAGCTTGCCGACCAGCAGTAACGGCACCCGCGACAGCGAGATCCGACTTCACGGGGCGGCGGACCACACGGTCCGCCGCCCCGTCTTCGTGTCCGGCACCGTCCCGCGTGAGGGCGCCGGGGGACGGTTCAGTCCTCGGTCTGCACGCAGGCGGTCCCGAAGGGGTCCTGGGTGGAGCCCACGAGGTTGTTGACCGACTCCAGTACACGAGTGGGCCGGTAGGGGAACTGTTCCGCGGTCTCCCGTCCGGAGATGCCCGAGAGCACCAGGACCGTCTGCAGTCCGGCCTCCAGGCCGCTGAGCACGTCGGTGTCCATCCGGTCGCCGACCATGACCGTGTTCTCCGAATGCGCGCCGATACGGCGCAGCGCCGAACGCATCATGAGCGGGTTGGGTTTGCCCACGAAGTAGGGGCCCCGCCCGGTGGCCTTCTCGATGAGCGCCGCGACCGCCCCGGTGGCGGGCAGGGGGCCCTCCGCGCTCGGACCGGTCTCGTCGGGGTTGGTCGCGATGAAGCGGGCCCCGTTGCGCACGAGCCGGATGGCGCGGGTGATGGCCTCGAAACTGTAGGTGCGGGTCTCACCGAGCACGACGTAGTCGGGATCGCGTTCGGACATGACGTAGCCGACGTTGTGCAGGGCGGTGGTCAGTCCGGATTCCCCCACCACGTAGGCCGACCCGCCGGGCCGCTGTGTCTGGAGGAACTGCGCGGTGGCCAGAGCGGAGGTCCAGATGGCCTTCTCCGGGATGTCCAGACCCGAATTGAGGAGCCGGGCCCGAAGGTCCCGCGGTGTGTAGATGGAGTTGTTGGTCAACACCATGAACGGGGTCTCGTTGTCCCGTAGTTCCCTCAGGAGGGCGTCGGCGCCGGGGACGAGGTGCTCCTCGCGCACAAGCACGCCGTCCATGTCGAAGAGGTAGTTCCACTCGCTGTCGTTGCTCACAGGACCATTGTGCAGTGACCGGGAACGCACACGAAGACTTACCCCTCGGTATTTGAGAGGTCTCACACCGGCGGCCAGGGCACCGCGGGCCAGTCCGGGGACGGGTAGGGGTGGATGCCGTGCTGGATGAGCAGGTCCACCCGGGCGCGGACGGCGTGCTGTTCGGGGCCGGTCAGGTGCCGGCCCAGGACGCCGGCGATCCCGCTCCCGGGGTCGGCGAGCAGGCGCCGCACACGCATGAGCGCGGTCAGGGCCTCCTCGGTCAGCGGCAGGCCCTGCCACTGCCACAGGACGGTGCGTAGTTTGTAGTCCTCGGCGAAGGAGACGCCGTGGTCGCAGCCGTAGAGGTGGCCGCCGGTAGTGGGCAGCAGGTGGCCGATCTTACGGTCGGTGTTGTTGATCACGGCGTCCAGGACCGCCATGCGGCGCAGCCCTGGACAGTCGGTGCTGCGCGAGAGCTCCACCAGGTCCACCGTGGTGTCGCCGTGCACCCACAGCTGGACCATGCCCTCGCCGAAGGGTCCGTCGCGGTGCACGGTGGGCGGCACGACCGACCAGCCCAGCGTCTGGGACACGGCGAAGGCGGAGACCTCGCGGCCGGCCAGGGTGCCGTCGGGAAAGTCCCACAAGGGCCGCTCCCCCGCGACGGGTTTGTACACACACGCGGCCGAGCGGGCACCGTCGGAGACGGTGCAGTACAGGGTGGCGTTGGATGCGGCGGTCAGGCGGCCCTCGACCGCCAGCTCGCCCTCCTGCAGGAGCCGCATCCCCTCCTCAGGGATGAGCCCGCCGAAGGCGTCGCGGACATCGCCCGTCAGCGCATCGGGGGCCGGGCCCTCGGACATGTCCTCTTCCCCGGCCACGTCAGACGATGCTGTCGGGCCGGTACCCGTTCTGGCGCACGCACACGTGCCCGGCCGGGTCCAGCGGTCGCTCGCACAGGGGGCAGTTGGGGCGTCCGGCCGCAACGACCTTGAGGGCGCGGCCGGCGAAGGAGCGCGCCTCACCGGGGGTGAGGTAGACGCGCAGGACGTCGCGGTGGGCGGGGCCCTCCTCGGTGAAGACCTCCAGCTCCTCCTCGTCCTCCTCGCCGAGGCCCTCTCCGGCGCTCTCGTCGATCTCCTGGGCCTCGATGATGACGCGGGCGGCCTCGGCGTCCCAGGCCAGAGCGAGGGTGCCCACGCGGAAGTCCTCCTCGATGGGCTGCTCGAGGGGCCCTTCGTCCTCGGGCGGTACGGCCTCGTCGGTTCGGGGCCCGAAGCGGCGGTTCACTTCTTCCAGCAATTCCTCGACCCGGGAGGCCAGGGCTTCCACCTGGGCCTTCTCGAGAGCGACGCTCGTGACGCGCCCCTCGCCCACGGCTTGCAGGAAGAAAGTGCGATTCCCCGGCTGTCCCACGGTTCCGGCGACGAACCGTTCTGGCGGGTTGAACTGAAAGACGGGCATGGACACGACCCTAAATGATCAGGCCTGTTCGGTGCGCCCCGAGACCCCGGCACCCCCTCCGACGGCGGCCTCACCCTTGGCTTCGCCGGCTGTGGGAAGCCCCGCGGCCAGGGCTTCTCCGGTGTCGTTGATGCCGTTGATGAAGGGGCGCGAGCGCGTGTAGGTGAGAGAGGTGACCGAGCAGGGGTCCACGCGCAGGCGTTGGAACAGGTCCAGGTGCATGCCCAGGGCGTCGGCGACGATCGCCTTGATGATGTCGCCGTGGCTGCACACGACGTAGACGGGTGGCACCCGCGGGGTGTCGTCGTCGGGTTCGGGGGCCTGTTGCTCCACACGGACGTTCCAGTCGCGGACGGCCTCGACCGCACGGGCGGAGGCGGTGGCCAGGGATTCACCGCCGGGGAAACGTGCGGCGCTGGGATGATCCTGCACGACCCGCCAGAGGGGTTCCTCAGGAAGTTCGGTCAGTGAGCGGCCGGTCCAGCTGCCGTAGTCGCACTCGATGAAACGCTCGTCGGTGGTCACCGGCAGGCCGAGGCGTTCGGCGACGGCATCGGCGGTCTCCCGGCAGCGTTCGAGCGGGCTGGAGATCAGGGCGGTGGCGGTGAGGCCCTCCAGGCGCCGGGCCAGATCGGCGGCCTGGGCGCGCCCGGTGTCGTTGAGATGGACACCAGGGGTGCGTCCGGCCAGTTTCGGGCCGGTGACGTCGGTCATGCCGTGCCGGACCAGGAGGAGGGTGACCGCCCCAGGAGCGGACAAGGAGCCGTGCTGTGCTTCCGGTGTCGCCATGTCCCCCACCCTAGGCTGTCGATGGGGGGTCGGGTTCTGTTGTGTGATCGGTGTGCCGGGCATGCCGAGGCGGTGGTTGGCGGAGTCCGGTGGATCGGTGCAGGTGGGGCGGTAGCAGGTGGGTGGGCCCGGTGGACCGGTGACGGGTGGGTGGTGTTCGTCGGAGCGTCGAGCGTAGCCCGGCCGGGCTAGAATTCCCGACCCCGACGAACCACCACCCCAGGCACCACAAGAAACCCCCACCCCCGGCGCCCCGGGGGTCAGCCGACGCCGGCGCCGCCCTCCGGGGCGAGTCCGCCGAACTGGACCAGCACGAGGATGAGCACACCCAGGGCGACGCGGTAGTGGACGAAGGGCATGAAGCTGTGCGTCCGGATGAAGCGCATGAGCCAGGCGATGACGGCGTAGCCGATGACCAGGGCGACGAGGGTGCCCACGAAGGTGGCGCCCCAGCCGGCGTACTCGTCGCCGCCGATGTCGAGCATCTTGTAGAACCCGGAGGCGAACACGGCGGGCATGGCGAGCAGGAACGCGAACTCGGCGGCGGCCGGGCGGGTGAAGCCGAGCAGACGGCCTCCGGTGATGGTGGCGCCGGAGCGGGAGACACCGGGGACGAGGGCGAGTGTCTGGGCGAGGCCGTACCCGAGGCCGCGGCCCAGGGTGAGGTCCTCCAGCTGCCGTTCTCGCCGGGCCATGCGGTCGACCACGCCCAGGATGATGCCGAAGACGATGAGGTTGAGGGCGATCAGGCGCAGGTCGCGGAAGACGCCCTCGATGTAGTCCTCCAGGGTCAGGCCGAGGATGCCGATGGGGATGGTCGCCAGGATGACGTACCAACCCATGCGGGCGTTCATGTCGCTGCGCAGGCCGCGGTCGAACAGTGATCGGCACCAGGTGGAGATGATGGCCCACACCCGCTTGCGGAAGTAGATGACGACCGCCAGTTCGGTGCCGATCTGGCTGACCGCGGTGAAGGCGGCACCGGGGTCGGGCCAGTTGAAGAAGGCCGCGAACACACGCAGGTGGGCGCTGGAGGAGACCGGCAGGAACTCGGTGAGTCCTTGGATGATACCGAGGACGACCGCCTCGAGGATGGACACTGAGCTATCGGACTTTCGTGAGGGTCCGGCGCAGGGCGCCGGAGCGCGGCCAGGGGCTCTCGGCTCGACCGGGGCACGGGGCATCGCGACCGTGTCCGCGCGGCCGGCACCGCCGCCCCCACTTTAATTACCGAAAGCATCCGGATGACTACTCCGAGCCATCGGACAGGGGCGTTGGCGGCGCCGACGCGCACATCCACGGGGCTTTGCGCCGTCCGGCTGCGAGGAGCCGAGCGGCCCCGACGGTAGACCAGGAAGGTGTACCCGAGGCCGACGGGAGTTGAACACGGTAATCTCCGCCGCATGGAACAGCGACAGGTGGGCAGATCAGGCCTCTGGGTCTCACGGACCGCCCTGGGTACGATGACCTGGGGCAACGACACCTCGGAGGAGGAGGCCGGACAGCAGCTCACCGCATTCCTCGACGCGGGCGGCACGTTCGTGGACACCGCGGACATCTACACCGGCGGACAGAGCGAGCGGATCCTGGGGCGCCTGCTGCGTGGCGCGGTGCGGCGCGAGGACGTCGTCGTGGGCACCAAGAGCGGCCACACCCCGGGCGGTTACCGGCCGGTGGACACCTCCCGCCGCCACCTGTTGGCTTCCCTGGACGCCTCCCTGCGGCGCCTGCAGACCGACTACGTGGACCTGTGGCAGCTGCACGCCTTCGACCCGGCGACCCCGCCGGAGGAGGCGCTGGCGGCGATGGAGGCGGCGGTGGCCGCCGGCAAGGCCCGTTACGTGGGCGCGGGCAGTGTCGAGGCCTGGCAGTTCGCGACGCTGGCCACATGGCAGCGGGCCCGGCCGGGCCGGGTCCCGATGGTGAGTGCGGGTTCGGAGTACTCGCTGCTCAACCGGGAGGCCGACCGTGCGCTGCGGCCGGCGGCCGCCGCCTCGGACGCGCACCTGATCGCCTGGGCTCCGCTGGGCCGCGGGGTGCTCAGCGCCAAGTACCGCAGCGGGGTGCCCCAGGACTCCCGTGCGGCCTTCTCCCACATGGCCGGTTACGTGGAGCCCTATCTGGACGAGCCGGGCCGCCGGGTCGTGGAGTCGGTGTGCACCGCCGCCGAGGGGCTCGGGGTTCCGCCACTGGCTGTGGCGCTGAGCTGGGCGCGCGACCAGGAGGGGGTGGCGGCCGCCGTGGTGGGGCCGCGCACCCTGTCCCAGCTCGAGGAGGTCCTGGACGTGGAGACGGTGCAGTTGCCCCCCAAGATCCGCGAGGCCCTGGACGACGCCACGTCGGTCCCCGGCCACTGACCCGCGGCGGCCCAGCCCTTCAGTGGGCCGGCGGAACCGGGAAGTTGCTGCCGAACACGCCTTCGGGGTCGTAGCGGCGTTTGACCCGGCGCAGCCGTTCCAGGGTCGGTGCGGGGAAGGCCTGTTCGAGCACGCCCTGCCCGGTACGGGTGTCGAAACTCAGGTACATGCCCTCCAGGTGCGGCTCGACCCGGGACCAGTGGGGGTCCATGCTTTCGGCCGAGCTCGGCAGGGACATCGCCACCAGGGAGAAGTTCTGGTGGCGGTGGGCGTAGGCGGTCGCGTCGGCGGGCACGTCGTTGACCGCGCCGCCCACCTGGCGCAGTTGCAGGAACCGTACGTCGCCGGTGTTCAGCAGGTCGGCGACGGCGTCCGGGACCGGGCCGTCCAGATGGGGGACCAGGCCCGATCGGGAGACCGGGAGGCCGTGCCCCTGGTGGTGCTCCTCCCCCGGCACCAGCACCGCCGGGTAGGGAGCGATCTGGGCACGCTGGTCCAGGACCGGTCCGGCCTTCAGGAAGGGTTCCAGGTCCCGCACGGCGGCATCGGTGTCCTTGCCCGCGTACACGACCACGGCCTGGGCCACAGCGCCCCGGCCACCGGTGGGCGGGCCCATGGTCAGGAACGCGGTGACCTCGCGCGGCGCGCTCTCGGCGATCTCGCCCCAGGCACGCAGGAACCCGGCGGTGTCGGTGGCGTCGTAGACGAACCGGCCCAGGACGACCTCGCCGAGGTGGGCAGCCCGGGCCTCCACCGAGAGCAGCACTCCGACGTTGGCACCGGCCCCGCGCAGGGCCCAGAAGAGGTCGGGTTCGTCGGTGGCGTCCACACGCCGCACACGTCCGTCGGCGGTGAGGACCTCGGCTGCGGTGACGTTGTCGACGGTCAGACCGTGGGCACGGCCCAGGTAGCCGATACCGCCGGTGGTGGCGATGCCGCCGACGCCGACCCCGCCGTGGTCGCCGGAGCTCAGGGCCAGGCCGTGGCCGTTCAGCTCGGTGGCGACCCTGCCCCAGCGGGCCCCGGCGCCAAGCCGGACCCGTCCGGTGGCCGGGTCCAGAACCTCCACGGTGGCCAGGGCCGACAGATCGAGCACGACCCCGCCGTCGTTGGTGGAGGTGCCGCTGATGCCGTGGCCGCCGCTGCGCACGTGCAGTTCGACCTCCTGTTCCTGGGCGAAGCCCAGTGCCTCGGCCGCCTGGTCGGCGGTGCTCGGGCGCAGGACCAGGCCGGGACGGCCGCGGCGCATGTAGGTGTGGCGTGCACGCTGGTAGCCGCGGTCGCCGGGTTCGAGGGCACCGGGTCGCAGGGACCCGGGCAGGCCGTCGTAGTCGATGCCCTCGCGCCGGGCGGCGAGCACAGCGGACGGACGTACTTCTCCGGTGGGGGTTCCTGCGCTGCGGCGCTCGCGTTCGACGGCCTCACGCAGGGCCGGGGCGATCTCCTCCCCCAGGGTCCGGATGGTACGCGGGTCGTCGGTGCCCAGGACGAAGGTGGAGATGCCCTGTTCCAGCACCAGGGGCAGCAGTTCCTCGACCCACTGTTCGGGCGGCCCCTGGAGGAAACCGTGGTTGCGCGGGGTCAGGGCGGCACCCATGAGGTTGAGCGCGCGCCGGATCTCGCGCGGGTCGCGCCCGGCTCCGCGGGCGGCCTCGTCGATGGTGCGGTTGGCTCCGGGCAGGTCCTCGACCTGCAGGTACCCCAGGCTGGGCAGCCATCCGTCGGCCTTGGTGCCGACCAGGCGCAGCATGCGGGGTTTGTAAGCGCCCACGTGGACACCGATGCGGTGGGCGGGTTCGGGTCCCCGGCGCATGCCCGCGACCCGGTGGTGGGCACCCTCGACCCGCAGGGGAGCATCGGTGTCGGTGTCCCAGACCTGGCGGATGAGGTCGATGGCCTCGTCCAGGGAGTCGACGGCCTGGCCGGGGGTGAGCCGTTCGACCCCCATACCGGCGATGGCGTCCCACATGGCACCCGCTCCGAGCCCGAGCTCGAAGCGGCCCTCGGAGAGGCGGTCCAAGCTCGCTGCGGCCTGGGCGAGCATCGCCGGGGGCCGCAGCGGCAGGTTGAGCACGTTGCCGGCCACCCTCAGGCGGGAGGTGCGGGCGGCCACCCAGGACAGCAGGGTCCAGGTGTCCAGGAAGCCGGGGTTGTAGGGATGGTCCTGGAAGGTGGCCAGGTCGAGCCCGGCCTCCTCGGTGAGCTCGGCCAGGCGCACGGTGCGGTCGGGGTCCTCGGCCGCGGGCGTCAGGAAGGTGCCGAACTGCAGGGCGTGGCCGTAGTCGGTCATGGCGCTCCGTGTCGTTAGTACAAAAAACGATATTGCCTACAACTTATCTGTGGAACCATCTGTTCCTGCTAACGTGGTCTCATGACTCCCACCACCCCGGACAGCCCTCGGAAGAACGATTTGGGTTGGTCACTGGCGGTTCTCCTGCGGCATTGGCACGAACGCGTGGAAGTCCGCCTGTCCGACGTGCGGCACGGAAGCCGCGGCTACCACGTCCTCACCGCTGTCGCCGAGCACGAGGCACCCACGCAGGCCTCACTGGCCGAGCGCCTGCTCATCGACCGCAGCGTCATGACCTACCTCCTCGACGACCTGGAGGAGGACGGGATCGTGCGGCGCGAGGTCGACGTACGCGACCGGAGGGTCCGCCGGGTGTGTGTGACCGACCGGGGCCGACAGCTCCTGGAGGAGATCCGCGCCCGGGTCGCCGAGGAGGAGCAGCACCTGCTCGCCGGTGTCGACCTGCCCACGCAGAACCTGTTCCGGGACGCGGCCGCGCGGGCCGCCCTGGCCGTCCAGCAGCGCTCCCCCGGGACCGACCCGTGCGCCGCCGTGCACGAGGTCGCGCCGGAGGCGGCCGAGCCCCGTGAGAGCGGCGGGCCCGCTGCCGGAGAGCGATAAGCTCACCGGAGTCCGTCCACCACACGACGAGGGGAACCGGTGTCCGAGGCTGCCGAACAGGTCCGTGCCGTCCTTGACCGCATGGGCGCCCCGCCCGCCCTGGCCCCGAGCCTGCTCTCCGTGCTCGGCCCGCACGCCGCCTCCGGCCTCGACGCGGACCCTTGGCTCCTCCTGCGTCTGCCCCAGGTGAGCGTGGAGCAGGCCGACTACTGCGCCCGCCGCCATCTGGGGGACCGGGCCCGGCCCGACGACCCGCGGCGTTCGGGGGCACTGGCCGCGCACGTGCTGCGGCGTGCGGCCGCGCGCGGCCACACGGCCGTGGAGGACAAACGGTTGATCACCATGGTGGGCGGGCTCGGGGTACCCGACCCGTCCGCGGCGGTGGCCGCGGCCGAGGAGCGCGAGGACATCGTGCTCTTCGAGAGCACCGACGACACCGACGACGACTTCGACCCGGCCGAGGGCGGGGTCCCCGAAGTACCCGACCCCGAGCGCCACTACGCGCTCCCGGACGTGGGGCGCTCCGAGCAACGCCTGGGTGAGCAGCTGCTACGGCTCATCGGAGGCAACGACCCGATCATGGACTCGGCCACCGCCGGGGAGACGGTGGAGGCCGCCACCGGCACGTACGGGTTCACCCTCACCGACGCCACCCGCGAGGCCCTGGTCACGGCGACGCTGCGTCCGGTCACGGTACTGCGCCAGGGTCCCTCCTCCCTGCCGGAGCTGGCCCGGGCGGTGCTGTGCCTGCACATGATCGCCCAGGACAGCCGGGTGGGCCTGGCTGTGGCCGCGCCCACGGCCCAGGCCGCCGCCGCCCTGCAGCAGGCCGTGGCGGAGCTGGTACCGGAGCCGCCGGTCCGCGTGGTGTCCCTGGCCGCACTGTTGGAACGGGCCCCGTTCGAGAGCGGCCTGGTGGTCCTGACCGAGGCGATGTCGGTGGGGGCGGCCCGCGCCTCCGAACTGGTCTCCTCCTGCACCGACGGCGCCCACCTGGTGCTGTGCGCCGATCCGCACCAGGCGCCCTCGGCCTCGCCGGGGCAGGTGGCGATCGACGTGGCCACCTCACGGACCGCGCACGTCGCCCGGCTCGGCGAGGGGCCCGCAGACCCGATCGCGGAGCTGGCCGCGGGGGTGGCCGCCGGCGAGGTCCCCGACGTGCAGGCTCCCGGGCGCGAGGTGGTGCGCGTCAGCGCCTCCTCGGCCGAGGAGGCCGCGCACCGGGCCGTGCAGCTCGTCACCGACTCGTTCCCGCGTGCGTTGGGGATCGACCCGGAACACGCCCAGGTCGTCACCGCCCGGGAGGAGGGACCCGCGGGCGCCCAGGCGCTCAACGCCGCGTTCAAGGAGCGCCTCAACCCCGGCCGGGGCTTCGGCTCGGGCGACCGGGTGATGACCGCCTCCGGCGACCAGGGCTACCTGCGGGGGTTCGCCGAAGGCTCCGCCGTGGTCGAGCTGGCGGACGGCACCCGCACCACGGTCCCGGACCCGGCGTCGCTGCGCCACGCCTGGGCGGTGCCGGTCGCCGCGGCCCACGGGGGCCTGTGGCCGGCGGTGGCCGTGGTCCTGCCGCCGGAGACCCCCGTCTCGCGTCCGCAGGTCTACACCGCCCTGACCCGCGCGACCCAGCACGTGTCGCTGGTCGACGCAACCGGGGGCGCCCTGGAACCGGGTGTGCGGGAGAACGCCTCCCTGGAGCGCACCACGCGCCTGGTGTCGGTGCTGCGAGAGGGCTGAAACCGCCTCACGGGGGTCCCGGCGGGTGGCCGGGACCCCCGGTGTCCGGCGGTTGCGCCCGGGCCGGCTCAGGCGATGCGGTCGAGGAAACCGCCGTCCACGCTCAGGTTCTGCCCGGTGACGAACGTGGCCGCGGGGCTGCTCAGGAACGCGGTGGCGCGGGCGACCTCCTCGGGTCGGCCCAGGCGCCCGTAGGGGATGCGTCCACGGATGGACTCGTAGAAGTCCGGGTCGTTCTCCTTGCGCCGTTCCCAGCCGCCCCCGGGGAACTCGATCGGCCCGGGCGAGACGGTGTTGACCCGGACGCCGTCGGGTGCCCAGGAGCGGGCCAGGGAGGCGGCGTGGTGGTTGAGGGCGGCCTTGACCGCACCGTAGGAGCGCGGACCGGCAGGGCGTGTGGTGTGCAGGGCCGAGGTGCTGGAGATGAGCACGACCGCGCCCTGTCCGGATGCCTTGAGGTGGGGTTCGGCGGCCTCGGTCAGCCGCACGAACGGCATGAGGTCGGCGTCGAAACCGCGCTGCCACTGGTCGGGTGTGGGCGCGCTGCCGCCGGAGACGTTGGAGACGAGCACGTCCAACCCGCCGAGGGCGCCGGCGGCCTCCTCGACGAAGACGGGCAGGGCGTCGTGGTCGGTGACGTCCAGGGCCCGGGTGAAGACCCGTGCACCCGCGTGCTCGACGAGTTGTTCGGCCTCGGCTTCCAGGGCCCGCTCGCCGCGGGCGCACAGCGCCAGGTCGGCGCCCTCCTCGGCGAAGGCACGGGCGATGGCCCGGCCGATCCCCCGGCTGGCTCCGGTGACCAGTACTTTCGCCCCTGACAGTCCCAGATCCATGGCTTCCGTTCTCTCGGTGTCGGTTGCTTCCAGGGATACCGGACACGCAGGGGGCCCAGCACCTGCCTCCCCGGCGTGTGCACGACCTAGTGGCCCATCCCGAGGCCGCCGTCGACGGGGATGACCGCGCCGGTGATGTAGGCGCCGCCGGGGCCGGCGAGGAAACCGACGGTGCGTGCGATGTCCTCGGGGGCGCCGAAGCGGCCCAGGGGCACGTTCTTCTTGATCTCGTTCTGCCGGTCCTCGGGCAGGGCGTCGGTCATGTCGGTGGTGATGAAACCGGGCGCGACGACGTTGACGGTGATGTCGCGCGAACCGAGCTCGCGGGCGAGGGAGCGGGCGAAACCGACCAGGCCGGCCTTGGAGGCGGCGTAGTTGGCCTGGCCTCCGGAACCGAGCAGGCCCACGACCGAGGAGATGAGGACGATGCGGCCGGAGCGCTTGCGCATCATGCCGCGCACGGCGCGTTTGGCGACACGGAAGGAGCCGGTGAGGTTGGTGTCCAGGACCGAGGAGAAGTCGTCCTCGCTCATGAGGGCCAGGAGCTGGTCCTTGTTCATGCCGGCATTGGCGACGAGCACCTCGACCGGGCCCTGGTGCTCCTCGACCTCCTTGAAGGCGGCGTCGACCTGAGCGGTGTCGGTGATGTCGCAGCGCACGCCGAACAGGTCTTCGGGCGGTTCCCCCGAGCGGTGGGTGACGGCGACGTTGTCACCGGCCTCGGCGAGCTCGCGGGCGACGGCCAGGCCGATTCCGCGGTTGCCGCCGGTGACCAGTACCGAGCGGGACATAGTGGGGTACCTCATTCTGTCGCGGCCCCGTTCTGCGGCGGCGCGCTGTGGGTTCAGGGGTTCGGATCGCCATGCAGCGTACCGAGCTACTGGCCGGTATCCCCAACCGGGCACCCGAAGGTCCCGAGTACCGCCGTTCCTGCGGGGCGGGACGTTCGGGCACGTCAGCGGGCAGGGGTGAGACACCTCACGCTCGTGCGGCGCCGACGGAGGGCCTCTCCTCCCGGTTCAGGCCCAGCCGGCGTCGTGGGCGAGGATCGCCGCCTGCACCCGGTTCGACACCTCGAGTTTGGACAGGATCCGGCTCACGTGGGCCTTCACGGTGGCCTCGCGCATGCCCAGGGCCCGGCCGGCCTCGGCGTTGGAACTGCCCTCGGCGACCGCGACCAGGACCGACCGTTCACGATCGCTGAGCACCGACAGCCGGCGCTGGGCCTCGACCCTGCCTGCGGCCGAGTCGGCCGGTGCGGGCGCGGTGAAGCGTTCCAGCATGCGTTTGGTGACGCTGGGCGAGAGCATCGCGTGGCCCTCGTGGACGGTGCGTACCGCTTCGACCAGGTCACGGGGCGGGGTGTCCTTGAGCAGGAAACCGACCGCCCCGGCGCGCAGTGCGGCGTGCACGTACTCGTCGAGGTCGAAGGTGGTCAGCAGCACCACCCGCGGCGGATTCGGCAGAGCAGCCAGGGTACCGGCGGCGGTGATGCCGTCGGAGCCGGGCATACGGATGTCGAGCAGGACCACGTCCGGTTCGAGGTCGCCGGCCAGGGCCACGGCCTCGTCGCCGTCGCTGCCCTCCCCCACGACCTCCACGTCGGGGGCCGAGTCCAGGATCATCCGCAGCCCGGACCTGACCAGGAGTTCGTCATCGACCAGCAGCGCGCGGATCACCGTGCGGGTCCCCTTCCTCGGTGTCGGTCCGGTCCGTGGGAACGATAGCGCGCATCCGCCACCCGCCGTCGGGGCAGGGGGCCGCCGAGAGGGAACCTCCGATCAGGGCGACGCGTTCACGCAACCCGGCAAGACCGTAACCGCTGCGGGGCGGTGGAGCGAACGTCGCCGGTGCCGGGGCCGGGGTGTTGGCGACCTCGATCTCGAGGCGGTCGGTGCCGTGGTGGAGGTTCACGGTCACCGTCGCGCCGACGGCGTGTTTGGCGACGTTGGTCAGGCCTTCCTGGACCACCCGGTAGGCGGTGCGCTGGGACGCCTCGGGTACGGGAACGTTCCGGTCCCCGCTCTCGTGGCGGTGCAGGTCCATGCCGGCACCGCCCCATTCCTCCAGGAGCCGGTCGAGGTCGGCCAGGACGGGTTGGGGCGCGGTCGGGGCGAGATCGGTCTCCTCGTCGCGCAGCACTCCGAGGATCCCGCGCAGTTCGGACAGGGCCTCGCGTCCGGTGGTGCGGATCACGCCGGCGGTCTGCACACTCTCCTCCTCCTGGGCCGAGACCTCCAGTCCCCCGGCGTGCAGGACCATGAGGCTGACGCGGTGTGCGACGACGTCGTGCATCTCGCGGGCGATGCGAGTGCGCTCGGAGCTGATGGCCTGTTCCGCCATGAGGTGCTGTTCGCGTTCCAGGCGGGCGGCCCGTTCCTGGAGGCGTTCCACGAGCTGGCGCCTGGTGCCCACCCACAGGCCCAGGACGGTGGGCACCACCAGAAACATCCCCCAGAAGAACACGACCGTGACCACGTGGATGTTCGAGTAGGCCGCTACGAGCGCGGCCATGTGCAGACCGAACCAGCAGGCCAGGAGCCGGCGGTTGGTGAAGTGGCCCGCGTAGCTGTACAGGGCGATGCCGGCCGGGAGGAAGTTCCCGGTCAGGAGCAGAAGCAGGCCTGAGGCAGCCAGGAGCAGCTGGGGGCGGCTGCGGCGTACGAACATCAGGGCCAGTACAGCGGCCCCGGGGAGAGCGTAGAGCGCCATCCCGATGAAGATCTCCGGATAGTCCCAGAGCGGCCGACCGGTCTCCGGGTCGACCAGGAGACCACCCACGAACCCCATCTCGCCCCCTACTGCGACCAGGGCCTGGAAGAGCAGCACGAAGGGCATCGGAACGAGGGCGAAGAGCCAGTCGGCCAAGCGCTCCCGGCGGTTCCACCACCACGTCCACGCACGTCGGGCCCGGGAAATCAGCCGGCCCCCCACCTGTCTCCGGAGTGTCATGGTGGGGAGTCTACGATCGTGTCCGGCGCGTTCGTCCGGGCCGCAAAAGCACCCCCTTCTTTCGGACGACCCCGCGTTCGTGCAGGTCAGGACGGAAACGGCGGAGGGCGTCGCGCGGGCTGCGGTGGTCGGCCACCAACTTTCGTCGGGGGTGTCCCCCACCAAGGGGACGCGAACTCTTCCGCCGGGTCGCTCTTTCGCCGGTCCCGGAATGGCTCCCGCGGCGGATGTGGCAGGGGCCGGACTTTCCTAGCGTGGAACGTGCCGTCGGGCGAGCGCTTCCCCGAGCGTCCCGCGACGCCCCACGAATCCATCCGCCATCAGAGCAGGAGCAACCCGTGTCCGAATCCTCCGTACGTCCTCAGGCCCAGCCGCAGTCACCACCGGTCGTGGTCGCGCGGGGGCTCGTCAAGACCTACGAGACCGGGGCGAACCAGGTGCACGCCCTGGCCGGGGTGGACGTGGAGTTCCACCGCGGTGCCTTCACCGCGATCATGGGCCCTTCGGGGTCGGGAAAATCCACCCTCATGCACTGCCTGGCCGGGCTCGACACCGCCACCTCGGGCACCGTTCACCTGGGCCGGACCCCGATCACCGGGTTGCGCGACCGGGAGCTGACCCTGCTGCGGCGCGACCGCATCGGTTTCATCTTCCAGTCGTTCAACCTGTTGCCCATGCTCACCGCCGAACAGAACATCCTGCTGCCCTCGCAGATCGCCCGCCGCAAGGTCGACCGTGAGCGCTACGAGCACATCGTGGACGTGGTGGGTCTGCGTGACCGCCTCGACCACCTGCCCTCCAAGCTCTCCGGCGGCCAGCAGCAGCGCGTGGCCGTGGCCCGGGCCCTGCTCAACGCCCCCGAGGTCGTCTACGCCGACGAGCCGACCGGGAACCTGGACTCACGCTCGGGCGCGGAGGTGCTGCGCTTCCTGCGGGACTCCGCACACGACCTGAACCAGACGATCGTCATGGTCACGCACGACCCGGTGGCGGCCTCCTACGCCGACCGTGTGGTGTTCCTGCGTGACGGTTCGCTCGTGGACGAGGTCACCGAGCCGACCGCCGAGCTGGTCTCGGCCCGGCTGCTGAAGCTGGAAGAGGCCTGAACCGATGCTGCGCACCACACTCGCGGGACTGCGGCTGCACACGTCCCGCTACGTCACCACCGCCCTGGCGATCCTGCTCGGCGTGATGTTCGTGTCCGGCACGATGGTCTTCGCCGACACCCTGGAGTCCGACTACGAGTCCTCGGTGATGGGTTCGGCAACCAGTGTCGACGCGATCGCCGTGCCCCAGGAACCCGAGGTCGACCCCGAGGCCGGGCCGCAGCCGCCGCCGGTCCTGGGCGAGGAGGACCTGAATCGGGTCCAGGACCTGCCCGAGGTCGCCGAGGCCGATGGACGGGTCGAGGGCCAGGCCGTGCTGCTGGACTCCGACGGCCGCGCCTACGGGATGACCCCGCCGGCCGCGATGTCACTGGGTGAGGTCAGCCGTTTCTCCGCCTCGGAGGGGTCCCTGCCCTCGGGCGGGGACGAACTGGCGCTGTCCACCTCCACCGCCCGTGAGACCGGGTTCGAGGCCGGCGACACCGTGACCGTGCTCGACCCCGACCGGGAAGAGCGCGAGTTCACCGTCTCCGGCCTGGTCGAATTCGGCATCGACCCGGCCTACTCCTTCGGCGGAGCGATGGTCATGGACCGGGACACGGCCGAGGAGATGACCGGCGCGACCGGTTACGTGGAGATCGACGCGATCGCTGCGGAGGGCCACACCGCCCAGGAGACCACCGACGCGGTCTCCGCTGCCCTGGCCGGGAGCGCCGATGTGCAGACCGGTGAGGAGTTCGGCCTGGACATGGCCGAGGGTTCCGGCGCCGACACCCAGATGTTGCGTACCGCCCTGCTGCTGTTCGCCTTCATCGCGATGTTCGTGGCCGGGATCGTCATCTACAACACCTTCGCCATCATCATCGCCCAACGCCAGCGCGAGATGGCCCTGCTGCGCTGCGTGGGGGCCAAGCGCGGCCAGGTGTTCGGCTCGGTGCTGGCCGAGTCGAGCATCGTGGGCCTGCTCTCCTCCGTCCTGGGTGTGCTGGCCGGGGTCGGTATCGGCATGCTGGGGGCGCGGTACGGCAACGGCCTGGTGGGCGGCACGGGCGGACCGGCCGAGCTGGTCATCACCCCGACCGCTGTGATCTCCGGGCTGGCGGTGGGCACCGTCGTGACTGTGCTCTCGGCCCTGGTTCCGGCCCTGCGGGCCACGCGGGTGAGCCCGCTGGCGGCGCTGCGCACCAGCGCCACCTCCGGGGCCCTGGACAAGCGCACCGGGTGGCTGCGCACCGCGGTCGGGGTGGCCGCCTTCACCGTCTCCGCCCTGATCATTGCGCTGGTCCTTTCGGGTGAGCCTTCCACGGCCGGTCCCGTGATCGTCACCGGCGCGGCCCTGATCGCGTTCCTGGGCGTGGTCGTGCTCGGCCCGCTCCTGGTGCGCGGGATCGTGCACCTGGCCGGGTTGGTGCTGCGCCGTGTCGGGGTGGCGAGCAAACTGGCGGTGGACAACTCCACACGCAACCCGCGGCGTGCGGCGACGGCGATGATCGCTCTGACCGTGGGTGCCACCCTCATCACCGGGTACTCGGTGATCAGTTCCTCGCTCGAGACGACCATGAACAACATGCTCGAGGAGCAGTTCCCGGTCGATTACCAGATCAGTTCACAGTTCGCCATGGCCGAGCCGACCGGTGGGGAACAGGACGAGGACAGTGCCGGCGAGAGCGACGACGGCATGCCGCAGGCCGAGACGGTCCCCGAGGAAGTGCGCTCGGCGCTCTCGTCGTCGCCCTCGGTCGCCCAGGTCATGAGCCAGCGCACCGAGTACGTCGACGACGAGAACACGCACCTGATGGTGAACAGCTACCTCGGTGCCGATCTGGCCACCGACATGGGCACCGACCTGGTCAGCGGCGACCTGGAGGACATGGGTCCGGGCCGGGTGACCCTGTCGAAGGGCTACGCCGACGGGCACACGGCCGGCGACACGTACACGCTGCCCACCGAGGACGGCGACCGTGAGCTGGAGGTCGCCGCGGTCACCGAGGACACGGGGCAGCTCTACGGGGTGATCCTGGACCCGCAGGACTTCGGGCAGCTCTTCCCCGAGCGGACCGAAGACGACATGCTCTTCGTGCGGGGGACGTCGGACGCCGACCCCTCGGAACTGCGCACAGCGGTGAACGACGCCGTCGAGGAGCACCCGACCGTGCAGGTCGCGTCGATGGCGGAGACGAAGAACCAGTTCTCCGAAATGCTCGACATCGCCTTCTACACGATCGCGGCGATGCTGGCCCTGGCGATCCTCATCGCGGTGTTCGGCATCTCCAACACGATGGCGTTGTCGGTGCTGGAACGCACCCGCGAGTCGGCGCTGTTGCGGGCCCTGGGGTTGTCCCGGGCACAGCTGCGGCGGATGCTGGGCGTGGAGGCGGTGCTGCTGTGCCTGATCGGCGCCCTCATCGGCATCACGCTGGGTGTGGTCTTCGGATGGGCGGCCGGGGCCTCAGCCATGCCGAACATGATTCTGGCCGTGCCTCTGGCCCAGGTCGGGGTGTTCGTGGCGGTGGCGGTCGTGGCCGGGCTGCTGGCCTCGATCATGCCGGCACGACGTGCGGCCCGGACCTCGATCACGGGGGCGCTGGCCGGCGAATAGCGGTCACCCCCCCGGGAGCCGACCGAACACGGCGCCGGTCCTCGCCCACGTGCGGGGACCGGCGCCGTACTGTAGCCGGGGGGTGGAGCGTGTGAGTGGTTCGGCTTCGGCACCGGTCCCCTCGGCCGGGGTCGCATGGGCAACACCTGCGGCCCGGTGGATCCTGGCGGCGACCGTGCTCGGTTCGGGAACGGCGTTCCTGGACTCGACCGTGGTGACCGTGGCCCTGCCCGCCGTCGAGGAGGACTTCGGGACCGGGTTGGCCGGCCAGCAGTGGATCGTCAACGGGTACATGATCACCCTCTCGGCGCTGATCCTTCTCAGCGGCTCCCTGGCCGACCGGTTCGGCCGGGTGCGGGTGTTCATGGCGGGTGTGGTGCTCTTCGCCCTGGCCTCTGCGCTGTGTTCGGTGGCCCCGAACCCGGAACTGCTGGTGGCCGGCCGGGCCGTCCAGGGTGTGGGTGGTGCGCTGCTCACACCGGGCAGTCTGGCGATCCTGCAGGCGAGCTTCCGGGAGGAGGACCGGGCGCGGGCGATCGGCGCGTGGTCGGGGCTGACGGGTGTGGCCTCCGCGGTCGGACCTTTCGTCGGCGGCTGGTTGGTGCAGGTCGGCGACTGGCGGCTCATCTTCCTCATCAACCTTCCGTTGGCGGCCCTGGTGCTGGCCATCGCCTGGTTCAAGGTTCCCGAGTCCCGGGACCCGTCGGCGCCGCGCAGTCTGGACTACACCGGGGCACTGCTGGGTGTGGTGGCCCTGGGCGGTATCACCTACGCCCTCATCCAGTGGGGTTCGGTGGGCGTGACCCCAGCGGTGCTCGTGGGCGCCGCCGGGGGCGGGGCCGCCCTCCTCGTGTTCCTGGTGGTGCAGGCCCGCAAGCGTGCGCCGATGCTGCCGTTGGGCATCTTCCGTTCGGTGCCCTTCAGTGCCACCAACGCCGCCACGGTCATGATCTACGCGGCACTGGGCACACTGCTGTTCCTCCTGGTGATCCACCTGCAGGAGGTCGGCGGGTACTCGCCGGTCACGGCCGGGGCCGCGCCGTTGCCGTTGACGGTCCTCATGCTGCTGCTGTCGGCGCGCTCGGGCGACCTGGCCGCCCGGATCGGCCCGCGCCCCCAGTTGATCGCCGGTCCACTGCTGCTGGCGGCCGGGCTCGTGTACCTGTCACGGATGCCGGCCGACCCGGGTTACCTGGTGGACGTCCTGCCCGGGGTCCTGCTGGTGGCACTGGGCATGGCCGTGACGGTGGCGCCGCTGACGGCCACGGTGCTGGCCTCGGCGCCCGAGCGGCACGCGGGTCTGGCCTCGGGGGTCAACAACACGTTCGCGCGGGGCGCGCAGATGATCGGGGTGGCGGCGGTGCCGTCCCTGGCGGGGATCGGTGCCGGTCCGGGCGGTCAGGAGGGCACGGAGGCGCTCGCACAGGGGTTCGGTCCGGCGATGTTGATCCTGGCGGGCCTGGCGGTGGCGGCCTCGCTGTGCGCGATGGCCCTGCCGCGCGGAGGTGTGTCCGGGGCTCGGGAGACGGCCGAGCGGGGCGGGCCCCCGGAGAAGGCCCCGGCTGCCGAGCCGCGCCCCGGGCAGCGCCCTCCCCGGTTCTGCGGGGTGTCGGGGCCGCCGATGCGTTCGTGCCCGGGCTCCAGCGCCGGTTCCGGGGGCGGCACCGGCCGGAACTGTTGAAGGCCGGACCGCCGGGACCGCCGCGCACGGATGCGCCCGGACGGTTCCGGCCGCCCGCGGAAGGGCACCGTCGAAGGCCTCAGGTGTCCGGGGCCCCCGTGTCCTTCGGGTCCTCGGCATCCGGGACGTAATCGGAGGCGCCGGTGGTGCGGTCGCGTTCGTCCCCCCGTTCCCCGTGCGGGGTGTCGGCCGGGTGTTCGTAGGGACGGTCGGAGCGGTCCTCACGGACGGCCGCCCCTTCGTCGGACTCGGGCACGGACCCGTCGTCGACCTCGTGGAGGGCCTCCTCCTCCGCGTTGCGGGTCTCTCCGCCCCAGCTCTCGCGCGGATAGACGTCGCTGCGTTCGGACTGCACCCCCTCGTGGATCCCCCGGGGGCCGGGGCTGTCGGTTCCCGGGGTCCCGGGATCCTCGAAGTCGTACTCCTGGATGTCGTGGTCGGGTTCGATCCTGCGTTCCCGGGCCACGGCCTTGCTCAGCTCGGGATCGTCACCCATGTCGGTGTCCACGTCATAGGGCTCTTCAGTCACTGTCACCCCTCCTCTCACTGGGTCCGGTGCCCGGATCGGAGCCGTAGGACACAGGAGGCGGGGGAACTCAGTGGCGGGCGTTCTCGGCGCGGCGCAAGCGCAGAGGCCGCAGTGCGGCTTCCAGGGCCACTCCGGCGTCGAGTTTGCTCCGGCCCTCGACGCGGTCCTCGAAGTGGATGGGGATCTCGACGAGCTTCTGGCCGCGGCGGTAGGCACGGTAGTGCATCTCGACCTGGAAGGCGTAACCGGTGCTCTCGATGCTGGGCAGGTCGAGGACCCGCAGCGCCGAGGACCGCCAGATCTTGAACCCGGCGGTGACATCGCGTACCGGCATGGACAGGACGGACTTGACATAGGTGTTGGCCCATCCGCTGAGCAGCCGACGGCGCAGGCCCCACTGTTGCGAGAGGCTGCCGCCGGGCACGTAGCGGCTACCGATGACCACGTCGGCGTTGGTGGAGTGCAGTGCGCCCAGGAGCTGGGGCACGTAACCGACGGGATGGCTCAGGTCGGCGTCCATCTGGACGACGTACTCTGCTCCGAGGTCCAGTGCGTGGGTCATGCCTTCGACGTAGGCGCGGCCCAGGCCGTCCTTGTGGGTGCGGTGCACGACCGAGACCCGCCCGTGTTCGGGACCGCCGTGCTCGGCGGCAAGTTTGTCGGCGATCTCGCCGGTACCGTCGGGTGAGTTGTCGTCGACCACGACGACCGTCAGCCGGGGCAGGTCCAGGGCGGTGAGCTGGGCGACGAGCCGCGGCAGGTTCTCGGCCTCGTCGTAGGTGGGTACAACGACGGCGACACGGGAGGAGGACCAGGGTTCGGGGAGGGCCACTGGTTCGGGCGTGACACGCGCCGGGGGCTGTTCCCGGGGCGTCGGCTGTGCGGGCATGGGCTGCTGCTCCTGCCTGGTGGACGACGTGGTCGGTGGGGGACTCGGGGACGTTCGGCGGACCTGGGCGGAAGAGCCAGCATCACGCGCGTGGTGCCTGCCTTACAAGTGGCGTGGCCCGTAGGTTACGCGTTCGTTCCCGGCCGGGGCCCGCCTGCGGGTCCCGGAGTGGTCAGTGGCCGCGTTCTCCGAGCGCAACGGCCACGTGTACCAGGGCTCCGGTGTCCTCCAAGGTCATGAGTACCTCGGGGTCGGCCCTGTTGTCGGTGATCAGGTGGGCGATCTCCTCGGGGGCGACGGTGGGGACCATGGTCTCGGCGCCGATCTTGGTGTGGTCGGCGAGCACGACGGTCTCCTCGGCACAGTCCGCCAGGGCCCTGTCGACGGCTGCCACGGCCGGGTCCGGTGTGCTCAGACCGCGCTCGGCGCTGACACCGTTGCCGGAAAGGAAGGCCCGGTTGACCCGGAGATCGGCGAGGGTGTCCTGGGCCTCCGCTCCCACGAGCGCGCGGACGGGGCCGTGCAGGGTGCCACCGGTCATGACGACACGGACCCCGGGGGCGGTGGCCAGAACGTCGGCCGCACGCAGGGAGTTGGTGACCACGGTCAGCTCGGTGTGCTGGAACAGTTCGTGGGCCAGGGCCTCCGTGGTGCTGCCGGGGCCGAGGCTGACGGCCTCTCCCGGACGGACCAGGCGGGCACCCACCGCGGCGATAGCGGCTTTCTCCGCGGCGCACTGCGTGCTCTTGCCGGAGTAGCTCTGTTCGTGGCCCATGCGGCCGGGCAGGGCCACACCGCCGCGGCGCCGGTCGACGAGTCCCTCGGCCTCCAGGGCGCGTACGTCGCGGCGCACGGTGACCTCGGAGGCATGCACCTTGGTGGCCAGGTCGCGCAAGGACATCGTGCCGTTGGCTCGGACGAGTTCGAGGATGCGGTCACGGCGCTCGGCGGCGAAGGCCGGTCGGTTCTCCTCGACCACGTGTTGTGCTCCCCGTTCTCGTTCGCGACCGGGCAGGGGTCCGTCTCCCCGAGCCCGCTCCGCCTCCAGGGTAGGGCCCCGCGGGCCCGTCCGGAGGGCTCCCCGCTTCTTCCGACGGCCGGATTCCCTGTTCCTGCTGGGTCCACACCCCCGTACTCGTGCGGACTCCGGTGCACAATTGAGGCATGAGCTCCGATGCCACCTCCACACCAATGACGGCCACGGTCTGGTGGGCGCACACCTCGGCTGCGAGCAGCCGACTGGTACGCCTGTTGAACGAGGACGAACGCACACGCAACGAACGGTTCCGGCTCCAGGACGACCGCGACCGGCACCTGTTGGGCCGTGCGATGGCGCGGTTGAGTCTGGCCGAGCTCTCCGGGTGCCCTCCCGAGTTCATCGCCTTCGACATGCACTGCCCCTCCTGCGAGGAGAAGGAGCGCGCGGGTGCCGCGCGCGACGAGAGCCCGCACGGCAAACCCCACCCGATCGGCGCAGCGCAGGGTTGGGAGTTCTCGGTGAGCCATTCGGGCGAATGGGTGGTCCTGGCGGTGACGGACGGCGCCCCGGTGGGCGTGGACGTGGAGCGGGTCGCCCCGGCCCGCGACCTGGACGGGTTGGCAGGGTACACGCTCGCCGACGACGAGTACCGGGTGTGGTCGGTGCTGGACGAACCGGAGCGCACGGTGGCGTTCTACGGCTACTGGGCACGTAAGGAGGCCCTGCTCAAGGCCACGGGGCTGGGCCTGTCCGGGGGTCTGCGCCGGGTGAGGGTCAGCCCGGCCGACGGTGAGGCGGAGCTCGTGTCCTGGGAGGGCGGCGGCGCTCCGGGCCCGGTGTGGTTGTCGGACCTGGAACGCGAGGCCGGTTACCGGTCGGCGGTGGCGGTACTGACCGACCGGCCCGTGGACCTGCGGGTCCGCACGGCGCAGGAGACGGTGAGCGAACTCCTGGCCGTGCGGTCCTGAGTGGCGGCCCCAGGGGCACCGCTATGCGCGTTCAGCGAGGTGCCGGCCGATGACCATGCGCTGGATCTGGTTGGTGCCCTCCACGATCTGCAGGACCTTGGCCTCCCGCATGTAACGCTCGGCAGGGAAGTCGCGAGTGTAGCCGGACCCGCCCAGGACCTGGACGGTGTCGGTGGCCACGCGCATGGCGGTGTCGCTGGCCATGAGTTTGGCCATCGCGGCGCGCTCGCCGAAGGGCCGTCCGGCATCGCGCAGCCGGGCGGCCGACAGGTAGAGCTCACGGGAGGCGGCGACCTGGGTGGCCATGTCGGCGAGGGTGAAGTTCAGCCCCTGGAAGTCGCCGACGGGGCGGCCGAACTGGTGGCGTTCCCGGGAGTAGGAGACCGCGGCGTCCAGTGCGGCCTGGGCCAGGCCCACGGAGCAGGCGGCGATGCCCAGACGGCCGGAGTCGAGGGCGGACAGGGCGATGCCGAAACCCTTGTTCTCTTCCCCGATCAGGGCGTCGGCGGGCAGGCGCACGTCGTCGAAGAGCACCCCGGCGGTCGGTGAGGAGTTCATCCCCATCTTGCGTTCGGGGGCGGCCGACCCGAGTCCGGGGGTGTCGGCGGGCACGTGCAGGCAGCTGATGCCCTTACCACCGGAGTCGGGGGCGCCGGTGCGGGCGAAGAGGGTGTAGTGGTCGGCGCGGCCGCCGTGGGTGATCCAGGACTTGGCCCCGTTGACGAGGTAGCCGTCCCCAGTGGGTTCGGCCCGGGTGGTGAGGGCGGCGGCGTCGGATCCGGACGTGGTCTCCGACAGGCAGTAGGCGCCCAGGGTGTGCCCTTCGAGCATGCTGGGCAGCAGGGCGGCGCGCTGCTCGTCGGTGCCGAACTCGGCGACGGGGTAGGCGGAGAGGCTGTGCACGCTCACGCCCAGGCCCACGGCGAGCCATCCGCGGGCGAGTTCCTCGACGACCTGCAGGTAGACCTCGTAGGGCTGGTCTCCCCCGCCGTACTCGGAAGGGTAGGGCAGCCCGAGGAGTCCGGCCTCGCCCAGGGTCGTGAAGACCTCGCGGGGGAAGGTGCCGTGTTCCTCGTCGTGGGCGGCGCGCGGGATGAGCTCCTTGTCGACGAGTTCACGGGTCAGTTCCAGCAGTTGCCGTGCCTCGGGGGTGTGCAGTTCGCGTTCGACCGGCATGGGTGCTCTCCAACGTCGCGCCGTATCCGCCCTTTTATTAGGACGTCCAATCATTATGGTGACGGACGGCACCTTATCCCAACCGCTTCTGCGCGCCGCGAGCCGGGCGCACGAGCCGGTACCCGGCAGCGTGCGGGTGTCCGGGGCCTCGCTCAGGAGGGCGGCCGCAGCTGTACACGGCGGGTCCGCGCGTCCTACATTCCACTGATGGACCTCGAACTCCGACACCTGCGCACCCTCTGCCTGCTGGCCGACACCGGCAGCGTGACCAGGGCCGCTGCAGCTCTGGCCACCTCGCAGCCGGCCCTGACCACGCAGCTGCAACGCATTGAGCGGGAGGTCGGCGGCCGCCTGTTCCACCGGGGGCGTTCGGGGGTCGAACCCACGGAGCTGGGCGAGTTCGTGCTGGTGCGCGCGCGTTCGGTGCTGTTGTCCATGGACGACCTCGTCCACGACATCAGTGCGCGGAGCGCCTCACCCCCGGTCCTGCGCGTAGGCGGGGTGGGACCGTTGACGATAGAGTTCTCCGAGCGCCTGCCCGAGATCTTTCCCCGCATACCGGTCCACGTGCGTACCGAGTACTCCCCCAAGCTGGTCACCGACCTGGTCCGGGCCGGGCACCTGGACCTGGGAGCAGCGATCGACTACGTGGACCGGGACCTGTCCACGGACGGCCCGCTGGCCTGGGCGATGCTGGCGGTGGAACCGTTGCACGTGGCGCTGCAGACCGGGCACCCGGCGGCCGGTGCGGCGGCGGTGGCACTGGGCGACCTGGCGGACTCCCCGTGGGCGCTCACGCCCCCGGACGGGACCGGATGGCCGGAGTGTTTCTACCTGGCCTGCCAGCGGTCCGGGTTCGCACCTGAGGTGCCCTACCGTCTGCACGACCGGTCCGAGATCCGTGAACTGGTGGCGGCCGGGCGGGCGGTCGCACCGTGCCGGCCGGACTTCGGAACGGGGGACGGCGTGGTGGTGCGCAGGCTGGAGGGCGAACCGATCCAGCTGCGCCATCTGCTGGTGTGGCGGCGCGACGCCCCGGTGCAGCAGGCCTCGGACGCGGTCGTCCGCCTGGCCCGTGAGATTCTGGGGGCCGCGCGCCCGGCCGAGGACACCGGTCCGCCGCCGGGCACGTGCGCCGGCTGAGGCCCGGACCGGAGCGGTACCGTCCCCGCGGCCCAAGCACTACCTACTGGGCGGTAAGGTCCGTTTCACGTTCCCGAAGGGCCGGCGACCTGCCCCTGTGACGTGCCGTAACCGCCACCTGCACCAACTGTGGGGCCGGATGCGTCTCAGGTGCCTTACTCTTCAGTAACGTAGTGGAGGGTCGGAGTTTCCCCCTCGTCCGCTCCCGAGCTATGTAACTTCCTCCTCCCCAGGGCCCGCTGCGCCCCCGCGGAGAAGGCACGATCGAGTTCAGGACAACACCATGCGAGCACTGAGACTCTTCGCCCCCGTCCTGGCCGTAGCACTCATCGCCACGGGTTGTGGCTTGGGCGACGGGGGTTCAGAGAGCGACACCAATACGCAGGGCGTCACCGACGACACCGTGGTCATCGGGACCCACCAGCCGTTGACCGGGCCGGCCTCCCCCGGTTTCCGCAACGTCTCCACCGGCGCACGTGCCGTCTTCGACTACATCAACGAGAACGGCGGTATCCACGGCCGCCGTATCGACTACCAGGTCCAGGACGACTCCTTCGACCCCGCCCAGACCATGGAAGCCACCGACGCACTCGTGGAGGAGCACGAGATCTTCGCGATGCTCGGCGGCTTGGGGACCCCTACTCACGAGGCGGTCATCGACGAGCTCAACGAGCAAGGCATCCCCGACCTGTTCGTCTCCTCCGGCACCCTGCAGTGGGACCAGCCCTCGGTCTACCCCTACAGCTACGGCTTCCAGGTGGATTACACCAAGGAGACCAAGATCCAGGCCCAGTACCTGGCGGAGAACTACTCCGGTGAGGACGTCGGGCTGCTCTACCAGAACGACGACGTGGGACCCTCCACGCACGCCGGTATGGAGCAGTACCTCATCGACGACATCGTGACCTACGAGTCCTACGACCCCAGGGTCCCCGAGCTGGCCGGACAGGTCGCCGGACTCAAGAGCAGCGGCGCCGACGTGGCGGTGTGCTCGTGCATGCCCTCCTACCTCGCTCTGGCCATCACCGAGGCCGCCTCCATCGGGTACGAACCCCAGTGGGTGTCCCCGTCCTGGGGCGGCGACGTCGAGGTCATCACCGAGCTCATCGAGGAGAACGCCGAGGGCACACCGGCCGAGGACGTCCCGCCCGATACCTTCCTGGACGGCCTCATCATCACCTCGTTCCTGCCGATGGTCGGCCAGACCGACGACCCGTGGATCGAGTTCTTCCAGGAGATCCACGACGAGTACAACTCCGGCACCCTCTTCGCCGACACCACGGTCTACGGCATGGTCCAGGCGGTCCTGTTCGCCCAGGTACTCATGGAGGTCGGCCCCGACCTGGGCCGCGAGGAGCTGATCCGGACCCTGGAGTCCCAGGAGTGGCAGGGCCCGGGCCTGGTGCCGTTCAGGGCCTCCGAGAACGACCACAGCGGTTACGCCGGGGTCATGGTCGTGCAGCACAACGCGGGTGGCCAGCCCGAGGTACTCCAGGAGCCGATGATCACCGACAGTGACGGCGGCGAGATCATGGACTTCGAGATGGAGCGCCCCGCTCCCGAGGACGTCGAACTGTTCAACTGACCGCGCAGGACGTGTGGGCCTCCCGGCCGGCCGGGAGGCCCACACGTCCTGCGGTGCCGGCCCTCGCTCCCTCCCCGACCCCGGGGAAGCAGTTCCGCACCGCTCACTTCCCGTTCTCCGGTGAGGCCAGGGGCAAGCGGACGGTGAAGAGCGCGCCTCCCAGCAACTCGCTGTGTCCCGCCGTGAGGGTGCCACCGTGGACCCGCACGATCTCCCGGGAGATGGGCAGCCCCAGCCCGCTGCCGCCGGGGTCCAGCTCCTTGGACTCCGACAAGCGGGCGAAACGTTCGAAGACACGCTCGCGGTCCTGCTCGGGCACGCCCGAGCCGTCGTCGTGCACCTCCACCACGGCGCTGTCCCCCTCCCGCCCGACGTAGAGATCGATACGGCCCCGCGCGTGGCGTTCGGCGTTGGTGACCAGGTTGGTGAGCACCCGCACCATCCTCAGACGGTTGACCTCGGCACGGACGGGCTCCGAGGTGTGGGTGCGCAGCCCCGGGTACCGGCGGTGGTCGGAGAATTCGGTGGTGATCAGTTCGGTCAGGTCCACACGTTCACGCGAAGCCGATGCGCCGGTCTCCACCCGGGCCAGTTCGAGCAGATCGAAGACGATGTTCTCGAGGCGCTCGGTGTCCGAGAGCAGGCCGGTGAGCAGGCGTTCCCGAGCGCGCGCGTCGGGTTCGGGGTCGGAGAGCTCCACCTCGAGCTTGGTGCGCATACCGGTGATGGGGCTGCGCAGTTCGTGGGAGGCGTCGGAGACGAAACGGCGCTGGCGGGTGACCGAGTCCTCCAAACGCTCCAGGCTCTCGTTCGCGGTACGCGCCAGTTCGGCGATCTCGTCGTCACTGTCGGGCACGGGGAGTCTGCGGTGCAGGTCGCTGGCGGTGATGTGCTCCATCTCCGAGCTGATGTTGCGCACCGGCCGCAGGGCCCGTCCCACTCCGTACCAGAGCACGGCACCGGTGCCGACGGTCAGGAGGAGCGAGACGCCGACAAGCACGAACTCCAGGACGTTGGTGGAAAAGAACCCGGTGGTGCGCGAGGCGGCCAGGACCGTGACGTCACCGTAGGCCGAGTCGTCGACGGCGTACCCGACGACGCGGAAACAGTCCCCCTCCCGCACACCGGTGAGCTCGGTGCACACGGTCTCGGAGAGGCGGGGGTACTCGGCGTCGCCGGTGGGCTCCCCGGTGGGCTCCTCCGTGGTCACCGCCGGCAGGCCGCGCAGGGTGTCGCTGGCGGCAAGTACCTCACCGCTGTCGCGGTCCACGACCTGCAGGCGCACGATCGGTTCGGTGGACGGGATCGGTCCTTCGTAACGCTGGGTCTCCACATGTGCAGCGACCTCGCGGGCGACGGCATCGACGCGTCCGGTGTTCCGGAGCCGGTCCAAGTCGCGGATCACCATCGAGCTGAACACCAGAAGAGCCACCATGAACAGGAAGAACGTCAACACGGAGCCGGCAGTGACCCGTGCGCGGATCGACCGTGGGCGCAGCCGCTCCAACACCCGGCCGATACGCTCGCTTCCCTGTGACACTCGCCCATTGTCACTCAGAGCGACGATGATGCGGCGAACATACCGCGGTGTGGCGGGCTGTGCAGAGAAGAGGATCCGTCACCGGAGTCATTCGTAGGGGTCGGGCGGATCAGCGACCTCCTCGCGTTCCTGCGCCAGGAACCGGTGCTCGCTGACGTCGGTCAGCTCGCCCTCGGGCTCGTCCCAGGTACCGCGTACGGTCCACCAGGTGTCGGCTTCGGGAACCGGCCCGTCGTCGACGACCTCGACACGGTTGACCACGGCATCGGCCGCACAGCAGGCCATCTGCAAGCGCACCAGGTACCAGCTGCCCTCCTCGTCGGGGACGGCGAAGCCGGTGAGCTCGATCTCGCGACCGGCCATCTGCCGGTCCTCGTCGGTCCAGGCCCGCATGACGAACTCCTGCACGGCCATCTGTGCGGTCTCCCCGGGACCGGCCTCAGCCAGGGCGTCCTCGAAACCCCCGGAGACGGTCTCCTCGGGGGGAGGGCCGGCGGAACCCCCGGTGGACTCCACGGTGTAGGAGCCCAACGCGGGCGGGGTGAGGACGAAGACGGCGGCGACCGGGAGCAGGAGGAGCCAGGCGACCCCGGGGGCGCCGGAGTGGTCGTGGCCGTGGCCGCCGTCGCCGTACTCGGCGGCCACCGCACGGTCGTGGTCACGGGCACTGGTGTGGTGCTCGGGGGCACTGGTGCGGTGCTCGGGGGCCGTGTCCTGACTCTCTCCCCGCAACTCGGCAACGACGACCAGGACGCCGAGGAGCACGGTGACCGCTCCGGCGGCGATGAGGAAAGGCCCGAAGCCCGCCTTGACCCAGTTGAGGTAGAGGTCGGTGGGCACCGTCGCGGTGAGGGCGGCCGCGCCGAGCAGGACGAGGGTGAGCCCTTGGGCGATGCGGTTCACAGCAGGAGCCCTCCGATCAGGAACGTGCAGACCAGCCCGACGGCGAGGCAGAGCGGGGCGAATCGGGCCACGAACCGCCAACCGAAGACACCGGCCTGCATGGCGATGAGTTTGAGGTCGACGATGGGGCCGATCACCATGAAGGCGAGCTTGGCCGTGGGAGAGAAGTCGGTGAGGCTGACCGCCACGAAGGCGTCGGCCTCCGAACAGATCGACAGCAGGATCGCCAGTACCGCCAGGACCAGTACCGAGACGACGGGCGCATCGGCCACGGTCAGCAGCCACGAGCGCGGCACCATGACGTTGAGGGTGGCCGCGGCCAGGGCCCCCACGACGAGGTAGCCGCCGGCGTGCATGATGTCGTGCAGCATCGACTCGCGGAAGATCCGGCCTCGGGAGGCGCCGGGTGTATGGGTGCGGGTGGGCAGGCGCAGCCAGTCCGCGCGGCCGAACCTGACCCAGATCCAGCCGATGACGACCGAGGCCGACAGCCCGGCCGCGAATCGGGCCAGCACCATCTCGGGTTGCCCGGCGAAGGCCACGGCCGTGGCGATCATGACGACGGGGTTGATGGAGGGCGCGGCCAGCAGGAAGGTCAGGGCCGCCGCGGGTGCGACCTCGCGTTTGATGAGGCTCCCGGCGATGGGCACGGACGCGCACTCGCACCCGGGCAGCAGGGCCCCGGACACACCCGCGACGGGCACGGCCCGTGCGGCGTTCTGCGGGATGAACCTGCGGTAGGCCGAGGCCGGCACGAAAGCGGTGAGCGCGGCCGACAGGGCCACCCCGAAGACCAGGAACGGAAGGGCCTGGAAGGCGATCGCGGTGAAGACGGTGGCCCAGGCGAGGAAGGCCTGGTCGGTGAGCTCGTCGGTGAGCCAGGCATGGCCGGCGGCCATCGCGGTGATCAGGAGCGCGAACAACCAGACGGTGCCGGTCCTGCGGCTGCTGGTACTGCGCCCCCAGTCCGCCGGGGGCAGCTCGTCCCGATCGCTCCAGCCCTGGGCGATACTGTCGCCCAGGGCTGAGCCGGGGGTGGTCTCGTCTGAGAGCCGTTCGGACACAGCGGGTCTCCGTGGGGGTGGTTCAGGAACTCCACGCATAGTACCGAAAACGATTTTCGCTTGCGCACCGAACGGGCCACCTGTGGACGGCCTCAGCGGGGCCCTGGGTCCTCCTCGCCGCCCCGGCCGGGGTTCTCCTCCTGCCCGTTCCCCTCGGGGTCCCCGATACCGTCGGCGGGGGTGCCCTCCGAGGACACCCCCTCGGCACCGTCCTTCCCGCTCTCGACCTCGGCGCCGTCGGCCCGCCAGTCGCGCCCGTCGGTCTCTGATGCCGGGTCGGAGGGGGCCGGGCCCTCGGTCCGGTCGACGTCCTCGGGCAGGTGCCCGTGGGCCGGCCCCCAAGCGGTGACGTTCTCCAGGTCCGGCATCTTGGCGAGGGTGAACTGCGGGTCGAGCCCGTACCTCAGTTGGCGGCTGTAGTCGGCCAGCAGACGGAAGGCGACCGGCGACAGCAGGGCCAGGGCGATCAGGTTGAGGACGGCCATCACGCCCATGGAGATGTCGGCCATGCTCCAGATCACGGTCAGTGGGGCCACGCAGCCGATGAAGACCGACGCCAGGACCGCGTACCTGAAATAGGTCATGTGGTGCTGCTCGGCATCGAGGAACTGCAGATTGGACTCACCGTAGTAGTAGTTGCCCAGGACCGAGGTCCAGGCCAGCAGGAACATGATCACGGTCAGCGCATGCAGGGACCAGCCGCCCAGCGAGCCCTCCAGCCCCTCCTGCACGACCGCCACAGCCTGGTGGGCGCCCGGGTCGTAGACCGAACCGTTGATGAGCACGACGAACGCGGTGACCGAACAGACCAGCCAGGTGTCGAAGTAGACCCCCAGGGACTGCACCAGCCCCTGCTTGGCCGGATGGGAGACCGAGGCGGTGGCGGCGGCGTTGGGGGCCGAGCCCAGGCCTCCCTCGTTGGAGAACATCCCGCGGCGCATGCCCTGCACGAGCGCGGTGCCCGCACCGCCGGCGGCGAGCTCGCGGACCCCGAACGCGTGGCCGAGGATGTCACCCAGCACCCGCGGGACCTGGTCGATGTTGAGGGCGACCACGGCCAGCCCGAGCAGGAGGTAGAGGCCTGCCATGAGGGGCACCAGCCCCTGGGCGACCGTGGCGACACGGCGTACGCCGCCGAAGACGACCGCGGCGGTCAGCAGGGCCAGCACGACCCCTACGAGCGCGTCGATCCAAAAACCCCCGGTTCCCCCGCTCTCCTCCACGGAGGTCGTGATCGCCCCGGCCACGCCGTGGGCCTGCACGGAGCTGAAGACGATGCTGAAGGTGAGGGTGATCAGGACGGCGAAGAGCACCCCCGTCCATCGGCGGCCGAAGCCGTGGAGGATGTAGTAGGCCGGTCCGCCGCGGAAACCGGTGTGGGTACGCACCTTGTAGAGCTGGGCGAGAGTCGACTCCACGAAAGCGGCAGCGCCCAACAGCGCGGCCATGAGCCACATCCAGAACACCGCGCCGGGCCCGCCCAGGATGATGGCCAGGGAGACGCCGATGATGTTGCCGGTACCCACCCGGGAGGCGGCCGAGATCGCGAAGGCCTGGAAGGAGGAGATCTCCCGCCCTCCGTCGGGGGCCACCCCGGGGCTGCCGCTCAGGACACGGAACATCTCCGGGAGCAGCCGGAGTTGGACGAAACCGCTGCGCACGGTGAAGTAGAGGGCCAGAACGACCAGGAGCGGGATGACCAGGAAGCTCCAGAACAGGTCGTTGAGGCCCACGAGCAGGTCGTTGAGGACGTTCACGCTTTCCCCTTCAGGTGGCGTGCGGTCCCGAATGCGGGAATCGGGGTTTCCCGCAACTGTCCACGCCCGGGCCCCTCGATTCGGACTCGAACACGCGAATGCACGGTAAAGGAGCGCAAAACACCGCTGGGAAAAGGCCGAAGGGGCCCGCCCCGGCTCCTGGCCGGGACGGACCCCTTCGGTGCTGCTGCTGAGTCGCGCCTAACGCTGCGACGCGGATCCGCTGTGGTCACCGCGGTAGCCGCTGCGGTTGTCCCCGCGGCGGTCGTTCCTGCGGTCGCCCCGGTAGCCGCCGCGGCGCTCGCCGCGCGGGCCGCCCTCGTTGCGGGGGCCGCCGTCGCGGTCGCCCCGGTAACCGCCCTCACGGCGGTCGTCCCGGTGTCCGCCCCGGGGGCCGCCGTCGCGGTCGCCCCGGTAGCCACCGCGTTTGCCGCCCCGGTAACCACCGCTGCGGCCGCCGCCGCGGTAGCCGCCGCCACGGCGCGGTCCGCCACGGCCGCGCCCACGGCGGGGACGCTCGGGCTCGGGCGGCTCGACCCAGGGCTCACCGGAGGGCTCCTGAGCACCGGTCACAGTGCTGAGCAGTTCATCTCCCGGGTTGACCAGGTGCTGCTTGGCCTCGACGCCGGCCTCGTTGATGAGGCGGCGGGCCATGCGGCGCTGGTTGGGCTGGACCAGGGAGACCACCGAACCGGAAGAACCGGCGCGGGCGGTGCGGCCTCCGCGGTGCAGGTAGTCCTTGTGGCCGGTGGGCAGGTCGACGTTGACCACCATGTCGATGCCGTCGACGTGGATACCGCGGGCGGCGACGTCGGTGGCGACCAGGGCCTGGATGCGGCCCTCGCGGAACTTGGCGAGGGTGCGGGTGCGCACGCTCTGGGTCTTGCCGCCGTGCAGGGAAGCGCACGGGACACCGAGCTGGACGAGCTGCTCGCTGATGGTGTCGGCACGGTACTTGGACCGCACGAACAGGATGGTGCGCCCCTCGCGCGCGGCGATCTGCGAGACGATCTTGTTCTTGTCGCGCGGCAGGACCTTGAGCAGGTGGTGCTCCATGGTCGTGACCTGCGAGACGGGCGGGTCGACCGAGTGCGTGCGCGGGTTGTTCATGTACTTGCGCACCAGCTTGTCGACGTCGCCGTCGAGCGTGGCGGAGAACAGCAGGGTCTGGCCGCCGGGGCCGACCTGGTCCAGGAGCTCGCTGACCTGCGGCATGAAGCCCATGTCGCACATCTGGTCGGCCTCGTCCAGGACCGAGATCTCCACATCGCTCAGGTCGCAGGCGCCCTGCTCGATGAGGTCGGTGAGACGGCCGGGGGTGGCGACGAGGACCTCGACGCCACGGCGCAGTTCGTTGATCTGGCGGGTGTAGGAGCTGCCTCCGACGACGTCGCCCACACGCACGCCGAGAACGCGGGCGTACTCACGCAGGGCGTCGCGGCCCTGGTGGGCGAGCTCGCGGGTGGGAACCAGGATCAGGGCCCGGGGGCGGGTGCTGGCGGCGCGGCGCTCGGCGGTACGCATCAGGACCGGCAGGCCGAAGGCCAGGGTCTTGCCCGAACCGGTACGGCCGCAACCGAGAACGTCGACCCCTTCGATGGCGTCGGGGATGGTCGCGGCCTGGATCGGGAACGGGGTGGTCACACCGTTCTTGGCCAACGCTTCGACGATCTTGTCCGGAAGACCGAGGTTGTCGAACGCAGGCTCTACGGCAGTGTCCGTCAAGTGACGTTTACCTTCCTCATAGTGTGGCGGCGTTTCGAGGAAGGCTTCGCGCAGGCCGGGCGGCCTCGGCGAAGAAATCACACAAACGCGCCTTAATCGCACGCGGAACCGGACCCCGTCACGGGGCTCTGTGCTCACTCGGGGTGACAAGCGCGGCGCCGGATTCATCGGCAACGCGTCTTTCCGCGTCTGGACGGCCTGGCGCGCTCGGATGCGCACGGCTTTCGAACGACCGCCTTCAGCAGCTTACTAGAGATCCCTCGGGGGCGGGGACGGAGCGGGCTTTTTTCCCGGTGATACGGGTCTCCCCGCCCGCTCCGGGACTTCTCAGGAGCGGCCGGCCGTGCTCTGGGCGAGGACGGTGAGCCGGCCGATCTGGGCGCGGCGCTCGGCTGCCGCCTGCTCCTCGAGGCTGTTCCCGGGGGCGGCCTGCAGGAGCGCCTTGGTGGCGGTGGCCGCGCCGGGGTCGAGCTCCAGGAGTGCGGTGACGGCGTCGGAGACCGCACCGTCGAGCTCGTCGGAGGGCACCACGAGGGTGGCCAGGCCGAGTTCGCGGGCCTCCTCCGCCTCGACCCGGCGTGCGGTCAGGCAGATCTCGGTGGCGCGGTGCACACCGACGATGTCGACCAGCGGCTTGGTGCCGGTCAGGTCGGGGACCAGCCCCAGGGCGGGCTCCTTCATGCAGAACTTGGCGTCGTCGGCGAGGACGCGCAGGTCGCAGGAGAGGGCGAGTTGGAACCCGGCACCGATGGCGTGGCCGCGCACGGCGGCGACGGTGACCAGGTCGGGGCGGCGCAGCCAGGTGAAGCCGGCCTGCAGCTCCGCGATGTAGGAGTCCAGGTCCTCCTCGTCGGCCGATCCGTCGGCCAGGCCGGCCACGATCGAGCGCTCGCCGTCCACACCCTCGGGGGTGAACATGTTGAGGTCGATCCCGGCGGAGAAGATGTCGCCCTTGCCGGACAGGACCACCACGCGCACCTCCTCGGGCAGGGCACTGCCGATGCGCGCCATGGTGGTCCAGGTACGTCCGGTCATGGCGTTGCGCCGCTCGGGGCGGCTGATGGTCAGGTGGGCCACACGCCCGTCGATGGTGAGCTCGAGCCCGGCCCGGCCGAGCTCCTCCTCGGTGGGCAGGGACTCGTGCGCGTTGGGGTCCTGTGCCATGGTTCCTCCGTCGTTTCGGTCGGGAACCACGACCATACTCTCCAGTAACTTGGGGTGGTGCGACGCACCCGGACCTGGCGGGTCAGGCGGTGCGTGTGTCGCCGCCGCGGCCGCGCAGCTCGGCCCCGGAGCCCTTCAGGCGCCGGCGCACGTACCCGTAGGAACGGCCGGTGGCCGCGCACAGCGAACGGATGCTCTCACCCGCGTCGTAGCGGCGCCGGAGCTCGGCGGCCAGTTCGTCGTCGCCGTCGGCCGAGACCGGCGTGCCCCTCCTGGGAACCTCGTCCACGAACCCTCATCCCTTCTGCCGGAGAGCACCAGCCTAGATCTTCGCCGGGGCCGGGAACAGGCTCCTCCCGCCGCGCCGGGACAGTGGCGGGCGCAGGAGCGGGGGCGGCGACCGGCCTGTGGGGACGGTCGCACCGCGGCCACCGGGTGGCCCGTACCGCCTCAGGCCAGGGCGATGAGTTCGTTGAACTCGGAGGTCCACATGTCCTCGACGCCGTCGGGCAACATGATGACCCGTTCCGGCTGGAGTGCCTCGACCGCGCCTTCGTCGTGTGTGACCAGTACGATCGCGCCCTTGTAGTTGCGCAACGCGTTGAGGATCTCCTCCCGGCTGGCCGGGTCGAGGTTGTTGGTGGGCTCGTCCAGCAGCAGCACGTTGGCGC
This sequence comes from Nocardiopsis kunsanensis DSM 44524, assembly GCF_000340965.1. GTDB lineage: Bacteria > Actinomycetota > Actinomycetes > Streptosporangiales > Streptosporangiaceae > Nocardiopsis > Nocardiopsis kunsanensis. Next base: position 291,241 of record NZ_ANAY01000003.1, read on the forward strand.
TGGAGACCACGAGGGTGGCCAGGGCCAGACGGGTCTTCTCACCACCGGAGAGCACCCCGGCCGGCTTGTCGACGTCGTCCCCGCTGAACAGGAACGATCCGAGCGTGCGCCGGGCCTCGACGTCGGGCAGGTCGGGAGCGGCGCTCATCATGTTCTCGAGCACGCTGAGGTTGACGTCGAGAGTCTCGTGCTCCTGGGCGTAGTAGCCGAGTTTGAGTCCGTGTCCGGGCAGGATCCGGCCGGTGTCGGGCTGCTCGATGCTGCCGAGCAGGCGCAGCAGGGTCGTCTTGCCCGCACCGTTGAGTCCGAGGATCACCACACGGCTGCCCCGGTCGATGGCCAGGTCGACACCGGTGAAGATCTCCAGGGACCCGTAGGACTTGGACAGCCCTTCGGCGGACAGCGGTGTGCGCCCGCTGGGCGCGGGGTCGGGGAAACGCAGTTTGGCTACCTTGTCGACCTTGCGCACGCCCTGGACCCCGTCCATGAGCTTGTCGGCCCGGTTGATCATCTGCTGGGCGGCGCGGGCCTTGGTGGCCTTGGCGCGGAACTTGTCGGCCTGCTTGCGCAGCGTCTCGGCCTGCTTCTCGGCGTTGGAGAGCTCACGGCGGCGGCGCTTCTCGTCGGCCTCGCGCTGGACCTGGTACTGGCGCCAGCCCATGTTGTAGACGTCGATGGTGGAGCGGTTGGCATCCAGGTAGAAGACGCGGTTGACCACGTCCTCGACGAGTTCGACGTCGTGGCTGATGACGACGAGCCCGCCCTGGTGGTTCTTGAGGAAGTCGCGCAGCCAGGCGATGGAGTCGGCGTCCAGGTGGTTGGTGGGCTCGTCCAGCAGCAGGGTGTCGGCGTCACTGAACAGGATGCGGGCGAGCTCGATACGTCGGCGCTGTCCGCCCGAGAGGGTACGCAGGGGCTGGCCCAGGACCTGGTCGGGAAGCCCCAGGCTGGAGGCGATCGCCGCGGCCTCGGACTCGGCCGCGTATCCGCCCAGCACGTGGAGGCGCTCATCCCAACGGGCGTACTGGCGCACACCTTTGCTGCGCGTCTTCTCGTGGTCGCTGGCCATCTTCTTCTCGGCCTCACGCAGGCCGCGGAAGGCCTCGTCGATGCCTCGGGCGGAGAGGATACGGTCCCGGGCGAGGACGTCGAGGTCGCCGGTGCGCGGGTCCTGAGGCAGGTAACCGATGCTTCCGGAGGAGGTGACGGTACCGTCGGTGGGTTGGCCCTCCCCCGCCAGGATGCGGGTCAGGGTGGTCTTGCCCGCACCGTTGCGCCCCACCAGACCGATCTTGTCCCCGGCGGCGACCCGGAAGGAAGTCGGCTCCAACAGGAGACGGGGTCCGACGCGCAGTTCGAGGTCGGTGGCGATCAACATGGGTGGAGCTTCCTCGGCGATGGGGTGGTGGACACGTGCGGTGGCCCGAGCGGTCCCAGGGGTGGGATCTGGGCAACCCGCCCAGCCTAACCGCAGACGGATGGGGCCCGGATAGGGTCTCGGCCATGCTTCGGCCCCGCACCCGCGGCCAACGAGCACGGAGGCCGACTCATTCCCTGCGTTGCGCAGGGGCCGGAGCTCAGGTCCCCGCAGTTCCCCGCTCTGCCGGCCCGGACCGGGCCGCGGCCGTCGCACCGGATCCGTCCTCCACAGTGGCCCGCTCCTCCTCGTGGGGGTCCGTTCTGCCGGAGGACCGGTTCCTCAGGAGCGCCGCGACGACAGCGGCGATCGGTGTGGCCAGGAACATCCCGGGGACGTTGCCGACGATGGCACCGATGGAGATGGCCAGCAGCACGACCGCGGACGGCAGCTCCAGCGCTTGGCCGTAGATACGGGGCGCGAACAGGTTGCTCTCCAACTGCTGCACCACGATGACGCCGATGGTGACGACCAGTGCGGCGACCCACCCCTCGGCGACGAAGGTGACCAGAGCGGCGAGGATGCCCGTGGCGAAGGCACCGATCACCGGTAGGAACGCGCCGACGAAGGTCAGTACGATCAGAGGGATGGCCAGGCTCGGTTCCAGGACGATGAGCAGCACGATGCCGATGAAGAAGGCGTCGAACAGGCCGACCATCGCCACACCGCGCACGTAGCGGCCCATGACGTCGTAGGCCACCTTGCCCGCGTGGCGCAGCCCCGGGCGGGACTTGGGGGGAAGCAGCGTGGTGAACCAGTCCATCAGCTTGTCGCCGGCGTGCAGGAAGTAGACGGTCAGCACGATGGCCAGGATGAGTCCGATGAGCACCTGGACCACGGCCGAACCCGCCGTGAGCGCCCCGCTCACCAACTGGCTCTGGTTGTCGATGACCGTGCTCTGGATCTGTACCCAGGCCTGGTCGATCAGTTCGGTGAACAGCCTCGGGTCGAGGCCGAAGGGCACTTGGAGATCACGGAGTTCGTTGACGGCACTGGAGACGCTGGCGACGAGCCCGCCGAACCCCTGCATGGCGGGGGTGACGATCAGCGAGACGACACCGCTGAGGACCACCAGCGCGGTGACCATGGCCAGGGTCGTCGACAGTCCGCGGCCGAGCCCCTTACGGCGCAGGAAGAGTACGAGGGGCATCAGCAGCGCGGTGATGAAGACCGCGATGATCACCGGGAGGGTGACGACCCAGATGTAGGCGAGCCCGTACAGCAGCAGGCCGATGACCACACCGATGATCAGCACACGCCAGGAGGCGTCGCTGATGCTCCGGAGCAGGTCCTCCGCACCGACGTCGTCCTCCGCCTCGGTCTCGGCCACGGCCTTCCTGGCCTCCGCCTGGGCGTTGACGGCCTCCTCGGCCTCCAGCTGCTTGCGGCGCTCGGCTCTGGCTCTGCGCGCTTCCAACCACTTCTTCAGGAGCGCCCACACTCCAGGCCGCTGGGCTTGCACATGGACTCCATTCTCTGCTCATTCACGCGGGGGCCGCCGGAGGGAGCGGCGGTGTGTGTTGTGGAGGGGGATGCGTAGAGTTCAGGTCCGGTTCTGCCCGATCCGGCGAAGGGTCAACGGTCTCAGAACTGCCAGGGTTCCCGGGGGTCGCCGGAACTGACGATCTCGTTGCCGAAGGGGGCGAGGGCGACCGGGATCATCTTGAGCGAGGCCCAGGCCATGGGGATACCGATGATGGTGACCGCCAGGCCCAGGGCGGTGGCGATGTGACCGATGGTCAGCCACCAACCGGCCACGATCACCCAGATGACGTTGCCGACCGTGCTGATGCCGCTGGGGCTCTCCCGGCGTACGAGGTCGCGGCCGAAGGGCCAGATGGCGTAGCTGGCCATGCGGAAGGAGGCGACTCCGAAAGGGATCGTCACGATGAGCACGCAGCAGATGAGGCCGGCGAAGACGTAGCCGACCGCCAGCCAGAAGCCGGCGACGAAGATCCAGATGATGTTGAGGACGAGCCGCAAGAGGGCCACGGTGTCTTGTCTCCTTCTTCGGGCCCCGCAGAGGGGGCGGCGGACGGGTGCGGCACGGAACCTGCGGAGCATGCCGTACTCGTGCGTTTCTACCGTCTGTGACGCGGCGGTGCCACGACCTGTTCCGCGCCGCGTCCCCGGCCCTTGCCACAGAGGACCGGCGGGGTGGCGGTACTCGGGGCGGCGGTTCTCCCGTGGCCGTACAGGGCTGCTGTCAGCGCTCTTCCAGGACACCGGTGGCCGGCGTCCGCGTTCCCGCCGGCGCCGACACCGGCTGCTCTGCGTGAGGACATACGGCCATACCCAAACTTGACCGAGCATTGGGACCGTAATGTGATCGGCGTATCAGCAAGGGGCCCTAGGCAGGCGGGACATCGCGCCATACGATGTGCGGTGTCCTTCTCGAGGGGTCCACTCCCGCGATATTGGACAAACTCACACAAACAACCAGAGATCAGCCGCAAGGCGTCAGGTTTCGGTAACGGTTGTATGAGTAATTTCCCTACCCCCCGTGCACGAGCGGGAGTGGGGATGGCATGATTACGTACCGGCTCGGACGGAGGCTCGTCACCGCCTCCGCCGCCTTCGCGTGAGAGCACTCCGCCCTTCGGATTCACTGCCGCTCAGGTCTGTGCTTCTCGTGGTCTCAACCACATCGGGGAACATCGTTCGCATCGCCCGGCGTTTGCGTCGTGCGGAGTGAGCTCACGTCGCATGACGAACTTTTGGTGACTGAAGCTTTTTCGACAGCTTACTAGTGATTTCAGTAGAGGTGGTTCAAGCATGTCTCAGGTACGTCGGCAGGCCGCACTGCGCCCCCGCCCGAGCTGGGGGTGGCAGGATGCCGCCGCGTGCCGGGGCGAGGACCTTGTGCTCTTCTTCGGACCCGACGGCGAACGCCAGCCCGAGCGGGAGATCCGGGAGCGCAAGGCCAAGGAGATCTGCGCGGCCTGCCCGGTTCGGACCGACTGCCTGGACTACGCGATCTCGCGTCCAGAGAAGTACGGCACCTGGGGCGGCCTCAACGAGGACGAGCGCGCTTCCGAGCGCCGCCGCCGCATGCGCCGCGCCAACGCTGCCTAGCTCATCGTCGGTAGACACAGACCTCCCCGGTGGCCCCGGCCCCGAATGAACCCGTGGCGCCCCGACACATCCACGTCGGCGGCGCCGCGGGTTCTTTCATGCCCGGCCCCTTCAGCCCAGATGGCGTTCGAACCAGGACACGGCCTCCGCGGCCACCCGGCGCCAGTCCCACGCGCCGCGCAGCAGTTCGTCCGTGCCCGCCAGGACGGTGAGATCGCTCGGACCGCCCAACCGGCCCCGCGCCCATTCCCCGATCTCCCGCACGAAGGAGTCCCGGCTCTCCAACAACACCAGCACGGGCGCACGCACCCCGCCCAGGCTGTCCTCGGCCCGGTCGATGCGTCCGCCGTGCACCACGACCGCACCCACGTCCCCCGACCGCGCGGCCGCGGTGACCAGCGCCACCGGTGCCGCCGGCCCCGAACCCAGCACCCCCAAGGGGCTCTCGGCCGTGTCGGTGGAGCGGCGCAACCAGGCCACCGCGGCACTGAGCCGTTCGCCGAGCGCGTCGGCCCCGACCCCGCCTTCCGCCCGCTCCTGTTCGGTCAACAGGTCCAGGGACAGCGTCGCGTACCCTGCCCGGCGCAGGAACGCCGTCACCGCTTTCCACCGCGGGTCGGCACTGTCCTCGCCCAGGGCCATGACCACGGCACCGCGCAGCGGCGTGGGCACCGTGAGTTCGCCGTCCAGGTGTTCCTGCCCGGCACGAACCCGCACCCCGCGGACCGACTCCTGGCCCCCGCGCGCACGGAGGTGCTCACTCAGGATCGCGGTGACGTGGCCGTCGGAGAGCCGGCCGAAGTCGCGGTACCAGTCCCCCACGGCACAGAAATTGTCCGGGACGCTCAGCACGACCAGTTCGTCGACCTCCGGACCCAGCACCTCCACTGCCTCGGGCGAGGCCACCGGGACAGCCAGGATCAGTCGGGACGGGGCCTGGGCGCGCAGCATGCGCAGGGCCGCTCGCGCCGTTCCGCCGGTGGCCACACCGTCGTCGACGACCACACAGTCGCGGCCGGCCACCGAGGGCAGGGCGCGCTCGCCCCGGTAGACGGTGGTTCGACGGGCCAGTTCGGCGCGTTCGTTCTCGACCGTGCGCTCCAGGGCCTGCCGGGGCACGTGCATACGCGCCAGAGCCCGGTCGTCGTAGAAGACATGGCCGTCCTCGGCGACGGCCCCCAAGCCGGCCTCGGGCCGACCGGGCAGACCGATCCTGCGCACCATGAGCACGTCGAAGTCGAGGCCGAGTCCGTGTGCGAGTTCGGCGCCGACCGGGACCCCGCCCCTGGGGAGTGCCAGTACAACGGGGTCGTCCACGACCAGGGGACGCACCCGTTCGGCCAGTCGGCGCCCGGCCTCGGTGCGATCTGTGAAGGGAAGCGAGACGGGTACCGGATTCATATCCACCTCCGGTGCCTGCGTACGTGCGGGCACCGCTCCTCTCGTCGACGCTCGGACCGCTGGAAAAGTGCTACGGGCATACCCCCGCAAAGCGCATTCACAACCCCGGGGCGGAGAAAGAACCGGGGACCCGTCCGGGCGAAGCGGTGTGGCGCAGGATTCCCATGAGGAGGGCGTCGTGTCGGCGTCCCTGCCACAGCAGGGCCTCACGCAGGCGTCCCTCCACGACGAAACCGCAGGAGCGGTAGACCGCGATCGCACGCATGTTGAAGGCGTACACGTGCAACCAGACGCGGTGCAGTCCGATCCGTTCGAAGGCGTGTTCCAGCACCAGTTCGGTGGCCTCGCGCCCCAGGCCGCGTCCGGTGAACTCCAGAGCCGAGAGCGCGATGCGGTAGCCCGCGGTCTCGTTCTCCGGTTCGACCTCGTAGAGGGAGAGGTCTCCGATGTAGCGGCCGTCCGTGGCCGAGGTGATGGCCAGGTCGAGCCTCTCCTCGTCCTCGCCCCGGCTCGCGCACCAGTCCTGGGCCTGGGTGTAGGTGCGGTGGCGGTGGGTCCCGGTGAGGCGGCGGATCTCGGCGTCCAGACCGGACGCGAAGTAGTCCTCGGCGTGCTCGGGTGAGAGGGGGACCAGGCGCACGCTCTTGCCTATGAGGGTGGGGGTCTTTCGCAGTGCGCTCGTGTTGATCATGGAACCTTCCCGTTGCGACCGGAGACCGCGGGGACGGTTCCGGCGGGGGTCTGCGGGCAGGGGCGTGTACCGCAGGGGTCGGCTGGGCCGGGCAGGCTGGGACAGGGCCCGGAGTGGGGCTGGGGCGGTCGGCTCACTGAGTGTGTGATGTGACTTCCTTCCCCACCGGAACGCCCGGAACTCCCCCGCAGACGATCGATCAAACCCCGGGTATCCGATCATGGGACCAGTGACGATCCCGCACACGGACACACACCACTGGAGACGCAGTTTGTCCCTCTCACCCGCCCGCACGCCCGCCCCTCGGGAGGCGCGCCGGGCCCGCCTGGCCGTCTCGGCCCTCTTCTTCGTCAACGGTTTCACCTACACCAACGTGGTCCCCTGGCTGCCCGTGCTCAAGGAGCGTCTGGAGCTGAGCAACGCGGACCTGGGTCTGGCACTCGCCGCGATGCCCACCGGAGCGGTCCTGACCGGGATGCTGGCCGGTCCCTTCATCCGCTGGTTCGGCAGCGGACGCACGGCAGTGGTCAGCAGCCTGCTTTCGTTGGGAGCGCTTCCACTGGTGGCGCTGGCCCAGGAGTGGTGGATGCTGGCCGCCACCCTGTTCTCCCTCGGGTGCGCCGACGCCTGGACCGACTCCGCCCAGAACGCGCACGGGTTGCGTGTGCAGTTGCGGTACCGCCGCAGCATCATCAACACCTTCCACGCCGTGTGGAGTCTGGCCGCCGTCGGCGGCGGCCTGCTGGGGGCGGCGATGGCGGGTTCGGGCACACCGGTCCTGCTGCATCTGGGCGGGGTCGCCGCCGCCCTGGCCGTGGTGAACCTGCTGGTGAGCCGGATACTGCTCCCGGGCCCCGAGGACAGCGAACGGTCCGGGGAGACCGGTGGCAACGACGGCCGCGGAGGACGCCCGGCGGGACGCACCCTGGCCGCGCTGGTTGCGCTGGGTCTGCTGTTGATGGCCGCAGGCGGGATCGAGGACTCGGCCGCCTCCTGGGGCGCGGTCTACCTGACCTCGGAGCTGTCGGCTTCGCTGTTCGTCGCGGCACTGCCGTTCGTGGCGTGCCAGGCGATGATGTCGGTCGGACGCCTGTTCGGCGACCGGATCACCGACCGTTTCGGGACCGTGGCCGTGGGACGTGCCGGCGGCTCGTTGGCCGCGGCCGGGATGGGCCTGGCCCTGACCCTGTCGCACCCGGTCGCCGCGGTGGTGGGGTTCGGGGTGATGGGCCTGGGCGTGTCCACACTCTTCCCCTTGACCCTGGCGGCCGCCGGGAACGTGCCGGGCGTGCGGTCCGGGGACGGGGTCACCGTCGTGGGCTGGATGGGACGCGCGGGACTCCTCGCCTTCCCGCCTGCCGTGGGGATGCTCGCCGACCTGGTGGGCCTGGGCCAGGCTCTCTGGCTGATCCCGGCGGCCGGCGCCGGGGCGTTCCTGTTGGCGGGGGCCCTGCGACCGCGGCCCTGAGCTGCCGTGCCCGTCCGAAGCTCCGGACACGGGGCGGGCCCCCGACCGCCGACGGTATGCGAGCCGACGGCCGGGGGCCCGGGTGGCGCCGTGCGCCGAGGACGCACTGGCGCCGTGGGGTGTTACTCCACGGGTGCCGGGCGGCGGGAGCCGGCCCACAGGGCCAACGCGCCGATACCCGTCACGACCGCACCGCCGAGAACGAAACCCTGCATGTCGGCGCCGGTGGCGGCGAGCTCCTCGCCACCCTGGTCGCCGTCGCCACCGGTGTTCCCGCCACCGGTGCCCGCGGCCGGAGCCTCGGGCACGCCGGGGACGTTGGGAACCTGGTTGCCGTCACCGGGCGGCTCTTCGCCGTCACCGGGGTCTCCGGGCCCTTCCGGCGGGTCCTCGGGGTCGGGGTCCGGGTCGGGGTCCGGGTCGGGATCCGGGTCGGGATCCGGGTCGGGATCCGGGTCCGGGTCGGGATCCGGGTCCGGGTCGGGATCCGGGTCCGG
>NZ_ANAY01000004.1 GCF_000340965.1 Nocardiopsis kunsanensis DSM 44524
ACCAGTGCCGGGCTCCTCGCCTTCACCGGGATTTCCGGGCTCCTCCGGCGGATCCTCGTCCGGCGACGCGGGGTTGAACGGCTGGATCTCCACCTGCGGGAGGGCAACGGGTTCCTCGGAGACCGGAACGTCCGGCAGGGCCGTCTCCTGCGGCTCATCCGGCGCCACAGGGGCAACGGGGCCGGCTTCGGGGGCCTCAGGGGCGTTCTCGTCGACCACGTCGGCGAAGACCGGGCTGACGGAGAACCCCGCCATGAACAGGCCTGCCGCCGTCACGGTCAACACGCGCTTCTTCGGAGACATCCCGCTCCTTTCTTTCTCATCGGGGGTGAATCATCGAGGGGGAATGGCATAGAGGTGGTCGTCGTGGACCACGACGGCGTGCTCGCCCAACAGCCCCACGGGGACCTGGGCGCCTTCGTCGAGTTCGGTCGGTTCGCCGTCGGTACCGACCGCGACGGTGGAGCCGCCGAGTTCGCCGTAGACCCGGGGACCGACCGCGACGGTCGGTTCGAACCCGTCCACGACGGTCGACTCCCCGTTCTCCGGGTCGACGACGGCGGGACCGTAGGCCAGCGTCTCGGTGCCGATCGGACCGGAGCGGTGCTCGGCGTCCTCGAGAGCGCCCTCGGCGATCCCTGCACCACCCACCGGCTCACCGGTCCCACTGTCGTGGAAGGCCAGGTACTCGCCGTCGCCGCGCAGGGCCTCCCATCGGACGACGACGTACTCGCGCAGGGCGGTGACGACGCCGAGCATCTCCCCGGCCTCGTCCGGCCTCCGGGGATCGACCTCCTCGATCGCACCCGCCGGGTCGACCCAACTCCACGGTCCGTGGGCCACGGCGACCAGGACACGGTCACCGTCGGCGAGCATGGCACCGCCGCCCTCGGGGATCCCGACCTCGACGAGTTCGCCCCCGGAAGCCAGATGGCGTTCGTCCTCGGAACGCACCAGCACCGATTCGCCCACGTACTGGGGTGAGGACTCCGTGCCCAGTTCCACGCTGTCGGGGGCACCTCCACCGACGGGCCAGAACAGCAGTTCCCCGGAGGTCTCCAGGACCACCGCCGGATCGCCGTCGTAGAGCACGAACCGGGGAACTCCGATGATCTCGGCCCCGTCCACGGGGAGGTCGGCGGCCCATTCCCGGGTGCCGTCGGCCGAGAGGAGGTTGAGCCGTTCGTCGGGGTCCACGAAGGCGATCTGCTCACCGTCGCGGCTCACACCGGGCCGGCTCCCGGGGGCCAGCACGTGGTCGAAGACGACGGTGTCGGCGAACCCGGCAGGGGCAGGGTGTCCCAGGGCGGGGGCGTCGGGATCCTCGGTCGATGCGGTGCTCTCCCCGGGCAGCAGATGCCAACTGGCGATTCCGACGCCGGCCACGAGGGCAAGGGCGACCGCCGCGGCACCGATGATGACCATGCCGCGCCCGGCGCGCCCGTCGGCCGGGTCGGTACCGGGCCGCGAGGGCAGGGGTGGCTCCTCCTCGGGGTGCTCGGCGGACTGCACCACACCGTCGGGGGTGGCCACCAGTCTCCAGTAGCCGTTCGCATCACGTGCGTCGATGAGCACCGGCAGACCGATCCGGGCCGCGTACTCGGTGGCGGTGTCGAGGGCCGCGCGCCGGGTGTCCGTGGGCACCTGACCGGTGACGACCTGGCGGTGCCCCTCGATGTAGATCTCGGCGCTGCGTTCGTCGGGCGCGATGGTGATGACGGCGGTGGGCCGGGTCTGCCCCGGACGGGACGCCCGGCTCATGGTGCCTCCGAAGGCATGGGGAACATGGACCTGTTCGTGTAACGGGTGACGGGATCGGCGTCTGCGGCAACTGTGTGGTCGGCGAGCAGGGGATCAGCCCACGGCGGTGGTCCGACACGCCACGCGTGGGCGATGCTCCAGGCGATCATACTGACGTCGGCCCCGGCTCTCAGGAGCTCTCCGAACCCGGGGATCGGACGGCGATCAGGAGATACCCGCACGGTTTTCGGCCCTCCCCTTTCTGACCAGTAACGATGCCCGTACAGCCGGACGGAAGGGGTCGTTCCCGGCAGTGCCGACGTTGAGAAGGACACTCACGAAACGCAATCGGTTCGCAACCAGAATGGCCGATTCCGGCCACCCGGGGCCCGGTGGCGGCCATCCGTCCCGCTCCGGGCCTCCACGGGGCCTCAGGACTCCCGGTGTTCCTCGAAAGCATCGATGACCGCCTGCTCCCTGCGACGGGCCAGGCGGTCGGCCCGTTCGAAACCCCGATTGGCGATTTCGGCCCGGGCCGCGGCGGTGTGCACCGTGGGCCACATCGCGTCGATCTCGGAGTTGAGGCTGGAACCGGCCAGGATCGCCACCGCCATGACGAACAGCCACGCCAGGATCGCGATGGGCGCGGACAGGGATCCGTAGATGCTCACCTGCCCGAAGGAGGCGTCCAGGTAGGCGCGCAGGGCCACTGACCCGAGGAGGAGCACACACGTGGCCAGCAGCGCCCCGGGCAGGTGGCGGATCAGAGGCGTGCGCACCGGGACGCTGAGCATGTACAGGAAGATGACCGCTGTCGTGGCCAGCAACGCCACCGTCGGCCAGTAGAACAGGCGCAGGTGCCCGGCCATGAAGGGCAGGAGGTCCTGGATCAGGTTGGGGCCGGCCACCAGGACCGGCAGTACCAGCAGCGCGAAGAACAGCCCGCCCAGGTAGGCCACGAAGGCCAGCAGGCGCTGGGTCGGCCAGCCGCGGAGCTCGTCGAGGCCGTAGGAGATCGTGATGGAGCGGATGAAGACGTTCATCGCACGCGAGCCCGACCAGAGCGAGACCAGGAAGGTCACCGACAGCAGTCCGCCCTGGAAGCCGCCGAGGAAGTCCTCGACCAGGGGCTCGACGACCTCGCGGACCGTTTCCGGTGTCAGTGCCCGGGCGGTCAGGTCCAGGATCCACACCCGGATCTCCTCGACGGTGTCCCGGCCCACGACCGCCGACAGGGAGGCGATCGCTCCCACCAGACACAGCATGAGGGCCGGCAAGGAGATCAGGGTGAAGAAGGCCGACTCGGCCGCCAGCCCGATGGCGCGGTTGCGTGCCATGGACCGGATCGTGCGCACCAGGAGCAGCCCCGCACCGTAGAGGCGCGGGTGCCGGCACTGCCACCGGAACCACGAGCGCCACAGACCTTCCCAGAATCCCTCCACGGGGAAACGGTAACCCGCACCGGACCTGCGGGTCCGACCACCCGGCACCTCGCGGTGACGTGACTCACTCGCGAAGGGCGATCACCGCGTCTGGACAAAGACTCCGGCCCCGTGCCATTCTCACAAGCATGATCGCTGCTCTGGACCCCATGCTCTGCGTGCGCCGCCACGTGGACTTCCTGCGGGTCCGCAGTGCCATCTGTCGCAGCGTCGGTTGATTTCGCCGCACTGTGTGACGCACCCATGACACAGGGGTGCGCGCGGCCTCCCGGCGCCTGCTCTTCCTCAACACCCACGCACCGTGGTTCTCACCCGTACCGGCACGCACGACGACGTGTGCCCACAGGTACGGGCCGGTGGTGCGGGCACACGGGCCGCGAGCTCCCCGCGACCGCATTCGGAGACACCCGCGATGCCTCCCTCTTCCGAGCAGACCGGCTCGGCCCCCACCAGGACCCGGCGACGCCGCGGCGATGGCCAATGGGCCCTCGGTTACCGCGAGCCGCTCAACAAGAACGAAGAGAACAAGAAGAACGACGACGGGCTCAACGTCCGCGATCGGATCATCAACATCTACGCCAAGGCCGGGTTCGACTCGATCGACCCCGCCGACCTGCGTGGCCGTTTCCGTTGGTTCGGCCTCTACACCCAGCGCGCCCCCGGCATCGACGGCGGCAGGACGGCCGTCCTCTCCCCCGAGGAGCTCGACGACCGCTACTTCATGATGCGTGTACGCATCGACGGCGGCCGGCTCACCGCCGCCCAGCTGCGGGCCGTCGCCGAGATCTCCCGCGACTACGCACGCGACACCGCCGACATCACCGACCGGCAGAACATCCAGTACCACTGGATCCGGGTGGAGGACGTGCCGGCGATCTGGGAGAAGCTCGAGTCGGTCGGGCTGTCCACGACCGAGGCCTGCGGCGACACCCCCCGTGTCGTCCTCGGCTGCCCTCTGGCCGGTGTTGCCGAGGACGAGGTCATCGACGCGAGCCCGCAGATCCAGCAGGTCCACGACGAGCACATCGGCAGCCCTCTGTACTCGAACCTGCCGCGCAAGTTCAAGACCTCCATCGCCGGCTGCTCCGTGCACTGCGTCAACCACGAGATCAACGACGTCGCCTTCGTCGGGGTGCGTGGCGAGAACGGTGAGGCGGGCTACGACCTGTTCGTGGGCGGTGGCCTGGCCACCAACCCCATGTTCGCCGAACGCCTCGGCGCGTTCGTGCGCCCCGACCAGGTCAGCGACGTCTGGGCCGCAGTGACCGCGGTCTTCCGCGACTACGGTTTCCGCCGGCTGCGCACCCGCGCCCGCATCAAGTTCCTCATCAAGGAGTGGGGCCCGGAGAAGTTCCGCGAGGTCATGGAGGAGGAGTACCTCGGTCACCGTCTCCCGGACGGGCCCGGTCCGCAGCTGGACGATGGTGTGCGGCGCGACCACGTCGGCGTGCACCGCCAGCGCGACGGCAAGTACTACGTCGGTTTCGCCCCGAAGGTCGGCCGCGTCACCGGGAGTTCGCTGGTGCGCGTGGCCGAGATCGCCGAGGCACACGGGTCGGACCGGATCCGCACCACCGTCGACCAGAAGCTCGTGGTCCTCGACATCGACGGGGACGACACCGACGCGATCACCGCCGACCTGGAGGCGGAGGGTTACGAGGTCCGTCCCAGTGTCTTCCGCCGCCAGACGATGGCCTGCACCGGCATCGAGTTCTGCAAGCTCGCCATCGTCGAGACCAAGGACCGGGGCGCCGCACTCATCGACGAACTCGAGAAGCGCCTGCCGGACTTCGACGAACCGGTGAGCATCAACCTCAACGGGTGCCCGAACTCCTGCGCCCGCATCCAGGTCGCCGACATCGGACTGAAGGGCCAGCTCGTCATGGACGAGCACGGCGAACAGGTGGAGGGCTACCAGATCCACCTGGGCGGCGGCATGGGCCTGAACCCCGCTTTCGGCAAGAAGGTCCGCGGGTTGAAGAGCACCGCCGACGACCTTCCCGACTACATCGAGCGGGTCCTGCGCCGGTTCCGGGACCAGAAGGAGGAGGGTGAGACCTTCGCCGTCTGGGCCTCCCGCGCCGAGGACGAGGACCTCAAGTAGGCCGACCGAGCGGGCGGCGCCACCGCACGGCACCGCCCGCACCGACCGTTCCGAAGGAATGAGGTGCGCCATGGCCGAGAGGGCCGCGCCCCACCACTGCCCCTACTGCGGAGACGAGGACCTGATCCCGGAAGAGGGGGCGGGCGTCGAGGGCCAGGGATATCCGTGGTCCTGCCTGGCCTGCGCCCGTGTGTTCCGGCTGACCTACGTGGGCCTGCGCTCCGCCTCGTTCGGCGGTTCCCCCTCCCGACCGACGGAAGGCGGGGCATGAACACGCACACCCCCGTGGACGGTCCCGAGCACGCCGAACGGGCCGCCCGTGAACTGGAGGAGGCCTCCGCCCAGGAGATCGTCTCCTGGGCCGCGCAGACCTTCGGCGAGAGCCTGTGCATGACCTCCTCCATGGCCGACGCCCTCATGGTGGACCTGGCCTCCCGGCAGGTGCCCGGCATCGACGTGATCTTCCTCGACACCGGTTACCACTTCGCGGAGACCATCGGCACCCGCGACGCCGTGGCCTCCGTCCACGACATCAACCTGGTCACCGTGGAACCCCGGCGCACGGTGGAGGAGCAGGAGAGCGCCCTGGGCCCGCGGCTGTACGCGCGCAACCCGCAGATCTGCTGCCATCTGCGCAAGGTCGAACCCCTGGAACGGGCCCTGGAACCCTACGCCGCGTGGCTGACCGGTCTGCGCCGGGAGGACTCGGCGACCAGGCGCGACACCCCGATCGTGCAGTGGGACCAGCGCCGGGGGATGACCAAGGTCAACCCGATCGCCCGCTGGACACAGGACGACGTGGACACCTACACGGCCGAACACGGTGTACTGGTCAACCCGCTGCAGGACGACGGTTTCCCCTCGATCGGGTGCGAGCCCTGCACGCATCGGGTGGCTCCCGGCGAGGACCCGCGCAGCGGACGGTGGGCCGGGACCGGTAGGACCGAGTGCGGGATCCACCTGTGAGCCGGCGCCCGTGACCGCGAACGAGGAAGGAGCAGGGCGCCCCGCTCCCGGGGCGCCCTGGACGAGGATGAGTACTCCGACACTGCTGGCCGTCGCACACGGCAGCCGGGACCCGCGCTCACCCCGGGCGGTGGCCGCGCTCTTCGACCGGGTGCGGTCCCTGCGGCCGGCTCTGGACGTGCGGGTCTCCTACCTGGAGCACGTCTCCCCCAGCACCGGGGACGCTCTGGCCGCACTCGACGCCGAGGGGGTCCGGGAGGCCGTGGTGCTGCCGGCGCTGCTGACTGCGGCCTTCCACAGCAAGGTGGACCTGCCCGGGGTGCTGAACGGCGCCGGCGAGCGCGGGCTGGGCACACGGGTGCACTACGCCCACACCCTGGGGCCGCACCCGCTGCTGCTGGAGGCGGTCGAGCGGCGCCTGTCCGAGGCGGGGGCGTTCCCCTGCCCCGGGACGGCGCTGGTTCTGGCCTCGGCCGGGTCCAGTGACCCGGAGGCCAACGCAACCATCGCCGCCACGGCCCGGGAACTGGCCGCGCGCGGACCCTGGCGCGAGGTGGTGCCCGCCTTCGCCTCCGCTGCCTCCCCCTCCCCGGGCGAGGCCGTGGCCGCTGTGCGCGGCAGGGGCGCCGATCGAGTGGCGGTCGCGGGCTACCTGCTCGCCCCCGGGTTCTTCTCCGACCGGGTGCGGCAGCAGGCGATCGGGGCCGGCGCGTCGGTGGTCGCCGACGCGCTCGGTGACGTCCCCGAGCTCGCCCGGGTGGTTCTGGACCGCTACGACGCCGCCGTGGCCGCCCGCCACGCAGTCGTATGAGCCGGGCGGGCGGGGCGGGACGGGTATCCGTTCCGCGGATGGTGGAGGTGCCCGCGGTCCACGCGCTCCTGCACGACCGTGGGAGCGGGAGCACGCTGGAGGTGGAGGTCCGGGCCTTCGCACTGGCGGCCGTGCCCGTGACACGAGGCCTGTACCAGGCGGTCACGGACCGGCGTGTGGGGGCACCGGACGCCGGGGACGGGGAACCGGTGACGGAGGTGTCGTGGTTCGACGCCCTGCGTTTCTGTGACTTGCTGTCCCTGGCTCACGGCCTGGTTCCCTGCTACGGCACGCCCGGCACCGGCCCGGGCGACGGAGGGTCACGCGGTCGGCCGGCGGACACACCCGAGGGTGGGGATCCCGACGGCGCCGACCTACGGAGCGATCCCGGCGCCGGCGGGTACCGGTTGCCCACCGAGGCCGAATGGGAGCACGCCTGCCGGGCCGGGAGCACGGGGGTCAGGTACGGCGACCTGGACGCGGTCGCCTGGTATCGGAAGAACTCCGGTGGTCGGCCTCGACCGGTGGGAACCAGGGAACCGAACGCGTGGGGCCTGCACGACATGATCGGGAACGTGTGGGAGTGGTGCTGGGACCTCTACGATCCGCGCGTGTACGGCCCGTACCGGTCCTTCCGCGGCGGCGGGTGGAACGATCACCACTGGGGTTGCCGGGCCTCGACGCGGCGCAAGAGCCATCCGAGGCTGCGCATCGACGACCTGGGGTTCCGGGTTGCGCGTTCCCTCTGAGGCGGGGTGGGGCAGGGTCCCGGGTCGGGGAGGGACGGGGCCGGATGCGGCTCGCGCAGGACCGTCCGAGAGGCCGCGAATGCCCCGTTACACACAACGGTTTCTCCCGCCACCGGTTTGCCACAAGTGGCCACGAAGCGCTCGTGAAGGGGTTTCCGGTCCCGTGTTGTACCGCGTGTTGCTACCGTGACGGACATCAGTGACGGCCCCGGGATCGTCCCGCATCTCCTACACACACCGCTTACGCGTTCCCGAGGAGGACGAGTGCCCCAACGGCGGAGCTCACCCCCACCACCGCGTCCTGCTCCTCCCAGCGGTCCCTCTCATCCCCCGCTTCTCCGGCGCGCGCTGTGCCTTCGGCGCGCCCGACGTGCTCGAGACTCCTGGTCCTGACGCCCCTGCGCTTCCGGCCCCTCGCTGACGCACCCCGGCCCCACGGGGCCGACGGACACCACGGATTCATCGGATCCTCCTCCGAGAGACGCACCCGAGCCCCGCGCCTCGTTCCACCCCCGGACGTGTCCTGCCCCCGTGCCCGACTCCCCCGACCTGCCCCCGGGCGCGGGCGGAACACGGCCTTGGCCCCCACGAGCTTCGCCCCCACGAGACGGACGTGCATGAGTCGACAAGATCTGATCCTGCTCGCCTTCGGCGGCATCCAGCGCTACATCGCCGAGTCGCACTCGACCGCCGACCTCGGCAACGCCAGCAGGATCGTCGCCG
Source organism: Nocardiopsis kunsanensis DSM 44524 (assembly GCF_000340965.1). Taxonomy (GTDB): domain Bacteria; phylum Actinomycetota; class Actinomycetes; order Streptosporangiales; family Streptosporangiaceae; genus Nocardiopsis; species Nocardiopsis kunsanensis. The sequence continues at coordinate 8,536 of NZ_ANAY01000004.1, forward strand.
AACTGGCCAAGAGGGCCGCCGAGGCGCTGAGCGGCCAGGAGGGCTGCGCCCTCGTCATCCCGTCACAGAGCGCGCTGGCTCGGGCCGCGGGCCCGGACGCCTCTCCCGAGGCCCCGCCCAACACCCCGAGCCGGGTCGTAGCGCTGGCACCAGAGGGCCGGGGCGCCGACTACGCCCATGCGGCCGCCGAGCACGCACACGAGGTGTGGAGAAGGTGGATCGGCGACCTGTTCGAGAGCGCCGGCGCGACGCCCGAGACCCCCGGGTTCCCGGACGTCATGTGGTCCGTGGCCCCGGCCTCGGCGGGCGACTACCGCGCACAATGGAACCTCGCGCAGACCACGCTGGCCGCGCGCAAGCGTGTTCGCACCTTCGACTTCCCCGAGCGCACGCCCGCTGGTCCGGGCAATTCCGGCGACCCGCGCGGCCGCTTCGGCCCGCGTCCGTGCGCGGTCTCCCCACGGTGGCACTCCGAACCGGACCGGCCGGCCGGGGCCCGCGACCACGAGAAGCACGAGGAGCTCTCGGCCGCAGTGTGGTTGAAGCGGCTCTGGCACGCGAACGACAAGCTTCCCCCGAAGGAGCAGCAGAAGGCGAGGAAGAAGGCCCCGGAGGCAAAGGACATCCCTCTGGGATTCCCCTCCACCGCCGCCGTCGCCACCGCGCCCTACCGCGCGAAGGTTCTGGATCGGTGGGAGGACGAGACGGTCCGCGATCAGGTCGAGACGCTCTACGACGCCGCCCACAAGGTGATGCCCGACGAGGAACACCATGTCGTCGAAGCCCCGGTCCCCGCGCTGAAGGACCACGAGGACGGCGGCGGAAGCGACAGCGCCGAGCTCAAGCGCTGGTTCGTGCGCAACGGCGGCTGGTGGGTCGTACCCGAGACCTGGGACGCCGAGACCCTCGTCCACAAGCACCGGATGCGCGGTTCGGACGCGCAGCGGTCCGTCGCCGATACGGCCGCCGAGGCCAAACGGCTCGAGCGCACGGTCGCCGAGGGGCGCAGGGCCGCCGAGAACCTGGCCGAAACGGTTGACCGCTCCCCCAACCCGTACTTCGCGATCTTGGTGGCCGACCTCGATGGGCTCGGCAAGCACCTGAGCGAGCACGCCGACCAGGACCAGCACGGACGAGTCTCGGAGCGGCTCGCGCAGATCTCCGACATTCACAGGTCGAGTATCAGAGAGCGCCAGGGGGCCGCGGTCTACTCCGGCGGTGACGACCTCATGGCGTTCCTGCCCGCCGCCGAAGCGTTGAACGCCGCCGACGACTGCCGTCGCGCGGTCCTCCAGGACCCGACGGACCTGTCCAGCGATCCCGACCCCACCTCCATCAGCGCCGCGGTGGTCTTCGTCCACCAGGGAACGCCGTTGCACCTGTCGGTCGAGCGTGCAGGGGAACTGTTGGCGGAGGCCAAGAGCGTCAACAAAAAGAAGGCCCTTGCCGTCGGTTACGTCACCGGCTCGGACGCTCGCGCGCATACCGTCCGGCCCTGGACGACCTCGTTCGTCGACGACGCGCTGGAGGCACTGAACACGTTCATGCCCCACTGCCAAGGCGAGAGCGAGAGGCAGCAGCCGGTCTCGCCTCGGCTGCTGCACGACCTGAGGTCCTCCTACGCGGACCTGGCAGAGATGGCACGAACGTCAGGGCTGACCGAAACGATTTTCGAGGGAGAGGTGACACGTTTGGTGTGCAGGCACGGCGGAAACCGGGAGCAGGCTCGGAGCCTCCTGAGGCTCGGGCGCTCCGAGCACGATGCCCCTTCGGTCGTGCCCATGGCCGCCGCTCGGGTCGCCGCGTTCCTCAGGAGGTGGGCGTGGTGAGCCCGATCCTTCCGGACCACGACCCGTTCAGCGCCCTGACGCTGCCCGGACACTCGAAGCCTGCCGAACCAGCTGGCCAGAGTGAACCGGCCGAGCCGCGTGAATCGCCTGGGCAGCGCGAGCAGGTCTGGACATCACTCCGGCCGCGAGACGCGGTACACGTGCGCGACGGACGCACCATCATCTCCGGCGCAGGCGGTGCGGCTCGAACCCGGCAACCCTGGCCGACGACGATCGCCGGTGCGTTGGGGGCCGCCTTCGCGGCCCGCCCGGGTACACCTCGCCCACGAACGGTGCGCGGCCCATTTCTCGGGTACCGGGAGGGTCCGGCCCCCGAATGGTCCCTCACCTTTCCTATGCCGGCCGACCTGGTCAGAACGCAGGACGGTCACGGTTGGCGCCGTGTACGTCCGAGGGACCTGGAGGGTGTTCGGACCGATGCAGATGAGCCGGGCATGAGATTCCTGCATGCCGACGACGCCGGCGACTCGCCGGACGACCTGTGGTTGCACCGAGAAGACCTCGAGAATCACTTGTGCGGGCACGACCCCGACCAAGATGAGTTGGATGACCTGAAGCCGCCCATGGAACGCGAGCGGCGCGTGGGCATCGCCCGCGAGGACCGGGCGGTGATGCATTCGCACACCTACACCACCGAGTACTTGCGGCTCAAGGACACGCAGCTCCGCACGTGGGCCTTCCTCGCGGTGAGCGAGCTCGCGCCGGGCGCTGCAGCACCGGAGCCCGGGCCGGTACGTCTCGGCGGCGGCGGTCGCGTCGCGGATCTGGAGGTGTGCCAGGCTGAGCACTCTCCCAACTTTCCGCAGCGCCCGAAGAGCTTTCCCGGGGGGAAAGTACTCGTCTACTTGGCGACCCCAGCGATCTGGCGTGTCCGAGGCGACCGGGAGGGGTGGCGGAACAGGTGGGCTCCGCCACTGCCCGAGAACGCCCACCTTGTCGCCGCCGCCGTCAAGCGAGCCGAGCACGTGGCCAGCTCGGGCCTCGACGGGCAGAAAACCCCCCGCTACGCGTGGCTGCGGTGGGCGGTGCCGGCCGGCTCTGTCTACCTGCTGCAGTTCACCGGCCCGGCCCCGGAAGCAGCAGCGGAGCGCTGGGCCCGGCGTTCCCATGCGCGCGCGTGGGGCGAGACGGACAGCGATGAAGTCACGCGTGAGCTGGCCACCGCCGGCTTCGGACTGGTTCTGACAGGGACGTGGACATGAAAGACCTGCTCATCTACTTCTATGCCGAATCCCCCGTGCACGCGGGGGCCTCGGACACCGACGGCGACGTCGACCTGCCCATCCAGAGGGAGGGCCACTCCCTTTATCCGACGATCTTCGGACAGAGTCTCAAGGGGGCCTTCCGCCAGGCAGCCCACGATCGTGTGGCCTCCGGAGGAACCGACTGGTCGAAGGCGGACATCGACACCCTGTTCGGCTCTCCCCCGGGTAAGGGAGGATCCACGACACCCGGGTTGCTGATGGTGGGCGACGCGCAGTTGGTGGCGATGCCTGTGCCGACCCTGCAAAAAACCTTCGCCTGGGTGACGTCGGAGCTCGCTCTGGGACGCCTGGCCCGCAAGTACCACGCAATCGGAGTGCAGGATCTCGGCGGTGTGCCGAAGAACCCCGCTCAAGCACTTCCTACGCGTGGGGAATGGGGTGGGGAACAGACCGTCGGCCCCCTGGTGCTCCACGTCGACTGCAAGGCCGACCCGACCGAGCTCAGGGACTGGGCAGAGCGTATCCGTGAGGACGCTTTCGACTCCGGGCCGACTTTCAACCCCTTCGGAAGCAAGTTCACTGAGGACCTCCTTCTCGTCAACGGCGATGCCATGGTGGCGCTTGTGAAGGAGAGCACCGAGGTCAGCGTGCGTGTGCAGTTGAAGCAAGATGACAAGGTGGTCGACAAGGGCCCTTTCCAAAGCGAATATCTCCCGGCCGAGACCCTCCTGGCCTGCACAATCACCCTGTGCCCCTCCCACTCAGGGGTGGAGGCCGACCGTCGGCACGAAGAGCTGCTCGCCTCTCTCCTGCATGACCGCGGTTCGGCACTGCACCAGATCGGTGGTGACGAGAGCCTCGGGAAGGGCCTCGTGTGGACCCGCATCGCAGGTCGGGAGGGGCGATGACAGAGTTCAAACGCGTCGGTCAGCACATGGCGGTCAAAGCCGCCCACATCATCGACCGCTCAGAAAGCGCGCACTCGAAGGAGCTTCGCGCGCGCTTTCGCCAACTACCCGGGCAGTTGCGCATCAGCGGGCTCACCGCCACCTACGCCTTCCTGGCCTCGCGTGAAAGTTCGCCCAGCGCGGAAGGTCTACAGAAAGCCTACAAGGAGGTCACCGAGCAGATCAGGGAACACCTGGTCGAGAAGAGCCCCATCGGGGACGGGGCGATCGGCACGGATTTGCCCAAGGCACACCACGAGACACTGACAGCTCTGGGCAAGATGGGCCCGCTGGACTATGCCCGCGCGACCCGTGAGATCTCCGAACTGTTCGTGTGGCTGCGCCGATTGTCCGACACCGTCTCGCCCCGAGGTCCGGAGCGCTCCGAGGACAACCGATGAACGACGATGTATCGCGCCGCCCCACACCCGCGGACCTGGCCCGCTCCACGAAGGCACCCACCGGAGGACCCGAGCGGGGAGGGAACAGTCGCCAGGAAACTGCCCGCACACGCGGCCAGAAACAGGGAAAACCCTCGGGCCAGAAGGTGTCTGCCCCGAACAACGATCGCACGATCCCGGCCGAGGGCCCGCTCAAATCCCAGCTCGAGGTCGCCTGGCACAAGTGGAATCCGAATGACAAGCATTCGCCCGTGGTCCCTTATCTCCGGCACCCGGGCAGAACCCTCTCCGACCCCGGGCTCTCCACCGCCAACGCCCTGATCATCCTCCGCCAGGCCGCCTTCCTGACCGGCGAGGATGCGCCCACGCTCTCTCAGAACGCTGAGCAAGCAGTTCTGCGATGGGCCCAGACCCGCCGGGGCGGCATTGATGGCGCCCACTCTCTCGGGCAGAACCCGAAGCTCTTGGCGCACGCGACCCGCCGACGCTCGCACGCACTCAAGCAACTGGAGAAGAACGGGCAACACGTGCGCCGGCTCGAGATGATCCCGGAATGGCGTGTGGTGGTCGGCCTCGGCGAGCGTTCCAGCCCGCACGAGATCGGCATGGCCCTGCACGGCACCTACGGCTGGCCGTACTTGCCCGGGACCGGGCTCAAAGGGGTCGCGGCCGCGTACGCGCGAGCGACCGGGGAAGCGGCATCGGACCCTGAGACCTACCAATTGGTTTTCGGGAATGCCGCAGATTCCGCGGAAGCGAACCTGGGTGGTGAAGCGATGGGCGGCGTGCGTTTCCTGGATGCGCTGCCGAAGGTCCACAAGAACAAGGGGGTGAGGGTCGAGGTCGACGTGGTCACCCCGCACGAGAAGCCGTATTACGACGCGACACTCGCTGCGGACGACAAGAAGAAGGTCGAGCATCCGGGTGAACACCACCAACCCGTGCCGCTGGCGTTCCTGACCATCAGAGGTGGTTCTTTCCTCGCCGACCTCGTGGGCCCGGAAAAACTCGTCGAGCCGGCGGAGTCGTGGCTGCGCGGGGGTGCGGAGGAACTGGGCATCGGCGCGAAGACGGCTTCCGGTTACGGATACATGCAAGTGAAGCGGAGTGATGCATGACCATCCACATCGTGCCCGTCGGCCTGTCCCTTGCCGACACCCTCTCGCAAAGCAAGGCGAATGGGTCAAATGTCCTACGCGAAACGAAAAAACAGTGGAAGGACAGTCAGCTCGGTTTCTGCCCAAAAACATGCGATATCTCCACCCTGTTGCATAACGCACTCGGTGATGGGGTCACCGCTCAGGGATCGGAGGCCGACCTCCAAAAACTCGAAAAGGTCACAGCCGAACACGAGATCGACCAGTGGGGATCACAGACCCGCTACTCCGCAGAACTCGATGCCATGAAAGCTGAAGACCCGAACCTGAATTCGGACGACCTGATCCTTCTACTGGCCAGCGACACCCACGACGGCCTTCTGTGCGCAGCCCTGAACGCTCTTGCTCTCGCCAAGGGCGACCTCGACCTGATCTGGTATCGACACAGCGTGGAGGTCTGGCCCCAGAAGGAGACAGGAGACTCCCACAAGAAAGACCTGGTCCGCTTCCATCGTCGGCAGATCATTATCGTGTGCGTCAATAATCTGGACGTGAAAACCAAGGACGGGTTCAATGTGGCATTGAAGGATCTCACATCTCTCGGGGATGTACTGACGGGCGGACCTGAAAAAGGAACCGAAAAAATTCACCGGGACGACAAGGAGGAGGTCCGCTTCCACCTCACGGGTGGGTACCGCACGACGCTGCCGTACCTACTAGCTGTGGCCGAATGGGTGAAGTCCCTGTCGAAAAACCCTGTGAGCGCTCACCTGATCCCCGAAAAAGACACGAAATCTACTCGCATCCCGCTGCGCTGGCTCAACGAAGACCAGGTACGCAGTGAGCTGAACAGATTTTCCCCCGAGGGACACTGCGGGCAGACACTTCCCAATTCCTATCTTCTCGGCTATGCCTATGAAGAATACCAACCGGGGAACTACCGGCTCACAGAATTCGGAACGAACATGCGCCGACTCTTCTCCTATCATAAGGAATCGGTCCGGTGAGCGACACCGGAGAGGAATCCAACAAGAAATTCAATTCCACCCCTCTCTTCGACCACTTGAGGAAGCGCTGCAGCTCCGGAATCGGAGAGGACATCGCCTGCCACCGCCCCCCGGCCCAGCCGAAGAACGACGACCGTGCTCTGTCCTACGTGGGTGAAGTCAGAGAGTACGAACTCATCCCCAGGCTCATGAGCGGGAGAGACACGGTCACCGAGAACGATGTTGAAGAATCCATCGTCAGGATCGCCCGCCACCTGAGCGACAGGCGGGATGCCCTCTTCGCCGTGATCTACAATCCCCTTGGTGTGATACCTCGAGTCCGCGGGGACCTGGGTACAGAGTTCCATCAATGGGCAGCGTGGTGTTGGACGTCAGAGGCAGCATGGCGTGTCCTCGACCCGAAGAACGGGGAGTTCTCCCATCCACTAACAGAGAACGAGGTCGCCAACCTGGCACCGATCGCTGCCAGACAGCGTTTCCTGGCGTGGAGCGAGGCGTATCGCACTGCGAATAAGAAAGGGGACGACGAAGAACAGAGCATGGGGCCACCCGACACCCGGCTACGGGTTCTCGGCAAGGACGCATCCCACCTCCTGCACACCTATGCACGTGAAGCCCGCCAGGAATGGGCATGGTTCCTCTGCCGCCACGAGTCTTTGCCTGCCTTGGACGGGGTCGGCCCGCGCGGGCTCGAGCGGGAGACCGACCTGTTGCTATTCAAGTGCCCCAATTCTTCTCCCGCGTCCACCTTCTGGTGTTTCGCCCCAATGATGATTCACGCGAACCTCCAGTCCGCGGCGGACTCGCCGACGCAGAACGACCGAGATGCCGCAACAGCCCTCCTGGAGACCCACCACCTTCCTCGTTTCCGGCTCTGGACAGCAGCAAAGGCGTCGCTGTCGTTGACGAAGTGCCCTGGAGGCGCGTGGTTCTGGGCAGGTCTCACGGCTGTCCTGGCAGTGGGAACCGTCTTCCTGTCCCTCTCCGCCTTCGCCTTGCTTCCGCTTCCCCCGCCGGACAGGACAGCGATGTGGGCAGCGCCGGTGACCGTCGCGCTGGGCCTGATCGGGGTCGCCGTATTCGGTCGGCTGTGGGCCATGCCCTGGATGCTCCGTGTCCCGGCGGCTGCCGCCATCGGCTTGCTCATGCTGACCACCATGAACCCCGCTTGGTGGCACGCGGCTTTCGCCGGCACCGGTGCATCCAAGGATGTCCCTTCGTCATGGTCCGGGCCGCACCCGTTCTGCGTGGCCCTGCTCCTGGCGACGGCAGCGTTCGCCTACCTGCTGGTCAACGTGCGCAACACCGGGGTCGACCTGTGCATGGCCCTGGGGCGCGCGCTCGCCGTGTGGGTGGTCTCCGCCGTCCACTCCGTGCTTGTTGCGCTGTTCGGTCTGACCTGGGTGGTGCCGCTCTTCAGCGAGGACGGCGACGTGTTCGTTGCCGTGTGGTCCGGCCACCCTGAAGCAGCCATCACCGCCCTGCTCCAGGCCGGCGCCTGGTGTCTCGTCGCAGGCGTCTTCTCCCAGATCCTGTGGGACGACCGTCCCCTGACCACCCCCCTCGCCCACGCGCACTGGCGCGCAGAAGAAAGGTGACCCCATGTGGCACTCGCTCCAGCTCCAAGTGGTCACGCCCGTGTTCAACTCCGCCGGGGCTCAGGACACACCCCACCTGAACACCCCGCCGGAGATCCGAGTGCCCTCCCTGCGGGGTGGCATGCGCTTCTGGCTGCGGGCCATGGCAGCCAGGTACGTGGGCGATGACCCTCATCTTCTGAGGAAGGTGGAGAACAAGTGCCTGGGTTCCACGGAACGCTCCTCGTCCATCGCCATACGAATCTCCGGGAACCCGGAGCCGGCGTCCCAAGACCTGAGCACGTACATGTCCGAGGAAGAACAGACCTGGATCGGCTACCTCCTCGGACAGGCGTTCACGACCAAGGGCAAGCCGCACACCAAGGCATACGTCCCGCCGAACCGAGAGTTCCAGATCAAGATCCGACGACAACACGGCGACGACGACGCCGTCACATGTGCGCTCGCAGCGCTCTGGCTCAACATCACCTACGGAGGGGTGGGCGCACGGGTCCGCCGCGGATTCGGCAGACTGCGGATCACCGACGCCGACATGACACTGGCGGGGTGGGACAGCGAGACCATAAGGACCCCGCATCTCAACCACTACTTCGAGGCTGGACACACAGGACACATCGGGCTGGAGGGTCTGCCGCACAGATCCGTTGAAGCGCTCCATCGTGTGTGTGCTGAGGCGCGTGGCGAGGACCCGAAGGAGTTCCAGCTCCCCGGTCACAGGACGAAGTCGACCCTCTCCTCACTGGGCGAGAGCCACACGATCTCCGGCCTCAGCGCGCCCCTGTCGGCGAGCGGGTGGCAGGAGGCCCTTGCACGCACCGGCAAGGAGCTCCGGTATTTCCGAGCCCAGAGGGACGAGAAGCACACGGAGAACGCTCGTGGTCCGCACATCAAGACCAAGGGCTGGAAGGACGTGATCTTGGGTGAGGGCCACGAAATGCCTCGGGCCGCCCTCGGCCTGCCGGTCGGGTACAAGGACGGCCGGGAAGTCAGGGCGTTCCGTGGACCGGCGCAAAACCCCGAGCAGCTTCGCCGCTCCTCCCCTCTGTGGATCCGTCCGATCGTCCAGGCAGAGCAGTGGCACCTGTTCTCCTTCGCTTTCCTCAACGAGTTCCTACCCGAGTCGGGGGGACCTCAGGGCGCGCGCGTGGGGTTGTTCAAGGAAGGCAAGCACAAAAAGAACATCACAGTGAAGAACGACGACATTCGGACCACCGCGAAGGAATGGACAGAGGAACTCGCGTGTAGGGCCGACGCTTTCTCGAACGGCAGGCCACAATGAACCCACGACCTCAGCCGTCGGTGAAAATGGGCCCATGACCAACGACGACAGCATCCGCGACCTCCTGCGGGGCCTTCCGGTCTTCGCCGCCGGGACGCCCGTGTTCGACCCGGACGCCGCGCCCGAGGATCCGCTCGACCTCTTCCGTTCCTGGTTCGCCGACGCCGTGGAGGCGGGGGTGCCCGAGCCGCACGCGATGGTGGTGTCCACCGCGGACGGGCGCGGGGTCCCGTCGGCGCGGGTGGTCATCTTGAAGGACCTCTCCTGGCGCGGATGGTGGTTCGCCACGACGACGACCTCCCGCAAAGGGCGGGAGCTGGAGCAGAACCAGGGTGCGGCGCTGACCTTCCACTGGAAGGAGCGGGGCCGCCAGGTACGCGTACGGGGTGTGGCCGAGTACGCGGGCGCCGAGGCGAGCGCGGAGGACTTCCGCCGGCGCCCGCTGGAGTCGCGGGTGGCGGGGCTGCACGGGCGCCAGAGCGAACCGTTGGGTGAGCTCGGCGAGATCGACCGGGTGGCCGATGCCTCGCGCGAACACCTCGCACACGACCCGGGCCTGGCGCCGGACGACTGGGGCCTGTACGTGGTGGTGCCGTACGAGGTCGAGTTCTGGCAGGGCGACCCGGACCGCCGGCACGTGCGGTTGCGCTACGAGCGCCCGGACGCCGACAGCACCTGGAACCGCGGGCTCCTCTGGCCCTGAGGCGCGCGGAGCGCCTCCCACCTCCGTCGACCGTTTCGCGGACGTTACGGTCCGCCCTCCCCGTGGCCCGGGCCACGGGGATAGGATTCCGGCACTTTCTCCCAGTACGTCCCACGCAGAACCAAGAAGGGCGGTAACCGCGATGCCCCCGACCCACGAGGTGTTCAATCAGGCCGCGCCTCTCGGCGACCACTCGGCCGCCGAGGACCCCGCGCTCATCGAAGGGTTGCGCCGCGAAGGTGCGGGCTGGGCCGAGAACGAGGTCCGGGAAGTGGGCGAGGCGGCGGGCTCGGAGCGGGTGCGTTCCTGGGGCGAGTCGGCCAACACCTACACGCCGGTTCTGCACACCCACGACCGCTACGGGCACCGCGTGGACGAGGTGGAGTACCAGCCCGCCTACCACGTGCTCATGGAACAGGCCGTCGGGTACGGGATGCACGCGGCCCCCTGGGCGGATCCGCGTCCGGGCGCGCACGTGGCGCGTGCGGCCAAGTTCTACCTGTGGTCGCAGCCGGAGGCCGGGCACGGGTGCCCGATCTCGATGACCTACGCGGCGGTGCCGGCCCTGCGCCACTCCCCCGAGCTGGCCCAGCGCTACGAGCCGCTGTTGAGCGCTCGCGAGTACGACTTCGGTCTGCGCGCCCCCGACGGCAAGCGGGGGCTCGTCGCGGGCATGTCGATGACGGAGAAGCAGGGCGGCTCGGACGTACGCGCCAACACCACACGGGCGACGCCGACGTCGGAGGGCTTCCACCGCCTCACCGGGCACAAGTGGTTCACCTCGGCACCGATGAGCGACTTCTTCCTGACGCTGGCGCAGGCGCCGGAGGGGTTGAGCTGTTTCCTGGTGCCGCGGGTGCTCCCGGACGGCAGCCGTAACGCGCTCCACATCCAGCGGTTGAAGGACAAGCTCGGCAACCGTTCCAACGCCTCGGCGGAGCTGGAGTACGACGGCGCGGTCGCGCACATGGTGGGCGAGCCGGGCCGGGGTGTGCGCACCATCATCGAGATGGTCAACTGCACCCGGTTGGACTGTGTGATCGGTTCGGCGGGCGGGATGCGTGCGGCGGTCACGTACGCGCTGCACCACGCCGAGCACCGGCAGAGCTTCGGCAAGCGCCTGGTGGAGCAGCCGTTGATGCGCAACGTGCTGGCCGACCTGGCGTTGGAGTCGGAGGCGGCCACGGCGTTGATGACCCGTCTGGCCGGGTCGGTGGACCGCTCGGTGCGCGGCGACGAGGCGGAGACGGCCTTCCGGCGCCTGGGTGTGGCCGTGGGCAAGTTCTGGGTGACCAAGCGCCAGCCGGCGCACGCGGCCGAGGCTCTGGAGTGCCTGGGCGGCAACGGGTACGTGGAGGAGTCGGGGATGCCGCGGCTGTTCCGGGACTCGCCGCTCAACTCCATCTGGGAGGGTTCGGGCAACGTGGCCGCTCTGGACGTGTTGCGGGCCATGGGGCGCAGCCCGGAGGCGGTGGAGGCGTTCATGGGCGAGCTGGCCGCTGCCCGGGGGGTGGACGAGCACTACGACGCGGCGGTCGGGCAGTTGGAGAAGAGCCTGGGCGATCTGGACGAGATCGAGTACCGGGCGCGGTCGGTCGTGGAGCTGATGGCGGTGACGCTGCAGTCGTCGGTGCTGCTGCGGTATGCGCCGACGCCGGTGGCGGAGGCCTTCACGGTCTCGCGTCTGGGCGGGGGCTCGGGCCGGGTGTTCGGCACCCTGCCGCGGGAGGTCGACACGGAGCTGATCCTGGACCGGGCCCGGCCGAGCCGTTGACGCCGGGGCCGGGAGGTTGATTGCGGTCCGGGCCGCCGGGACCGTTTCGGGACCGGGGCCCGGCCTTTTTGTCACCGATGCCCCGTTTTCTTTCTCTTGTGAGCCAACACCCCTCTGGCAGTTCTTTATACCGACAATCGGTACCGAATTTTCCGCTGCGGGACGACCCAAAAATGATCATCGCGCCAGGTCGGCATACTTCGGCTTAGGCAGCGGAAGGAACCAGTCGTCCACTTGCCCATGCCCGAGAGGGCTCCGAGACTCAAGAGACTGACGACGCCTATGGTGGAAGTCTGGCCCGGCAACTCCTATCCGCTGGGTGCGACCTACGACGGTACCGGCACCAATTTCTCGCTCTTCTCCGAGGCCGCCGAACGGGTGGATCTGTGCCTGTTCGACGACGCGGGGCGCGAGACCCGTGTCCCACTGACCGAGTACGACGGTTTTGTCTGGCACGGGTATCTGCCAGGGATCGGACCGGGGCAACTGTACGGGTACAGGGTGCACGGCCCCTACGCGCCCGAGCACGGCCTGCGCTGCAACCCGAACAAACTGTTGACCGACCCTTACGCGAAGGCACTGAACGGCAATCTGGCCTGGCACGAATCGCTTTTCAGTTACCATTTCTCCGATCCCGACCGCAAGAACACCGCCGACAGCGCCCAGTACGTGCCCAAGTGCGTGGTGGTCAGCCCGTTCTTCGACTGGGGCAACGAGTCCCGGCCGCGCACCCCGTACCACCAGACGGTGATCTACGAGACGCACCTGCGCGGTCTGACGATGCAACATCCGAGCGTTCCCGAACACCAGCGGGGCACGTATTCGGGACTGGCCCACCCGGCGGTGATCGATTACCTCACGTCCTTGGGGGTCACCGCGGTGGAACTGATGCCGGTGCACCATTTCGTCCCCGAGCACGCCATGGTGGCGCGCGGCCTGACCAATTACTGGGGTTACAACACACTGTCCTTCCTGGCTCCGCACAGCGGTTACGCGGCGCTGGGTTCACACGGCCAGCAGGTCCAGGAGTTCAAGGCGATGGTGCGGTCACTGCACGAGGCCGGCATCGAAGTGCTCCTGGACGTGGTCTACAACCACACCGCCGAGGGCGACCACATGGGACCGACCCTGTCACTGCGGGGTATCGACAACCTGAGCTACTACCGGGTCGCGGACGAGGACCAGCGCTACTACCTGGACTACACGGGCTGCGGGAACAGCCTGAACGTGCGCCACCCGCACTCGTTGCAACTCATCATGGACTCCTTGCGTTACTGGGTGCTGGAGATGCACGTGGACGGGTTCCGTTTCGACCTGGCCTCGGCGCTGGCCCGGGAGTTCCACGACGTGGACCGGTTGAGCACGTTCTTCGACATCGTCCAGCAGGACCCGGTCATCTCCCAGGTCAAACTCATCGCCGAACCGTGGGACGTGGGACCGGGCGGGTACCAGGTCGGCAACTTCCCCCCGCTGTGGACCGAGTGGAACGGCAAGTACCGGGACACGGTGCGCGACTACTGGCGGGGGCACGCGGTCGTGGGCGAGCTGGCCTCGCGCCTGGCGGGCTCCAGCGACCTGTACCAGGACGACGGCCGCCGCCCGATGGCATCGATCAACTTCATCACGTGCCACGACGGGTTCACGCTGGCCGACCTGGTCTCCTACAACCACAAGCACAACGAGGCCAACGGGGAGGAGAACCGGGACGGGACCGACGACAACCGTTCCTGGAACCACGGGGTGGAGGGGCCCACCCGCGACCCGGCGGTGCTGGCTCTGCGCCGGCGCCAGGTCCGCAACCACCTGACCACGCTCTTCCTGTCCCAGGGCGTGGTGATGCTCTCGCACGGCGACGAGATCGGCCGCACCCAGGGCGGTAACAACAACGCCTACTGCCAGGACAACGAGATCGCGTGGGTGGACTGGTCGGACCTCGGCCCGGACGGTGACGGGGCCGGCGACGACCTGCTGGGATACGTACGTGAGCTCTCCCGGTTGCGGCACGAGCACCCGGTCTTCCGCCGCCGCCGGTTCTTCCGGGGCGGCCCGGTGGAGGGAGCCGCCACCGGGGAGGACGGGCTGCCCGACATCGCCTGGCTGCGCCCGGACGGCAAACCGATGACGGGCGGGGACTGGGAGCACGCCGGCCACGCCCTGGGGGCCTTCCTCAACGGTGATGCGATCTCCGAGCCGGACCGGCGCGGACGGCGTATCCGGGGCCACTCGTTCCTCATGCTGTTCAACAGTGGGGCGGAAGCGGTCGACTTCACGCTGCCGGGCACCGAGTACGGCGACGCGTGGGAGACGGTGCTGGACACAGCCGAGCCGGACGTGGCGGGACGCCCCCACGTGCCGGCGTCGGGCCCCGTGCGGGTCATCGACCGGGCCCTGGTGCTGCTGCGGCGGGTCTCGCACCGCGGTGGCTGACCCCACAGCGCGGCGGGGCGGGGAACCGCCCCCTCCCCGCCGTACCGGCCCGGGGCCCTAACCTTGGTGACCATGGCGAACAGCACCGGCGCGGCGGCGCCCTCAGCGATCAGCTTCCGTGAACTCCTGCCCGATCCCGGGGCGTCCGGGGTGGTCCCGGAGGAGGCCTACGCGTACCCGGCCGGCCTGGACCGGCCCTGGGTGCGGGCGAACATGGTCGCCAGCGCCGACGGCGGAGCGGTGGGTACCACCGGCAGCAGCCGGGACCTGTCCGGTCCGGCCGACCGGCGCCTCCTGGGCATCCTGCGGGGACTGTGCGACGTCGTGGTGGTGGGTGCGCACACCGCCCGGGTGGAGAACTACGGTCCGGTGCGGCCGCGCCCGGCCTGGGAGCATCTGCGGTCGGGCCGTCCGGCGAGTCCGCGGGTGGCGGTGGTCTCGAGGTCGTTGGACGTGCCCGAGGCTCTGTTGACGGAGGCGCCCGAGGACGCGCGCACACTGGTGCTGACCACGGACCGGGCCCCGGCCGACCGCCGCGCTCGGGCGGCCGAGCACGCCGATGTGGTGGTGGTCGAGGGCGCCTCGGTGACACCGGTGCACGTGATCGAGGCGTTGGCCGAACGGGGGCTGTACCGGGTGCTGACCGAGGGGGGTCCGCATCTGCTGGCGGAATTCGTGGCGGCCGGCCTGTTGGACGAGCTGTGCCTGACCACGAGCCCGTTCCTCCTCGGGTCGGGTCCGCCCCGCGTCGTGGCCGGCGGCCCCGGGACTCCGGGGGCGCCCGAGCACGGCTCGCCCCGGAGCACCCCTGTGCGCCTGGCACGTCTGCTGGAGTCCGACGGCAACCTCTTCGCTCGTTACCTGCGGGATTGACGGGGCGGGGGCGGGATCCCTGTAACCGGTCGGTTTCGGCCACCCCACAACGACGCATGAACGTCCCCGCAACCGGACATACCCGATGTGTGCCTTGATGGACAACACCGCGACTGCACACATCAGTGTTGACGGGGCTTATCGGCTTGGCCCCCCGGCCGAGAGGATGAACGTAGTGCCGACGTCCGAAAACGGGTCCCCTCCGGTCTACCGTGAGATAGCCGAGGAGATGCGCGCCCTGATCCGCTCCGGGCAGTACGCCGACGGCGACCGTCTCCCCGGGGAGAACACGATCATGGAGAGGCACGGTGTCGCCAGGGCCACGGCCCGCCAAGCGCTCTCCGTCCTGACCAACGAGGGCCTGGCCGTGGCCGTCCGCGGGTCGGGTATCTACGTACGCCTGTTCCGTCCCGTACGAAGACACGGGGCCCGGCGCCTGTCGAAGGAGCTGTGGGGCAACGGACGGGCGATCTGGCAGACCGACGGCGCCGACCGGGCCTACCGGGTCGACGGCCTGCGGGTGGAGGAGACCGCAGCCAGGGAGCACGTGGCGCGTGTGCTGGGCCTGGAGGAGGGAGCGGGTGTCCTGCGGCGCTCCCGGAGGTACCTCGTGGAGGACCGCCCGGTGCAGACGGCGGTGTCCTTCTTCTCCCTGTCCTTGATGGCCGAGCACGCCGACCACCCCGCGGCGAGGAGCATCCGCTCGCACGACAGCGGCCCGGGAGGGGTCTATGCACGTCTGTCGGAGCTGGGGCTGGCGCCGGTGCACTTCACCGAGGAGATCCGGGTACGGATGCCCGCCCCGGAGGAGCTCCGGGAACTGCACCTGGCGGCGGGGACCCCGGTACTGGAGGTGGCGCGCACGGCGTTGGCCGCCGGCAACCGCCCGGTGGAGTTCAACCAGATCACGATGGACGGTTCTGCCTACGTCCTCCAGTACGACTTCGAGGCCTGAACGGCCGGGCCGAGGGCGGCCGGGCCCCGGCACCGGCTGTCCTCGGCCCGGCACGCAGGACGACGGCGCCCGGGGACCGAGTGCACCGAAGAGTGCTGTCGGTCCCCGGGCGCCGTCCTCACGGTCCGTTCCTGCCGGGATTACGGGTGCCGTCTCCTTCTGGAGGCGAACACCAGATACGCCATCGACAGGACTGCGAACCCGACAGCCAGGGATCCGACCGCCGCGAAGACCATGCTGTTCTCCGCGGTCATCAACCACCCGGCCACCCCGATGCCCAGGACGAGCGCGACGACCAGGGCCGCGACGGCGATGACCGTCATCAGCCCGAGGAGTCGGCGGTCGCCGAGGGGTTCGGGGCGTACGTGGTCGATTCGGGCGGTCGTGGTCCTGGCACTGAGTTCTGCCGCCCAGCGCAGTTCCCGTCCCGCGGTGGCCGTGCCGTCGGCGACGGCACGGGCCCGGGTGCGCGCGCCCGTGGTGGCTTCTTCGAGCAACCACAGTCCGTATCGGATCCGGCCTACGCGCAGCGGCTGTTTTGTCACTCCTAGTGGTCGTTGAACTGTTGCGGCCATGCCACCTGCCTCAGTGATCCGCTGAACACTGACCTCTGCCCTGCACCTACCCGCCGCTTTGGGGACTGAACGTGGTCAAGGGTGAAGTTAGGCTTATGTAGCATCTAAGACCGATTTATCTTCCTCTGTGGCACTTGGGCCCGATTTGCGCCGTCGGAAGTCGTGGCAGCATTCGCACACGTTTCCGGGTAGCGTCGTGTCCATGGCTGACTCAGCGGATCGGACCCCGGCCGACGGCAACGGGGGACCACGGCTTCCCAGGACCGACGAGGAGTGGCGGGAGCGCCTCGCCCCGGAGGAGTTCGAGGTCCTGCGCAGGTCGGCGACCGAGCGCCCCTGGAGCGGGGCCTACGTCGACACCAAGAGCGAGGGCGTCTACCACTGCCGGGGCTGCGGCACCGAGCTGTTCCGTTCGGACCAGAAGTTCGACTCCCATTGCGGGTGGCCCAGCTTCTTCGACCCGGCCGAGAGCGAAGCGGTCGTCCTGCACGGGGACCGTTCCATGGGTATGGTCCGCACCGAGGTCCGGTGCGCCACCTGTGACTCCCATCTGGGCCACGTCTTCTACGGCGAGGGGTACGCCACGCCCACCGACGCCCGGTACTGCATCAACTCGGTCGCTCTGTCCCTGGAGCCGAGACAGTAGTCTTACCCCCTGATCCCGGTCCTGCCCGCACGTGTGCGGGCTCGCGAACCGGTCCCCGAGCCTGTCGGGGCCCGGCCGCACCCCCGGGATCAGGGATAATCTCCCCCAGTGCACCGAGGCCGGCCTTCGCCGGGCCGAGGAGCGCAGCGCGGAATGGGTGAACCACCCGGGTTGTCCGCGCACCAGAGGCCCCGGCAGATCCCGGGGCCGGTCCCCACAGCGGTAACCGATGTGCGGGCAACCAGACCCACCCGCGACGAAAGCGCTCGATGACCGACGACTCTCCCGCCCCCGCCCCCGCCCCCGCCCCCGCCTCCGCCCACCGGCCTCCGGCCCGACCGCGCCTGGGCATGGCCCAGGGGTCGGCCCCCTGGCTGCTGCCCGCCCTGGGAGCTGCCACTGCGGCCGGGCTGGCAGCCCGCGGCTCCCGGGTACGGGCCCTGGCGGCCACACCCGTCATCGCCCTGGCTGCCGGGATGACCTGGTTCTTCCGCGACCCGGAACGAGGACCGGCCACCGGACGGATGCTGTCATCGGCAGACGGCGTCGTTCAGAGCATCGATCCCCAGCCCGACGGCCGCACCCGCCTCGCGGTGTTCATGAACCCCCTCAACGTGCACGTCAACCGTGCACCGCTGGCCGGTGTCATCACCGGTGTCGAACACCGCCCCGGGGGTTTCCGTCCAGCATTCGACAAGGACAGCGAGCGTAATGAACGCGTCATCTGGACCCTCGAAACCGAGATCGGTGAGATCACGGTCGTCCAAATCGCCGGCGCGATGGTCCGGCGTATCGTCCCGTATCTCGCTGCGGGGCAGAAGGTCGAGAAAGGCGAGAGGATCGGCCTCATCCGGTTCGGGTCCCGGGTCGACATCTACCTCCCGTCCGGTATCACCCCGGCGGTGGAGATCGGCCAGAAGGTCCGGGCCGGAGAAACACGCCTTGACGCCGCCTGAGCACACGCTGGCCCCCGAAGCCGAGTCACTCGTCGCCTCCGAGACCGACGACACCCCTCGGTTGCGTCTGGGTGTGGCCGACTACCTCACGCTCGGTAACGCCCTGTGCGGGTTCCTGGCCGTGTGGGCGCTGGCCATGGCCCAGGCCGGGCACATGGCCGCCGGCGCCGAGGGCTCCCTGCCCCGTACCTCCGTGGCCACCGCCGGCGCGCTGCTGCTCTTCGCCTCCGCCCTGGACGTGCTCGACGGCCGCATCGCCCGCCGTTTCGGGGGCAGCGGCATGGGCGCGGAGCTGGACAACCTCGCCGACGTGATCAGTTTCGGGTTCGCCCCGGCCTTCTTCGTGGTCACCTGGGGTGCCCTCTCCGGCGGCATGAACGTGCTCCCGGTCCTGGTCGGCGCTGCGGTCCTGGCCGCCGCGATCGTGCGCCTGGCACGCTTCTCCTGCCAGGCCCCGGGCACGGACTACTTCACCGGCCTGCCCTCGCCCTTCGGTGCGATGGCGATCGTGACGGTGGTGCTCCTGGACCCGCCGGTCTACGGGGGGCTGGCCGCGGTACTGCTGATCTCCTGGCTCATGGTGAGCCGCATGGAGTACCCCAAACCGCGGGGCAAACGCATCTACGCGGTACTGGGCACCATCGGTGCGGCCGTGGCGCTGCTGGCGGCGTGGGCCCTGGGTGTGCCCGCAGGCGACGTGCTCATCTACCTCATGAGCGCCCTGGTACTGCTGTTCATCGTGACCATCCCCTTCTACGTGCTTGCGGTGCGGCGGACCGACGCCGGCTGACCCGCCGAACACGAGAGGAGCTCCCGCACGCCGTCGCGCGTGCGGGAGCTCCTCTGCATGCGGCCCCGGCGCCGGTAGGGGCGCCCGTGCCCGGGTCAGGCCAGGGACTCCACGATCTCGGTGACCGGCTTGCGGAAACCGGTGTAGAAGGGGACCTCCTCACGGGTGTGCAGGCGGGCCTTGGCACCGCGCAGGTGCCGCATGAGGTCGACGGTGCGGTACAGGTCGTCGGCCTCGAAGGCCAGCAGCCACTCGTAGTCGTTGAGACCGAAGGAGGAGACGGTGTTGGCGCGCACGTCCGCGTAGCCGACGGCCATACGGCCGTGCTCGGCGAGCATGCCCCGGCGCTCCTCATCGGGCAGCAGGTACCACTCGTAGGAGCGCACGAACGGGTACACGCAGATGGTGTCCCGGGGCTCCTCACCGGACATGAAGGCCGGCACGTGGCCGCGGTTGAACTCGGCGGGCCGGTGCAGGCCCATCACCGACCACACCGGGGTCGAGGCACGCCCGACCTCGGTGCGGCGGAAAGCGGTGTAGGTGTCCTGGACCTGGCGCGGGTCGTCCCCGATCCACCAGAACATGAGGTCGGCGTCGGCGCGCAGGCCCTGGACGTCGTAGGTGCCGCGGGTGGTCACACCGCTCTCGGCGGCCTTGTCGAGGAAGGCCTGGAGCTCGTTCGCGGCGGCGGTGCGGTCGGTGCCCTCGGGCAGGTCGACCTTGAAGACCGACCACATCGTGTACCGGATGAGGGCGTTGAGGTCGGTGCCGTCGTCGGCGAGTGCTTCGTTCTGCTGGCCCGTCACGGGTTGACTCCTTGCTGATTCGTTGCGTCGGTGGTGTTCGGAAGGGCAGTGAGGTCCTCGGCGAGGCGGCGGGCCTCGCGCTCGGCATCGGCGATGCAGGCGGGCACCCCCACCCCTTCGTAGGCGGCGCCGCACACGCCCAGGCCGGGGTGGCGGCCCACGGCTCGACGGACACGGGCGATGCGGTCGGCGTGGCCGACCGAGTACTGGGGCAGTCCGTTCTCCCAGCGGGTGACACGGGTCTGGGCCGGGGGCCCGGACACACCGGTCACGCGGGCCAGGTCGGCCAGCGCGGCGGCGGCGAGTTCGTCGTCGGAACGTTCCAGGGTGGCGTGCTCCCCGAAACGTCCGATGGAGCAGCGCAGCACCACGAGGTCCTCGCCGGGGTTGGCCTCGGCGACCTCCTCGGCGAGCCAGGGCCACTTGTTGGAGGAGAAGGTGGCGGCCTTGATGGTCAGGCCCTCGCCGGAGGGGACCAGGAACCCGGTTCCGGTGAGAGGTCCGGGAAAGGCCGAGGCCGGCAGGGCGAAGGTCACCAGAGCCATGGAGGCGTAGTCGACACCGCCCAGGTCGGAGGCGGCCTCGGGCACCCGGTCCTGCAGCAGCCGAGCAGCCTCGGGGGCAGGGCAGGCCAGCAGGACGGCGTCGCAGTCCAAGGGGTCGGCGCCGTCCAGGTGCACGCGCCAGCCCCGGGGCCGGCGTTCCAGGGAACGGGCGCGGGTACCGGTGCGCAGGCGCTCGCCCTGTCGCTCGGCCAGTTCCTCCACGAGCCCGGCGACCCCGCCGCGCAGGGACGCGAAGACCGGTCCCGGACTGGTGGGGGCCTTGCCGCGCCCGGCGAGGCTGTCCCGCACACCGAGCATCAGGGAGCGTTCGGTGCGGGCCATGGGAGCGATCTGCGGGAGCGTGGACTCCAGGGAGAGCCGGTCGGCACGGCCCGCGTAGACCCCGCCCAGGAGCGGTTCGACGAGGCGGTCGACGACCTGGTGCCCCATACGGGTGCCGATGTGGTCGGCCACCGACACGTCACCGTGCACGGGGGTGCTCGGACGGACCAGGTCGAGCCCGGCACGCAGGACCCCGCCCCAGGAGAGCACGCCGCTGGCGGCGAGGGCGCGCAGGTCTCCCGGTACCCCCATGAGCTGTTTCCTGGGCAGGGGCCGCCGGCGCCCCCTGCTGTAGAGGGAGGCCGACCCGTGTCCGGGGTGGACCACACGGTCGCACAGGCCGAGCTCCTCGAACAGGTCGACGGCCTCGGGACGGCGGGCGAGGACGGCCTCGGCGCCGGCGTCGACGCGGGCCCCTGCCACGGGAGAAGCCTGGAGTTTCCCTCCGGCGCGTTGCGCTGCCTCGATCACGGTGACGGCGGCTCCGTGGCCGCGGAGGCGGTACGCGGCCGTGAGTCCTGAGACCCCTCCCCCGACCACGACGACGTGCGGTGCTTCAGCCATGTCTCCAGTTTCTCAGATGCCGTGGGTCACAGCGGTCCGGCTGCCTTGCGGGGGGCAACACGCAGCCCTGTACACACACCATTCTCGGGGGTCTGCGCGTACCGGGAAGGGTACCCGGGCCCACCCGGGCACGGCCCTCGGTCGGTACATGCAACAGCACACGTTCCGTTGTGCGGTCGTTACCACATCCACGGAACAGAGGAAGACGGGGGCCCGTCCGAGAAGGCATGGATTCAGCATCTCTGCGCACCCCCGGCAGTCTGCTCGCGGCGTTCCTGGTGGCCCTGGTACTCACGGCGTGCGGAACGTCCCAGTCCGACCGGTCCGGCGGGAGCACCGAGGACACGGTGGGAAGCGAGGCCGCACCGGAACAGGCCGGGGACGGCCAGGAGGGGGCCGACCGGGACACCGGCGGCGGTGAGGAGAGTTCGGCCGTCGGCGGGGACGTCGAGGTCCAGGAGCGCGACCTGGTGCACCACGCCGAGCTCACACTGCGGGTGGAGGACCTGGAGGAAGCGGGCGAGCGCGCCGAGGAGCTGACCACCGGGGCCGAGGGTTACGTGTCCCGCGAGTCCCACGAGTCCCCCACCGGCGGGGTGGCGCGGGCGTCGATGACCCTGCGCATACCCAGTGAGGGGTACGAGGCGGCGCTGGCGGAGCTGACCGAGATGGGTGACCGCTCCAGCCTGGAGCGGTCGGTGGAGGACGTCACCGAGGAGATCGCCGACGTCGAGGGCCGCACCGAGTCGGCCGAGCGCTCCCTGGAGACCCTGCGCGGATACCTCGACGAGGCCGAGAGTGTGGAGGAGATGCTGGAGGTGGAGGCGCAGATCCAGGACCGGCAGGAGGACCTGGAGGCGTTCCGGGCGCGGCTGGAGTCCCTGGAGAACAGCACCGCCTACTCGACGGTGGAGCTGACCCTGCTGCCGCCCAACGCACCCGAGGAGGACATCGAGCGCGAGGAGCTGCCCGGGTTCCTGGAAAGTCTGCGTTCGGGCGGGGAGTCCCTCCTGACCGTGGGCCGTGCGGTGGCGGCAGCCGTGGGCTGGCTCCTACCGTTCGCGCTCGTGGTGGCCGCGGTCGGCGCATGGCCGTGGATGCGGTGGCGGGCTCGGCGCCGCGAGCGCCGCGGGACGTTTCGGGGCCGGTCCGTGGACACGCGCGCCTCGGCCCCGGACGCCGCCGATGACGGGACCGAGGTGCCGGGCGAGGGGAACGGCGAGGGCAGCGGCCCCCGTTGAGGCCCTGCCGGGAAGCGTCGGGGCACCGGGCCCGGTGCCCCGACGTTCTCGGTGTCCGTTCAGGTGGCGGACTGCTCGTGCACGAACTCCGTCAGCCGCTGGAGCTGGTCCGGGTCGGTGTTGGGCAGCACACCGTGGCCGAGGTTGAAGATGTGCCCCTCGGCGGAGCGGCCGCGCGCGAGGATGTCGCGGGTGCGCTCGGCCACGACCTCCCAGGGGGCGAACACGGTGGCCGGGTCCAGGTTGCCCTGGACGGCCTTGCCCGGTCCGAGGCGCTCGGCGGCCTGGTCCACCGGGACCCGCCAGTCGGCGCCCACGACGTCGGCGCCGGCCTCGCCGAGCATGCCCAGGAGCTCGCCGGTGCCCACACCGAAGTGGATACGCGGGATCCCGTACTCGCTGAGCTGGTTGAAGATCCACGAGGAGTAGGGCATTACGGAGGCCCGGTAGTCCTCGGCGCTCAGCGCACCGACCCAGGAGTCGAAGAGCTGCACGGCGCTGGCTCCGGCCTCGATCTGGGTCCGCAGGAACCCGACCGTGATGCTCGCCAGGCGGCGCATGATCTCGTCCCAGAGCTCAGGTTCGCCGTACATGAGCGCCTTGGTGTGCTCGTGGTTCTTCGACGGCCCGCCCTCGATGAGGTAGGAGGCCAGTGTGAAGGGTGCGCCGGCGAACCCGATGAGCGGGGTGTTGCCGAGCTCACCGGTGAGTTGCCCCACGGCCTCCCGGATGAAGGGGATGTCGTCGGGTTCGATCTCACGCAGCCGCTTGATCCCGTCGGCGTCACGGATCGGTTCGGCGACGACGGGGCCGACCCCGGGCTTGATGTCGAGGTCGATACCGATGGCCTTGAGCGGCACGACGATGTCGCTGAAGAAGATCGCGGCGTCGACCCCGTACCGGCGCACCGGCTGCATCGTGATCTCGGTGATCATGTCGGGCCGTGCGCACGCCTCCAGCATCGGGACGTCGGCGCGGACACGGCGGTACTCGGGCAGGGAGCGCCCGGCCTGGCGCATGAACCACACCGGTGTACGGGACACCGGCAGGCGCCGGCAAGCGCGAAGGAATGGAGAATCTTGGAGCGTCACCCTTTGATCGTGCCATGCCCTCCGCGGTGTTCTCACTCGGATCGCCGGAGCGGTGGGACCGCGGGCAGCGACCCGGTACCGAGATCATCACAAAACACCGACACGCCGGGCCGATTACGTTTCCGCGGCCGTGAGTCGTGCCACGGTCGGAGCCGTGTCCAACACCGTGCCGACGGCGGCGAGACTGGGCACGTCCAGTGCACATCCGTTGATCCGTGATCACCACAAGACGAAGGCTGACGTTTCCACAATGCCCGATGTCGGTAGCGCCGAGAACGCGCCTGAGACGTTCCGGCGAGCGGTCGAGGCCCTCCGCGAACCCCTCCTCACCCGCCCCGAGATCACCGTTGCGGAGATCCCCGCACCGCAACGGCTCGCTCCTCACACCGCCGCGTCCTCGGCCGCGGTGGAGGTGCGGGGTGACGAGGTCGCCTGGGGCAGACTGGTCCTCCTGTACGACCCCGAGAACACCCGGGACTGGCCCGGGCCCTTCCGTGTGGTATGCCAGGTCAACTCCGAGCTGGAGTCGGAGATCGCCACCGATCCCCTGCTGGGGCCGGTCGCGTGGAGCTGGTTGACCGACGCCTTGGAGGCCCAGGGCGCCACTCACCACACACTGAGCGGCACCGTCACCCGCGCCACCACCGAGGGGTTCGGGACCAAGGCCGACGAGGGGGCCTCCACCGAGGTGGAGTTGCGTGCCTCCTGGACCCCCGAGACCGAGGACCTGACGGGTCATGTCAACGCGTGGTTGGCGTTGCTGGCCTCGGCCTCGGGCCTGCCCCCGCTGGACGTGGCGGACATCAGCAGGCAGCGTTCGCGGCCCTGAGGCTGTGGCCACGGGGGCCTCCGGCATCAGCGTCCGGTGGCCACAGCACATACCGTAGAGGTGTGGCGAACGCGTTGAACCCCAAGACAGAATCCCGCGAACCGGAGAGCGACGACGAGGAGAGGGCGCCTCTCCTGCGGGAACCACGCGAGGGCCTGCCCGAGGTCACCGCCGACCCCGACGCGCTGTCGGATGCGGTCGCGGCGCTGGGTTCGGGAAGCGGCCCCGTGGCCGTGGACGCCGAGCGGGCCTCGGGTTACAGGTACGGACAGCGCGCCTATCTGGTCCAGCTGCGGCGCGAGGGGGCGGGGACGGTGTTGATCGACCCGATCGCCTGTCCCGACCTGAGCGCTCTCAGCTCCGCCCTCGAGGGAACGGAGGTGGTGCTGCACGCCGCGCACCAGGACCTTCCCTGTCTGACCGAGGTGCACCTGTGCCCCGAGCGCCTCTTCGACACCGAGCTGGCCGGCCGTCTCCTGGGTTACCACCGGGTGGGGCTGGGCTCGATGGTGGAGCGGCTGCTGCACGTGCGGCTGGCCAAGGAGCACTCCGCGGTCGACTGGTCCCAGCGCCCGCTCCCCGAGGACTGGCTGCGTTATGCCGCGCTGGACGTGGAGATCCTCGTGGATCTGCGCGACCGGTTGGAGGCGGAGCTGGCGGAGTCCGGCAAGCTCTCCTGGGCCCTGGAGGAGTTCGCCTCGGTGCTGAACGCCCCGCCCAAAGAACCGCGCCGCGATCCGTGGCGGCGGACCTCGGGTATCCACCGGGTACGCAATCAACGGTCCCTGGCTACGGTGCGCGAACTCTGGTACGAGCGGGACCGGATCGCACAGGAGCGCGACGTCTCCCCCGGACGGGTGCTGCCCGACGCGGCGATCGTGGAGGCGGCTTCGGCGATGCCGCGCACCGCGGCCGACCTGACCAGGATCCGGCAGTTCGGTATCAAGCTCGCGCGGCGTTACGTCCCGACGTGGATGCGGGCGGTCAGCCGGGTGCGCGGTATGGAGCAGTCCGAGCTGCCCCGTCCCAACGGTCCGGGTGACGGGCCTCCCCCGGTCAACCGCTGGGCGGACCGCTCCCCCGAGGCGGCGCGCCGTCTGGAGTCGGCCCGCGCCACGGTCGCGCAGATCGCGGAGGACGTCGTGATGCCGGCGGAGAACCTGTTGCTGCCCGACACCGTGCGCCGGTTGTCGTGGGCCCCTCCGGAGGAGACCGGAACCGAGGCCGTGGGGGCGTTCCTGCGCTCGCGCGGGGCCCGCGAGTGGCAGATCGGGTTGACCGCCGGACCGTTGGCGACGGCGCTGGAGGACGCCGGAAAAGGCTGACCGTTACCCCGTTCTGCCCCGGCCAACCCAGAAGTGACCGAACTCACCACCCTCAAAAGCCCTCTGGCGTCTGGTCCGTAACCCCGTGTCCGTTTAAGTTATAGAAACGTGCTCTCATAGTTCGGGCCGGCTCGGTCCGGACGACGGGATTGGTGGATGGACGATGACGGCTCCCGGGGCCGTTCGTCGCTATGAGGGAAGTGTGGTGAGTCTGCTTGTCGTTCTGGCGTGCCCTGCTGCGCGTGACCGGCCTGACGGCTGAGGCGGAGAAGCAGCCGGCCCGTACCGCCACGCCCTCTCGCGAGGAGCGTGCGGCCGAGAAGCCCAGCGGTCTGCCCGTGCCGACCCCCGTCGGGGCGTCCGGGTCCGACGCCCCGGCCCCGGACGCCGCCGAGGGCCGGGGCCCCTCGGCGCCCACGGCGGGGATGCGGGCGTCCGCCCTGGAGCGGACCCTGCGTTCACTCGTGGAGCTGCACGGGACCGAGCACCCCGACACCATCACCGCGCGCAACAACTTGGCGACCAAGTACGCGCAGATGGGGCGCCGCCAGGCCGCGGTGCAGCAGTTCGAGCTGGCCTTGGACGAGGCGTCCTCGGTCTACGGTGACGAGCACCCCCGCACCGAGATCATCCGGGAGAACCTCGCCTGGGGTCTGGAGGACGCGGGCCGCCCGGCGGATGCGGCCGAGCACTGGGAGATGCTCCTGCGCGAGCGCGAGTCCCAGTTCGGTTCCGCCGACGAGGACACCGTGGAGGCCCGCACGCGCCTGGCCGTGTGCTACCGCCGCAGCGGTCGCCTGGACCCAGCCGTGGCCCACTACGAGCGCGCGGTGGAGGACGTGGCCGGCACCGCCGCACGCGAGGAACTGCGGTTGGGCCTGAGCGCGGCGTTGAACATGTCGGGGCGTTACGACGAGGCGATCACGCAGCTGCGGATGGTCCTGGCCGGTCGGCGGCGCCGTTTGGGCAAGGGCCACCTGCAGACCCTGACCGTGCACCACCGCCTCGGCCGCTGCTACACGCAGGCCGGGCGTGCGAACGATGCCGTGGAGACGTTGAGCGAGGCCTACCGTGCCGCGGTGAACTCCTCGGGCGACCCGGAGGTACGCCGGCTGATGCTGCGCCTGCGCCGCGACCTCGCAGGGGCCTTCAGCGCCGCCGGGCGGCGCAGGGAGGCCGATGCGCTCCTGTGAGCGTGCGGCCGGCCCACCCGGCGTTCGTACGGGCACGTCCCCTCGGGGCGTGCCCGTTCTGTGTTTCCGGGCCGGGGCCCGGGCCGGACAAGGGTGTCCGCGCGCGGACGTACCAGCGACGACAGTAGTGTGAGCGGGAGCACACACCTGTACTCGCGCATTTTGTTACCGGCCAGTAGCATGGTTTCGACAGTCCACCCACCCCTTGGAAGAAGGAGGGGCCACCGTGCCGCGAACTGCTCGCGATGTCGTTTTTGTCGACGGGGTCCGCACCCCGTTCGGCAAGTCCGGCAAGGGCCTCTACGCAGAGACGCGCGCCGACGACCTGATCGTCCGCGTCATTCGCGAACTGATGCGCCGTAACCCGGGCCTGCCCCCCGAGCGTGTCGACGAGGTCGCCATCGCCGCCACCACCCAGATCGGCGACCAGGGCCTGACCATCGGGCGCAGCGCGGCGATCCTCGCCGGCCTGCCCCGCAGCGTGCCCGGCTACGCGATCGACCGTATGTGCGCCGGTGCACTCACCGCCGTGACCACTTCCGGCGCGGGCATCTCCTTCGGTGCCTACGATGTCGCGATCGCCGGCGGCGTCGAGCACATGGGCCGCCACCCCATGGGCGAGGGGGTCGACCCGAACCCGCGCTTCCTCTCGGAGAAGCTCGTCGACCCCGACGCTCTGGTCATGGGCAACACCGCCGAGAACCTGCACGACCGGTTCCCGAGCATCACCAAGGAGCGCGCCGACGCCTACGCGGTGCGCAGCCAGGAGAAGGTCGCCAAGGCCTACGCCGACGGCAACCTCCAGCCCGACCTGGTCGAGGTGCTGGTCCGCTCCATCGAGGAGGGCTACGGCCTGGCCACCGAGGACGAGCCGCCCCGCCCGGGCACCACCATGGAGTCCCTCGCCGGCCTCAAGACGCCCTTCCGTTCGCACGGCAACGTGACCCCCGGCAACGCCGCAGGCCTCAACGACGGTGCCACCGGCGCCATCATGGCTGCCGAGGACGTCGCCGAGGAGATGGGTCTGAAGGGCAGAATGCGCCTGGTGGACTTCTCCTTCGCCGGGGTGGAGCCCGAGGTCATGGGTGTGGGCCCCGTCCCCGCCACCGAGAAGCTCTTCGCCCGCCAGGGCATCTCCATCGACGACGTCGGCCTCATCGAGATCAACGAGGCCTTCGCCGTCCAGGTCCTGGCCTTCCTGGAGCACTTCGGCATCGCCGACGACGACGCACGCGTCAACCCCTGGGGCGGCGCCATCGCCCTCGGCCACCCGCTGGCCTCCTCCGGTGTGCGTCTGATGATGCAGCTCGCGCGCCAGTTCGAGCAGCGCCCCGACGTCCGTTACGGCCTGACCACGATGTGCGTCGGCATGGGCATGGGCGGGACCGTCCTGTGGGAGAACACCAACTACGAGGGGGGCAAGTGAGCACCGCGATCGAGCAAGCACAGGAGCTCTTCAGCGACGAGGTCGTCACCAAGGCGAACTCCCGTGACATCCAGCTCCCCTACGGCGCCGGCACCGCCATCCTGATCACCCTGGACAACGGGCACGACCACAACAAGCCGAACACCTTCGGCCCCGGCGGTCTGCTCAGCCTCGACGCAGCCATCGAAGCGGCCAAGGCCCGCACCGACATCTCCGCCGTGGCGATCACCGGTAAGCCGTTCATCTTCGCCGTGGGCGCGGACCTGACCGGTGTACCCAGGATCGAGACGCACGAGCAGGCCATGGCCATCGGCAAGCTGGGCCACGACGTCTTCCGCAAGCTCGGTGAACTGGACGTTCCCACGTTCGCGCTGGTCAACGGCGCGGCCATGGGCGGCGGTCTCGAGGTGGCACTGCACTGCACCTACCGGACCGTCTCCTCCGGTGTGCCGGCCGTGTCCCTGCCCGAGGCCTTCCTGGGCCTGGTTCCCGGCTGGGGCGGCACCTACCTGCTGCCCAACCTGATCGGCGCCGAGAAGGCCCTCAAGCTGATCATCGAGAACCCGCTCGCCCAGAACAAGGTCATCAAGGGCCCCAAGGTCCACGAGCTGGGCATCGCCGACGAGATCTTCGAGCCCGCCGACTTCGTCGAGGAGTCGCTGCGCTGGGCCGCCAAGGTCGTCCAGGGCCGGATCACGGTCGAGCGCCCCGAGGTCGACAAGGGCGAGGCCTGGGACAACGCGGTCAACATGGCCCGTTTCAGCGTCGAGGGCAAGCTCCACGGCGCCGCACCGGCCCCGGCCCGCGCGGTCGAGCTGGTGGCCGAGGCCAAGAACCGCAGCCGTGACGAGGGTTTCGCCGCCGAGGACCAGGCCCTGGCCGACCTCATCATGAGCGAGGAGCTCAAGGCGGGCCTGTACGCCTTCGACCTGGTGCAGAAGCGCGCCAAGCGTCCGGCCGGGGCACCCGACAAGTCGCTGGCCCGCAAGATCACCAAGGTCGGTGTGGTCGGTGCCGGTCTGATGGCCGGTCAGCTCGCGCTGCTGTTCGCCCGCCGCCTGGACGTGCCGGTCGTGCTCAACGACCTGGACCAGGAGAGCCTGGACAAGGGTGTGTCCTACGTCCACGGCGAGGTCGACAAGCTGCTGGGCAAGGGCCGCATCAACCAGGACAAGGCCAACCACCTCAAGGCCCTGGTCACCGGTTCGCTGAGCAAGGACGCCTTCGCCGACGCCGACTTCGTCATCGAGGCCGTCTTCGAGAAGATGGAGATCAAGCAGAAGGTCTTCTCCGAGGTCGAGGCCGTGGTCTCGTCCGACGCGATCCTGGCGACCAACACTTCCTCGCTGTCGGTCACCGAGATGGCCTCGAAGCTGAAGCACCCCGAGCGTGTCGTGGGCTTCCACTTCTTCAACCCGGTCGCGGTCCTTCCGCTGCTGGAGATCGTGCGCGGCGAGAAGACCGACGACACCGCCCTGGCGACGGCCTTCACCGCCGCCAAGAAACTCAAGAAGACCGCGGTGTTGTGCAAGGACGCCCCGGCCTTCGTCGTCAACCGCCTGCTCACGCTGTTCATGGGCGAGGTGCTGGGTGCGGTCTCCGAGGGCACCGAGCCCGAGGTGGCCGACCGTGCGGTGGCCCCGCTGGGTCTGCCGATGTCCCCGCTGATGCTGCTGCAGCTCGTGGGTCCCGCGGTCGCCCTGCACGTCTCCGAGACGCTGAACGCGGCCTTCCCCGAGCGTTTCGCGGTCTCCCCGGAGCTGGACAAGATCGTCGAGGCGGGCAAGAACGAGATCTTCGCCTCTGACCTGAGCATCGACCCCGAGGTCAAGGAGCTGCTCAGCGGCGGCGACAAGCCCTCCGAGGAGAAGGAGATCCTGGACCGCGCCCTGCGTGCGATGGCCCGGGAGATCCGGATCATGCTCGACGAGGGTGTGGTCGCCGAGGCCGCCGACATCGACCTGTGCCTGATCGCAGGTGCCGGCTGGCCCTTCCACACCGGCGGGATCACGCCGTACCTGGACAAGGTCGGCGTGTCCGAGGCCGTCAACGGCGAGCCCTTCCACCAGGGCGCGCCGCAGGCGCTCTAGGAACCGCTCCGGCCTCCACCGGAACCGCCACGGGCCCGGTCCCCTCGAAACCCGTTCGGGGGGCCGGGCCCGTTCCTGTGCGTGACTGCCCCTCGGCGTCCGGGTTCAGGTCTCCAGGTCCATGCAGGCAACGGGGTCACCGTCCTGCGGCGCGGGTTCCTCCGCCCCCGCGGTGGGGTCCGTGGAGATCAGGAGCGAGCCGAGGCCGTCGTCCGGCTCGTCGTCGAGCTGGATCTGCCCGCGCCCGCTCCCGTCGGCGTCGGTCCCCAGCTGGATCATCACGGAGCCCTTGTCGAGCTCGCCCTCGGGCGCTTCTTCGGTGTCCTCGTCGCCCTCGTACAGCTCCCCGGACGCCTCCGGGTCGGAGCCGCACGCCTCGACGTGGACGGTGGCGAGGTAGAACTCGTTCTCCGCGAACCCGGTGACCTCCAGTTGGTAGGAGGTCACGTCCGCGCCCTCGTCCGTGATCCGCAGTTCGGCCACGGGTTCCTCGCCCACGGCGTTCTCGTCGAAGAGCTCGGAGCCTTCCTGCTCCTGCCCGAGCTCGGCCCTGATGTTCGCGATCTCCTCCGACTCGTACTCCTCCTCGGGCGGGACGT
Source organism: Nocardiopsis kunsanensis DSM 44524 (assembly GCF_000340965.1). Taxonomy (GTDB): domain Bacteria; phylum Actinomycetota; class Actinomycetes; order Streptosporangiales; family Streptosporangiaceae; genus Nocardiopsis; species Nocardiopsis kunsanensis. Next base: position 39,670 of record NZ_ANAY01000004.1, read on the forward strand.
TCGGTTCGGTGCCGGGGTAGGTCCCGTCCTCGGAGCCCTCTCCGCCGGCGCACCCGGAGACCGCTACGGCCGCGGCCAGCGCCACGACGAAGCCCGGAACCGGGAGGAAACCGACTCCCTTGCTGGTCACAGAGGTATTCATGTGGTGGGAGGTACCCCGGTGACCGGTGCGCCTCACCGGAACACACTGACCGGCCCGGCCCAGCCATGATGACGCGCAGAAAAATATCGCACACGCTCCGTACGGTCGTGCCGTGGCCATCACACCGGAACACCAGATCTACGCGGGGTTGTTCTCCGACGCCCCCGACATGGCGGTGGCATTCCTACGAGACCTCGGAGTGGAGGTACCGAAGTACGACCGCAGCGAACTGACCTCCTGCGACCTCGGGCACGTCGACCCGGTCGAGCGCCGTTCCGACGTGGCGATCATGCTGCGCGGCAAGGTCGGCGACGACCCGTTCGGCAGCCTGATGGGCGTCGTCGTGGAGGCCCAACGCGACGAGAAGGAACGCAAACGCTTCACCTGGCCCGAGTACGTCTCGGCGCTGCGTTCCAAGAACGAGTGCCCGGTGACCCTGCTGGTCATCTGCCCACGGCAGCACGTGGCCGACTGGCACGACGAGCCGGTCCCCCTCGGGCACCCGGGGTTCGTGCTGCGTCCCATCGTGTTGGGACCGGACCGCATCCCGGTTCTCACCGACCCGGAGGAAGTCGGTCGGCAGCCGACCCTGGGTGTGCTGTCCGCGGCGGCCCACGGCCCGGCCGAACCGGACGTGATCAAGGCGCTGCACAGCGGCCCGGATTCGATCGACCCCGAAATGGCGACGAAGTACATTGGATATGCCCTGAACCTGCTCACGGACAGTACCGGCCAGCGGGCCCTGGAGGAAGTCAACTTGACCCGGCCCTCAAGGGCCGGGCTCGGAGATGGCGCCCAACTGGCTGGACGGATGGGCCCTTCCATCCGGCCACCCCTATGGGGTGGCAGGGACGCGTGACTCACGCCCCGCGTTCCACACGCTCTGGCCACGGGCGGCGAGGTTGCGGGAAGCGTTCCGGTCGGCGTGGACAACGACCCCGCACCCCCGGCAGACAAAAAGCCCCTGGCCCACACGGTTGCGCTTGCCGACGTGGTCGCACGCGGCGCACGTCTGCGACGTGTAAGCAGGATCAACGAAAACCACGGGCACACCCGCCCGCCGGGCCTTGCAGACGAGGAAGCCGACGAGCTGGGCGAAGGCCCAGGAACGGAGCGCGACCCGCTGGGGCATCGGAAAGAGACCCCGGCCGCAGGCCGTCGTTTGAGGGTGGTGGCGGGCGACGGGCGGGACGGACCCGGGAGCGGAGGCCCTGGAGACCTTCCAGGACCAGGCCGCGCCCGGTGTCACGCGGCACACCGCGCTCGAACGCGACCTGGGAGACCCGGTTGGCGGCCCCGTTGACCGCGCCCAGGGTCGCCGACAGCGCCGACGCCTGCTCGGCGCCCGGGATGAGCTCGACCTGCACCGTGATCTTCACGCGTGTGAGCACAGCGCCGCCCTCTGGCACCTCGGGGGCCAATCCCGGGATCCGCAGGGCCCGCACGTTCGTCTGCGCCCTGCATGCGCACCTGGCCTTCACACCCCACCCGCCGACGCGGAGCGTGCAACGGCGGGGCCGGGCACGCTCCCTGTGCTCGTGCACGACCTGCCCGGGGCCGCTCTCTTCCGGCTCACCGGCAGCCCCAAGGGTGTCTGCGCCCGCAGGCCGGGCCAGGGGTTCCCGAGCCGCATCCGCGCGTACCTGTGGGACGAGCACTCCTTCTCCGTCCTGCTTCGCGGCCTCCTGCGGGGACGCGCCGCTCGCCGTGGTCGAGGACTACATCGCGGACCTCGAGAAGCCATTCCTCCGTGAACGCCCGGGGTTCCTCACTAGACTCCGCTGATGATGACGGACACCTACGAATACACCAGTGCCTGGGCCGAAAGCCTCAGAGCCGAAGGCAGCTGGAGCCAGGGACGGAGGTAGGGCCAAAGTGATGGCCGAAGCCGTTCTCAAGGTCTTGGACCATCGCCGCATCGGTGTCCCCGGCGAAGTGCGCGCGCACATCCTCGCCTGCCGCGATCACGACCGGCTCCTCACCTGCTTCGACGCGGCGTTGGTCGTCGACAGCCCTGAGGAACTCCTCGGGGACTGACTCCCCGAGGGCACGTGAGGGCCCCGGCGGGCATGCCCACCGGGGCTCGTCAGCGCCTGTGAGAGGAACCTCAGGCGTTCGCGGGAGCCTTCTCCCGGCCCGTCTCCCGGTCCACGGGGCCCGAGGTGTCCTCGTCCTGTTCATCGCCGCCCTCGGAGATCCCGATCCGGTCGTGCAGCCACCGCAGAGGACGGGGCAGCCACCAGTTGAGGTTGCCGAGCAGGCGCATGGTCGCCGGAACCATGATCGCCCGCACCAGGGTGGCGTCCACCAGGACGGCCAGGGCCAGGCCGACACCGATGATCTTGAGGAAGAGCAGGCTCGAGGTGCCCATGGCCAACAGCACCACTCCGAGCAGGACCGCCGCGCTGGTGATGATCTTGCCGGTGCGTTGCAGGCCCAGCTGGACCGAGCGGGCGTTGTCGCCGCTGCGCAGGTACTCCTCGCGCACCCTGCTGAGCAGGAACAGCTCGTAGTCCATGGCCAGACCGAACGAGACGATCATGATCAGGACCAGATAGGTCGGATCGATCGTGCCCACCGCGTCGAAGCCGAGCAGGCCCGCGAAGTGCCCCTCCTGGAAGCCCCAGATCACCGCGCCCAGCGATGCTCCCAGCGAGAGGGCACCCATCAGGACCGCCTTGATCGGCAGTACGACCGAGCCGAAGGCGAGGAAGAGCAGCACCAGGGTGGCGCCGATGATGAAGGCGACGGTGACCGGGGCGTTGTCGATGATCGCGTCGAGGTTGTCGAGCTGCTGGGCGGCCACACCGCCGACCAGGACCTCGTCGGCTCCCTCGGGGCCGGGTTCGGCGCGTACGTCGTCGACCAGGCCGCCGACCTCCGGGTCATCGGTCTGTCCCTGGTAGGCGACCTCGATGTGGGTGATGTCCTCGCCGGTGCGTGCCACGGTGGTGCGCATGGCCGCGGGGAACTCGTCCAGCCGGTCGGTGTAGTCCTCGACGGCTTCCTCGGAGGGGTCACCGACCACAGCCACGTGGACACGGCCGACCTGTCCGGCGGGGAACTCCTCCCCCATGGCCTCGGTGGCCGACCGTGACTCGGCGTCGGTCGGCAGGTACCGCTGGTCGGTCGTGCCCAGGTCGGCCGAGAGCAGGCCGGAGCTGAAGGTGATGAGCACGCAGATCACGGCGACGAGGGAGACGGCCGGTCCGCGCATGACGGTTCGTGCCAACCGCGCCCAGGCACCCTTGCTCTCGTCGATCCTGCCGGTGACGGTGCGTCCGGGCAGGGGCAGTTTGAGGTGGTCGATGCGATGGCCCACCACCGACATGAGCGCGGGCAGGAACACCAGTGCCGCGACGAGGTCGAAGACGACGACGGCGATCCCGCCCCACCCGATGGACTGCAGGATCGGCTGGGGGAAGAACAGCAGCCCCGCGAAGGCGATGCCGACCGTGACGCCGGAGAAGGCAACGGTGCGCCCGGCGGTGTCGACCGTGCGGCGGATCGCGACGGGCACCGTGCGTCCCTTGTCGAGTTCCTCGCGGAAGCGGCTGACCATGAACAGGCCGTAGTCGATCGCCAGGCCCAGCCCCAGGAGGGTGGCCACGTTGATCGCGAAGACCGACACCTCGGTGGCGTAGGTCAGGGCGCGCAGCACGGTCAGGGAACCCAGGATCGCCAGGCCGCCGACCGCCAGGGGGACCAGGCCGGCGACGAGACCGCCGAAGATGAGGACCAGGAGGAAGAGCAGCAGGGGGAGCGTGATGAGCTCGGCCCGGACGATGTCGCTCTCCGCGGTGGTGGAGAGTTCGTGCTCGACCGCGATGGGCCCGCCCAGTTCGGTCTCCAGCGGGCCCGCTTCCAGGGCGGTCGCGGCATCGTCGAACTGGTCCAGGCGTTCCTGGTGCGTCTCACCACTGAGGGTGACGGGCATGTAGGTGGCCTGCCTGTCCTCGGACACGAGCATGCCGCGTTCGAGTTCGGGCAGTTCCTCGTCGAGGTAGATGTCGTGATCGGCGACGACGTCCTCGGGCAGGTCGTCGGCCACCCGCTGCACGGCTGCCGCGAAGCTGGGGTTGTCGACCTCCATCTCTGCGCTGCGGAAGACCGCGATGACGTCGATGTCGGCGTGGCCCAGCTCGTCCTGCAGGACGTCCATGGCCTCGGAGGATTCCGACCCCGGGTCCTCGAAACCGCTCTCGCTGACATCGGAGAACACCCCGAGCCCCCACACGAGGGAGAAGGCGGTGAACAGTCCGGTCAGCGCCAGGACCCACCACCGGCCCCGGTGCGCTCCGTGTCCGATGCGTCCGAACAGCCCGGTTCGTACTGGCATGGGTCGCCCCTTAAGCGAACAGTCGTCATGTCCGTGAACAGCGTTTGCTAACGGTGTTCACTAAAGCGTCTGGGCGTTACTATGTCAACGTCGACGAAGACGACCGAGAGCGCTCCACCCCCGGCGCACGAGACGAGATGGACCTCTACGCATGACAAAACCGCAGATCGAGCGCCCCGGGGCCGGACTGAGCCGACGCGAACGTGTGCGTGAAGCCACACTCGCCGAGATCAAGGAGATCGCCCGGCGCCACCTCGTCGAGCACGGGGCCCAAGGGGTCTCGCTACGTGCGATCGCCCGCGAGATGGGCATGACCGCGCCGGGGCTGTACCGCTACGTCTCGGGCATCGACGCGCTGCTGATCCTCATCACCGCACAGATGTACGACGACCTGGCCGACACCGTGGCCGCCGCCGACTCCGGCGTTCCCGAGCACGACACCGATCAGCGAATCCTCGCATCGTTGCGCGCCTTCCGCGGCTGGGCGCTGGACCACCGTGCGGAGTTCTCGACCATGTTCGGTCCGCACACCCGGCCCGAGCCCGACACCGACATCAGCGAGGCGCTGGAGGCCGGACGCAGGTTCGGTGCCACGTTCTTCACACTCTTCGACCGACTGCTGTCCGAGGGGCGTTTCGAGGTGCCCTCCGACGAGGAGGTCCCCGCGGAGCTGGCCCGCGAGTTGCGCACCTTCGCCGACACCTTGGGCCTGTCCACCCCGCACATGTCGCTGGGCGCGGTGATGGTGCTGAGCTCGTGCTGGGTGCGGCTGTACGGGGTGGTGTGCATGGAGATCTTCCAACACCTGAACTTCGTCATGGCGAACATGGAGCCGCTGTTCGAGTCGGAGCTGCGCAGCGTGCTGTCCCGGATCGGGGTGGAGTACCGGCCGCCCGAGGAGTGACACCGCACATGCCCGTCGGCGGATCGCACGGTCTCGATCCGCTACCATCGTGTTGCCCGGTTGGGGCGAATAATTGGGGTCTGCAACGCTTGCCGGTTTCGTTCACGGCCCGGACCCCGGAACGCGTTGGCACGACGGCGAGGACGGACCGTGGAGAATCGACCCGGAACCGACCACCGGCATCCGCCCTTCCATGTACCCCCGGCCTCCTACTCCGACCCCGGTGCTCAGGGCCCCTACCTCCCCCCGCGGATGGGAGAAGCCCAGGGACCCGCCCCCCAGCAGCCGGCGTTCCCACCTCCCGTCCCGGGCTGGGACCAGCAGCCCCGCAGCGGACCGTCCCCCGGGCCGGACACCTCCTTCTCCTCCGGACAGCACCCGCAGGCCCCTCCGGGCCACGGCCCGCCGCACCCTCCGGGGAAGAAGCCCCACGGTGTACTCGTCGGCGCTTCCACGGCCGGGGCCGTCGCGCTGACCGCCCTGGCCGCGAGTGTGCTCATGGTCCTCACCGAACCGGACGAGGACCCCGCGCCCGCACCCGGCACCGATCTGTCCGCCCACTACGACGACGGCCTCCTGGCCCGGCCCGCGCCCATGGAGGTCGACCCGGCCGAGCACCCGCTCTACGACGTGCCCATGCCCGCGGCCGTGAACTGCGACCTGCCCTCCCTGGACCCCTCCTCCGACCCCTCGTGGCTGAAGTTCTCCACGGAGGCCGGCGAGTGCCTGGACACGGTCTGGGCCCCGGTCATGGACGAACTCGGGCTGCATCCCGAAGCCGTGGAGTTCGAGGTCTCCACGGAGTCCCCCGACGCCGACAGCGACGAAGGCTCCACCCTGGCCTTCTACGAGATCGACCACACCCGCGTCACCGTGGTCCTGCCCAACGTGCGCGAGCTGGGCCGCACCGTCCCCGGCCCCGGCCCCGACCAGGAGATGGTGTGGCTGGCCCTGCTGGGGCACGAGTACGGCCACCACGTGCAGTACGCGACAGGGATCCTTCCCGTCAGCCACGACCTGCGCCGCAACGCCGAGGACGAGGCCGAGGAGCTGGACACCCTGCGCCGCACCGAACTGCAGGCCGAATGCATGGCCGGGGTGGCGCTGGGCGGCATCACCGAGGTCGGCGCCGCCGACCTGCGGACCGTCAACGAGCACTTCAACAGCGGTGGTGACCTGGAGACCCACGGGCGTGCCACCAACCGCGCCTTCTGGCTCGAACAGGGCTGGGGCCAGGAGACCGTGGCCGGCTGCAACACCTACGACGCCGAACAGCGCCGCGTGAACTGATCCGCCGCACCGCTGGACGGAGCGGCCCGGTGCCCGCCGGACAGCAGGCCGCCCCGCGCGGGCCCTCAGAGGTCGCCGAGCACCCGCCGGTAGGTCTCCCAGCCGTGCAGCTTCACGCGCTCGCCCCGCTCCAGTTCCTCGCCCTGGCGGGCCTCGGCCTCGTCGATGCGGAGCCAGTCCTCGTAGCCGCTGTAGGACAGGCCGCGCTCGTCCAGGACCTTCTCCAACGGGACGAGTTCGCCCGCGGCCGCACGGAGAGCCCCGGCGTCCTCCAACAGCGTGCGCACGGTGGCGGCGGCGTCGGACTTGTTGGTGCCGATGACCCCGGTCGCCCCGCGTTTGAGCCACCCGGCGACATAGGCGCCCAGTACGGGTCCGCCCTCCGGGGCCAGCACCCGCCCGGCCTCCTCCGGCACGGTCATGGCCTGCTCGTCGAAGGGCACCTGGGGCAGGGGCGAGCCGGCGTAGCCGACCGAACGCAGAACCATCCCGACGGGCAGTTCGGCGCTCTCCCCGGTTCCTTGCACACGGCCCTCTCCGTCCAGACGGGTGTGTTCGACACGGAGCGCGCGCACACGGCCGTCCCGTCCCAGCACCTCCACCGGGCGCGACCAGAAGTGCAGCCGGACCGACCGCGGGGCCTGCCCCACGGGCCGGGCGGAGTGTTCGCGCAGGAGTTTGAGATTGGTGCGTGCGGCGCGGGAGACCTGCGCCGTCTCGGCCTCTCCTCCGCCCACCGCGGCGAGGTCGATGTCCACCTGGGCGGGCTCGACGACGACGTCGGCGCCGGGCAGTCCGAGCAGGTCCCGCAGCTCCGGCGCGGTGAACTTGGCCTGCAGCGGGCCCCGGCGGGCCAGCAGGTGCACCGTGCGCACCCTGCTGGCGGCCAGCACCTCCAGCACGGGCTGGGGGATGTCGGTGTGGCTCAGTTCGTCGGCGGTCTTGGCGAGGATGCGGGCCACGTCCAGGGCCACGTTGCCCGCACCCACGATCGCGACCTCCTCGGCGTCCAGGACGAAACGCTCGAGTTCACTGTCGGGGTGTCCGCAGTACCAGTTGACGAAGTCGGTGGCGGCGAGGCTGCCGGACAGGCCCTCACCAGGTACGTGCATCCGGCGGTCCACGCCGGCGCCCGTCGCGTAGACGACGGCGTGGTAGGAGCGTTCCAGGTCCTGGCGGGTGATGTCGCGACCGAACTCCACGCCGCCGACGAAACGCACGTCGGGGCGTTCGAGTACTTCCCGCAGAGCACGTGCCACACCCTTGATCTTGGTGTGGTCCGGGGCGACCCCGTAGCGGACGAGCCCGTAGGGGGTGGGCAGACGGTCCAGGACGTCGACCTCAACAGGGACACGCTGTTGGCGGGTCAGGGCATCGGCGGTGTAGATGCCGGCCGGGCCCGCCCCGATCACGGCCACTTTCAACGGTGCGAATGCTGGGCTCTGGGACTCGGGTACGAGACAGCTCATTTCCTCATTCTGGCAGTACCGGGGGGCGGGCCCCCGGTACTGCCGCGGAGAGGGTGCCGTTCCGCTCCTCAGGCGGGTTCGTTGGTCGGCTCGTCCTCGACCAGGCGGGAGACCGTCTCGGTGAGCTTGCGGGACAGCTCCTGCGGCGTCAGCCCCTGCTGCTCCAGGATCCGCTCGCGCTTGGCATGGGTGAGGAACTCCTGCTCGATACCGAAGCTGCGCACCGGAACGTCCACCTCGTGGTCGCGCAGCAGACGGGAGACGGCGTCACCGACGGCACCGGTGCGGCCGTTGTCCTCCACGACCGCGACGAGACCGTGCTCGGCGGCCCCGGCGACCAGGGCCTCGTCCAGGGGTTTGACCCACAGGGGGTCGACCACGGTGACACCGATGCCCTGATCGGCCATCCGGTCGGCGACCTCGACAGCGACCTGGGACATGGTGCCCACACCGACGATGAGCAGGTCCTTGCCGTGGCCGGAGTCCTCGGCACGGCGCAGCAGATCCATGGAACCGAGCTTGCCCACGGCGTCCACTTCCTCGGCGACGGCGCCCTTGGGGTAGCGCACGACGGTGGGGGCGTCGTCGACCTGCACGGCCTCACGCAGCTGCGTACGCAGACGTTCGGCGTCACGTGGCGCGGCCATGCGCAGGCCCGGGACGACCTGGAGGATCGACATGTCCCACATGCCGTTGTGGCTGGCGCCGTCGGTGCCGGTGATGCCGGCCCGGTCCAGGCAGAAGGTCACGCCCTGGCGGTGCAGGGCGGCGTCCATGAGCACCTGGTCGAAGCAGCGGTTGAGGAAGGTGGCGTAGACGGCCACGACCGGGTGCAGACCGCTCATGGCCATACCGGTGGCGGAGGTGGCCGCGTGCTGCTCGGCGATACCCACGTCGAAGATGCGGTCGGGGTAAGCCTCGGCGAACTTGTTGAGGCCCGTGGGGTGGAGCATCGCCGCGGTCATGCCGACGATGTCCTCGCGCTCACGGCCGAGCTCGACCATGGTCTCGGCGAAGACACCGGTCCACTTCTCGACCTTGGGACCGGATTTGGCCTGTCCGGTGGTGACGTCGAAGGGGCCGGGCGCGTGGAACTGGTCCTCGTCGTGGTTCTCGGCGGGTGCGTACCCCTTGCCCTTCTGGGTGAGGCAGTGCACGATCACCGGCCCGCCGAAGTCGCGGGCCTGGCGCAGCGCCTTCTCCACGGAGGGCTCGTCGTGGCCGTCGATGGGGCCCAGGTACTTCAGGCCCAGGTCCTCGAACATGATCTGCGGCTGGATGGCGTCCTTGACGCCCTTCTTGAGGCCGTGCAGGGCCTCGTAGAGGGGCTGGCCGACCACCGGTGTCCGGTTGAGAGTGCTCTTGGCCAGACCCAGGGCCTGCTCGTAACCGGGGGCCATGCGCAGCGAGGACAGGTGCTCGGCGAGGCCGCCGCGGGTGGGCGAGTAGGACCGGCCGTTGTCGTTGACCACGATCACCAGGCGGCGGTCCTTGCGCTCGGCGATGTTGTTGAGGGCTTCCCAGGCCATACCGCCGGTCAGGGCACCGTCGCCGATGACGGCCACAACGGTGCGCTCGCGCTCGCCCCGGACCTCGTTGGCCTTGGCCATGCCGTCCGCGTAGGACAGGACGGTGGAGGCGTGGGAGTTCTCGATGAAGTCGTGCTCGGACTCCTCACGGGAGGGGTAGCCCGACAGACCGCCCTCGGCCTTCAGGGCGGTGAAGTCGTGCCGTCCGGTGAGCATCTTGTGCACGTAGGCCTGGTGGCCCGTGTCGAAGAGGATGGGGTCCTGGGGAGAGTCGAAGACCCGGTGGAGTGCGACGGTCAGTTCGACCACACCCAAGCTGGGACCCAGATGTCCTCCGGTCCGGGAGCAGGATTCCACGAGGAAGTCACGGATACCCCGAGCCAGTTCGGGCAGCTGGTCGGCGGGCAGCCTCTTGAGCGCATCCGGATTGTGTATCGACTCGAACAGTGCCACTGTCTCGTCAGTCCCCTCGTCCAGCGTGTCCGTTGCCTTTGCCATCGGGCCCGGGAGGTGGCCCGCACTTGGCTACTGGCAGGTATGCATACCCGATCCTATGGGCGTGGGCCCCACGGGTGTACCCGCAACCCGTTCCCGGGTTTGCGCGTAGATTACTCGCTCCTGGGAGCCTTGTGTCCCCTGGAACGCGTTTGCCGAGGCTATCCGAGCACGGCTCGGACGAGCAGCCCCACGGCCGAAAGAGTCACCACACCGAGCATGCCCAGGCGCAACACCCGGGGCGACACACGGCCGCGCAGCACGTTGCCCAGCACGAAGCCGACCGCGACCAGCGGAACGGCCACCACCCCTGCCACGACGGTCCGGGTCTCTATCTGCCCACCGATGGTGAGAGCGCCCAGGGAGAAGGTCGAGCCCGCGAGGAAGAAGGCGGCCAGGGTCGCGCGCACCCGTGGTGGGTCCTCGTACTGGTAGAGCAGCGCCATGGGCGGGCCGCCGATGGAGGTGGCGGTCCCGGACAGCCCCGAGAGGGCTCCCGCGGTCACGATCGAGGCCGGGGTGATGCGCACGCGGAAGGACCACATGGTGAGCACCACCGCGGCCAGGACCATCACCCCGACCACGGCGGCCAGGGTGCGCGGTTCCAGGACGGCCACGACCGCCACGCCCAGAACGGTTCCCGGGACTCGGGCGGGCACGCCCCAGGCGATCCCGCGCCAGTCCACGTGCCGCCACTCCTGTATCAGGGTGAGCGCCGGCAGGAGCACCACGGTGATGAGCATCGCCCCCGGCATGAGCGAGGGGTCCAGGAAGGAGATGACCGGGGCGGCCACGAGGCCGAGCCCGACCCCGACGGAGCTCTGCACGACCGCCCCGGCCAGGACGGCGGTCCCGGCGACGGCCAGGAGGACCCACGGGTCGACCGAGACGAGCAGGCTTCCGGGCTCGGGTCTGAAGAGATCGGAGAGCATGAGGGCGCCCAACCTACCCCGGTCCCCGCTCGGCCCGCCGTCCGGGTCCGGGCGGGGCACGAAGGGTGGTGGGCCGGTGAGGGCCGGCCCCGGGGCACCGCGGGGCGTTCAGAACGCGAAGTGTCCGAGGAGCCGGGGCTCGGCGCGGTGGACCCCGTCGATGTAGGCCGAGGCGCGCTCGGGGTGCAGGAACCAGTCGATGAGCCCGGTGGGGTCGCTGAAGGAATCGGCGAACCGGTCCGCGGTCTCCTGGTGGCGTTCGGCCAGCCCGAAGAGGTCCCACACGTGCGGCGGGCCGGTGAGCATCACTTCGCTCCAAGCGGTGACCTGGCGCGCGTACCGCCAGTACTCGGCGAAGGTGGCGCGCATGAACCGTTCGTCGAAGGCCCGGTCGCCGTGGTCCACGATCGCGCGCCGGTGGACGTCGGCGGCCAGCGAGGCCATGTTGGCGCCCTGGGCGGTGACGGGGTCGTTGCTGACCACCGTGTCGGCCATGCCCAGGACGGGGGTGCCGTCGGCCAGGTGGGCGACGGGTTCGCGTACGACGGGGGTATGGGAGCCGTGCAGGGTCGCTCCGCGGTCGGCGGGGACGGCATCGGTGAAACGCTCGTGGTGCCAGGGGGCGTGGCAGCGCAATACGTCCAGGAGTGCGGAGAGGACCTCCTGCCCGTCGGCCTCCCGGCCCAAGGGGCGGTCCAGGGGGCCTCCGGGTACGGCCTCGACCATGAGGGCGTGGCAGGGACCGGCCACGGAGTGGGTGGGAAGGGTGAAGACCTCGCCGGCCCCGATGATCGAGGTCCGGTCCAGGACGGGGCCCCGGGGGTCGTCCTCGGCGCCGGTGACGTAGGCGAGGGTGATGCGGCGCTGCGGTGTGCGGAAGGCGGAACGGCCCTCATCACGTGGGAAGAGCTCCGCCAGAGCCTCCCGGCCCGCGGCCACGATCACGAGATCGTAGTCCCGGGCGGTCTCGGCCAACTCCCCGGGTGTGACGCGGCGGCGCAGCAGGGTGCCGCCGTTCCGGTCGAACAGGCGCATCCAGGCGGACATCTTGACACGCTGATCGACCGATTGGGCGGGTTCCTCCAGGCGGCCGAGCCAGGAGAGGTCGGGGTCGGTGCTTCCCGGGTCGGCCACACGCACGCCCACACCCTCGATGCCTGTGGCCCGGCCGTCCCAGAGGGCGAGGCCGTGGCGGCGTTCACGGCGCAGGGCGGGGCCGAAGAGGCACTGGGTCGACCTCACGCCACCGGCGAGGACCTCTTCGGGGCCGGCGAGTGTGGCGATGGTGACGTCGTAGTCCTCGGCCACCAGGCCGAGTGCGAGCTGGAGGCCGGACTGCCCGGCTCCGACGACGAGGATCTTGCGCATGGGTCTCCAGGTGCGGCCCGCCCCTGAACGGGATCACGGGTACGAGGTGGTCCGATCTCGTGGGTCGGAACGGACGGGCACCACAGCGCACCCGGACACGTTCCGTTGCCATGGAAGGGAACCTAGCAGCGCCCCGAAGCACGTTCCGACACGCCTCGGGAAGAGGGGACCTTCGACCCCAGAACCCCGGGCCCTACGACTCAACGACGCATCCGCCCGCTCGGGCGGCCGGCGCCCCTCCCCCTCCGGAACCGCTGTCGAACATCCTCCTCAGCCCCCATACTTGATTACTGTGTGTGATTACCGAGTCCGGGGGATCGGGCGTTCCGTCGCACGCCTCGACACAAGAAACCCCGGCCGCACGGGAGAACGCGGCCGGGGACGGTGGGGAGGGGGTGGGAGTGGTCAGCCCCCTCCCCTGGCATGGGTCTTGCGGCCCCGGCGCGAGGCGGCGTCCATGATGACCGCGACGAGCAGGACCGCGGCGGTGATCATGAAGCGGACCGAGGTGTCGACGTTGGGCAGCAGGAGCAGTCCGGAGGTGATCGCGCCCAGGACCAGCCCGCCCAGGAGCGCCGAGTAGGCGTTGCCGCGTCCACCGAAGAGACTGGTGCCGCCGATCACCGCTGCGGCGATCGCCATCATCAGCTCCTGACCGCCCCCGGTGGTCGTGCTGGCGGCGATGTTGCGTGAGACGAGCATGATCCCGCCCAGAGCAGCCAGGGTCGAGGCGATACCGAAGACCGAGATCCGGACCAGGACCGTGTTGATGCCGGCCCGGCGCGCGGCCTCGGCGTTGCCGCCGACCGCATAGACCATCCGCCCGTACCGGGTCTTGCGCAGGACGAGGTCGAGGGTGACGACGGCGCCGACGAAGACGAGGAAGGCCAGGGGCAGGCCGTTGTACTGGTTGAGGATCCACACGCCGGCGGCCAGGGGCAGTGCCAGCAGCGCGGTACGCAGTACGGTCTCGGCCGGGGGCCGGTGGGGCAGCCCCGCGGCATGGCGCTTGTGTTCGCCGGCCAGCGTGGTGGCCAGGTGCAGGGCCAGGACGAGCAGGACCAGGGCCCAGCCGATCCACGGCACGAAGTAGGTCTGGGTCAGGGCGGCGATGAGCCCTTCGGAGCGGGTGTTGATGGTGCCGTCGGGGCTCATGATCCACAGGTGAAGGCCTTGCCAGCCGAGGAGTCCGGCCAGCGTGACCACGAAGGCCGGGACCCCGATCCTGGCGAAGACGAAACCGTGGAAGAGCCCCACCAGCAGGCCTGTGCCCAGGGCAGCGGCGATACCGGCCCACTCGGGCCACCCGTGCCGCATGACCGTGACGGCCAGCACCGCGGCCGAGAGTCCGGCGACCGAGCCGATGGACAGGTCGATCTCGCCCAGCAACAGCACCATGATGACGCCGGTGGTCATGAGGCCGATGGCGGCGATCTGCACGGTGAGGTTGGACAGGTTCTGCGGGGACAGGAACCGGTCGTTGAGGAGCTGGAAGACGAACGCGATGAGCAGGAGTCCGATGACGACGGGGACGGCGCCCAGTTCGCCGTTGCGGACCTTGCGTTTGGCCCTCCTCCACCAGCCGCCGGGAGAAGCGGCCGTCTCCAGGAGGCGGGGGTCGCGGCGTGCTGTGGTCCCCTCCGAGGAGGCGGGTGGGTCGGTGACCGGGGTGTTTCGGCTCATCGGCTCTCCTCCGCCCCGGCGGTCTGCCGGCCGTCGCGGCGCGTGACGGGGTTGTCGGCCGCGCCGGTGATGGCGGCGACGATCTCCTCGTAGCTGGTTCCTGCGATGGGGAAGTCGCCCGCGTTGCGGCCCAGGCGCAGAACGGCGGCCCGGTCGGCCACGGCCCGCACATCGGCCATGTTGTGGCTGATGAGGATCACGCCCAGGCCCTGGTCGCGCAGTTGCTCGATGAGGTCGAGAACCTGTGCGGTCTGGGCGACACCGAGCGCGGCCGTGGGTTCGTCGAGCATGACCACGCGCGGTTCCCCGAGCAGGGCGCGGGCGATGGCGACGATCTGGCGTTGGCCCCCGGACAGTGAAGCCACGGGGACCCGCAGGTCGGGGATCTCCACCGACAGCGAGCGCAACAGTTCCCAGGCACGGCGTTCCATCTCGACCTCGTCGAGGGTGCCGGGAAAATGCAGGTGTTCGTTGCCGAGGAAGAGGTTGGCCACGATGTCGAGGTTGTCGCACAGGGCGAGGTCCTGGTAGATCGTGGCGATACCGAGACGCTGAGCGTCTGCGGGACCGGTGATCTCGACGGGTTTTCCGTCCCAGGAAACGGCGCCGCCGGTGTCGGCGCTGTGTGCGCCGGCGATGACCTTGACGAGGGTGGACTTGCCCGCTCCGTTGTCACCGAGCAGTGCGACGACCTCGCCCTGGTGGACGTGGAGGTCGACCGCGTCGAGGGCCCGCACGGCCCCGAAGGTCTTGGAGATCCCGGACAGTTCCAGGACTGGTGTGCTCATGGGATGGTCTCTTCCTTGTCCTCACACCGGCCCGGACGCCCGCCGCGGGGGTGCTGGAGCGGGGCCGTCCGGGCTGAGGGTGCCGGCGGGGCCGGGCTCAGAGGGCTTCCTGGCAGTAGTCGGTGTCGGCGTACTCGCCCTCGCAGATCTCCTCGACGGTGTAGACGCCGTCGGAGACCACGGTCTCGTCGACGTTGTCGAGGGTGAGAGCGACCGGTTCGAGCAGCACCGAGTCGACCTCCTGGCCACTACCGTCCTCGAGCTGGGTGAGGGTGTGCTCTCCCGGTTCGATCTCGGATCCGGTGGCCAGGTCCACGGTGACCTGGGCGGCCAGCTCCGCCTGGGGGCGGATCTCCTTGTAGACGGTCATGTACTGCTCACCGGCGACGATGCGCTGGATGCCGGCGAGTTCGGCGTCCTGCCCTGTGACGGGCGGCAGGTCCTCGGTGGCCACGCCCGCGCTCTGGAGGGCGGCGATGGCGCCGGAGGCCATACCGTCGTTGGCGGCCAGCACCCCGATGATCTCGTCGGACCCCAGAGCAGTGATGGCGCCCTCCATCTGGGTGGTGGCCTCCTCGGGGGACCAGTCGGGGGTGTCGTACTCCTGGCCGATCTCGATCTGGCCGTCGAGGACCTCGTGGGCACCTGCCTTGAACTCAGCGGCGTTGGGGTCGGTGGGTGAACCGTTGACCATGACGATCTGGCCGTCGCCGGTGGTGCCTTCCTCCTCCATGGCGGCCAGGAGGGACTCGCCCTGGACCTGGCCGACGCGGTGGTTGTCGAAGGAGACGTAGGCGTCGACGCCGCCCTCGGCGAGGCGGTCGTAGGCCACTACCGGCACCCCCTGGGAGGAGGCCTCGTTGACGGTGCCGGCCGCGGCCTCGGCGTCGACCGCGTCCAGCACCAGGACGTCGACTCCGTCGGTGAGCATGGCCTGGGCCTGGGTCTGCTGTTCGTCGACCTCACCGTCGGCGTTGGCGTAGGAGAACTCGCAGTTCGGGCACTGTTCCTCGAGCGCTTCTTCGAAGTAGGGGTAGTCGAAGGCCTCGTAACGGGCGGTGTAGAGGTCGGGCAGGAGGAGACCGACGTGGAAGCCCTCCTCCACGGAGTGGGTCTGCCCGTCCTCATCGCCTCCCCCGGAGGTGATGGCGTCGCATCCGGTGGAGGCGACCAGGGTGAGGGCTGCTGTCACGGCGGCGAGACCGCCGCCGGCCATGCGTCGGTGGGATGAGCGTCGTGTGTTCAACGCCGGGCCCTTCTCGTGCGGAGGGATGGGGGTGACCTGCGGCACCGCATTCGGTGTTGTGCAGTCAAACCGGGGCTCGGGCTTGAGGTCAACTCCTGAACGCATAACCGATGGATCACAGATCTTGCCTTCAACCTGTGAATGAAGAGGTGGGCAGGTCAGACCGCGTCAGATCCCTCCGTGCTGCTCCACCGGGTCTCAGACAGGGAGCTCGGCAGCCACGAGGAGCGCACCGTACAGGGCTGCGAACTCACCCAGTTCGCTGGTCACCACGTCCAACCGCTCCAAGGCACTGCCCAGGGTGCCCAGCTCCATCTCCCTCGACATGGGGTCCAGGAGCAGGTCCCCGGCGGCGGCCAGCGGACCGCCGACCACGATCCGGTCGGGGTTGAACAGGTTCGCGACGATGGCCGTGCCCTGGCCCAGCGCGGTCCCGGCCTCGGAGACGATACGGCGGCTGGAGGGATCGCCCTCGTGCGCGGCCGCCACCAGCCGCGGTAGATCGACCTGTCCGTCCCGGGCCAGATCACTGCCGTGGGGCACCATCGCCAACAGGTAGGAGGTGCCCACGAAGGTCTCCAGGCAGCCGCGGTTGCCGCACCTGCAGACATGACCGCGCGGGTCCAGGCCGACGTGCCCGATCTCCCCGGCCGTGCCGTCGGCACCGCGCAACAGCCGGCCACCCAGCACGAGTCCGGCGCCGACACCTTCGCCGAGGAGCAGGTACATGACGGTGTCGGCCCCGCGTGCGGCCCCGCGCCCGTGTTCGGCGACGGCGGCCAGGTTGGCGTCGTTCTCTGCGTGCACCGGCCTGCCCAGACGTTCCTGCAGGGCCTGGGCCGGCCGGGTCCCTGTCCAACGCGGCATGCACGAGACCGCACCGACGGTCCCGGTCCCGGGGTCGAGGGGCGCGGGCACGGAGATCACCACCGAGGCGACCGATGCCAGGTCGACACGGCCGCGGAAGAGCACCGTCTCGACGAGCCAGGCGGCCCGGCGCACCGCGCGTGCGGGGTCCACGGCCACGTCGTAGTCGATGGCCTCGCGTTCGAGCAGTGCGCCCTCGTGGTCGGCCACGGCCACCCGCAGACGGTCGGCGGTGAAGTCCACCGCCACGACGGTGCCGGGCGGACGCAGCAGGGTGACGGCGCGGGCACGGCGGCCGTTGGAGGAGGTGGCGCGTACCGCGACCGTGCCGGAAGTACGCAGACCGCGCACGATGTTGGACACGCTGGCCGCGGACAGGCCCGTGGCCCGGGCGAGTTCGGCCTGGGTGCAGGTTCCCCGGCTGCGCAGGGTGTCCACGACGCGGCGCTCGTTGGCCTGACGCAGCGCCGACTGCGAACCCGGGGTCGTGTCGGCCTCGGTCACCACGCAGCCCCTCGTCCGCTCGCTCGTCCGTGTTGTACGCCTTGCGCCCGAGAATGCTACCCCGGTTGCTCCGGGAGCGCTCCGTCGGCCGCAGCGGGGACGGATCCCCGAACGCCTGTGGAGCCGTCCGGGGAGACCCCCGGAAGATCCGGGGAGGTGTGGGAGGCGCCCCTGCCCTACTCTTCGGTGTATGAGTCGAGTACGGACGGGTACCGGGGCGCCCGGGTGGGCCGGGAGCGTGGTCGCGGAGCTGCCCGGCGGGACAGGCGTCCGGGTCGTGGCGGTCGAGGGCCGGTCCGGAGCGGGCAAGAGCACCGTCGCCGCCCACCTGCGCGGGGCCCTGGCGGCACGGGGCGAGGCCGTGCACGTGCTGACCATGGAGGACCTCTACGCCGGGTGGGAGGGTCTTGCCGAGGGCGCCCGGGTCCTGCGCACTCGCGTGCTGGCCCCGCTGGCCCGCGGCGAGGAGCCGGTCTGGCACCGCTGGGACTGGGAGCACGGCCGCCGGTCGGCCGAGCCCTCGTGCCTTCCCGAGCCGGTGGCCCGGGGCGGGGTCCTCGTCGTGGAGGGCACCGGTTCCGGGGTCTCTCCCGCCCTGCTGGACCTGCTGGTGTGGGTGCACGCCCCCGAGGGCGAGCGCAGCCGGCGCCTGGACGCGCGCGAGGACGCTCAGCTGTACGCCCCTCACCGTGCTGCCTGGGCCACTCAGGAGGCACGCCACCTGGACCGGTACCGCCCGGAGGCGCACGCCCGGGTACGGGTCGACAACACGTGAGGTCAGCCGGTGGAGCAGATGCGCCGGGCCTCGGCCAGGTCGCGTTCGATGTTCTGCAGCCCGCTGTCCAGACTGGTCCTGACCCGGGGCAGCTGGGCCGCGCGGTGGGAACGCCATTTGCGTTCGTGGGCGGAGCCGAACCGCTGTGTGTGGGTGCTCGCCACGACGACCGCGCCGATCCCGCTCGCGATGGCCGCGCTCAGGAAGATCACACTGGCCACGTCCGAGGTCACCAGTGTCAGGAAGAGGCAGATCCCGGTCGACCAGTAGAGGAGGACCTTGCCGCGGCGGAAGCCCTCGTCGGAGTCGCCCTGCACCGCCAGGGTCTGCTGCTGCTCGGCCACCGTCCGGTGCTGGGAGAGCCATTGCTCACGCTGATGGGCCAGGACGCTCACGGTCTCCAGGGCCCCGTAGACCGCGGCGGCGTGTCCGGCGCGCGCGGCCCCCGCGGAACGTTCCACCCGTGCCCACAGGATCTCGATCCACTCTCCGACGCCGGGCCGGGCGCCGGGGTCGGGCTTGCGGACGAGGTCGGAGTGCAGGAGGAAGACCAGGATCACCGCAGGGTCGACATGGTTCTGGGTGCCCCGCCACCCGGAGAGCCCCTGCGCGAGCTGCTGGTGGAAACGCGCGCCGACACGTTCGGCCTCGACCAGGTCGTCGGCCAGGGTGCGCAGGGCGCCTGCGTCGGGGCCCCCGTGCTGGGACATGGTGCGGAGAACCTCGGGTCTGGCCAGCAGGCCGAGTTCGTTGCTGCGCGGGTCACCGGACAACAGGGGACGCGGGTCCTCGAAGAGCCGGCTCAGTCCGGCGATGCTGCAGTCGTGGCCGCGGAAGACCGGCGGCAGGTCGGGCCGCGCCTGGGCGATGAGTGTGGCCACGGCCGCGTTGGCGTCGCTCACCTGGCGGCGGAACAGGGACCGGTCGACCAGGGTGTCGTTCAGGTCGTCGATGATCCAGGCGCCCAGGGTGGCACGTTCCTGCGCGTCGGACATGACCCGGACCGCGTCGGTCCAGTTCTCCTGCATGGCGTGGGCGAGTTCCTGCACCGTGCGCAGGCGCCGCCCCGCGAAGTAGTAGGGGGGTGCCTGGTCCCCGCTGCCGGAGGGGGCGGGGGCCTGTTCCCCGGAGGGAGCGGCCGGCGGGGCCTGCGCGCCCGAGGATGTGTGCGGCATCGGCCCGGACCCGGCCTCCGCGTACGGTGTGTGCGGTCGTGCGGGGTCCTGTCGGCGTGTGGCGCCGTCGTCCACGCCTTCGACCAGGGTCGGGCCGGACTGCGGAACGGCCCCTGCGGATTCCTGAGGGGACAGAGCCGTCCCGGTGACCAGGTGGTCGAGCAGGGTCCGGGCGTCCGGCCGGGACTCGGGGTCTCCGGTCAAGCAGGCACGTACTGCCGGGACGAGGCTCTCGGGGACCCCGTCCGTGTCGGCCTGGCCGGAAAGCACGCGGGCGATGCGGGCGGCCTGGGTCGGTCCGGGAAAAGCCTCACGACCCGTCGCGGCGAAAACCATCACCGCACCCCAGGAGAACAGATCCACCGCCGAGGTCAGCCGCATACCCTCCAGCTGCTCCGGCGCCATGTAACCGATCGTGCCGATCACACCCGAGGCCGTCACCGACGTCGACTCCACCGCACGCGCGATACCGAAGTCGATCACCCGCGGCCCGTCGGCCGCCAGCATGATGTTCTCCGGCTTCAGGTCACGGTGGACCACACCGGCGGAGTGGATGGCAGCCAGGGCCGTGGCCGTACTCACCGCCAACCGCTGCAGGTCGGCTTCGGTCCTGGGTCCCTCGACGTCCACGGCGGTCTGCAGCGTGGGTCCGTCGATGTACTCGGTGGCGATCCAGGGCTCGTCCGCGTCGGGGTCGGCGTC
>NZ_ANAY01000005.1 GCF_000340965.1 Nocardiopsis kunsanensis DSM 44524
TGCCGCTGCGGGGGCCCTCCTTGGTCACGGAGTCCTGGAGGGTGGGTCCGTCGATGTACTCGGTGGCGATCCAGGGCTCGTCCGCGTCGGGGTCGGCGTCCAGGATCGAGGCGATGCAGAACCCGCTCACCCGCCGGGCCTGGTCCACCTCCGTGGCGAACCGGCGCCGCATCTCGGTGTCACCGGCCCAACTCGCGTGCAGCACCTTCACCGCCGCCAACCGGCCCGCCTCGTCCTCACCCAGGTACACCTCGCCGAAACCGCCGCGCCCCAACGGGCGCAGGATCCGGAAACCGCCCACAGTACGTTCTTCGGGCCCGTGTTCCGGGATCGATCCGGTGTCCTGGTCCAGGGGTTCGTCCACGCCCGTCCCGTTCCTTGGTCGTCATGCGTGCGGTCGCCCGGTCCGCGCCCTGGAACCGTGGTCGACACAGCAGGGTCTTCGGTCCGGGACGGCGCGTCCGGCGCTCCGCGCAGCCGACGCGGGGCGCGCGAGGACGGCGTCCCCGGTTGGGGGCCCTCCCAGATTAGCCACAGAAGGCGGGTGCCGGGTACTCCAGTACCGGCTCCCGGCCCCTCCGGACCGGTCACGAGGCAGGATCCCGCCCCGCGAGTTCGTCGCCGTGAGCCCCGCGCCCGGGCGCGGTCCGCGCGTGCCCGGCAGAACGAAGGGGCCGCCACCGTCGGTCGGACGGTGGCGGCCCCCGTGAACCGCGCGGCGCACCTGTTGGGTGCGGAGCGGAGCTCGAACCGCTACTTGGCGATCAGCTGGCGCAGGACGAACTGCAGGATGCCGCCGTTGCGGTAGTAGTCGGCCTCACCCGGGGTGTCGATACGCACGTCGGCGTCGAACTCGACCCCCGTCTCGGTGGTGACCTTGACCGTGCTCGGGATACGGCCCTCGTTGAACTCGGTCACACCGGTGATGGAGAAGGTCTCCTCACCGGTCAGCCCCAGGGAGTCCGCCGACTCGCCTTCGGGGAACTGCAGCGGCAGGACACCCATCCCGATCAGGTTGGAGCGGTGGATGCGCTCGTAGGACTGGGTGATGACCGCGCGCACGCCCAGCAGGCTGGTGCCCTTGGCCGCCCAGTCGCGCGAGGAGCCGGAGCCGTACTCCTTACCGCCCAGGACCACCAGCGGGGTGCCCTGCTCGGCGTAGTTCTGCGCGGCGTCGTAGATGAAGGACACCGGCCCCCCGGGCTGGGAGAAGTCGCGGGTGTAGCCGCCCTCGGTCCCCGGCGCGAGCTGGTTGCGCAGGCGGATGTTGGCGAACGTACCGCGGATCATCACCTCGTGGTTGCCGCGACGGGAACCGTAGGAGTTGAAGTCGCGGCGCTCGACACCGTTGGCCTTGAGGTAGTCGGCCGCCGGGGTCCCCGGCTTGATGGCCGCGGCGGGCGAGATGTGGTCGGTGGTGACCGAGTCGCCCAGCTTGGCCAGTACGCGGGCACCGTTGATGTCGGTGACCGGCTCCGGGGTCCGGCCCATGCCCTCGAAGTACGGGGGCTTGCGGACGTAGGTGGAGTCCGCCTCCCACTCGTAGGTGTTACCGGTCGGCGTGGGCAGCTCGTGCCAGCGCTCGTCACCGGCGAACACGTCGGAGTAGGCCGCCTCGTACATGTCGGAGGCGATGGAGTTGTCCATGACCTCCTGGATCTCCTCGGAGGTCGGCCAGATGTCGGCCAGGTAGACGTTCTCGCCGTCCTTGCCGACGCCCAGCGGCTCGGTGGTGATGTCCACGTCCATGGACCCGGCCAGGGCGTAGGCGACCACCAGCGGCGGCGAGGCCAGGTAGTTCATCTTGACGTCCGGGTTGATCCGGCCCTCGAAGTTGCGGTTGCCGGAGAGCACCGAGGTGACGGCCAGGTCGTTGTCCTGCACGGCCTTGGAGATCTCCGTCGGCAGCGGACCGGAGTTGCCGATGCAGGTGGTGCACCCGTAGCCGACCAGGTTGAAGCCCAGCTTGTCCAGGTACGGGGTCAGGCCGGAGCGCTCGTAGTAGTCGGTGACGACCTTGGAGCCCGGGGCCATGGAGGTCTTGACCCACGGCTTGCTGGACAGGCCCTTCTCGACCGCCTTCTTGGCCAGCAGGGCGGCTCCCAGCATGACCGAGGGGTTCGAGGTGTTGGTGCACGAGGTGATCGCGGCGATGGTGACGGCGCCGTGGTCGATCGCGGTCTCGGTGCCGTCGGCCATGGTGACCTCGACCGGACGGTGCGGACGCTCACCGTTCACGTGCTGGGCCGGAGCGTCGGAGGCCGGGAAGGTCTCCTCGTTGGCCTCGTCGATCTCGTCCTCGACGTAGTTGCGGACGTCGTGGCGCCAGGCGCTCTTGGCCTCGGAGAGCGCGATGCGGTCCTGCGGGCGCTTGGGGCCGGCGATGGAGGGCACGACCTCGGCCAGGTCGAGCTCCAGGTACTCGGAGTACTCGGCCTCCTTCGAGGGGTCGTGCCAGAAACCGTTGGCCTTGGCGTAGGACTCGACCAGCTGGACGTGCTCGTCGGAGCGGCCGGTCAGCTTCATGTACCGGATGCTCTCCTCGTCGACGGGGAACATCGCAGCGGTGGAGCCGAACTCGGGGCTCATGTTGCCGATGGTGGCGCGGTTGGCCAGCGGCACGGAGGAGACGCCCTCGCCGTAGAACTCGACGAACTTGCCGACGACGCCGTGCTCACGGAGCTTCTCGGTGATGGTGAGCACCAGGTCGGTTGCGGTGGTGCCCGGCTGGAGCTGGCCGGTGAGCTTGAAGCCGACCACGCGCGGGATGAGCATGGAGATCGGCTGGCCGAGCATGGCGGCCTCGGCCTCGATGCCGCCGACGCCCCAGCCCAGGATGCCCAGGCCGTTCTGCATCGTGGTGTGGGAGTCGGTGCCCACACAGGTGTCGGGGTAGGCCTGGCCGTTGCGGCTCATGGTCACGCGCGCCAGGTGCTCGATGTTGGCCTGGTGCACGATGCCGGTGCCGGGCGGAACGACCTTGAACTCGTCGAAAGCGGTCTGGCCCCACCGGAGGAACTTGTAGCGCTCGTAGTTGCGCTCGTACTCGATCTCGACGTTGCGCTCGAAGGCGTCGGGGCTCCCGAAGAGGTCGACCACGACCGAGTGGTCGATGACCAACTCGGCGGGGGCGAGCGGGTTGATCTTGTCCGCGTCGCCACCCATCTCGCGCACGGCCTCGCGCATGGTCGCCAGGTCGACGACACAGGGAACGCCGGTGAAGTCCTGCATGATCACCCGCGAGGGGGTGAACTGGATCTCCTGGCTCGGCTGGGCGTTCGGGTCCCAGTTGCCGAGTGCACGGATGTGGTCGGCGGTGACGTTCTGCCCGTCCTCCTTGCGGAGGAGGTTCTCGAGCAGAACCTTCAAGCTGTAAGGAAGCCGGTCGGACCCCTCGACGGCGTCCAACCGGAAGATCTCGTACGACTCGTCGCCAACGCGCAACGTGTCACGTGCGCCGAAGCTGTTCGTGGACACGGTGTCTGCCTCCTGATCTCGCCACTTTGTCCCCAGCATCCTGCCTCATGGGGCGGACGCGGGACCTACTGAGGCCGCCCTTGTCCGATGCCGGGGACCGGGGCCTCCGAACCCGGGGCCCCTCGCATCACCAGCATCCACCAGTTCCGCCCTGACCTGCAACGACACCACTCGCCACAGGGCAGGCGGCCCACGGATCGCGGGCGTCCACGATGAAGCGGGGCCGGACGTCGACAAGCGGTGAACTTCACACGCCCGAGCCGGATGCGGGCCGGGGGAACCCCGCTTTTATCTTGACATCAAGTTATCTGACTTGTATCTCGATATCAAGTTATCGGGTGCCCGCCACGGGCGGACACCCGCCCCCCGGAAAGACTCACGCGACCTGCGGTGCCACTTGCTCGGCCACCAACGCGAGGTGGTCCAGGTCGGACATGTCCAGCACCTGGAGATAGAGGCGTTCGGCCCCCGCCTCGGCGAACCGGCCGATCTTGTCCACCAGCTCGTCCGGGCTGCCCGCCAGGCCGTTGGCCCGCAGTTCCGCGGGCTCGCGGCCGATGCGCTCGGCCCGCCGGGCGATCTCGGCCTCGTCCCGGCCCACGCAGAGCACCTGCGCCGCCGAGTAGGTCATGGGCCCGGTACGGGAGGAAGCCGCCACGGCGTCGCGTGTACGGCCGAAGGCGGCCGCGGTCTCCTCCAGCGAGGAGAAGGGCACGTTGTACTCGTCGGCGAACACGGCCGCCAGGCGCGGGGTGCGCTTGGGGCCGGTCCCGCCGATGATGACCGGCGGGCGCGGTCCCTGTTGCGGCTTGGGCAACGCCGGCCCCTCCGAGAGGCGGTAGTACTTGCCCTCGTAGCGGAAGGACTCCCCCACCGGTGTGCTCCACAGGCCGGTGATGATGTCCAGCTGCTCCTCGTACCGGTCGAACCGCTCGCGGCCGGCCTTCGGGAAGGGGATCCCGTAGGCGGCGTGCTCGTCCTCGTACCATCCCGCACCGAAGCCGAACTCGACCCGGCCCCCGCTCATCCGGTCGACCTGGGCCACGGAGACGGCCAACGGGCCGGGATAGCGGAAGGTCGCCGCGGTCATGAGCGTGCCCAGTCGGATCCTGGAGGTCTCGCGGGCCAAGCCGGCCAGAGTGATCCAGGCATCGCTGGGCCCGGGCAGACCACTCACGTGGTCACCCATGTGCAGCAGGTGGTCGGAGCGGAACAGTCCGTCGAAACCGAGGTCCTCAGTGGCCCTGGCGACGGCGAGTTGGTCCTCGTAGGTGGCCCCCTGTTGGGGCTCGAGGAAGATCCTCAGGCGCATGGGCCCATTTTCACCCACCTCGGCCACAGCGCCGAATTCGTCGCACCACTCCAGCTCCGGCAGGCCCCGCGCACGGCCCCGGCCTGCCGGACACCGCTTGCGCGGCGGCCCCTCGCGCAGCGACGACGAGGCCGTCGGCCGGACACCGGTGCCAGCCGACCGCCGCACGGATCCGCGACACCGTCACGGGCACGGCCTCCGGTCGGCCCGGAACCGCGGCCACCGGAGCGGGGAGGCACTGACCAGGGACGGAACGCGGAACGGCGCCCCGGACCCGTGCCGCAGGAACCATTCAGGATGATTCCCGACACACCATCTTGTATTTGGCAAATATTTTAATTGGAAGAAAATATGATGCTTTCGGCCGACCCCATCCGGGGCGGAGCCCTCTTCCGGAGGTGGTGTCCTTGTCCGTGTCCCGTGCGCTCCTCACCGCGCCTGCCGTCCTCCTCGGCAGCGCCGTGGCCCTGGCTCCTGCCCCGGCCACCGCCGACGCCGGAGAGGACTTCCCCGCGAGCGCGGACAGCACTCTGGTGCGCCTCGAGGCCCCCGGGGAGGACCTACGAGGGTTCTGGGGCCACGTGCACGCCGAGTCCGAACTGGGCGAGGACCGGGCCGCCGCGGAGTTCGCCACCGACCCCACCGGCATCACCCCGTACCTGGAGGTGGCCGGTCCGCAGCGTTCGGAGGTCGGGACCAGCGCCGAGGGGACCGGGCACGCCGAGGCACACACGGCGGCCGCGGGCGTGGAGCTGGTCCTGCCCGGCGAGGAAGAACGGCCCCTGGTCTCCGTGGACGGGCTGCGCACATCGGTGGCCTGCGATTTCCACGGAAACCTCTCGTGGGACCATGCGCTGGGCGGCGAAGGCTTCAGTGAGCAGGTCCTGACCGTCATGGGCACCCCGATCGCAGCGGACGAACCAGAGGTCACCGAGGTCGTCGAGGGCCCCGGCGGGAAGGCCGCAGAGATCACCGTGACCACGGACCGGCCCGACAGCGAGAGCGGGCGCAGCGGGAGCGCGGGCACCACCGTGACCGCCGTCCAGGACGGCGAAGAGCTGTTCGAGCTGACCCTGGGCGAGGTCGCCGTCGAGTGCGGCACCCCCGAGGACACCGTCGACGGGGAGAGCGGAACCGACGGTGAGGAGGCCCCTGCCTCGGACGGGACCGACGAGCGCTCCGAGCCCCTGCCGGAGACCGCCGAGGAGGAGCGGACCGCCCCCGAGCCCGGGTCCGGTGCCGCGCCCGGGACGGAGACGCCGACCGAGGAAACACCCGCGGAGGAAGCACCCGCAGAATCCGGCCGGGACGACTCGGACCGGACCGCGGAGGAGGACGCCGCTGCCGGCACCGAGCACGGTGACTCCGGGCAGGGGCTGCCCGTGACCGGCGCGGCCGTGGCCGGTCTCGCCGCTGTGGGAACGCTCGCACTCGCCGGTGGCGGCCTCGCCCTCCACCTGGGCCGCAAGCGCCGCAGCGCCGCCCCCGACGACGACTGAGCCGCCGGAACGCCTGAGCGCGCGGGCCGGGGGCAGGCCCCACGCAGCCGTGCACACGGGCCGGGCGGGGGTTCCGCCGGTGTGCAGGGCGGGCCGGGGCTGCTGGGGCCTCCGGTCCGGCGGAGGCTCAGCCCCTCCGGAGGCTCTCGGCGCCACCGGCACCCCGCGTGTACCGCCCCCCCCGCCCGGAAAGGGCGCCCCGGTACCGCGGGGACGACCCTCGCGGCCCCGGATCCGGTTCCGCCGTACGACCGGGACACCCCGCCCCCGAACGGGTACACACAGTGCATGACGGATGACCCCCTGCTCCCGGAGGACCGTGCCCGCCTCGTCAGGCTTCTCGCCCTCATGGAACCGGAACACGCCCGGGACGTGGCCGCACACCTCGGTATCGACCTCTGCACCGAACCCACGGCAGGCCCCGGCCCCCGGGAACCCACCGCTCGGGGCTCCCAGCACGCGGACCCCGCGGAACCGGACGGGGACCCCGGCTCCGCACGAGAGGACCCTTCCGGCCAAGACCCCTCGTGTCTTCCCCCGCACGGGGCCGAGGTCCTGCACGTTCTCCGGGAGCGGCCGTGACTCGGGCCCCGCGGCTCAGTCCAGCTCGCGGTGGCGCGGGGCGAGCTTGACCGGTTCCAGGACCGCCAGGCACTCCACGTGGTGGGTCATCGGGAACGCATCGAAGGCGCGCAACTCGGTCAGCCGGTACTTGCGGCGCTCGAACTCGGCGAGGTCCCGGGCGAGCGTGGCCGGGTCGCAGGAGACATAGGCGACCGCACGCGGGCGTGTGCCGGCGATCAGGTTCACCGTCTCCTTGCCCGCCCCCGAACGCGGCGGGTCCAGTGCCACCACGTCGGCGCGCACGTCCGCCCACTCGCGCATCTGCGCCGCGGCGTCCCCCTGTTCGATACGCACCTGTTCCAGGTCGCGCAGGTTGTAGCGGGCGTCGCGCACGGCATCGGCCCCGCTCTCCACGCCCATCGCGCGTCCCTCGGGCCCCACCGCCTCGGCGAGGAAACGGGTGAAGAGGCCGGCCCCGCAGAACAGGTCGAGGGCGGTCTCGCCCTCCTTGGGCCGCAGCGCCTCCATGACCGCGTGGGTCAGGACCCGGCCGGCCTCCGGGTGCACCTGCCAGAACCCGCCGGCGCTGACCCGGAACTCACGCTCGTCGACGTTCTCGCGCACACCCTTGCGCCCGCGTACCTGCTGGATCCGGCCGCCCTTGAACCGCCGCAGCACCGCGCTGGAGGCCTTGAGCTCGGGCAGGGTGCCGAGTTTGGCGCCGACGGGGTTGACGACGACGGCCCGGTCGGCGCGGGCGGCGGAGGCCACACCCTCGACGTCGCGGATGCCCTTCCACCGCACCTCGGGGATACCGAGCTCGGTCACGCCGGGGTGGGCGATCAAACAGCGGTCGACGGGTTCGACCTCGTGGGAGCGGTGGCGGCGCAGTCCGGCGTGGCCGTCCTCGTCCACGGTGAACCGCACACGGGTGCGCCAGCCGAGGCCGTCAGGAGTCCCGGGGAGCTCCTCGACCTCGACCTCGCGCTCGATACCGGCGATACGGCGCAGCTGCTCGCCGATCACCTGGCCCTTGATGCGGCGCTGGGCCGGGAGCGAGGCGTGCTGCCAGTCGCAGCCGCCGCACTTACCGGGGCCGGCGTAGGGGCAGGGGGCCTCGACACGGTCGGGGGAGGCTTCGAGGACCTCCACGGCGTCGCCGCGCAGGAACCGGGTGGTCTCCTCGGTCACCCGCACGCGTACACGTTCGCCGGGCAGGGTGTGGCGCACGAAGACGACCTGGTCCTCGTGGCGCCCCACGCACCACCCTCCGTGGGCCACGTCGTCGACGGTGAGCTCGAACTCGGTACCCACACGGGTCATGGCGGTGTCCTTCGATGGTCGGGGCGCGTCACGGTGACCATGCACGCACAGCCACCCACCGTTCCCAATCTACTGTCCTGCGGGCCCGTTCCGGCCGCGCTCGCGTCCTGACAGGAGGTCAGGCACACGTACCCCGGGGATCTGTGCCAGGCTGTGTTCTCGAGGGCATGGATCGTTCGGTGCCCGGTGAGGGTTGTCTCGACGGAAGCGCGGACCAGATGCACATCGTGATCATGGGGTGCGGCCGAGTGGGGTCCACTCTCGCGCACACGCTGGTGGACCTCGGGCACACGGTCGCGGTGATCGACCAGGACCCCGACTCGTTCCGGCGGCTGCGCGGGAACGTCGCCAAACACGCGGTGCGCGGCGTGGGGCACGACCGTGAGGCGTTGCAGACCGCAGGGATCGAACGGGCCTCGGCGTTCGTCGCGGTCAGCAACGGTGACAACTCCAACATCATCGCCGCCCGGGTGGCACGTGAGACCTTCGGGGTCGAGAACGTGGTCGCCCGGATCTACGACCCGCGGCGCGCGGCGGTCTACCAGCGTCTGGGGATCCCCACCGTGGCCACCGTGGGGTGGACGGCCGACGCGATCCTGCGGCGCATGATGCCCGGGGACGAACAGCTGGCCTCCGCGCCGGAGTGGCAGGACGCGTCGGGGACCTTGGCGATGCAGGAGGTACCCCTGCCCGAGGGGTGGACCGGCCGCAGTGTCACCGAGCTGGAACTGGGCCGGGGCCTGCGTGTGGTGTACCTGACACGCAGCGGCCGGATCCTGCTGGCCGGGGTGGACCAGGTGCTGGAGGCCGGCGACGTGCTGCACGTGGTGGCCCACTCCCAGGACCTGGAGGGTCTGCCCGAGCGGTTGGCCGACGATACGGAGCGTGGTTGAGATGCGGATCGCCATCGCGGGTGCGGGGAGCGTGGGCCGCTCCATCGCCACGGAGCTGGCCGGCAGCGGCCACGACGTGCTGCTCATCGACCGGGACACCCGGCGGATCGGGGTCGACGACATACCCCAGGTGGAGTGGCTGCTCGCCGACGCGTGCGAGTTGGCCACGTTGGAGGACGCCCGTCTGGGCGACTTCGACGTGGTCGTCGCCGCCAGCAGCGACGACAAGGTCAACCTCGTGGTCTCGCTGCTCGCCAAGAGCGAGTTCGGGGTGGAACGGGTGATCGCCCGGATCAACGCGCCCGAGAACGAATGGCTCTTCGACGACTCCTGGGGCGTGGACCTGGCGGTCTCTCCCCCGCGGTTGATCGCGGACCTGGTCGAGGGTGTGCCCGAGGAGGACCCGGAGGACGAGGGTGCCCGCCCGCCCCTTCCGGGGGCCGAGATCGCAGAGACGGTCCTGTCCGCGCACAGCACCTTCGTGGGGCGTGCCGAGTCGGAACTGACCGCGGCGCTACCCGAGGGCACCGCGCTCGTGGCGGTGCTGGGCCCGGGCGGGGTGCGCCCGCCCGAGCCGTCCCGGGAGCTGGCCGTGGGCAACACACTCGTGTTCCTCGCCGCCCCGGAAGCCCTGAGCGTCCTGGAGGAGCTGCTCGGCCCCGCGGACGAGACCTGAGGTTCCGCCCCGAGCACGGCCCGTAGGGGTTCCGTGCTTCGGGGACGCCTGTCACCGGCGCACGGTTCAGGGTGCCTCGGGTCCGCCCTTCTCCTGGGGGTTCTCCTGGCCCCCGGGACCGTCGGCGTCCTCGGAGGAACGTCCCAGGGGGGTCCGGCCGCGGGCGAGGACCCACACCATCCCCGTGAAGGCGGCGACCTGCAGGGGCCAGCCCATGGCGACCTTGGAGAAGCCCAGCAACGCGAACGTGTCGGCCCACTCGTAGTGTTCGGCCAGCCACAACGGATACTGGACGAGCACACGGATCACGCACGGCAGGATCAGGAGCCAGGTCAGACGCGAGGCGAGCGTGACCACGGCGGGATTCGTGCGCCAGGAGGTGAAGTCCTCCTTGTTCCCGATGAAGGGGCCGATCATCAGTCCGATGGCGGGCCAGCGGATCAGGATCGTGCCGGTGAGCACCACCGCGTACACGGCGTTGTAGATGATGCCGGGCAGGAAGGCGTCGGCGGCGTTACCGCTGCGCATCGCGAACAGCGCGGCGATCCCGATCCCGAACAGGCTCGTGATGACGTACTGGGGCGAGGAACGCTGCACCAGGCGGATCAGGCCGAGGAGCAGAGCCACGACCACGGCCGCGGTGATCGACCGGCCGAGTTCGGTGGTCACGACGTAGCCGATGGTGAAGGTCAGCGTGGGTACGGCGGCCTCGACCATGCCGCGTTTGCCGCCCAGGGCCTTCGACAGCTGGGAGCGGACCAGGGCCTCGACGGTGTCCTCGGTGACCCGGGGTGTGCCGTCGGTACTGTGCCGGTCTTCCGACAAGACGGACTCCTCGGTGGCCCGATACTGCTCGGTCATCTGGGTGTTGGGCGCACAGGCCCCGCCCTCGAGCGGGGAGGAACGCCCTCTCCTTCCTGGCGCAGGTTCACGGAAGACCTCGACGGTAGTCTCCGGTCTCACACGTCTTCGACGCGGAGTCACCCGCCATCCTGAACCAGCCTAGGCCACGTGTCACCCTTTACACAGGCCGTTGGGACAGGCGGTCACGGACCCCGGGGCGGGTTCGTCCGTGTTGGTCCTCGGATGTCGCGTGCGGCTTCTCCGGGCCTTCCGTACGCTGGCAGCTGCACCCGCCGTCGCGAGGAAGGCCCGCATGAGGCTGAGCACCGCACCCCGGACCGATCACCTGGCCTTCGCCGCCGCCCTCGATCAGGCCCTCACCCGGCCGGAGAGCTCACACGTGTGGTCGCCCTACTCCGTGGCCACGGTCCTGTCCCTGTTGGCCTCGGGCGCCCGCGAGCGCACCAGGGAAGAGCTGGTGTCCCTGGTGGGGAAGGATCTGCGCGGACACCTGGAGTCCCTGGACGAGGCCGCCGCACCCGAGGAGGGCCTGGACCTGTCCGCCCTCAACGGCCTCTACCCGCGCGCCGACCTCCCGCTGCGCCCGGATTTCCGGGGCCTGGTGCACGAACGGGTCGCCGCGGAGGTCGAGGCCGCCGACTTCCCCGGGGACGCCGAAGGGGTACGCACCCGCATCAACGCCCGGATCTCACGGCTCACCCATGGGCTGATCGACGAACTCCTGCCGCCGGGGACGATCCACGCCGATGTGCGCTTCCTCCTGGTCAACGCGTTGTGGGTGGCCATGG
The DNA here is from genome assembly GCF_000340965.1 of Nocardiopsis kunsanensis DSM 44524. Taxonomy (GTDB): domain Bacteria; phylum Actinomycetota; class Actinomycetes; order Streptosporangiales; family Streptosporangiaceae; genus Nocardiopsis; species Nocardiopsis kunsanensis. The sequence continues at coordinate 11,397 of NZ_ANAY01000005.1, forward strand.
CCTGGACCACCCCCTTCGAGATGGACCGCACCACGCAACGTCCCTTCCACACGCCCGGCGGACGGCGGGAGGTGGCGACCATGCACCGCAGCGAACGCCTGTCCCACGCCCGAGCACGCGGATGGTCGATGGTGAGCCTGGAGGGCGGACACGGGCTCAGCCTGGACCTGTTCCTGCCCGACGACCGGTCCCCCACCCCGCCCCCGCTACGGGCCGCGGACCTCGGAGCGCTCTACGGGGGCCGCGCACAACAGCAGGTGGAGCTGGCCCTGCCCCGGTTCATGGTGCAGACCGACACCTCTCTCCTGGAGCCCCTGGCCGAGCTCGGCGTGCACGAGGCCGTCTCGGACCGGGCCCGCTTCGACGGCATCAGCGAGGCCCCGCTCAAGGTCGACGCGATGCTGCACCAGTCGGTGTTGCGTGTGGACGAGAAGGGCGCCGAAGGGGCCGCGGCGACCGCAGCGATGCTGGTGATGTCGGGGATGGTGCCGACGCCTCCGGTGGCCTTCACCGTCGACCGCCCGTTCGTGTTCGCGCTCCGCCGCCGCGGGGCGCTGCTGTTCCTGGGGCGGGTGAGCGATCCGGTCGACCCGGGTCCGGCTCGCTGAGGACCGGCACGCGCACCGGAGGGCTCCCCGCCCCGGCGGTTCAGGTGTCGAAGACCTCGAAGACGGTCGCCAGGGGAACCCCGGCCAGGCGTCCGGCCTCCGCGGCCGCCTCAGGCAGGAACGAGCGGTGGTCCCAGCCTTCCAGGGCGGCCATGTAGGCCTCGTGGGAGTCGAGGGAGGCCACCCCGGCGGCCAGGTCCTCCTCCGACAGTTCGACGTAGTGGGTGGGTCCGGGCGCCGCGCCGAAGGCGGCGAACCGGACCCCTTGCCACGGTTGCGCACCGTCGGCGAGCTGGTCCCGGAAGACCCACCGGTTGGCCGCATCGCGTACCGCGTCCAGCAGTGCGGGGCCCAGGACCCGGTGGTCGGCGTGGTTGAAGAACGGTGCGCCTGCGAAGTGTTCGCGGAAGTTGATGGAGACCACCACGTCGGGGCGGTGCCGCCTGATCGCCTCGGCCAGGGCGCGGCGCAGCGGCAACCCGTACTCCAGGGTGCCGTCGGGGAAGTCGAGGAACTCCACGGCCGAGGCGCCGACCACGGCCGCCGAGGCCCGCTGCTCGGCCATACGCACCGGTGCGCACTCCTGGGGTGCGAGGGTGTCGATGCCGGCCTCGCCCTTGGTCACGAGGAGTTCGACGACGTCCTTGCCCTGCCGGGTCCACCGGGCCAGGGCGGAGGAGGTGCCGAACTCCAGGTCGTCGGGGTGGGCCACCACTGCCAGGGCCTTCTGCCAGTCCTCCGGCAGGGGCCGGGGGGCGCTGTCGTCCGTGCTCTGAGTCATGGCCCGAGCCTACGGAAACCGGCGCTCCCCCGACAGGACCCCGTCAGCTCCGGGAGGGCGGTTCCCCGGCCGTGCCGGAACTGGGCGAACCGTTCGGGGAGCGGCCCGCATTGCCCTTCTGGGCGGTCTGCTGCGCCGAACGCTGCGCGGCGGCCTCGGCCATCTTGTCCTGGATCTCCTTGGGCACGGTGATCGGCAGCATCTCGTTGGGCGGCGCGGGCTGGTCCCCGCGCACCACGACGATGCCGGCGAACATCCGCTCGGCCTCGGCCATCATCTCGGGTTTGGAGGCGCCCTCGCCCCGGATGACACCGCGCAGTACCCAGCGGGGTCCGTCCACACCGATGAAGCGCACACGCTGACCGAGCTGCTTGCCCTCCTCGTTGGTGCGTCCCTTGACCGGTACCAGGGCCCTCAGCTCGGCCCCGAAGGGACCCTCGTGGTCCTCGACCCGGCCGCCCTGCTGCGTGACCTGCCCGCGCAGTTCCTCACGCATCTCGTCCCACAGACCGGAGGACTTGGGTGCGGCGAAGGGCTGGACCTGCAGTGAGGTCCGGCCCCGCACCAGCGTGATACCGATGATGCGCTGTTTGCCCTGCTTGTCCTTGGCCACGTTGACCTGGATGTCGGATCCCTGGTCCATGGGCACCCTCATGCTGCCCAGGTCCATGCGCTGGGACTCGGGGGCGTCCTCGCTCTCGTCCCAGGGGCCGGTCGCACGGTGGCGGTCCTCCCCCTTGACCGGCTCGGACCGGGCCCTCTCGGGTGTGATCTCGTTCTCGAAGGAGACGGCCCCGGCCGCCCCTTCCTGCTTCGACGGCGACGGCTCGGGGGCCGGTGCGGCCTCTCTGCCGGTACCCTGGTCCTTCTTCTTACGGCGTCCGAACACGCCTTCACCTCTCCAGCTCTCAGGTCGGGCCCGGCTGGTCACCGGGGCCGGTCCCCGTCCGGCGGACCGGGCATCCACCGTTCAGGGCCCGGGGGCTCGTGTCATCCCTGTGCGGTGTGGCCCCCGGTCGATCCGAAACCTCCCGCTCCCCGCTCGGTGTCGGGCAGGGCGTCGGCCTCCACGAACTCGGCCCGTTCCACGCGCTGGATCACCAGCTGGGCGATCCGGTCCCCGCGCTCGAACTTGACGGGGGTGTGCGCGTCGGTGTTGAGCAGAGTCACTCGGATCTGGCCCCGGTACCCGGCGTCGACGGTTCCTGGCGCGTTGACGATCGTGACACCGTGGCGCGCGGCCAACCCGGAGCGCGGGTGGACGAAGGCCGCGTACCCCTGCGGCAGCGCAATGGCCAGACCGGTGGGCAGGGTGGCCCGCTCCCCCGGTTCGAGGACGGCGTCCACGGTCGTGCGCAGGTCGGCACCTGCGTCACCGTCGTGGGCGTACTCGGGGAGGGGAAGGCCGGGATCGATCCGGTGGACCGTGATCGGGATCGGACCCTCTTCCATCGATGTGCTACTCACATCCGCCGAGCCTATCGGTCCCGGTACAGCCGACCGGTACGAACAGCGGGGCCGGAGCGCTCGTGACCGCCCCGGCCCCTGGTGCCGTTACTGCTGCTCCCCGGAGTCGGGCAGGCTCACCTCGACGGTGAGTTCCTTTCCCTCGACCGGCTCGAGGTCGACGGCGGCGGCTCGGCCGGCCGCGGCCAGGTCACCGACGGCCGGACGGACCGCCTCGACCCGGTCACCGGCCACATGCACGTTCGCGACCTCGGCGCGCATGGACAGCTTGGCCTCGGACTTGGCGCGGCGCACGTCGTGCAGCACCTCGGCGGTGGCAGCGAGCACGGCGGGGTCGCCGTCGGCGGCCAGGGCGCTGTACTCCTCGGCGTCGGGCCAGGGCTGACCATGCACCGAGCCCTCCCGCCACCAGCTCCAGACCTCCTCGGTCACGAAGGGCAGGAACGGCGAGAAGAGGCGGTGGAGCACGTCCAGGGCGATGAGCAGGGCCGCTCGGGCCGAGGCGCCCTCGGCGGACTCGGTGTCGTAGGCGCGGGCCTTGACCAACTCCAGGTAGTCGTCACAGAAGGCCCAGAAGAAACGCTCGGTACGTTCCAGGGCCCGTGTGTGGTCGAAGGACTGGAACGCGGTGGTGGCCTCGGCCACGACCTCGGCCAGGGCGGCGAGCATCGCGCGGTCCAGGGGCTGGGTGACCTGGGCCGGTTCGGAGGTGGCCTCCCCGCTGCCCGCGACCGACATGACGAACTTGCTGGCGTTGAGGATCTTGATGGACAGGCGGCGCCCGATCTTCATCTGGCCCTCGTCCAGGGCGGTGTCGGTGCCCAGGCGGCCGTTGGCGGCCCAGTAGCGCACCGCGTCGGAGCTGTACTTCTCCAGCATCGCGACGGGCGTGACGACGTTGCCCTTGGACTTGGACATCTTCTTGCGGTCCGGGTCCAGGATCCAGCCGGACAAGCCGGTGGTGGACCAGGGCAGCGAGTCGTGCTCGAAGTGGGCGCGCACGACCGTGGAGAACAGCCACGTACGGATGATGTCCTGGCCCTGGGGGCGGAAGTCCATCGGGAAGACCCTCCCGAAGAGGTCTTCGTCCCGTTCCCAGCCGGAGGCGATCTGCGGCGAGAGCGAAGAGGTCGCCCAGGTGTCCATGACGTCGGGGTCGCCGGTGAACCCGCCGGGCATGCCGCGCTGCTCCTCGGTGTAGCCGGCCGGGGCCTGCGAGCTCGGGTCGATCGGGAGCTGGTCCTCGGTGGGCACGAGCGGCTCGTCGTAGCGCGGGTTGCCGTCGCCGTCGAGCGGATACCAGACGGGGAAGGGCACGCCGAAGAAGCGCTGGCGGCTGATGAGCCAGTCGCCGTTGAGGCCCTCGACCCAGTTCTCGTAGCGCTGGCGCATGTGGTCGGGGTGCCAGACCAACTCGCGGCCGCGCTGGATGAGCTGGGCGCGCAGGTCCTCGTCACGGCCGCCGTTGCGGATGTACCACTGGCGGGTGGTGACGACCTCGAGGGGCTTGTCACCCTTCTCGTAGAACTTCACCGGGTGGGTGATGGGCGTGGGCTCCCCGACGAGGTCGCCGCTCTCGCCGAGCATCTCGACCATGCGCTCGCGTGCGGTGTGCACGGTGGCACCGACGAGCCTGTCGTAGGCCTCGCGGGCGGGGCCGGTCTGCAGGCCCTGGGGTGTGTCGGCCATGATGCGCCCGTCCCAGCCGATGATCGGACGGGTGGTGAGCTGGAGCTCGCGCCACCAGGTGACGTCGGTCGTGTCACCGAAGGTGCAGATCATGGCGATGCCCGACCCCTTCTCGGGGTCGGCGAGGCGGTGGGCCTCGACGGGCACCTCCACACCGAAGACGGGTGTGGTGACGGTGGTGCCGAACAGGTCCTTGTAACGCTCGTCGTCGGGGTGGGCGACCAGGGCCACGCACGCCGGGAGCAGCTCGGGGCGGGTGGTCTCGATGTGCACCGGGCTGCCGTCGGCCTTGTGGAAGGCGACCTTGTGGTAAGCGCTGGGACGCTCGCGGTCCTCGAGCTCGGCCTGGGCGACAGCGGTGCGGAAGGTCACGTCCCACAGTGTGGGCGCCTCGGCCATGTAGGCCTCACCTCGGGCCAGGTTGCGCAGGAAGGCGCGCTGGGCGGCGGCCCGGGAGGTGTCGTCGATGGTGGCGTAGGTGTACCGCCAGTCCACGCTCAGACCGAGGCGGCGCCAGATGGATTCGAAGACCTTCTCGTCCTCGGTGGTGAGGATGTCGCACAGCTCGATGAAGTTGCGCCGCGAGATCGGGATCTGCCGCTTGCGGTCGGGCTTTTCCGGCGGTTGGAAGTCCGGGTCGTAAGGGATCGACGGGTCGCAGCGCACTCCGTAGTAGTTCTGGACGCGGCGCTCGGTCGGCAGCCCGTTGTCGTCCCAGCCCATCGGGTAGAAGACGGCCTTGCCGTTCATGCGCTGGAAACGCGCCACGGTGTCGGTGTGGGTGTAGGAGAACACGTGACCGATGTGCAGCGACCCCGAGACCGTGGGCGGAGGGGTGTCGATGGAGAAGACGTCCTCGCGGCCGGCGGTGCGGTCGAAATGGTAGACGCCGGACTCATCCCATACGTCGACCCACTTCGCCTCGATACCGTCCAGCGAAGGCTTGTCGGGCATGCGGAAGGAATGAGAGCGGTTGGTCATGGCCCAATGTTAGGGCCTGTTCGGCAGGCACTCGACCTGCTGCGCGAGCGGGAGCGTCCGCCGAAAAGGGCTCCGCCTCCCGCATGCGCACCAGAGCGTACCGGCGCGGCCCCCCACTGCGCCGTGACCGTCCCCGTGACAGGATTCGGTACGCAGAAGGTGTGCGGCCCTACCGTGCACCATCGTTCAGGTACGAAGGAAACGGTGGACGATTCTGATGGCTAAGAAGGACGGCGGTGAGCTCGCTCCGGCACTCATCGGTTTCGCGGCGGGTTTCGCGGCGGAGTTCGCCACGCGCAAGGCCCTGACCTTCGCGTGGACCCGTGCGACGGGTGAGGAGCCCCCCACGGACGTGGACTCGCCCGAGACCAGCCTGGGGCGCGCGTTGAGCTGGGCCGTCTTGGCCGGCGTGGGGGTCGAGGTGGCCCGTGTACTGGCCGTCCGTGCCGCCCGCAAGGGGGCCGGGGGTTCGCGCAGGGCGGAACTGGGTTCGTAGTGCCGCTCCCGAGGACGGCAGGCGTGGTGGACGGCTCACCGCACGGGTGACTCGTGCGGTCGGCCGTCCACCACCCTCGCCCGTGGACGTGGGGGCCGCCCCCATGGCTCTGCCGGCAGGGGGCGCCGGGGCGGGCCCGCCTCCATGTGCGCGCCCCACGGGTCGTGACCCCTGAGACGGCCCGTTCACGTCCGTTCAGACGCACTCCTTGCAGACCAACTGGCCCTTGCGCTGCACGGCGAGCTGGCTGCGGTGGTGCACCAGGAAGCAGCTGGAGCAGGTGAACTCGTCGGCCTGGCGGGGAAGCACGCGCACGGCGAGCTCCTCACCGGACAAGTCCGCTCCGGGCAGTTCCATCCCCTCGGCGACCTCATCGGGGTCGGCGTCGATGGTGCCGGTGCTCTTGTCTCCACGGCGAGACTGCAGTTCCTGGAGGCTGTCCTCGTTGATGTCCTCGTCAGTCTTGCGCGGGCTGTCGTAGTCGGTGGCCATCTCTGCTTACTCCATCCCCCTCGTTCAATGCCTCGTCGCGCGGGTGTAACGCTCGAGAGACCTTGGTTTGTGCCCGGTCCGTCCGATGAGTTCTACCGATGTGGGTGGGCCGCGCCCCTCCCGGGTCATCGTCCACAGGTCAGCGGCATGACCACGGGCCCGTGGCCGGAGGCGGCCACGTGAGGTGGTCGTGCCCGCTACCAGTCGATTGAGTACTACCCAACGCCGAGCTCCCCGTAGACGTGGAAAGTCCGTTTCCTCCCACAGTGGAAGAATCGCGGAATTCTGCCTCCGGTGTGGGCAAAAACCAAGACATGCCCACGTCAGGAGGGATTCCCTCCGTGTCCACGCCCGGGGAAGCATACCCACCCATGGTCCACGCTCGTGACACGGGTGTGCGTGTCGTCGGACACGTATAGATACCACGAAGTGCGGACTCATGCAGCCTCGCTCCGCACCTGGTAACGACCGGGTTGCGATGCCGTCCGAAGACGGCCACGGACGTCAACGCCGGTCGGTCGCCTCCGCCGGGGCCGCGGGCAGACACACGGTGACGACCAGACCCCCGCCGGCGCGCGGCCAGGCGGTCACCGAACCCTCGTGGGCACGCACGACCGAACGCACGATGGACATCCCCAGACCGGAGCTGCGCCCGGACCCGACCCGGTTGCCGGTCCCCCGTCGGAAGGGTTCGAAGAGGCCCTCGATCTCGTAGGCGGGGATCACCTTTCCGGAGTTCTCCACCTGTACCGCGGGCATGCCTTCGTAGAGTCCGCTGCGGATGGTGATCTCGCCGTCGTCCACGTTGTACTTGAGGGCGTTCTCCACGAGGTTGGCCACGAGGCGTTCCAGCAGCACGGGATCGCCCACCACGGCAGCGGCCCGCAGGTCGCGGCGGAGGGTCAGGCCCGAGCCCTCGATCTCCCCGGAGAGCTGGCTCAGGACGGTTCCCGCGACCTCCTCCAGGTCCACCCGGGCCCGCACCTCGAGCTCGCGGTCGCTCTTGGCCAGGAACAACAGGCCGTCGATGAGGCGCTCGTGGCGCGCGTTGGTCTCCATCAGGGTCTGGCCGACGCTCTTGAGGTCGGAGGAGACGTCCGGGGCGCTGAGGGCCACCTCCAGGAGGGTGCGGTTGATCGCCAGGGGCGTACGCAACTCGTGTGAGGCGTTGGCCACGAACCGGCGCTGGCCGTCGAAGGCCCGGTCCAGGCGTTCGAGCATGCCGTCGAAGGTGTCGGCGAGCTCACGGATCTCGTCGTCGGGCCCGGAGAGGGCGATGCGTTCGTGCAGGGAGCGTTCGGACAGGCGTCTGGCGATGCGGGTGATCTTCTGCAACGGCGACAGGGCGCGCCCGGCCACGGCGTAACCCAGCCCGACGGCGAGCAGGCCGACCAGGAACAGGGCCAGCAGCGAGAAACGCGTGACGTGGTTGAGGACCTCTTCGATGAGGTCGCTGTGGGCCAGCAGCTCGGCGGCGCTGTCCTCCACCAGCAGGGCGTTGAGCAGCAACGCCACGACGAGGTAGTTGACCAGGACCAGCACCGAGCCCGCAGCGAAGAACAGCATCCCGTAGATGAGGGTGAGTCGGGCGCGCAGGCTGAGGTTGTCGGTGAAACGGTGCACGCGCTCCATGGGCCGGGAAGAGGTGCGCTGCTTGCCCTCCTCCCCCGCCGAGGCCGGCTCGTTGAGCCTGCGCCAGGTACCGGTGTCGCCGGGGCGGGTGGGTTCGACCTGCCCCGGTTCGGCGTCCTCCGGTCTCACAGCTGGTATCCGGCGCCGGGAACGGTACGGATCACGGAGGGTTCACCGAGTTTCTTGCGCAGGGTCATGACGGTGACCCGTACGACGTTGGTGAAGGGGTCGGCGTTCTCGTCCCAGGCCTTCTCCAGCAGCCCCTCCGCGCTGACGACGGTGCCCTGGGCGCGCATGAGCACCTGCAGCACGGCGAACTCCTTCGGGGTGAGGGAGAGCTCGCGGCCGTCGCGGTGGACGGTGTGGTTGGCCGGGTCGAGGGTGATGCCGTGGCGCTCCAGGACCGGGGGCAACGGCGGGGTGGCGCGCCGGGCCAGGGCGTGCACGCGTGCGATGAGCTCTGCGAAGGCGAAGGGTTTGGCGAGGTAGTCGTCGGCGCCCAGGCTGAGGCCCTCGACCTTGTCCTCGACCCCGTCGGAGGCCGTGAGCATGAGGATGCGCCCGGGAAAGCCGTCCCTGACCAGGGTGCGGGCCACTTCGTCGCCGTGGGTCCCGGGGAGGTCGCGGTCGAGCACGACGACGTCGTAGTCGTTGACCCAGAGGTGCTCGAGCGCGGTGTCACCGTCGTAGACGGTGTCCACGGCCATGGACTCGCGGCGGAGACCGACCGCGACCGCGTCGGCCAGCACCTGTTCGTCTTCGACCACGAGTACGCGCACGTTGGACCTTCTACAGTCTCGACAGCGAACAAAAAGGGGCCGCTGCCGGCGCATCCCCCAACACACCGGCAGCGGCGTTCTCGGTCCCGGCCGCGCCCTCCGGGTTTCCTCGGCCGAGATACGAAGACGGTAAACCCGCCCTCCCGGTTCTGACGAACCGCCTCGGCCCGGCCGCCCGGGCGCTGGGCCGGGAGTCTCAACCCCCTTTGGTGCGCGGGGGCCGCCGCCGGCGAATCCCCCAACCGCCGGCGGCGGCTCAACCCCGCACATCTCAAATCTGACACATGAAGAATAAGAAACAAGTAAGCGCAGGACCTACGACGTTCAATGTGGCATGGGACACCGGCATTCCCGGCCTCGCGCGCTTCCCTCGACCGACACCCCCGCAGACCTTAGGGACGCCCGTGACCTGGTAATTCACAGAAACCCCAGTAGTCACACCCGCCACTTCCGGTCATGCATGTTTTTCTCCCGGGACCCGATGGTTTGACCCTCGTCACAGTGCGGTACAGATAGTGAGCGCACGCGTGGAAGCCGGTCGACGGCCGGACCGCGACGGGCGTACATGTCACAGGGTCGTGACCACTTCGATCGAAGCACGCACCGAGCGTGTGCCTGACGGATCCGCACCGGGCGTCGCCATGCCCCGGTGCCTACCCCTGGAAGAGGTGCAATGGGCGAGTTCCTCACGGAGATCAAGGTCCGTATCAACGAGACCTACCGGTCGCTCCAGTCGGCTCAGGCCGCCGGGGACGACTTCCTCGCCGACATGCACGCGTCGGAGCTCGAGGATCTGCACGGTCTCGCGGCTCGCAACGGCGTCGACACCCGCGCCTGAACAGGTTTCGGAGACCTCGGAGGACGCTCGGAGCCATGTGACCGGGACTCCTCCATGAAACGTAGGGAGGGGCAGGGGCCGATGGTTGTGGCCCCTGCCCCTCCCGTATGCCCTGAGCGGCCTCCTGGCGGGCGCACAGGCCCGTTCCCGGACCAGGATCGGCAGGTTCCTCCCGCACCCCGCAGGGGACGGCAGCGATCCCGGATCCAGCGACCGGCAGCTCACTCGTCGCGGTCGGCCCCCAGTTCCAGGAGCAGCGGCTCCAGCTCCTCGAACAGTTCCGGCCGTGCGGCCACCACCAGGTCCTCGCTGGGCGGCCCGCCCCGGGCGCCGGCCACACGCAGACCGGCCTCGGCGGCCACCAGACCGGGTGCGGCCCAGTCCCAAGGGTTGAGGCCGCGCTCGTAGTAGGCGTTGCACTGCCCCGAGGCCAGCCCGCACAGGTCCACCGCGGCCGATCCGGTACGGCGGATGTCGCGGATCCCGGGAACGAGCCCGAGCAGTACCCGGGCCTGGTGCCGGCGCCGTTCGGGCACGTAACCGAACCCGGTCGCGACCAGGGCCCGCTCCAACGGGACCGCCTCGGGGGCGACCAGACGTTCACCGTCGAGGAACGCGCCCCGGCCCCGGACCGCCTCGTACGAGCGCCCGCGCCCGGGCTGGGCCACGGCCGCGGCCACGACCTGCCCGTCGACCTCGGCTGCGATGGCCACCCCCCAGTCGGGGCTGCCGTAGAGGTAGTTGACGGTGCCGTCGATCGGATCGACGATCCAGCGGACCGGTGCGGTGCCGGCCTCGTCACCGCCCTCCTCCTCCCCGAGGAAGGCGTCGCCGGGGCGTTCGGCCAGCAGCCGTGAACGGATGAGTTCCTCGGTTGCCCGGTCCATCTCGGTGACGACGTCGGTGGGGCTGGACTTGGTGTCCAGCACGGTGATGCCCTCCTGGCCCTGTGCGGCCAGTTCACCCGCCTCGGTGGCCACCCGCACGGCGAGTGCGCGCAGGTCGTCCGGGTCGGGTGCGGACTGTGTCGTGGTCACGTCTGTTCTCCCCCGCGGTGACGTCGGCTCGGTTCGCGAGCTGTCGGTTGTGAGACGGATGGTGTGGGATGCCTGGCCGAGGCCAGTGGTGTTCCCCCGCACCCCGAGCCTAGCCCGGTCGGAGGGGCCTTCCCGGCCCCACGGCCCGTGCCGTGGGGCCGTGGGAGAACCTGCCCCACGGCCCCGCACCCTTCAGCGGGCGCCGGAGAGGCCCGGAGGGTTCTCCCCGCCCGATCCTGTCAGGGGTGTTTTTCAGGAGGCTTTCGGATCAGCGAGCGGCCGTCGCCCCTGCTGTGCCCTGCTACGCAAGCTCCGCAGCGTCGCACAGCGGGGTCCCGCACGGTTGTGCTTCACGAGCGCAGAGACACAGCGAGAGGCAGCTGGTGGTTTCGCGGAAACACTGCCGCGCCGGCGCGCCCGTCGAGGGCGGTGGCGGGCGACGGCACGGGACCGAAATGATGCAAAAAACACGGCCTAACGGCCTAGAGGTGCTCGGGCCTGGTCCACTCCTTGCCGAACACGTGGTGGTCGAAGAAGGCGAAGATCGTCTCGTACCAGACCCGTGCGTTGCCCGGGCTGAGGATCCAGTGGTTCTCGTCCGGGAAGTACAGGAACTTGGCCTCGACCTCGTGGAGCACGAGATCGCGCCACAAGCGCAGCCCCTCCCCGATCGGCACCCGGTAGTCCTTGTCGCCGTGGATGACGAGCATGGGCGTGCGGATGCGGTCCGCGCTCAGGTGCGGGGAGTTGAGCTCGTAGCGCTCGGGGCGCGTCGAGGGCGTGCCGAACTCGCGCTCCCACACGGGCGGGTGGTCGGTGGTACCGACGAACGCGTCCAGGTGCCACAGGGAAGCATGGGAGACGATCGCGGAGAAGCGGTCGGTGTGCCCGGCGATCCAGTTGGCCATGTAACCGCCGAAGGAACCGCCCATCATCGCGGTGTGGCGGGGGTCGATGTCCTCACGGGCCTCGGCGGCGTCGGTGACGGCCATGACGTCGTCGTGCACACGCGGGCCCCACTGCCCCCAGGCACGGCGCAGCATCTGCTGGCCGTAACCGGTGGACAGGGCCGGGTCGGGAAGCAGGACCGCCCAGCCGCGAGCGGCCATGAGCCAGGGGTTCCAACGCCAGGTCCAGCCGTTGAAGCTCATGTAGGGGCCGCCGTGCACCCACAGCAGGAGCGGGGCGGGCGAGTCGCTGGAGGCCTCCTCGGGCAGCACGAGCCAGGAACGGAGCGTGGTGCCGTCGTCGGCGGTCGTCTCCACCTCGGTGAGGGTGCCCGGCATGCTCAGTTCCGAGCCGGGGGTACGCAGGTGGACGGGTTCGGCGTCCTCGCTCGCGGCGTCCACGCGCACGGGCGCGGGCGGGGCGTCCCAGGCGTCGCGCAGGGCGAAGACGTGGCGCCCGTCAGGGGAGGGGTTCAGCGCGCTGTAGGCCCCGTGGTCCCCGGTCAGCCGGGTGAGGTCACCCGACCCCAGGTCGACGCGGAACAGGGGGCGGCGGCCGTTCTGGTCGGCGACGAAGAAGACCGCGGCGGAGTCGGGTGCCCAGGCCAGGTCGCGCGGCCACAACTCGGACTCGGCGGCCAGGACCCGCTCCCGGCCGGTGCCCAGATCGACCACGCACAGCGAGACCAGGCGCGGTTCGCCGTCCGCGTCGCCGTCGAAGGCGCGCATGCACAGCACCTGCCGCCCGTCCGGGGAGACCACGGGTGAGGCGTAGTCGTGGGTCTCGGAGGAGATCAGGGTGCTGTGCTCACCGGTGGAGGTGTCCACGCGCACCAGCTGGGTGCGGACCGATCCGCCGCCGGTGGGCACACGCCAGGAGGTCACCAGGACCGAACCGTCGGGGGTCAGGTCACCGGAGGCGCCGATGAGGTGTTTGCCGGCGTCGGGGGTCAGGTCGCGGTGTTCGCCGAGCCCGGAGTCCTCGTCCTCGGGCGGGGCCGCGGCGAAGAACCGGGGGTACTGCGGCCCCAGGTCGTGGTCCCAGGAACGGATCGGCAGGGACTCGTGCAGGATCGCCGTCACCCCGGCCTCCCGGCGTTCCTTGCGGACCTCGCGTTCGGCCTCGGCGTCGGCGGAGTCGGGGTGGGCGTTGGCGGTGAAGGCCACCGTCCCCGCGTCCCGGGCAACGGTGAAGGCGGAGATGCCGCCGGGCCGGGTGGCCACGCGGCGGGCCTCGCCTCCGTCGGCGGGCAGCACCCACAGGGCCGGCTCGGGTTTGTCCTCGGGCTCGGCATCGGGGTCGGGACGGCCCGCGCCGAAGAGCACGGACCCGTCGGGGAGGAATCCGGCGCTGCTCTCGCCCTCGGCGGAGCGGGTGAGCCGGCGGGGAGCACGGCCGCCCTCGGACTCGGGGGCGGCGTCGATCTCCCACAGAGCGTTGCGGAAGCTTCTGCCGTCGGGGGCCGAGCTGCTCACGGGTGCGACCAGACGGGTCCCGTCCGGCGAGAGGCGCAGACCGTTGACTCGGCGCAGCTGTACGTATTCCGGCAGTTCGTACCAGGAACGGACCAAGGCGCGTTCTCCTGTGACTCGGTGTGGACGAACACCGCGCAGGGGGTGCGGGCGGTGCGGGGCGGTCGGTGGATGCCTTCGCAACTCCGGCCGAGCGCGCCCCGGCCCCAGCCTCCCACAGGTGCGTACGGGGCCGGTGAGGGCAGGAAGGGCTGTGCCGGGCAGGCCGCTCAGGACCGGCCCGGCGGACTGTTCAGCAGCTGCACTGCTCCATCTCGCACGAGGGCAGCGTGGTCAGGCGCTGCTGCTCGGCCTGCCCGGTGTACTCGCGCACCAGGTCGGTGATCATCGAGACGAACGCGGGGTGCGTGCCCGGGCTCAGGGCGCGCTGATAGCCGAGGCCGCGCTTCTCCGCGGTCTCGCGTGCCTCGACGTCGAGGTCGAACTTGACCTCCATGTGGTCGGAGACGAACCCGTGCGGGACGACCACGACGGCGGGCACACCCTCGTCGGCCAGCTCCTCGATGCGGTCGTTGACGTCGGGCTCCAACCAGGGCTGGCTGGGCGGACCGCTGCGGCTCTGGTAGACGACCTCGTAGGGGTACTCGCGGTCGAGGCGCTCCACGACCAGGCGGGCGACGGCCTGGAGCTGGTCGCCGTAGGCACCCGCGGGGCCGTAGGTCCGGCCCGGGGTCCCGCTGCGCTCGGCCATCTCCGTGGGGATGGAGTGCGCCGAGAAGAGCAGGCGCACGCCTCGGCGCTGGTCCTCGGGCAACCGGTCGAGGGCGTCCCGGGTGTACTCGGCCAGCGGCTCGACGAACCCGGGGTGGTCGTAGAAGGGACGCACCAGGTCGATCTCGGGGGCGTCCTCGCCCAGGGCGGCTCGGGCCCGGTCGATGTCCTCGAGGTAGGCGGTGCGGCTGGACCAGTTGCAGTAGGCGGAGGTGGGCACCGCGAGCACACGCCGCACCCCGTCCTGCTTCATCTGCTCCAACGTGTCGGTGAACAGCGGGGTCCAGAACCGGTTGCCCCAGTAGATCGGCAGGTCGACACCGGCCGACTCGAAGTCCTCGGTGACGGCGGCGAGCAGGTCCCGGCACTGCTGGTTGATCGGGCTGACCCCTCCGAAGAGGAAGTAGTGCTCCCCGACCTCAGCGAGTCGCTCCCTGGGGATGTTGCGTCCACGAGTGACGTTCTCCAGGAACGGGATGACCTCGTCCTCGCCCTCCGGGCCACCGAAAGAGATGAGCAAAAACGCGTCGTAAGGCCTCATGCTCCTCATGAAACCAGTTCGGAGGCACTCACTCGCTCAGACCTGTGGTCACCGCGCTTGTGTTCTTGGACTCTCCTGCCCAGGGGCTTTCGACCGGTTCCGGAAGGGCTCTGGTGGGCTGGGCCACCTGTCGGTAGTGTCCGATCGCATGACCGATGTCTTGTGGCACACCTGGGCCGACACCTACCGGGCGCGTCCGCGGCGTACCGCCTTCCCCAACGACCCCGCCGAGGTCGCCGCGCAGGTGGCCGCTGCCGCCGAGGACGGCCTGCGGGTGCGCATGGTGGGGTCGGGCCACTCGTTCACGGACGTGGCCGTCACCGACGGTGTGCTGCTCTGCCCCACCTCCCTGGCCGGGTTGCGTTCGGTGGACCACGAGCGGGGCACAGCGACGGTGGACGCGGGTATGGCGCTGTGCGACTTCAACGAGGCGTTGGCACGCGAAGGGCTCGCGCTGGCCAACATGGGTGACATCGCGGTACAGACGGTCGCGGGCGCGGTGCAGACCGGGACCCACGGCACCGGGCGTGACGCCGGCGGTCTGGCCTCGCAGGTCGTGGGGTTGGAGATGGTCACCGCCGACGGGTCCCTGGTGCGGTGTTCGGCCACAGAGGAGCCGGAGCTCTTCCACGCCGCCCGGGTGGGGCTCGGCGCCTTCGGTGTGGTCACGGCGCTGACCTTCGCGGTGCGTCCGGCCTTCCTGCTGCACGCCCGGGAGGAGCCGATGCCTCTGGAGGAGGTGCTGGAGCGCCTGCCGGAACTGCGGGTCGGCAACGACCACTTCGAGTTCTTCTGGTTCCCCCACACCGGAAACACCAACACCAAGCGCAACAACATCACCGAAGGGCCGGTCCGGCCGTTGTCGTCCTTCAAGGCATGGCTGGACGACGACCTGCTGTCCAACCGGGTCTTCGAGGGCGCCAACCGCGTGTGCCGGCGGTTCCCGCGGTTGATTCCGGCGGTCAATCGGATCAGTTCGCGGGCGTTGTCCGCACGCACCTACACCGACGCCTCGCACCGGGTCTTCGCCTCGGTGCGCGACGTGCGGTTCGTGGAGATGGAGTACGCGGTCCCGGCCGAGCACACCGAGGAGGTGCTGCGGGAGCTGCGCTCGGTGGTGGACCGGCGCGGGTACCGGTTGAGTTTCCCGGTGGAGGTGCGTTTCGCCCCGGCCGACGACGTGTGGCTGTCGACCGCGTACGGGCGGGAGACCGCCTACATCGCGGTGCACATGTACCAGGGGATGCCGTACGAGCGGTGCTTCGCCGACCTGGAATCGGTCCTGACCTCCTCGGGAGGGCGCCCCCACTGGGGCAAGCTGCACACGCGCGGGCGCCCGGACCTGGAGAAGGTCTACCCGAAGCTGGGTGCGGCCCTGGCGGTGCGCGACCGGGTCGACCCGCAGCGGCTGTTCGGCAACGCCTACCTGGAACGGGTCCTGGACCAGGACCGGGGCTCGGGCAGGGGGTGAGCGCTCGGGGCCGCGGCCACCCCGGCAGGGGTTCCGCGGTGTCCGCGCTCCCCGGCGGAGGACGGGAGCCGTTCAGCCGCTCTGCTGCTCGGGGATCGGGCCGCCCTGACCGTTGTCGCCCGGTTCGGGCAGTGGCGGGTCCGACCCTCCGGGGTCCTCCTGGGTCCCCTCGTCGCTGGGCGGGGTGTTCTCCTGTCCGTCCGGGGACGGCGTGGGCTGTGTACCGTCTCCGTCGCCCTCGGTTCCGTTCCCGCCCTCGGGCATTTCGGTCTCCGGCCCCTCGGTCCGGTCCGGTTCCGGCTCCCGGGTGGGCTGCTGCTCGGGCAGGCCCGGTTCCTCGGTGGAGGGGACGCCGCTCTCCGGCTCCTCGGGGCCGGGTGCGGGCTCCTCCTCCGGTGCGGGAGCGGACTCCCCTCCCATGATCGAGGGCGCGGTCGGCTCGTCCGTGCCACGGGTCCAGGAGGTCAGGGAGCGCCCGGTGAGCAGTTCGAAGGCCAGGATCACGAGCATCACGGCGGTGAACACGAGCGCTGCCGGGATCAGCACCGCACGCCATCCGCGGCGGCCGGGTGCGGGTGCCGCCTCGTCGCCGTCCCCGGTCCCCTCCTCGGCCCCACCGGCGTCGGCTCCGTTCCCGGAGACGGATGCCGGTGTGTGCGGGGCCGCTCTTCGTCCCGTCCGGGTCTGCGCGGGCATCAGGGTGGTCTCCTCGGGGGCGAGCATGTCCTCCGGCCCGTCGATCCGGGTGGCTTCCCGGTCGGCCTGCGTGAGGTCCGCGCCCAGGACCGGCATGGACATCGTGCGGGTGGAGTCCGCTTCGTCGCCGGGGGCGGTCGGCCGTGTTCCGGCGTCGGTCTGCTCCGGTTCGGTGATCGTCACCGTGCCTCCGGTGGCTGACGTCCCCCGGTCCCCGGTCCTCCCCTCGGTGCCGACGGTCCGGTCCTTGGGGGCCACGGCCCTGCCGGCCAGTTGCCTGGCCTGTTCGCCGCTGCGTGAGAACCAGTGGGAGAACAGCGGGCTGGCGGACGTGCTCAGGATCGCCATGACCGCCGTACCGATGACGGTCCCGTAGACGTCGAGGTAGGAGGCGGCCGTGGCGGCGGTGAGTGTGGCCCCGCCGGCGCCCGCGACCTGCGACAGGCTCAGGTCGATCTTCTTGCTCCTGCCGCTCTCGTCCTCCTGGGCCCGGCTCCGGTCTCCGGTCTCCCCCGGCTCACGATCAGGGTCCGGTTCTCCTGGTTCGTCCTGGTGTCGGGTCCGACCCATCCGGGTTCCCCCTCTGTCTGAGCCGCGTAGGAACACGGCGTGTTTCGGTCCTGGTGACTGGGATGGGCGTGTGGTGGACCAATCAGCACCACGAGCCACAGAGTGCGCATAACGCCCATGCGGGGATAACTCAGACTAAGAGCGATAAGTGCCTGATAACGCCATCAAATAAGAACCATCACTGTCTGGTGTCTCACGGCGTGTCGGCTTGCGTCCGCAAAGATCCCTGTGTCGGGCCAATGGTGGCGAGATCGGATTTTTTACCGACCCTGGGGTGGTTCGTGTGCTCCGGGATACCATCACCGCGGAGCCCCGTGCGGAATCGTCGACATTCCCCCACGAACGCTCCCGGTCGCCGACGGACCAGCGTGCCAAGATTGGCACCGGAAGCGACCGTGAGGGCCCCGGTCAGGTCCGGGGCAGCTCCCACCGTGGCGAGCGCCACGGAACGGGAGGCGGGCACACAGTTCGGGCAGACCGGTCACGGTACTGGCCGAGTCGAGTGTCGGCCGACCAGACTTGGAGAACGCGGGGGTCGGGTCGCGGGATCAGCCCCTCGACGGGACGCGAAAGGGAGGGCGATGCACGAGCTTCGCCTCGTGGCCGTGAGCGAGGACAGCACCTACCTGGTGCTGGCCGACACCGGCCGTGGAACCCGTTTCACGCTGCCCGTCGACGACCGCCTACGTGCCGCCGTACGTGGCCAGTTCTCCCGGCTCGGCCAGTACGAGATCGAAGTGGAGAATCCGTTGCGTCCCAAGGAAATCCAGGCCCGCATCCGGTCCGGCGAGACCGCGGAGGCCCTCTCCGAGATCTCCGGCATACCGATCGAACGGGTCCGTTGGTTCGAGGGTCCTGTCCTCCAGGAACGCGAGTACATCGCCCAGCAGGCCCAGAACGCCACCGTGCTCGCCCAGGAGGACGCCGCGCCCGGTTCGTCCCTGGAAGAGCTCGTCACCAAACGTATCGGCGCCCACCAGTTGGAGACCGGTGACGCCGAGTGGGACTCCTGGAAGCGGGAGGACCGCACGTGGCAGATCAAACTCGTCTACCTCCACCAGGGCGAGGAGCGTATCGCCCACTGGCTGTACGAACCCAGACACAACAGCGTGACCCCCTCCGACGAGGAAGCAGCGCGCTTCTCCTCACCCGGGCCCTTCGAGGCCCCGCAGACACCCAGCGCCAACGTCACACCCTTCGTCCCCCGCCGGAACGAACCCGCACCGGAGGTCCCCGGCGGCGAGTCCTACCACGCGCAGGAGCAGCCCGAGAACCGGCAACCGGCCCCGGAACAGCGGCCCCGCCAGGAGGGACCGCGCCGTGACGGGGCCCCGCGCCCGATGTCCGGACGTCCGCAGACCGACCAGTTCGGTGTCCCCCTGACCGAGGAGCGCCGGCGCCTGGCGGAAGAACGCCGGCGGACCGCCGCCGAGAGCCGTCACCCGCGTCCGGACCAGGACCCCTACTTCGATCCCGCCGGAGGCAACCCGCCGGGCCCCGAGGTCGGACGGCGGCCCGAGCCCGTGGCCCCGCCGCCCGCACCCGAGCGGCCTGCGGCCCAGCAGGCCAGGACCGAGAGCCCCGGGTTCGAGCGTCCGGGGGGCGAGAGGCCGGCCGCGGAGCCTCCCGCCGAGCCCGAGAGCCCCCGGCGGACGGAACGGCCCTCCGCACCGGACTGGCTGGACCCTCGTCCGCCCCGGGCCGCCGAACCGCCCGCGGCCGAGCCCGCGCCCCCGGTCGCGGACCCGCCCGCTCGGCCCGAGCGCCCGCGCCGCCAACGCGCCACCATCGACCTCAACGACACCGGCATGAACCGCCGGACGGCCGAGCAGGCGGCCCCGCCACCCGCCGACCAGGGCCCCGAGCGTCCCGCACCCAAGCGCAAGGGTCGGGGCCGGCGGGCCTCGGTCCCGTCGTGGGACGAGATCATGTTCGGCGCCAAGAAGGACGAGTGAGCCCGGCGTACCCGCACCGGACCACCACGAGGACCGCCCTTCAGCGGTCCTCGTCCGCTGTCGGGGCCCGGTCGCGGCCGCTGCCCCGGTCGGCCTCCGTCGGGGGCGGGCCCTCCTGACCGGTTCCCCCCGGGCCCCGGTCGCGGCCCTCTGCGCTCGCGGCCGCTCCGCCGTCGCGCTCGACCAGGAACGGGCGCACCATCTGCGGGGTGACACCGGCGGCAAAAGCGACCGAGTCCGGCATGGACGCGTCCTGTGCGGTGTATTCCCCAGCACCCGCGCCGACCGTGACCTGGAGGTTCGCCAGCCCCGCGCGGCGTTGGAAGAGCGTCTGGGTCCAGGACCAACCGATGACGGCGGAGCGTTCCACCACCGCCTGTTCACGCTGGAGCGAACCCGAGCGCACACTGACGAAGGATTCGTCGTGGCCGTGGCCGAGCGAACGGTAACGGTCGATACCCAGCGGAACACCCAGGAGGGCCAGGACCGCCGAGACCGCGACGAGCCAGTTCCACCCCAGGAGCACCCCGGCCGCTCCCGTGGCCAGGAACGGGCCCACCGATCGGATCAGACGCCGGTGCAGGGCCGCACGGGGATGGGGCCGCAGTCCGCCCTCGTAACGGTCCAGAGCACGCTCGACGACCTCGGCGACCCGTTGACGCGGGCCGGTCGGCAGCAGGACCGCACGTGTGGCCGCCTCACCCAGGCCGGTGACGATCGCACGCAGGCTCACTGCGTCCCGCGTGCGTTCGAGCGGGTTGTCCCTGAGTTCGTGGCCGCGGATCCGGCGCTTCTCCAACGTGACGCTGCGGCGGGTGAACAGGCCCCGCTCGGCGACCAGGGAACCGTCGCTGCCCCTGAGGGCGAAGCCCCAGTTGGTGACCGCGTAGGAGACCACCGCGAACACCGGCATCATGAGCACCAACGCCACGGGGATCCCGACCGCCAGGGCCGTGAGCAGGGCGCGGTCGGTGGAGTCGAGCCAGTCCACGACCGTGTCGGTGGCCGCCTCCATCTGCGGAGCGGACTGCTGGAAGAGGCCGATCAACGTCGCCATCAGGGCGAACGGGGTGAGCAGGTGGGCCAGGCTCAGGGCACCGTAGAGGTACCACGAGCGCGGCATCCCGAAGTAGGTGACGGTCTCCGGATCCGCGGCCTCCTCCCGTTCCTGCTCGGACCCCGCGGATCCGGCGCTGCCGTCCCCGGCGAGGTCTGCCTTGCGGCGCAGGAGCTCCCCGCGCAGGCGCTCGGCCTCGGCGGTCCCGACCGCGTCGAGTTTGCCGTCCTCGGCTTCCGTGGAGCCGGCCGCGGCCTCGATGTGCACCACCGACACACCCAGTATCCGGTGCAGGAGACTGCTGGTGACGTCGACGCCGCGGATGCGTTGCAACGGGATGGTGCGGCGTTCCCGGCGGACGAGGCCCTTGCGGATCTCGATGTGGTCGTCGGTGATCTCGTAGCGCAGGGTCCGCCACGTGACGAAGCCGCCCACCAGGACCATCACCACGGTCGCACCCGTGGCCGCGAGCAGCCACGGGTTGAAGCCACCGATGACCAGCCCGACGAGGATCGGGAAGAGGATGCTGCGCAACTGGTTGAGGGGGCCCACGACCATACTGCGCGGGCTGAGGCGGCGGCCGCTCTCGGAGGTGAACGGTTGCGCGGCCTCCTCGCTCCACCACTGGCGCGGTTGCGGTGCCGGCCCGTGGCCCTCCGGGGAGCGGGGGCCGTCTGCCGAGCCGTGGTACGGATACCCCGGCGGGCCGGAGGGGCCGGCCCCCGCGTACCCCTGCCACGGACCCCTCGGAGGTCCGTACGGACGGTCCTGCGCGTGTCCCTGCGGGACCTGGGGCGGGGGGAAGTCCCCGTTCCCGGGCGGGTCCTGGGACCCGGCCCCCGGGGAGTCCTGGCCGGGCGGGTGGCCGGAGGCCCTGTGGTCGGGGGGCGTCCCGTACCGTCCGTCCTGCGGCGGTCCCCAGCGGACTCGCTCGGACGCAGCAGCCTCCTGCACGCCCGGCACGGAACGTGCCCCGGTGTCCGGGGACTGCGGGCCGGGCCGCCGGGCCCCGGATGCGGGATGTGCCCCGGCGCCGGGCTGACGGGGCTCCTCGGAGGCGTTCTGCCACTCGTAGGGGTACCGGTCGGCGGTGCGGCCCGCCGGGCCACGCGCCCAGCGGCTGCGTTCGTACTCGGGGCCCGCGGGTTCCGGGGAGTCGGGCCCGGTCCGGCCGTCCGTTTCGGGGCTTTCGTACTCGTGGTCCATCACGTGGCGTCGTCCCGGAGTGTGGCGGCGCGCGCGGCCAGTTCCTCACTGAGCACACGCGCTTCGTCGGCGTCCATGCCCTCGATCGTGGAGGAACCGGCGAAGGAGGCGGTCTGCACCCGCAACGTGGCCACGTCGAAGACCCGCTCCAGCACGGCCTGGGTGTGGTCGACGGTCTGGATCCGGTTCACCGGCACCAGCTGCCAGGTACGGGCGATCCATCCCGCGCGGGTGTAGATGACGTCCTCGCCGACCTCCCAACGGTGGACCCGGTACCGCCATGACGGCACCACGGCGACCTTGACCAGGCCGTACACGCCGTAGGCGATGGGCAGTACCCGGGAGTTCTCACGCAACCAGCCGGGGATCCAGGAGAGCTGCAGGTTGCCCAGCACCACCGCCACGACACTGACCAGCGCCAGAACGAGGGCCACACCGATGAGCATGCGTACCGTCCACACACCGACGGCGCGCCCGCTGACCCTGCGCAGAGGCGGGCGCAGTTCGGCGGGGTGCCCTTCCTCCGTCGGATGTTCGCGGGGGTCCTCCCCCGGTTCGGGGCGATCGTCGTGGGCGGGGCTGTTCAACACGCGACCGAGTCTAGGACGTCTCGGCCCGGGCCCGGGCAGGACCGGCCCCGCTTCGGAGGAATGGCCTGTACCTGGCCTGTGTTTCCGGCATGCAGACGGCTCGTCAGCGTTCTGTCAGAGCGACCCGGCACACTTGCGTACAGACGTTGATCGGAGGACGAAATGACCCACGCCATTCGCGCGGAGGGGCTGGTCAAGGAGTTCAAGGGCAAACGTGCTCTGGACCGGGTGGATCTGACCGCGAGGAAGGGCACCGTTCTGGGTGTGCTGGGACCGAACGGCTCCGGCAAGACCACTTCCGTGCGCATCCTGGCGACCCTCCTGCGTGCCGACGGCGGGTACGCGGAGGTCGGCGGTTTCGATGTGCTGCGCCGCCCCCACGAAGTACGCCGTCTCATCGGGCTGACCGGCCAGTACGCGGCCGTGGACGAAGAACTCACCGGAACGCAGAACCTGGTCCTGATCGCCCGCCTGCTCGGTTTCGACCGCGCCCAGGCCCGGGCCCGCTCGGCCGAACTCCTGGAGGGTTTCGCTCTCTCCGACGCCGCCGACCGTCCCACCAAGGGTTACTCGGGGGGTATGCGTCGGCGCCTGGACCTGGCCGCGAGCATGATCGGCCGACCGGCCCTGCTCTACCTGGACGAGCCGACCACGGGTCTGGACCCGCACAGCCGCAACGAACTGTGGGAGGTCGTGCGCCGCCAGGTCGAGAACGGGGTCACGGTCCTGCTCACCACCCAGTACCTGGAGGAGGCCGACCACCTCGCCGACGACCTCGTGGTTCTCGACCACGGCCGCGTCATCAGCGAGGGCACCCCCGAACAACTGAAGGACCGCGCCGGCACACAGGTCCTGGAGCTGCGCACCTCCGAGGCCGACCAGCTCGGGACGGCGGTCAAGGTCGTCGAGACGGTCACCAGCTCTCCGGTGTCCGACGACGGAATCACGGCACGGGTCCCGGTCACCGATTCCGCGATGCTGCCCGAAGTGGTCCGCCGCCTGGACGAACAGGGCGTGGCCGTGGGTGAACTGTCGCTGCGCAAACCGAGTCTGGACGAGGTCTTCCTGGCTCTGACCGGCCAACCCGCAGAGCCCCGGGGAACCGACGAGGAGACATCAGCGTGAGTACCGTGACCACCGATTCACCTACCGGCCCGACCGAACCGTCACTGACGGCCCCGCCCAACGTCACGCCCCTGCGCACCGCCCACCAGGGCCTGCAGTTGGCCTGGCGCAGCGTTCTCAAGGTGAAGGCCAACCCCGAAGAGGTCCTGGGCCTGATCCTTCAGCCCGTCATGTTCGTGACCCTGTTCGTCTTCGTGTTCGGACAGGCGATGATGGGCGACTGGCAGGCCTACCGGGACTTCCTCATGCCGGGCATCATCGCCCAGTCGGTCATCTTCGCGACCCTGGGTACCGGTTTCTCGTTGAGCCAGGACGTGGAGAAGGGCATCTTCGACCGGTTCCGGTCCCTGCCCATCGCGCGTTCCGCCCCGCTGGTGGGCGCGATCCTGGGCGACCTGGTCCGGTACACCATCACCGTGGTCATGGTCCTGGTGGTGGGCCTGGCAATCGGGTTCCGTCCCGAGGGCGGCGCACTGGGTGTGGTCGCCGCCGGGGCACTGATCCTGCTGTTCGCGTTCGCGCTGTGCTGGATGTCGGCATTCGTGGGCATGATCGTACGCACCCCGATGTCGGTGCAGGCCTTCGGGATGATCCTGATGTTCCCGCTGACCTTCGGCAGTTCGGCCTTCGTCGCTCCCGAGTCGATGCCGAGCTGGCTGCAGACCGTGGCGGTCAACAACCCGGTCAGCCACGTGATCGACGCGATGCGCGGACTCATGGTCGGCGGTGACGTGGCCGGCCCGCTCCTCTGGACGCTGGTGTGGACGGCGATCATCACCGCTGTGTTCTTCCCGCTGGCGGCCTGGGCCTACCGCCGCCGTACCTGAGCCCGACCGGGCCCCTGGCCCTCCGCCGAGGCCGGTGCGTTCGTGCCTGGCCCGGAGGGGCGGCGGGGGCCTCCGTGGGGCACGCTGTGGGCGAGCCAGGCGTCCACGTCGGCGCGGATCCGTGCGGGCCCGGCCCCTCTGCCACGGGCGAGCAGCTGCTCGTAGCGTTCCCGCCCCAGGGCCCGGCGTGCGTGTTCTCCGGCCCTGACCGCGTCGGGGCCGGTGAGGTCGGGGAGTCCGCGCAGGGCCTCCCCGTACCCGAGCAGGAGGGCAGCGCGTTCGGGGCGGGTGTCGCACACGATGCCGGCGAGCACGCCGACGGTCTCGGCGCCGATCGGGCCGGGTGTCTGCCGGGGCGGGCCGCTCCACCAGGCACGCCCGATCGCCTCGAGTGCCTGCTCCGTACGGCCGGCCCGCTGGTGGACGGTCGCGGTCAGGGCCCACCAGCCCGGCCCGACGTAGGCCCAGAAGAACCCGGCCAGGCCGATGATCCCGTCATGGTGGTGCTCGATCAGGTCCATCGCCGAGCCCAGGTCGCCCTCCTCCCGCGCCGCCTGTACCTGCGCCATCGCCCACAGCACCCTGTGGTCCCGGTCCAGATGCTCCGTCACGGGGGTCAGAACCTCCAGGCCGGCACGGGCGGTCCCTGGTTCGCCCGCGTCGAGAGCGAGCTGGACCTCACGCAGGCCTAGGACGGCCGCCATACCGTGCAGCCCGGTCTCCTCCGCGACCCGGCGCCCCTCGGCGAGGAGTGTGCGGGCACGGGCCAGGTCGGAGAAACGGTACAGGTCGGCGGCCTGGGCCAGGGCCTGGCACCGGCCCCACGGGTCCCCCAACTCGCGGAAGGTCCGCCAGGCCCGCACGGAGCGGTCCAGGGCACGTGCGGCCCGCCCGTTCACGACATCGGTCAGGGCGAGCATGACCTCGGTCGAGGCGCGCATCCACGGATCGTCCCGGTCCAGCACCGCGCTCATGCGCCGTTCGTACTCGCTCTCCTCCGGGGCGACCAGTGCGGCGTGCAGGAGGGCGTTGACCAGTACGGGGTGGTACTCGGCGGTCCGGCCCTCGGCGGCCAGGACGGAGTCGATCCCTGCCACGAGCTCGCCGGCGTGCACGGGGTCGGGGTCGAGGCAGGCCGAGGCCCGGTGGAGCAGGCAGCAAGCGTGCGCCACGGCCCGGCCCTGCGGTATGCGGCCTTCGAAGGAGGCGTACACCTGCGAGGACCAGCGGGCCAGGAGCTCCCATTCACCCCTGACCGTCCAGTACCACTGCCCGTGCTCGATCAGGTCCAGGGCCAGGTCGGCGTCGCCGGAGTCCACGGCCCAGCGCAGTGCCGGGCCGAACCCTCCGGCTTCGTCGGCCAGCGAGGCGAGCAGGGCGGCCTGGCGGGGACCGCGCAGTCCGGCGTCGGCCTCGCGCCACAGGTCGCGCACGTACCGCGCGTGGGCGGTACGGATCAGCACCGCTTCCCCGCTCTCGGCGAGGCGTTCGCCGGCGTAGGCACGCACGGTCTCCAGGAGCCGGTACCGGGGTTGTTCGGGGTCGGCGGTGTCGGCGTCGGCCACGACCAGGGACTGGTCCACGAGTGCGAAGAGGGCTTCCCACACGTCCACGCCCTCGACCTCGGTGGTGCCGGGGTCGGCGCACACCCGTTCCACTGCGGCCAGGCTCGCACCGCCGGGCAGTACCGACAGGCGCGTGAGCAGGCGGCGTTCTGCCGGCCCGAGCAGGTCCCAGCTCCAGTCGACGACGGCGCGCAGGGTGCGGTGTCGGGGCAGCG
This sequence comes from Nocardiopsis kunsanensis DSM 44524, assembly GCF_000340965.1. Taxonomy (GTDB): domain Bacteria; phylum Actinomycetota; class Actinomycetes; order Streptosporangiales; family Streptosporangiaceae; genus Nocardiopsis; species Nocardiopsis kunsanensis. The sequence continues at coordinate 37,206 of NZ_ANAY01000005.1, forward strand.
CGGTCCGGTGGAGGCCGGCGAGGAGACGGAACCGGTCGCCCAGGCGCACGGCCAGGTGCGCAGGACCCATGGAGCGCATCCGGGCGGCAGCCAGCTCCAGCGCCAGGGGGATACCGTCGAGCTCGCGCACGATACGCACCACGTGTTCGGCGTTGTCGGCGGTGACGGCGAAGTCGGGGCGTGCGGCCCGGGCGCGGTCGGCGAACAGGGCCACGGAGGCGAACCCCTGCGCCTCGGCCGCACCGCTGCCCGGCGGGGGCAGGGCCAGGGGCGGGACGGGCAGCAGGCGTTCTCCGGGGACCTCCAAGGGGGCGCGGGAGGTCGTCAGGATCCTCAGGCCCGGGCACCGGGCGAGCAGGTCCCGTACGGTCCCGGACGCCGCGTCGAGGAGGTGCTCGCAGTTGTCCAGGACCAGCAGGGCGGAACGGTCGGCGAGGAAAGCGGTGATCCGCTCCAGCGGGGGCGGGGCGACGGGGCCGACGCGCGGGTGCAGCCGGCCGCCCTCGCGTACACCCAGGTTCTCGGCGAGGGTGTCGACGAGGTCGTCGCCGTCGGCCGAGGCGGCGAGTTCGACGAACCAGGCTCCGTCCTCGACCGGAGCGTCCCCGTCCTCGGTGAGCGCGGCGGCCGCCTCCACGGCCAGTCGGGTCTTGCCGGCGCCGCCGGGGCCGGTGAGGGTGACCAGGCGCGCGTGGGTGAGCAGCTCGCGGACCGCACCCAGTTCCTCCTCGCGGGGCACGAAACTGGTCAGGGGCACCGGGAAACGCGTGTGGTGGCCCTCGTTGCGTTCGGTTCGGGGACGTGCGGGCCCCTGGTCGGGGCGCGGCGCCAGCTCGCCGCGCAACAGGCGCAGGTGCAGGTCCTGCAGGTGCGGTGAGGGGTCCAGACCCAGTTCGTCGGCGAGGCGCTCGGTGAAACGGGTGTAGGCGGCCAGGGCCTCGGCTCCGCGCCCCTGAGCGGCCAAGGAGCGCACGAGCAGTTCCACCGGACGTTCCCGGTAGGGGGCCTCGGCGGCCAACGCTTCGGCCTCGGGCAGCACCCCGGCGGGGTCACGCGCCAGGGCGGCGGCGAGATGGTCCTCCACCACGGTGCGGTGCAGACTCTCCAGACGCAGCACGGTCTCCTCGGCCACACCGCGCACGGTCAGGTCGGGCAGAGGGCGTCCGCGCCACAGGGCCCGGGCACGGGAGAGCTCGTGTTCGGCGCCGTCCCGATCGTCCTCCTTGAGCAAGGAGCGGCCCGAGCGGGCCAGGCGTTCGTACTCGTGCAGGTCGACGCGGCAGGGTTCCACGTCGAGGCGGTAACCGGTGCCGTCACCGTCGACGGTGACCGATGCTCCCAGGGTCCGGCGCAGGCGCGATACCAGGGCCTGCAGGGCGTTGGGCGGGGGCAGCCGGTCGCGGTCGGGCCAGACCGCCTCGGCCAGGGCCTCCCTGCTCACGCGCGTACCTGCGCGCAACAGCAGCAGGCTCAACAGGGCACGCAGACGGGGTCCGCCTGCGGCCACGGGCTGCCCGCGGTCGTCGCGGACCTGGAGGGGGCCGAGAACGCTGAACCACACTCGTCCATGATGACCGATGCGCGACCTTCCCTCATCGGCCAGTAAAGTTCGCTCAGGACCCCAGGGTCCGACACCAGCGAGTCCGCCGACGGGCCCGGTCCCCCGAGCGTACGACGCCACACCACCAGGCCCCGAGAGTCCAGCAGGAGCCCCATTGTTCCCGGTCCTCCCATCCGTCCGGATCCCCGCGCCGCGTCAGGTGCGTCGAGCTTCCGCAGCCACGCGTGTGGGTGCGGTGGCTGCGGGTGCGGCCGTGGTCGCGACCACCGGTTGCGGGATGTTCACCCCCGGGTTGAGCGGTGAGATGCCCGACGACATCACCGTCACCAGCCCCCTGTTGCAGGAGGGGCAACCGCTACCGGAGGTCTACACGTGTGAGGGCGTGGAGAACGAGGAGGGTGAGAAGATCTCCGGGGTCTCGCCCCCGCTGAACTGGTCGGGGATGCCCGAGGACGCCGGGTCGACGGCCCTGGTGGTCGACGACCCCAGCGAGGCGACGGTCTTCTGGGTGGTCCACGACCTCGATCCCGAGCTCGTGGAGCTGCGCCAGAACACGGTGCCGACCGGGGCCAAGCAGGCCGAGAACAGCGCCGGCACGGCCGAGTACACTGCGCCGTGCCCCGAGGGGGACGCCTTCCACGAGTACCGTTTCACGGTCTACGCCCTGCACGAGGGCCTCGGCCTTCCCGACGGAGCCCCTCTGGAGACCACCTTGGAAGCCATTTCCGAGCGTGCCGTCGCTCGAGGAACCCTGGTCACCGAGAACGGATAGCGGTACCCGCGCACCCGTGCGGCGGCTCACCGGCCGCAGCGGTGATGAACGTTCAGTAAGCTCTCGACGCCCTCTGCACACGGAGCGCCACAACACATACAGTGGGGTCGTGCCCCTCGCCCCATTTCAGATGACCGTTTCCCGTCCAGTCACCGCGCGGCACCCCGACCTGGAACCGCGGTGGGCCCCCGACGCCTCCCAGGCCGGTCGGCAGGGGGTCCATGGACAGGTCGGCCCACGCGGCCGCTGTCCCGCGGTCGGACACCCGGTGTCCGACCCAGGAACGTCGCGGGTGCGGTAGACCTCCCCAAGGTAGTGCGTACACCATGACCGTCACCGTCATCAGCATCATCGCCGTCATCGTCGTACTCGCCGTGCTCCTGCTTCTGCTGCTGGGCATGCGGGCGCTGAACCCGAGTCGCGCGGAGGAGCACGAGGCCTTCGAGGACGATTACGAGTACGACGGGGACGGCCCCGAACGCGAGGGGGACACCCCCCGCGGGCGCGGGCGCCGTCCCCGCAGGCAGCTCGACAAACCGGGCTTCCTGAAGCGGCGCAGGGTCGACTGGGACGACGACGAGGACGGCCTGTCGGACAACGACTTCTGGTCGTCCCTGAACGAGGAGGGACCGGCCCAGCGCCCGGCCCAGGGGCGCGAGCGCGGATACGACGGGTACGACGACGGGTACCGCGACCACGGCTACGGCGAAGGCCCCTACGAGGACGAGTACGAGGACGAGTACGGCTACGACGACCGGCAGGGCCCCCCTACCCCCGCGACCGGCACGGACCTGCGCCCGGACCAGGGACGGCATGCGGCCCGGTCCGCCCCCGACGGTCCCGGACCGCAGACCAACATGATGGCGCTGGCGGACCTGGGCCAGGAGAACGGCCCGCAGCAGAGCCACGCTCCGGCAGCCGATACCGGGCAGGGTCCTTCTGCCGGGCCCGTACAGCCCGACCCTTCCCCTCCCGAGCAGCCCTCCTCGCTCCCCTCGGCCCAGGAGACACATGGTCTGCCGGCCGCGAACCCGGTCGGTGAGGACAGCGATCCGCTCGGTCCCGGCTCCTGGTCCTCACCCCCCGCGGCTCTGCCCCCGCGTTCGGAGGAGGCCCCGGAAGGCCCGCTGAGCGCCCCGTCGAACGGCCCCGGTTCGCCCTATCCCGCGGCCACCGGTCAGGGAACGGGGGGGACGCCCTCCCCGTACGGAGGCCCCTTCGCCCCGGGGCAGGGCGGCTCCTACGGCACGGGGCCCTCCTACGACGGCAGCGCCCCCTCCCGTTCCGACGAGGAGAGCACACGCCCCTCCTCCGACCCGTTGGACCCGAACTTCCGTCCCGCCCCGGGCAACTCGGGTCCGGACATGCCCTCTCCGATCTGGTCGAGCATGGACACCGGTGCGCACCAGCGTCCGGACCCGTCGGTCCTGGGCGCCCCGGAGCCTCCCGTGTCCGGCGGCACCTCCTCCCCGGGTGCGTTCACCGACCCGGTACAGCCCGGTACGGCCGACCCGCTCGGCGGGTACGGTGCACAGTTCGGGCACGGCGGCTTCACCGAGCCGGCCCAGGGACAGCCGTTCGACAGCGGGAATCGCCCCGGCCAGGGCCGGCCCCCGTTGTGGGGCGACCCGAACGACACGGGATCCCACGCCCGGCCCCCGCAGGCCGAGACCCCCTCCTGGAGCAACCCGAACGACACGGGATCCCACGCCCGGACGCAAGAGCCGGGACAGGGCGGGCCCGAGGACACCGGGCCCTACACGTTCACGGGTCAGGGGCCGTCGCTGTGGACCGACCCGGTCGACAGCGGGTCCCACGCCCGCCCGGGACCGGCACGAACACCCTGGAACAACCCGGGCGACACCGGGGGCCACAACCGCCCCTGGGACGCCGGAACCCCCGCGTTCACAGGCCAGGAGACCGACCCCTACGGCCGGCAGCCCTCGCCCTACGACAGCGGCACCCACACACGTCCGGGCGGCCTCGGCACCGGGATGCCCGGGAGCGGCTGGGAGAACCCGGCCGGCGCTCCGAGCGGCGGGGTCCCGACCGGTCATCCGGGCGGCACCTACGGCACGCCGGGGTGGGGCAGCGGCACACCGGCCGAGAGCTCGGGACCGCCGCCCTCGGCCCAGGAGACCGATCCCTACGGCCGGCAGCCCTCGCCCCACGACAGCGGCACCCACACATACCCCGCACCCGG
>NZ_ANAY01000006.1 GCF_000340965.1 Nocardiopsis kunsanensis DSM 44524
CCGTCCTACGCTCCCTGACGGCCTATGACCACTGACCCCTTGGAATTACTCATCTAGGGCGCCACCGTCATGGCGCGCATGCCAGCCAGGCTGCGTCCGCAGTGGAGATGGCGTGCTGGGATCTGGCCTCACGCCTCGTAGGCGAGCCAGTTCCCGCTTTGTTGGGCGGACCTGTGCGCAGTCAGGTGCCCCTATACGCCAGCGCTTTGGGCCTGGATCCGGCTCATCCGGCCGCGCCAGAAGCCGCAGCGTGGATCTCCCAGGAAGGGTGGTGGGGGCAGAAATGGCCCCTACCCCGGAACCTGGTAGACGAAGGCCCGGCCGCGCTCGCAGCGGTCTTGGCTCCATTGCGGGAGGCCGCAGGAACGCAGGCACGGTTCATGATCGACGGGCTGGGACGATGTCGCGTCGACCAGGCCAAAAGGTTGTTGCCGGTGCTCGGTGACCTCGATGTCGCCGTCGCCGAAGACCTGACCCCCCACACCGCAGATCTGGCCCGACTACACGGGGCAGCCGACCACTGGGGTGTGGCGTTGGCCGGGGGCGAGCACACCCTGACGGCCCGGGACCAGCACGCGCTGCTCACCAACGCCCTCTTGGACGTGTTCCAGCTAGAGCCGGCCTGGTGCGGCGGGCTGGCAACCTCGCTGCACGCCATCGACACAGCCGCAGCACTGGGCGTGCCCACCCTGCCCCACGGAGACCGCGTCGCTGCCTCCCTCGCCCTGGCCTCGGTCTGCACTGCCGTGGCCGTTCCGGCCCTGGAATGGCACCTGACCCTCGAACCCTTGCGCCAGCACGTGTTCACCGAGGCCCTCCAACCTGCCGACGGGACCCTGCCCGCGCCCACCTGCCCCGGGTTGAGCGCTCCACCCGCGGTGCCGGCCTCCACCGCGCCGCAGGTGGTGATCGCGTGATCCGCACCCTCACCGTCGACCTGGGCGGAACCCTGGTTCCCGTGGATCGAACATCGACCACCGCCACCCTGGCCCGCCTGCTCGGCCTGGACCTGCCCCGTGCCCGCGCGCTCATGGGTGAACTTGCCAAACGCCGACGCTGCACCCCCGGCCAGCTCGCTGAAGAGCTCGCGACCCGATTCACCTCCACCAACCCGGCCCGGCTCCACCAGGTGCTGAAGCGAGCCCGAGACCGGGCCACAGCGCCTCCGCTCTACCCGGATGCTGCCCCCGCGCTGGACCGGCTTCGCAGCCGGGGCCTGCGCCTCGTGGCCGTGACCAACAGCCTGGGCTGCACCGTCCCGGCCGATCCGGTCGCCGCTCTGGGCGGTGTGGTCGACCACGTCGTCTACAGCGCCGACGTTGGCGCCACCAAACCCGACAGCGACCTCTTCCGCCACATCGAACACGCCACGAACAGTGCCGCGCACGAACTGGTGCACGTGGGTGACTCGGCCCGGTCGGACGCCGCAGCCGCGCTGGCCTGTGGGTGGTCCGCGGTGTGGCTGGACCGCACCGGAGCCAACCCACACCGGTGCCCGCCGGGTGCGGCATATGCGGCCACCCTTGCTGACCTGCCCCGCCTCCTGGAAGGTGACGGATGAACACACGCTCGTCCCACGACACAGATCCAACAGAGTTGCCCGCGGTCCCGCTCTTCGACTCCTCGCAGCTACCCCTGCGCCAGTGGTGCGCGGGCAGCCGTGAGGACGCGGTCACCGGGCTGGTCGCGTTCCCCGATTTCCACAGCCATCTGCCCCGCGCTCTGCACACAGCCCTGGCTGAAGGGGAAACGGTCGCGGTCGCCATCGGCGACGTCGACGGCCTCAAAGGGCATGTCGAACAGACCAATGCCGACACCGGCTCCTTCGGGCACTTGGAAGGCAACCGGGTGATGTCACTGCTGGGGGCCACCACACGTGCGTGGTTTCGTCAGCAGCCCTGGGAGTACGGGTGCGCCGCCACGTTCGGCGGAGATGAGGTCATCGTCGCCGCCACGGTCGAGGGCCATGACGATTTCGCGTCCCGGCTGGGAAACCTTCGTGACATGCTCGCGGAACGCCTGCCCGTGACGGTCAGCTTCGGCTACACCCTCATCACCGGCTCCACCCTGCCCGACCGGCGCCCGTCCGGATGGAGGCACGCCTTCACCGACCGCGTTCTCACCGAGGTCGACCGGGCCCTGTTTCTGTACAAGGCCTCCCGAGCTCAGGACGCTCCCCAGGGCGGTGGTATGACCCTGACCCACCTAGTCCCGGACTCGCCCTCACCCCAGGTACTGTCTGCTCTGCCCGAGCCTGGTGCGTCTCTGGTGGTCATCGCCCATCCGGGCCCGCAGCCCGGCACCATCGCCCTGCCGTGCCGGGGCCCCGAGGGCTTGCGGGGCACCCGTCTGCGCATCAGCGCACCCGGTCGGCGCCCCCGCACCGAACTGGTCCTGTCCCAGCAGGGGCAAGCCATCCTCGTCGGCGCCCGTACACCCATCACCGGGCCAACCGCGCTACGGCTCCAGGGGGTACGCGCCCCTTCCCCCCACCGCCTGCCCGGCGACCTGGCCAGGCGGCTGGACGAACTCGGGTTGGACTGGAAAGCCCTGCCCGAGCACGAACAGACCCAGATCCTGAATCTGCTGCGGGAGGCGCGCACCCCCCAGGTGAGGACCGCGCGCCTGACCAGCGCCGTTACCGCCATCCGGGCCAGGACGGAGCACACTTGATGCCCTATCTACGCCCCGACTGGCACCGCGTCCACCAACGTGTACGAGCCTGCGCGGACGCGGTTGACCAGGCTTGGCGAGCGCTGAACTATCTGTGTGCCGCTCAGCTCTACCTACAGCACGCGCCCCCGCACCACACGCTGACGCCAGCGGACGTGAAGGAGTCCCCCCAGGGGCACTGGGGCGTGAGCCCACCGGTCAACCTCGCCCTCGCCCACCTGTCCACACTGATCGCCGCTCCCAGCGAGGGCGAGGCTGTTCTCGTGCATGGCGCCGGCCACGCCGGCCCCTCCGCACTGGCCCACGCCTATCTCACCGGCGCGCTCAGGGGCGCCGGGTCCGGGCCTGTCTGGTCCACCGACGCCCTGAACAGCTTGGTAGGAAGCTTCCCCGAGGGGCGCCATGGAGGTGAGATCACCGCGCTCATCCCCGGGATTCGCTACATGGGCGGGCAGTTGGGTCCCGCCCTGGCGGTGGCCCAGGGCATGGCCATGGATGCGCCCCACCGCCTGGCGATCCCCCTGATCGGCGACGGCGAAGCCGAAACCGGACTCACCGCTGCGGCATGGACCGCACACCGGGCCCTCCCCGAAGGCGGCGAGCACGGCCATGTCCTGCCCGTAGTGCTCCTCAATGGCCTACGCATGGGCGGCCCATCCCTCCTGGCCTCCATGCCCCCACACCAGGTGCGTTCTTACTTCACCGGGCTGGGCTACACCCCCCTCATCACCGATGGCTCTGACCTGCGCACAGAACTCGATCGTGCCCTCCAGCTCCTGCGCCCGCTGGGATCAACCGGTGCTCCCGTGCTGGTGCTGACCACACCCAAGGGCCACACCGGCCCCGCCTCGGTCAAGGGACGCCCGCTCCTTGGCACACCGGCCATGCACAAGACCCCCCTGAGCGACCCCCGCAGCGACCCCGACGAGTTCCGCGTACTGGCCCGCTGGCTGGCCTCCTACCACCCCGCCGAACTGTTCACCCACGACGGCGCTCCCACCCGGAAGGTCCGAACCGCGCTACCGACCAAGCCCAGCGCGCCGCATCCACGCTCCCGTACCCCTATGCCCGACGCGACAAGGAGCCCGAACACCATCTCCGAGGCTCTCACCAACCGCGCCGCCCACGGTGCTTTCCGGCTCTTCAGTCCCGACGAGCTGCGTTCCAACCGCCTCCTGCCCACCGGCCAGGGGGAGCCTCCTCCGCCATGGGTAGCGGAGATCCTCAACGAGGAGATTTGCCATGCCTGGCTCCAGGGCTACACCGAGACCGGGCGCCATGCGCTCCTGGCTAGCTACGAGGCCTTCGCCCCGATCAACACCAGCCTGCTTACCCAACACCTCAAACACCTGCGCCTGACCGGCGAGCAACCGTCGGTCAACTATCTGATCACCTCACTGGGCTGGCGCAACACCTACACCCACCGCAACCCAGGCCTAGTCACCTCACTCCTGGAAATCCGCGACCCGCGTGTGCGCGTGTACACCCCCGCCGACCCGATACGAGCGGCTCGCACGCTGGCGCACATGCTCACTGACCGCGGACACGTCAACGTGCTGATCTACGACAAGTACTCCAGCACGACTTTCCCCCTGGAGCACGCCCTCACGGAAGAGGCCACCGGCGCCGCAGTATGGACGCAAGGCCCCCAGCACGCCGTAACGCAACTGGTCCTGGCCTCGGTCGGAGACCTGTGCGCCCGCCAGATCAGCGCCGGTCAGCAGGCCCTGCTCGAACACGATCCCAAGCTGGTGCTGCGCCGCGTCCACGTGCACGACCTCTCCGCTCTCGGGCGCGCTCCCCACGCCCTCAGCGACAACGACTTCACGCACCTGTTCCCCGCTCACGCCCCCGTGCTGATCGCTACACCTACCTATCCCGGAACGGTACGCAACTGTTTGCACGAGCGAGGACCCACCGACCGGTTCCACATCGTCGGCTACCGCGAACCCACCCGGCCCGGAACCCACGGCGAACAACTCGCGCACAGCGCATTGACGGTCGAGGCGCTCCGCGAGCGTGCCCGATCAATGATCGAGGAGTACCAAGGATGTTGAACTCCACCGACGTGGCCGCCTTCGAGCAACAGGGCTACCTCATCCTGCGCGAGGCCGTGGCCCCCCAGGTCCACACCGCAGCGCGTGAGGCCGCCGAAGCACTGCTGACCAGCGATCGGACGCGCGGGCGCGATCGCTCCTCCGACGGAAAGGACGGCTTCCGAGGCGTCGTCGACATGGACCAGGCCTTCCTACCCCTGGTGTCCGTCCCCGCCGTGCTGCAGACCGCGGTCGCCCTATTGGGAGCGAACCTGCACCTGATGTCCAGCCACCTGATCGCCTTGCCTTCACTCCTCCCGGCCTCGCGGCGTACTATCCGGGTCCCGGAACGGCACGGGTGGCACCGTGACATGGGCGCGGCCACCCGAGATCTGGGCACCGAACAGGTACCGCGACTGGCTATCAAGGCCGCGACGTTCCTAACCGCCTCCGGACCCGATACCGGGACCACCATGGTCCTGCCCGGAAGCCACCGGAACCCCGGAGCGATCGAAGTCCCCGAGGGCCAGATCGACCCACCCGGCGCGGTCAGCCCCCGCCTGGGACCACGCGATGTGCTCTTGTTCGAGAACCGCACCTGGCACGCCGGCGGGCTCAACACCTCCGGACACACCCGGCTGGCCGTGATGATGCAGTACGGCTACCGCTGGCTCGCGCCCCTGGACGACCCACCCCAGAACCTGGATCTCCGGTCTCTGAGCCCGATCGAGAACCAGCTCCTGAGCGGCCACTACGACCGCAACACCGACGGGTCCATCGCGCCGGAGGGCAGCGGAGCAGACCCTCTGCGGCGCTGGGCCGAACACCCCCCGGCATGAACCACTAGCGCCAGTAAGAGACTGATGACCAGGGAGAATGAGTGTATGGAACACACACCCGAAGAACTCTTCGCCTCGACCGCCCCCTACTACCACTACCGCCCCGGATACGCCCCGGAGCTCTACGATCTGCTCGCCGACCGCTTCGACCTCGGCACTAACTCACGGATCTTGGACCTGGGCACCGGCATCGGGGTACTCGCCCTCCCCCTAGCCGAGCGAGTCGGGCAGGTCCTGGCCGTGGACCCCGAGCCGGGGATGCTCGCCGAGGGGCAAGCTTTGGCTGAGCAGCGGGGGTTGGACAACATCAGCTGGATCCGCGGCGACTCGACACAGGTGCACACACTGGGCCTCGGTCCAACACTAGGTCTGGTGGTGATGGGGGCCGCGTTCCACTGGATGGACCGCGACCACGTCCTACGCAGCCTCGACTCCCTCATCACCCCAAGCGGGGGCGTGGTCCTGGCATCGGGAGGAGCCCCCGGCGAAGTCGAGGCGCCCAGTTGGAAGGCGGTGATCGACGACGTGCGCACCCGCTACCTGGGCCCCCACCGCAGGGCGGGCCGGAGCACCTACACTCATCCACCCGAACGCCATCAGCAGGTTCTAGAGCGCAGCGTTTTCTCCCAGGTCGAGACGCACCGCTGGGAGCGGACTATCACACGCACTCTGGATGAAGTGGTGGGGCTGCAATACAGCTTCAGCTACTCCAGCCCTGCACAACTCGGTGACCAGATGCCCGCTTTCGACACCGACCTACGCGAAGCTCTCCTCACCCACAACCCTGACGGGGTCTACGACGAGACGGTGCGGACCGAGGCGATCATCGCGACACGGCCATAGGCGCGGGCGGCTGCGGCGAAACCGTTCGCATCCGGCTCGCCTACAGCCTGCCCGCTCACTGGCCCGGGACGGAGCTCAGCATGCGGGTGAAGACGAGAGCGCCTTCGGTTTCGCCGTGCTCGGCCTCGGCCCGCTCCCTGGCGTGAGCACGCACCCTGTGGTGAACGAATCGCAGCGCACCTTCCTCATATTCCATGAGGTCGGCCGCGACGAGTGCGGCCACGGCCCCGGGGATGCGACCGCGCGCACCGCCGATATATCGCAGCTGGGTCTCAGCCACCGGCCAAGCGCACGATTGCGGGTCTGGGGATCCAGGCCCCAAGGCTCGGGGCAGGGACCTGCACGCTGCCTACGGCCTTCTCCGACACGGGCAGACCCGGACGCGTCGGGGAGGTGAGTCAGCGTGAGACCCACGACGCTTCGGGCTCATCCAGGGTGCTGATGCGCCGCTCCAGCTGATCAGCTGCCTTTTGGTCTCCTCCATCGGCGGCGCGGATGTAGGCGCCCATGGTGTGCAGATCGCGGATGGAGACGAGTACGGGCAGGCCGTCCCAGTCGCGCAGGTCGTCCCCATATGCTGCGGCGAACGCATCGAGATCCTCATCGGTGCGGCCGAACCTGCGCCCTTGGTGAAGGTTGGCCAGATCGATCTCTCTCGGCCCCACTGCGGCTTCGTCCCAGTCGCACAACCGCGCCGTACCGTCGGCGTCGACGAGAACGTTGCCGAGCCAGGCATCGCCGTGCAGCAGGCCGGTGCCCAGGCGGGTCTCCAGCGCGTTATAGGCCTGGCGCAGGTCATGGGCGCGGGCACGCAGGTCGGCGACAGTGGGCTGGGGCAGGTGCCGGGGCTGCTCCAGTGTGGCCAGCAACGAGGCCAGAGGATCATGGGCCGGCAGGTCCACAGGCGCTTCCCCGGCCCGGTGCAGGCGGCCCAGGAGCGCGCCGAGGTCGGCCGGGGTGGGGGCCTGGGTGGGGTGGTGCGTGTAGTGCGTCCACACCGAGGCCACACGGGTGGTGTCCTCGATGAGCTCGTGGTGGGCGGGGGCGGTCACGGGCACGCTCTGCTCGTGCAGCCAGTGGGTCAGGGCCAGGGCTCTGTGGAGCGCGGGTGTGTGGTGTGCGGGGCTAATACGTACGAGCAGGCCTGCCTCGGGCCAGGCCCACACGCTCGTGGCGTGGTCGCGCACCAAGTGTTCGCCGATCTGGGTCCGGTCCACGCCCAGGGTGGCGGCAACCTGGTCGAGGAGGGGGGCCTGAGAGTCCTGGGAGGGGTGGCTCATGTGTGCCAGCGTACGCCCACGCGGTTCAGCGCTCGGGTGAGTTGTCGCTTTTCGACTGAGGAGAGGGGACTGTTCGCTACCACGTCACGGCATGTTCGCAGTGCCTGCTGGAGCTGGTGAATGTGGCCGGGGCTGGATTGGGCGATCCGCTCCAGGTGGGTGATGGCTTCGTGGGTGCCGGCAGGATCCCCCCGCATCAGGTGGGCGGTGATCACGTCGACCTGGGCCAGGGTGAGGTCGCCGTAGCTGCGGTGGGAGGCAGGCCCGGCCTCGTAGGTTTGGACAGCGGTGCTCGCGTAGGCGAGGGCACCGTCGGCATCGCCCAGCAGGGCCAGGGTGGCACCCGCGTAGTAACTGGCTTTGGCAGGTGAGAAGACGAAGAGACCGCCGTGGCGCACACTCAAGTCTTCAGAGTCCGGGTCTGCCGAGAGCGCGTTGGGGGATGCGGTCAGCAGGTGTTCCAGCCCGGCCTGGGCCGCGGGTGCGTCTCCTCTGCGTGCGGCGGCGCGGGCGGTGATGGCGCTGACCCTGACCCAGGAGTGCGGGCCGTGGGTCAGGGCCTGGGCGCGTGTGGCCAGTTCGGTCGCCTCAGAGGTGCTGTGGCGGTCGGCGACCAGGGCCCGGGTTCCGGCGACCCAGCTCAGGAGCGAGCGGTGTTCGGCGTGGGTGGCGCAGGTGTCGGCGTCGGCAAGGTGGGCCCGCGCGGTTGCGCTCTGTCCCGCGTCGTGGGCTGCGTAGCCCAGTAGCAGTTCGACTGTTCCCAGCAGGACGAGGAGATCCCGGGTGTGTCGGGGCCGGGTTCCTCGGCGGAGGAGGTCGAGAGCGTGTTCGCGGGCTTGGTGCAGCGGCCCGGTGAGCTGGGTGTGGTGTTGGCTGACGTAGGCGGTGGCCAACTCGGTGACGTGGTGCTCCAACCGGGCGATGGTCTGGTCGCTGGCGTGGTCACCGAGTAGTTCCTGCAACCCCGAGGGTTCGGGAGCGGGAGCCACAGGGTGCCGACTCTGGGGCGCGCCGAGACGCTCCAATACTTCAGCAGCGCGCCGTGGGTTGCTCAGGCCGCCCTGTCCGTTGACGGCTCGGGTGACCGTGGAGGGGTCCACGTCGCACAACTGGGCCAGGTCCCGGCGGGACAGACCGACTTCGCGCCAGAGGTAGGCCAGGACCGCAGCGGCATCGCGCGCAGCCACGGCGCGTGCCACTTCGCCGGCTTCCCAGATCCATGCCGGCACGCACACGCACGCACCTGCCTGGCCACTGCGGGGATGCCCGCACCGGGTGCAGATCACTGGTTCCTCGCTCGCGCATCGGGGGGTGTGCCGCGCGTGAGGGCCGCGCAACAGCGGGCAGCCTCTCACATCTCGTCTCAGGTTTTCACTGCAGTGGCGCAGAAATGACATGAAAACACGATGTCAGGGCGCCTGTTTCGAACATCGCTCCTCTTTTCGAACGAAAGGAGTTGCGCGCTGCGCACCACGTGCGCGCGCCACGGTGTTCCAGGGTATGGCCATGGACACAGCGACCTCTGCCCCACCCGGGCTCTCACCGCGGTGGAGCCGGACCGCACCCGAGGACCTACGCGCGGCCCACTCGCACCTGCCCGAGGACCTGGAAACACTGCGTGAGTCTCTCCAAGCTCGTCTGGCCTGGATCGTGGGCAGGGACGGGCTGCACCTGGCCCGTAGCGGCGAGGGGGGCCAGGAACTGTTCGAGCGGTTCACAGCCGTGGTTCAGAGCTTGTGGGGAGGCTGCCTCGAAGTCAGCAGGATGAGCCAGCGCGGAGACACAGAGCTGCTGTCGCTGCGCAGCAGCCAGGAGCGTCTGCTGGTGATCGAACTCAACGACAGCGCACTGCTCGCGGTCTTGTTCTCCGAACCCGCTCCGGACCCGCACAAGGCCTACGCCATGACGCAGTTCGCGGCCCAGCACGCTCGTGTGCGCGCGACCCACGAAAAGCCGGCGGTGCGTGCTGGGGGCCTGCGATGACGACCATGGCTCTGAGTCGACCGACGGCCCGGCCCCCGGTACCGGTAGCCACCGACACCACGGTCATCTACCCGCACCCGGCCCTGCCCTCCACCTACCAGCCGGATGAGGAGTTGACCGCACGGGTGCTGGCGGCCTGCCGCCGGCTGGGCCGCCCCGCGACCGTGGGCGAGGTGGCCTCCTACCTGCCCTGGCAGGACACAGTCGGGGTGGCCGCTGTCGCCGTCACCGACCTGCTGACCCACCGCGTTTTGATGGCCAGCGGCGACCAGGACGACCTGGATCAAATCGTGCGCTGGGCCAAAGGGGCCCGGCCGATCCGCCACACACGCGTAGTCAAACTCTTGATGGTCGGCCCCGCCTGGCACGGACGGGACACGCTCATCCACAGCTGGTGCGAACCCCGGCACGTACGGCTCAGCGCGGGGCGTGCCGTCCTCGGCTCCATCCCGATCAGCGACGAGCTGCACCTGATGGTGCAGGCGGTCCCGTGGCTCAGACCCGAGGACCCCGGTTGGGGGGACGTGCGCCGGCACGCGGTCGCCGCCATCGCGGTCGCTGACCTCTCCCACCCTCCGCCACGGGTGCTCCACGAGCTCGCCGACGACCTGCCCACCGGCGTGGTCACCACCGACCCCTGCCTGGCGCGAACCACGTGGGCTCTACCGGAGCAGACCGCCGTGATCCAAGCCGATCTGAACACCCCCGCCACCGCCCGGCTCGTCCTGGCGGATCTGATTACCCCCTTGCTGGGAGAACACCCATGAACACGACCAGGCCCAGGAAAGCAGTGATCATCGGGGGCGGGCGCTCAGCGCTGACCCTGGCGACCGGGTTGGGCGCGGACGGGTGGCACGTGCGCGTAATGACTCGGGGCACCATGGCCGAGAATCTGGGCGGACGCACGGGGCTGACCCAGCTCACGATGCCCCTGGTGCGCGGACATGAACACGAGCTCGGTCTGGACCTGTGGACCGCGGACGCCCCGCCGATCGAGACGGTAGCCATGCACATGGCCGACCCCGACCCGGCCCACTCGTGGTCATTCGCCGCGCCGCTGCCCACGACCGAGCTGCCCCTGCCCGGACGGGGCAACACTCCGGTGCGCATGCCGGTGGCCGCCACCAGCATCGACACCCGGTTGACCAGTGCCTACTGGCGCCAGCACCTGGCCGACCTGCCCGGGGCGGCCGTTCAGCCCGGCGACGTGAGCCTCGCCGACCTCGCCTCGCTGGTGCGCTACCGGCTCGCGGATCTGATCGTGGTGGCCACCGGCGCCGACCCGGCCCTGGCCGGGCTGTTCGAACCGGATTCCGCCCACGCCGGCGGTGCCAGCGCCCGGGTGGTCACCCAAGTACATCTGGACGATGCAGAGACCTGGCAGGACCAGGACGCCCGCGTGGTCACCTGCCCCGACGGGGAGATCATGGTCTACCCCGTGCTCACGCACACCCCGCTCACGGCCGAGCAGGTCAGAGCACACCTGAATGTGGACGCCCGGCCGACCCAGGTACGCCCCTACCGGGCCATGTGCGTGCAGGTCCTGGCACGTCCAGGCGGCGCTTTGGATCCCACAACCGCACCGGTTGTGCGAGAACTGGCCCGTCCCCCGGGCGCAGACCCCCTGGAGCCGGGGGAGGATCCGATCGTCTCGGAGTACCTGGGCCGCCACGGCACCCAGGCCCTGGCCGCTTGGCGCTGGCTCTGGCCACGGCTGGAGGAGATCGATCCAGCCCTGGTCAAGGTCTTCCAGACCGCGCAGGTGCGGGAGAAGTCAGCGTTGCTGCGCCGCCTCGAACCGCAAGTACGCCGCCCCATCGCCGAGATCGACGGAGTCCCGGTGCTGGGCATCGGCGATGTCACCAACACGGTCGAACACGTCTCGGCCCAAGGCGCGGCCGCCTCCACCCTGGTGGCCACCACCATGCGCGAGCAACTGCGCCACCTCTCCCCCGAGCAGCTGCGCGAGCCCCAGGCGCTGGCCGGAACGTGGGAGGCCTACTGGGCGCTGCACGGCGCCCACACACGCAACTTCGGTGCGTTCGTCAACGGCTACTGGTCCGGCGCCCTGCCCGAGGGCACCGTCGAGGCGTTCCGCGCCGCGGTGTCCACACGTGAGGGTGCCGCCGCCTGGTCCGAAGGCCTCAACGACCCCCACAAGAGCCTACGGCTCTGACCACCTCCCACCCCCTTACACCCTTATCCCCTGTTGGAGGATCTGCATGCCCGCCCCCCACGAGGACCAGCCCTCCTGGGCCCGGCCCGGCCCCGGCCACGGTCTGCCCCCGGCCCGCCCCAACCCGTCCCTGTACAGCCACCGCAACATGCGCCTGCTGTACACCCCCCTGGTCATTGGCTTCTCCCACCCGTGGATGTGGGGGATCTCCAACTCCATGATCCGGGACCTGTACCGCACCCACACCGCACCCGCCCACGTGGAGGTCGGCCCCGGCAACGCCCACTGGCTGCGCCGGCTCGGCCCGCGCCGGGTCGATTTGATCGACCTCAACCGCGACTGCCTGCGTGTGAGCCATGACCGGCTCGACCGGCGAGGTTGGCAGGTGAACGTGCACGAACAGTCCGCGACCGCACCCTGGCCGCTGGAGGAGGAAAACGTAGGCTCGGTGGGCTCCAGCATGCTCCTGCACTGTCTGCCCGGCACCGGCTTCGGTGACAAGCTGGCCTTTTTCACCGAAGCACGCCGGGTTCTGCACCGGGGCGGGCGCCTGTTCGGCACAACCGTCCTGGGCCGAAACGACCCGGCGCCCATCTCCCGGCTCGGCGCCCGCATGCGCGCCGCCTACAACCGCACCGGCGCCTTCACCAACCCCGGTGACACCGCCGCCGACCTGCACCAGGTCCTGGAACGCGTGTTCGGCCCCGGCCAGGCCACCGTGCGCGTGCAGGGCGTGACCGCTTTGTTCGAGGCCACCCGATGAGCGCCGCGCCGACCACCGCCTGCGCCCTGACCGGCATCGGCGCCCGCCTGCCCGCAGGCCAGGGCCGCCCCGACACCCGCGGGCCCGCCCAAACCTGGCAGGCCCTGCTCACGGCCGAATCTGCCACCAGCCGCTACCCCGCCCCGGACTGGGAGCAGATCGCCACCGATCTGCACCCAGGCGACCGGCCCGACGCTCCCTGGCCGGTGGCCCACCTGAACCTACCCAGCGCCGTGCCCCCTGAGGTGTTCGGCGGCCTGCGCTCGGGCGAAGCAGCGCTGCTCTCCCCCACCCAGGCGCTGGCCATGCAGGTGGTCCACGAAGCCCTGGCCGATGCGGGCCTGCCCGCCGACCGGCTCGCCGGACCCGACACCGGCCTGTATGTGGCCACTTCCAGCCCCGACGAGGCCCTGCGCACCTTCGCCCCCCGCATGCGGCCGAGCCTGCCCGAGATCACCGCAGGCGGGGCGGGGATGATCGCGACCCCGATCATGCGCTGGCTCAACACCCGCGGCCCCGTGCAGACCATGGACACCAGCTGTTCCTCCAGCCTCTACGCGCTGGATGCCGCCCGCCGTGACATCGCCACCGGGCGGGTGGAGACCGCCCTGGTCATCGCCCTCAACACCGCCCGCTCCGCCCCGGTGGCCCGTGCTTTCCACACCGGCGGAGTCCTCTCCCCCACCGGGGTGTGCCGGCCTTTCGACGAGAAGGCGGACGGGTTCGTGCGCGGCGAGGCCGCCGTGGCGATCGTGTTGCGCGCCCCCACCCTGGCCCAGCAGGAGCGCGACCGCGTCTACGCCCTCATCGAACACACCCGCACCGGCGCCGACGGGCGCGCGGCCGCGGTGGGCGCACCGTCTCTGTCAGCCCAGCGCGAGCTGTATGCCGACACGGTGGCCGAGGCTGGCCTGGGGCCGGAGGCGATCGGTTATGCGCTGGCGCACGGAACGGCCACCGAGGCCGGCGACCGGGTCGAATCCCGAGCCTGGGCACACGCCCTGAAGCGCTCTGAGAGCGATCCGGTGGCGCTGGGTTCGGTCAAGGGCTTGTGGGGCCACGCCGAAGGGGGTGCCGGTTTGACCTCGGTGGTGGCGGCTGCGCTGAGTCTGCACCACGGGCAGGTGCCCGCCACAGCGGGCCACACCACGCCCCGTCCCCGGTTGGCCGAGCTCGGTCTGCGGGTGCCCACCGCTGCTGAGCCTTGGCCCGGGGACGGTTGTGAGCGCAGGGCGATGGTGTCCTCGCTCGGGTTCTCCGGGGCCCTCGGGACCGCCGTTCTGCGGGCCGCCCCCTCCCGCCCGAAGCAAGCCGCGACCACAGGGGCCTTGGCGTTGCCGGTGAGCGGGCCCACCCCGGAGGCCGTACGCGAGCGCGCCGGGGCTCTGGCCGACGCGCTCCAAGGCCCTGAGCCGCCCGGTCTGGGCCAGGTCGTCGCTCACGGCGCCCGGCGGCTGGACCGGGGCAGGACCCGCGCCTGCGTCGTCGCCGGCACGAGCACCCAGGCATGGGAAGGGCTCCACGCCCTGAAGCGCGGCCACCCCCATCCGGCGGTCTCCGGTCCCGCCACCACGCCCGCAGGGCAGAGGCCCCGGGTGGTGCTGGCCTTCGGCGGGCACGGCGCGAGCGCCCCCGAGATGGGTCGGCAGCTCTACCGGACCGACCCTGACTTCGCCCATGATCTGGACTTCGTCCTGCTGAACCTGGCTGAGCTGGGCGGTACCCGCTGGCACCCCCTGAGCGCGGCCCCCGACGGGTTGGCCGCCACCCAACAGGCCACGTGGGCGGTCCAGGTGGCCTGGGCCATCACGCTGATCAGCCGCTATGACATGGACATCGACGCGGTCGTGGGCCACTCGGCCGGCGAGGTCGCCGCCGCCCACGTGAGCGGTGCCCTGGACCTGGGCCAGGCCGCCGCCCTGGTGTGTGCCCGATCGCAGTTGTTAGAGCGCATCACCCATCGCGGGGGCATGCTCACCGCCGAGATCGGCCCGGTCCCGGCCCTGGACCTGGCCCTGGAGTACGGGGTGGAAGTAGCCGCCCACAACGGCCCCCACTTGACCGTGTTCTCCGGCTCCCATCGCGCGCTGGAGCGCCTGGCCGCCACCTTGGAGGAGCGCGGGGCACGCCCCCGCCGCCTGCCCGGGGCGCCCCCGGCCCACTCCCGGGAGGTGGAGCGCTACCTGCCCCTGCTCCAACACGACCTTGAGGGGCTCCGGCCCCAGGCGGGCTACCGCACGATGGTCTCCACCTGCACCGGCACCGCCGTGGAGGGAACCGGCCTGGATGCGGCCTACTGGGCCCGTCAGGTGCGCTCGCCCGTGCAATGGGAACAGGCCATCACACACATGTCCCGATCCGGGCCCCTGCTCGTGGTCGAGGCCAGCCCGAACCCGGTCCTGGCCGTGCCCACCACGCAGACCCGCGCCCGCCACCACCTGAACCTGACCATCACCGCCCCCGGCCACGAACCAGACTCCCTGGCACAAGCGGTCGGCGCGCTGCACACCCACGGCGCGGCCTTGGCCTGGCCCTACCCTGCGGCCCCGCCCGTGGAAATGGAACCGGCCCCCTGGGACGAAGACACCACCACGCCCTCGTGGGGCCAACGCGTGGCCGAGCTGAGCGGGCAGGAGCGTCTGGCCGAGCTCACGCTCCAGGTCCACCATTTGGTCCAAGGGCTCGCGCCCGTGTCCGTGGGCGAACAGGACCGCCAGACCCCACTGGAGCGGCTCGGTCTCAACTCCATGGACCGGCTCAGTCTGCGTTCGTTGCTCTCCTCCCACCTGCCTGTGGACGCCTCCCAGGTGGGCGAGCACGAGCCGACCATCGCCTCCATCGCCCAGGCCGTATACACCGCAATGCCAGCAGCCCCGCCACCCAAGACCGGGTGAGCCAGACCGGGCGCCACCAGACCCTCCCTTGGCGGCGCCCGCCGGTCGGCGGCCTTGCTTGGGAAGCAGCACGCCGCCGACCGGCCCCTCCACAACGGAACCAATCACGACCGACCACCCCACCCGTAGGACCGCTCATGCCCGACCCCCTGACCGATTCCAGAGCCCGCTGCCGTGATCGCGGCCTCGACCCGGATGCCATGTTCGTGACCGGCGCCGCCCAGAACCTGGTCAAACGCGTGTGCTACCCGTGCCCCCTGCGCACCGCCTGTTTGGCCTATGCCCTCGACAACCGCATCGAGTGCGGGGTCTGGGGCGGCATGACCGAGCGCGAACGGCGTGCCCTGCGACGCCGACGCCCCGAGGTCTCCGACTGGGCCGGCCTGCTCCAGCAGGCCGAACAGCACAACCTGAACCAGCCCACCCGCGCTGCCTGACCCCCTGCTGAGCCGAAAGGACCGCAGTGACCCCCGCGCACACCACACCCCCGCAAGCCCAGCACCGCTGCGCGGCGGTGCGGTGTGCGCACCTGTTCACCCAGCAACCCCTGGGACCGCCCCCATGCAGGGCGCCGTGCTCGCCCCTCCCTCATCCGGGCTCGTAGCGCGGCGCCCTTGCCGGGGCCCGGCACTTGGCTCCCCAAAGAGCCGGGCCCCGGCACTTGTGACTCACCCCCCATGCCACACACACCGAAGAAAGGGCGAAATGAGGGTGACCACCACAACGCAGATACGTCGGCGCACCCAGCGCATGAAGCACGTGGGTGAACAGGTCAGCGTCCTGCAGGCTCTGGACCTGCTGCACATGGGTCTGCGGCGAGCCCACCAGCGGCAGCTCCTACCCCCTAGCGACCAGGGGTTCATCGCCACCGGCCGACTGGTGCGTCGGATGCATGAGCAAGGCCTGTGGACCAGCGTGCTGGCCCTGGCGATGCACCGCACACGCGCCGAGGGCACCTGGTGTACGAACCAAGAGCCCTGCACGGACCGCGCCTTGCGCATGCGCTTGAAGGCCCCCGACGTCCGCAGCGCGACCACCGCGATGTGCCAGGACCAGGGCGAGGAAGGGCCGCGTCGCGTACTGGTCCACGCGATCAGCCCCCATTTGTGGGCGGGGCCGATTCTGGACCTGAGCGCGGTCGACCGCACTCGGCTGCGTGTAGAGGAGGCGGGCACAGGCGCGTGGGAGCTGGCCGACACGGTCCTGGCCGAAGCGGTCACCGACCAACTGGTCGAGCTGCATACCTTGGCCAGCCACCCGGCGGCCGCCCTCTGATCCGGCCGCACGCCCGGCCCACCGGTCCAGGGCGTGCGGCCACCAACCGGGCCCCTCCCACTCCGTGGGGAGGGTCCCAGGGGTCGGGCCCGAGACCCGTCCTCTCGGGCCCGGCCGAACCTCGCCACAGACCACGACAGGACACGGCCATGACCAATACCATCACCGGCTCCTCCCATGTCGCAGTGCAGGCGCGAGACGTGCACGGCAACGTCCACGTCCAGTATCCGAACCCTGCCCCGCCAGTGCCCCGGCAGCTTCCGGCCCGCCGCCTGTTCGTGGATCGGGAGCGCATCACCGCCTACCTCGATCAGGCCTGGGCCGTCCGTCACGGGCCGCTCTGGGTCGGGGTGGAGGGCCCCTCCGGGATCGGTAAGACAGCCGTGGCTGTGGAGTGGGCAGCCCGGCACGCATGGCCGAACGGGTGTTTGCATGCGGACCTGTCCCGTACAGGGCCGGAGGCCGTGCTTCGGGGATGGCTACACGCGCTCGGACATCCGCACCTGCCCGAGGACCCTGCACAGGTAGAAGCGCTATGGCGCACCCTCACCGCCGACAAGCACCTGTTCGTCCTGATCGATAACGCCACCCCCGAGGATGCCGCCGTTCTGTTCCCGGTCGGCGATGAATGTGCCGGGCTCGCCACGGCGCAGGCACAACTCTGGGGACTGGTCGCTCACGGAGGCCGGTGTATCCACATGCCACCCCTGGATCCCCAAGCCACGACCGCGCTCATCCACGGGCTACTCGACGACCCCCCGCCCACCCCGGTCCTGGAGGCCGCTGTAGCTACCACTGGCGGACTCCCCCTCGCAGCGACCCTCACCGCCGCCTACCTCGCAGAGCACACGAATCCGCGCTTCACCCCCCAGGAGGAACACGTGACCGCACACGTCGACCGGCTGCTCGATGCGTTGCCCGACACCACCGCACGGGCCGCCACCTACCTCGCCATGCACCCCGGGCACCTCACCAACCCATGTACTGCTGCCTTGCTCGACGTAGTCCCCGAGGAAGCCGCCCGCGTGCTGGCTGCCCTCACCGAGGCCGGGGTCCTCCAGCGCACCGAGGATGACCGGTGGTCGGTCCACGATCAGGTCCGTCCCGCCCTGATCCAGCGCGCCACGACCGACGACCGCGTCCAGGGGGTGGGCCGGATTGCCAGGTACTACCGGCTGAGGTCCGCGGCCGTGGAGGACCACCTCAACCCGTGGCGATACCGCATCGACAACGAGGCTGCCGGGCTGGCACGCAACGCTCAACGGGAGCAAGGGACGGTGTGGTTCACGACCGAGGGAGAGGCGCTGGCCTGGGCTGACGCCGAACTTCCCACCTTGCTCCCCGTCGTGGAGATGCTTGCCGACCTGCTCCGGCCCGAGGCCTGGCAGCTGGCCGACCTGCTGGGCACCTACTTCAACCGACGCCGTCCACTGGAGGTCAGCCGCCCCCTGTTCGCCGCGTCCCTGCGGGCCGCCCAAGAGCTGGAGAACCCAGCCGCCGTGGGCATCGTGCACCGCCGCCTCGCCTTGGTCGCGGAAACCCCTGAGCAGAAGCTGGAGCACGCCCAAGCCGCTCTGGACGCATACGAGGCCGCCGGGCACCGAGCGGGTATCGCCACGGGCCACGAAGGGCTCGGTGACGCCTACCTCGACCTGGGTGATGTCGACCGGGCGGTCTGGCATCTGCGCGAGTCCGTGCGGCTCCATGGACAGCGCGGCCATCGGCGAGGGTTGTCCATGCAGCTCCGCAAACTCGCGGAGGGCCTCTCCGCCCAAGGCACCCACGGACAGGCCTTGGAACTGGTTGTCCGCGCTCACCGGACCCAGGCCGGCTTGGAGGTTCCGGACCGGTATCAGATGGCCCGCAGCGCGTCGGCTCTGATCGAGGTCTCCCTTGCCCACGCCGCAGAGGAGGACCGGGTACTGACCGTGGGCGAACGGTCCGCACTGCTGATGATCGCCCAGACCGGTGTGGCCCAGATGAGCGAGGACGGGGCTCTGCACCGCCAGGCGCAGATGCACGAGAAGGTCGCCACCCTCACCACCGATCCTGAGCACGAGCGCGCCGAACTCCACGCGGCATTGGCCCTACACGAGCAGCTCGGTCACCCCGACGCCAGCAGGGTCCGTTCTCAGCTCGACGTGCTCTCTTCGTGACTGACGGAGCCTGTACAGGCCCGGCCAGCGAGCCAGTCGGTCAGTCCGGCCACGGGCGGTGCCTCCACGCCGCCCTGAAGCCGCTGGGAATCACCCGCGAGATCCGACCGCCCCGACGAATAGGGCTCCACGCTGCGTCTCGTTATTTCCCGGGCATGAATAATCAGGGCGACCTTGACTCTTATTTATTTCGAAATCTAAGGTAAATTACTGCCGCGCTCGACGGAAAGAGGAATTCGTGGCTATGAAAAAGATCGCCGGCGACTGCAACCGCGATGACTGCCCGGCCATCTACACCTCGGGGGGCGAGGTCGTCGTCCAGGGCATGCTCCTGACCGCCACCGAGGGGATGAGCTTCTCCGAAGGAGAGGTCGCCGTGACCATTCCCCGGCACCTGATCGAGGAGGCCGCACGTGCTCTTGGACGGTGAGGACTGGAGCCGGTTCGTCCACTCCTTTCAGCACGAGCGGTTCCGGCTCGAGACCCGGCCCGGCTACACGGTGCCCGAGGAGGAGGAAGAGCTGCGTCGATGGCGGTCCGGCGAGGAGCGCCCCGCAGCGGAACTGCACACCGACCCCTACCTGGTGAAAGTCCGAGGCCATGCTCGCGCGGGTCGCAGGATGCGACGGGTCCACACCGTCACCAGCCCCCTGAACGAACACCTGAGGTTCCAGTGCGAGTGGGGGTATGCCTTCAGCGTCCAAGCCGGTGAAGAGGTACACCTGCTCGACTTCACCACGACCCCCGACCCGGGTCTGCCCGCCCAGGACTTCTGGCTGCTCGACGATGAACACATCGTCCTGATGCACTACGCTGCCGACGGCACCCAGTTGGGCAGGGAACTGTTGGAGAACACCGACCCCGCCCCCTACGTGCGGTACAAGAACCTGGCGCTGGAGCACGCCATGCCCCTCACCGAGTACTACAAGGTCGGCTGATTGACCCTGGAGCCTGCCCACACCGGCCAGCAGCGCGACGATCTCGCCGAAGCACTCCGAAGGCTACGTCGTGCTGCTGGCCTGACCGGTGCCCGCCTCGCTGCGCACGCCGGCATGAGCCAGGCCAAGATCAGCAAGATCGAGAACGGACGCATCCGCCCCTCGGTCACCGACGTCGAGCACATCCTCACCGCGCTCGGCTTCCCGCTCCAGAGCGCGGACAGTATCCGTCTTCTGGACCTGGCCCGAGCAGCCAACTCCGACTACCAAGGGTTTCGCACGGCGCTCCAACGGGGGCTCGGTGAGGCCCAGCGCGATCTGGCGGCGATCGAGTCCAGGGCAAAACGGATCCGCTTCTTCCTGCCCTGCATGATCACCGGCCTGCTCCAAACCCCCGAATACGCACGCCAGACCCTGTCGCATCCGCTCGTGAGCCGCGGGGCCGAGTGGGAGAGCGCTCTCGCCCGCCGCCTCGAACGGCAGCAGGCCCTCCACGAGCAAGCACCCCAGTTCGAGTTCGTCCTCACCGAGGCGGCGCTGCGTTTTCCGCTGTGCGGCCCATCGGTGATGGCGTTGCAGATGGACCGTATCCGTTCACTGACCTACCTGGACACGGTGGACATCCGGGTGGTCCCCGCCCATCCTCCAGTTCAGGTTCCGAGCGGCCCTCTGAACGGTTTCACCCTCTACGACGACCGCCTGGTCACCATCGAGGTCCACACCGGCAAGCTCGCGCTGCGCGATCCCAAGGACATCGCTTACAGTCGCGAGATCTTCGACTTCTTCCAGGAACACGCACTCGACCCCCACCACACTCGGACATTCCTCGAAGAACTCGCCCAGGAGTTCCGCCGACACGCGTAAACGGACATTCCGTAGCGTGAATTTATTCTCAGGCGAGAAACCCCTTCAAGACCACTCCCAGTGTTCCTAGTCTTTCCCGTGCCCCACTTTCCTCTCGACCATGGAGGCACGAATGCAGTCTGCACCTCGGACCGAGCAGCCGCAGGTGAGCTCCGCTACGCCTTTCGCCTTGGACATCCGTCTGATCGAGCAGAGCGACACAGCGCCCCTGATCAATCTCACCGACGACGGTTGCGGAAGTTCCTGCCCCTCCGCCTGTACCACCAGCACGTCGGACTGAGTACGAGGGCCACGAGGTTGGTCCGCTCCTCGCACGGGAGCGGACCGCGATCAGACGGGAGGGCACATGGGCGAGCGCGGCAGGTCCGAGTGGCGAGTCACCGGCCGACCGATGGTGCGTGCGGGCCTCCTGCGCCTCCCGGAGATCGAGGACCCCGACCTGTCGAGCTCGGACGTCCCGGCATGGGTGGAGTGGCTCCGGCGGGTGTGGCACTCTCCCGGGTTCGCCGAGGCCATCAGTCACGCTTCCACCGACCTGGACCGATCCGTCACCACGCTCCTGGCGGCCGGACCCGACAGCGTCGACGTCCGAAAGGCCCGCAAGACCGTCCGGGCCGTGCTGGGCTACGTCGTGCGTTGCCGACACCGCACCACCCCCTTCGGGTTGATCGCCGGCGTCGCCTCCGGCAACTTCGCTGACTCCTCCGGTGCCCGGTTCGGCGAGGACCACTGGTACTTCCTACAACCGGGTGGGGCGTGGGTGCGTGAGGTCGCCGACCAGAGGAGCGCGCTGCCCGAGGTGCGCGCCAACGCTTGTGTCGTGGCCGCGCACTCCGTGGTGCTCCAGGGCGACGAGGTGGTCGTACCGCAGTGCGGGCGGCCGGACCATGCCCGCTCGGACGAGGCGCGCATCAAAGCCACCCCGGAGGTACTGCACGCACTCGAGCGGGCTCGCCGCCCTGTCCGTTGGGGTGCACTGGTCGAGTCCGTGTGTTCACTCCATCCCGACGCCCCCGCGCAGGAGGCCGAGGACATGGTCCTTCAGATGGTGCGGGCCGGTGCGTTGATGACGGACCTGAGCCCGTCCCAGACCGAGGCGGATCCCCTGCGCCACCTGGCACGGGGAGCCCGCCCGGCCCCGGAAGGCCTCCGCCTTGAGCAAACCGCGGATTTGTTGGCTGTGTGCAATCGTGCGGGCGCCTCCTGGGACCGGATGCACAAGGTCAGCGAAGAGCTGGCCTCGATCTCCGGTACACAGTCGATCGGGGTGGACGCCCTCGCGGATGTGAAGGTCGATCTTCCCCCGTCGGTCACAAGCGCAGCCGAGCACGCCGCGCACCTGTTGGCTGCCCTGTCCGCTCACCCGGAGGGGCTTCCCGTCTGGGAGGGGTACCGTGAACGCTTCGTCGACCGCTACCACGGCTCCCTCGTGCCGGTCAGGGAACTCCTCCATCCGGAACACGGGTTGGGTCCCCCTCCCGGTTACGGTGCACCCGCTCGGAACATCACGACCGAGCGGGACCGGCGACTCCTCGCCTTGGCGCAGGAGGCCGCCCTGCGTGGGGCCGCAGAAGTCGTCCTGGACGATCAGCTCCTCCACGACCTGGCACCCGGTACTCGGGCGAGCCCTCCCGACCACACCGAGCTTCACCTGCGCGTGGACTCACCCTCGCCGGCGGCGTTGGACAGCGGCCGGTTCGGTCTGGCGGTGCTGGGTGCCTCCCGAGGCATGTACACCATGGCCGGGCGGTTCATCGGCCTGACCGGCCAGTGCGCGCACGCCCGGCGAGCCTTCCACGGGGTGGGGCGAGCTCTGCCGGTCCAGCTCTCGTTCCCGCCGAAGCGGGCCTCGGACGCCCACGTCGCCCGCACGCCCCAGCTGTTGGAGCACGTGCTCCACGTGGACGAGTTCCCCTGGACCGCTGGGGCGTTGACCCCGGACGGTCTCGCAGTCGGTGACGACGGTGAGGAGCTTTTCCTTTGGTCCAGGCGCCTGCAACGTCGGGTCGAACCGGTGGTTCCGCACTCCTTGAACTGGGTCCACGCACCTGCGATGGCCCGTTTCTTGGCCGAACTGCCCCGGGCCGGCCGCGCCGTACTGACCGGCTTCGACTGGGGCCTGGCCCGTGATCTGCCCTTCGTGCCGCGTCTTCGGTCGGGCCGGCTCGTGCTCTCCCATGCACGGTGGCGGGTGCGGGCCGCCGATCTTCCACGGGCCGACCGACCGTGGAACGAGTGGAAGAAGGCATGGCAGTCCTGGTCCCGAGGCCGTGGCCTGCCCCGGAGGGTCGAGCTGGGTGCCGGTGACCAACGCCTACGCCTGGACCTGGCACATCCGGGCCATCTCCACCTGCTTCGTTCACACCTGAGGTCCCAAAGCCGTGCGGTCCTGACCGAAGCCCCGTCGGAGAACTCCCACGGGTGGTCCCACGGACGCCCCGTGGACGTCCTGCTGCAACTCGTCCGAGGGGGTACAGCGTGACGAGCACTGATGTCGAACACGCCTCGGCCGTGGCCGCGCACATCGCCGAACGGCTGGCCACTCCCGAGCAGGCGCGGTATTGGGCCGGTGACAGCTGGTGGCCCCAGTCCCTGGCCCACGGCGCGCTCGGCGTGGCCCTGTTGCACATCGAACGCGCCCGCACCGGGGAAGGGCCGTGGGAGCGAGCGCAGACGTGGTTGGAATGTGCCGTGGCCGAGGGGGTGGATGCCTCGCCGGCCGCCCACCTGTACTACGGGGCCCCGGCGCTCGCCTTCGTACTGGAGCGCGCACACCAGGTGCGGCCTTCCTCAGGTCCTGACCACGAGCGGCTTCAGACGGCCGTGACACACCTCGTGCGCGATCGTGTGGGCGAGACCGAACACGCACGCGCCACGCGAGGGCTGCCGGTTCTGGCCGAGTTCGACACGATCCGTGGACTGAGCGGGCTCGGCGCACTGCTCTTGAGCGGCTGCGGGCCGATGCCGCTGGTTCAGAGGGTGCTGTCCTACCTGGTGTCGGTGACAGAGCCAGCCGACGTCGACGGAGTCCAGGTGCCGGGGTGGTGGGCCCCGGTCGGCCCCGCAGGTACCGAGGACCCGGCCTTCGCGGGCGGGCACGCCAACACCGGGATCGCGCACGGGATCTGTGGGCCGCTGATCCTGCTCTCGCGCGCGTTGGTCCGGGGCATCGAGGTCCCCGGACAGGTGGAGGCCATCGATCGCATCCTGGCGTGGCTGGACCGGTGGGAGCAGACCGGCGCGGAAGGTACGTGGTGGCCGTACTGGGTCACCCTCGAGCACCTACGCGGAGAATCCCTGAGGGGCCCGCAGCGTCCGTCCTGGTGTTACGGCGCAGCCGGGATCGCCTATGCCCAATCCGTCGCCGCGTCCGCCCTGGGTGATGAAGCTCGTTCGCGGGCCGCCGACCAAGTGCTCACACGGGTTCTCACCCGCCTGCCGCAAGAGCAGGCGATCGTGGACCACTCGCTGTGCCACGGCCAGGCCGGTCTCGCGATCCTCGCCCGAGCCAGTAGTCACTCCGCCCCTCCCCCACTGTTTCCGGAGCTTGCGCATGCCGCGCCGGACGTAACGGCCGAGAAGCTGCTGGCCACGTCCGGCATCGGCCTGTTGGAAGGAGCCGCGGGTACCGGGCTGGCCCTGCACACCCTGTCCCGCTCTTCCTCCGTGGGGTGGGCGGGCTTCCTCCTGCTCGAGGACGAGGAGCACGACCGTGCAGCATGACGACCACCCCCAGGTACTCATCGAATGGGCCCACTGGCCCCAGGCCGAACAGGGCGGGCAGACCTTGCTGTCCGCACTGGACCAGCACGGGGCCGCCTCCGACCTGACCCGGTGGTGGTTCCTGCGCAAGCACCCGCACTGGCGCCTGCGCTACACCGGCACACGCCAGGCCCGCGCCTTCATCGACGCGCTCCTGGAAGACCTGCGCCGATCCGGGCACGTCACAACCTGGACGCACACCCTCTACGAGCCCGAGACCTCCGCCTTCGGAGGCGCCGCCGGACTGGAACAAGCCCACGGCCTCTTCCACCAGGACAGCCGCCACCTCTTGGCCTACCTGGAACTGGTCAGCTCCGGCCACGAGGTCCTGGGGCCCCGGGAGAGCGGCCTCCTGTTGGGCTCGACACTGCTGCGCGGCGCCGGCCTGGACCCCTTCGAACAGGCCGATACCTGGGCACGCCTGAGCGCGCTGCGCCCTCTGCCCGAGGCCTTCCGCCCCGACGCGGTGCTGCGCTCACACGTACGCACCCTGGCCACCACCGACCCCCGCTGTTTCTCCCCCGAGAGTCCGGCCCACCCCTGGAAAAACTGGGCCCAGACCTTCACCGAGACCGGACGCCGCCTGGCCGACCTCGCCCAGCGCGGCCGCCTGTCCCGAGGGCTCCGGGCCGTCCTGGCCCATCTCCTGATCTTCTCCTTCAACCGGTGGGACTTGTCCTACCGCGACCAACACATCCTGACCGCGACCGCTCACGAGGTACTCATGACCGACCACACCCCGACCACCACTTCTCCGACCCAGTTCGAGGAACTGCACACCCGGCTGGTCGACCAGCTGCGCGAGAACGGCTCGATCCGCAGCCCGCGCGTGGAGGAGGCCTTCCGCGCCGTGCCACGCCATGCCTTCCTGCCCCACGCCACCCTCGAGGAGGCCTACACCAACGCACCTGTACACATCAAGTACGACGAGACCGGTGCCTCGATCAGCTGCGGTTCCCAACCCGGTGTGGTCGCCATGATGCTGGAACAGGCCGCCATCGAACCCGGCATGCGGGTGCTCGAACTCGGCGCCGGCACCGGATACAACGCCGCGCTCCTGGGCCACCTGACCGGACCGGAAGGGTCGGTGACCACCATCGACGTGGACGACGACCTCGTCGAAGGAGCGCAAACGCGCCTGAAGGAACACGGCATCACCAACGTCGAAGCCCTGCTGGGCGACGGGGCCCTCGGCCACCCCGACGGGGCGCCCTTCGACCGCATCATCGCCACCGTGGGCTCACACGAGGTGCCCCGGGCGTGGGTGGATCAGCTGGCGCCGGGCGGACGGTTGATCACCCCGGTCCGTATCGCTGGGGACGTGAGCCGCTCCATCGTCTTCGAGGCCGACGGCGACCGCTGGTCCTCCCTCGAGAGCGCCTTGTGCACGTTCATGCCCCTGCGCGGCGATATCGGCGACGACCGGCGCACGGTTCTGGCCCTGGACGAGGACGCCACAGTTCATGTGCAGGCCAACCAGGACCAGAGCATCCACCCCGAACAGGTCCGCGGCATCCTCGCCGAGCCCTTCGAAACCGTGTGGAGCGGCGTCACCTTCGGCAAGGGCCAGCCGCTGGACACCCTGTGGCTGTGGCTGGCGACCCATCTGCCCAACCGGCTCTCGCGCATGCCCGTCCAGCGCACCGCCATCGACACCGACCTCGTGTCCCCAGGCCTCCCGTGGGGTGACATGGCCGCGGTACCGGTCGGTGAACGGGGCCTGGCCTACCTGACCATGCGCCCTGCCCCCACCGAGGAGAGCCGCCACGAACTCGGCGTCATCGCCCACGGCCCGGCCGCCCGGCCGCTGGCCGAGGACATGGCCGACCTGGCCCGCGAATGGGACCCGCACCGCCACGACGAGCTCGCGTTCACGCTGTCCTACACACGCGAGAGTGGCGCTCCCACGCTCACGCGCCGGGTTCTGCACCGAGAGCACTCCACCCTCGTCGTCACCTGGGAGCCCGCCCGGTGAATCAGGACCGCTGGTTCCCTCTGGTCCCACGCAAGCGTCCACCGGCCGAGCCGATCGGCACACGGGTGGAGCGCATCCTGCGCGACGCCCAGCTCGCCCACGAAGGTAACGGTCAGGAAGCCGCCAACGGGCTGGCGCGAGCATTCAACGGGGCAGCGCTGATCGCCTCGGACGCCCACATACCGGACCTGGCGCGCACCTGGTGTTGGGAGCACGCCGAGCACTACCTCGGCGACCTCCCACTCACCAGCGACCGCGCCTGCCGGGCGCTGGAACCGGTGGTGAACCTGGCCCGGCTCGAGATCCGAGCCGGGCAGCCCGACCAAGCCCTGCACATCCTGGAAGGGCTTCTGCGCGGTCTGCGTGACGGGACACCGGTGCGGGTCCACGACCGCATGCTGCCCTTGGACCGGATCACCCGAACCGAGAGCGAGCGCGCCGAGGTCTACCGGTGGGCATGGAGCGTGTACCTGGGCGACGGTATGCGGGCCCTGGCCGCGCAGGGCCGATGGCAGGAGGCCGCCGAGCAGGCACGTCTGCTCGGCGGCCTCGGCCAGAGGCTGTTCGACGGACGCCAGGTCACCATCCTGGCCCGGCTCTACGACGGCGAAACTGCGCAAACCCTGAGGCTGCTCGAGGAGAGCGAGGTCCACGAACCCTGGGAACGCTGCGTACAGCTTCTCCTACGTCTGCGTTGCGACCAGGAAGCGGAAGGGGGCCAAGAGCTGGTCGATACCATCCACGGACTGGACACGCCGCTGTTCGCCACCCGCGCCGGCCTCACCGCGTTTCCGCTTCTCGCCCGTGACCAGCCGCTCGCCGAGGGGTTCTTGGACCGGATGGTCGAGACCGCATCGACCGACGGCTACGCAGCCCGGGACCTACTGGATGACATACGCGTCGACCTCGCGGGGACCCAGCGGGAGTGCTTGTCGAAGGTGCGCGACGAGGCAGGGCTCGGGCCGAGCACCCTTCCCGATGAACTCCTAAGGCAGCTTCGGCGTGCCCTACAGGAACTGACAGCTGAGCAGTTCGCCACATCCGCTACTGACCTGGCCATGACACCTACTAACGAGTTGGTGCGTAATAGCGGGTGGGGCATGGTCATCCCATCCGCGATGCTTGTCAGACGTTCGCGGTGCGGTCCGAGACCAATCCGGCGATGGCCCGATAAGTAGCCGGGAGATTCTCTCGCCGGTGCGTCCAGCGCGTCAACTACTTCCAACGCTTGTGGTCGGGCCAGGGGCCATGGTGCGCTCGACCTGCCACCGATGCCGGCCCAACCGTTGCGAAGAATCCACCCCCTTGCGAGCCAGGCGGTGGACGATCCCGCGTTCGCGGAACCATCGGCGCAGAAGGTCGTAGTCGTATCCCTTGTCGCCGTGGAACTTGGCCGACCCGCGCCGTCGGCGACCGCGACGGGAACGCACCGGTGCTGTTCCTCGCACCAGAGGTTGCAGCGCCTGGCTGTCGTACAGATTCACTCCGATGACCATCGAGAGAGGCAATCCTCCCCGATGATCAGGTGGATCTTTGCGCCTTTCTTTCCCCGGTCGACAAGGTTTGGGCCGGTCAGGCCCCCTTGAGTACGCGTATGTTCACCGAGTCGATCGCGCACCGCGACCAGTCCACTTCACCACGGGAGCCGAGTTCGTCCAGCACCAGACGGTGCAGCTCGGCCCAGACGCGGGCCCGGCTCCACCCGGTGAAACGGCGGTGCGCGGTGAGCCTTGAGGGGCCGAACACCGGTGGGAGCCGGGCCCAGGTGCAGCCGGTGGTGGTCACGAAGACGATCGCGGCCAGAACCTCGCAGTCGCCGCATCTACGCCGGCCGCCGCCCTGAGGTCTGGTGGGTGCTTGGGGCACCACCTTTTGGAACAGCTCCCGCAACCCGTCCGGCACCAGTCACTCGACCATCGACATGGGGTCGGGCTACAGAGAATCCAAATGAGATGACCTCTTACTACCTGCACTTTCACTCCGACACACACTCATAGAGGCAATACATGCCGTGGCCTCCGCAGGCGCACCAAATCTCCTCCTGGCCATTTTTCACGCCTCGTTGGGATACCCCAACTCCCCCAGGTAAGAAATTCTGCTGCGCACCCCAGCCGCAAAGTGCGCCCAGTTAAGCTTTTCCACCGGCTCAGATGGCGCCGGAGAGTTTTTTGAGGATGTAACGTAGCAAACAGAATCATACAGCGATTCGTCAACTAGCCGCTGGCAGAAAATACCGAACCTGTCCTGGTAGGATGTCCCATGCCATATGGATTCAGGCGGGAGAGCTCCCTTTTTCGCGATACTAACCGGACCCTGGGAACCTTTGGCATCTTCCATGATAAAGAAGTATCCCAACCACGGCTTCTCACCTGGATACAGCTTCGCCAAAGCGGCATGCCGGAGGTCGACGGCACTACCCAGCGCTTCTTCTACTCGGTTATTGTAGTTGTTGCCAAATGAAGGGCCACCAAGCGCTTTGAGTTCGAAAGCTGCCACCAGCGTGTCCTGCATACTGACTACCACGTCCCACTGTTTCTGCGGTCGAAAGTAACCAGGAAGCTCCAGGCCTTGCTTCTTCTCAACCCGAATAGAATCTTTGGGGTAACCAGCTTCGAGGAAGAACTTCGCGATCAGCCCTGCGACGCTGTCGAAGTGTTTGCCGGCCCGCACGGAACTAGCTGTTCCAGCACCGACCGCTCCTTTGATCTTGGAAAGATCGTTCTGCTCGCTTTTCATGCCCCAGTATTGGGCGATGGCGTCCTCGAAGTCCTGACGGGTGACGGCCAACCTGTCCTCCTAGTCGGGAAGATGATCCAGGCCGTAGGCTTCCAGCGCCGCTTGGGTTGCTGCTTCCACGTCACGGTTTCTGAAGGCCTCGACCAGCTGCAACCGGACCTTATCGCTCAAGTCGGACGCTTGAGGAACCCGGATCTTGCGCAAGTACTGGGCCTGGAACCGCAAAGTTCCACCACGCATCTTGACCGCGTAGGCCTGCACGAAGGCCTGTGCGACCTTGGAGATCAACAGCCCTCCCAGAACCTCCAGGTCCCAAACGTCAGAGACGATGTAGTAGAGGTTATGGTGAGGGTAGACGCCCTCTTTGTCGAGCACCGGATGGATGGTGGTCTTCATGTCCGGCAGCAAAAGCTTCGGCTTGCCCACCAAGGCATGATCAATCTTGTCGATGGTCTTGTACCAGCGCTCAGGCTGCTGGACCGCGACATAGCGTTTGCGAAGTTGGGCAGCGTTCCGTGCGAGGTAATCCCGCAAGCGCGGGAACCGATCCAAGTCAACCAGAGCCCCGTGCCGGGTCCAGGGGTTGACCAGGTAGTACCCCTGCCACTGGTAGGTGCCGGTCTTGGTGTCGCGGACCATAGCCAACGGCAAGAGCCGGTCTTCCTCCACAAGGTTGGCATCGGTGGTGATGAAGACTTTGTCCGCGCCGGTGGCTACCCCAATGCCGACTCGTGTGCCGACCGTGCGGTCTTCTAGAACGCTGAACCGGTCGTTGAGGTCTTCCAGCATAGCCAGGCGTGCTGGGGAAGCTGCGGGCCAGAGTTCGGTTCCGGAGAACCAGTGCGGCAGCCGTGCTGCTTGGTAGGTCGGTTGCTCGATGACCTGGCTTTCGGATTCCAGGTTCCAGTTGTAGAGCTCCCGTGCCTCAGCCTGGGAGAAACCCTTCCTGGTGTCGGCTGCCACAGCGCTGCCCTGTTGTCGCTTGCTGATGATGGTGATGGCGGGGTATGCGGATACTTGTTCCTCGAAGGCGTCCACGTCATGCATGGTCAGCACGAAGTCAACGCTGAAACCGGCGGTTACTAGCTTGCGTAGACGTGCTCCGTACTGGTTGTGCATCCATCGGTCCGCGCAGATGAACCCGAGTTGACCATGTGCTCGAAGGGTGCGCAATGCGGCTTCGAAGAAACCTACGTAGATGTCAGCACGACCGCCCATGGTAGGACATGCTGCCCGGTATAGCGCCATGCGCTCGCGAGGGACATCTTCGAGGCGGATATAGGGCGGGTTGCCGACGACAAAGTCCACGGCCTGGCCGCTGTGGGCTGTCAGAAGGTAGTCACCCTGGAAAATCCAGGCTTGTACAACACTCTCAACCGACGATCCATCCCACCCTTCGGCCTGCATTTCGGCACGGACTAGGTCGCGGCTAATCTGGACGTTCGCTTCGAGAAGGTCGAACGCTCGCAGCGCTTGCTCGGCTTCGCCTAGGTCACGGTTGTGGCGCTTGCAGGATGCGCTAAGCCGTCGCACGATCGGACCGAGGAACGCTCCACCTCCGCATGCGGGCTCTACGATCGTGAACGTGGCGAGGTCACGTTCTGGGGTGTAGCCCACCAGGTCCAGGATGAGTTCAACGACCCATCTGCGGGTGAAGACTTCTCCATGCGTGATGGCTTCACGCATGGAGGCGGGGAGCCGTTCAGTGGCATCTCGCAGGTCAACGGTAGTCACGACCCGATCCTATAGCCTCACCGTCCCCACCTGATCACGTTAAGGCTTCTGGCTTCGATGTGTGCCTCGGGTGCGTGGTTGAGGAGGGGTGCTTCGCTAGGAACCGGCACAGGACATGAACCCGCGCCAGTTCCTGTCAGCCAGTGCACCGCCACAAGCCTTGTCAGAGCTTCGACGCTCTTGTCAACCTGGCCGACGGCCTGTGCTCGATGCCCCAAGCCGTCTGAGCCTTCTCTGGGACACCTGAACAGTTACCCACGCCAGCTCAGCGGAGGTCTCTTGGTCCTCACCGAGGTCGGCAACGACGTTGTGACCAACGGCGAACTCCGGATGCCGACCAGGGAGATCGCCGATGCTGCTGGCCTGTTCGAGTCGGTGTTTCCGAGTGAGGGTTGAACGCTTCCCGGTGTTGCTTGCGATTCCGCCTTCCAGAACAGTCTTCTGAGAACGAGGACCCCGCCGGGCCTCAAAGGCCTCGTCATGTACCGGCATAAGGCACCTACGAATCACTATTCGGCTTAACGCTGGTGTTGCTGATCGGGACGCCGATGCGGTCGCGAGCGACGACGACGCCGCCCTTGACGACGTAGCACTCGACAACGTGCTCACCCTTGAAGTCGGAGTGTTCCAGGCGAACGCCCGGCTTGCTCGACCCGACGATCTGACCGCGGACCGTGTTCCGGCGCTCAGCCTCGGGACCTCGATTGAGCACCTTCCACTTGAGCTCATACGGCTGCGGGACGGTGCAGCTGGTGACCAAGAACTTCAGTCCCTTGTTGGACTTGAGTGGCACGCCCGTGCGCAGCATCTCTCTCAGCCGAGTCGGTCGCCAGCCGTTCTGCGTGACCTCGCAGTCGATCAGGACCGTCCCTGAGATGTCGACCGAGTACCGGTCCTCGATGAACTCCTCGGTGTCCCGGTACGATTTGGCTCCCTCGCTGACGGCCAGAGGCACGGACGTCCCGAAGATCTCGCGCCACTTCTTGTTCGCCGCCGCCTTCCCTGCCTTCTCGATCGCATCGAGGCAGTGACCGTACGCCTTCTTGGCCTTCGGTTGGAACTTCGCTTTCACGTTGACCCGCTGTCTACTGCCCAGCGCCAGGTAGTAGTCCTTCTCCGGCTCGTCCTTGAGGAACGCGAAGAAGTCGCGGGCCATAAGGTCGAACGAGCCCGTCCCCGCCGAGTCGTAGTCATCGGTCTGCGCGAAGAAATTATGCACCAGGGTGTCGATGAGCAGGCCGCCCATGTTCACGCCGTTCGCATTCTTCCATGCCCGCGCCATCCGTGCCAGGTGGCGCATATTCGTCGACGTGCGGTCGTTGCACTCCTTGGTCGCAGCGATCTCCTCGCGCGGCTTGGTGACCTTCCAACCCTCGGCAACCGTGTCCGGGTAGTCGAAACTGCCGTCAGAGTTCTTGAATGCCGGCTGGACCTCGAACTTGAAAGCGTTGCTCGTGAACTGCACTCGCACGACGCACTGGTCGACGCGGATCTCAGTGTCCTTGTACCGCGTCTTGAGGTCGTCCCGGACGCGCTCGAGCATCCGGCGTGGTCCGGTGTCGCTGCTGTAGTCCGAGCGGATCCCTGGCGGGAGTATGAAGATCATGTCGAGGTCAGACACGCCCTTGATGGCTGTGTGCCGACCAAACGAGCCGACCATGAGCTTGTAGTCGGTACGGCCTTCCTTGGACCGGAAGTCCTTATTAAGCGCCTTGGTGATCTCGTCCCGGCGGGCTGCGATCATGGTAGCTGTCTTGCCCACTTTAAGGTTCTCGAGTAGGGCATCGAAGATCTCGGACGTCTTCATGAATGGGCCTCGCCTTCGTCGAGCCGGAGCGTCTCGGGGAGCAAGAGGTCGATCTCGCGGGACGTGAACGTCATCTCTTCGTTGTTTTTCAGTCCGTCCTGAGCCCGCTTGAACGCCTTGGTGCTTGTCCTGGGCGCGTCGGTGTACACGTCGCGCGTGAACTGCTGGAGTTCGTCGCGGCGCTCCCTGGCCTCCACCTCGGAGACGGTGCTGGACATCAGGTCGGCGATGAGCGAGATGTAGGACTCGCGGACGTCCCACAGCCGCGAGGCTATGTCTCGGTGGGCGTTGGACTCCTCCTCGAACTT
Organism: Nocardiopsis kunsanensis DSM 44524; assembly: GCF_000340965.1. GTDB lineage: Bacteria > Actinomycetota > Actinomycetes > Streptosporangiales > Streptosporangiaceae > Nocardiopsis > Nocardiopsis kunsanensis. The sequence continues at coordinate 33,043 of NZ_ANAY01000006.1, forward strand.
GAAGGTCTTCGCTCCGAGGCTCATCCAGCTCACAAGCAGCGCGATGGACGAGGTCGCGAAAGTGGTCAGCACCGGGTTGCCCAACAATCCGACCATGGCGGCCAGGAAGGTGCCGGAGCTGATCGCGGTGAGGGCGATGAGCACGCCCTGCTGCCACCGGTGCTTGCCGAAGCATATGTCCGCCTGCTTCTCATGGGTCTTGTGGCTGTACACCACTCGACCGAATGACTCGCGCACCTGCGCCAGCAGATACGGTTCGCTTTCGGGTACCGTTCCTCGCTCGTCAGCCAATCCGCTCCGATCATCGTCGTGAGCGCTTCCGCTTTGGAACCCCCGGTCTCCGACTCCCGGAAGGGCAGCCACCGTCGATGATCGCTGCGCGCCCTCCAAGTATGGGCGGGGCCACTGACACACGAACGGTGCGGCGGTGTCGAACTGTCATGGACCGCCAAGCCCTCGCGATTCAACTCACGTAGGTTCGGGCACGTGGAGGCCAAGAACGACGATGCGCGCAGCCTCCTCGAGGCCGCGGTAACCAAGTCAATCGCACTCCGGCCGATCCCGAAGGAGGCATTCCTTCCGGCGCCGTCGCAGCGGCTGACGCGATCCGAGTCGTAGCAGCCCCCCGATCGATCCCATCGAGGGCACCTGCCCGCACTCCTTGGCCCCTCGGGTGAAAGCCCAGGAACTGGCGGGTCTGCTCCATCCGTCCACACCACCACCGTCACCACCGACAGTTTTGCACCGGCCCCGTCCAGTTCCTGGGCCTGGCTGGGACGCAGGGTGTGGACGGTATGGACCATCTGCTGGAGGTGTGGATGCCTATCTTTTCGCCGTGTGACAGAAGGTGGTTCCCCGCTCGTGAGGGCCCTGCGAGGTGCCATCGGATGCTGCCAGCGGCCGGTGTGTGCTCCGTTTGTGCTCCGCGGTCCCGTACTGACGTGACACCGGGCGGCATGGCATGTCATCCGGCAACACCACGAATCGGTCGGGGTGACACGCAACACCACGAACTAACCCCAGGAGACAGCAAAGCACCGGACTTCTAATCCGATGGTCGCAGGTTCGAACCCTGCCGGGTGCGCAACAAAACCCCAGGTCAGACGGGGTGCATTCTCTCGTCCCAGGCAGATTCTCACACTGACGGGCCCCGGTGGGGGCCGAGAAATGCTCCGTGTGTGCTCCACAGCGCGAGGTCGATCGCCGCGCGCAGCTCCTCCTGGTCCAGGGGGGGTGTCGTTGAGCAGGGCGTACAGGACAGCGCCGTCCATGTACACCGCCGTTGCCCGGGCCGCTGCCGGTGAGGTGTGGTTCGACAGGATCGTGGTCATGCCGTGGACCCACCGCCGCGACAGCGGCCTCAGGTCGGGCTGGTGCACTCCCGCGAAGTACAGGACGTTCTCCGCCAGCACCCGGTCCCGGTCGGCCAGGTAGAGGCACAACTGCTCGGCGATGGCCTCCAGTGCGGCCACACGTAGATCGTCCAGGGTGGCGAAGTAGTAGGTGGTGGCCTCAGCGGAACCTGCGCGCGTTCAGCGACCCGCCGATCGGTCAGGACGGCCGGGCTGTGCACGGTCATCTCCTGCACGGCGGCCTCGATCATCGCCCGGCGGCGGCCCTCGGGATCCTTGCGCGCGCTCATCCATGGCCCCGGCACGGTGCGGGGCGCGTGGTCGACAGCGACATGGTGCGCCCTCTTCTTCCAGTACAGATGTACAAGATAAGAAAGATGCTTCCCGTGTTGTGTGCCACGAAGCGGGAGGGAACCCCATCCCCGCAGATCCGTGCTTCTGCCGGGGCAGCACCGGCCCGGAACCGAGCGCGGATCGTGCTTCCCTCACCAGCCATTCGACGGACGGGGCTCCGCTCCCGCAGGGGGCACTCCGACGGACCCCGCCGTTGCAGCCGTCAGCCCGGCGGGATGTTGTGCGTGAGCCGGAACATGTTCCGGCTGTCGACGTCCGACTTCACCGACACCAGGCGTTCGTATACCTCGGGCGTGTACGCGCGCCGGACGTCGGCCGGATCCGCCTCGTCGCCGGACAGGAAGTTGACGTAGGCACCGCCGGTACTCCATGGTTCCATCGCCTCGATGAGCAGAGCGCCGTAGTCGCGTACCCCCTCGGCCTGCTCCGGCGGCACCACTCCGATGGTGAAGAACGTGAAGGCGGCATCGCGATGCCCCACAGCGCTCGGCACCTCGGGTTCGCGTGCCAGGGCGCCGCCGAGCTGGCGCACCTCCACCAGGTCCATCGGCGAGTCCGAGGCGGACCCGGCCAGGCCGATCATCGTCTCGATGGCCTCGTCAGGCAGCTCACACAGAAGACCCGTGCGCTCATGGGCCGGGATCGGCCCCTCCGGGTCGCTGTGGATAAGGTCCCAGTTGGTGAAGGGCATCTCGTCGACGGTGTCCAGCAGGACGGGGGCGACGCCCCGGAGCGGTGCCACGATCCCGGCGCCTTCCGCCGCATCCCCCACGAAGGACACCCGCACGCTCACCACGAGCCGACCACGCACGTCCTCCGGCAGCGGCGCGTCCGGCGGGGTCCTCATGAACGCCGCCGAGGTCGTCACGCTCTCCGGGGCTGCTGCGGCCCAGTCACGCCAGAACGGAAGCACGTCGGACGCCGCCTCAGCGGGGTAGAGGATCGCGCCGGCGTAGAGCGTCCGGACGGGGAAGAGTCCGAAGTCGAGCGAGGTGACGATCCCGAAGTTGCCCTTTCCTCCCCGGGCTGCCCAGAACAGGTCCTGCGCGCGCTCCGGTGTGGCCACCCGCAGTTCGCCATCGGCGGTCACGATCTCGAAGCGCGACACGTGGTCCGCGGCGTATCCGTGCAGCCGGCCGAACGTGGGGCTCAGCCCGCCACCGAGCGTGTAGCCGACGGCGCCGACGCTCACCGACGAGCCTGCGAGTCCCGCCAGCCCGTGGGGCGCAGCGGCCTCCGCGATGGGGCCCCACTGGGCTCCGGGGCCGATCCGCACCGAGGAGGACCGCTCGTCCACCCGGATCCGGTCCATCTCCGCGGTCGAGACGAGGATGCCGCCGTCGAAGGAGACCGATGCCTGGTGCCCCGTCGCCATCACGCACACCGGCAGGTCATGGCGTCCTGCGTACCGCACGGCCTTCTGCACGTCCTGCGCGTCGCGGGCCAGGACCACCGCTTCCGGCCTGCGCGTCACCGTGGTGTTGAACCCGGCCACCGCCCCGTCGTAGCCCTCATCTCCCGGGTACAGCCAGTTGTCGGGGCGACCGATCCCGTGGGCGGGGGCGCCGACAGCTCCCAAGGCACCGGTTGCTCCCAGCACCCCGCCGGCCCGCAACAGTGTTCGTCGGTCGATGCCTTTACTCCTGGGGGGCTGGTCTCCTCGATCGACCTGTTCCGTCATGCATGTACCTCTGGACTGTCGCGGGGCACGTCTGTGGCCCCTGTCTCTCAACTCGCCGCACCCGGCCGCGGACGAGGGTCGGGGGTTCCTCTCGGGGCCACGTTCGGGTGACACGGTGCACCGGACCGGTACGGCAACGCACGGATCCCGGGGTCGACCACCGGATCGGCCTCGGGCACCACTGGAGTACCACTACGGGCAGCCCGAAGTTCGACCGACGCTCCGGTGAGACCACGAACGAGTGGCGGTGTGCCGACTCCGCCACCACCTCTTGCCGGAAATATTCGGCGATGTCTCTGCTTCCGAGGCGCACCGGGCCGAAACAGAGCAGACTTGCCCGATCGGGGTGCCTGGACATCTGCGAGTTCTACTGCGAAGGGTCCCGAGACCCGTACCGCTGGGTCGGGCGGCGGGGACCGGGGCCGACCACTAGCGGACGTTCGTGCTCAGTTCCCGGGGCCGCCCTCGCAGAAGCATGCTTCGCGGACACAAGCCCCTGTTCCTCGCTGATCGGCTCCCCCCCCCCCGCGTGGGCCTCCTTGCAGCTGGGAACAGCGTTCCCTACGGTGAGCGGGACCCGTCGGGGACGAACGTTCTCCCCGAGAGAGAAGGTGCCGTGAACCAACCTCGACCTCCCTTCCCACCGTTCACCGAGGAGACCGCGCTCCAGAAGGTGCAGGCGGCCGAGGACGCGTGGAACACCCGCGATCCACACCGCGTGGTCTCGGCCTACACACCCGATTCGGTCTGGCGTAACAGGGACCTGTTCCTGACCGGCCACGAAGAGATCATCGGCTTCCTGACCGCCAAGTGGGAGCGAGAGCTCGATTACGCGCTGCGCAAGAGCCTGTGGGGCTTCCGGGGGAACCGTATTTCGGTCCGGTTCCAGTACGAGTGGCACGACACGTCAGGCCAGTGGTGGCGCAGCTACGGCAACGAGTTGTGGCAGTTCAGCACGCAAGGGCTGATGGAACGGCGCGAAGCCAGCATCAACGACGTACGGATCAACGAGGCCGAACGGAGGATCTTCGGCCCTCGCCCTGAGGACGAACACGGCGCCGACCTCCCCCTCCGTTAGCAGGCGGAGCATCGACGAATCGGCGATCATCCGGTGTTTTCCTCGAGGGCCGACAGCACCTCCCCGATCGTCACGTCTTCTCGTACGACACCGGCGGTGAGGTGCTCACAACAGCCCTGTACGGGGGCGGTCCGGTCTCGCGGTGGCCCGGTGGCGCAGTCGGATGCCGGCCGCGCTGGCGATGAGCAGCACGGCACCGGCGACGAACAGGACACCGGCGGCCGATACCTCGCCGTCGGTGAGCTCCCAGACGAGCCGCGGGACCGCGACGGTGGCGGCGAGCACCCCGAACACGAGCGCCGCACCGGGGCCGCGTGCCGTCGTGCGCCAGAGCGCGAACAAGGTGAACAGGGCCGCCGCGACGGCGAGCTCGGCGGCGTGGTTCACCGGCGTTTCCAGCATCAGGGCGCCCGTGTAGGAGGTCACCGCGCCGAGTCCGACCGCGGTCCCTCGCTCGCGCAGCACGCCCACCACTGCGAGGGCGCACCCTGCCGCGCCGAGGAGGAGCAGACCGGTACCGGCCGCTGAGGAGGCGATCTGCCATCCCGTCCCGGTGGAGGTGAAGCCGTCCCCTTCGACCGGGCCGACGATCTCGCGGACCGCCTCCTGCACCCCGAAACCGACGAGGAATGCGCTCATGCCCCAGACGGCCACGAGCCCGGGTGCGGAGCGCAGCAGCGCGTAGGCGGCCGCGGCGACGGCCAACCCGACGGCGGATGCCCAGGTGGCCTCGCTGGGCACGAACCCGGGGGGCAGCGCTTGCCCGACGGCTTCGGCGACGGCGAAGGCCGCGGAGAGCGCCGCCAGCGCGAACAGAGCGCCGCCAATCCTTCGGCGGGCCCGGGACACCTCCGCCGACCGGCGCAGCAGGGCCGGGCCGCCGGCCATTGCGAAACCCGCGACGGCGAGCACGGCGGCGACCATCGTGAGCAGTGTGGTCCGCGTCCCGGTCTCCCAGACGTCCCACGCGGTAACCATGAACGTGCCCACGGCCGCCAGTACGAGCCCGCCGCCGACGTAGCCCAGCACCTCCGCCCAGCGGACCCTCGCCCGGGGGCTCTCCTCGGTCGCTCTCAGGGCGGCGGCCACCGCGTCGGCCTGCTCGTGGTCGATCACCCCCTGCTCGACCAACTTGCCCAACGCCTCGGCGCAGGTCCCGTCTCGGGCCTCCATCAGGCACCACCTTTCCACCGGCCAAGGGCCGTCCTCTGCCGTCCGCACGCACCCGGTCCCGTGACAAGACTGCCTTGTCGCCCCTGAGGCCACCACTCCCCCGTCCCGACGCAAAGCAGTCCCGCTGTCCTGAGCGCCGCACCGACTCCTCCGGGCAGCGGTCCCGATGGATCGGTTTCCTGGTGAAGGTGTGTATTCGTGACGGTGAAGGGTCGTGGAGATCACTCCCAGAACGGCCGGCACCGTGCGCGGGTCGTCTTGGACGAGTTCGCCCTTTCAGCGCCCGGCTGCGAATCCGCGTGCATACTTCAAGACATGCGGCCACACACGAGCGCACCTGCCGTGAAGATTCCGGGGCCAGGACTCGAGAGTTACCGACCTTTCTCGACTGCGGCACCCGATACCATTCTGGGCAAGTGTCCGGGCAGAACTCGGACCGCAATACAACAGGCACGACAAAACCCGATCCAAGAATGACAACAACGATCCTGCACCCACCCCCGAAACAGGCGTGCAGGGAAATTAGGATATCGAATTTCGAGTCAGTAAGTTGACAGTATCCTACTGTACAGTTAATATATTCAATTATGTCGGAATTCGCATCGTTGGAGCAGCGCCGCCCCGGGCACGGGCCCACGAGGCGCCCTACGGTCCGAGCCGTACTGCGTGAGCAGGCCCGCTCCCACGCCCGGACCGACACCGTCGGCCACGAGAACGACTCGTGGGCGGGTGTCGCCATCGGCTGGTTCGGCGGAGAGCCGTAAACGAGCGCGCTCCGGGACACCGAGTCAGCGCCGACAGGAACGCTGCCTGACGCCCGGCACCAATATTCCCCACGGAGACACGTGTGCGCACTTCTGTGCGCGCTCTGCGGCAATGGCTGCCGCCTCTGGCGGGACCCGGCGAAATGACCGCCGATTCTCAAATCTCTTTGATTCACTTTCTCAACGTGCGTCCGCGCCTACCCAGGCCCGATCTGCACCTCTACTTGAAAGCTCATGGGGGGCTGTTTTAATCATGCCCGAAAAACCGCATAAAGGTGGAGAGCAACCGGACCACCGCAAGAAAGCGCACAAGAACGAAAGAGGAAAAGAAGAAGCCTCGGACCCGAAGGCCCGGGCGGGTTACAACGCCTTCGGCAGCTTGGACTACTGGCATCCCAAGTATCCCCACGACACACACCCGGTCCTCGTTCCAGGCATTGCGATCGACGAGCAGCGCCGCCGCTACCGGATCGACTGGCTCGTGTTCGCGCTTGCGGGCTCGCTGACCGTCGCTTTTGTCGTCTGGGGCATCCTGGCACCGGGCAACGTCGCCGCAGTGGCCGAGACCGCCTTCTACTGGTCGACCGACAACCTCGGCTGGATGTTCAATGTCGTGGCCATCATCGTGCTCGCCTCCACCGTAGGCATAGCGCTCTCCCCCTACGGGAAGATCCCGCTGGGCAAGGACGGGGAACGGCCCGAGTTCAGCACGTTCTCCTGGACGGCCATGCTGTTCGCCGCCGGACTGGGCGTGGCGGTCCTCTTCTGGGGCCCCTCCGAACCGCTCGGCTACTTCGTCTCACCGCCTCCGCTGACCAACGAGCCCGAGTCGGTCGAGGCCATGCACACGGCCCTGGCCCAGATGTACTACCACTGGGGCTTCCACGCGTGGGCCGTCTACGCGCTGGTCGGCGGCGCTGTCGCCTACGCCGCCTACCGCCGCGGCCGTTCCATGCTCATGTCCTCGGTCTTCCGCGCACTGTTCGGCCGGAGGCTCACCGAGGGCTTCGCCGGAAAACTCGTCGACATCTTCGCGATCGTCGCCACGCTCTTCGGAACCGCCGCCGCTCTCGGTATCGCGGCGATGCAGATCGGCTCCGGCGTCAGCATCGTGTCCGGTTCCGGGGAACTCACGAACAACACCCTGGTCGTCATCATCGCGGTCCTGACCGTCGGGTTCGTCGTCTCGGCCGTCTCGGGTGTGGCCCGGGGCATCCGCTACCTGTCGAACCTCAACATCGTGCTCACGATCGGCATCGTTGCGATCGTCCTCTTCCTCGGCCCCACCCTGTTCCTCCTGAACCTGCTTCCCTCGGCGGTCATGGAGTACATCGGCTCCATGTTCGACATGATGGGCCGGTCGCTCTCCTGGGGCCCGGAAACACAGGAATTCCAATCGCTGTGGACCGTCTACTACTGGGCGTGGTGGATCTCCTGGTCGCCTTTTGTCGGCATCTTCCTCGCACGTATCTCCCGCGGCCGCAGCATCCGCCAGTTCACCCTCGGAACAATCATCATCCCGTCGTCGCTGCTCTTCGTCGCCTACGGAGTGATGGGCGGTACCTCCATCTGGATGTATCGGGACGGCGCACCCGGTATCACCGGGGACATGCCCGCACCCGAAGTGCTGTTCGCCCTCATCGACAACCTCCCGTACATCGAATGGCTGCCTTATGTCGTGATCCTGGTGCTCGCGATCTTCTTCATCACCGCCGCCGACTCCGCGTCCGTCGTGATGGGCATGCTCACTTCGCAAGGGGACCAGAATCCCCGCCTCTGGGTGGTCGTCTTCTGGGGCCTGGTCATGTCGGGCATCGCGATCGTGATGCTGCTTCTCGGCGATGTGATGGCGTTGGAAGGCCTGCAGCAACTCGTGATCGTCACGGCAGTGCCGTTCGCGCTCGTGCTGCTGGTGTCCGTCGTCGCGTGGTTCAAGGAACTGCGCACCGACCCTCTCGCCCTGCGGATGCGCTACGTCGAGACCGCGGTGAACAACGCCGTGACCGAAGGGGTCGACCGGTACGGTGACGACTTCTGCCTGAAGGTCGTGGAAGCCCGCCCCGGTGACGGGGCCGGCGCCGGTATCGACTCCACCGACGAGAGCTACACCGGTTGGTACCAGCGCACCAACGAAGACGGCGAGCCGGTCGGCTACGACTTCGTGACCGGGGAATGGGCCGACGGCTACGACGCGGCCACCGGTGAGATCCCGGAGGTCCCCGCCGCAGAGCTCGCAACGGCGCGGGAAAGCACTCGCGCCGAAGGTGTCGGAGACCGCGACCGGCAATGAGGAGCACTGACCTCACCGCCCTCGGCGCCCGCCGTTCAGCCGGCGTCGAGGGCCAGTCGGAAACCCGTGTGGCCCAGGGTCGTGTCCGCGGTCACCGCGGTGCGCGCGGAGGTCCGGTACCGACGGCAGTACGAGGCGTGGCACATGTAGGAACCGCCCCGCAGTACAGGCCGTCCATCGCTCCCGCCGAAGACACCGCTGGTCCACTCCCAGACATTGCCCGTGGTGTTGTACAGCCCGTAGGCGTTGGGGGCGAACGACGCGGCCGGAACGGTACCGACCGGTCCGGTCGGGCCGTCCGGGAAATCACCGGGGAAGGTGTTCATGCGCACCGTCCCGTCGGGTTCCCGTACGGCGCCCCAGGGAAAAGGCTGTTGTTCGAGGCCGCCACGCGAGGCGAACTCCCACTCGGCCTCCGACGGGAGCCGGGAACCGACCCACTCGGCGTAGGCCCTCGCGTCCCGCTGCGACACATGGGTGACCGGGTGTCGGGCGCGGGACTCCGCCGAGGACCCGGGGCCTTCGGGCCGGTGCCAGCAGGCACCTTCGACCTGACGCCACCACGGCGTCTGCGCGACCGCCGGGGCACTGCTGCGCAGCTTCTCCGGCAACAGCCCCTGGAACACCAGGGAGTCCCCCCACTTCTCGGCATCGGTGCGGTGGCCGGTGTCGAGCACGAAGGCGGCGAACTCGGCCACTGTCACGGTCGTCGGCGCGATGGCGAAGGGCGCCACCCGCTCCTGTCGGACAGGGCCCTCTCCGTCCTCGGGATAGGCGAACCGGTCCGTGCTGCCCATGAGGAACGTGCCTCCTGCGAGGCCGTTCATCCGCAGCTCGCCGTCCGCGGCAGCGGCAAGGCGCTCCAGCACCTTCCTGTCGGCGCTTCCCGAACCCCCCGGCCGCTGGTCGACCGTCTCGCGTACGGGACCGCAGCAACTCATTGGAACCCCTTCGTTCCGTCTCGTTGAAAGGAATACCCATGTCTCAGAACCGACCGAACATCATCGTCGTACAGGCCGACCAGATGGCGGCCCAGGCCCTCGGTGCGTACGGGGATCAGGCGGCGAAGACCCCGAACATCGATGCCCTCGCCGATGAGGGGGCGGTGTTCGACCGCGCGTACTGTAACACCCCGTTGTGCGCGCCTTCGCGTGCGTCGATGATGACCGGCCGTCTGCCCTCGGCGATCGGTTGTTACGACAACGGGGACGACTTCGCGGCCTCCGAACCGACCTTCGCCCACCGGCTGCGGGCATCCGGGTACCACACGTCGCTGATCGGGAGGATGCACTTCATCGGGCCGGATCAGCAGCACGGTTTCGAGGAGAGGCTGACCACGGACGTCTACCCGGCCGACCTCGACATGGTTCCCGACTGGAACCGTCCTCTGGCGGACCGGCTCCAGTGGTACCACGACGCCGATGCCGTGTTCACCGCCGGTGTCTCGAAGGCCACGGTGCAGCAGGACTTCGACGACGAGGTCGGTTTCCGGACCCTGCGTCACCTCAACGACAGGGTCCGGGCCAACCAGGCTGCCGGGGAGGACCTGCCCTTCCTGATGGTCACCTCGTTCATCCACCCGCACGACCCGTACGAGCCGCCGCGTGAGCACTGGGACCGGTTCGCCGACGAGGCGATCCCCGATCCGGCCCACCCCGAGGTCCCCGACCCCGAGCAGGACCCGCACAGCCACCGCCTGCGGGCGATGAGCGGGTTCGACCGTCGGGAGCCCGGTATCGACGAGGTCCGCAGGGCCCGCCGTGCGTACTACGCGGCGGTGAGCTACATCGACGACCACATCGGCCGCATCCGTGACCGCGTGGAGGAGCTCGGCCTCGCCGACAACACCGTCATCATCGTCACGAGCGACCACGGCGACATGCTGGGCGAGAAGGGCCTCTGGTACAAGATGTCCCCGTACGAGCAGTCCTCGCGGGTACCGATGATCGTGCACGGGCCCGAACACCTGGTGCCCAGGGGCCGCTTCGCCAACACGGTCTGCCTGCTCGACCTGATGCCCACCCTGTTGGAACTGTCCGGGGCGCCTGGGGCGGGTGAACAGGACGGGCAGTCGTTGCTCGAGACCGCACGCCAGGAGCGCGCGGGCGAGGCCGGCCCCGAGGACCGCGGCATCGTGATCGAGTACCTCGCAGAAGGCACGTTCCGGCCCCAGCTGACGATGGTGCGGGGGCACCTGAAGTACGTCCTGTGCCCCGGCGATCCGGAGCAGCTCTTCGACCTGTCGGTGGACCCGGAGGAACTGCAGAACCGCGCGGCCGATCCCGAGTACGCGGAGACCGTCCGGAAGATGCGGGCAGAGCTCGAGGAGCAGTACGACCTCCCCAGCTTGGAGTCCGATGTGCTGACGAGCCAGGAGAGCCGCCGTCTGGTCGCCGAGGCGCTGCAGAAGGGCCGGGTGAACCCTTGGGACTTCGTCCCCGAGCCTGAGCAGCGCTACGTGCGCGGCGACTTCTGGGGCGCGCTCGGCCACGGGAAGATCGCCGACCCCTCGAGGTGAGTCCTGCGCCGGGTCGGGTCCGCTGCTTCGTTGCAGACCCGGCCCGGCGCCACGTGTGTGCACGGGTGCGCGCGGTGGGGACGGGGCGGCCGTTGCCGTGTCCGGCCGACGTTCCCCACCGCCGCATTACAAAAACCCGGATCCGCCGCTCGGGGTCGTGTTTTTCCCGTTCCACAGACCCTTGCGTGTCCACACAGGCCAACATAATATGCCGGTCGGCAGTAATTGCCCTCACAATTATCGGCCCTCGACCACTCAACGCGTACCACGCCGGCTCCCCCGTCGGCGTTGAGAACGCAACCCCCGCACATCCTCCAGTTCCCCCCGCTCGAACGGAGTCCCCCTTGGCCACCAGGCATGCCTTGTCGGCCGTATCCGGCCTGGCCCTCATCCCCCTGCTTTTCACCGCCCCCGCCGCCGCAGAAACCGCAGATATCAACTATGTCGCGCTCGGTGATTCCTACTCTTCCGGACTGGGAACCCGTGACTACGACGACTCGGCTTGCAAACGGGGGCCTGCGGCCTATCCGGAACTCTGGGCCGCGTCGAATGCGACCGCGTCCTACGATTTCGTCGCCTGTGCCGGCGCCACCACCGACGACGTCCTCGCCAACCAGATCTCCGCGCTGGAACAGGGCACCGACCTGGTCACCATCACCATCGGCGGCAACGACGTCGGGTTCGCCGACGTCATCACCACCTGTCGCACCGGCAGCAACGCCGACTGCGACGAGGTGGGTGAGGAAGCCGAGAACGAGGTCCGTGACGTGTTGCCCGGTCTCCTGGAGGAGACCTACACCGCCATCACCGAGGCCGCGCCCTCGGCGCAGGTCGTGGTTCTGGGCTACCCGCGCCTGTTCGAGATGGGCTCGTGCGGCTTCGGCAGTATCGGCGAGCCCAAACGCGAGAGGCTGAACCAGATGGCCGACACCCTCGGGGACGCCATCGCCGACCACGCCACCGCGGCCGGGCTGACCCACGTCGACGTCCGCGACAACTTCGACGGCCACGGGGTCTGCGCGGACGATCCCTGGCTCAACGGCACGACCGTGCCCCTCGACGAGTCCTACCACCCCAACGACGCCGGCCACGCCGAGGGTTACCTGCCCGCTCTGACCGGGGCCCTCGCCTGACCCTCCCCTGGAAGGCCCTCCCGCTCGCACGGGTGTCCGTGTGCACGCCCGTGCGAGCGGGAGGGGCCGGTGGCGCTCGGCCCCACCGGCCCCACGCAACAGGGATCCGGTCCGGACCGGTACGCGGTCTTCGCGTGCGGAGCTACACGTGGCTGTGGAGGTAGCCGCCCTCCTCGTCCGCGTGGAAGTGCGGGGCCATGGGCCCGGGGTCGGTGGGAACGTGGGTGCCGGAGAGGTGCCGGCGGTGGAGGCCGCGCACCCACTCGCACAGCTGCTCGACCGTGCCCCAGCGCTTCCCCGAGAGTGCCAGCACCGGGGCGCCCTCCCGGGCACGTGTGGCGTCATCGACCATCTGCGGGACATCGACGCCGACATGGTCGGCCAGGTCGACCTTGTTGACGACCACCAGGTCCGCGCGTCCGATACCCGGTCCCCCCTTGCGTGCCACGTCGCCGCCGCCGGCCACGTCGAGGACGAAGAGCTGCGCGTCCACGAGCGATGGCGAGAACGTGGCGGTGAGGTTGTCCCCACCGGACTCGACCAGGACGATGTCCAGCGGAGCGAAGTCCTGTTCCAGGTCCTCGACGGCGAGCAGGTTCATGGTGACGTCGTCACGGATGGCGGTGTGCGGGCAGGCTCCGGTTTCGACGGCGCGGATCCGCTCTTCCGGCAGCACCCCCTCGGCCTTGAGGAAGCGTGCGTCCTCGTCGGTGTAGATGTCGTTGGTGACGACCCCGATGCGCATCTCCTCGGACAGCGCCCGGCACAGCGCGGCGATCACCGAGCTCTTGCCCGTGCCGACCGGCCCGGCCACCCCCAGGCGCAACGACCGGGCCCCCGGTGTGTCGGTGCCCTGTTCCTCGACGGTGTTCTCGCTGCCCATGGTTCTCCTGTTCGTACTCGGTGGTGTTGCTCGGCTCCGGGGGCCGGGAGAGCACCTTTTCGCCTACGGGTCCCCGTCCCGGTCCGGGGACCACGGCGGCCCCAGCATTTCCAGAGCAGCCGAGGTGGAGCGGCTGACGGCGAGGTTGTCCCGTCCCACCGAGCTGATCTGGACGGTGTCGGGGGCGATCCCCATGAGCGCCGTGGACCCGTCGACGACGTCGGAACGCGTCCCCGGCGCCGCGGTGCCCGTGCCGATGGTGCTGCCGGGGTCCACCACCAGGGTGTTGCCCACGCATCCGGCGGTACCGGCCACTGCGGGGGTGTCCCATCCGGTGTGCCGTGCGCCGATGCGCAACTCCTGGTCGTAGAGGGCCCCGCCCCCGCGGGTGGCGCGCACCCGTTGGGCGAGGGTGCCCGGCCGTTCACCGTGCCGTCCCGCGATGAGTTCCTCACGCAGCAGGAAACGCGCGCTCCCGGCCAGTCGCACGCGCGTCTCCTGCCGGTGATCGCAGCCGCGTGCGGCGATCACCGGTTCCGGGAGCCAGATGAAGGTGGCCCCTTCACCGACCCTGACGTCGATCGACATCAGGGACCGGCCCCCGGTCGTCCCCGGAAGCGCCAGGGTCGCGGAGATCTCGTTGAGCACCAGCGAGGCGCCGTCGCCGATGACCACGTCGAGGTGCAGCCGGTCACCGCCGAGCGGGCCCGCCGTGCCCGAGGACAGTGAGACGCGGGCGACCTCTCCCCGGCTGTGGGCCCAGGGTTCGAAGCCCTTGGCATGGGTGGGCCGAAGTACCAGCTGGCCCTCCGACCGCAGGCGGCTCAGCCGGTTGACGCCCCGCCCGTCGAGCTCACAGGTCAGCGCTGCCGACGCGGTCATCCATGACGGTGACGTCCTCGTCCCCCGTGCACTTGGCGGAGGGGCCTGGGTGTCAGGACGCAAAGAGCCTCGTCTCGTGGGTCTCGTGGTCTTCGGCCAGGTGGTCCGACAACGGGGCGCCGTAGGAAGGCAGGTCCTCCGGGTGGTCCAGGGCCCGGCCGGCGGCGTCCTCGGCGATCTCGTCGAGGAGGCCGCGCAGTTCGGCGATGGTCCGGTAAGCGTCGAACGGGTCGGCGCTCATCAGCTTCACCACCGCCGAGGACGGGCCGGAAACGCTCTCGTGGAGTACGCCCCGGGCGGCATCGACCGGGGTGAGGCCCAGCATCGCCGCTCCCGCCCCGAAAGCCACCGGGTGGTTGGGGCCCTGCTGCATCCGCTGCTGCAGCGGATGCGGGTTCACGGCCTTCAGAGCGCGCAACAGTTGGCGTCCCAGGGCATGGGAGACCCTCCGCAGCGCGGGCGAAGGGGTGCGGGCGTCCAGCTCTGTGTCGAGCACCGCCAACCGGGTCAGGGTCTGTTGTTCCTCGCCTGGTTCCGCGTCGGCCCCCGCTCCCCGGAGGGCCGCACAGGCGGCCGCGGCGAAGGCGGCGTTCGTCGCGCCTGTCGTCGTCGCACGCCCGGTGAGGAAGCGCCCGAGGTCCGCTGTGTCACGGACCCTGCCGGTGCGGACGGCCGCCTCGAGGCCACCGGAGTGGGCGTACCCGCCGGCGGGCAGGCGCCCGTCGGCGAGCAGCAGCAACCCCGCCGTGCCGTGTGTCATCCCGTACGGCCTCCGTCCTCTCCTCGCAGCCGGCACCGGTTCAGAACAGGTAGTAGCGCTGTCCCATCGGGACCTCGGAGGTCGGCCGGTGCTCGACGAGCTCACCGTCGACGGTCACCCCGTAGGTGTCCGGGTTCACCGAGATCTCCGGCAGCGCGGTGTTCTCCGGCATGTCCGCCTTCGTGCGGCCGCGGACGGACTCCACGGCGACCATCCGGCGGTCGATGTCGAGTTTTTCCGGCAGACCCGCGTCGAGAGCGGCCTGGGACACGAACGCCACCGAGGTGGATGCGGCCGCGCGGGTGTGGTCGTTGAAACCGCCGCGCGGCATGACCGGCTGCGGGGTGGGCACAGAGGCGTTGGGGTCGCCCAGCGCGGCCGAGGCGGCCATGCCGCCCTTGACGACCACCTGCGGACGCATGCCGAACAGCGCCGGTTGCCACAGCACCACGTCGGCCATCTTGCCGACCTCGACCGAACCGATGTGCGGCTCCAGGCCGTGGGCCACTGCCGGGCAGATCGTGTACTTGGCGACGTACCGGCGGGCCCTGTGGTTGTCCGCGTGGCCGTCCCCGGGCAGGGCCCCGCGCAGTTCCTTCATCCGGTGGGCGGTCTGCCAGGTGCGGGAGACGACCTCTCCGATGCGGCCCATGGCCTGGGCGTCGGAGGAGAAGATCGAGAGCGCGCCGATGTCCTGCAGGACGTCCTCGGCGGCGATCGTGCCGGCACGCACGCGGGACTCCGCGAAGGCCAGGTCGTTGGGCACCTGCGGGTTCAGGTGATGGGCCGCCATCACCATGTCCAGGTGTTCGTCGACCGTGTTGACTGTGAAGGGGCGCGTCGGGTTGGTCGATGCCGGGAGTACGTTGGGGTCACCGGCGATCCGGATGATGTCGGGAGCGTGGCCGCCACCTGCACCTTCGGTGTGGTACGAGTGGAACGTCCGGCCGTCGACCGCGCGCCTGAGGTCCTCGACGAACCCGGCCTCGTTGAGCGTGTCCGAGTGGATGGCGACCTGGATGCCGGAGTCGTCGGCGGTGCGCAGGGCGGCGTCGACGACGGCCGGGGTGGCGCCCCAGTCCTCATGGACCTTCAGTCCGCCCGCGCCGGCACGGAGCTGTTCCCAGTGCGCCTCCTGGGAGACGGTGTTGCCGAGGCCGAGCATCAGGTAGTTCACCGGCCACGGGTCCATGGCTTCGAACATGCGGTGCAGCCACCACTGGCCCGGTGTCGCCAACGTCGCCTTGGACCCTTCGAAGGGCCCCGTACCGCCACCGACCACCGTGGTGGTGCCGGTCTGGAGCGCGACGCGGAACATGTCGGGCCCCACGTAGTGCACGTGGGTGTCGATGGCGCCGGCGGTCATGATCATGCCGTTCCCGGCCATGACCTCCGTGGAGGGGCCGATCACCAGGGCGGGGTCGACGCCGTCCATGATGTCCGGGTTTCCGGCCTTGCCGATGCCGCAGATGCGACCGTCCCGGACCCCGACATCGGCCTTGACCACACCCCAGTGGTCCAGGACCACCGCACCGGTGACGACCAGGTCCGGGGTGCCGTCGGCCCGGGTGGCGGCGGACTGTCCCATCGATTCACGGATGGTCTTCCCGCCGCCGAAGACGACCTCGTCACCGCCTGCGCAACGGTCCTCCTCGACCTCGATCGTCAGGTTGGTGTCGGCCAGGCGTACACGGTCCCCGGCGGTCGGGCCGTAGGACGAGGTGTACTCGGCACGTGAGATCTCAGCCATCCAGCTCTCCTCCGCACAGGCCCCGGAGGCCTGGAACGATACGGCGCCCGCGGAGCGGGACCAGCTCCACTTCGACGACGGCTCCTGGTTCGAAGCGCGTCGCACCTCCGGAGAGCACGTTCAGTCGGCGTCCCCAGGCCGCGTCACGATCGAAGTCGAGGGCGGCGTTGGCCTCGGCGAAGTGGTAGTGGCTCCCGACCTGGATCGGGCGGTCGGAAGTGTTCGAGACCCGGACCTCGGTGACCTCCCGGCCCCGGTTGATGGTCACCGGGTCGTCCTGGAGCAGCAGTTCGCCCGGGATGATGCCGGCTCTTCTCGTGTCCTCGGCTGTGTCCTCACGCAACGGCGCCTGGCGCATGCCCGTACCGGGGCGCCGCGGTTCCGAGGGGCCGGAGTACCCCGTCGAGTGGGAGCGGTCGGCGTCCGAACCGAAACTCCTGCGTTCCGGGGCGTCCTTCCGGGGGTAGTCACGGCCCGGTGCGTCGGAGGGGTGCTGCCGGTTCTGGTGTGCGTCGCTCATGGGATCGGTCCCGTCACGGTCACGAGCTTCGTGCCATCGGGGAAGGTGGCCTCGATCTGCACCTGGGCCAGCATTTCCGGCACTCCGTCCATCACATCTTCACGGCCCAGCACTGTGCGGCCGTACTCCATCAGGTCGGCCACCGACCGGCCGTCGCGGGCGCCCTCGTACAGTGCCGATGAGATGACGGCCGTCGCTTCGGGAAGGTTGAGCCGCAGGCCTCTCCCCCGCCGTTCCCACGCCAATCTACTGGCCGTATAAACCATGAGGCTCTCCTGCTCATGGAGGGCAAGAAACACGGTTTCCTCCTCGACGAAGTGCAGCACGGAAACGACCCGGGACGCCCCGGAATTCCTATACGAACCGGACCCCAGAACTCGGGACACGAACCAGCCGCACCGGTCATTCTTCTGAGCCCCTCTCGACTCTTCGAGCATAGAGACCTCTCCCGCGCAGACAGCACAGACATGCCCACCGAACTCCAATTTCCACCCGCGCAGGATCCACCCTCGATGATACGGATACCGTTCTTTCGCACCCCGATACCGACATCACCGACACAACAGAACCAGACATCAATCGCATGCACAATAAGAGTACTTCATACAAGGTTTTCTCACCCAGAATGCACAGGAACCACCCGGAACCAACTGCACTGAAATTACCGGGGGCAGCGTCGCTTTCGTACAGTAAGTGCATGGCTTTCACACTTGCCCGGAATGTACAATGGGGCGAGAATGCAACCACACGCCCCCCACCACCAGGACACCGAAGCGCTCGTCGCGCAGGCCGTCGCTCGCCTGCGCGTAGCAGGCGAGCGGATCACGCCTGCACGGCGTGACATGCTCACGGTGCTGGCCGGTTCCCCGGAGCATCTGAGCGCGGACGAGGTCGTCAGCCGCATGACCGATTCCCGTCAGACCGGTACGGCCCACCGGACCACGGTCTACAGGACCTTGGAACGGTTCGCCGCAGCCGGGATCGTCGTGCACCAGCGCCTGCCCGGTGGAGCCACCGGCTACCACCTGAGAACCGACAGCCACCTGCACGGCCACTGTGTCGGGTGTCAGGCCGTGGTGGCGCTGCCCACCGAGGTGCTCGAGGAGATCGCCCCGGCCCGGGAACGGATGAGAGCGACCTCCGGCTTCGAGATCGACCTGCACGGCAGCACCCTGCTCGGACGATGCGGAGACTGCCGGGGAAGGTAGTCCGGCGGTGATGCCGGCACGGGTCCCCGGCGCCTGCGCCGGCGGCCGTCGAACTCCCCGACTCGGGCGGCCCCGTACACAGGAACCTCCCGCGGCCGACCGGAATCATGTGTCGTCTCCTGCCCCCTCGGGGCGACGGAAGAGCAACTGTGGAACCTCGTCGTAGGCTGCTGTCCGTTCCGCCCCCACCCCGTAGAGGGCCCCGATCAACTCGGGCTGCAGGACTTCCCGGGCCTCGCCGTCCGCGCGCACCCTGCCCCGGTCCAGCAGCACCAGGCGGTCACAGTACCGAGCCGCGAGGTTGAGATCGTGCAGGACCACCACCGCGGTCATCCCCAAACTCCGCACCAGATCGAGGACCTGGTGTTGATAGCCGATGTCGAGGTGATTGGTGGGCTCGTCCAGCAGCAGGCAGTCGGCTTCCTGCACCAGGGCTCGGGCGATCAGGACCCGCTGCTTCTCCCCACCGGAGAGTTCGGACACCTCGCGGTGCGCCAGCCCCAGGGCCCCGACCTTCTCCAACGCAGCGGCGGCGATCGCATCGTCCCGTGAACTGCGGCGGGAGAACATACCCAGATGCGGTGTGCGGCCGAGGAGGGCCATGTCCGCGACGGAGAGCATCAACTCGCTCTGCGGTTCCTGCACCACCACCGCGATACGTTGCGCGATCTGTCGGGGGTTCAACTGCTCCAGTGGCCGGCCGTCGAACATGACGGTCCCCTCCAGCGGACGCAGGGCGCCGAACAGGGTTCGCAACAGTGTGGTCTTACCACCGCCGTTCGGCCCGAGCAGCCCGAGGAGCTCGCCGCGGCGTACCTGGAGGTCCACCCCGGTCAGTACGGGCCTCCTTCCGTAGGAATGGCCGATGCCGCGTGCTGCGAGCAAGGGGTGGGGACTTCTCTCCCCCACTGCGGGCGCGGAAAGGATCTGTGTCATCGCGGCTCAACCCCGCGCGCTGAAGTGTTCGGCGATGTGTTCGAGCCCGTCGACGACCAGGGGGGAGGCCGGTTCGGTGAAGTTGAACAGCTGGTACCGGATGTCGCCCTCCGAGACCGCTGCGACGCTCTCGATGCCGGAGCGCTGCAGGAGCGCCTCCTGAGCTTCTTCTCTCCCGCCCTGGTGGAGGACGACGAGGACGTCCGGATCGCGGTCGATGAGTTCCTCGGTCTGAACCTCGAAGACACGCTCGTCCATGTCGGCGAAGACGTTCTCGAAACCCGCGGCATCCAGCTGCGGATGGGCCATCGACGCCGTGCCATAGGTGTACAGCGGCCCTCCACCGGCGGAGGGGTAGAGCACCGCAGCGGTGCGGTCCTCGTCCCGGGTCCGCTCCTCGACCGCAGCGACGCGGTCGGACAGTTCGTTGCTGAGCCCCTCGGCCTCCTGGCCGCGGTCGAAGATCTCGCCGTAACGGTCGATCTCGGCGTGGACGTCGTCGAAGGACGCCTCCCCACCATTGCCCTCGCAGTAGAGCTCCTGGGTCAGGACGGCACTGCCGGCATCTTCCAGGCCCGCACGGGTGACCCCGTCCGGCAGCCCCAGGACCAGGTCCGGTCCTTGGGCGACGACCTCCTCCTGAGAGATCATCAGATGTCCGGAGGCGTCCATGTCCTCGGAGAATGCCTCTGCGCCCTGGACCTTCTGCGCCAGTTCGCCGTCGTAGTACTCCAGGGGGAAGAAGCCGGCGCGGGACTGCACACGCTCGAAGACCCCGATACCGTCGAGGATCGTCACCGGTGCGGACTCGAGCAGGACCACGCGCTCCGGCGGGGCCTCGAACACGACCTCGTGGCCGCAGTTGTCGATGGTGATCGGATAACCCTCGGGCGAGCTGCGCCCGCCTTCACCTTCGGCGGTTCCGTCGTCCCCACAAGCGGTCGTCACCAGGACGGCGACGACGGAGAGGCACGTCAGGCGGGCCGCGGCTGTAGCGGTGGTAGCGGCGGTGCTGGACCCCATGGTCTTCCTCTCTCGGGGGCTTCCTCGGATGCCGGGGCACGGAAGCGGCCCCTAGGTGTTCTCGGCGTACATTCGGCGGATCAGCAGGAGCAGGAACGGGGCGCCGATCAGTGCGGTGATGATTCCGATCGGCAGTTCGCGCGGCTGCATGAGTACTCGGGACAGGGCATCGGCCCAGATCAGCAACCCGCTGCCCAACAGCGCCGTGACCGGCAACAGTCGGGCGTGGACTGTGCCCACCAGGCGGCGGGCCAGGTGCGGCACGACGAGTCCGACGAAGCCGATGACTCCGGCCCCGGCGACAGCTGCTCCCGTGCAGACCGAGACCACTGTCAGCAGCTGGAGCCGGGTCGCGGCGGGGCCGACCCCCAGAGCACGGGCCGTCTCGTCACCGACGGCCAACGCGTCCAGGCGGCGCGAGAGCAGCATCAGCACCACGGCCCCCACGGCCACGACACCGGTGACGGCGGCCAACAGCACGTCCCAACGCGCCAGGGACAGCGACCCGAGCAGCCAGAACATGACGGTGCGGGATCCCTCGGCGTCGTCGGAGGAGAAGACCAGGAAGCTCGTGCCCGCGGAGAGCGCGTAACCCACGGCAATCCCGCCGAGGAGCAGGCGTACGGAGGTCGCCTGTCCGCCTGCGTGCCCGAGCCAGAAGACCAGGAGTGAGGCGCCCATGGCGCCCAAGAAGGCGCTGACCGGCAGTGCGTACTGTCCGATGCCCGCGCCGAGACCGAAGAGGATCGCTCCGGCGGCGCCCGTGGACGCACCCGAAGAGATACCGAGAACGTAGGGGTCGGCCAACACGTTGCGGATCATGCCCTGCAGCACCGCGCCGCTCATCGCCAGTGCGGCCCCCACGGCCAGGCCCATGACCACGCGGGGCAGTCGGATGTCGATGACGATGGAGACCTCTGCCGGGGTCGCCCCGGTATCACCGGCCCATCCGATCTTCTGGGCCACCACCGCCGCCGTCGTCTGGGGCGGGACCGGGGCAGGGCCGATGCCGACACACAGCACCGCGCTGAGCCCCACCGAGAGGAGCAGGCCGGCAGTCCAGAGCTGGGCACGTCTTCGTACTTCGGCAGTGAGCTGTTCAGGTGCTTGAGTAGCCACTCGCTACATTGTTGCATGTAAAGGTGGATTTCAGCAGACCCGGGATAAATCCTCTTTCCGGCCACCGGAGATCGATCGTCCTCAGCACACCAGCAGCACACCAGAACTCAACCGAATCCCGATACCATGAGACTGTCCAGCTTTGAGCGCTTTATACCGAATGCTCAGGAAACACAACTTTCGTGCTTATTGTGACTCCTGTGCAGAATGACCACGGCGGACGCCGGCGTCCGGGGACGAGGACGCGGGCGCCCGTGAGGCAGCTCAGCCCTGGAACCGTGCGTGGGGCGGAGGGTTCTTCCTCGGCCGAATCCGGACCGGGGGCAGTTCCGGGGCCGGGATCCGGTCCATCCCCTCGCGGTTCTTTCCCGGGCCGCCGTGGCCCACGTAGCCCTCGACGCGGCCGAACCGTTCGCCGTGGTTCTGCCATTCTTCGCGGTACTGCTCGATCTCCTCCGTCGAGCGACCCAGGAAGTTCCACCACATGAGGACCTCCTCGGTGAAGGGGGCGCCTCCCACCAGCACGGTCCTGGCCGGCCCGTCGCCGTCGTTGGCGATCCGCAGGGTCCGGTTCTCCACTCCGGTGTAGCCCACGGCGTCCTTGGGCACGTGCACGCCTTCGAGGGTGAGGGCCTCACCCGTGTCCACCAGAAGGCCGTGCTCGAACCCGGGGTCGACCTGCAGATCGAGGACTGCGCCGGGATCGAGCCTGATCTCGGCCCCCACCAGCGGCGTGTGCATGCTCACCGGCGCCTCCGCCCCCAGCAGTGATCCGAGGAACACGAGCGCGGATCCCCCGTCGAACCCGACGGGTTCGGGAACGAAGTGCTCGAACTCGCGGCCCGGTCTGTCACGCACCTCCTCCGGGAGGGCGATCCAGAGCTGCAGCCCGTGGAGCCGGCTGGTGTCCGGCGTGGAGGTCTCGGAGTGGCAGATGCCCGCCCCCGCCGTCATCAGGTTCATCTCTCCGGGAAGGACGTGGGCGCTGTTGCCACCGGAGTCGATGTGGGAGACGGTCCCCTCGAACAGCCAGCTGAGCGTCTGCAGCCCCGTGTGCGGGTGCGGAGCCACGTCCATGCCGCCGGTGGCCGAGACCTCGTCCGGCCCGTAGTGGTCGATGAAGCACCACGCTCCGATCAGGGAACGCTGCCGTTGCGGCAGCGTACGGCGCACGTTCATGGCGCGTGGCCCGCCCAGGGGCACGGCGCGGGCGGTGATGATCTCGACCGGGGCCCGGCCCGCGTGCTCCGACCATGGCCCGGGAAGGCCGCCGTCGACGCACACGTGGGTGTCCGGGTTCTCCTCCGGATTGGTCATTGCGGTGTCCTTTCTGCCGCTCTGGGGTGGGCCCTTCCGGGGAACGCCGGGGACGACGCACGGGTTCCCCTCGTCCCTCGGAACGGGGACCGCACGAACAGAAGGGTCCCTAAGCACGCTCGCGGTCCTCGAGGGTGCCCGTGACCGTGGCTCCGAGACTGTTGCGGACGTGGGAGCGCACCAGTTCGGCTGCGGCGGCACCGTCGCCGTCGATGACCAGTTCCAGGATCTGGTGGTGCTGCTTCAGATCGATGGTGCGCGGTTCGGCCCCCGCGGGCAGCTCGAGACCGATCCGCCGGTACCGGTCGGCCTTGTCCCACAGGTCGTCCAGGAGTCGGATCATCACTTTGTTGTGGGACGCGGCGTAGATCGCCCGGTGGAAGGCCCGGTGCGCGGTGATGGCTTCCTCGCCCCAGGTCCGGGTGACGGGCAGGAGTTCCTCGGCGGCCGCCTGCATCGTGGCGATCTCCCGTTCCGTGCGGCGTTGCGCGGCGAGCTCGGTGGCGGAGGGTTCCAGCGAGAGGCGGACCTCCAACAGCTCACGCGCCTCGGAGGCGCTCATGGGGGCCACGCGGACGTCTCGGTGGGCGTCCATCACGACCCAGTCCTCACTCGCCAGCCGCCTGATCGCCTCGCGCAGAGGGGTGATGCTCATCCCCATCTCTTCCGCCAGTTCGTACTGGGACAGGCGTGATCCTGGGGCGAGCCCACCGGAGGTGATCCTCTGGCGCAGCTCGGTGTAGGCCAGCCCGCCCTTGCTGGAGAAGACGTTCGCGCTGGTCATCTCGGCCTCTCGTCATTTTCGCTCGCGGGCTTGTGGCCCCGGTCTCAGTCAGCATATGCTCCGGATAACTTATAAGCCTCTTATAAGAGTACTGGCAGGAAGAGGACCATGAAAATCGTTTCCGCTCACGTCGGCACCATCCCGATCAGCTCGTCGATGCGCAACGCCTACATCGACTTCAGCAAGATGGACTGCACGGTCCTGGCTCTGGTCAGCGACGTGGTGGTCGACGGCAAGCCGCTGGTGGGTTACGGCTTCAACTCCAACGGCCGGTACAACGCCACCGCCATCCTGAGCGAGCGGATGCTGCCGCGGCTGCAGAACGCCGCTCCGGAAGAGCTGCTGGACGAGAACGGCGAGCTCTCGCCCGCCCAGGCGTGGGACGTCATGATGCGCAACGAGAAGCCCGGCGGACACGGTGAACGCTCCGTCGCCGTCGGCGTGGTGGACATGGCGCTGCACGACCTCGCCGCCAAGGCCGCGGGTGTGCCGCTGTACCGGTGGATCTCCGACCACTACGGTGACGGCGCCCCGGACGAGGACGTCTTCGTCTACGCCGCCGGCGGCTACTACGCACCCGGCAAGAGCCTGGAGGACCTGCAGAACGAGATGCGGGGCTTCCTCGACTCCGGGTACGAGATCGTCAAGATGAAGATCGGCGGGGCCGACCTGGCCGAGGACCTCCGGCGTATCGAGGCGGTCATCGACGTCCTGGGCGGCGACGGCTCCCGGCTGATGGTGGACGCCAACGGCAAGTTCGACCTGCAGACCGCCCTGGAGTACGGCAAGGCCATCGACCCGTACGGCCTCTTCTGGTACGAGGAGGTCGGTGACCCGCTGGACTACGGTCTCAACGCGACGCTGTCGGAGAACTACCGCAACCCCATCGCGACCGGCGAGAACCTGTTCTCACTGCAGGACGCCCGGAACCTGATCCGCTACGGCGGCATGCGCCCGGACCGCGACTTCGTCCAGGTCGACCCGGCGCTGAGCTACGGGCTGACGGAGTACCGCCGGTTCCTGGACATGCTCGCCCAGCACGGGTGGTCCTCCCGGCGGTGCATCCCGCACGGCGGGCACCAGTTCTCGCTGCACATCGCCGCGTCCCTCAAGCTGGGCGGCAACGAGTCCTACCCCGGAGAGTTCCAGCCCACGGGCGGCTTCACCGACGACGCGGTGATCGCCGACGGCCGTGTGGCACCGGGCGACCTTCCGGGTATCGGGCTCGAGGGCAAGGCGGAGTTCTACAAGGTCCTCCGAGGCCTGCACGAGTGACCGCCCACGGCCGATGAGCCCCGCAGGGGGCATCGGTCAGGGCACCGCCGTTCTCACGACCACGGACGGTCGCCCCCGAGACAGCCTGAACGACCGCCCGAACGACAGGCGCTGCCTCCGAACCCGGCTCCGCAATGCCATCGGGCTCTCCACCCCCCTTGCGGAGCACCCCAGGCCTCGTTCCCCTTCACGGCCGATTCTCACCCCGCCTGCCCGACCCGATCCCCCGCAGCAAGTCGAGCCGAGCAAAAGACCGAAGAAGGTACAGCAATGACAACCTCCTACCTGCATTCCCTGTGGGGGAACCTGTGGGTGTCACACCGAGAGCTCAAAGAACTCCTGACCTTCTCCTGGCGCAGGAAAGCACCGCGAACTGAGCTGGTGAAGGCCGGCAGCGGAGCCACCGGCGGCCCCGCTGCAGACCGTGCCGACGTGAGGACCTCGGCAGCGGCCGAGAGCTCGCAAGCAGCCGAGAGTCCGGAGACACCCCAGGAATCCGGCGCCCCCGGCCCCGGGTACACGCCCGCACGCATCACCGGGTTGATCCTCGGACCGCTGCTGTTCCTGGTGACGCTCGCCTTCTTCGACCCGGAAGGGCTCTCCCCCGAGGGGAGAGGGGTCCTGGCCTCCACCCTCTGGGTCGCGACCTGGTGGATCACCGAGGCGATCCCCATCCCGGTCACGTCCTTGCTCCCGGTCGCGCTCCTGCCGCTGACCGGCGCGGTGGACGGCGACGAGGTGGTCGCCGCGTACGGCGACGACATCATTTTCCTGTTCCTCGGCGGTTTCTCGCTCGCGATCGCGATGGAGAAATGGAACCTCCATCAGCGCATCGCCCTCTCGATCGTCTCCGCGATCGGTACGAGCCCGCGCCGCATCATCCTCGGCTTCATGGTCGCGACAGGCTTCCTGTCGATGTGGGTCTCCAACACGGCCGCGACCATGATGATGATCCCCGTCGGTCTGGCGGTCGTTTACCAGGCCTCCCGCTCCCTACGCGGCGGGGAACACGCATCCGACCTGTCGAAGTTCGAGAAGTCCGTCGTCTTCGGCATCGGCTACGCGGCCACCATCGGCGGTCTCGGCACGCTCATCGGAACGCCGCCGCTCGCCATCCTCTCCGCGACCGTCGGGAGGATCTACGGTGAGAGCATCGGGTTCGGCACCTGGATGATGTTCGGTGTTCCGATCGTCGTCGTCCTCCTGGCCATCGCATGGTTCTACCTGACGGGCATCAAGTTCAAGGTCGGGTTCAAGCACCTTCCTGGTGGCGAGGAGAGCATCCGGGGAGAGAAGAGAGCTCTCGGCACGATGTCCACCGAGGAAAAGACCGTGCTCGGCGTGTTCCTCGCAGTGGCGTTCATGTGGGTCACGCGTTCCTTCATCTGGGAAGGCCTCGTTCCGGGTATCAGTGACGGCGTGATCGCGGTCGTCGCGACGGTGGTCCTGTTCACCTTGCCGACCAGCAACCGCGAGGAGAAGAGGATCCTCCAGTGGGAGGACTCGAAGAAGATCCCCTGGGGCATTCTCCTGCTGTTCGGCGGCGGCCTGGCCATCGCTGCGGGGTTCGTCGAAACCGGCCTCTCCGCGTGGATCGGCGACCAGCTGCGCACGCTCGACGGCATCAACGTGGTCCTGATCATCATCGTGTCAGCCGCGCTCGTTCTGTTCCTGACCGAGATCACCTCGAACGCCGCTACGGGAACGATGATCCTCCCGGTCATGGCGGCCTTCGCGGTCTCTCTGGACATCCACCCGTACGCGCTGATGGTCCCCTGCGCGATGGCCGCGAACTGCGCGTTCATGCTCCCGGTGGGCACCCCTCCGAACGCGATCATGTTCGGTACCGGAAGAGTCTCGATCATGGACATGGTCAAGACCGGGTTCTGGCTGAATCTGATCGCCCTGTTCTTCGTTCTCCTGGGCGTGCTCTTCATGCTGCCGGCGATGTGGGGGATCGACCTCATGTCCATCCCTGCCGGCTTCCAGTGATCTGACCCGCGCGGCCATCGGTCGCGGCGGACCCGCACCTTTCATCGGCCCCACCGGCCCCGACCACCGTCCTTGGTCGGGGCCGGTTCCGGTTTCCGGGGCCGATGTCCGCAGTGTGCGGGTCCCTGATGCGATACCACGCCACGGCGCAGACCGGGAGGGCGGAAACGACCGGTGGACCACCGGACCACGCCCGGAAGGCACCGAGGGAACGGCAGGGGACGCTTCCCCGCGGCCGGCCCCGGGACCGGCCGCCGCTCAGCCGTCGGGCAGCGCCTCGGGCGCGGTCTCGGCGTGGATGCCGTCGAGCACCACCTCACCGGTGTAGGTGCGGCCGGGATCCTGCTCCAGGAGGTAGCCCCTCGAGAGCGTGAGGGGGTGCCCGGCGGTCTCGGGCACCTCGAACCGCACGTCGCGCCAGCCCTCCCAGTCGACAGCCGGGCCTTCGAGGGCGTGGCCCACACCGTGGTCGTCGGTCAGGCTGAGCATCAGACGCGCGCCGCTGCCGTCTCCGCGCACACCCACGGTGAAGGCGAACGCCTGGTGGTCGAGGACGAGCGGTTCGGGCGGGAAGACCGAGGCGTCACGGGTGCGGATGTCGCGGGTGAAGTCGTAGGCCAGGGCCAGGCCGGGCCCGTCCGTGTTCCGACGGAGACGGGGACCTCGGTGCTCGTACCGCCTGCGGTCACGGTGACGGTGCCCGCGCCCTCGTCGGCCTGTGCCCGCACCTCGAAACGGCCGTCCTCGTGGGCCACGACCTCGGCCAGGTCGGGATCGGCCTCGACCTCGGCGTCGACCGGTTCGACCGGTGCGGCCTCCCCCGCATCTGTGACACCTGTGAGCACGAAAGAGGCGGTGTCGCCGGCGGAGGCCAGTCCCAGGTGTCCCGGCGTGGACCGGAGTGTGTCCGGCGCGGGCAGCACCTCGAGGCCGACGCTGCCTTCGAGGGTGCCGGCCGTGCCGGTCACGGTGACCGGGCCGGGACTGCCGGCGACGTAGCGAGGGCCGTCGCCGTGGCCGTCCGGGGCGGACAGTTCCAGCTCGCCGGTGCGGTCGTCCGGGGTGTCGGGGGCGCCGGGACCGGAAGGGCCGAAGGCCTCGTCGTGTCCGGTGGCGGCGAGGGTACGGTGCATCCCGGTGAACACGCGCCGCGGATCCTCCTGGTACGGCGCGGGGTCACCGTGCTGGGGGCGGGGTTCCAGGGCGGTACGCATCCACAGGCCGGAGGTCTGCGCCGACCCTTCGGGTGCGGTGACCACCAGACCGTTGGGCACTTCCCGGGGCTCGTCCCCGGGGCGGTTGCGCAGTTCCGGGCGCACTCCTCCGGGTTCTCGGACCGGAAGGGTCGAGGATCCGCCGCCGTCCAGTTCCAGTGCCTGGTCGGCACCGGCGCCGGCGAGCAGTTCGGCGACCTCCGTGAGTGTGGAGCCGGCGGTGGAGGGGTTGCGTCCGTCCGTGGTGACCACGTGCAGGTCGGTGCCGTCCTCGGAGAACCCGACGGCGGTGCGCGGCGCGCGGGAGTCGTCGTCGACGGGCACGGGGGCGCCGTCGCGGACCAGGACGTGGCGCCCGCCCAGGACGGTCCGGGGCTCGTCGGTACCGTCGGCGGTGAGGGTGTGCTCGATATCGATCCGGTCGCCCTCGGCGAGTGCGGCGATCGCCTCGGCCGAGGCGCCCCGGGCCACGAGTACCTGCTCGTCGGTGCCGATCGGTCCGCTGCCGGGTGTGTCGGTGATCCGGTCGACGGTGCCGTCGGAGACCACGGCCTCGGCGACGGGTCCGGAGTCCCCGTCATCGGCTCCCGTGTCCCCGTCTCCCGCGTCCGCGGGATCGGCCACGTGTCCCTCAGGGCCGGCCCCGGCTCCGCCCTCCGGTCCGTGCACGACGTGTTCCCGGGGGTGTGCACCCCAGTCCGACGTGTACAGGCCGAGGCCGTCGGCCGGCACGGTCGAGGTGTTCAGCGCGTCGAGGCCGAGGTCCCCGGACGGCGACGAGACGGTGCCTTCGAACGCGACTTCCCGCACGCTTCCGGCACCGTCGGCGTCGATGACCAGGGCATTGGTGAAACCCTCGTCCGGTGAGGTCAACGCGTGTCCGTCGCGCATCCCGGCGCCGCTGGGGGCCTGGGTGGCTCCGATGTCGAAGAAACCCCCGTTGACCGCGGCGACGACGGTGGAGCCCTCCGGGGCTTCGGCGGCAGCCGCCATCTCCGGCACGGTCGCGGGGCAGGTGAGACTGCCGCCGTCGACGTGCTGGACGGTGGTGTCCTCGGTGAGGTCGACGGTGAGGAGGTTGGCGTACTGTTCCTCGCCGTTCTCCGGATCGCCGGCCGGGACGGGGCCGGCGACGAGGTCGACCCCGGTGGCGATGTGTTCTTCGGCGGCTCCGGGGATGGGGGCCTCCGCGTCCGCGGGGGACGCGGGCACGAGCAGGGGCACGGGTAGCAGGAGCGTGGCCACCGCGGCGGCCACGGGAAAGCCGGCCGATCGACCGGAGAGCCTCGGGGGGAAACGGTTCACGGGGGGCACCCTTCCACGTCAGGGCTGGGCTCGGCGGCGAGCGACACACCCGCACGGGGCCGTGTGCTCCCGTCCACGAGGTGATCCTCCCAGGGGCACAACACCCCCGCGAGGGGTGCAGATGAACGGAGAACGAAGAAGGCGGGGAGCCCCGGTGGGCGTGTGCCTCGGCGCGAGCGAGGAGGGGCACCCCTGGGCTCATACCTTCCGCACAAAAGGCCGAGCCCCAGGGCAGGTGCACGGTGCAAGACCGCCCCCAGCCACAAGAAACAAGCATGATCAGCCACACGAGGGGCCGAGCCCCAGAGCACGTGCACGGTGCAAGGGCTCCCCTCCCCCGCAAGCGGCAGGTCTGCTCAGCCACAGTCCTCGCTCGGTGCGTCGCCCCTTTGGCCGAAGGCCCCCTATGCGCGTTCCGCGCGGTGGTCTCCCGAGCCGTTCTTACGCGGTCTCTGGAGGCCCGGAGCCCCTCAGGCACCTACGCACGGGGGACGCGTGAGCCCGCGCCCTGTCCTTGAGCTCGGCCGGGGGAAGGCCCCTCCCCACAGGAGTGGGAGAAGGCATGCGCAAAGCCGAGCGTCAGGGGGTGTGGACCCCGACCCCAGACGAAGTCCGGCCACAGGAGCGGGACACGGGAGCGCAGACGCAAACCACGAACACACCCCGAAAAAGAAGAGAGAGCTTGAAGGAAGGGAGACCCAGCACCGTGCACCTGCGCTGGGGCCGAGCATCTGGGTCCCTGCCGGGGAAGGAGGTCTTGCACGGTGCACGTGCGCTGGGGCTTAACCCTTCATGTATCCGACGGCCATCGGATCCCGAGGTTCTGGGCGCGGTCTCCACAGGCCCGGCGGCGCTCCGCGAAGCGCCGGTCCTGGTCGCGGAGTGCGCGGCGTTCCTCGCGGTTGAGTAGCCGGTTGTCGGGGTCGGACTCGTCGTAGTTCTTCGCCCGGCTCGGGCTTCCTTTTTCTGGAGGCTGCATCGCGCTCACCCGCCTGCGCTCCTCGGCGGGGGCACGACGGGTGCCCTCGGTGCGAGCGCCCGGGTGAGCTGCTCCTCCAGCTGCCCTGGTGTGGGGGCGCTCTCGACCTGCGTGCAGTGGCCGGGGCGGTGGTAGGTGGTGGCGATCCAGGTGCGGCCGGTGTAGACGATGTGCCACCGGTGTCCCCACCGGGCGCGCAGGCGGGCCAGGGTCTCGTGTTCGGTTTCCCAGGCCTGTCCGGTCAGGTCCTGGTGCAGGCCCTCGTGGCGGGTGATGCGCACGCACAGGCGGGGGCGGCCGTCCAGGGTGGTGCGGGCGCCGCATTCGGACAGGTCGCGCTACTTCATGCGGCCCCCAGCGCGAGGTAGCGGCGCACCGCCAGCGCGAGCGGGGCGAGATCTCCGGCGGGGTCGGACACGTAGGTGCGCACCCGGTTCGCGCGGCGCGGGCGGCGCCTGTGGTGAGAGCGGCGCGGGCGGAGGTTCTCTTCTGCGCGTCGGCGTACGTGCTCGAGGTCGGACAGGGACAGGTAGCGAGGCGCCATGGGCGCACACCTCCTGGGTCAGGTGCCGGATGAAGGACCGGCGGGCTTCTGATGGCTCCATGCTGACCTCTCGCATATAAATTTGCAAGCCCCAAATTTTTAAGGTAGTTAGATATTTTTGAGGGTCAGCCATAACCATGCGAGAGAGGCGCTAAATGTCGGATTCCGAAGGAGCCGTCATAAGATCAGGCCACCAACTGAGGCCTGCGAAGAAGGAGAGCGACATCGTCAGCCCGACCCTGCGCCGACGGCGTCTCAGCCGCCTCCTCTACGAGCAGCGCGAGGGGGCCGGCCTCACTGCGAAGGCTGTCGCCGCGGAAGCCAAGAAGCGCAGCGGCAAGACCCGCGGCTGGTCCGAATCCAAGGTGAACAGACTGGAGACGGGCGACTGGAAACGCCTGTCCGCGGATGATGTGCACCTGCTCCTGGACATCTACGGCGTCACGGACCCGGCCGAGCGCGCCGGGTACGCCGACTTGGTGAGAGAGGCCGGCCAGAAGGGCTGGTGGGCGACGTACGAGAACGTGCTCGGTACCGGGCAACTCATCGGCCTGGAGTCCGAAGCGTCCTCCATCCGGTCTTACCAGTCGATGACTGTCCCCGGGCTGCTCCAGACCGAGTCCTACGCCCGTGCCATAGCTGTGGCCGGCTCCATGGGGGAGCCGGACGACATCGACCGGCGGGTCGAAGCGCGCATGCTTCGTAAGGCGATCTTCTCCAGAGCGAACCCACCCGCGTTCTGGACCGTCATCGATGAGTCCGCCCTTCTACACATCACGCCCGATCTACGTGATCAGCTGGAGTACCTTGTCGACGTCAGCCACCGGCCGAACGTCGGCATCCAGATCCTCCCTGTCACGGGTGGCCTGCACGCTGCCATGACCGCGCACTTCGTGGTCATGGACTTTCCGATGCCGGACCCACCAGTGGTGTATCTGGAGGTCGCGACGGAAGAGCTGTACCTGGAGTCTTCCGAGCAAGTCCGCCAGTACACACGCCGGTTCGACTACGTACAGAGGTCAGCCTTGTCCGTGGATGAGTCGCGCGAGCTGATCCGGAACCGTTTGTCGTCCTTGTGAAAGAGCACCGATGCCAGAAACACCCCATGCCCTGAACTTCCGCAAGAGCAGCTACAGCGGCGGGCAGACCCAGGACTGCATCGAGGTCGCCGGGTTCTCCGAGGGCGCGGCTGTCCGGGACACCCAGCACCGGGAGCTCGGCCACCTGGCCTTCCCGACCGCGGAGTGGCACGCGCTGCTCGGCGCGGCCGGCCGCGAGTAACCCGCAGCGGTGAAGGCCTCCGGTTCCGGACCGGAGGCCTTCACCGTGTCGGCCGTTACCCGGCACTCACCTGGTCGGCGTACCAGTCGAGTGTGTGCGCGAGTGCCTGGCGCAGCGGCGTGGGTGAAACCTCGAAGCGTGTCTCGAAGGCCTCCGAGACCATGTTCTGCGGGATGCGGTGCTGGTAGAACATCTCGGCGTACTCGGCCATGAACTCGGCGTCGAAGGGCCCGTAGGGGCGTGCTTCGGGGAGCACCGTGGCCTCGATCGGGCGGCCGAGGAGCTCCGCGACCAGCGCGTGGACGGCCTCCGTGCTCACCGCGGGCACCGTGGGCAGGTGCCAGACCCGGCCCCAGGCGTCGTCGGCAGCCCCACCGAGGATCGCCAGACCTGCGGCCACGTCCGGCATGAATGTGTAACTGTGCGGCAGAGCGATGTCACCGAACGCGAGGGCCGGCTCCCCGGTGAGGGCACTGGGGAAGAACGCCCCGCCGAGCGTGGAGTTGAGGACCTCGGGGCCGAAGAAGTCGGCCGAGCGACCGAGAGCGACCCGGACGTCACCGGCCATGTGCCGCTCCAGGTAGTACCGGTCCAGCTCGGCACGCATGCATCCCTTCCGGCTGGTGGCGGCCCACGGGGTGGACTCGGTGATCGCCTCGCCGTCCCTCTCGCCGTAGGGGTAGAGAGTGTCCAGCACGACCAACTGGGCACCGTGTCGTGTGGCCGCGGCGACGATCGAGTGCGCCAGGCGGGGCATCGACTCGACCTGGTGCTGGTAGGGCACGTTGACGCAGTGGTAGAGCACTGTCGCTCCCTCGGTGGCAGCCAGGGCCTGGCCCGGGTCCATGAGGTCGGCTGCAAGGGACTCGACGGCCGGGCCGAGGTCGACCGTGTTCCGGCTGACGATACGAACCGTGTTTCCGTCTGCGGCGAGATACCGGGCGAGCGTGCGGCCGGCCGGTCCCGCCCCCAGGACCACGTGGCGTTGTTGCAGGGACATGAGGGACACCTTCCTCTGTTGGTTCTGACGACTGCTTCTATAGTGAGTGATCGGTCAATCACTTCCAGGATGCAGAAGAACCCCGACAGTGAGCCGGGAAGATCTTCGGTCGGCGAAGAGGACGGTCGCGAAAACCTGCTCAGTCCACGCCTTCCCCCTCGTCGTCGCGGGGTCCGGGGCCGGCGTGGCGAATGCCAAGGTCCAGGGTCCGCGCCCAGGGCTGGTCGACCTGGTCCAGCTCCAACATGGTGACCAGGTGGCACAATTGGCCGGTCGCGATGAACCGTTGCACCTGACGCGCACCACCGCCGGAGCGGTCCGCAGCGAATCGCGTGAGGTCGGCCGTTCCGCGCCTCATCGCTTCCCGGATCTCCGGCACGTCCGCAGCCGAAAGCGCATGCACCTGCAACATCAGCAGGTCGCGGTCTGCGATGAGGTCCGCGTAGGCGCCCCCCATGGCGTCCAGGACGTCCTCGGTCTCGACCGAGGAGGCGGCCTCCGCACCCTCGGCGAGTGCCTCCTGGATCAGCTCGAAGCACCGATCGAGCGCGGCGACGAACAACTGCTTCTTGCCCGGGAAGAGCTTGAACACGTACGCCGGAGAAATCCCCGCATGCTCGGCCACGGCCGTGATCGGTGTACCCAAGTAGCCGGAAGCGGCGAAGACGTGGATCGCACTGGCGATCACGGTCGCCTTTCTGGCCTCGGCGGTGGACGTCATCTCTCTCGGCATATGAGTGACTGTACACTCACTCTTTCTTGGTGCACAACCCGAGGTCTCCGCGGTGGTCGGACGAGGCGACCGAGGGAACGCGGGCAGAGCCTGCGCGTCACGGTGTACAGCTCGGCGTCCGCGTGGTTGTTGCCCACATGGACCACACGCGTTCCGGGACCGCACACGGCACGGGAAATTCGGTTGCGCAGCTGTCCCGGACAGCACCACGACGACCGGGAGACGGCCGTGGCACAGCAGGAGCACTGGACCACGGCCGAGGCGTTGGACCGGGTCCGTGACGGGTTCCGGTACGGCTGGCCGGCGAGCCCCGACCGGGTACGCGCCTACAACTTGTCCGCGCGTGCCATCACACAGTCGAACTCCAGGACCCGACCGGTCGTCTCCTCCCGCGTCACCGGATACATCCCGGTGATCTCGAACCCGTCGGCCTCGTACACGGACACGGCCTCGTCCATCCGCGGCATGCCCTCGTAGATCTGCATCAGCGCGACCTCCGACTGCAGGCCCACGAACTCGTGCACCCGTTCCCCGCCGCCGGCGTAGGCCTCCAGGTCGAAGCCCTGGGTGTCCATCTTGAGGTAGGGGCGGGGGTCGTCGAGGCCGTCGAGGACCTTGTCGAGCAGACCGTCGAGGCGGCGTACCTCGATCTTCTCCTCCCGGCTGTCCCGGAACCGTTTGTAGCGTGTGGTCCCGAAGTCGCTCGGCCCGAGCATGGAACTCATGGATCCGTACACGACGTTGATGGTGTCGGTCCGGTCCTCCCGCCCGAGCGCGTACGGGTACACGTGCCAGTCGGGGTCGTCGGCCGCGGCCGTGCGGAGCTTCTCCGTGATCTCGGGCACGGGTTCGAAGGAGACGATCCGCCCCCGGTAGCCGTACCGGCGCAGCTGCTTGGCGTACTGCCCGGTGTTGGCGCCCACGTCCAGCACGCATCCGACCCGGTAGTGGTGCAGGAGGGAGACCACGTGTTCGGCGGCCAGGTGGGCCATGACGGCCTTGTGGTCGTGATGCACGTCGTCGGGTCTCCCACGCCGCACGACCCAGCTCCCGCGCCCCAGAGGGACGACCTCGTACCCGTGGCGGCGGCTGACCACCACGCTGCCTGATTCGAGGTCCTGCACACGGACGTTGAGCGTTCGGAGCAGGTTCAGACCACGTCTGAGCAATGTCGGCATAGTGGGCCCCACGCTAGACATCCGCACCCCCGTGTGCCATCGGACACGCGTCAACTCGCCGGTTTACACGTCCAACGGGCCGCACCACCTCCGTCGGCCGCCGTGTCCGCGGCGGTGAACGCCCCTGCGGGCGTACCGCACACGCATGCGGTCTGTCACGGACCGTTCAACGGAGGGCCATTGGCGGTGTTTCCGGAAGACAACGAATCGTTCTCTTTCCCTCTGGCCCGCCAACGCAGCGGAAGCACCCTTCGTCCCGTTTTGGGGCGCCGTGCCCGCGGCGACCTACCTGTCGCAGGACTCCGCGTCCCCCATTCCCCCAACACACGGAAGACCCGACACATGGCCCTGAGTTCCCGCATCCGACGGACCGGAGCACTGCTCGTTCCCCGGAAGGTCCGAACGCGCCGTGAGGAGGAACGCCGCACCGCACGAGAGGCCGTCGCCGAGGAACGGCGCCTGGCGAAGACCGCCCAGCGGCGCCACGATCTCCTGGAGTCCGCCCCCGACACCCGCGCCTTCGAGTACCACGGGCAGGAGCGGATCGGACGTGTGGTCGGTGGGTTCACCGCCGCCGACGCCGCCGCGCACAACCTGGAGCTGGTCACCCGCGCCCTCGAGCAGGCCGAGGTCTCTCACTTCCTGGTCAGAGGGCGCTCACCCCTGCGCCACGTCGTCGGTGTCCACCGGAAACAGCGCAAACAGTTCCTCGATGCCATGCGCGATCTGTACGACTCGAGCGCGGTCCATGCCGCCGCACCGTTGCGGGGCGGCGGGGTCGAGGGTGAGAGCGCCTACGTCGATGGGGCCCTGGACGCCGACGTCAAATCCGGCCTGACGATCCGTTTCGCCGAATACCTCCTCTCCCCCGCCGGCCGCGTCATGGGCGGGTTCGAGTACGGCTGCGACGTGGAGTTCTGGCGCGATGGAGAAACCATCGCCGCCCGGGACAACGCGGACGAGATCTTGTCGAAGCTGCGCGCCGTGCTCCCCCGACAGGCGATGTCCGGGGCCCTGGTGGCCCCGCGCCGCAACCGGGTCTGCGACCTGCTGCCCCTCGAAGCGCGCACACCCGCGACCGTGCGTGTGCGCGGGCGCGAACACCCCACCTATGAACCCTTCACCTGGCGGATGGTCGACGATGTCGACTTCCCCGTGGACGTGGTCTACACCTGGGTGGACGGTGCCGACCCCGAGCACGCCGCCGAACGCGCCCGGCACGACGACGCCGCGGTCCCGGCCCTGGCGGGCAACCGGTCCCGGTTCGTGGACCGGCAGGAGTTGCGGTACTCACTGCGGTCGCTGCACATGTACGCGCCGTTCGTGCGCCACGTGTACCTGGTCACCGACTCCCAGGTGCCCGACTGGTTGGACCCGGCGGCGGAGGGGATCACCGTGGTGGACCACCGCGACATCTTCGACGCCCCCGAGGCGCTGCCGACGTTCAACTCCCACGCCATCGAGGCGCGGCTGCACCACATCGAGGGCCTCGCCGAGCGGTACCTGTACTTCAACGACGACGTGTTCCTCGCCGGTCCGGCGCACTCGGAGGACTTCTTCCACGCCAGTGGGATCGCACGGTTGCCCTTCTCCCCGTTCCAGCTCGGGGTCGGGCCCCCGCTGCGTGACGAGGTCGCGCCCAACTCGGCCGGCAAGAACGTGCGGCACCTGCTGCACGAGAGTTTCGGCCGCCACATCACACACAAGTTCAAGCATGTGCCGCACCCGCAGATCCGCGAGGTCATGCTGGAGCTGGAGAAGCGCTACGCCGAGGAGGCCGAACGCACCGTGCGGTCACGGTTCCGCTCCCCCGAGGACGTCGCGTTCGCCGCGACCCTGCACCACCACTACGCGCTGTTGACCGGGCAGGCGGTGCCCGAAGAGTACCGGTTGCGCTACATCGACGTCGGCGGGGAGGACGCCGCGGCCGAACTCGCGCGCCTGGAGGAGGGCGAGAAGGTCGACTTCTTCTGCCTCAACGACCTGGACACACCTCCGGAGGCGGAGGAGCGGGTGAGCGGCATGCTGCGCTCGTTCCTGGAGCACCGGTTCCCGTTCCCGTCCCCGTACGAGAAGCCGGGGGCCTGAGGGGGGACGGGTGCGCCGTACGCGTCGCACCCGTCTCACACGGCTGTCCAACGCACCCGTGTTCCGACCCCCGGATCTCAGCCGGCCCGCCAGGTGCCGTCTTGAAGGGCTTCGGCAGCCTGCGGTCCCATCATGGTCAGGCCACCGTCGACGAAGAGCGAGGTCCCGGTGACGTAGGAGGCCTCGGGCTGAGCGAGGAAAGCCACGGCGGCCGCCACCTCGTAGGCGTGGCCGGGCCGTGCCAGCGGATAACCGGCCCGTGTGTCCAGCTCCGGCGGTTGCTCGTGCTGACCGGTCATGGGGGTGGCGATCTCGCCCGGCACCACGTTGTTCGCAGTGATGCCGTACAGGCTGAGCTCCAGCGCCAAGGTCCTGGTGAGGAGCTTCATCCCGCCCTTGGCGGCGCAGTAGGCCCCGGCGTTGACCCTCGGGTACTCCTCGTGGACGCTGGTGACGTTGATGATGCGTCCGCCCCGCCCGACATCGCGCATGTGGCGTCCGGCGATCTGCGAGCACAGGAACGCGCCGTCCAGGTCCACGGACAGGACTTCGCGCCAATGTTCGTAGTCGGTCTCCAACAGGGGTTGGTTCGACCCCCGACCCGCGTTGTTGACCAGGACCCCCACACCGCCGAGCTCCTCGATCAGCTCACCGACGGCGTCGGCCCCCCGCCGCGGTTCGGCGAGGTCGTGCCGGCGGATAGCCAGGCGGCGACCCGCCTTGCGGACTTCGTGCTCGGTCCGGCTGATGCCCTCGGTGTCCTCGTGGTAGGTGACGCCGATGTCGAAACCGGCCTGGGCGAGACGGATCGCACTCGCCCGCCCGATCCCGCTGTCCGCGCCCGTGACCACCGCCACGCGCTCGTAGTCGTCGAATGCTCCGGACCCCTCGACCCGGTCGGTGCCAGTGGTGACTGACATGGTCGTGCCCCCTCGTGAACAGCTCTCTCACGTGCCTCCCGCCCACCGACTACCCCAGGTACAAGTGCACACACGTCACGGGGCAGAGCCGCTCCGCGGTGCACGGCGCGGCTCTGCCCGGCCTCGGGGCAGTGCGCTCTAGGGTCGGGGCCATGGTGACTCTGCCGGCGCCCCCGGAAGCCCGAACAGCCGCACCGACCTGGGACGCCCTGATCCCGCAGACCCCGGCCACCGAGGGTTTCGATCCCGCCTCGGTCGAGGGCCTGCCCGCCCCGGTGCGGCGGTGGACGGGGCACTGCATCGCCCCGGGCGCCCCGCTGTCGACCACCGTCGTGCTGACCATGCACGGCCGTGTCTGGTTGGGGGGTTGGCGCCGGGTGCGCGCCCGACAGCTGCTCAGTGCGGCCCGCGGGTACGTGTGGGCGGGTGCCGTACGGACGGGCCCGGTGCCGCTGCACGGTTTCGACCTCTACCACGCCGGTACCGGGCGGCTGCGGTGGTCTGCCGGTGGTTTGGTACCGGTGCTCTCCGTCGAGGACCAGGACGTCGCCCGGAGCACGGCGGGGCGGCTGGCCGCGGATCTGGCTCTCACCCCGGCCGCGGCGCTGCTGCCGCAGGTGCACTGGGACGATGTCGACGACGACACCGCACACGCCGAGGTGGTCGTCGACGGCGTGGTCCACCGGATCACGATCCGGGTGAGCCCCAAGGGCCGGCTGGAGTGGATCGCGCTGCCGCGGTGGGGCGACCCGGACGGGCACGGGTACGACTTCCACCGGTTCACGGTCGTGTTCAGCGGGGAGCAGGAGGTCGACGGACTCCTGCTGCCGCAGCGGATGCGTGCCGGGTGGGGCCTGGACGCGCGCGAGGGCGCACACGAGTTCTACGACCTGGAGATCGACACGGCGGTCTGGCTCTAGCTGGGATCTCGGCCCTGAGCGCCACCACAGGGTCGGCTACGGAACGGGCCGCCCCGTCCGGGGTTCCCCGGGCGGGGCGGCCCGTCGGCTGTCGAGAAGGCCCTGGTCCTCAGTCGTTGCCGGACTCCAGAGCCACGTGGTCGAGCATGTCGCTGTCGTCCGAACCCTGGCCGCGCGAGGCGATGGCCTCGGCGCCGCCCTCGGACATCGCGCCGATGAGGCCCGTCGAGGCGGCCTGGGCCGCGCCGACGGTGTTGGGCTGCGTGGAGTCGCCGACCAGGCCGAGGCGGGAGTAGTCCTCCAGCTTGGAGCGGGAGTCGGCGATGTCCAGGTTGCGCATGGTGAGCTGACCGATGCGGTCGATGGGGCCGAACGCGGAGTCCTCGGTGCGCTCCATGGACAGCTTGTCCGGGTGGTAGCTGAACGCGGGCCCGGTGGTGTCCATGATCGAGTAGTCCTCACCGCGGCGCAGGCGCAACGTGACCTCACCGGTGACGGCAGCGCCGACCCAGCGCTGCAGGGACTCGCGCATCATCAGGGCCTGCGGCTCCAGCCAGCGTCCCTCGTACATGAGGCGGCCCAGACGGCGGCCGTCGGTGTGGTAGGCCTCGATGGTGTCCTCGTTGTGGATGGCGTTGACCAGGCGCTCGTAGGCGGTGTGCAGCAGCGCCATGCCGGGGGCCTCGTAGATGCCGCGGCTCTTGGCCTCGATGATGCGGTTCTCGATCTGGTCGGACATGCCCAGACCGTGGCGGCCGCCGATGGTGTTGG
This sequence comes from Nocardiopsis kunsanensis DSM 44524, assembly GCF_000340965.1. Classification (GTDB taxonomy): domain Bacteria; phylum Actinomycetota; class Actinomycetes; order Streptosporangiales; family Streptosporangiaceae; genus Nocardiopsis; species Nocardiopsis kunsanensis. The sequence goes on from NZ_ANAY01000006.1 coordinate 72,768, forward strand.
CCTCCAGGACCAGGTCGACGGCGGAGTCGAAGCTCTTGCCGTTGATGGTTACCGGACGGCCCTGCTGGAAACCGATGGTGACGTCCTCGGTCGGGATCTCGACCTCGGGGTCCCAGAAACGCACGCCCATGATGGGGTCGACGATCTCGATGCCGGTGTCGAGGTGCTCCAGGGACTTGGCCTCGTGGGTGGCGCCCCAGATGTTGGCGTCGGTGGAGTAGGCCTTCTCGGTGCTGTCGCGGTAGGGCAGGCCGCGCTCGACCAGCCACTCCGACATCTCCTTGCGGCCGCCGAGCTCGCTGACGAAGTCCGCGTCGAGCCAGGGCTTGTAGATGCGCAGGCCGGGGTTGGCGAGCAGGCCGTAGCGGTAGAACCGCTCGATGTCGTTGCCCTTGAAGGTGGAGCCGTCGCCCCAGATCTGCACGTCGTCCTCGAGCATGGCGCGCACCAGGAGGGTCCCGGTGACCGCGCGCCCGAGCGGCGTGGTGTTGAAGTAGGAACGCCCGCCGGAGCGGATGTGGAACGCCCCGCAGGCCAGGGCGGCAAGGCCCTCTTCCACCAGGGCGGCGCGCCCGTCGACCAGTCGCGCGACCTCCGCGCCGTAGTCGTTGGCGCGTTCGGCCACCGAGGGCATATCGGTTTCGTCGTACTGGCCGATGTCGGCGGTGTAGGTGCAGGGGACGGCGCCCTTCTCGCGCATCCACGCGACCGCCACCGAGGTGTCGAGGCCGCCGGAGAAGGCGATGCCGACACGTTCACCGACAGGCAGAGAGGTGAGTACCTTGGACATGAATATAAGTATGCACGATCCTGCATGCACATACAATCCGGTGGTCAGGTACGCACTCGTGAGTCGGCTCACAGCACCCCGGGCGCGCGCTTGTGCGCTGCGTGTCCCAACGCCTCCTCCAGCTCACCGACCGCCAACCGCACACGGCCGACGACCGCAGGTTCGGTGAAACGCCCCGACGCGTCCGTGCGTGTGCCCGCACGCGAGACCACGGCACAGTCCACCAGGATCGCGCCCAGCAACGTCAGCGTCGGCATGAGCGGGGTGTGTGCACGCATCCCTCCGGCCTGACCGGGCGAAGCACTGGCCAGCAGGGTCGGGCGCCCCATCAACCCACCCGAACCCACGAGCCAGTCCAGCGCGTTCTTGGTGATCCCGGCCGGGCCGTGCGCATACTCCGGGGTCGCGATGACCACACCCTCGGCCTCCGCTGCGCATGCGCGGAACTCACGCACTTCCTCGGGCCAGGCCGTCTCGTCGTTCTCCATGTCGGGATCGAACAGGGGCAGGCGTCCGGCGAGATCGGCCCCGACCACACGGACGCCGCCGGAGACCTCTTCCACCAGGTCCAACAGCGCGGCGTTGTAGGAACCTCTGCGCAGGCTTCCGCAGATCCCCAGTACCGTCCGCTCCGCCATCCGTGCACCCCGTTCCCCGTTCCCCGGTCCCCGCACCTCGAGCGCCGCAGCCGTGAAGGGACGGCCCGAACCACAGTTCTTCGATGACACTCCGTGAGGAAACTCGAACACGGCGCCGACTTCTGGGACTGAATAGGAGGGCCCGACACCAGCGGACACAACACACCACCGCAGGCCGGGCCGGTTCCGGACAGTACTCGTGAGCGGAGTCCGCTGATGGTTTCCTTCCCCACCCTGGTCCTGGTGGCCGACGACGGCTCGCCCGAGTCCGACCGGGCCGTGGCCACCGCGGCCCGGTTGACGGAGGCCACCGGATCCCGCCTGGCCCTGGTCCACGTCAAGGTCCGCTCCCCCAGCGTCACCGGGGTCACCGCGGTACCCGCGCAGGAGGAACGGCTCAACAGCCAGGGTGAGGCGTTCCTCCGGAGGCGGCGCGAGGAGCTGGCCGAACGGGGAATCCCGTCCGTCCACACCGAACTCAGGCTCACGCGGCGACCGGAACGGTCGGTCCTACGGGTCTCCGAGGAACTACGGGCCGGGCTCATCGTCGTCGGGGTACGCGGGGCGCGATCGGCCGACCGGCTGGTCCTGGGCGATCTCTCCCTGCCCCTGGCGCGTGATGCGCACTGCTCGGTCCTGGTGGTCAGGGACGGCCGGCACGGGACCGCCGAGCGCACCATCGACCCGGAACAGGGGTGAGCAGCGATGCCCGACTTCACCCTCGGCCCCATCGACCTGACCGTCCTCGTGGTCTTCGTGATCGCCGTGATCGCTGTCGCCCTCTGGGTCGGCCGCGGACAGGAAGGTTCCGAGAGCTACTTCCTCGCGAGCCGGAGCATGGTCTGGCCCGTGGTCGGGTTCTCCCTGTACGCGACCCAGTTCAGCGGCACCCAATACCTCGGCCTGGCGGGCGCCGGGTTCGAGAGCGGCATCCAGGTGTGGAACTTCGAGTGGATGGCCACGCTGGTCCTGCTGGTGTTCGCGCTGCTGATCCTGCCCTTCTACCTGCAGTCGCGGATCACCACCGTCCCGGAGTTCCTGGAGCGCCGGTACGACCGCCGTGCCCGCTACGCCTTCTCGGGTTTCACCGTGGTCACGGCCATGTTCCTCGACAGTGCGGGCGCGATGTTCGCCGGATCGCTGGTGATGTCCCTGCTGTTCCCCGAGGTGCCTCTGGGCGTGCACATCGTCATCATCGCCGTGCTGGGCGGCGGGTACGTGCTCATCGGCGGCCTGAAGTCGGTGATGATCACCGACACCATCCAAGGCGTGGTGCTGTTCGCCGCCGGGTCCGCGCTGTTCGTCATGGTCTTCGCCGAGTTCGGCTACGACTGGTCGACCCTGCCCGAGCTCGCACCGGAGGGGGGCTTCACCGTCGCCCCGCCGCCGGACGACGACCTCGTTCCCTGGCCCGGTATCTTCACCGGTGCGATCTGGCTCTCCTTCTACGTGTGGGTGGCCAACCACATCGTCGTCCAACGTGTCCTGGCAGCCAAGAACATCGACCACGGACGCTGGGGTGCCCTGTTCGCGGGGGCTCTGCAGCTCCCGGTCCTGGTGATCCTGATCTTCCCCGGGGTGCTCGCCCGGGGCCTCTACGACCCTGCCGAGGTCCCCAACAGCGACCTGGTCTGGCCCGCGCTGGTGTTCGACTTCGCCCCGGTGGGTCTGCGCGGGCTCGTGGTCGCCGCTCTGGTCTTCGCCCTGATGTCCACCCTGGACTCGGTCCTGAACGGTGCCGCGAGCCTGGTGGTCAACGACTTCGTCAAGACCCGCAACCACAGGTTCACCGAACGCCAGCTGTTGAGCATCGGCCGGTTCCTCGTGGGTGGTTTCCTGGTGGTGGCCGCTCTGTGGGCGCCGGTGATCACCACGTTCTCGGGTATCGTGGCCTACTTCCAGTCCTTCCTGGGGTACGTGACGATGCCGCTGGTGGTGGTCCTGCTCGGCGGGCTGTTCTGGAGGCGGGCCTCCACGGCCGCGGGTGTGTGGACGCTGGCGATGGTGCCGGTCGGGCTGGCCGCCTTCCTGGTCTTCGAGCTCCTGGGTGTGGGCAACCTCCAGTTCCTGTACGGGACGGGCATCATGTTCCTGCTGAGCCTGCTGGTCTTCGTGGCCATCTCGCTCAGTACCCCGGCCCCGCCGACGGAGAAGCTCGAGGCCGTCACCTGGAGCCGGCAGAACTGGCGCCAGGAGTCGCAGGAGCTGGCGGGCACACCCTGGTACAAGAACTACCGCTACATGGCCCTGGGCCTGGGGGTGGTGACGGTGTGCTCGGTGCTGCCCTTCGTCTGAGCCCTCACGCCGCTCCTCGGAGGCCCCGGAGGCCCCGGAGGCCCCCAGGGCCCGGATCGCGGTGGTCCCGGGGGCCGCGGACGAGCACCGGGGAACCACTTCGCCGGTGAGGCCGCACGCACCTACGGCCGGGGCCACTCGCACGTGTCCGCCCCGAAGCGGTCGCTCCTGTGGTCGGTCTGCCGGCGGAACGGTCCGGGCGGGGCCGTGCTCCCGGGTCCGGTACCGCACGGGTGCGGAACGGCTCTCTCCGGGGGTTGCGTGGACATCCAGGCGCGGGATATTCCTGGACGAACGTTCTTGCCGAAGTGGGCTCCGTAGATGTTTGTTCTTGACGGAGGGGGTTCTGCGTGCGAGTGCTGGGTCTGTCCTCGGGCACCTCCACCGACGGCATCGACGTCGCGGCCGGCCAATTCGCCCTCGACGGGGACCTCGTCCGGTTGCGGCCGCTCGGGCACCGCACCGTCCCCTACTCCGCTCCTCTCCGCGAGGAACTGCGCTCCGCCCTCCCGCCGGGGTCCACGACCGTGGAGACCGTGTGCCGGATCGACACCGGCATCGGCCAGGAGTTCGCCGGGGCCGCACGGGAGGCCGCCGCCGACCTGGCCGGTGGCCGGGCCGAGCTGATCGCCTCCCACGGACAGACCCTCTTCCACTGGGTGGAGGGATCGTCCGTGCACGGAACCCTGCAGCTGGGCCAGCCCGCGTGGATCGCCGAGGCCACCGGACTGCCCGTGGTCTCCGACCTGCGCACCGCCGACGTGGCCGCCGGGGGCCAGGGCGCCCCGCTGGCGGCAGTGCTCGACACGCTCCTGTTGACCGGCCGGGGCGGGTCGGCCGCGGCCCTCAACATCGGCGGTATCGCCAACGCCACGGTCGTGCCCTCCACCGGGGTGCCCACAGCGTTCGACACCGGCCCCGGCAACGCCCTCATGGACGCCGCCGTCCGCCGTGTGACCGAGGGCCGCACCGACCTGGACCTCGACGGGCGGATCGCCGCCGCGGGGCGGGTCGACCCCGACCTGCTCGCCCGTCTCCTGGCCGACCCCTACTACGGGCTCGCCCCACCCAAGTCCACGGGGTTGGAGCTGTTCGGTGCCCCCTACCTCGACGCCGTCCTGGACGCGCACACCGCCGCGCACGGGCCGGTGGAGGCTCCCGACCTCCTGGCGACCCTGGTCGAGCTGACCGCCCGCACCGTGGCCGACGCGCTCGAACCGTTCGCCGTCACCGAGGTGCACGTGTCCGGGGGCGGGGCACGCAACCCGGTGCTGTCCGCGCGCCTGGCCGAGCTCCTGCACCCCGCACGGTCGGTTCCCGCCGAGGACCTGGGGTTGGACGGCGACGCCAAGGAGGCCTACCTGTTCGCACTGCTGGGTTTCCTCACCTGGCACGGGCTCCCCGGAGCGCTCCCCTCCTGCACGGGGGCGCGCCGGGCCACCGCGGCCGGGCGCATCACCCCGGGTTCCGGTCCGCTGCGCCTGCCCGAACCCGCCACCATCGTCCCCCGGCACCTGGAGGTCGTCGGCCCGGACTGGTGATTCCCCACCCCCTACCGGCCACGGAGGTCACCGCGTGCACACCATCGACCTTGCGGTCATCGTCGTCTACCTGTTGGCCTCGGCCTGGCTCGGGCTGTGGCTCTCGGGCAAGCAACGCACGGTCCGCGACTACTTCATCGGCAGCCGACAGATGCCCTGGTGGGCGGTGTGCCTTTCGGTTGTTGCCACCGAGACCAGCGCGCTGACGGTGATCAGCACACCAGGTATCGCGTTCCTGGACAACGTCACGTTCCTGCAGGTCGCGATCGGGTACTTCATCGGCCGGCTCGTGGTGGCCTTCGTGCTGCTGCCCCGCTACTACAGCGGGGACATGACCACCGCCTACGCCTACCTCGGGGTGCGGTTCGGGCGCGGTATGCAGGGCACCGCATCGGTGACGTTCCTGTTCACCCGGCTGCTGGCCGACGGTGTACGCCTCTTCGCCGCCGCGATCCCGATGAAGATCGTGCTCGACGCCTTCGGGCTGGAGATGTCCTACTTCACGATCGTGGCGCTGCTCGGTGTCGCGACGATCCTGTACACGCTCGTGGGCGGCATCAAGGCCGTGGTGTGGGTCGACGTACTGCAGATGAGCGTCTACATGATCGGCGGGATCGTCGCCCTGGCCGTGATCGTGCAGAGCCTGGACGTCAACTTCTGGAGCGTTGCGCAGGAGGCCGGCAAGACCCAGTTCCTGGACTTCACCTCCGACCCCGTCTCCTCCCCCTACGCCACCGTCACCGCGCTGGTGGGCGGCGCCCTGCTGTCCATGGCCTCCCACGGCGCCGACCAGCTGATCGTGCAGCGCCTGCTCGGGTGCAAGAGCCTGCGCGACGCCCAGCTCGCCCTCGTCATGAGCGGGGTCGTGGTCTTCCTCCAGTTCGCGCTGTTCCTGACCGTGGGGCTGGCGCTGTACTCCTACTACGAGCAGCGGACCGTCGACCAGATGGGCCTGGCCAACTCCGACGAGCTGTTCCCGACCTTCATCGTCGACGGGATGCCGGTCGGGATCGCCGGGCTCATGCTCGCCGGGATCATGGCCGCGGCGATGAGTACCCTGTCGTCGTCCCTGTCGGCGCTGTCGTCCTCGACCATGTCCGACCTGTACCAGCGGTTCTCCCGCCGCTCCCTCGACGAGGCCGGTGCGCTGCGCATGAGCCGCCTGTTCACCCTCGGCTGGGGCCTGGTCTTCATCGGTGCGGCGGCGATGTTCACCGGCACCGACAACCCCGTGGTGGAGCTCGGACTCTCGGTGGCGAGCCTGACCTACGGCGGGCTGTTGGGCGCGTTCTTCCTCGGGATGTGGGTACCGAGGGCCCGGCAGACGGATGCGGTGGTCTCCTTCGCCGTCGCGGTCGCGACGATGTCGTCGCTGTTCCTCTTCGCACCGGATCTGGTCGGGTTCACCTGGTACACCGCGATCGGTGTCGCCATCACCCTCGGACTGGGCTACCTGCTCTCCCGGCGCCACCGTGAGGACGGGCCCGGTACGGCCGAGGACGACCTGTCTCCGCGTCCCGACGCCGAGGAGCGCGCCTGACCGACCGCCCGGCCGGGACGGACCCGCCCGGCCGGGCGCGCGCATCCACCGATCGGTGGATGCCGGCATCCACCGGATCCACCGCTGTCCAGGGGATCCGCCGGAGACCGCTCCCGGCACACGCTGGGTTCCATGGCAATCATCGAAGTGGCGAACCTGCGCAAGCGGTACGGGGAGAAGGTCGCGGTCGAGGACGTGTCCTTCTCCGTGGACGAGGGTGAGATCTTCGGGGTCCTGGGGCCCAACGGTGCCGGCAAGACCACGACCGTGGAATGTGTCTCCGGTGTGCGGGAACCCGACCGGGGCCGCCTGCGGGTCCTGGGGCTGGACCCGTCGACCGACCGCACACGGCTGCGGCGCGTACTCGGGATCCAGCTGCAGGAGGCGCGGCTGCCGGACCGGATCCGGGTGGTCGAGGCTCTGCGCATGTACGCGTCCTTCCACCAGCACCCGGCCGATGTCGGGGAGCTCCTGTCGATGCTGGACATCACCGACCGTGCCGGCGCCCAGTACCGGACGCTCTCGGGTGGTCAGCAGCAACGGTTGTCCATCGCCCTGGCCCTGGTGGGGCGGCCCCGTGTCGCGGTGCTGGACGAGCTCACCACCGGGTTGGACCCGCGTGCGCGCCGGGAGACCTGGAAGCTGGTGGAGCGCGTGCGCGACAGCGGGGTCACGATCGTGCTCGTCTCCCATTTCATGGACGAGGCCGAGCGGCTGTGCGACCGGGTCGCGGTCGTGGACCGGGGCCGGGTCGCGGCGCTGGACACACCCGAGAGGCTGGTGGCCCGGGCCTCACACGAGCGGGGCGGCGGCCGCGCGACCCTCGAGGACGCCTTCGTCTCCCTGACCGGAGGAGGGGATCTGCTGTGAGCACCACCGAGAGGGCCGGGGCGCCGGGCCGTCCGCCGCTCCCGGCCGTGCTGCGCAGTGTGCTGGCCGTCGAGGTCCGGCTGTTCCTGCGCGAACCGCTGACCCTCGTGCTGGGGGTGGCGATGCCGAGCGTGGTCCTGTTCGGGATGGCGGCGATCCCGGCGCTGCGTGAACCCTCCCCCGACTTCGGCGGGATGCGCTTCATCGACTTCTGGGCACCCACCGCCCTGGTCCTGGGTCTGTGCCTCGTCGGGGTCTCGCACCTTCCGGCGGTCATCGGCACCTACAGGGAGAACGGTGTCCTGCGGCGGTTGTCGACCACCCCGGTCCACCCGGGGGTCCTGCTGGTCGCCCAGTTGATCATCGTGTTGGCCACGATGGCGCTGTCGTCCCTGGTTCTGGTGGTGGCCTCCTGGCTGGTCCTGGACATCGGCCTCCCGCAGCGGCCCCTGCTGTTCGCGGTCGCCCTCGTCACCGGTTCGGCTTCCTTGGTCGCGTCGGGCATGCTCGTGGCCGCCGTCGTGCCGAGCGCACGTGCGGCCAACGGGGTGGCGACGCTGCTGTACCTGGTGGTGATGCTGGTCGGAGGGTTGTTCCTACCGCGGTTCCTCCTTCCGGAGGTGTTGGTGCGCATGGGCGAGTTCACCCCGCCGGGCGTTCAGTTGCTCATGGACGCGTGGTGGGGCCGGGTCGACAGCACGAATCCGCACGCGGTACAGCTGGCGGTCATGGCGGGTATCACCGTGCTCGCCGCAGCCGCGGCGGCCCGCCTGTTCCGTTGGGAGTAGAGAGCCCATGACCACCACCGGGGACCGTGCGGAGAACGCTGAGGGCTCGGAGGCGTGGCAGACCCTGTGGGGCAGGTTCCTGGTGGTGGTCCCCTGGGTCCTCCTCACGGCCTCGTTGGTCGCTGTCCTGGCCCTGCCGGGGCAGTCCGCCGCAGAGCACACCACCACGGTGGTGCTGGGTCTGGTGGCCGCTCTCTGGCTGCTGTTCGGGCACCGTGTGGCCGTCACCATCGGGGTGTCCGGCGTGCTCCCGTTCCGGTGGTCGGCCCTGGTCCACGTCTGCGGCCTGTTGCTGATCTGCTCGGTCATGCTGGCGCACGACGAGTTGTTCCTGATCTTCACGATCACCGGGTTCGTCCACGCGATGCTGTTGCCGACCGCGTGGGCGTTCGCGGCGGTCGGTGCGACCAGCCTGGTGCTGCACTCGAGCACGATGGGCCTTCCGGGGACCGACCCGGGCATGCCCCTGCTCCAGCACACGATCCTGTTCGGTGGTGTGGTGGCCGTCCAGACACTGGGGATCGGCGCGGGTCTGGTCGCGGGTCAGATGGGTGCCCGCAGGAACCTGGAACACCGGCAGATGGTCGAGCGGCTGGAGCAGGCTCTGGCCGAGAACGCGGACCTGCACGCCCGGGTGCTCACCCAGGTGCGCCAGGCCGGGATCGCGGAGGAGCGCGGGCGGATGGCACGCGAGATCCACGACACCCTCGCGCAGGGCCTGACCGGCATCATCACCCAGATCCAGGCGACCCAGCGCACGTGGGGGACCCCCGGGACGGCCGCCACCCACCTGGAGCGCGCACTGGCCCTGGCCAAGGAGAGTCTGACCGAGGCGCGGCGTTCGGTGGAGGCGCTGCGTCCGCAGCAGTTGAGCGAGGGGCACCTGCCCAGCGCGTTGGCGGAGTTGGTCCGCCGTTGGGGTGAGACCCACGGGACCCGGGTGTCGTCGGAGGTCACCGGCGATCCGGTCGCGTTGAGCCCGGCGATCGAGGCTGCCCTGTTCCGGGTGGCACAGGAGGCCCTCACCAATGTCGCCCGGCACGCGCAGGCCTCTCGGGCGGTCGTGACCCTGTCCTACCTGGACGAGGTGGTGCTGCTGGACGTGCGTGACGACGGGCGTGGCATGGCGCGGGGACGCTCGGGCGGATTCGGGCTCAGCAGTATGCGCCAGCGGATCCGGAGCATAGGAGGCAGTGTGGAGATCGAGAGCGAGGACGGCAGGGGGACGGCCGTGAGCGCCAGTGTTCCGGTGGTCCCGGACACGGGTCCGGAGGTGGGGCCGTGATCCGGTTGTTGATCGCCGACGACCACCCGGTCGTGCGCGACGGTCTGCGCGGGACCTTCTCGACCGAGGACGGCATCGAGGTGGTGGCCGAGGCTGCGGACGGGCAGGAGGTGCTCGACCTCGTGCGCGGCCATGAGGTCGATGTCGTACTCATGGACCTGCGCATGCCCCGGATGTCCGGGGTGCGTGCCATCACCGAGCTGGGCGAGCGGGACCCGCACGTGCGGGTCCTGGTACTGACCACGTTCGACAGTGAACGTGACGTCCTGCCCGCGGTGGAGGCGGGGGCCCACGGGTACCTGCTCAAGGACGCCGCCCCCGACGAGCTGGTGCGCGGGGTGCTGGCCGTGTACCGGGGCGAGTCGGTGCTGTCCCCCGCGGCCGCTTCCCATCTGATGGGGCGCGTACGTACACCTTCGGGGCAGCTGCTGAGCCGCCGTGAACGGGAGGTGCTGGAGCTGGTCGCGGACGGTGCGTCCAACCGGGCGGTCGCCTCCCGGCTGTTCATCAGCGAGGCCAGTGTGAAGACGCACCTGCAGCACGTGTACGACAAGCTCGGGGTGCGGGAGCGGGCGGCCGCTGTCGCCGAGGCCTACCGCCGCGGGGTGCTCGACTGACCGCGGCGGGCCGGGTCCGCCACGCGGGCGCAGGTCGGCGGGTCCGGCCCGCCCGGACACAGGACCGCCCCGTCGCGGGGGCGGACGGGGCGGCCTGTGGGGGTCGGGGGTCGGAGGGGTCAGTCGCCCTCGGCGGGGATGATGCTGCCCTGGTACTCCTCCTCGATGAACTCGAGGGTCTCCTCGTCGAGCAGGAGGTCGCCGAGGGTGTCGATGCGCGGGTCGTCGGCGTTCTCGGTGCGGGCCGCGAGGACGTTGACGTAGTCGTTTCCCTCGACCTCTTCCAGGAGGATGGAGTCCTCTTCGAAGTCGAGCCCGGCCTCCTGCGCGTAGTTGTTGTTGACGATCGCGGCGTCCACGTCACCGAGTGAACGCGGTAGCTGGGGCGCCTCGACCTCGTGGAAGTCCAGGTCCTTGGGGTTGTCCTCGATGTCGGAGAGCGAGAAGTCGGCCTCCTCGGTCCCGTCGGCCAGGGTGATGAGGCCGCTCTCCTCCAGCAGCACGAGTGCGCGGAACTCGTTGGTGGGGTCGTTGGGCAGCGCGACCTCGGCGCCGTCCTCGAGCCGGTCCACCGAGTCGACCTGCTCGGAGTAGAGTCCCAGCGGCGGCAGGTAGGCCTCCTGCACGGCGGTGAGGTCGGTGTCGTTGCCCTCGTTGAAGTCCAGTAGGTAGGGCTCGTGCTGGTAGAGGTTCGCGTCGAGCTGCCCCTCGGCAAGGGCGGTGTTGGGCGCGATGTAGTCGGAGAACTCCTGGATCTCCAGGGAGAGTCCGGCCTCTGCGGCGAGCTCCTCGTCGATGAACTCCAGGATCTCCCCGGCCGGGACGGCGGTCGCGCCGACGACCAGTGTGTCCTCGCCGTCCGCGGAGTCCGCCTCGTTCTCGGACGGGGCACCACAGGCGGTCAACGCCAGTACGGCCACAGCGGCAGAGGCGATGACGGCGGAGCGGTGCATTGCGACGGTCCCTTTCGTGCGTGCGGGGAGACACCTGAAGGTGATTCGTGACCAGGTCATCAGATATTTCCGATTTACCCGACCTTAAAGGAAGGATAAGGATCTACGCCACTTCGGGTGACCAAAGGCACAGTACCTGCCCGCCCGCCCCGGCGCCCCGAGCCCACCCGCCAGCACTCTCCCCTCCCAATGCCCGCACTCGGCACCGTGTGTACTTGCGTACACCGTTGGCCGTCACATAACAGGCAAAGGGTGACGAGTGCCGAATTTTCCCCAATGGCGCGACATTCTCCAGCGTCTTCGGAAGATTCTTCGGCGAGATTCTCCGTTTCCGCCTCACCGGGCCCTCCGATGGTGCAGGATGGTTCTCGAAGGCGGACAACGGCTCCGTAACTCTCCGCACCCCCTGTCGGAGACGGCCCCTCCCCGCCGACGAGGGCCGTTTCTCCTTCACCCCCTCCGGCCCCCGGTGCCCTCCGCACCGGGGGCCCCTTCATGCCCTCCCGCCCTTTACACAGGCCTTATCCGGGGAGGGAAGAGACTGCAGGCTGGACGCGACACACACCGGACACGGAACCGAACGGAGTGCCGATGATCGGCGAAGCGATCGAGTGGTTCAAGGGACTCCTGGGCGGCGAGGTGGGCGAGCTCGCTCAGGACGTCACCCAGTCCTACGGCCAGGAAGCGATGGAAGGCGTACAGGAGAGCACGGAAGGACTCCAGGACGGCGTCGAGACCGCCACGGACGCTGTCGAGGACCCCGGCGGCACCGCCGTCGACGCCGCGAGGGACGAGCTGCTCGGCGACAACTGACCGGCAGCCCCCGCACTTCCCGGGTCCGCACGAGCGGGCCCGGCGGCCTTCCCGCGCCGCACGGTGCGCCCCCACGGGTGAGGAACCCGCATCGCACCGTGCGCGCACACCCACCACAGGCACGGGCCACACCCCACGACCGCGCCCCGTCGCCCCACGGCAGGTCGCACCCCCGCAAAACCGTCACCCTGAGTAGCATCACAGGTGCCGGAAGCAAGGACCCAGGGGGAGCAACACCATGAGACGACCGCCCGTCGAACCGCACCACATGCCGGCCCGCATCGCCACGGGGGCCTTCATCCTCAGCTCGGGCCTGGACAAGCGCGCTGTCGACGAGGAATCCGCCCAGGGCATGCACGGCATGGCCGTCAGTGCCTACCCGTTCCTCGACAAGATCGCGCCCAAGCCCTTCGTCAAGCTGGTGTCGGCGTCGGAGATCGCCCTGGGTACCGCTCTCCTGCTGCCGATCGTGCCCACGAAGATCGCCGCCGCCGGGCTGACCGCGTTCAGCGCCTCGCTCCTGGGCATGTACCTGCGCACCCCCGGGATGCGGCGCCCCAACAGCGTCCGGCCCAGCGACACGGGTCTCGCGGTGGCCAAGGACGTGTGGATGTTCGGCACGGGCCTGTCACTTCTCATGGACCCGGGCCAGGCGCGCGGTGAGCCCCGCCCGTGCTCCTGGCTGGGGCCGAAGCGCTGACCCCACGGCACGACCACGGTGTCCCCGTGTCTCCACGGGCGGGCCTTCCTGCGACGATGGGTCGGCCCGCCGTTTTTCGTGTCCGGTGGGGTGCATGGAAGGGAGACGGTCGTGGGAGAGACGTTGCGGACCGACACGGTCGTGGTGGGGCTCGGCGCCATGGGGTCGCAGGCCTTGTGGCACCTGGCGCGCCGGGGCGTGCCGACCGTAGGGGTGGAGCAGTTCGTCCCCGGGCACGACCGGGGTTCCAGCCACGGTGAGTCGCGCATCATCCGTACCGCCTACGTCGAGGGCGCCGAGTACGTGCCGTTCGTCCGCGCGGCCTGGGAGCGGTGGGCCGATCTGGAGCAGGCCTCGGGGCAAGAGCTGCTGCTGCGTACCGGGGCGCTCATGGCAGGGGCCCCGGACTCGGGGGCCGTCTCGGGTGCGCTCACGGCCGCCTCCCACCACGCCCTGGAGCACGAGCACCTGTCCCCCGAACAGGCACAGGCACGCTTCCCCCACCACCGGTTCGCCCCGGGCGAGGAGGCCGTCGTCGAACAGGAAGGCGGGGTCCTGCTCCCGGAAGCCGCCATCGGGGCCGCCGTCCGTCTCGCGGGGGAAGCCGGGGCCCGGGTCCTGACCGAGGCACCGGTGACCCGGATCGTGCCCGACCCCGAACAGCCGACCGTGTGGATGGGCGGAACCGAGATCCGGGCACGCCGGGTCGTGGTCGCGGCGGGTTCGTGGACCACGCGGCTCCTTCCCCAGCTCCCGGACCTGGGGATCCGGGTGGAGCGCCGGGTCCTGGGCTGGTTCCCGATCACCGGTGCCCCCGAGCCGCACACCGGCGGCCAGGTCTTCGCTCGCGACGAAGCCGACGGAACACTCTGGTTCGGGTTCCCGAGTCTGGACGGCCGCACCGTCAAGATCGGGGTGCACTCCGAGGCACCCGGCGCACGGTTCCCGGGAGCCCAGTGGGGCGAGCCGGTCGACCCGGACACGGGACCGCGCGCGCCGGACACCGCGGACGGAGCCAGGTTGGGGCTCCTGGCCGCGCGGTTGGACGGGGTCGCAACGACGCCCGAGCGTATGTCCGCGTGCATGTACACGATGACCCCGGACGAGGACTTCCTCATCGGCCACCGTGCCGAGCTGCCCGGACTGGTACTGGCCGGAGGGTTCTCCGGTCACGGGTTCAAGTTCGCCTCGGCGGTGGGCGCAGCGCTGGCGGATCTGGCCGAGCACGGCCGTACCGACCTGCCGATCGACATGTTCGACCCGCAGCGGCAGTGACCGGCCTCCCCCGGTCGCCGTCCCGGAACCGGCACGGTGCAGAGCACACGGGGCACGTCCGCACCCGGGCACGCACGGGCACCGCCCCCGGGGCAGCACCCCCTTCTCCATGAGGGGCGCCGGGCCGCCCCGGGGCGAGGAACAGGACAGCGCAGCGTGCGATCATGTGCGCGGTGCCGGCGCGAGCACCTCGCCCCCGTGGTCCCCGTCGGAAGGAACCCCATGTCCCAGCCATCTGCCCGTACCGCCCTGGTCACCGGTGCCTCCTCGGGTATCGGGCGCGCGGTGACCGCCGCCCTCGCCGAACGGGGCTACCGGGTCGTCGGTACCAGCCGTGACCCCGCGACGATCACCGACCCGGTTCCCGGTGTGGAGTACGTGGCCCTGGACCTGGCCGACGACGCCTCGGTGGATGCCTGTGCCGAACACGTGGGCGCCGTCGACGTCCTGGTCAACAACGCCGGGGAGAGCCAGAGCGGGCCGTTCGAGGAGCTCCCGGGCGAGGCGGTGGAACGGTTGTTCCGCATCAACGTGTTCGGGGCGGTGCGACTCACCCAGCTGGTGTTGCCGGGGATGCGTGAGCGCGGGTACGGGCGTGTGGTCGTGGTCGGGTCGATGCTGGCAAGTTTCCCGCTGGCCTACCGTTCCTCGTACGTCGCCTCCAAGGCCGCGGTCAAGGGGTTCGCGAACGCCCTGCGCCGGGAGGTCTCCCCCTACGGGGTGGGGGTGAGCACGGTCGAGCCGGGCTCGATCAACACCGGGATCAGCGAGCGGCGCACACAGTACCTGCGGGAGGGCTCCCCGTTCCGTGAGGAGTACCGGACGATGCTGAGCGCACTCAACTCCAACGAGTCGGAGGGGATCTCTGCGGAGCGGGTCGCGGGGACGGTGCTGCGGGCGATCGACGCGCCCACTCCGCGGCCGTTGTACGCGGTGGGGAGCAACGCGCCGGTGGTGTTCGCACTGCGCCGTCTGCTCCCGCGTTCGTTGATGCTGCGGATCGTGGCGCGCAAGCACGGGCTGTGAACCGGCCGGGTGACCCGATCCGGTCGGCCCCGGTGTGGCCCGGGGCAGGACCCGGGCGGTCCGGGTGAGAATGCGGGCGAGCACACACGTCCGCCGTTCCGCCCCGGAGACCCCATGAGGCAGCAGATCCACTTCGTGACGCTCTCGACGACCGACCTGGACGCGGCCCGCCGCTTCTACCGGGACGGTCTGGGTTGGGAGCCGCTCGCCGACGTACCGGGCGAGATCCTGTTCTTCCAGGTGGCTCCGGGGACGGTGCTCGGTCTGTTCGACTCGGTGAAGTTCGACCGCGATCTGGCCGGGACGCAGGACTCGGGCACGGAAGCGGCGGGCCCGGCGATGTCCACCAGCGCCGCGGTGTCCGGGGTGACCCTGGCGCACAACGTCGAGGGGCCGGAAGAAGTCGCGTGGACGGTCGAGGCCATGGTGCAGGCCGGGGGCCGGGTACTGCGCGCTCCGGAGTACGGCGGGTTCGGCGGTGTGCACCACGCGTTCGTCGAGGACCCCAACGGTGTCGTGTGGGAGGTCGCGCACAACCCCGGTTGGCACGTCGACCAGTCCGGGAACGTGGTGCTGGGCTGAGTGCCTCCCTCGGGCCGGCCCTTCCGCCCCGGCTCAGACGATGCCGACGACCTCGCTGCTCCCGGGGCGGGCGAGAACGACCCCGTCCCGGATCCCGTGCAGGGACACCCACGACTCCATCTGGTCCTCGGGCACGTCCCCGGACGCGGGTTCCAGGGTGATGTGGACCTTGGTGGCCGCCGAGTCCTCGACCGGCTCCTCCCCCTCGGCCCAGGGGCGCACGGTCAGGGTGACGGTCTCGGACTCGCCCTTCGTAGCCCGGGGAACGGCCGTGACCAGGGAGTCCTCGAGCGGGACGGGGCGGATGCGTTCCTTTCGCTCGTCCTCGGACGCGGGGGTCCGTTCCGCCGAGGCGGTCCGCTCGCCCCCGTCCAGGCCCCGCCAGGTGTAGGTGCCGGAGCCACCGTCCTCGTCCCAGGTCAGGTAACCGTCGGTGGTGAAGTTCCAGGTTCCCTCGTGCCCGGTGGGGCCACCGAACCCCGGCAGGTCGCGCGCCACGACCTCACCGTTGCGGCCGAAGAGGACGTTGCCGCTGTCCGACCCGTCCTCGGAGGCCCACGCGAACGCGAACAGGTGGCCGTCGTCGGAGGTGTGGACCCACACCTCGTCGCTGGGCGAGCTCATGTTCACGTCGGTGTGCCACAGCCAGGTCCCGGTGCTGGGGACGAGGCCGTGCAGGGTACGGACGGAACCGCGTCCCCCGCGCTCGCCGGTCATGATGTCCATGTCGCACTCGAGGAGGACGACGATCTCGTGGCGGGTGATGTCCTGGCCGCGGCGGGAGCAGTCGCCCATGGGTTCGTAGGTCCAGCGTTCGCGCCCGGTCCCGGGCACGTACCCGGCCACGGTCGTGCGGCCTTCCTCGCTGCGCAGGGTGGTGAGCACGTCGCGGTGCACGAGCGGGGCGAGGTCACCTTGGTACTGGTATTTCCCTGGCTCGGCCGTGCTCGGACTGCGGTACTCGCCGATCTCTTGTCCGGTGTCCGCATCGAGCACGACGAGACGTTGGACATGGCTGCCGTCGATGTCGCGGGCGGGGTAGGTGAGCATGACGTTGTCGGCGCCGGGCGAGGTCTGCATGTCGACGGCCTGCTCCCCGGACCTGCGGTAGTGCCAACGCTCCTCCCCGGTGCCGCCGTCCAGCAGGGCGACCCCTCCGGCGGAACGGACGAGGACCCCGGTGTGTGCGGGGGCGACCTCCAGGACCGGACCACCGTCGGGGGTGGACCAGCGCCATCCGAGGCCGTCGACGGTGGCGGGCAGACCGGTGCCGAGGTCGTGGTCGCCCTCGTCCGAGGGGGCGGTGGTGGCGTCGAGCGGGAGGAGGACGGTGACCAGGATGGACAGGGCCACGGCCGCGGCCCCCAGGACGAGACCGGCCCCGGCGCCGGCTGCCCAGGAGCGGCGGGACCCGCGGAACGCGGTCGGGGAGACCGCGAACAGGCACAGGGCGAGGGCGACGGCGGTGGCGCCCAGTGCGAAGCCGTAGGGCGAGAATTCCATGAACCGGGGGTTCCCGGGTCCCACGGCGGGGCTCACCGGCGCCCACCAGAGCGGTACGAGGGCCACCACGGTGACCACGAGGGCGACCGTGGCCAGAATGCGGCGCGCGCATCCGGGGGCCGGGACGCGGGACAGCAAACGCACGGAGGTGGCTCGGCCCCGGTCGGACCGGCCCCCGGAAGAGGCGCCCGGAGAGTCGGAGGCGAGGGCCCGCTCCCGCAGCGAAGCCGCCGGTGGGGCGGCGTGGCCGTCGGAACGGTGCGCACAGTCGCACCCGTCCCGGGCGACATCACCGGCCCGGCGGTGTTCCATCTCGTGCAGGCGCACCAGGGGCAGGGCCAGGACGCTGCACAGTGCCCAGATCCAGACCAGGTGGACGGGCCACGGGACGGAGCCGGCCACCGCGTGGACGTCGACGGTGGCCAGGGCGAGCGTCACCGTGCCGGGCAGGAGGAGACCGGAGGCGAACCAGAAGCGGACCGGCGAAGGGGGCACCCTCCGGAACATAGGGACAAAGAAGCCCTCGGTCAACGCATCCGGGCATCCGTCCCGTGCTCTCCAGGGATCGCCCGGCCGTATTCGGGTGGGGCAGGCGGGGCCTCCGCGTCCTGTCTTCTAGGTTGGTCGCAAGAGCCGTACACGACCGTGGAGGTGACGCGTGTGAGCGTCGTCAAGTTCAACGTCCTGACCGTTCCCGAGGGCGCCGGCGCCACGCTGGAGGAGCGTTTCGCCAAGCGTGGGGGCATGGTGGAGAACCAGCCCGGGTTCGAGGAGTTCCAGCTCCTGCGCCCGGTCGAGGGCAACGACAAGTACCTGGTCTACACCCGCTGGCGGTCCGAGGAGGACTTCCAGAACTGGGTGAACGGCCAGGACTTCGAGCGCAGCCACTCCGAGGGAGGGAAGGGGTCCGCGCACGGGGGCGGCGACAAGCCGAAGCCGGCCGCGAGCGACAGCGAGGTGTGGGGGTACGAGGTGGTCCAGCGCGTGGAGGGCAAGGCCTGAGCGCGGCCCGACCGTGAGCGGTCCGGGCCGTTTCCCGGGCCGCACATCAGGGTCTGCGGGCCTCGATGAGGAAACATGTCGTGGTGGCGGTGGAGGAGCCCTCGCGTTCGAGCATCCACGTTCCTGCGCGGAGGTCAGGACTTGCCGGGGATCAGGCCCGTGACGGCCACAAGCTCGACCGCGTGCTGTTCCAACGGCGGGAAAGTCTGCCGGCCACCGGAGAACGCCTCGAAGAACCCGCGTTGGAAGCAGGCGCCGATCAGGAGGGAGGCCACCGCCTCCGGATCGATGCGGGCCGGGACCCGCCCGAGACCGCGCTCGTTCCGCAGGTACGAAGCCACGGCACGGTTGACATTGAGGGGACCCGCGCCGTGGGACTCCATCTCCTCCCAGTGTCGGCGCAACAGTTCGGGTTCGGCGAACAGTGAGCCCAACACCGGCGCACCGTGGCGGAAGAAGGGGACGGCACCGACCACCACCCCGGTCAGGTTCTGCGCGACCGGGCCCCTGCCCGCCCGGTCGGACAAGGCGGCCAGGTCATCCACGAAGGGCGGGAACCGGTGGCGCAGCACCGCCAACACGAGTTCGGCCTTGCCGGGGAAGTGTTTGTAGAGCGTCGCCTCGGAGTAACCCGCCTCCGAGGCGATGCGCTTGGTGGTCGTGTGGAGCAGGCCGATCCGCCGCATGAGGTCGGCCGCAGTGTCGAGGAGAAGGGCGCGGGTGGTCTCAGCGTTCCCACGGCGGCGCGTGTACTGCTGGTCCGGCATCGGCGGTGGGCTCCTAGCGACATTCGGGAACCGGGCCCGCGGCGAGCTCACGGTGGCAGCGCACCAGCTCCCCGACCGCATACGACCCGGCGAGGAACACCAGTATCACGGTCGGGAAGGCTACCCACGCCAGGAGGGCGGCCCCGGGTTCGGCCACCTCCGCGACCCGGCGGTGGACCCACAGCAGGGAGGCACCGACCCCGGCCACGACCGCGGCCAGGGGCCAAGCACGGGGCGCCCCGTGCACCGCTGTCGCGTACAGGGCGGCCATCGGGGCCAGAAACAAACCGAGTTCATGGTCGCGCCAGAGGAAGAACACGAAGGCCGCTGTGGAGACCGCCAGGGCTGCGACCGGTCGCGCGCGGCACCAGTACAGGGCCGCGCAGCCGGTCACGACGGCGGCGAACGCGAAGGGGTCCACCTCCCGTGTCGTGCTCCAGCCCGTGAGAAGGTCGAGCGGTTCTCCGGCGAGGCTTCCTTAGGTGGCGGCGAGTTCGACGAACAGGACGGCCGTGGCGATCAGGACGACACGGAGGTCGGTGCGCGGTGTTCGGTTCTCGGGGGACAACGTGGAACCTCCTTGGTGAGTGAGCACTCACTAACTTTTATGCCCCGCGTCGGGATGTCCCAACCGGTGCACGGAGCGGGACCCGTTCCTTGACCCGAGCGGGTAACGCACGGAAGATGCGAAGGTCCGACCACACCCATCACTTGGAGGTCCTCGTGCGCACTCTGGCCCTGTTGAGTACCGGCGGCACCATCGCCACCACCGCGGGCGAGCAAGGGCTCGCGGTCGGGGTCGGTGCCGACGACCTCCTCTCCGCGGCCGAGCGTGTGTGGGGGTTCGGCGGGGTCCGCGTGCAGACGCGCGAGGTGCACCGGCTGGTCAGCTTCGCGGAGAGCGTCGGCGACGTCCTGGCCCTGGCACGGGCCGTGCGCGAAGCGGCCCGGGAGGTGGACGGGGTCGTCGTCACCCACGGCACCGACACGATGGAGGAGGCCGCCTTCCTGCTGGCCCTCACCCACGACTCCCCGGTCCCGGTCGCTTTCACCGGAGCACAGCGCCCCTACGACGATCCGGCCCCGGACGGCCCCCGCAACCTCGCCGCCGCCCTGCGCTGGGTGGGTGATCCGCGTTCGGACGGCACGGGGGTCAATGTCGTCTTCGACGGGGACGTGCTGCCAGCGGTGGGCACACGGAAGGTGGACACTCTGGGTCTGAAGGCGTTCCGTGCTCCCGGGCGCGCCCCGGTGGCGGCGGTGGACGCCGACGGGGTCCGGTTGTATGCCCAGGCGCCGAAGGTGCCGACCCTGATGCGCCCGGACCTGGAACCGCCGCGGGTGGACGTGGTCGCTCAGTACCTGGGTGCCGACGCCACGGCTCTGCGCGCGTCGGTGACGGCCGGCGCGCGGGGTGTGGTCGTGGCCGGTTTCGGGGCGGGAAACCCGACTCCGGAGACGACTCGGACGTGTGTGGAGCTGCTCGATTCGGGCGTGCCGGTGGGGTTGGCGAGCCGGGTGGGCTCGGGACCGGTCTCGGGCCTGTACGCCGAGGGCGGGGCGGAGCTGATGCGGGCGGGCGCCGTACTGATGGGCGACCTGTCACCGTGGCAGGCGCGCCTGTTGCTGGCGGCCGCACTGACGCACACCGACAGTGCCTCCGGGGTGACCGAGCGCTGCCGGACGTGGCTGGCGGCGGTGGGTGCGGTACCCGAGCGCGGCTGATTCCGCGGCCGTTTCGGTCCTTGATCCACCGTGGAACCGGGGACATGATGCACGCGATCCCCGAGCATCGACCGAAGTGGGTGGAGAACATGGCCAAGGAGATCCTGGTTGCGTACGGCGTGGACGTCGACGCCGTCGGCGGGTGGCTGGGCTCCTACGGGGGTGAGGACTCCCCCTGCGACATCTCCCGGGGCATGTTCGCCGGCGAGGTCGCCGTGCCGCGCATGCTGGAGCTGTTCAAGCGCACGGGTATCACCGCGACGTGGTTCTGGCCGGGGCACTCGGTGGAGACCTTCCCGGAGGAGTTCGAGGCGTGTTTCCGCGCGGGCCACGAGATCGGGGTGCACGGGTACAGCCACGAGAACCCGCTCGCGATGAGCGCCCAGCAGGAGGCCGATGTCCTCGACCACTGCATCGCACTGATCGAGCAGCGCACGGGCTGCAAACCCACGGGGTACGTGGCCCCGTGGTGGGAGTTCTCCGACGTCACCAACCAGTTGCTCATCACGCGCGGCCTCAAGTACGACCATTCGCTGATGCACCACGACTTCCAGTGCTACTACGTACGGGTCGGCGACCGGTGGACCAAGATCGACTACGACCGTCCGGCCGAGGACTGGATGCACCCGTTGGTGCGGGGTGAGGAGTCCGACCTGGTGGAGATCCCGGCCTCGTGGGAGCTCGACGACCTGCCCCCGATGATGTTCATCAAGGCCAACCCGAACAGCCACGGGTACGTGAACCCGCGCGACCTGGAACAGCAGTGGCGGGACCAGTTCGACTGGGTCCACCGCGAGTACGACCACGCGGTGTTCCCGATGACGGTGCACCCGGACGTGTCGGGGCGCCCGCAGAACCTGCTCATGCACGAGCGCCTCATCGAGTACATCAGCGGCCACGAGGGGGTGCGTTGGGTGACCTTCGACGAGATCGCCGACGACTTCCTGCGCCGCAACCCGCGGGCCTGACCCCGTACGTGGGCCCTTCCCCCGTTGCCGTGCGGCTCAGGCCGTGGCCACGAGCCGGTTGGCCTCGGCGACGGCGGCGCGCAGATCGTCGGGGTTCCCGGTCATCCCCGCGATGATCAGGTCCATCTCCTCCAGACCGGCCTTGGACAGCAGGGTCTTGTCGTTGGTGACCCATTCCCCCCGTGCGGCGCAGACCCCGTGTGCGGCCTGCGCGGCCGCCTGGGCCAGGAGCCCGGCGCACTGGGTCACCCGTCCGTACGGTGCGTGGTTGTGTTCGGCGTAGGAGAGGTTGGCGGCGGCGAAGCCCCGCCACACCCCGGGCGCCTCAGCGCGCAGGGCCTCCGGGTAACCGGGCCGGGGCAGCTCTCCGTGCAGCACCTGTCCGAGGGCGAGTTCGGCGAGCAGCAGGTAGGTGGGGATCCCCACGAGGTGGAACATCAGCGGTTCGACACGGAAGCGGCCCTGTTCCGCTTCGGCGATCTCGTGCTCGACGACACCGAGGTCCCGGTAGTGCACGTCCACGGGGCGCCCGTGCACACGCAGCCAGGCCCCGCCGTTGAAGACCCCGTCCCACTCGCCGATCCCGGAGACCTTACCGTCCCAGCCGATGTCGCTCAGGTCCTGCGGGTCGAAACCGGAGCGGTAGTAGAGGGCCAGGTCCCAGTCGCTGTCGGCGCGGTGGGTGCCCTCGGCCCGTGAGCCGCCGAGGGTGACGGCCTCGACGCCGGGCAGGGCGTACAGCCGGTCGGCCAGGTCGGTGAGGAAACGGGTGTCGTCGGTTTCGGCGCTGCTCATGGGGGCATCGTCGCAGAAGCCTCTCCGGCAACGCCACGCGGTTGTTCGGCGTTCGCCCGGCTCACGCGGGACCGGTGCGCCGGAGCTTCGCGTAGGTGCGGTTGCGCAGTAGACCCTCCGGGGGCCGTTGCTGTGCGCGGCGTTCGGGCGGGTCGGCCCTCAGTGGTCGAACTCCCGGAGGATCTCGGCCACACGGTCGGGGCGTTCGTACAGGGACAAGTGCCCCGTGTCCTCGATGACCCGTACGTCGGTGTCGAGGAACCGGCGGGCGGGCCCGTGCAGTCGGGCGGGTGAGAAGAACGGGTCGTGCGAGCCGGTGGCCACCACGACCCGGTGGCCGGCCCACGCGTGGAAGGACTCGGCGTTCAGCGGGCTGGGTGTGGAACCTGTGCGGCAGTGGCGTGCCACGAGCGTGAGCCACTCCGTCTCGGAGGTGCATTCCGCGCGCTCGGGGTCGGGCCCCCGTCCGCTGAGGAACTCCACCAGGCGCTCACTGGTGTGTTCGTTGGGGTGCATCCTCCACGACAGGGTCGCCTTCATCGCCCCCGAGGAGAGGCCGGCCGCGGTCAACCCGGCGGGGTTGACCAGTACCACCCCCGCCACCAGGGGCGAGGGGGCGGAGGCCAGGGTTATGGCGGCACCGCGGGAGTGGCCCAGGATGATCACGGGCCGGTCGGTGATCTGCGGGAGGAGTTCGTCCATCCAGGCGGCGTAGGAGTCGGCGCGGTCGCCCACGGAGCGGCGGCCGCAGCTCAGGCCGGGTTGGCCCGGGAGGTCGACCAGGTGCACCGGACGGTCCTCGGACAGGACCCTTGCCGCGGGCACGGTCGCGGCGGCGTTGAAGTTGGTGCCGGAGAGCACCAGCACCGGGGTTCCGGGGCCACCGGCCGCGCTGAAGGCCTGGGTCCTTCCCAACCGGGTCTCGATGGGAGGGAGGGGCCCGAGTTCGGGCCACTGGTTCAGGGCTTCGTGGCACCAGGCGTGCACGGACCGCTCGGCGTTCTCGGAACGGTAGACACGCGCGGCGCGAAGAGGGACGACGGTCATGGATCCGGCTTTTCGCGTAGGAAGAGTTCGGTGATCACCGGCCATGTTTCCCGGCGCACCAAGAAGGGACTGTACGCCTCAGCACGGTCCATTGCCACTCGGGTCCGGGACCGTCGCGGCTCCGTCACCGACCGGGGTGCACACTCTCCGGTCTACCCCTGACGGCGTGTCCCGTGGGGAGCGGGTTCACCCTGTTCCGGGTGTCCGGACAGCGTCCGTTACCGGCCATCCGACGGGGGTGCCGAGACTTTCCGGCCGGTGCCGCATGTCCGGGACGGGGGTGCCGCGCACGGCCCCGGACAGCAGGAGGGGGCGCTCCCTCCCCCGTTGCCCACGGGTGGTGGAACGCCCCCTCGGGGTGCCGGCCGGGACTCCGGTCCCGGCCGGCACGGTCCAGGGGATCACACCCCGTCAGGCTGCGGCCTAGCCGACGAAGTTCATCTCGGCGGGGTCGGGGCCGATACGGCCGCCGTTGTCCATCGCGTTGATGCGTTCGACGTCCTCGGCGTCGAGTTCGAAGTCGAACACGTCGAAGTTCTCCTTGATCCGGGACGGGGTCACGGACTTGGGAATGGCGACGTTGCCGACCTGCAGGTGCCACCGGAGGACGACCTGGGCAGGGGTCTTGCCGTGCTTGTCGCCCAGGCCTCGCAGGGTCTGGTCCTCGAGCAGCCCCTTGCCCTGGCCCAAGGGGCTCCAGGCCTCGGTGAGCAGCCTGTGGTCGGCGTTGACCTTGCGCATCGCGGCCTGGTTGAAGCGGGGGTGCAGCTCGATCTGGTTGAGCACGGGGACGACCCCGGCCTCCTGGAGGAGCTTGTCGAGGTTCTGCTGGGTGAAGTTGGAGACACCGATCGCCTTGGCGCGGCCGTCGGCGTAGATACGCTCCAGGGCACGCCAGGAGTCGACGTACTTGTCCTGCTCCGGCACGGGCCAGTGGATCAGGTACAGGTCGACGTAGTCGGTGCCCAGACGCTCGAGGCTCTCGTCGAAGGCACGCAGGGCCTCGTCGTAGCCGTGTGCGTCGTTCCACAGCTTGGTGGTGAGGAAGACGTCCTCACGGGCCAGGCCGGACTCGGCGATGGCCCTGCCCGTACCGCGTTCGTTGTCGTAGGCCCTGGCGGTGTCGATACTGCGGTAGCCGGCTTCCAGGGCGGCCGCGACCGAGGCGTGGGCCTGGTCGTCGGCCACCTGCCAGACACCGAACCCCAGTTGCGGCATGCGGAGACCGTTGTTCAGCGTGACGTGCTGCAAAGGTTGCCTTTCCGTCTCTTACTGCGGGAGCCGTACCAGCATCTTGCCGGTGTTGGCACCGCGCATCATGTCGAGGAACGCCTGGACGGAGTTCTCGATCCCGTCCACGACGGTCTCCTCGGTGTGAAGTTTTCCCTCGGCGAGCCAACCGGCCGCCCGGCGAGCGTATTCCTCCGCCAGGTGGTTGTGGTCGCCGACGATGAAGCCGCGCAGGTTCAGACGCTTGCCGACCGCGAGGAAGAGGTTGCTCGGCCCGGGAACGGGCTCGGTGGCGTTGTAGGACGCGACCGCCCCGCACAGGGCCACACGGCCGAAGTCGTTCATGACGTTGAGGGCGGCCTGCAGGTGGTCGCTGCCGACGTTGTCGAAGTAGACGTCGACACCGTCGGGGGCGGCCTCGGCGAGTCGGCGGGTGAGTTCCCCCTCGCGGTAGTCGATGGCCGCGTCGAAGCCGAACTCCTCGATGAGGCGGCGCTTCTTCTCCGGTCCCCCGGCCGAACCGACGACCCTCTTCGCGCCGAGCTGCCGGGCGATCTGGCCGGCCAGGCTGCCGACCGCCCCGGCCGCGCCGGAGACGAACACGGTGTCGCCCTCCCGCAGGTTCGCGATCTCGGTGAGTCCGGCGTAGGCGGTCAGGCCGACCATACCGAGTGCGCCCAGGTAGGCCTGGGCGGGCGCGATGGAGGTGTCGACGGTACGCACCGCCTTGATGGGCAGGAGGGCGTACTCGCGCCACCCGGCCATGTGGGACACGGAGGTCCCTACGGGCACGTCGTCGGAGCCGGAGGAGACCACCGTGCCGACGGCGCCGCCGTCCATGGGCTCGTTCAGCTGGAACGGCGGCACGTAGGACTTGACGTCGTTCATCCGGCCGCGCATGTACGGGTCGACCGAGACCCAGTCGTTGCGGACCAGTACCTGGCCGGGTCCGGGCTCATCGACAGAGGTCTCCACGAGGGAGAAGTCGGTCGGTTCGGGCTCGCCGACCGGTCGGGCGACGAGGTGGACTTCCCGGGATGTGGGCATGGTGGTCCTTTCCGTGTCTGAATGGGCCGCGGTTGCACACGCCGCCGCGGGGTCGCAGGGAAGGCGCGGGAGCGGCGGTGCCGTCCCGGCGCGGATCAGGTCAGGGCACGGCTCACCTCGGCGGCGAGCGCGGTCGAGGACGCCGGGTTCTGTCCGGTGAAGAGGGTGCGGTCGTGGACCACGTGCGGCTGCCAGGGGGCACCTGCGGTGAAGTCGGCACCGATGCCCTCCAGGCGGTCCTGGAGGAGCCAGGCGGCCTTGTCGGCGAGCCCGACCTGTTTCTCCTCCTCGTTGGTGAAGGACGTGAGGCGGTACCCCAAGAAGACGTGGCTGCCGTCATCGCGCCGGGGGGCGAGGAGGGCGGCCGGTGCGTGGCAGAGCACGCCCAGCGGGGTCCCGGAGTCCACCGCGTAGGTCAGGACCCGCGCGGAGTCGGCGTTGTCGGCGAGGTCTTCCATGGGGCCGTGGCCTCCGGGGTAGAACACGGCGGAGTAGGCGGAGGGGTCGACCTCCTCCAGGCGGCTCGGGGCGTGGAGGGCCGTGTTCTGTTCGACGGCCCGTTCGAGTGCGTCGGCGTTGTCCTGGCCGCCGTTGGCGTCGGCCGCCAGGCTGGCACGGTCGACCGTGGGGACGACACCGTCGGGGGTGGCCACCTCGACCTCGTGTCCGGCGTCGACGAAGATCTGGTACGGGGCGACGAACTCCTCCGCCCAGAAACCCGTGGGGTGCTGTGTCCCGTCGTCGAGTGTCCAGTGGTCCGCACCGGTCATCACGAACAGGATGCGCGCCATGGTCGGCTCCTTCTACCAGGTTCTGGGGCCGGGGGCACCGATCGGCATACGGGATGCCCCCGTCACAGCACAACGTACGGGGTTCGGTGGCGATTCCGGGCGTACCAGAGGGTGTGGAGGACGGTGGGAGGTGCCACATCCTTGCGCGGGTGTGGGACACCGGATGATCAGCCAGAATGTTCGGATGTCCGCGAAGTCCCGTACCGCCCGGCTGTCCCCCGGGGCGGCCTCCGCCCACGCTGCCCGTTTCGCTGCCCTGGCCGACCCCGACCGTCTCCGTCTCCTGCACGCCCTGGCCATGGAGACCGGAGGACTCACCTCGGGTGCGCTCGTCGAAGTGCTGGGGATCGCACCGACAGCGGTGGAGGAACACGTGGATGTGCTCGCCTCGGCCGGTCTGGTCACGCGGAGCCCGGAAGGGCTCGTGCGAGTGGCACGTGAGGGGCGGTGGTCCTTCCCGAACCCGGTCGACACGACGCTGGGGCTGCTGGAGGTCCCCCTGGGCACCCCGGCCGCGCCCGTAGCCGCGGGTGTGCGCCTGCGCGCGATGGAACCGGGGGACCTGGAGCGGGTGCGGCAGATCTACGCCGAGGGCATCGCGACCGGGGATGCTACCTTCGAGACCCGGGTCCCCGACGCCGGGGCGCTGGAGGACAAGTGGCTGCGCGGGCACCGGTGGGTGGCCGAGGCCGACGGCGAGGTGGCCGGCTGGGCCGCGGCGGCACCCACATCGGGGCGGCCGGTGTACGCCGGGGTCGTGGAGACGTCGGTGTACGTGGCGGAGAAGGCACGGGGGCTGGGGGTGGCCCGGGCGCTGCTACGGCACCAGGTGGCCGAGGCCGACCGGGGCGGACTGTGGACACTGCGCACGTCGATCTTCCCGGAGAACCGGGCGAGCCTGACCCTGCACCGGGCTGCGGGGTTCCGCACGCTCGGGGTCCTGGAGCGTGTGGGCGAACACCACGGCACCTGGCGGGACATCGTCACGATGGAGCGCCGACGGGGGCGTTGAGGCCGGGCCCGGTGTGCATGGCGCGGGACCGGCCCGTGCTGCACGGTGCATCCGCCGCGGTACGTCTTCCTCGCGGGGTGTTCGAGCGTCGTGAGCGGCTCAGGGGGTGACGATCGGGAACCCGTAGTCGGGCGGGTCGAGCAGGCCCAGGAGGCGTCCGAGCAACCCCGTCTCCCCCTCGGCCCGCATGTCGGCGAGGTCGAGGCGGCCCACGAGCAGGCCCGGGAGTTCGGGTCGGGTCAGTGTGACCGTGAGTTCGGCGCTTCCCGAACGCGGGTTCTCGGTGATGGTGAGTGCCCCGTTGGAGAGCCGGGTGCGGTAGGTCGCGCCCTGGTCGGTCAGGACCCAGTCGATCGCGAACGCCTCGTTCCAGGCGCGGGGCCCGTCGACGCGGATGGCCAGGGCCTCGAAGAACTGGGCGACCGGCAACCCGCGTGAGACCCCCATGAGACCGGCGCTCGCGGGCGGTTCGGGGGTACGCCCCCGCAGCTCGGCGGCGCCTTGGAGGTAGAAGTTGCGCCAGGGGCCGCACTCCGCTCCCCATCCCAACTGTTCGTAGAGGTCGGCGAGGGTCTCGCGGGCCTGCCGGTGGTCGGGGTCGGCGAAGACCACGTGGTTGAGCAGGGTGACGGCGAAGCGGGCGTCGCCCTCGTCGCGGTAGCGTTCGGCCTTGCGTACGACCTCGTCCGTGCCGCCCATGCAGTCGACGTATCGGCGGGCGTTCGCCTCGGGCGGGTGTTCCCACAGGTGGGCGGGGTTGCCGTCGAACCAGCCCATGTAGCTCTGGTAGATGGCCTTGACGTTGTGGCTGACCGAACCGTAGTAGCCACGGGTGTGGCGGCGCCGTTCCAGGTTGGGCGGCATCCGGAAGTTCTCGGCGATCTCGGAGCCCACCATGCCCTGGTTCATCATGCGCAGGGTCTGGTCGTGCAGGTAGGCATAGAGGTCGCGCTGTTCGCTGAGGAAGGCGACGATGTTCTCCGTACCCCAGGTGGGCCAGTGGTGGGAAGCGAAGAGCACGTCGACGTCGTGGGCGAACAGATGGACCGACTCGTCGAGGTAGCTGGACCACACGCGGGCGTCGCGGACCATGGCCCCGCGCAGGGTGAGGATGTTGTGCAGGGTGTGGGTGGCGTTCTCGGCCATGCACAGGGCGCGGTGGTCGGGCAGCAGGAAGTTCATCTCCGAGGGCGCCTCGGTGCCTGGTGTCAGTTGGAAGACGAGCCGGACCCCGTCGACGACCTCTTCCTGCCCGGTGCGGGTGATGGTGCGGTTGGGGGCGATGAGGGTGACCGTCCCCGAGGAGGCCCCCAGCCCCAGTCCGACACCGATGTGCCCTGTGGGCCCCACGGGCAGCTGTGCTCCGGTCTGGAAGACACTGCGCCGCGCCATGGCCGGGCCCGCGTGCACGTTCTCGGTGATGGCGTGGGCCATGAACCCGGACGGGGCCAGGATCGGCACGTCACCGTCGACGACCCCGCCCACTCCGCCGAAGTGGTCCACGTGCGAGTGCGTGTAGACGACGGCGCTCACGGCACGGTCGCCCCGGTACTCGCGGTACAGGCCCAGCCCGGCCGCGGCGGTCTCGGTGGACATCAGCGGGTCCACGACCACCACGCCCTCGTCGCCCTCGATCAGGGTCATGTTCGACAGGTCCAGGCCGCGGATCTGGTACACGCCGTCGGTGACCTCGAACAATCCCTGGTGTGCGGACAGTTTCGCCTGCCGCCACAGGCCGGGGTGGACACTGTCCGGGGAAGGGCCGTCCAGGAAGGCGTAGGTGTCGGTGTTCCAGACCACCCGGCCCACGGCGTCGTAGACCTTCCCGGGCACGAGTCGGCCCAGCAGACCGCGGTAGGCATCGGCGAAGTCGTCGTCCAGGAAGTCTTCGTCGGGGGCGCGAGTGTGCGCGTGGGTCGGGCCGATGTCGGCTCCGGTCATCTCACCCTCCCGGTGCTCGGACGTGTTACCCGGCCCCGCACGCGTGGTCGGCCGGACCAGGTGGGAAGGAGCGGCCGGTGCGCGTGCGGGACCACGGCCGCTCCGCCGGGGTTCAGGAACGCAGGGCTTCGACGAGTTCCTCCTCGTTCTCCTTGGACAGGTTGGTCTGGATGACGGTGGGATCCAGGGGTTTGAAAGCCTCCACCACCCGGTCGGCGGTCTCGACGTCGGCGAGGAGGAAGACCGCGCACCTGCCGCCCTCGAGCTCGGACCCGATCTGGCGGATCATGTCGTCGTCGATACCGATGTCGGTGAGCTTCCCGGCGACCGCCCCGGTGGCCGCGCCGACCGCCAGCCCCAGAACCGGGTTGAGGAAGATGAGGCCGATGAGGGTGCCCCACAGTGCGCCGCCGGCCGCACCCATGCCGGTGGTGTTGACGGTCTGGTGGATGCGGGGGCGTCCCTTGCCGTCCTGGTAGGCGTAGGCGGCGTCGGACAGGTGGAGGAGTTCGCGTTTGTCGAGTTCGGCGCCGATCTCGAGTGCGCGGTCGGCGGTGTCGCGGTCCTGCACCCCGAGAACGATGAGCTGCGGCATGTGGCGTACTCCCCCTGGTCGGCCGTGGTTTCCCTGCTCGGTTGCGGCCCGGCTTGACGGGGCCGGTGCGGCGGGAGTCTTCCCGAACGTGTCCCGGGTTAGCCCCAACGGAAGCGACAAACCACGCAAAACACCTCAAACATGGTGAGCGAGCGGGCCTCGATCGTCGGTGCGGCGCGCGGTGAAGAGCCTGGTGACGTAGGGGATGCGGACGCGTCCGTCGGGGAAGTGCTCCCGGACCAGGGCGGTGATGGCCTCGCGCGTGCGCTCCTCTCCCAGGTTCCGCACGACGGCAGCCATCTTGCTGGAGGACAGGGCCGCGCCCAGGACCTGGTCGGTGTCGAGTTCACGTTCCCAGGTCGCGGTGGCCGGATCGGCCCCTTCCAGACCGGGCAGCGCGGACATCTCGGCGACGGTGTCGAACTCGCGGTAGTCGCGCCGGTAGTGGTCGCCGTGCTCCTCCATGAGCCCCTCGTAGGCGTCGAGATAGGCACTGGCCCGGTGGTCGCGGTCGTTGTTGAGGACGGCGACGGTGCCGCCGGGGGCCAGGACACGAACGGCCTCGGTGTAGAAGGCGGGCCGGTCGAACCAGTGCACGGCCTGCGCGGCCAGCACGAGGGAGGCGGAGGCGTCGGCGAAGGGCAGGTGTTCGGCGCGTCCGGCCACGTACTCCACGCCCTCGTCCGCAGCACGGGCCGTGCCGATCATGTCCCTGCCCGGTTCGACACCGACCACGCGGGGGCCGGCACCGAAGAGGTGACGCAGGGTACGGGTGGAGATCCCGGTGCCCGACCCCGCGTCCAACAGCAGCCACGGTTCGGGCCGACGCCGGGCACCCTCGCGTACGTGCTCGCGCAGACGGTCGAGGAGCTCCCGGGGATAGCCGGGGCGGAAACGCCGGTAGGCGTCGGTGAGGCCTTCGAAGGCCTGGGTGCGGTCGCTGCTCAACGGAGGCTCCTCGTCCTGGGCGCTGGGGTGGGGCGATGATCCTACTGCGGCGCACGGGAACTCGGCCCCTGCCCGTCCTCCCGGGCGGGCAGGCGGTGGACCATGGCGACCGCGAGCCCGCACAGCAGCGCGGCGAACAGCCACAGCGGGCCGTATCCGCCGGTGGTGTCGCGGATCGTACCGCCCAGGGCGGCGGCTGCGCCCGCACCGAGCTGGTGGGTGGCGTTGACCCAGCCGAACACGATGGCTCCGTCATCGCCGAAGTACCGGTTGCAGAGCATGATGACCGGAGGGACGGTGGCCACGTCCAACAGCCCGAAGGCGACGACGAAGGCCATGAGGCCGGGGCCGGGGTGCGGGCCGAGGAGGGTCGGCAGCACGGCCAGCAGCAGCGCACGCCCGGCGAAGTATCCGGCGAGCAGCCACCGGGGGTCGACGCGGTCGGTGAGCCAGCCGGAGACGACCGTGCCCAGCAGGGAGAACACCCCGACGCCGGAGACGAGCGCGGCGGCGACGGTGACGGCCATCCCGTGGTCCTGCGCTGCGGGCACGAAATGGGTCCACATGAGCCCGTTGGTGGAGGCCCCGCAGACCATGAACACCCCGGCGAGCAGGGCGAAGCGGCGACCACGCAGGGCCCCGGCGAGGACGGCGACGGTACGGCGGGCGGCGCCCGGGGCAGGCTCGGGGCGGTGCACGGGGCCGGCCGGGTCGGCGCCGTAGGGACGCAGTCCGACGTCGGCGGGGTGATCGCGCAGGACGAGTGCGGCCAGCGCTGCCAGGACGAAGACGGTCAGGGCGAGGGTGACCAGGGCGGGGCGCCAGCCCTGGTGGTCCACGGTCCACGCCACCGCGGGGAGGAAGGCCATCTGCCCGAAGGCGCTCGCCCCGGTCAGTGTCCCGAGGACGAGCCCGCGGCGGGCCACGAACCAGCGCTGGGCGACGGCAGCGGCGAAGGTCATGGCCACCGCACCGGTCCCGGCCCCGACGAGGAGCCCCCAGTAGAGGGTGAACTGCCACGGGCTGGACATCACGGTGGTCAGGAGCGTGCCCGTGGCGACCAGGGCGAGGGCGGCCACGGCGATACGGTGCAGGCCGAAGCGGTCCATGAGCGCGGCGGCGAAGGGGGCGACGAGCCCGTAGAGGACCATGTTGACCGACGAGGCCAGGGCGATCGAGGAGCGCGACCAGGCGTACTCGGTGTGGAGGGGCTCCACGAGCAGGCCGGCCGCGGCGGTGAGGACCGCCCCTCCGACCACGACCAGGAGGGCGACGGCCGCCACCCACCAGGCGCGGTGGGCGCGGCGTCCGGTTCCGGTGCGGGGCGTTCGGGCGATGGCGGGTGCGTCAGGGGTGTTCATGGGTCCAGCTTCCGCCGTGGGACCGGACGCGGAACAGTGGCCGGAATGCCAACGTGTGAAAGGATCCGGCCATGAGTGTTTTCGGAGGGACCGCGCCGCACAAGGTGGCCGTGTTCGTTCGCGACGGTGCCCTGCCGATCGAGACCGGGATCGTGCACCGGCTGTTCGGTCAGGCTCGGGACGCCGGGGGCCGAGCTCTGTACGAGGTGGCCACGTGTGCGCTCGCCCCGGGTCCGGTGCGGACCGACACCGACCTCGGGTTCACGGTCCCGCACGGCCCCGACCCCCTGGTCGAGGCCGACACGGTCCTGGTACCGGCGGCTCAGGAGGACTACGTGGAGCGTCCGCACGACCCGCTCGCCCCGGAGCTGGCCGAGGCGCTGGGGCGGGTGCGCCCCGGTACGCGGGTGGCCTCGATCTGTTCGGCTGCGTTCGTGCTGGCGGCGCTCGGGTGGTTGGACGGATGCCGGGTGACCACACACTGGCGGTCCACGGGGTTCTTCCGGGCCATGTACCCGCACATCGAACTGGACCCCGATGTGCTCTACACCGACAACGGCCGGGTCCTGACCGCCGCGGGGGTGGCCTCCGGTATCGATCTGAGCCTGCACATGATCCGCACCGACCACGGGGCGGCGGTGGCCAACGAGGTCGCGCGGGGAACGGTGGTGCCGCCCCACCGCGACGGCGGACAGGCCCAGTACGTACGCCGTCCCGTACCCGAGCCCGAGGGGACACGGACCGGTGCGGCGCGGGCATGGGCGGTCGAGCACCTGGGGCAACGGCCGACCCTGGCGCAGATGGCGGCGGTGGCGTCGATGAGCGTGCGGACCTTCACGCGCCGGTTCCGGGAAGAGACGGGGGTCTCCCCCGGCCGGTGGCTGACCGCGCGCCGGTTGGACCGGGCACGGGAGCTGTTGGAGGGCACGCGCCTGACCGTCGACGACATCGCCCGCCGGACGGGGTTCGGGACGGGTGCGTCGCTGCGTCAGCACATGCACGCCGAGCTCGGTGTCTCCCCCGGCCGCTACCGCCGCACCTTCGGCGTCCACACCGCGCAGTAGTCGCGCCCGCCGGCAGGCAGGGCCCGGGAGGGCCGCCGGCACCGCTCATGTACGGGCCCGGGGCGGGCTCACTCGACGCGGATGATGCCCCGCTGCAGCGCCGTGGTGATGGCGGCCGTCCGGTTGTCCACCCCCAGCTTGTCGAAGACGTGCACCAGGTGGGTCTTGACCGTGGCCTCGCTGATGAAGAGTTCCCGCGAGATCGCCCGGTTGGACATCCCGCGCGCCAACAGTCCGAGGATCTCCAGTTCACGGCCGCTCAACACCGGTCGGGGAGAGCGCAACCGGTCCATGAGCCGGTTGGCCACGTCGGGGGCGAGCGCGGTCTGTCCCTGCGCGGCCGAACGCACGGCCGCGCACAGCTGCTCGGGCGGGGCGTCCTTGAGCATGTATCCGGTCGCCCCGGCCTCCACGGCGGCCAGGATGTCGGCATCGGTGTCGTAGGTGGTCAGCACGAGCACGGGCGGCGGTGAAGACAGACCCACGATCCGGCGGGTCGCGTTCACCCCGTCCATGCCCTCCCCCATACGCAGGTCCATGAGCACCACGTCGACCTGCGTTCCGGATCCGAGCACGTCGAGAGCGGCGCTCCCGTCGGCGGCCTCGGCGACCACTTCCATACCGGGTTGCTCGGCGAACATCGCCTTGAGCCCGTGGCGGACGACGGGATGGTCGTCCACCAGGAGGATCCGCAGCGGGTTCTCGGTCACGACGGCTCCTCACGGGTCAGCGGCAGACGGACGGCGACGGCGGTCCCTTCCCCTGGAGCGGACTCCACGTCGAGGCGGCCGCCGAGAGCGGTGACCCGCTCGCGCAGGGCCGACAACCCGTACCCGGTGCCGTCGGGTCGGGCGTGCACCTCCTCGGGCCGGAACCCGGCCCCGTCGTCGTAGACGTCCAGGGTGACCTGGTCGTCGAGGTAGCCGAGGGTGACCACAGCGGTGTCGGCACGGGCGTGCGCGGCGACGTTCCCGATGCTGGCCTGGGCAGCGCGCAACAGGGCGACGTCGTACTCGGAGGGCAGCCGCACGGGCTCACCGTCCGTCCGGAAGCGGCAGTCGACGCCGCGTTCGCGTTCGCACAGGCGGCGCAGGGCCTGCGGCAGGTCCCCTCCGGCGAGGGAGGGCGGAGCGAGGTCGCGGACGAACCGTCGGGCCTCCTCCAGGTTGGTGGAGGCGCTCTCGCGTGCTTCGGCGACGCGGGTGGCCGCCAGGTCCGGTTCGCCGGGCAGGGCGTTCTCCGCCGAGCGCAGCAACAGCACGATGCTGGACAGTCCCTGGGCGAGGGTGTCGTGGATCTCGCGGGACAGACGCTGGCGTTCGTCGAGGATCCCGGTGCGGCGTTGGGACGCGGCGAGTTCGTCGCGGGTGCGGGTCAGGGTGTCGATGAGTTCGAGGCGCTGCTCGTTCTGGTGGCGCAGTGCCCGGTAGCCGATGGCGATCGCGACGGCGAAGACGGCCCCGAGGCTGGGCCCCAGCACCATGCCGACGGTGAGGTCGCCGAAGTGCAGGACCTGCCCGGCCACGACGGAAGCGGTGACAGCCACGACCGCGACGACGGAGTGGGCGCCGCGCAACAGGTTCAGGTGCAGGAAGAACAGCGGGAACGCCAACCACACGAACTCCGGCCCGGCCGAGGCCAGCAGTGCCCACAGCACCGTCACCGCCGCCAGCCACACCAGGACACGCGGACGGGGTGTGCCGGTTCGGGCGAACACGGCCCCGGACGCGTAGACCAGACCGAGCAGGACCCCTCCGACCACGATGGCCCAGTGTGCCCAGCGCGGATGGTCGGGAACCGGGGCACCGACCTCGGTCAGCACGTACTGCGTGAGGCCGAACGCGAGCAGGAACAAGAAGCTCGCGTGCAGCAACAGGCGCAGCACCCACAGGACGGTGTCGACGCCGGGCGGATCTCCGTAGCGCATCAGGGCAGCGTACGACGTGTTCCCGGGGTCGGGCATCAACCGTTCGGTGGACCTTCGCGCACAACCTTCCGCTCCGCACGGCGCACCGTTCCCCCGATGCGGGAAAGGGGGCCGGCGGCCGAATCTGGGGACGATCCGATGTTCTTCGAGAGAGGAGGGCCAACGTGTTCGTCGCCCTTCGTGACATCCGCTTCGCCAAGGGGCGGTTCGCGCTCATGGGCTCCGTCGTCGCCCTCATCACGCTGCTGATCGTGCTGTTGTCCGGGTTGACCGCGGGCCTGGCGGACCAGTCCACGTCGGCGGTACGCAATCTGCCGGCCGACCGTGTGGCCTTCGGGACCTCCGGTGGTGGCGAGGTCGAGGAGTCCTACGACGACAGCACCGTGACCCGGGACCAGCTCGACACCTGGTCGGACCCCTCCGGCTGGGCCGAGCCGGTCGGCATCACCCGGACCAGGATGGAGACGCCCGAGGACGAGTCCACCGCCGTGGCGCTGTTCGGTGTGGTGCCCGAGGGACGGCTCGCCCCGGAGGAACTGCCCCGGGGCGAGTACCTGGCGGTGGGTGAGGAGCTCGCCGAGGACCACGACCTGAGCGAGGGCAGTCCCGTCGCGGTGAACGGCCGGGAGTTGGAGGTCGCCGCGGTGGTGTCCGACGAGTACTACAGCCACACGCCCGCGGTCTGGACCGACGTGCGGACCTGGCGCGGGATCGACCCGCGGGTACGCCACGCCGAGGGCGCCCACGCACCGGTCGCGAGCGTGATCGCCTCCGGCGGGGCCGGCGAGCAGGCGGCGGAGGCCTCCGACACCGAAGCGGGGACGGTCTCCGCCACCCTGGCGGACAGCATGAGCGCCATCGGGTCGTTCTCGTCGGAGAACAGCTCGCTGGTGGCGATGCAGGGGTTCCTGTACGCGATCTCCGCGCTGGTCGTGGGCGCATTCCTGACGGTGTGGACGATCCAGCGCAGCGGGGACGTGGCGATCCTCAAGGCGTTGGGCGGCTCGACCGGATACCTGCTGCGCGACGCGCTCGCCCAGGCGCTGATCGTGCTCACGGCCGGTGCCGCGCTCGGCGGCGCCGTCGGTGTCGGGGTGGGAGCCCTGGCCGCAGGGGTCCTTCCGTTCTCCCTGACCGCGAGTACGACGATCGTGCCGGTGGCGGCACTGATCGTCCTGGGCATGCTCGGCGCCGCGTTGGCCGTGCGCCGGGTCACCTCTGTCGACCCGCTGATCGCCCTGGGAGGCGTGCGATGAGTCTGGAACTGACCGACGTGAACCTGACCTATCCCGACGGCGACGGTGTCGTGAGGGCGCTGGACGAGGTCTCGGTACGTGTGGAGCCCGGTGAGATGGCGGCGGTCGTGGGGCCGTCCGGCTCGGGCAAGTCGAGCCTGCTGGCGGTGGCCGCGACCCTGATCCGTCCCGATTCGGGCCGGGTCGTGGTCGGGGGCACCGACACTCTCGGGATGCGCCCGCGTGAGTTGGCGCAGCTGCGGCTGAACCGGATCGGGATCGTCTTCCAGCAGCCGAACCTGATCGGTGCGCTGACCGCGGCCGAGCAGCTCGTGGTGACCGAGCACATGCGGTCGCGGCCGCTGCACGAGGCCCGGAGAACGGCACTGGAGACCCTGGCGTCGGTGGGGCTCGAGGGCAAGGCGCACCGGCGCCCGCACCAGCTCTCCGGGGGTGAGCGCCAGCGGGTCAACATCGCCCGTGCGCTGGCGGCCCGTCCGGACGCGCTCCTGGTGGACGAGCCGACGGCCGCCCTGGACCAGGAGCGCGGGGGCCGTGTCATGGATCTGTTGAGCGAGGCGACGCGGACGTTCGGCGTGGCGACGCTGCTGGTCACGCACGACACGGAGTTCCTGGGGTCTGCGAAGCAGGTGCTGGAGATGCGCGACGGTCGCCTGGGCGCCCGCGAACCGGCCTGACCCGGGCCCGTCGGCAGTGCTCTCACCGGAACCGACACCGGCCCGCAGTACTCGACCCACCGGAGCACCCACGACGGCCGGGGCCGCCCTTGCTCCGTGCAACGCGGGGTGCGGCGAGGGCCGGGAGCTGTGTGGAGGAGGTCCGTGTGAGGGCCCTGCCGGGGCCTGTTCAGGTGAGGTCGGCCCGGACCGCGTAAATGGCGGCCTCGGTACGCGAGTGCACCTGGAGTTTCTCCAGGACGTTGCGCACGTGGTTCTTCACGGTGTTCTCGGTGATGAAGAGCCGCGACCCGATCTCCCGGTTGTTCAACGAGTGCGCCAGCAACCGCAGGACCTCGGTCTCCCTCGGGGTCAGGTTCGGTACCGAGACGGGCGCCGCGCGGCTCTCCTGCTTGGCCAGCTCGGCGAATTCCCCGATGAGGCGGGTCGCCATGGACGGGTTCACGAAGGAATGGCCACCGGCGATGGAGCGCACCGCACCGGCGATCCCGTCGACCCCGATCTCCTTGAGGAGGTAGCCGGTGGCCCCGGCCTTGAGGGCGTCGAAGAGGTCGGACTCCTCGTCGCTCATGGTGAGCATGATGAACCGTGTCCGGGGCACGGAGTCACGGATCTCCTGGCAGGCGTCGATGCCCGAGGAGTGCGGCATCATGACGTCCATGAGCACGACGTCGGGGTGCAGCTCTCCGGCCAGGCGGACCGCCTCCTGGCCGTCGCCGGCCTCTCCGACGACGTCGATGTCCTTCTCGTCGCCCAGGACGGAGACCAGCCCGCGGCGGAACAGGGCGTGGTCGTCGACGACCAGGACCCGGATGGGTTCGGGGACGGGGTCCGGGACGGGCCAGAGCCCTGCTGGGGTCGGAGGGTGGGGGCTCACGACGCAGGCCTTCCTTCTTGTGGCTGTCCGGCCATTCTGCCTCAGGGGTGGATCGCCTCTCCGGCTGCAGAGTGACCGCACGGGCCGTGGTACCGGGGGCGGGCCCGGGTCGCGGCGCGAGCAGCGGTTCCGGCCGCCGACCATCCTCTCCCCCGTGTCCGTGGGTTTCGGCCCAGCTTCCCACAGTGGGCGCGGACACGGTACGGACATTCGGAATTCTGTGGCCGCATGTGCTTCTACGCGGGGCGGAACCGCACCCGCGTTCCGGGCCGCGCCTGGGCCGCCGCGGGAAGGTCAGCGGCGGGGACCACGGCGATGACGGGGTATCCGCCGGTGGCGGGGTGGTCCGCGAGGAACAGCACGGGCTCTCCCCCCGGCGGTACCTGCAGGGCACCGGCGACCATGCCCTCGCTGGGCAGTTCCCCCTCACCCACCCGCTCCAGGACCGGACCGGACAGGCGCGCGCCTACCCGGTCACTGCGCGGGGTGACCTCGAAGCCGCCGGTGAACAGGGCCTCGAGTGCGGCGTCGGTGAACCAGTCCGCGCGTGGACCGGGCACGGCACGCAACACCACGTCGGATGCGCCGATCTCGCCGACGGGGGCCTGGTCGGTGCAGGGCCACCCTTCGGGTGCGGGGCCGACCGGCAGCCGGGCCCCGGGGGCGAGGGTTCCGGGCCCCAGTCCCGAGAGCACGTCGGTGCTGCGCGACCCGAGGACGGGCGGGACGTCGAGCCCTCCGCGCACGGCCACGTAGGTGCGCAGTCCCCGGTCCGGGGTGCCCAGGGCGAGTTCGGCACCGTCGGGCAGACGCAGGACGCAGTTGGGGGCGACGGTGCGCCCGTCCGTCCGGAGGGGCGCGGGAGCCCCGGTGACGGCCAGGGTGACCGCGCCGTGGGCGCGCAGGTGCAGCCCGCCCAGGGTGGACTCGAAAGTGGCGGCATCGGGCGGGTTG
Source organism: Nocardiopsis kunsanensis DSM 44524 (assembly GCF_000340965.1). Taxonomy (GTDB): domain Bacteria; phylum Actinomycetota; class Actinomycetes; order Streptosporangiales; family Streptosporangiaceae; genus Nocardiopsis; species Nocardiopsis kunsanensis. Next base: position 111,968 of record NZ_ANAY01000006.1, read on the forward strand.
GCCACGAGCCGGTTGGCGAGAGCGTGGGAATCGGCGTCGGCGGCGCCGGAAGGGCTCACCCCGAGGGCGGCACGACCGCTGCGGCCGCGGTCCTGGACCGTGGCCAGGGGCCCTGTGGCCAGTACCTCGAGCGTGCTCACGGAGCCTCCTCGAACCGGACCCGTACCCCGGGCCGCAGCAGGCCCGGCGGATCGCGGTCGGGGTCCCACGTGCGCAGGTCGGTGCGGCCCAGGAGCTGCCATCCGCCGGGTGAGACACGGGGATAGACGCCGGTGAACTCCCCGGCGAGGGCGACGGCGCCGCCGGGTACCCGGGTGCGGGGTTCACGTCGCCGGGGCACGTGGAGCCGGGGGTCGCCGCCGACCAGGTAGCCGAACCCCGGGGAGAAGCCGCAGAAGGCGACGGTCCACACCGCCGCGGTGTGTGCGTCCACGACCTCGCGGGCGCCGAGCCCGGTGAGTGCGGCGATGTCGTCGAGGTCCTCACCGTCGTAGTGCACCGGGACGGTCAGGGTCTCGCCGCTGGCCGTCCCGGCGGCGGAGGGGCGCCGCAGCCCGTCGAGGGCAGCGGTGACCCGGCCGGGGTCGGCGTCGGGGGCCAGGCGCAGCAGCACGGTGCGGGCGGCGGGCACGACGTCGGTCACCCCGGGCGGGGTGTGGGCGGTCAGAGCGGCGTGGAGCGCAAGGACCTCGTCCAGATCGGCGACCTCGAGCAGGAGTCCACGGTCGGCGCACGGCAGGATCCGGGGGTGGAAGCGGTCGGTCGCGCTCATCGCTGGTCCGTCCGGGTGAAGGCGCGCAGTTGTACGCCCTCCTCGCTCAGACGTGCGGCGACGGTACGGGCGACCTCGACGGCTCCGGGGGTGTCGCCGTGCACGCACAGGGAATCGGCGTCCAGGCGCAGTTCGGTGCCGTCGACGGCGTGCACGGTCTCCCCGTGGGCGATGCGCAGGCACCGGTCGGCGATCTCGGCGGGTTCGTGCAGGAGCGCGCCCTCCTCACGGCGTGGGACGAGGGTGCCCTCGGGGGTGTAGGCACGGTCGGCGAAGGCCTCCCGGAACACACGCAGGCCGGCGTCCTCGGCCAGCCGCAGGAACTCCGATCCGGGCAGCCCGAGCACAGGCAGTTCGGGGTCGTAGGAACGCACGGCCTCGACGACGGCGCGCGCCTGTCCGGTGTGGTGCACGATCGCGTTGTAGAGGGCTCCGTGCGGTTTGAGGTAGCGGACCCGGTCCCCGGCCAGATGCGTGAACGCGCTCAGGGCACCGAGCTGGTAGACGATCTCGTCGGTGAGTTCGTTCGGGGACACGTCGATGAAGCGGCGGCCGAACCCGGCCAGGTCACGGTAGCCGACCTGGGCTCCGACGGCCACCCCGTGTTCGGCGGCGCCCGCGGTGGCACCGCGCAGCACGGTGGGGTCACCGGCGTGGAACCCGCAGGCGACGTTTGCGCTGGTCACCATGGTGAGCAGGGTTCGGTCGTCACCCAGTTCCCAGCGTCCGAACCCTTCCCCCAGATCGGCGTTGAGGTCGATTCGCGGCATCGTGCTCCTCGGTCTCCGGCCCGGGTGGGCGGGGCTTTTCCGTTTCCGTGTCCGAGGGCACCAGGGTAAGGAACGGGCGGGGCCGGTTCTCAACCACCCCCGCCGCCTCACCGTGTGCGCGGGGCCGTGCGGGCTCCGTGGGCCCGTGCGGGCCCGGAAGCGCGGTCCCCGGTAAGGGTGTTCGTCGCGGACCGCTCCGTCCCGGAGCGCAACGCCCCTCCTCGGTGGCCGGTACAGGCCGTGTGTGGGTGGGACCCGCTCCGGCGCAGGCGCCGAGGTGACATCATGGCTCGGCGATGGAACTGAACGGACGCCCCGTCAGCACAGGGGAACTCGCGAGTCTGGCCCTGTACGGCTACGGACACTTCACGACCATGCTCGTCGACCGCCTCCGGGTCCGGGGACTGCAATGGCACTTGGACAGGTTGCACCGGGACTGCCACGCGTTGTTCGGCACGGACCTGGACCTGCCGCGCGTGCGCGAGCTGGCCCGCCGGGCGGCGCGTGAGCGCACGGCGCCCTCGGTCGTGCGCATCACCGTGTTCGACCCGCAGTTGGACCTGGGGCGCCCGGGTTCGCGGCCGCTCCCGCAGATCCTGGTCACGACCCGTCCGGCCCCGGACCCGACCGTGCCCCCGCCGCCGGTGCGTCTGGGTACGCGCCTGTACTCGCGAGACACCCCCCAGGTGAAGAGCACGGCGCTGTTCGGATCGTTGCGCCAGCGGCGGTCGGCGCAGATGGACGGGTTCGACGACGCCTTGTTCTCCGGGGTGGACGGCCGGGTCTCGGAGGGCCCGACGTGGAACATCGGTTTCCTGGACGGCGAGGGTGTGGTGTGGCCGCAGGCCCCGGCCCTGCCCGGGGTCACGGCCCGGTTGGTGGAGCATGCGGCCGATTCCCTGGGGGTGCCGGTGCGGACCCGGCCGATCGCGACCGCGGTGAGTACCCGGATGGCGGGCGCCTTCGTCACCAACGCCACCACGGGTGTGCGGGCGGTGGCGTCGGTGGACGGGGCGCAGTTGCCGCAGTCGGGGCTGGTCCGCAAGATCGCTGCTGCCTACGAGGCGTTGCCGGGCGATCCGCTGTGATGCCGGGGCCGTCCGGACCGTCCCGGCCACCACATGCGCGGTCCCACGTCCAGTGACAGGGCCGGGACCAACAGGGTGCGCACCAGGAGTGCGTCCACCAGCACGCCGAAGGCCACGAGGAAGGCGAGCTGGAGGAGGAACAGCAGCGGGATCACGGCCAGTGCCGCGAACGTGGCCGCCAGCACCACCCCGGCCGAGGTGATGACCCCGCCGGTGACCGTGAGCGCTCGCAACACACCTTCGCGGTGTCCGTGGACCAGGGTCTCCTCCCGGGCCCGGGACATGAGGAAGATGCTGTAATCGATGCCGAGGGCCACCAGGAAGACGAAGGCGAACAGCGGCACCACGGGGTCGGCCCCGGGAAGTTCCAGTACGTGGTCGAACACGAGCGTTCCCACGCCCAGAGCCGTGGCGAAGGACAGCACGTTCGCGGCCATGAGCAGCAGAGGGGCGACCAATGACCGCAGCAGCGGGATCAGCACGAGGAAGACGGTGAACAGCACCAGCGGGACCACGACGGTGAAGTCGCGCTGGGCGGTCTCCAGGGTGTCCAGGTCGGTGGCGCTGATGCCGCCGACCAGCGCGTCGGCGCCGTCGACGTTGCGGACCTCGGCACGCAGGCCGCGAACGGTGTCCACGGCCTCGGAGGACTCGGCGGGCGCTTGCAGGCCGGCCTCGACCAGGACCCGGCCCTCCACCACCAGGGGTCCGGATCCGCCTTCCTCCACAACGGGTTCGGCCGTGTCCACACCGGGGGTGGACACGGCCGCGGAGACCACATCGTCGACGTGGCCGGCGTCGGCGAGCACGAGCGCCGGCGAGGAGGAGGCGTCGTCCCCGAAACCGCGGTCGAGGGTCGCCTGACCGCTGACCGACTCGACCTCGGTACGGAAGACCTCGTCCTGGCCGGTTCCCTCGGCGCTGAACTGGGGAGCGAAGACCGCCGCCGCGGCCAGCAGGACGGTGGTGGCCAGCCAGGTGGTGCGGGGGCGGCGGGAGACGAAGGCGCTGATGCGGCTCCACAGGGGGTGGTCCGCGGTCAGGCTCCGGCCGGCGGTCCTCTCGGACTCGGGTGCGGGCCGGGGCGGGAACGGCCAGAAGGCGACGCGTCCGAACACGGCGAGCACGGCCGGCAGGAAGGTCAGAGCGGCCAGCAGGGCGGCCGCGACACCGATCGCCACGACCGGGCCGAGACTGCGGGTGGAGGTCAGCTCCGCGGCCAGCAGGCACAGCACACCGAGGATCACGGTTCCGCCGGAGGCCATGACCGGGCCGAGGCCACCGCGCACAGACGCCAGGACGGCGTTCGGCACGGGCCGGCCCGCGGAGAGTTCTTCCCGGTAGCGGGCCACCAGCAGCAGGGCGTAGTCGGTACAGGCGCCCACCACGAGGATGAACAGGATGCCTTGGCTCTGCCCGTTGAGGCTGACCCAGTCCTGGGACGCGGCGAAGTAGACGAGGGCACCGGACAGCCCGAGCGCGAGCAGGGAGGTCAGGATCACCAGGAGCGGCAGGACCGGTGACCGGTAGACGGCGATGAGGATGACGAGAACGGCGCCCACCGCCACGAGCAGGAGCGTGGTGTCGATGCCGCCGAAGGCCGCGACGAGGTCGGCGGCGAAACCGGCGGGTCCGGTCACTTCGGCTTCCAGCCCGTCCGGGGTGTTGTTGCCCAGCCAGGAACGCAGTTCCTCGACGGTCTCTTGCTCGTCCAGAGCGTTGTCCAGGGGTACGACCAGTTGTGCCACGGAGGGGTCCTCGGTCCCGGGCAGGGGGCCGGCGACCGGTCCACCGGTCCAGGAGGAGTCGGTGAGTTCGTCGCCGAGGGACCCGATGTCGGCCAGGTCGGTGCCGGTGAGTTCACTGTCGGCGGAGAACGCGACGAGCGCGGGGGTGGTCTCCTCCTGCTCGAACCCTGCGGCGGCCTCGTCGACCTCCGTGGACTCGGAGTCCACGGGAAGGAAGGCCGACGGGTCGTTGGTCTGGACCTCGCCGAGTTTGCCCAGGAAGGCACCGAGGGGGCCGGCGCCGGCCACCCACACGAGGACGATCAGGAGGGCAGTCCCGATCCATGTTCTGGAGCGCACCGCTCGCCCTTTCCTCGGAAAACAAATATCTTGCTTTTCGAGAAAATATCAGAGTCGGCGCCGAGGTTCTGTCCGTTTCCTGTTCGCTGCCCGGGCCCGGAGGCGCTCGCGGCGTTCGTGTTCGGCCCGTGCTGCGATCCGACGCACCATGGATCCGAAGACGATCCCGTGGAAAGGAGTGACGAAGGCCCAGTACAAGTGCCCCGCGAGCCCCTTGGGACGGAAGAGCGCGCGCTGTCGGTAGACCGACGTGCGAGGTTCTTCACCCTCGGCCCCGGGCGCGGGGTCCGCCCACAGCTCGAGCCAGGCCCGCCCGGGCAGGCGCATCTCGGCGCGGAGCCGCAGGAGCTCGCCGGGCACGATCTCCTCGACACGCCAGAAGTCCACGGAGTCGCCCACGCGCAGACGCCAGGGGTCGCGGCGTCCGCGTCGTGCGCCGACCCCGCCCACGGCCAGGTCGATCCAGCCGCGGGCGGCCCAGGCCAGTGGCCAGGAGTACCAGCCGTTGCGGCCGCCGATGCTCTCGACGACGCTCCACAGTTCCTCCGGTCGTGCGGCCACGGGGCACGAGCGCTCGTCGGTGTACTCGCTGCCTCCGGTCCAGGCAGGGTCGGTCGGCAACGGGTCGGAGGGTGCGGTGGGCCACGTGGCCGAGGACCAACGGGTGTCCACCTGGGCCTGTTCGGTGCGGCGCAGAGCGAGGCCGACGGCTTCGTCGAAACCGATGCGGCCGCCGGCGACGATGTCGTCCCGGGCACGGTCGCCCCTGTCGGCCCCGGTGCGGTCTCCCTCCCGTTCCTCGTGTCCGGCCCCGGACACGACCGCGTCGTGGCGCAGTGACTCCACGAGGGGGCGCGCCACAGCCGGCGGCACCGGGGTGACCAGGCCGACCCACAGACTCGACAGGCCGGGTGAGAGCACGGGCACCGGCAGGATCAACCGAGGCCGCAGACCGGCCTCACCGGCGTAGCGGCGCACCATGTCGGCGTAGGTGAGCACCTCGGGCCCGCCGGTGTCGAAGGTCGCGTTGGTCCCTTCCGGCAGGTCGTCGGCGCGTACGAGCAACCGCAGGACGTCGCGCACGGCGATGGGTTGGACCCGGCTGTGCACCCAGCGTGGTGTGGTCATGGCCGGCAGCCGTTCGGTCAGGTACCGCAGCATCTCGAAGGAGGCCGAACCCGACCCGATGATGACGGCGGCCCGCAGCACCACGGCCGGCACGGGCCCCTCCAGGAAGACCCGTGCGACCTCGGCACGCGAAGCCATGTGCGGTGACAGTTCGCCCCTGCTCGAGACCAGCCCGCCCAGGTAGACGATGCGCCCGGCCCCCGCGTCGGCGGCGGCTCGGGCGAAGGTGTGCGCACCTTGCAGGTCGGTACTGCGGAAGTCGGTGCCGCCGCCCATGGAGTGCACGAGGTAGTAGGCGGTCCCCACCCCGTCGAGCGCCTCGGGAAGGCCGTCACCGCTGATGACGTCGCCCCGGACGACCTCCACCCGGTCGCGCCAGGGAAGGTCCCGGAGTTTGTCGGGCGAGCGTGCCAGACAGCGCACCCGGTGTCCGGCCTCCAACAGCTGCGGCACCAGGCGTCCGCCGATGTAACCTGTGGCGCCGGTGACCAGTACCGGGCGTTCCCGCACCTGCTCGTGAGTGTTCATCCGTGTGCCCCCGCGGATGTGTGGCGCCGGCCCCCTGCCCGCGCCGTTCGCGGCGTTGCCCGCGGGACCTGCAAGAGGAGCCTCCCTCTGCGGGGCCCGGGTCAGCGCCCGTACACACCGGAGGTCATGACCGGTGGAGCGAAGACAAAACCGGAGTCCACGCGCAGTCTCCCCAACATCGTGGACACCCCGGCCCGGCGGGGCCGGCCACCCTCACCGCGGTGTCCCGCCGGAAGGGCGACCGTCGCGGGCGAGGACCCGCAGTCTCGTGCAGAGGCCGTGCCAGGTGTGTTCGAGAACCGTGTGCGACATGGCCGCCACCGGAGTCGACAGCCCCATGAGCACCTCGCGTCCGAAGTGCCCTCCCCCGTCGAGGAAGGCCAGGACGTCGGCGAGCCGGTTGGCGGCGAACAGCCGGGCGAAGAAGTCGTCACCGCGTACCCGTCCGCGGTCGAGCGCCCTGAGCATGACCGCGTCCATGGCCAGGTGGCGGGGCCGGTGCGGCACTGGCGGGACCGGCACTCCCCCGTTCTCGAGGGCCCGTGCCACGACGGCCGTCTGGCGGCACACCCCGCTGAAGGTGTAACCGGTGGAGGGACGCGTGGCGCCGCCCGCCGTACCGATACGGAAGACCCTGCGCCCGGCCCGGGGCGGGAACGGGGCGTCGGTCATGGGGATCGCCCCCTGTTCGGAGGCCAGCACCTCCACCTCGCCCAACCCGGTGAGGGCGCAGTAGTCGGTGAGGGCGCGTTCGTACTCCTGCGTGCTCAGTGCCTCGCGTCCGAACCCGGTGTACTCCACGAGGGCCTCGCGGTCCGAGAGGGGCAGGACGTACCCGAAGGCGACCCCGCGCCGCGGCTGGGGCGGGCGCAGGTCCATGAGCACGGCCGAGGCCGGGTCGAAGGTTCCGGGACGGGCACGTACGAACCAGCCCCGGAAGTGTTGGAGGAGCCGTGTGCGCCCGCGCTCCGACGGCGCGGTCGGCCGTGAGTCGAAGACCCAGCGCGTCGTGAGGTGCACCGTCCGCCCCTGCGGTGTCCGGGCCGTGACGGTGGCGTGGTCGGGGCCGTCGGACACGGACCCGACCGTGAGCCGGAGATCGTCGCGGCCGCGGTCGCTCTGGTCCCGGACGTGGGCCTGCATGTCCGTCGAGCGGAGCATCTTGTAGACGTACGGGGCAGCGGACGACCGGTGTTCGGTCCCGTCCGGGGCGATCACCGACAGGTCGTCCCACCGGGCGGTCAGCAGGTGGTCCCAGGGGCCGCCGTCGGTTTCCCAGAAACACCATGTGCGTGGCGGCGGGGTACGGGGGCCCGGTGGCGGTTCGACCAGTGCGCTGCGTAGAGGACGCGCCCGTCGTTCGTTGATTCCGCTCACACGATGGGCCAAGCTGAGGCCCGCAGCCCCCGCACCGACGATGACCAGGTCGTAGTCGGGCATGCCTCCCAGCATGGCGCAGCAGCCCGGGGAGCGCAGGTGCGACGCGAGGTCCCGGGAGGATCATGACGTCCTTGTCCGAACGTACGAGCAGCATGAAGCTCGGCACGGTCACCGAGGAGTTCGACCACGCCGCTTCCGCATACGACCGCCTGGTCGCCGCCAACCCCGGGTACCACCGCGATCTGCGCGTCTCCGCACGGCGGCTGGCCCTGACGGAGGCGGGGCGCGGGCTGTCGGTGCTGGACCTGGGGTGCGGGACGGGGGCCTCCACGGCCGCACTCCTGCACGCGGCGCCGCGGGCCAGGATTCTGGGTGTGGACTCCTCCCAGGGGATGCTCGAAGCGGCGCGGGCCAAGCGGTGGCCCGAGGAGGTCCGCTTCCGGTACGCCTCGGCGCAGGACCTCACCCCGGCATGGGTGGAGGAGCACCTGGGCGGACCGGCGGACGCGGTCTTTGCTGCCTACCTGATCCGCAACGTGCCCGACCCGGACACGTTCCTGTCGGCGGTCGGTTCCGTGCTGCGCCCGGGCGGACGGCTGGTCCTGCACGAGTACTCCGTCGCGGACTCGGTCCCGGCCGGGTGGGTGTGGTCCGCGGTGTGCTGGGGAGTGGTGATCCCCGCCGGCCGGGCGCTGACAGGACGTTCGGACCTCTTCCGGTACTTGTGGCGGAGCGTGCGGGAGTTCGACGGCCGCGAGGGGTTGCTCGACCGTATGCGGCGCAGCGGCCTGGACATGGTGCGGTCGGCCCCGCTCCCCGGGTGGCAGTACGGCATCACTCACACGTTCACCGGACGCCGGCCGCCCGGATCCGCGGGGAAGGCCGGAGCGGCGGGGGGAGGACGGGTGTGAGCGGGCCCGAGACGCGGGACACGAGGGCGCACCGGATCCCTGCCCCGGCGCCGAGCGGGCCACGTCCGACGCGGGTACCGCGGGTGGCCGTGGTGGGTGGTGGTGTGGCCGGCCTGGCCGCGGCGACCTGTCTGGCCGAACGCCGTGTCGAGGTCGTGGTCCTCGAACGCGAATCGGGCCTCGGCGGCCGGTTGCGCGGTTGGGAGACGACCTTGGCGGACGGGAGCACAGCCACGATGAGCCGTGGGTTCCACGCCTTCTTCCGCCAGTACTACAACCTGCGAGCACTGCTGCGGCGTGTTGATCCCGGCCTGTCCTCGTTCGTGCAACTGGAGGACTACCCGTTGGTCCATCGGGCCGGCCACTCCGACCGCTTCTCGGGGCTGCCCACCACTCCCCCGTGGAACGCCTTCGCCCTGGCCGCCACGAGCCGGAGCTTCCCGGCTCGGCAGCTGGCCGGCGTCAACGTGCCGGCAGCGCTGCAGCTGTTGGACGTGCAGTTGCCCGAGGTGCACGAGCGGATCGGCCACCGCAGCGCACGGGAACTCTTGGAGCTGATCCGTTTCCCCGAGGATGCCCGGCATCTGGCCTTCGAGGTCTTCAGCCGGAGTTTCTTCTCCGCCCCCGAGCAGCTCTCGGCCGCGGAGATGGCCGTGATGTTCCACCTGTACTTCCTCGGTTCGTCCGAGGGACTGTGTTTCGACGTGCCACGGTCGCCCTTCCCCCGGGCCCTGTGGGACCCGTGGGAGGCCCACCTGTCGGGGCTGGGTGCGGCGGTGTACACGGGAACGTCCGTGTGCGGGGTCGGGCCGCGCGGAGGCCCGGGGTACTCGGTGGCGTGGGAGCGTGGGGGAAACCTCCGGGAGGAGGCCTTCGACGGTGTCGTGCTGGCCACCGACCCGGCCTCGCTCCCCGCTCTCGTGGAACGTTCCCCGGAGCTGGGTGACCCCGCATGGCGCGAACGGGTGGCGGGTGTACGCACCGCCCCGCCCTTCCTCGTCTCGCGTTACTGGCTCGACCGTCCCGTGCGGCGGCACCGGCAGGCCTTCCTCGGGACCGGCGGGCACCCTACTCTGGACAACATCAGTGTCCTCGACCGTTACGAGGACGAGGCCGCGCAGTGGGCCGCGCACACGGGCGGCTCGGTGGTCGAGCTGCATGCCTACGCCCTGCCGGAGGGGTGCTCGGAGCAGACCGAACGGGACTCCCTCTGGCACCAGGCCGTGTCCGTTTACCCGGAGTTGCACGGGGCCCGATCCGTGGACGCGCGCCACGAGTTGCGGGCCGACTGCCCTCTCTTCCCCCCGGGCGGGCACGGGCGCCGGTGCGGGATCACCACGTCCGAGCCGGGCCTCGTCATGGCCGGTGACCACGTACGTGTGGACCTGCCCGTGGCACTCATGGAGCGCGCGGCCACCAGCGGGATCCTGGCGGCCAACACCCTCCTGAGCGGCTGGGGGCAGCGGGGCCACCCCGTGTGGAGTGTGCCCCGCCGCGGCCGTCACGCGCCCTTGCGTGTCCTGGCGCGGGCCTCGCGTGGTTCCGGTTCCGGCCGGCGCGCGGACGACCGGAGCAGGTGACGCCGCTCGGCGTAGGCGAGGTCGTCCCGCCACAGCCGCCGGGACGCCATCCGCATCAGGGGGCGTACGGCCCCCGCGGCCCGGCGGGCGAGCGCGAAGCCGGTCCGTTCGGAGGTGGCGACGGTGGCCTCCACGACCGCGGTGCGTGGTACACCGTAGGCGTCCGTGCCCAGGGGCGTGGCATGGGTCTCGACCACGCTTCCGGACCCTTCGCCCTCGATGATGCGCATGACGACCGTACGCGGCTCCGGGCAGCTGAACTCGGCCCGGACGGGTACACCCCACCGGCCCATCACCTTGAATCCGACCTGGACGACCATCCGTGTGGGGTCGGGGACGCTCTGCCCGGACACCTCCTCCACCCGTAGGGCCACGAAACTGTAGGGGTGGAACCAGGAGCCGTGCCAGGGATCGAGGCGGTTGGCCACGACGTCCCGAGGTTCGCACTTTCCTGCCACGCTCTCGACCGCGGCGATACTGTGCTCGGCCGGAGGGCGTTGGGCGAGCACGGGTGCGTCCAGGGGTTCCTCACCGCCCAGGTGGTCCAGGCGCACCCAGAGCAGGATCCCGTCATCGTGCACGGGGTAGGGGCTCCAGCCCGGGAACCCCTCGGGTCCGAGGGAGAGGCCGTGCCAGCGGCACACCACCCGCCCGGAGCTGACCGCACCCCTGCACAGCGGGGCCCCCAGATGGGGGCAGGCCCCCGGTCCGGCATGGGCGCCGCCGTCGGCGGTACGCCAGGCCACGACCTCGTTGCCCGCCACGAGGCGGCCGAAGGGACGGTCGGAGCGGACCTCCTCGCTCGCGGCGAGGACGTACCAGTTGCCCGAGGGCAGCGCGGTGGCGTGGTCGAGTGCGGCGCCGATACGGGCGGGCGCTGCCTCCCGCCAGGTCGGTCGCTGGTCGGTCCAGGTCTCCGGAGACAGGCGGCGCAGCGGGTAACGGCGCGGGGTCGGGTCGGGCAGTGTCATGGCGGCTCCTCGGAGCGGTCGCGGGCCCTGTCGGCGTGGTGGCGGGGCCGGGGGCGGAGACGTCAGGGGCGCGAGAACGCGCGTGCCCAGAGGGCCCGCACCAGGGCGGGCCCAGCGGCGGCCGTCTTGCGTGCGTCGGAGACGCCGTGGCGGATCCGCCACACGTCGTGTTCTGCGATCCGGATCTCCTCCAGGATCGCCCGGTACAGACGGAAAGCCGTGGCGACACACGGCCTGGCTACCGGGTCGAGCATCGCGATACCCGGTTCCGCCAGGTCGTAGAGCCGGTGGTTGACCTCGGTCATCTCGGCCAGGACGGCGCGCACACGCCGGTCGTTGGTGCCGGTCCGGGCGCAGTGTTCGAGCAAGGACCGGTCGGCCCCGTACGCCTCCAGCACGTCCTGTGGCAGATAGACCCGGCCCCGCCGTAGGTCCTCGGCGACGTCCCGGAGGAAGTTGGTGAGTTGGAAGGCCTCGCCGAGGGCCGCCGCGTGCGGGGCCGCCTGCTCCCGTGGGACCACCGTTCCCAGGACCGGGAGGACCTGCAGGCCGATGACGGCCGCCGAACCGTACATGTACTCGCGCAGGTGCCCCAGGTCGGCGTAGTCGGTGACGGTGAGGTCCATACGCATCGAGCGCATGAAGGCCCGGAAGTACGAGCCCGGTAGCGCGTGGCGGCCGACGGTGTGCGCGAGCGCCCGGTGCACCGCCTCCCGTGGTTCTTCCCCTTCCAGGGCACGCCGAAGGTCCTCCTCGATCGTGTCCAGGCGGGCGTGTTGGTCCGCGGTGCTCGTGCCGGCCCCGGGTTCGTCGACGATGTCGTCCACCCGGCGAGCGAACCCGTAGAGCACGTGGACGGAGGGGCGCCGGGCCGGAGGCAGCACACGTGTGGCCGTGAAGTAGGTCCGCCCGTGGTGCGCGTGCAGGCCACGGCAGAGCAGGTAGTCGTCCCGGAGCGGGCCCGGCCCGATCCCGGCCGCGTCGAGCTCGGCCCTCGCTGTGTCCCTCATCCTCTGCCCCGTTCCGACCGTTCGAGGATGCGGTGTGCCGCGAGTTTCCCGGAGACGAGCACGGTGGGCAGCCCGACGCCCGGTGTGGTACCGCAGCCCGCAAGAACCGCGTTGCGCGTGCCTCGGACAGTGTTGCGTGGACGGAAGGGGCCGGTCTGGGCGAAGGTGTGTGCGAGCGAGAACGGTGTCCCGTACGCCATGCCCTGACGTTCCCAGTCGGCCGGGGTGACCAGCCGTTCGGCGCACACGGAGGAATCCAGCCCCTCCAGTCCCCTCTTCTCGAGTGTGGCCACGATGCGGTCCCGGTAGCGCGGCCCCTCCCGGTCCCAGTCGATGCGTCCGGCACGCAGGTTCGGGGCGGGTGCGAGGACGTAGTGCAGGTGCCGTCCGGGTGGTGCGAGCGTGGGATCGGTGAGGGTCGGCCGGGTGACCAGCAGTGAGGGGTCGCTCATGGTGGTTCCGCCGTCGACGATCTCGGTGAAGGTGCGTTCCCAGTGGTGCCCGAACAGGATCGTGTGGTGCGCGAGTCGGTCCCAGGTGCGGTCGGTCCCCAGGTGCAGCACCACGGCCGAGGGTGCGTAGCGGTGCGGGACCGGGCGGCGCGGCCGGTGGCCCAGCATGCGGTACGCGTCGGGCAGGTCGTTGGTGAGGACGACGTGATCGCACGGCAGGCGTTCGCCGCGGTCGGTGTGCAGCGCGGCGATCCGGTCGCCGTGCCTCTCCAGCCGCCGCACGGACGTGCCCAGGTGCACACGCGCGCCCGCCTCCGCGGCGGCCGAGGCCATGGCTGCTCCGACGGCCCGGAGCCCGCCCTCGGGGAAGTACACGCCCGCGACGGTGTCCATGTAGGCGATCACGGCGTAGGCGGCCAGGGCGCGCTGGGGCGGCACACCGGCGTAGAGGGCCTGGAAGGAGAAGAGGCGGCGCAGCCGCTCGTCCCGCAGATGTCGGCCGACTGCCGGGGCCCATCGGCCGAATCCGCCCATCGCGGCCAGGCGCACCAGGTCGGGGCCCAGCAGGTCCAGCGGTGAATCGAACTGGGCGTCGATGAACGAGCGCATCTCGATGCCGTACAGCCGGGTCAGCCGGTCCCTCAGACGCAGGTAACCGACGGCTTCCTCGACCCCTGAGGTCCGGGCCACCTCGGCAGCCATCCGTGTGCGGTCGGTGTGGACGTCGATCGATGAGCCGTCGGCGTAGAAAGCCCGGTAGGCGGGGTGCAACGGGATCAGTTCCAGCCTGTCGTGCACCGAGTCCCCGACCGCCCGGAAGGCCTCGTCCAGCAGTTCGGGCATGGTGAGGACCGTCGGTCCGGTGTCCACACGGAAGCCGTCCATGTCCAAGCGCCCGGCCCTGCCTCCGGGATGGTCCTGGCGTTCGACCACGTCGACCTCGTAGCCGGCTCCGGACAGGTGGAGCGCGCAGGCCAGGCCGGACAGCCCCGCACCCACCACGGCGACCCGTGCGCGGCGGCCGGCCGTCCCCGTGGCGGGGCGTCCGCAGTTCACGGCGTTCCCGCTGCACGGGCGAACTCGTCCAGTCCCGCCCGGACGGCCGGTGGCAGGCCGATGCGGTCCAGGTGTGCGATCCCGGATCCGGCGAGCTCGGCGCATCTGTGCTCCACGTGTTCGCGTGCGCCCACCCGTTCCAGGGCACGGGCGGCCTCTGCGACCGGGGCACCCTCGTGACCGACCGCCCGCAGGGTCTCGATGGCACGGCGGTCACCCTGGCGTTCGGCGAGTTCGGTCCCCATCGCCAGGAGCAGGGTGGTCTTGCCCTCGCGCAGATCCTCACCGCCGGGCCGTCCGGTGGTGCCGGTGGTGCCGAAGACGTCGCGCAGGTCGTCGCGCAGTTGGAAGGCCACACCCACGACAGCTCCGTAGGAGCGCAGGGCGGCAACGGTCCCATCGGGGGCTCCCGCCATGGCCGCACCCAGATGCAGGGGGCGTTCGACGGTGTAGGAAGCGGTCTTGAGCCGGTCGATCCGCAGCGCGGCCTCAGCGTTCCGCGAGCCCTGTGCTTGCGCGTTCAGGTCGAGGAACTGTCCCACGACCATCTCGGTGCGCATCTGCCGCCAGACACCGCGGGCCTCACGGGCGCCAGGCAGCTCTTCCAGGGCTTCGGCCACCAGGTCGTCGGCCCGCACCAGGGCCAGGTCGCCGGCGAGGACCGCCATGGAGATCCCGTGCCGGTCGGGGTCCCCGAGGAGGCCGCGGTCGCGATGGGCCCGCGCATGGGCCACGTGGCACGAGGGGGCGCCGCGCCGGTGCTCGGCCCGGTCCATGATGTCGTCGTGGATCAACGCGAAACAGTGGAGCAGTTCCAGTGCCGCGCATGCGCGCAGGGCGGCGCCGCCGAGGTGGCCCTCGGCGGCGCCGCCGCCGACCGTCCATCCCCACCAGGCCAGGACCGAGCGCATGCGTCGTCCGCCCCCGCGTGCGAAGTCGGCCAGCGGGACGACCAGGTCGGCGGCGCAGTCGGCGTCCAGGCCGCGCACCGCCGAGACGAGTTCGTCGAGGGTGCGTCCCAGGAGGCGGTCCACGGCCGCCCGGGTCTCCTCGCGGTGCACTGGCCGTGACGCTCCGGGGCTCTTTCCCATGGCCTTCACGATGAGCACCCCCAAACTCGCCACCCGGGTGCTTCCCCGGAGGTTCCCCGTGAGTCGAACTATCGCACCCGCCGTACGTAAAAGCGTGCTGCGAACCACGGCAGTGTCCAAGTCCGCGCCGAGGCGGCGAGGGGATGCCCGTTTCCACGGCCTCCGCGGAGGGTGTGTGCACCCTTTTCTCCAGCGCACAGCCGCTCGATCCTGTTGGCCGGCCGGCCAGGGCGCCGACCGGCCAGGGTTCGGGGACGGAGTCCCCTTGACACCTCAGGAGGTGAATGGCTACTGACCAGGCGTCATGTCGGACAAATTCCGAACACTCCACGCTCTACCTCGCGCTTTACGTCTGAGCGCAGGAGATCTAACATCCCTGCGGACCATAAGCTCTGCCGGCAGCAGGCCGGCCCGTAACCAGACCACCCGTTCAAGGGATCCACAACACCGATCGGGGCTGGGAAGGAGCCACCATCTCATCCCTGCGTACCTACATAAGAGAAAAAACGAACCCAGCGGTCTTCGGCATCTCGGGGATCGTGATCCTCGCCTTCATCGTCCTGGGCGTGGTTTTCACCGACCCCATGCTGGAGGCCACTGAGAGCACCCGGACCTGGCTGGGCGAGAAGCTCGGCTGGGTCTACGTCCTGTCCACGACCTTCTTCGTCGGCACGGCGATCTTCCTCATGTTCAGCCGCTACGGGAGGATCCGACTGGGGCCCGACGACTCACGGCCCGCGTTCGGCACACTTGCCTGGTTCGCCATGCTGTTCACCACCGGCATGGGAATCGGCCTGGTGTTCTGGGGGGTCGCCGAGCCGATCGAGCACCTGCACGGCCCCCGTTCGGCCGACCTCGTGGTTCCCGAGGGCGAAACGCCCCCACCCGAGGGGGCCACCGAATCAGTGGCCCTGACTTTCTTCCACTGGGGCCTGCACCCCTGGGCCGTCTACATCGCGCTCGGTGTCTCCCTCGGATACTTCGCCTACCGCAAGGGGCTGCCGCTGCGCCCCGCCTCGGCGCTGTACCCGCTCATCGGTGACCGTGCCTTCGGCTGGCCCGGCAACCTGGTCGACATCCTGGCCGTCTTCGGCACCATCTTCGGCATGGCGACCTCGCTCGGTCTGGGCACACTGCAGATCAACGGTGGCCTGAACTCGGTCTTCGGGATCCCGATCAACAATGCCGTGCAGACGCTCATCATCATCGTCATCACCGCCGTTGCGCTCTTCAGCGTGCTCTCGGGCATCGACAAGGGCCTGCGCCGCCTCTCGGTGATCAACCTGTGGCTGGCGTTCATCTTCCTGGTCTTCGTCTTCGCGGTCGGCCCGAAGTTGTGGATCATCAGCACCATGACCACCGGTGCGGGCGAGTACCTGGCGAACGTGGTGCCGTGGAGCCTGTCCTTCCCGAACCCCGCATCCGATGCCCTGGCCGCCGAATGGACACAGGCCTGGACCATCTTCTACTGGGGTTGGTGGATCTCCTGGGCGCCCTTCGTGGGGATCTTCCTGGCCCGCATCTCCTACGGCCGCACCATCCGCGAGTTCATCATCGGTGCGCTCTTCGCGCCCACCGCCGTCGGCATCCTGTGGTTCGGCGTGTTCGGTGGTTCCGGCCTCTACTACGAGCTCTTCGAGGGCGGTGGTTTTGCCGGGGGCGACGAGGCCGAGGCAGCCTTCCACCTGCTGGACCTCCTGCCGATCGGCGGCGTGGTGGCCACCTTGGCAGCTGCTTTCCTCATCGTCATCGTCGCGATCTTCTTCATCACCTCCGCGGACTCCGGCTCGTTGGTGGTGGACATGCTCACCAACGGGGGCTCCCGCAACGCCTCCAGGATCCAGCGCGGGTTCTGGGCAGTGGCCCTGGGAGCCGTCACACTCATCCTGTTGACATTGGGTGGCGAGGACGCATTGTCCGCGCTCCAGGCAGCATCGGTGACCACCGGACTGCCCTTCGCCATCGTCCTCATCCTGATGCTCGCGGGCCTGTTCAAGGGGTTGGGATCCGAATCCCGGCCCGGCGCCCCCAAACGCAGCCGGGCCGAGGACCGATTGAGCGGTAAGTCGGTCGGGGACTGATATTCCGAACGGAACCCGCACACGACCGGCGCACAGCGGCCTCTGAGGAAAGGAGGGAACAATGGCACGGAGAAAGTTCAGCAACCCCTTCCACGGGGTGGCGGACATGATCACCGAGATGAACCGGATGTCCGACTCGATCTCCGCGATCGAGACGACACAGGCGGGTGAGCGCGAACGCGGGTTCGCCGATGCCTGGAGCCCGGCGACGGACATCCTCGCCAAGGGCACCGACCTGATCGTCCGGTGCGAACTGCCCGGCACCTACGACAAGGACGTCGCGGTCAGCCTCGCGAACGGTGTCCTGGTCATCAGCGGTGAGCGGCACCGCGAGGAGGACGAGAGCGCGCAGTACTACACCTCCGAGCGGTTCATGGGCTCGTTCCGGCGGGAGATCAGCCTGCCGGAGGGCATCGAGGAGGACGACATCGAGGCCGCCTACGGGGACGGTCTCCTGGAGGTCGTCGTGCACGGTGCAGCCCACACCGGCGGCCCGCAGGAGATCACGATCAAGAAGCGCGGGCGCCCCCGGGGCCAGCGCCTCTGAGGGCCTCCGCACACGACGGTGCCCGGACCGATCCTCGGATCGGTCCGGGCACCGTTCTCGTGTGCCGGTCCGGTCAGAACTCACGTCCCTCGTCGTAGGGGCCGATGACGGCGAGGGCCCGCGGACGGTTGAGCAGGTCGGCGGCGACCTCGGCGACGTCGGCCTCGGTGACCGAGTCCAGACGGGCCAGGTCCTCGTCGACCGAGTAGTGGCGGGGCTGGTTGAGCTCGTGCGAGAGGATGCGCCCCATACGCGCGTTGGTGCCCTCGCTGCCGAGCACCATCGCACCGCGGATCTGGCCCTTGGCACGGCTGAGCTCCTCGGAGGTCAGGCCGGAGGAGGCCACCTTCCCGAGCTCCTCACGGCACACCCCGATGACCTCGTCGATCTTGTCGGGCAGGCAGCCGGCGTAGATCTGGAACGACCCGGTGTCGGCGTAGGACATGTGGAAGGCCTGGACCGCGTAGGCCAGACCACGCTTCTCCCGCACTTCCTGGAACAGCCTCGAGGACATTCCGCCGCCCAGTGCGGCGCTGAGAAGCCTCAGGGCGTACCAGCGCGGGTCGAGCCGGGTCATCCCCTCCATCCCCATCAACAGGTGCGCCTGCTCCGTGTCACGGGAACGCAGGACGGTCCCCCCGTGCACGGGGACGGAGGGTTCGGACGGGCGCGGGCGGGAGGGCCGGGCGTCCCCGGCGGCGGCGAGCCGGTCGGCGAACATCTCCCGTACCCGCTCGACGAGTTCGGCGTGGTCCAGGCTGCCGGCGGCGGTGACGACGAGCTCGCCGGGCACGTAGGCGTCCCGGTACTGCTCCATGATGCGTTCGCGCGGCAGGGCCCGGATGGTGTCGATGGTGCCGAGGATCGGACGGGCCAACGGGGAGGTGCCGTAGAACTTCTCGGCGAAGACGTCGTCGACCAGGTCGGCGGGCTCGTCCTCGTACATGGCGATCTCCTCGAGGATCACCCCGCGCTCGGTCTCCACCTCCTCCGGGTCGAGGGTGGAGTTGGCGACCATGTCACCGATGACGTCGACGGCCAGGGGCAGGTCGCGGTCGAGTACCTTCGCGTAGTAGCAGGTGTGCTCCTTGGTGGTGTAGGCGTTGTGGTCGGCGCCCACACTGTCGAGCTCGGCAGCGATGTCGAGCGGGGAGCGCCGCGGGGTGCCCTTGAAGAGCAGGTGCTCCAGGAAGTGCGCCGAACCCGCGTGTGCGGCGTCCTCGTCACGCGAGCCCGTGGTCGCCGAGATCCCGAACGCCGCCGACCGGACGCCGGGCACGCTCTCGGAGAGCACACGCAGGCCGCCGGGCAGCACGGTCCGCCGGACCAGTCCGGAGCCGCCCGTGGGCTCCATCAGGGTCACGGTCGAACCCGGCTCCTGTTCGGCTGCGATGGGCACAGAGCTCATGAAACCTCTTCTTCGTCTCGCGGGGGAATCGTGCGGGGTCCTCCGGGACCCGTGTGGCCCGGTGGCCCGTGGCGTGGCCCCGTCGGACCACAGGACCGTCGAAAACACGTGTCGGGGGCGGCCGTACCCGTGCAGGATACGGCCGCCCCCGTGGCGTCGTGCCGTCCGATCAGGTGTTCTCGGAGCGGCTCGCGCTGCGGCGGCGACGGCGGCGCGGGGCGGCCTCGTCCTTGCCGTTGTCCTTGGTCTCGTCCTTGCTGCTGTCCTCGCCCTTGCCGTTGTCGGCGGGACCGTCGTCGGCCTTGACGGCCTCGGACTCCACGACCTCGACCGGGACCAGCGACAGCTTGCCGCGGTCGTCGATCTCACGGATCTCGACCTGGATCTTCTCGCCGATGCCGATGACGTCGTCGAGGTTCTCGATGCGCTGGCCGCCGTGCAGCTTACGGATCTGCGAGATGTGCAGCAGACCGTCCTTGCCGGGCAGCAGCGAGACGAACGCACCGAACGTGGTCGTCTTGACGACCGTGCCCAGGTAACGGTCGCCGACCTCGGGCATCGTCGGGTTGGCGATCTGGTTGATGGTGTCCCGTGCGGCCTCGGCGGAGGGGCCGTCGGTGGCACCGATGTAGATCGTGCCGTCGTCCTCGATGGTGATGTCGGCGCCGGTGTCGTCCTGGATCGAGTTGATCATCTTGCCCTTGGGGCCGATGACCTCGCCGATCTTCTCGGTCGGGACCTGGACGGTCAGGATGCGCGGGGCGTGCGGGCTCATCTCGGCCGGACGCTCGATGGCCTCCTGCATGACGTCGAGGATGGCCAGGCGGGCGCCACGGGCCTGCTGCAGGGCCAGGCTCAGCTGCTCGGCGGGGATGCCGTCGAGCTTGGTGTCCAGCTGCAGTGCGGTGATGAGCTCGCGGGTACCGGCGACCTTGAAGTCCATGTCGCCGAAGGCGTCCTCGGCGCCGAGGATGTCGGTCAGCGTGACGAACTGGTCGCCCTCGCTGATCAGGCCCATCGCGATGCCCGAGACCATCTCCTTCAGCGGCACGCCGGCCGCCATCAGGGACATGGTGGAGGCGCAGACCGAGCCCATCGACGTGGAGCCGTTGGAGCCCAGCGCCTCGGAGACCTGGCGGATCGCGTAGGGGAACTCCTCGCGCGAGGGCAGGACCGGCAGCAGGGCGCGCTCGGCGAGGGCGCCGTGCCCGATCTCGCGCCGCTTGGGCGATCCCACCCGGCCGGTCTCACCGGTGGAGTAGGGCGGGAAGTTGTAGTTGTGCATGTAGCGCTTGGTCTTGTCCGGGTTGAGCGTGTCAACCGTCTGCTCCATGCGCAGCATGTTCAGGGTGGTGACACCCATGATCTGGGTCTCACCCCGCTCGAAGAGGGAGGAGCCGTGCACCCGCGGCAGCACGCCGACCTCGGCGCTGAGCTGGCGGATGTCCTTGGGGCCGCGGCCGTCGATACGGACCTGGTCGCGCAGCACGCGCTCGCGCATGAGCTGCTTGCTCAACGAACGGAAGGCGGCGCCGATCTCCTTCTCGCGCCCCTCGAACTGCTCGGCGAGCCGCTCGGCGACCTCGTTCTTGACCTCGTCGAGCTGGTTCTCGCGCTCCTGCTTGTCGGCGATGGTGAGCGCCTTGGACAGGTCCTCGCGGACGGAGGCCTCCACGGCCTCGTACACGTCGTCCTCGTGGTCCAGGAAGATCGGGAACTCGTCGGTCTCCCGGGCGGCCTGCTCGGCCACCGCGGCCTGGGCCTTGCACAGGACCTTGATGAAGGGCTTGGCGGCTTCCAGGCCCTCTCCGATGGTCTGCTCGTTGGGGCCCACCGCGCCGTCGGAGACCAGCTGCAGGGTCTGCGGGGTGGACTCGGCCTCGACCATCATGATGGCGACGTCGCCGTCCTCGAGCACCCGGCCGGCCACGACCATGTCGAAGGTGGCGTTCTGCAGCTCGGTGTGGGTCGGGAAACCCACCCACTGCCCGTCGACGAGGGCGACGCGCACGCCGCCGATCGGTCCGGAGAAGGGGATCCCGGAGAGCTGCGTCGACATCGAGGCGGCGTTGATGGCCACGACGTCGTAGAGGTGCTCGGGGTGCAGGGCCAGGACCGTCTCCACGACCTGGATCTCGTTGCGCAGTCCCTTCTTGAAGGAGGGGCGCAGCGGCCGGTCGATGAGGCGGCAGGTGAGGACGGCGTCCTCGGAGGGCCGGCCCTCACGCCGGAAGAAGGAGCCGGGGATGCGGCCCGCGGCGTACATGCGCTCCTCGACGTCCACCGTCAGGGGGAAGAAGTCGAGGTTGTCCTTGGGGCGCTTCGAAGCGGTCGTGGCCGACAGGACGACGGTGTCGTCGTCCAGGTAGACCGTGGCCGAACCGGCGGCCTGGCGGGCCAGGCGCCCGGTCTCGAAGCGGATGGTGCGGGTACCGAAGCTGCCGTTGTCGATCACGGCTTCGGTTGAGTAAACGCCCTCCATGGGCGACCTCCTACTACACGTTTCGTGCCGGACGGGCATGGTGCCCGCCGACATCTCGGGTCGGTGCCCGTGTCCGTGCCCCGGAGTTGATGACGACCGGTCATCGATCGAAGTCCTCGGCGTCCTGCGCCGGGGACCACTACCGAGGACCGGCCTCGACTCTGCGGCCGAGGAAGCAGATCACGGGCGTGTTCAGCGTCGTGTGCGGGTCGACGCGACCCACCGTGGTGGGTCTTGCAACACCTTACTAACAAAGAGGGAGTGGCCACGGCCACTCCCTCCCACAACACACCAGGGGCCGGTTCTGATCCCAACCCCTGGTGGTCACGTCCTACCGGCGCAGGCCCAGGCGCTCGATGAGCGAGCGGTAACGGGTGATGTCCTGCTCCGCGACGTACTTGAGCAGACGTTTGCGGCGGCCGACCATGAGGAGCAGGCCACGGCGGCTGTGGTGATCCTGCTTGTGGGTCTTGAGGTGCTCGGTGAGCTGGGTGATCCGGTGAGTCATCACCGCGATCTGGACCTCGGGGGAGCCGGTGTCACCTTCGGTGATGCCGTACTCCTTGATGATCTGCTGCTTGGTGGCGGCGTCGATCGACACGTCGCTCCTTCTCGTGATTCGGTACGCGGGAAGACTCCGGGGCCAGAGCCCCGGATCCGGACACGGCGACCGCGCGTACGAACAGTCACCGTCGCGTGTGCGTGCGGCCCGGCGCCGATCGGTCCGGTTGATCCGCTCCCCGGCGGAGCACGCCATGGGGGCACACGTGAACGTCTCGACCTTACCGCAGCGGGGGCAGTGCTCGCGCCCAGTGCACTGGTGCGACGGGCCTCACCCCTCGGCGAGAACCTTCCGGCAACGGTCGACGTCGCGGTTCATGGCCCGGACGAGCTCGTCCACGGAGTCGAAACGCTCCTGGCCACGGATGTGCACGGTGAATTCGACAGCCATGGGCAGGCCGTAGAGATCCAGGTCGTCACGGTCGAGCGCGTAGGCCTCGACGGTGCGTTCGGCTCCGTCGAAGGTCGGGTTCGTACCGACCGAGATCGCGGCGGGCCACCGGGACTCCTCCCCCGGAGCGGCGTCCGGACGGCTCATCCATCCGGCGTAGACCCCGTCGCCGGGGACGGCGGAGCCGGGCGCCAGGTCCATGTTCGCGGTGGGGAACCCGAGCAGCTCGCGCCCGCGCGCGGCCCCGTGCACGACCTGGCCCTCGACCCGGTGGGGACGGCCCAGGAGTTCGGCGGCGCCGGCCACGTCGCCCTCGGCCAGGAGCCCGCGCACACGTGTGGAGGTGACCGGGCCCCCGTCGTCGGAGAGCAGGGGCACCCCGCGGGCGGTGAAGCCGTGTTCCCCACCCAGCGCGTGGAGCAGGGCGACGGTGCCCGCGGCACGGTGGCCGAACCGGAAGTCCTCGCCCACGACGACGGCCGCCGCGTGCAGGTGGTCCACGAGCACGCGCCGGGCGAACTCCTCAGGGGGGAGTGCGGCCAGCTCCTCGGTGAAGGGCAGGACCACCACGGCGTCGGCCCCGCTCCGGCCGAGCAGTTCCACACGCCGGTCCACCGGGGTGAGCACGGACGGCCCCGTGCCGTGCAGGACGGCCTGCGGGTGCGGCTCGAAGGTCACCGCGACCACGGGCACACCGAGTCCGCGCCCGAGTTCGGCCGCGGCCCCGACGATGGCGCGGTGCCCGTGGTGTACCCCGTCGAAGACACCCACGGCCACCACCGAGCGTTCCCACCCGGAGGGGATACTCTCCAGCCCGTCCCATCGGCGCACGTTCGGTCCCCTTGCTCTTTTGCGTGAAGGTCGTCCCCCAAGCGTGCCACGCCCGCATCCCCGCCCTGCACACATGTCCGCAAGGGATGGCCAGAAGGTGGCATACTCAGTAGCATAAGTAGCATGGTTGACACCACCAAGAAATATTCCGTGACCCTGCCCGAGAACCTCGCCGAGGACGCGCGCACACAGAGCGGGGGCGCGGGGCTTTCGGCCTATGTGACCCAGGCTGTGAGACGGCAATTGCAGCATGATCGGCTGGCCGAACTCGTGGAGGTCCTCGAGGCCGAGAACGGGCAGGTCAACGACGGCCGTAAGAGCGAGGTCCGCGATGAGATGCGCCGGGCGTTGGAGGAACAGGGCGTCACCCCGTCGAAGACGAACAAACATCGGAGCACGGGACAAGAGGATGCAGCGTGAGCCCTACCCCCGAGCCTCTGGTCAGGACCATCGTCCTGGACAGTGAGGGCCTTTCCCGAGCGGTACGGCGCGAACGCACGGTCACAGACTGGCTCTCCACAGCGCTTTCAGGCGACATCACAGTGCTGACCAGCGCGGCCACCCTCGTGGAAGTCATACACCCGAAGATCAACCACCCAGCACTGGAGTGGACGCTCCCGCGTATCGTCGTCTCACCGGTGACCGAAGAGATCGCACGCTCGGCGAGCGCGCTCCTCGCCCGGAACCGGCTACACGGGCACCGACACGCGATCGACGCGATCCTGTGTGCCACCGCTCTCGCCGCGGACGGACCGACGGTCGTACTGACCTCCGACCCCGACGGCCTCAAAACGCTCTGTGCGGGAGGAGCGGGTGTGGTCAAGCTCTGATCACGCCGGGTCGAAGACCACGACGGGTTTCATGTGCCCCGGGCGGTTCTCCCCCAGGGCGACCACGGTGCCGTCGGGGGCGAACAACCCGATCGGGCCGTCGCCGAGCGAGCTGGGGCCGATCCGGTTCCCGTGCCGGATCCGCGCTGTCTCGCCCTCGTCCATGGTCCGCACGGGGAACGCGGCGGCCACGGACCGGGCCAGGGGCAGCTGCGTGAACTCCTCGGCGAGTTCGTCGAGGGTACGTGCCTGCGACAGGTCGTAGGGGCCCACACGTGTACGGCGCAGGGCGCTCAGGTGCCCGCCCACCCCCAGGGCCTCGCCCATGTCGCGGGCCAGGGAGCGGATGTATGTGCCGCTGGAGCAGGTCACCACAGCATCGACGTCGACGAAGACGCCGCCGGGGTCATCGACACGGCGCACCCCGGTGATCTCGAACTCCGACACGGTGGTCTCACGGGCCTTCAGGGCGGCCTCCTTGCCCTCACGGGCGGACTTGTAGGCCCGCTTCCCGTCCACCTTGATCGCGCTGACCTGCGGTGGGACCTGCTGGATGGTCCCGGTCAGGTCGGCGGCGGCAGCCCGCACAGCATCCTCGGTCACGGCTGAGGCGTCGCGGCGTTCCCCGGCCTCGCCCTCGGCGTCGTCGGTGTTGGTGGCCAGCCCCAGGCGGAAGGTCCCCTCATAGGTCTTCTCGGTGAGGGTCAGGTGTCCGAGGAGCTTGGTGCCCTTCTCGATCCCCAGCACCAGTACCCCGGTCGCCATCGGGTCCAGCGTCCCCGCGTGTCCGACCCGGCGCGTGCGCGCCAGGCGGCGGGTGCGGGCGACCACGTCGTGCGAGGTCCAGTCGGCGGGCTTGTCGACGACCACGACACCGCTGTCGGCCATGGTGCTCCTCATCGAAGAAGGGGCGGCGGCACGGGGCCGCCGCCGGTTCTACTCGTCCTCGGGCTCGCGGGGGGCCTTGTACGGGTCTGCCTCGCCCACCGGGGTGGCCCCGGCGGCCCGCTCGGCCTTCTCCTCGTCCTCGCGGCGTGCCTGGGCCAGCAGCTGCTCGATGTGCTGGGCATTCTCCTGCACCTCGTCGACGACGAAGGTCAGGGAAGGGGTGTGGCGGATCCCGGTCTGGCGGCCCACCTCACTGCGGATCACGCCCTTGGCGCTCTCCATGGCAGCGGCGGAGGCGGCCTGCTCCTCGGTACTGCCGAACACCGTGTAGTACACCGTGGCATCCCGCAGGTCAGCGGTGATGCGCGCATCGGTCACGGTGACAAAACCCAGGCGCGGGTCCTTGATGCGCCGGTCCAGCATCTCGGCGACGATGCGCTGGATGCGGTCGGCGATCCGGCGCGCGCGTGCGGCGTCAACCATCGTCTTCTTCCTCTTCGTTGAAGAGCCGCTGCCTGGCGGACAGCAGCTCCAGTTCGGGACGGTCCGCGACGAAGCGTTCGCAACTGTCCATCTGGTTCCTGGTGTGGGCGGCCGACGGTGCCACCACCGCCACACCGATCTTGGCCCGCCGGTACAGGTCCTGATCACCCACCTCCGAGACCGACACCGAGAACTTCCGGCGCAGTTCGGACAGGACCGGGCGGACCAGCGAACGTTTCTGTTTGAGCGAATGGACGTCACCAAGGAGGAGGTCCAGCGTCAGCGCCCCAACGTACAAGTGATCACCCGTGGTGTGTGTGAACCGTCAAAGGCGGGGCCCCGGCCGTGTGCCGGCCGGGGCCCCTCACGGATTCGGGCTCCGCGCGAGCCCGGAGTACACCCTGCTCCGATCAGTCGCGGGGCTTCTCCTTCATCTCGTAGGTCTCGATGACGTCCTCGACCCTGAGGTCGTTGTAGCCGACACCGATACCGCACTCGAAGCCCTCGCGGACCTCGGTGGCGTCGTCCTTGAACCTGCGCAGGGATTCCACGTTGAGGTTCTCGGAGATGACGACACCCTCGCGGATGAGGCGTGCCTTGGCGTTGCGGCGGATCAGACCGTTGCGGACGATCGAACCGGCGATGTTGCCGATCTTCGGCACCTTGAAGACCTCGCGGATCTCGGCGCTGCCGAGCTGGACCTCCTCGTAGATGGGCTTGAGGAGACCCTTGACGGCGGCCTCGACCTCGTCGATGGCCTGGTAGATGATCGAGTAGTACCGGATGTCCACACCCATGCGGTCGGCCAGCTCGCTGTTCTTGCCCTCGGGCCGAACGTTGAAGCCGACGATGATCGCATCTGCGGACGTCGCCAGGTTGATGTCGTTCTGCGTGATCGCACCGACACCGCGACCGATGACGCGGATACTGACCTCGTCACCACCGGCGTCGATCTTGAGCAGCGACTCCTCGAGAGCCTCGACCGAACCGGAGGTGTCACCCTTGATGAGCAGGAGGAGCTCGGAACGCTCGCCCTCCTTGAGGTGCTCCTGCCAGGTGTCGAGGGTGACCCGACGGGCCGAACGCGCCTGCTGGGCGAAACGCTCGCGCGCCTCACGCTGCTGCGCGATCTGCCGCGCGACCCGGTCGTCCTTGACCACCAGGAAGTTGTCGCCGGCGCTGGGCACGTTGGTCAGACCCAGGACCTGCACCGGGCGGGACGGCTCTGCGCTCTCCACGTTCTGGCCGTGCTCGTTGAGCATGGCACGCACACGGCCGTGCGCGTCGCCGCAGACGATGGAGTCACCGACGTTGAGCGTTCCGCGCTGCACCAGGACGGTGGCCATGGAACCCCGGCCGCGGTCGAGGTAGGCCTCGATGGCCAGTCCCTGGGCCTCCATCCCCGGGTTCGCCTTGAGGTCGAGCGCCGCGTCGGAGGTCAGCACGACCGACTCCAGCAGGGCGTCGATGTTATCGCCCTTGAGGGCCGAGATGTCGACGAACTGCACGTCGCCGCCGTACTCCTCGGCGACCAGGCCGTACTCGGTCATCTGGGCACGGACCTTCTGCGGGTCGGCACCCTCGACGTCGATCTTGTTGACCGCGACCACGATCGGCACTTCTGCCGCCTTGGCGTGGTCGATGGCCTCGGCCGTCTGCGGCTTGACCCCGTCGTCGGCGGCCACGACCAGCACGGCGATGTCGGTGGCCTTGGCACCACGGGCACGCATGGCGGTGAACGCCTCGTGACCAGGAGTGTCGATGAAGGTGAGCCTGCGCTCCTCCTCGTCGACCTCCGTGGCGACCTGGTAGGCACCGATGTGCTGAGTGATCCCGCCGGCCTCGCCGCTGACGACGTTGGCCTTTCGGATGGTGTCCAGCAGCCGGGTCTTACCGTGGTCGACGTGACCCATGACGGTGACCACCGGCGGACGCGGACGCAGGTCCTCGTCACTGCCCCTGTTCTCACCGAAGTCGATGGAGAAGGACTCCAGGAGCTCGCGGTCCTCGTCCTCGGGACTGACGACCTCGACCTTGTACTTGAGCTCTTCACCGAGCAGGACGAGGGCCTCGTCCGGCAGGGACTGGGTCGCGGTGGCCATCTCGCCCAGGTGCATCATGACCTGGACCAGCGACGCCGGGTTGACGTCGATCTTGTCACCGAAGTCCGAGAGAGAGGCGCCGCGCGACAGACGGATCGTCTGGTTGTTCCCACTGGGGATCTTCACGCCACCGAAGGACGGGGCCTGGAAGTCGTGGAACTCTTGACGACGCTGCTTCTTGGACTTGCGGGAACGGCCCGGACGGCCACCGGGACGACCGAACGCACCAGCGGTACCGCCGCCGCGGCCACGACCGCCGGGACGACCGCCGAAGCCGCCGGGACGACCACCGCCCGGACGCGGGCCTGCAGGTGCACCGGGACGACCGCGGCCGCCACCGCCACCCGGGCGGCCGCCACCGCCACCGCGGCCACCGCCCGGGGGCGGGGTCGGGCGCGATGCCGGCATGTTCATCGGGCTGGGGCGCGGAGCGCCCGGACGCGGACCCGGCTTCGGAGCGCCACCGGGACGCGCGGAGCCACCGGAGCCGCCGGAGCCACCGGAGCCGCCGGAGCCGCCGGCGGGCGGACCGGGACGGGGCCCGGGACGCGGACCCGGCTTCGGGGCGCCGCCACCGGGACGCGGGGCGCGTTCGCCGCCGCCCTGCGGGCCCGGCTTCGGGGCACCGCCGGAGCGCGGGCCCGGCTTCGGGGCAGGCTTGTTGGTGCCCATGCCGGTGGCGTTGGACGCGAACGGGTTGTTGCCCGGACGGGGACCGCTCGGGCGCGGGCCCGGCTTCGGGCCGCGGCCGCGCTGCTCACCGCTCTGGGGACGGCCGCCCTGCGGGCCCGGCTTCGGACCGGGCTTGGGAGCCTCACCCTGCGATGCAGGCTTGGGACCCGGCTTCGGACCGGGCTTGGGCGCCTCACCCTGCGGAGCGGGCTTGGGACCCGGCTTCGGGGCAGGCTTGGACGCCTCACCCTGCGGAGCGGGCTTGGGACCCGGCTTCGGGCCAGGCTTGGGCGCCTCACCCTGCGGAGCGGGCTTGGGACCCGGCTTCGGGCCAGGCTTGGACACCTCACCCTGCGGAGCGGGCTTGGGACCCGGCTTCGGGGCAGGCTTCTTCTTGGCTTCGGCATCGCTGTCGCCGTTGCCGCCGCCGTTACCGGATTCGTTGAAGGCTTCCTTCAGGCGTCGTACGACCGGAGCCTCTATCGTGGAGGATGCCGAACGGACGAATTCGCCCATGTCATTGAGCTTGGCCAGGACGACCTTGCTCTCTACGCCGAACTCCTTGGCGAGTTCGTATACCCGGACCTTCGCCACTACTCTCCTTCAGCTTCGGTCCGGGGCTGGGCACGTACCGGACCGTCGTTAGCTTGAGTTACTACTCATCGCTGCGTACTCATCAGGCGCTCATCGCAATCTCGACCTGCTTCCTCATCGCTACACAACAATGGGCCGGTTCTGCATGCCCACGCAGCACCGTTTCGCCGGCCTCGGTCATGACAACCCTGAGACCGGCCCAGACATTCCAACCCTAACCGGATTCGTGATCCGGTGAGTCTACGGGTCCGGGCCGAAGAGAGCCGCCACGCGTGAGTCGTCCCACGCGCCGACTCCCCGGGGGACCCCGGTGCGGAAGGCCCGCGACCAGGCTCGACGGCGTTGCGCCAGTTCCAGACAGCGCCGGTCCCGATGCAGGTGAGCGCCGCGCCCGGGCAGTCCTCCCCGGATGTCGGGCGTGACGCGACCGTGGTCGTTGACGAGCCGCACCAGATCTGCCTTCGCGGCACGGGTGCGGCACCCGACGCACGTACGCACGGGGCGCTCGGGACCGTCTCCACCCACCATATCGTGTTCGGGCATGGGTGCGATCCGATCAGCCCGCCGAGGGCGGTACGTCGGAGGGGTCAGCGATCTCGCCCACGCCCTCGCCCTCGGGCTCGGCATCCGAACGGATGTCGATACGCCACCCGGTGAGACGCGCGGCCAGTCGGGCGTTCTGTCCCTCCTTGCCGATGGCGAGGGACTGCTGGTAGTCGGGCACGACGACACGGGCCACACGCGCGGCCAGGTCGAGGATCTCCACCGAGTTCACCCGCGCCGGCGACAGGGCGTTGGCGACGAGCTCCGCGGGGTCCTCCGAGGAGTCGACGATGTCGATCTTCTCGCCGTGCAGCTCCGCCATGACGTTGCGGACACGGCTGCCGAGCGGACCGATGCAGGCACCCTTGGCGTTGACACCGCCCCGGTTGGAGTGCACCGCCATCTTGGTACGGTGCCCGGCCTCGCGGGCGATCGAGGAGATCTGGACCGTGCCGTCGGCGATCTCGGGGACCTCCAGCTCGAAGAGCTTGCGCACCAGGTTGGGGTGGGTGCGCGACAGCGTGACCGACGGGCCGCGGTGGCCCTTGCGGACCTGCACCACGTAGGCGCGCAGCCGTTCCCCGTGGACGTACTCCTCCGTGGGGACCTGCTCCTGCGGGGGCAGCACCGCCTCGACCTTGCCGAGGTCGACCAGAACGTTGCGGGGATCCTTGCCCTGCTGGATGATCCCGGAGACGATGTCGTTCTCGCGGCCGGCGAACTCGCCCAGGGTCAGTTCGTCCTCGGCGTCACGCAGGCGCTGGAGGATGACCTGTTTGGCGGTGGAGGTCGCGATGCGCCCGAACCCGGTGGGGGTGCCGTCGTACTCACCGACGACCTCGCCCCCTTCCCCCGTCTCGGACACCCACACGGTCACGTGCCCGCTGGACCGGTTCAGTTCCACACGGGCGCGCCTGTCGGTGCCCTCCTCGCGGTGGTAAGCGATCAGCAACGCGTCCTCGATGGCTTTGGCCACCAGCTCGACCGCGATGTCCTTCTCGCGCTCCAAGCTGCGAAGGACGCTCATGTCAATGTCCACGGGGCTCCCCCTCTAGCCCGCCGCGTCGTCGTCGCGACGGAATTCCACCTGGACCTTGGCCTTGGCGATGTCGGCGTAGGCGTAGGTCCGGGGCTGACCCTTGACCTTCAGGGTGGCGCCCTGTTCGTCGGAGTCGACGACACGGCCGGTGACCGGCCCTCCCTCGGTGAGGTGGACCTTGACCATCCGGCCCCGGGAACGGCGCCAGTGCCTGGGTTGCGTCAGCGAGCGCTCGGCTCCGGGCGAGGTGATCTCCAGGACGTAGGGCGTCTTCCCCATGACGTCGGAGGCGTCCAGGGCCGTGGAGGCCTCCTGCGAGACCTCACCGATGGCGTCCAGACCGACCCCTTCGTCGGAGTCCACGGTCACACGCAGGATCCGGCGTTTACCGGCCGGGGTCAGCTCGATTTCTTCGAGGTCCAGCCCGGCCTGTGCCAGGACCGGCTCCAGCAGCTCGACGATGCGCTCGTCACGCTCCTGCGCTCCCATGTCGTGTTCTGCCCCTCACAACGGCGAAATTCCGCCCGCGAGGCCTGGTGGCCTGTGACCGGGGCGGTCCAGCTCTGTACGTAGTCTGCGACGAATCGGCCCGCTTCCCGGGGGGAACGCGAACCTGCCGCGCATCGCGTGCGACGGCGGCTGTGCTGCACAGGGTATCCACTCCTGAGAGCTGCCAGGTCGCGGTCCGTGGCCGGGGCGCGTCGACACGTGCCCCGGGCGGACCCGATCGCCCGTGTGCCGGGGATCGCGCTGTCCCGGTCCGGTACTGGGCGTGGAAAGATGGAGCGAGAACGACGGGGAGGAGTCCGAGTGGTCCGGGTAGCGGCTGGTGTCAGCAGACGTGCGCTCCTGGGGATGGTGGTGGCCGGTGCGTCGGCCGCGGCCGTCACGGGGTGCGGCACCGTGGACTGGTATCCCTCGGGGACGACCCCGGACGAGCACGTGTTGCGTTCACTCCTGCGGGAGAAGGAACGCTTGCTCGTGCGGTACGAGAAGGCCCTGGCGGACGGTTCCGGCCCCTCGGACCTGTTGGACCGGCTCTCGGAGGACCACCGCGCCCACCTGGACGCGTTGACGGACGCCCTGCCCGAAGGAGCCGAGCCCACCCCGCCGGCCGAGGAGGGTTCGCCCGGGCCGGTCCCCCCGGAGGAGGACCCCGACCTGGCCGAGGCTCCGTCGACGGCAGCGCTCCGGGCCATGGAGGCCGCGGCCGCGGGGGCGCGGCCCGACCAAGCGGCGGCCGTCACCGACCGGGGCCTGGCACAGCTGATCGGTTCGATCGGGGCGTGCGAGGCGGGGCACACGTACCTTCTCGACGAGGTGTGAGCACCAACGGAGCACGAACGGTGAGGAGCGGTGACGGATGAGCGAGGAGTCCGAGACCGCCGGTGACGCGGTGTCGGTACTGGCGGAGGCGCTGCGGGCCGAGTACGCCGCGGTGTACGCGTACGAGTTCGTGGGCGGTTCTGCCGGTGACGAGGACCGGCGCTCCCGGGGTCTCGCGCTGGCCGGCGAGCACAAGAGCACGCGCGCCGAGCTGCGGGAGGCGATGCTCGACCGGGACGGTTCTCCCCCAGCGGTACGACCCACGTACCCGTTGCCCTCCGACAAGGACGGCCGGAGCATCGACGACTTCGTGGTCGGGGTGGAGAACACGTGCGCGCGGGCCGCCCTGTGGTTGACGGCGGCCGACGACACGGACCTGCGCACGACGGGGACACGCCTCCTGCAGGAGGCCACTGTGCGGGCCCTGGAGTGGGGCGGCGAGCTGGACTCCCTGCCCGGTTTCGAAGGCAGCTGAGGCCCCGGGAGGGGATCGCGCACCGAGCGTCCGGGCGCCTTTCGGCCCGGACGCAGGGTTCCGTCCCGGGACGGAACCTCCGGCGCGGAGGAGGCTGCGGGGCCCGTACCGGCCGGGCCCCGGCGGGGTCAGGCCCCGCAGGCTCGAACGGTGCGCTCGACGATCTCCTCGAGGGCGACCTCCTCACGGCCGCCGTCGGCACGGTCGCGCAGCTCCACGACGCCGTCCTTGAGGCCGCGGCCCACGATGACGGTCGTGGGCACGCCCAGGAGCTCGGCGTCGGTGAACTTCACCCCCGGGGACACACCCTTGCGGTCGTCGACCAGCACCCGCAGCCCGCGCTGTTCGAGTTCCCCGGAGATACGCAGGGCCTCCTCGATCTGGTCGCCCTTGCCGGTGCCGACCACGTGCACGTCGGCGGGGGCGACGGCGCGGGGCCACACGATCCCCTTGTCGTCGTGGGACTGCTCCACGATGGAGGCGACCACACGCGAGACGCCGATGCCGTAGGAACCCATGGTCACGCGCTTGGGCTTACCGTCGGGACCGAGCGCGTCGAGCTCGACCGCGTCGGTGTACTTGCGGCCGAGCTGGAAGACGTGGCCGATCTCGATACCGCGCGCGGTGTAGAGCGTGCCCCGCCCGTCGGGCGAGGGATCGCCGTCCCGCACCTCGGCCACGTCGATGGTCCCGTCCGGGGTGAAGTCCCGCCCCACGGTGAGGTCGATCACATGGTGCTCGGGGCGGTCGGCGCCCGTGACCCAACGGGTACCGGTCACGATGCGCGGGTCGACGAGGTAGCGCACCTTGTTGTCGAGCAGGGAGCGCGGGCCGATGTAGCCCTTGACCAGGAACGGGCTCTCCTGGAAGTCCTTCTCGTCCAGGACGGCGACCTCGGCCGGTTCCAGGGCCGCCTCCAGACGCTTCATGTCGACCTCCCGGTCGCCGGGCACACCGACGGCGAGGAGCTGCCACTCCTCGGAACCGGGTTCGCGCGTCTTGACCAGCACGTTCTTGAGGGTGTCGGCCTCGCTGAAGTCACGGCCCAGGTCGGCGGCGTTGAGGAAGTCCACGAGGGTCTGGATCGTGGCGGTGTCGGGGGTGTGGTGCTCGGTGGCCTCGGGAAGCCCGTCGAGCGGCAGCGCCTGCGGTGCGGGCACCTCCACGGCCTCGACGTTGGCTGCGTAGTCCGTTTCGGTGCTGCGCACGAAGGTGTCCTCGCCCGAGGGGGCC
The DNA here is from genome assembly GCF_000340965.1 of Nocardiopsis kunsanensis DSM 44524. Classification (GTDB taxonomy): domain Bacteria; phylum Actinomycetota; class Actinomycetes; order Streptosporangiales; family Streptosporangiaceae; genus Nocardiopsis; species Nocardiopsis kunsanensis. The sequence continues at coordinate 145,278 of NZ_ANAY01000006.1, forward strand.
ACGGCCAGGAACTCCTCGGACTTCGAACCGCCCATGGCGCCGGCGGTGGCCGAGACGATGACGTACTCCAGGCCCAGGCGCTCGAAGATCCTCACGTAGGCGGCGCGGAAACGTTCGTAGGAGGAGGACAGCCCTTCGTCGTCGATGTCGAAGGAGTAGGCGTCCTTCATGTGGAACTCGCGCCCGCGCAGCACACCGGCGCGGGGCCGGGCCTCGTCGCGGAACTTCTCCTTGATCTGGTACAGCCAGACCGGGAAGTCCTTGTAGGAGGTGTACTCGCCCTTGACCAGGTGGGCGAAGATCTCCTCGTGCGTGGGCCCGAGCAGGTAGTCGGCGCCCTTGCGGTCCTGGAGGCGGAACAGGGTGTCGCCGTAGTCGTCCCAGCGGCCCGTGGTCTCGTAGTACTCGCGGGGCAGCAGCGCCGGCAGGAGGAGTTCCTGGGCGTCGATCGCGTTCATCTCCTCCCGGACGATGTCGGCGACGTTGTCCAGGACGATCTTGCCCAGCGGCAGCCACGAGTAGATGCCGGGTGCAGCTCGGCGTACGTAGCCTCCGCGCACCATGAGCTTGTGGCTCGGTACCTCGGCGTCCGCCGGGTCCTCGCGCAGGGTGCGCAGGAACAGGGTCGACATCCGCAGTAGCACGGCCACTCCTCGGTGCATGCGCCCGTCAGGGCGCGATCGGTTTCTCGGGGAATCCCAGGCTAACGGCTGTCGGGGGGGGCGTTCGCCCAGAGTTCGTGCGGGGTAGGGCCCTCCCCGGCACGGTTGCCCCGCGCACGGACGTTCCCCACTCTCTCGGAAAGGCAGTGAGCCATGCGTACCAGGACCATCGGTGGACGGGCGGTCAGTGCGGTCGGTCTGGGCGCGATGCCGTTGTCACGGACCGGGATGCCGGATCCGGGTCTTGCCGTGGCGACGGTGCACGCGGCCCTCGACGCCGGTGTGCGTCTGATCGACACCGCCGACGCCTACCATCCGGACGGTTCCGGCACGGGGCACAACGAGCTCCTGGTCGCCGAGGCCCTGCGCGACCGCCCGGGGGACGCCTCGGACGTGATGGTGGCCACCAAGGGCGGCCACACACGGGACGCCGACGGCGGGTGGGGGCTGAACGGACGCCCCGAGTACATCAGGAAGGCGTGCGAGGACTCCCTGCGCCGACTCGGCGTGGAGAGGATCGACCTGTACCAGCACCACCGACCCGACCCGGCCGTGCCCTACGAGGACACGCTCGGAGCATTCGCCGAGCTCCTGGACGAGGGCAAGGTCGCGATGGTCGGGATCTCCAACGCCGACCCGGCCCGGATCGTGGCGGCCGACCACGTGCTGGGCGGACGCCTGGCGGCGGTGCAGAACGAGTTCTCCCCCGATTTCCGTTCCTCGGAACCGGAGCTGGAGCTCTGCGCCGAGCGGGGGATCGCGTTCCTGCCGTGGAGCCCGTTCGGCGGCCGCAAGAGCGCCGGCGGGTTGAGCGAACGGCATCCGGTCCTCGCCGAGGTCGGGGAACGTGTGGGTGCCTCCTCCCACCAGGTGTGCCTGGCGTGGATGCTGGCCAAGTCCCCGGTCATGGTGCCGATCCCGGGGGCCTCGCGCCCTGAGAGTGTGCGCTCGAGCGCCGCGGCCGCCGATCTGGAACTGTCGGAGGAGGACTTCGCGCTCGTCGACGCCGAACAGCCCGCGGCACTCTCCTGAACGGTGCGTACCGGCGCGGACCGGCCCCGTCGACCGGTCAGGGCCACGCTCCTCACCCTTCGACCCCTGTCAGCGGCCTAGTCTTGGTGCGGTCGAACGGACGGGAGCAGTGGCATGGGACGACGGCGCGGGGCACGTGAGCGCGGTGACGACGTACTCACCGAGGCACGGGTACCGGGTGTCGAGCTGTTGGCCGACGCCGACCGGGCCGATTCCTGGTTCCTGGTCGTGGAGGGCACGCCCCAGTCGCACGTGGACCTGGCGGACCCCTCCTACCTGGATTTCTCGTACATGCGCCGGATCGCACACGCCTCCGACCTGGTGGCGCCCGCGCACGAACCGATCGACGCGCTGCACCTGGGCGCGGGCGCGCTGTCGTTGGCCCGGTACGTGGCCCACACGCGCCGGGGTTCGCGCCAACGTGCGGTGGACTCCGACGCGGCGCTGGTGGAGCTCGTGCGCCGCCACCTGCCCTGGGACCGGCGTGCGCAGCTGCGTGTGGGGATCGGGCACGCGCGGGAGTGGATCGGTGCCCGGCACACCGACAGCACCGACCTGTTGGTCAGCGACGTGTTCTCGGGGGCGCGGACCCCGGCCTCGTTGACGTCCGTCGAGTACTACGCGGAGGCGGCCCGGGTGCTGCGTCCCGGGGGCTTCCTGGTGGTCAACATCGGGGACGGTTACGCGCTGCGGCACACACGCAGGCAGGTGGCGACGCTGCGGTCGGTGCTGCCGTACGTGGTGCTGACCGCCGAGCCGGGGATCCTGCGCGGGCGCCGGTTCGGCAACCTCGTACTGGTGGCCGGGCACCGCCCGTTGCCGGAGGAGGAGCTCGGACGCCTGGCCCACCGCGACCTGGAGATGGCACGCATGCTGGCCGGGGAGGAACTCGACCGGTTCACGGACGGGGTCCTCCCTGTGCACGACGCCGACGCCGAGGACTCCCCCGAGCCGCCCGAGGGCCTTTTCTGAGTAGGCGCCGGACGGTCCGCTCGGAGGGGGCCGAGGGGCGGGCGTGGGACAGGCCGGACAGACGCTCGTGGCCGAAAGTGGACATTCTCCACCGAGTGGCCCCGGGAAGCTCTACGGTGGTCTCCGTGCGCGCCACCCCCATTGGTACCGGGCGCCCGGTCCCCCAGCCCGGGCGCCCCGGACCTCTGTGCCGGCCCTGCACGCGCAGGCGGCCCGGCCGCCCCTGAGGGTACGGGATGCCGACGGCCCTGGTCGCGGACCTGCTTTCGGCAGTCACAACAACCATGACCGGTACCTTTGCGCGGTCGGCGTTCGGCCCAACTGTTCCGGTCATGCTTCTGGAACAGGTTTGATTCCACCGAATGGCCCGGCATTCTGCGGGTGCGGAAATTTTCCCCGCGTGTGGCCGGAGCAAAGAATCCCCAGTTCACGTGGGTCATGAGAACCGCACACTTATTGATCACGGACAGTAACTGTGGGGTAAGGCGCATCCCCTGGATTGGGAAAGCCGGGAGGCGGGCAGGTCATCGTTCGGGAAATCGCCCGTCGCGCCGCTCCCCCGGGAGGTCCCCGGCGCCGATCGCAGGCGGGCGTCGCGTCGATCCCTGAGGAGGGACTGTGCCCCACCTGACCACTCCCCCGGCGATGAGCAGCTGCAACTGCGGATCGAGCTGTGGCTGCGGCTGCCAGAGCGGCAGTTCCTGCAGCTGCGGCGGCAACTGCAGCTAGAGACCCCCGAAGGGCACTGTCCCGGGGCCCTCGGAGCCCCGGGGCCACAGGCCCTCTCCCCCTCCGCGCGGGCTGCCCCTCCCCTTGGGGGCAGCCCGCCTTTTCACCACGGCCTTCGTGTGTCGCGACATTGTGCAACGATGGGTATACGCTATGTGGTCACGTGCTGCGTATCCACCCATTGGGGGAGATCAGCGATGCCGTCGAGTGCCCACTCCACCGCGCGACTGTCCGAACACACGAGGCTGCTCCGGTGCGTCCAGGGTATCCAGGAGCGCTGCGACAGGGCGGTCCCCTGGGAACCCGACACGGTCGGGTTGCCCGCACCCACCTCGTCCAGCGCACTGTCCCGCATCAACGACGTCGCCTTCTACGCGCACGCGCGCGAGGAGGTATCGGCCCTGGCTGCCGTGTGTGCGCACCTGGTGCGTCTGCACCATCCCGACGGCGAGGAGTCCTGCGCGAGCTGTGCCCATCCCTGGCCGTGCGCGAGCTTCGTGGAGATCTCCCGGCTGCTCGCCTGAGGATCGGCTGCTACCGGACGCTCTGACCCCGGGCAGCACACCGCCCGCCCGGAGCCGGGGCGCGATCCGGCTCGGGCGGGCGGCGTTCTTCTCTCACCTGGCGTCCGTGGTCACCCGGCAGCCGAACCGTCGGGCGCCTTCACCGGATCAGGCATAGTGGGAGCATATTTGTGGAACGCGTTCTACCGCAAGGCTCTTTACGATTCAGTTACCCCACCTGAGCGGGACACTGAAAGCTCAGGCCACCACTGAAACACGATCTACTCGGGTAGCGGGTACTGGAGTGCGGCGCGGTCGGCCAGCAACGGTCGGATCACCGCCAGCGCAGCCTGGTGATCGGGGTGGTCGCGGTAGGCGATGAAGCCGTCCTCGTCATCGACGTCGGCGACCACGGCGAAGTCGAAGGCCCCGTCGCTGATGCCGGCGTCCCGGCCGAAGGTGTAGGAGCGGAGCTGGGGGACGGCGTCGGGCAGGGCCCCGAGGAGCCGCTCGACCTCGGCGAGCCGGGCATCGGTGACGCCGTCCTTCCAGCGGAAGAGCGCGATGTGTCGAAGAGTCATGGCACGACGCTACTGGTCGGCGGAGGTGGGGCCCACGGCGGCCGCGCATGCGGTGGTCGGGCCCAGAGGCGGGGGACAGCCCCTGGGTCCGACCTCGAGGGGGCGCACGCAGCAGCCCGGGCGTTCGGCGCGGAAGCGTTCCCCTCCCCAACGGCCCGGTGCACGTGCAACACATTCGACGCTAACGACCCGGTGGTAACGCGGGCACCCCTGAATCGGTAACCGGAGCGTCTCGATCAAAGAAACGCTTTCCCGGGGTGGGCCGTGCACAACAACAGCGGACCCCACCCTCATCCGGCACCGGAAGGGCGGGGGCCCACGCAGGGAAAATACAAAAACGAGCACGCCGAACAAAGGTTGCCGGGGGTTGCAATCACCGACGCGCCCGGAAAGCCCCGATGGAATCCGGGGAGCCGATCAGCTCACCCTCGTGGCGAGAAGATGGGCCTCCGGGGTGTCCGCCCCGACGATCTCGGTCACTCTCCAGACCTGCCCGCCGACACTGAAGGTGTCGCCCTCCCGGACATCGATCATGGGGCGGGGGCGCCACTCCTTCGGGCCCCCGATCTTCGCCACGGGCAGCCCGCCGTCGTCCACCCAGAAGTGGCCGCCACCGACCGGACCTCCGTGGAACCGGTCGTTCCGCCCGTACGTGATCTTCTCCTGTGCACCTACTTCATGAACCACCGTGCATTCACCCTTATACAGTCGCCGTCAAAGGAAAACGTAGCCATCGTAACGCCGATACAACCATTGCACCGGTGACTCGGCAGCCAAACCCTTCGACTTCCGAACGACCCGACAAAAATAATGCGCGGCCAGGACCAAAGTCCTGGACCGCGCACATTTCACAATGGCGATCAATCGCCTCAGCCTGTACTCTTGTTTCCCTTGAGTTTTCCGGCGAGAGTCTCGATCGGTGAACTGAACGGGTGGTCGTGCACCATGTAGGTCCACGTCATGGACGGGCGCTTGACCCCGACAGCGCCGACGTCGATCGCGCCGTCACGTACCTGGAGTTCACCGAAGGTCTCGGCCGCCCGCGTGCGCGCCTCGTCGAGGAAGCCCTTGAAGACCGGCACCGCCTCGCGGTTGAACTCGTCCAGCGGGTCGCGCCGGCCCAGGAACCGCAGATGGATACCCTCGCGCAGCTCCGAAAGGAACGCGTTGTGGTCGGTCCAGCCGCGGTCGAGATGGTACAGGGTGATGAGGCGGGCGGCTCGGGCCACCTGTTCCCGGGCCTGTTCCTCGTGCTCCTCGGTGGCCTCGGGGCCCTCCCCCTCGGCGCCTTCCTCCTCGGAGCTCTCCTCCGCGTCGTTCCCGGCGCCCGTCCCGGCCCCGGCCCCGGCCCCGATGGCGGCCAGTGCCCGTGCGAGCTCGTCGGTCAGCTCGGTGTGGCGGGTCGGACTGTCCTTGCGGATGTGCCGGTCGCCCTCGTCACCGGTGAGCACGAGCTCGCGGTGTTCCAGCACCACTTCGCGCTGCACGTCGATGAGCTGGTTGTAGCGCCAGGTGTTGCGGTGCACCTCCAGCAACTGCCCTTCGGCCACACGCTGGGCGTGGTCGACCATGGCCAGCCAGTTCTGCCCGGTGATCTCACCGTCGTCGCCAGCCTTGTACCCGGTGGTCTCCGGGGCGTTGTTGACGAGCAGGTCGTCGTCCATGCTGACGAAGAACAGGGAGTCGCCGGGGTCGCCCTGGCGACCGGCCCGTCCGCGCAGCTGGCCGTCCAGGCGGCTGCTGGGGTAACGGCCGAAGCCCATGACGAACAGGCCGCCGCTCTCCACCACACGGTCGCGGTCGGACATGTCGCTGCCGCCCAGGCGGATGTCGGTACCGCGGCCGGCCATCTGGGTCGAGACCGTGATGGCACCATGGGTTCCGGCCTCGGCGATGATCGATGCCTCGTCGGCGTCGTTCTTGGCGTTGAGGACCACGCACTCCAGGCCGGCCTTGCGCAGGCGCTCGGCCAGGATCTCGGACTCGGCCACGTCCTGGGTGCCGATGAGGACCGGTCGTCCGGTGTCGTGCACCTTCTCGACCTCGGCGACGAGCGCGTCCTCCTTCTCCTCCCGCGTGGCGTACAGACGGGTACCGCGGTCCTCGCGGATGTCCGGCTTGTTGGAGGGCACGACCGCGACCTCGAGCTCGTAGAACTCGCGCAGCTGTTCGGCCACGGCCATCGCCGTACCGGTCATACCGGCCAGGGTCGGGTAGCGCAGGATCAGCGACTGCACCGTGATCGAGTCGAGGACCTCGCCGGTCTCACTGACGTCGACCTTCTCCTTCGCCTCCACGGCGGCCTGGAGGCCGTCGGGCCAACGCTGGAGCATGGCGATACGTCCGCGCGACTCGTTGATGATGCGCAGCTCGCCGTCGCGCACGACGTAGTGGACGTCGCGCTGGAGCAGCACCTGTGCGTGCAGGGCGAGGTTGACCTCGGGCAGCCGGGACTCCTCGTCCTCCGCGTAGAGGTCGACACCTCCCAGGGCCTTCTCGACCCGGTCGATCCCGGTGTCCGTGAGCTGGACGTTGCGTCCCTCTGCGTCGACCTCGTAGTCGATACGGGGTTTGAGGGTGCGCACGAGGTCGGCCATCTCCATGTCGGCCGCGGCGCTCTCGGCGGCCCCGGCCAGGACCAGCGGCACGCGCGCCTCATCGACCAGTACGGAGTCGGCCTCGTCGATGATGGCGACCGCGGGCGGGGGCACCACACGGTCGGCGACATCGGTGACCATACGGTCGCGCAGCACGTCGAAACCGAGTTCGCTCACGGCTGCGTAGGTGATGTCCTGGGAGTAGGCCTCCCGGCGCTCGTCGGGGGTGGAGTCCTCGTTGATCCACCCGACCGTCAGGCCGAGCAGCTGATAGAGGGGGCGCATCCACTCCGCGTCGCGTTTGGCCAGGTAGTCGTTGACGCTCAGCAGGTGCACACGCTGACCGCGCAGCGCGAACCCGGCCGCAGCCAGGGCGCCGGAGAGCGTCTTGCCCTCACCTGTGGCCATCTCGGCCACGTGCCCGTCGAGCAGCGCCATGACGCCGAGCAACTGGACGTCGTAGGGGCGCTCGTCCAGGGTGCGCCGGGCGGCCTCTCGGCCGACCGCGCACAGCAGGACGAGGTCGCCGCGTTCATAGGGGAGTTCCGCGTTGCCGAGTTCGATGGCCTTCTCGTTCAGCTCGGCGTCACTGAGCTCACGAAGACCATCCTCCTCGGCCTCGATCGCCGACAGGAGCTTGGTATAGGGCCGCAGGTCCACCGCTCCGGGCTTGCCCAGGAGGCGGCGGACGCTTTCCGCCATTCGTCCGAACACCACGCCAGAGTAACGCCGGACACAACCCTTTCGTTCCTGTGGCGTCCACAGGCACACGCGGCGGGCACCCGTCGGGCTCCCGCCGTACGCCCTTGCGGGAGGGGGTCACTGGGCGACGCGGCTCCCCCCTCGTTGACGGGCCTCCATGGCCATGGCGTGCTTGACCAGTGTGACCAGGACCCGGACGACGGAGGCCTTGTCCCGCGCGTCGCAGTGCACGATCGGCACCTCTCCCGGAAGGTCCAGGGCGTCGCGCAGTTCTTCGGTGCCGTAGAGCGGGTCGGGGTCGAACGCGTTGACCGCCACCACGAACGGCATCCGTTGCTGGCGCTCGAAGTAGTCGAGGGCCTGGAAGGTGTCCTCGAGGCGGCGTACGTCGGCGAGCACGACGGCGCCGAGCGCGCCGCGTACCAGGTCGTCCCACATGAACCAGAAGCGCTGCTGGCCGGGGGTGCCGAACAGGAAGAGGGTGAGGTCGGTCTCCAGGGAGATGCGCCCGAAGTCCATCGCCACGGTGGTGCTCGTCTTGTCGGGCGTGTGGCTGAGGTCGTCGACACCGGTACTGGCCGCGGTCACCGCGGCCTCGGTGCGGACCGGAGGGATCTCCGAGACGGCACCGACGAACGTGGTCTTCCCGACCCCGAACCCGCCGGCGATGATGATCTTGGTGGACAGTTCGGAGGGCGCCTGAGGATTGTTCGTGCTGTTGACTGGATCGATCACAGTAAGTCCTAGCGGGAAGGCCGGGCCCGGTCGGCGTGCTCTCACTCGGCCCGGTCGGGAGGGGCACGGCGGCCCCCGGTGCCGAACCACCCCGGGAGCGGCCGCTTCTGGAACCTAACACCGGAAGGCGGAGCGGGAGGGCGATTGCCGGAGCCGGGCCCCTGGGCCAGGGATCGGTTCGGGGCGCGGACCGGGCGATACGACGCGGCGACCAGGCACGGAAGGATGAGGGAGTGCCCGGGAAGCCGAATGGTGGGATTTACACCACTTCGGGACGCACCGTGACCAGATAAGCACAGAACACTACCCGCAGAGGACGACTTTACGACATTGTGAGTGACCGTTTTCGGCCGCTTTCGGTCGCGCCGATCCCTGTCCGCCGAGGGCACAGAAGTCTACGGTGGAGGCAGGGCACCCGCTTCGACCGAGTACGGACTCCTGGCACGAGGACGCGAACGGCGCGGGGCCCTGACGGCGCACTCGCGCGCCCCGGGGTACCGACGTCTCGCTCTTCGGCGTCGGCACCGGGTACGAGAGCCGTCGATCGGACCCCACCGGTCCACTCCCGTCCATGTGGGCCGGTGGGGTTCGTATCGGACCACCGGCCCCTGTTCGGCGGTCGCCGAACCGGCCGTCCCCGACGCGGGCCCCACTGCACAGCGCCGACCGGAGCCACGGAGGACCCCACCGAACAGGCCCTAGGATGGAGACCCTCCCCGTCCTGTTCGGCGCCGGTCCGCGCCGTGGTCGTGCCCGGGCGGGGAGCGACCGAATTCCGTACTCCGCCCGAGGGAGCCGAGAACCACCCATGTCCGATCAGCGCGTCGTCCGCCCCACCCCGATCAGCGGTTTTCCCGAATGGACCCCTCAGGTCCGGGCCGTGGAGCAGCGCTGGCTGGACCATATCCGCGCGGGCTTCGAGTCCTTCGGTTTCGCCTCGGTGGAGACACCGTCGGTGGAGAACCTGGACGTGCTCATGGCCAAGGGCGAGACCTCCCAGGAGGTCTACACGCTGCACCGGCTCCAGGCGGACGCCGAGGACGACTCCGACGCCAAGCTGGGGCTGCACTTCGACCTGACGGTGCCGTTCGCGCGCTACGTCGCGCAGCACTTCAACGAACTCACGTTCCCGTTCAAGCGCTACCAGATGCAACGCGTGTGGCGGGGTGAACGCCCGCAGGAGGGCCGTTTCCGCGAGTTCACACAGTGCGACATCGACGTCATCAACGTGGACTCGGTGCCGCTGCACTTCGACGCCGAGCTGCCGCGCATCGTGCACCGGGTGCTGGCGCCGCTGGACATCCCGGCCTGGACCCTCAGCCTCAACAACCGCAAGGTGCTGCAGGGTTTCTACGAAGGGCTGGGCATCGAGGAGCCGATCGCGGTCATCCGCGCCGTCGACAAACTGCACAAGGTCGGCGACGAAGGGGTCCGCGGGATCCTGCTGTCGGAGGGGCTGTCCGGGGAACAGGCCGACGCCTGCCTGCGCCTGGCCCGCATCAAGAGCACCGGCACCGACGTGGCCGACCGGGTGCGCGAACTCGGGGTGACCTCGGACCTGCTGGAAGAAGGGCTCCAGGAACTGACCTTCGTCCTGGAGGATCTGGCCGACGTGCCCGGCGTGGTCGCCGACCTGTCGATCGCCCGGGGGCTGGACTACTACACCGGCACCGTGTACGAGGCCTCCTTCGACGACGACCCCGGCTACGGCAGCATCTGCGCGGGCGGCCGGTACGAGGACCTCGCCGGCCAGTTCATCCGCCGCAAGCTTCCCGGTGTCGGTATTTCCATCGGCCTCACCCGGATCTTCGCCAAGCTCGTGGCCGAGGGCAGGATCGAGGAGGGGCCCAAGTGCCCCACCGACGTGCTGGTCGTGGTCCCCGGCGCGGAGCGGCGCGCGGACGCGCTGCGCACCGGTGAGGCCCTGCGCGCACGCGGGTTCGACACCGAGGTCTTCCACTCCACCGCGAAGGTGGGCAAGCAGATCCAGTACGCGTCGAAGAAGGGGATCCCGTTCGTGTGGTTCCCGCCCTTCGACGACGAGGGCTCCCACGAGGTCAAGGACATGGCCGCCGGCGAGCAGGGGCCCGCCGACCCCGCGACCTGGTCCCCCGGGGCCTGACCCCGGGCCGCCTCCGTGTGGTGCCGCCCCGGCTCTGCGGCCGGGGCGGCACCACGTCCGCCCGGACCATGGGAACCGGGTACCGGACTGCCGGAACCGGCCATTCCCGAGACAACACACCCCTCGGGTGGGACACTGTTCCCCAGGAACCTCCCCGTCCCGGCCTCCGCCGCACGCTCACGACGGGGTTGCCCGCACCGGCATCCAAGTGAACGAGGCCATGTCCCACCCCCGCCACAACCTGCCGCTCTCCACCGGTGAGTTCCTCCGCTTCGTCGGACGTGAACGCGACATCGTCGACCTGTGCCGGCTCCTGGGCACGGCACGGCTGGTCACGCTCACCGGCACCGGCGGGATCGGTAAGACACGCCTGGCTCTGCACGTGGGTGAACGCCTGCTCCGACGATTCCCCAACGGCATCCGCTACATCGATCTCAGCGAGTCCACCCACCACGGCCAGGCCCTGCGCACGGTCGCCAACGGGCTCCAGGCCGTGGAGGACGACGCCCGTACGACCACCGAGTCGATCATCACGGCCCTGCGTACGCAGAACATGCTCCTGCTGCTCGACACCTGCGAGTACGCCGTCGGGCCGATGGCGCAGCTGTGCCAGGCGATCCTGCGCGACTGCCCGCGTGTACGCATCCTCGTCACCAGCCGCCAGCCCTTGCACGTGCCCGAGGAGAACATCTGGCGGGTCCCCCCGCTCTCCCTCCCCGCGCGCCCCACGCCCACCGACCCGTACGCGTCCTCGCCGGCCCCGCTCCCCCGCCGCGACATCCAGCGCTACGAGTCCGTACGCCTGTTCGTCACCCGCGCCCACGCGGCACGTTCGGGCTTCGAGATGACACGGGAGAACTCCGGTTACGTCGCGGAGATCTGCCGGATGCTCGACGGCATGCCCCTGGCCATCGAACTGGCCGCCGCCCGGGTACGCGTGCTGTCGGTGCAGCAGATCCTGCGCCGCCTGGACGACCGTTTCCAGCTCCTGACCAGTGACGGCTCCGACGCCCTGCCTGCCCGCCAACGCACTCTGCGTGCGGTCCTGTCCTGGAGCCACGAACTGCTCAGCGAACCCGAACGTCTGCTCCTGCACCGGCTGTCGGTCTTCAGTACCTGGTACCTGGAGGCCGCCGAGGAGGTGTGCTCCGGCGAGGGCGTCGACCCCACCGACGTGCTCTCGCTGCATTTCTCCCTCCTGGACAAGTCCCTCATCGTCATGGACGTGGAACTGGACGGGCTCACCCACTACCGCCTGCCCGAGACCGTGCGTGCCTACGCCGCCGAGCAACTGGCCGCCGAGGGCTGCGTGGACCACTACTGGGGACGTTTCCTCGACTTCTGTGTCGGGCGGACCGAACAGCTGCTCGAGCGTGCGCGCGGCCCCCTGTCCTGGCGGGAGCGGGTAGGCAGCCTGCGCCTGCACGACCACCACCGTGACAACTACGGCCGACTCATCATGTGGGCCCTCGCGCACGGCCGCGTGGACGACGCCCTGCGCTTGTGCACGGGACTGCGCACCCACTGGAACGTGCGCGGTCTGGCCTCCGAAGGCAGCTGGCGCCTGGAGCGGACCCTGGAGACCGACCCGGACGGGCAGGACCCGCCCTTACGAGCGCTGGGCCTGGCCCTGGACGCCGAGCTCCGGCTGGACCTGGATCCGGCACCGGAGGTCGCCACGCGCGCACGCCTCGCGCTCGAGGCCGCCCGTGCCTGCCGTGCCCCGGAGGCGATGGCCACGGCCCTGACGATCCTGGCGCAGTTGGGTCTGCGCACAGGAGGCGATCTCGAGGAGAGCGAGCGCCAGGCCTCCGCGGCCTGGTCGTGGGCCGAGCGTGCCCAGGACCCGGTCACGGAGGGTGCCGTCCTCGAGGTCTCGGCGCTCCTGGCCCGTCGGCGCGGCGACGGCGACACGGCCCTGCTCCACCTCAAGCGCCGCACCGTGCGCGCCGAGGAACTCGGTGACCAGTGGAGCCGGGCCCGGGGCCTGCACCTGCTCGGTGTGCTCGCGGCCGAGCGGCGCGAGTTCGCGCCGGCGCGCGCCCTCATGGAGGAGGCCCTGGAGGTCTTCACCCACCTGCAGGCCAACCCGGCCACGGCCCGGTGCTCGCGTGCCCTGGGCCGTCTCCATCTCTCGGAGGGCCGCCCGATGGAGGCGCGCGAGCCCCTGTCGACGTCACTGCGGGTGAGTTTCGCTTCGGGGCAGCGCATCGCCGTGGCCCGGGCTCTGGAGGCCCTGGCGGAGCTGGCTCTGGCCGAGGGGGAGGCCGAGCGGGCGGCCGCCCTGGTGGGAACCGCCGCCGGCCTGCGCGAATCCTTGCAGCGCCCGTCGGCCGAGACGGTGCGGCTGCGCTCGGCCATCGAGCGTTCCGTCGGCCCCGCACGTGCTGCGGAGGCATGGGGGGCCTGGCGTGCTCTGCCTCTGGAACAGGTGCGCGACCGGGCGCTCGCCTTCCCCACCCGGGAGGAGGCCCCGCAGCCCGAGGAACTCACCCGGCGCGAACGCGAGATCGCGGAGTTGGCGGGACAGGGTCTGTCCAACCGGGAGATCGCTGCCCGGTTGAGCATCAGTCAGGCCACTGCGGCGCGCCACATCGCCAACATCTTCCGCAAACTCTCGATCTCCTCCAGGAGGCAGCTGACCGGCTGGGCCTCGCAGGGCGAGACCGGCGCACCGTGATCACAACGCACTGAAGCACTTGCACAGTGCGCGTGCACCCGCTAAGACAGGAATCCCACGCACCTCCTCCGTCCCGACATGATCGGACCTCGCCTCGTTCGACCACCCCTGCATGTGAGGCCCGGTCCTGCCCCTGACTACTTGTGAAGGCCATGGCACCTCTGACCGCCCCGGCGCGACACAACCTTCCGAGGCCCAATACGGGTTTCGTCGGTCGCGAGCGGGATTTGAGCGACCTGCTCCGCCTCCTCGGCTCCAGCCGTTCCGTCACCCTCTGCGGCCCCGACGGCATGGGCAAGACCCGGCTGGCTCTGCGCGTGGCGGAACAGTCCACTGTGTCCTTTCCCGACGGCGTGTGGTTCGCCGATCTCAGTGACACCCGCACGCCCATCGACGTCTTCGCGCGTATCGCGGCGGCCGTGGGTGTGGTCGAGGAAGCCGGGCGACCGTTGTCGAACACGGTGTCCCAGGCGTTGCGCCATCGCCGCCTGCTGTTGGTCCTGGACGGGTGCGGGCACATCGAGGCGGCGGTCGACGAGGTCGGCAAGGAGCTGCTGGCCTCGTGCCCGCAGGTGTCGTTGTTACTGACCAGCGAGGCCCCGATCCGGCTGCCCGGTGGCACCGTGTGGAGGGTCCCGCCGATGGCGCTGCCTGCCGCCTCCCGCAACGCGCCCCCGCCGGACCCGGCCGAGTCCGAGGCGGTGCGCCTGTTCCTGGACCGCGCCCGCACCCGCGACCCGCGCTTCTCCGCCACCGCGGACGAGCTGGAGGAGATCGCGCTGCTGTGCGACATGGCGGGCGGGGTCCCGCTGGGGGTGGAGGTCATGGGTACCTGTGCACCCGAGGTCGGCCCCAGCACCCTGGCGATGAAGCTGCGCGCACACCTGTCGTCGCCCTCGGCCCGCCCCGGTCCCGGACAGGCGGTCTCGCGCAGCCAGGTCCTGCCGCTGGTCCTGGAGTACGCGTACCTGGGGCTGTCCGAGCGCGAGCGTGTACTGCTGCGCCGTCTGTCGGTCTTCCGCGGCTGGGACCTGGAACTGGCCGAGCGGGTGTGCGCCGACGAGAGCCTGCCCGAGGGCGAGATCCTGGACCTGCTCACGTCGTTGCACAACCGTGCGCTGATCACGGTCACGGGCGAGGTGGAGAACCGGGTCCGGTACTGCCTGCCGGATGCTGTGCGTACGTTCGCCGCCGGGCGTCTGGCCGAGGCCGGGGAGAGCGAGCTCATGCAGCGCCGGCTCACGGACCGGATGCTGGAGATGGTCGAGCACCTGGGTCGGCAGCTGGAGTCCAGCCGTGCCATGCCGTGGACGGAACGGGACGCCGGCCGCCAGCGGGTACTGACCGAGTACGACACCTTGAGAGCTCTGGTCAGCCACTCGCTGGACACAGGGGACGCCGAACACGGGCTGCGCCTGTGTGTGGATCTGGTCTCGCACTGGGTGAGCCACAACAGCTACGCCGAGGGCGCGCACTGGATGGACCGGCTCCTGGCGACGGAGGAGGCCGCCAAGGCCCCCTCTCTGGCGCGGGCGTACGTGGCCCGTGCCCAGCTCGCGCGGGTGCAGCGCGACCACGCCCATGCGCTCGCGTTGGGTGGGGAGGGCCTGCGTCTGGCCCGGGAGTCCGGCGAGGACCGGTACGTGCGCACGGCCTTGAACCTGCTCTCCCTGGTGGAGGTGCGCGAGCGGCGGACCGACAGTGCGTCGGTACGGGTCGAGGAGGCGCTGCGCTTGAGCCGGGAGACCGGCGATCTGTGGGGCGAGGCGATCTGCCTGGGTACCCGTGCCGCGCTGGTGGCGCAGCAGGGCGATTTCCCGACCGCCGATCAGCACTACAACGCTGCGCTGGACCTCTTGCGGAGCATGGACCACCGCTGGGGTGTCGGGATCACCCTCATCGGCCAGGCCCGTGCGGCCGAGGAGGCCTCCGACCTCATGACCGCGGACCGCTGTTATCGGGAGGCCCTGGACACCCAGAGGCTGATCGGTGCGTCGGGCCAGGAGGCGCTGTGTTTGACGGGGATCGGTCGGATCGCGCAGGCGCAGGGCCACACCGGGCAGGCCTACGACTACCTGTCCGAGGGCCTGCTGTTGAGCCTGTCCACGGGGCAGCGCTGGGCGGCGGCCCAGGCGCTGATCTCGATCGCCCGGGTGGCCTTCGGCCAAGGTCTGCGTGAGCCCGCCTGCCGCCTGGCGGGTGCGGCGGCGTCGGTGCGCGAGCGGCTGGACCTGCCCACGAACCCGGCACCGTGGCCCTTCGGTGACGCCGGGCAGGAGGCCGGGGATCACGGACGGTTGGTGCGCTGGTGGGAGCAGGGTGCCCGGCTCGAGCTGGCCGATGCGGTCACGGAGGCCGAGTACCTGATCGACGAGGCGCGCAAGCCCGTTTCGCAGCGGCGCCTGCGGGACCCTGAGCCGGAACCGGATCCCGGTACCCCCGAGCCCGGGTCGGAGCCGCCCGAGAAGTGCCTGACCAAGCGGGAGGTCGAGGTCGCGGACCTGGTGAGCCGTGGGTTCACCAACCCGCAGATCGCCGAGGAGCTGTTCATCTCTCCCTCGACGGCCGCCCGGCACGTGGCCAACATCAACCGCAAGACCGGGTTCACCTCCCGCACGCGGATCGGTGAGTGGGTCCGGCGGCACCGTTAGCGGGCCCGGCCGTCGGAGGGCCGTTGCCGAACGACACGCGTGCAGGGGTGTAGATAATGCATGTTCTCTCAATCTACATATGCACATGCACCGTCCCATGCATGTGCATCCGGCTTTCGGCACGCTAGGCTGCTGAGCACTGGGGCACCGGATCCACCGCAGCAGGAAACGGGTCCGTGAGCCCCGGGCAGGCCGCCGCGCCCCGGTCCCGGGGCGGACGGCGGCCCCATCGACCCGGGTGACTTCCCGGGGTCCGGTGGGATCACGCGTCGGCGCGGGAGGCGTCCGGGGAGGGGCGGTCCCGCACCGGTCGACGCGATGCCACCGGGCTCGTCACGTGGAGGGGGCGTGACGAGCCCGGTAGCGGTCCCGCCGTCACAGAGTCGGAGTGGGGGAACGCATGGGGGCAGGACTGTCTTCAGGAACCGACCGGCCGGGCCGGCATCTTCCGCGCAGGGATGCCCCGATCGGGTCACTCACCGGCGGGCTGAGCGAGCGGCTGCGTCTGCGTCCGACGCGCGGCGGGACGATCCGCGGCCGGGACCGCCGGGTGGACGGACTGACCTTCGCCGCGACCATCGAACAGGCTGCCGCCGGGCTCAGCCGCCGCGGCATGTGCCTGGGGGACGTGGTCGGGGTACTCGCCCCGGTCTCCCCGGAGCGGTTCCTGGCCACGTACACGGTGATGGCCGTGGGCGGGCGTGCTCTGCCGCTGTGCCCGTCGACGCCGACGGAGGACCAGGCGGCGGCGCTCGGTGCGACCGATGCACGGCTGGTCCTGGCTGACGCGGACCACACCGAAGCCGCACAGGAGTTGGCCGAACGCTCCCGGGTCCGCCAGATCATCTCCTTCGGTGATTCGCGCGGGGCGACCCCGTTCGAGGAGCTCCTGCTTCCCAGCCCGGACGGCAGCGGTTACAACCCGTCCCGGGGGCTGTTCGACAACGGGGTCCTCGGCTACGAGACCACACCCGAGGGTTTGCTGACGACGCTGTACCCGCACAACGATCTACTGGCCCGGTTCACCGATCTGCGCGACCACCTGGGGCTGGCCCCGGAGGACGTCGTGGCGGTGGAGGACGGAGCGGACGAACCCACCGGTACGGCGCTGGTGGCGTCGGCGCTGTGGATGGGGGCGTGTGTGGTGGCCGGCAGCGACTGTCCGCCGCCGGAGGGGCGTTGTGTGACGGTGCGCTGCGGGCGGGGCGCACCGGTACGGGTCGCCCCGCCGGAGAGCAGTGCGGGGGCCTTCTGAGGGCGCAGGGGTGCACCCGGGCACCGGGGCGCGGATGACGCGTCCGGTCTAGTCCCGGGTGTCGTCGATCTCGAACCAGGCCACGTGGGTGGCGTCGCTGTCGTACTCGCCGCTGCGGGTGGCGCAGCTGTCGACGATGAGCTTGCCGCGGCCGAAGTCCCCGCTGTCGTCGCGGGTGTGGCCGTCGGCGTCGGTCTCGCGTTCGCCCTGGTCGGCCACTGCCACACGCAGACGGGCACCGTCGGAGCGGATGAACAGGGTCATGACCCCGCCGCTCTGCCCCGAGCGCGAGTGCAGGAGGGCGTTGGTGGCCACCTCGCTGACGGCCAGTTCCGAGTCGTCGAGGGAGCTCTCGCTGTGGCCCATGCCGCCGAGGAACTCGCGCACCCGGGCACGGATCGAGCGCACGGCCGTCAGGTTGCCCGCGCAGCTCCACACCGTGTGGTCGGTGGAACCACCGGTGAGGTCGCCCGTGTCGATCGTGGGCGTGGCCCCTGCCGTGCCGTCCGCGGGCACATATTCCCGGAGTTGCCTCGCCTCAGCCATCCGGTCACTCCAATCACCCGCGTCGGGCGCGCGGGTCGCGCCGTCTGCCACTCACCCTAGACAAGGGTCTACTGCCCCAAGCACAGCACACCGGGGTTGGCGCCACCCGACCCGGGCCACAAAGTCCCGTTCCGTGTCCTCCCCGATGTCCACCAAGGAACCAGCCTAGGCCCCAGGGTTGCGCATGTGATGTGTAACACCTTGTTAATCCACGCCCGATCGGCCGATTCCCCTGACAGCGTCGACAACAGGAACGATAATCGTTTTCGTATTCGACGCTGGAAGGACCCCCATGAAGATCGCGTTCGCGGGCAAGGGCGGTAGTGGCAAGACCACCCTGTCCGCCCTGTTCACCCGCTACCTGGCCGCACAGGGGCTGCCGGTCGTGGCCATCGACGCCGACATCAACCAGAATCTGGGCCACGCCCTCGGGCTCGGCCCCGACGAACTCGGCCGCATGCGCCCGCTCGGCACGAACCTGGCCGAGATCAAGGAGCTCCTGCGCGGGGACAACCCGCGCATCACCTCGGCCGGGGCCATGGTCAAAACCACCCCTCCCGGGAGGGGCTCACGCCTGCTGACCCTGGACGGCGACAACCCCGTCCACGCGCGCTTCGGCACACCTGCCGCCGGCGCCACGCTCATGGTCACCGGCCCCTTCTCCGAGAACGACCTGGGTGTGTCCTGCTACCACTCCAAGGTCGGGGCCGCCGAGATGTACCTCAACCACCTGGTCGACGGGGCCGGCGAGTACGTCGTCGTCGACATGACCGCGGGCGCCGACTCCTTCGCCTCGGGGCTCTTCACCAGGTTCGACGTGACCTTCCTGATCGCCGAACCCACCGTGCGCGGCGTCGGGGTGTACCGCCAGTACGCCGACCACGCCCGCGACCACGGCGTGTGCATCCGCGTCATCGGCAACAAGGTGCAGGACGAGTCGGACGTGGAGTTCCTGCGCGAGCACGTGGGCCAGGCCCTGGACGCGTACGTGACGCAGTCAGGGTTCGTGCGCGCGCTGGAGAAAGGACGCCTCCCCGACCTGTCCGCCTTGGAGGAGGACAACGTCAAGACCCTCGCGGGCATGCGCGACACGGTCGACGCCACCCCCAAGGACTGGGAACGCTTCACACGGCAGTCGGCCGAGTTCCACCTGCGCAACGCCCGGGCCTGGGCCAACGACGCCAAGGGCGCCGACCTGACCGCCCAGCTCGACCCGGATTTCCTCATGGGGCCTTCAGCGCTGGAAGGGCGGACAGGGTGAGCCCAGAGGTGCCGCCGAGTGGTGGCCCACGGGGTGGACACCACGTTCCCGCCGCTCGGCGGCACCGGTCGGGACACGGCCCCGCCCCGCCACAGCGGGTCGGGAACGGGCCCGGGGCGCGGCGCCGTACACACACGGACACGTGTTGGCGCACCGCGCTCGGGGCCTTCCGGTACCGTCCCGTTGCTCCGGGATCACCCAGCGCTCCGGTCTCCTCGTGCACGGCCCGCACGGTCCCGGCGAGGGTACTGCCCCGGTCGCGTCCGGGGCCACGGCCTCGGCCCCGGTCCCTGCGACTGCCAGGGCGCGGTCCAGATGCAGGAGAGCCCGGCCTCGATGAGTTGCCGGCCCTGGCCTCCTCCTCCGGACGCGCCGCAGGCACCGAGGGCGCCGGCCGGCGCTACGGCGCTCCCCGAAGCTCCGACGGACCGGAGGAACTGTCGGCGTTCCGTTGAACCGAGGTGGGACACGTTCGCTCCTTGTGCGGGGAAGGCCCCGAGGAGAGCCGGCACAACAGCACCCTGGACATATGACGTCTGATGTCTGATGCCCCCGCCTCGCCCCAGTCCGCAGGAGGCATCAGTGGTGAGAAAGCACGCACACCGGCGCGCCGCCAGGCAGCCACGAGGCGCGCCGGTTCCTGCAGCCCGAGGCTGTAGGAATCCCCGGGTTTCACCCCGGGGAGGGCGTCGAGAACACAGCACCTTCGCCAGGTTCAACTCCGCCCGGCTCGGTGAGAACTGCTGACGGGTACGCGGGTGGCCGGCTCAGAACAGGACGGACATGACCTCGCCGACCTGGCGGAACCCGACCCTTTCGTAGGTGGCGCGGGCGGCGAGGTTGAAATCGTTGACGTAGAGCGTGACGCGGGGTGCGATCTCGGCGAGGGCGTACTCGACGACGGCGGCCATGCCGGCGCTGGAGTGGCCGCGCCCGCGCAGATCGGGGTGGACCCACACGCCCTGGATCTGGCAGGCGTGGGGGGTGACGGCACCGATCTCGGCCTTGAACACGACCCGGCCGTCCTCGATACGGGCGAGTGCGCGGCCGGTGCGCACGAGTTCGGCCACACGGGCGCGGTAGAGGGAGCCCCCGTCGCCGGAGTCCGGCGGTACCCCGACCTCCTCGGTGAACATGGCGACACAGGCCGGAACGATGGTGTCCAGTTCGGAGGGCCGGACGCGACGCACGAGCGGGTCGGCGGGGACGGCCGGAGCGTGGTCGATCTCCAGTACGGGTTGGCTGGCACGGATGGCGCGGGCCGGGCCCCAGGCGGGGGTGACCTGGTTCCAGAAGTCGCTGACGGCCTCGACCGGTCCGACGATGGAGGAACAGCGGCGGCCGCGCCACTTGGCGTGGTCGGCGAAGCTGCGTACGGCCGAGGGCCCGGCGTTGACGGGGACGAGGTTGGCCCCGGAGTAGCACAGGGCGGTGAGGCGGCCGCCCTCGACGTGGCCCCACACCTCGGTACCGACGGAGTTGGGTCCGAGGCCGGTCGTCATCAGACGCGAGGTGACGAAGACGTTGCCGACGGGGTCGGTGTCGAGCAGCGCGCGGACGGCTTCACGGTCGTGTTCGCCGAGGATCCGTACCGGTGAGGTCCGCAACATCGCCTCTCCTGCTCGTGCCTTCCGCGGTGCCGGACGGCTGTCGCTGTGCGAACGGTCTACGTAGTTCGCACCAGTTACAGCGTATTCCACCGGTTACTCACCCCCGTCAGGGTGCCCGCGACCGAGGCTCCCGGCCCGGTCGGGCAGGTCCTGCGTTGCGCTCCGGGTGTTGCGGGGCTCGGGCGCGGGCGGGGCCTGGCAGAGGGCGTCGTACTCGCCTCCGGTGCGTTCGGGCAGGGAACCGTCGCGCAGGTAGCCGGTGACGATCCCGTCGACGCAGGGGTTGCCGCCGAAGGAGACGGCGTGGGTGCTGCCGCTCTTCTCGACGGTGAGCGAGGCGCCGGGCATGTGGGCGCGCAGGTTCTGGGCGCCGTGGAGCGGGGTGGCTCCGTCACCGGTCGCGTGCACCAGCAGGGCCCCGCCCTCGTAGGCGGGTCCGTGCCCGGGACCGTCACCGAGTTGGTACCACTCACCGGAGTCGGCCGACCAGGACGCACACGCCGCGTTGTACCAGATGTTGTTCCACCCGATGAACGGCGCTTCCCCGTGGGCCTGTCGTCCGGCGCTCTCCCAGACCTCGCGGCCGGAGGGCCAGTGGGAGTCGGTGCACTGGACAGCGTTGTAGCCGCCGCGGTTCCGGTCGTCCTCGGGCCCCTCCCCCGTCTCGGTGTCGAGCGCGACCAGCGCGGAGGGGTCGCCGTCGACGATCCGGTCGGCGAGTGCGGCGCCCACGACGGGCCAGGCCCGGTCGGTGTAGGCGACGGTGACGGAGAGGTTCTCCAGTTCGGTGGGGCCGACGGTGCCTTCCAGTGGTTCTTCGCGCAGTTCCTCGCGCAGGCGGTGGTAGGCGCGGGCGACCTCCTGCGCGCTGCTGCCGAGGCCGAAGGTGTCGTCGTGGCGAGCCACCCAGTCGAAGAAGTTGTCGGCGGCACGCTCGATCGCGCGGCTCTGGGCGAGGTTGCTCTCGTACCAGGGGGTGTCGGGGTCGACGACGCTGTCGAGCACCAGTCGGTCGACGCTCTCGGGGAAGAGGGAGGAGAAGACGGCCCCGAGGTAGGTTCCGTAGGAGTAGCCGAGGTAGTCGACGCTCTCCAGCCCGAGGGCGGCACGCAGGGCGTCCATGTCACGGGCGGTGTCGACGGTGCTCATGTGGTCCAGGAGACGGCCGGTGTTGTCGGCGCACGCTTGGGCGTAGGATTCGGCCTCCTGCCAGAGGGCACCGGTGTCTCCGGGGGTCTCGGGTATCGAGGGGGTCCGGACGGACTCGAAGGCCGAGGGATCGCACTCGACGGCGGGGACGGAGGCACCGCTCCCGCGCGGGTCGAAGCCGACAACGGCGTAGTCCCTGCGCAGGTCCTCGGGCAGTCCCTGGTGGGTGCGGGTGGCCAGGCCCCGGCCCGGACTTCCGGGGCCGCCGGGGTTGACCAGGAGGGTGCGTTCGGCCTCACCGCCGGTGGAGGCACGGGCGAGGGCGAGCTCGACGGTCTCCCCGTCCGTGTTCCCCCCGCGGTCGTGGTCCAAGGGCAGGACGAGAGTGGCGCACTCGAGGGTCTCCTCCCCCACCGGCAGGAGGTCCTCGCACTCCTGCCAGCGGAGGTCGCGGTGGTCGCTCCGGAAGGCGGGTGCCGCATCGGCCGTCTGTACGGGCAGCACGGTCACCACCGGTGTCAGGAGCGCCCCCGCCGTGGCGGCCGCCCAGGTTCGTGTACGCACTCGCCGTCTCCCCCTCTTCGAAAGCCCCGAGCATTGTTTCCCTTACCGTGTGTAATCAACAGAAGCGACACGGGGCCCGGCACGGCAGGCACCGGTAGCATGGCCCCGGAACACAGCAGGCCTGGGAAAAAGGGGCAGCATGCGGCTGGATCGTGTCGATGAGCGCATCATCGCGATACTCGGCGCGGACGCGCGGATGAGCTTCTCCGAGATCGGCGCCGAGGTCGGCCTGAGCCCTTCCGCCGTCAAACGGCGCGTCGACCGCCTCATGGAGTCCGGGGCCGTACGCGGCTTCACCGTCGTCGTCGAACCCCACGCCATCGGGTGGACCACCGAGGCCTTCATCGAGCTGTACTGCCGGGCGCGCACCTCACCGGGCGAGATCCGTGACGGTCTCACCGGTTACCCCGAGATCACCTCGGCGTGCACCGTCACCGGCGAGGCCGACGCCCTCGTGCAGGTACGCGCCCGCGACACCCAGCATCTGGAGGACGTCATCGAGCGCATCGGCGCCGAGCCCTTCGTGGTGCGTACCAAGAGCACGCTGGTGCTGTCCCGGCTCGTGGATCAGCCGGTCCTGTCGGGGTCGGCCGACTGACCGGATCGTCCTGAGAGCGTCTTCCTGGAGAGGCGGATTCCGCCGTGCGGGTAAGCACATCCACGACCCGCAAGCGGCTGAAGAGGAAGCGCAACCATGGCCGAGGCACCTGACATCGTGGCCTTCGATGTCCTCGGGACGATCGTCGACTGGCACACCGGCGTCACCGAGCACCTACGGGAGACGTTCGCACGCCGGGACCTTGACACCGACCCGGCCGCGTTCGCCGTCGCGTGGCGGGGCCGGTACTTGCCCGCTCTGCGGAGGGTCAACGACGGGAACCGCCCATGGGCCTCTCTGGACACTCTGCACCGGGAATCTCTCGACGCCCTGCTTGACGAACACGGCATCGGGTCCCGGCTCGACGAGTCCGACCGGAGGCGGCTGGTGGGAACTTGGCACCGGCTTCCCGCCTGGCCCGACAGCGCTGAGTTGATCACCCGGTTGAAGCGCCGCTCCACCGTTGTCGCGCTCTCCAACGGCAGCTTCGCACTCCTGGTGTCCCTCGCCAAGGCGGCCGGTCTCCCGTTCGACGGCATCATCTCGGCGGAGTTCACCCATACCTACAAGCCCGCCCCCGAGCCCTACGCCAAAGCGGCCGAACTGCTGGAGGTGGACCCGGGCGAGATCCTGCTCGTGGCGGCCCACGGCTGGGATCTCGCCGGGGCCGCCTCCGCGGGCCTGCGCACAGCTTTCCTCGAACGCCCGGACGAGTACGGGCCCGGCGAGCGGACCGAACGGTCCACGGACGCAACGTGCGGCCTCGCCGCCGCATCCGCTGCGGAACTGGCCCGTCGGCTGGGTTGCTGAGGACCCCGGTCCACTCATGGCCTCAGTTCTCCGGCAGGGCCACCGGTGCGAGGGCGTCGAACTCGTCGCCGGGCCCCGGGTTGGCGGGATCGGTGGAGCCGCCGAGGTGGTTCATCACCCCCCACACCGCATTGAGCGCCGTCTGTACGGCGCCCTCGGCCCAGCCGGCGGTCCACGACACGTCGTCCCCGGCCAGGAACAGGCCGCGGTGGCGCGGTTCCAGGTCGCGCTGGACGAAGTGGGTGAACAGGCGCCGCTGGTACCGGTAGTGGCCCGGGAGGTTGGCCTTGAACGCACCCAGGAAGTAGGGCTCGTCCTCCCACGAGACGGTGACGGGGTCCCCGGTGATGTGGGACCGGATGTCCACGCCCGGGTAGATCTTGGCCAGCGAGGAGAGCATGACCTCCAGGCGTTCCCCGGCCGACAGCGGCAGCCATTTCAGGGAGTCGTCGCACCAGGTGTAGGACAGGCAGATCGCCGCCGGGCCGTCCGGGTCGGGGCCCTCCAGGAGGTAGGTGCCGCGGGTCATCCGGTCGGTCAGGGTCATACTCATGGTGTCGCGGCCCGTGTCCGGGTCCTTGTCCCGCCAGAACGCCCGGTCGACCGGGACGAAGAGCTTGGCCGACTCCATGTAGTGGGTGCGTTCGACGGCGCTCCAGTGGTCGATGGGGAGCAGGTCCTCGTCGGCCTCGATCTTGGCGAGCAGCATCCAGCTCTGCGCGGTGAAGACGGCGGAGCGGTAGGTGCGGGTGGAGCCGGAGGCGTCGGTGACGGTGATGTTGCCGGACGGGTCCCCCTGGGCGTGGGTGCGGCGCAGCGCGGTCACCGCCGGGCGCGGGCCGTCCGGGTACAGGGTCTCGAGCGAGGTGCCCGGGGCCCAGTGCACGGTCTTGTCGGGGGCCAGGCTCCACAACCGCTCGGGCAGGCGCTGGACACCGCCGACGACGCTGCGGTGGTCGTCGTCGGCGCCCGTGTAGGTGATGCGCAGGATCTCCAGGATCGAGTTCGGGAAGTCGGTGTCCCACCCGCCTGTGCCGAACCCGACCTGGCCGAAGATCTCCCGCAGCCGGAAGGAGGAGGCGAATCCGGGTGCCTGGCAGAGGAAACCGTAGAAGGTCTGGTCGTCGAGGCGTTCCACGACCCGGTTCCAGATCTGCTTCTGGGTGGCCGTGTCCCGGTCCCGGACGGCCTGCTGCATACGGGTGTGCTCGACGCCCTCCAGCGCCTCGTCCCAGGCCCGGGCCACCTCGCGGTAGATCTCGGGCAGGTCGTCGAGGCCGGTGGCGTAGTGCGAGCGCCCCTTGAGGTCGACCACGGTGCTGGGCGCTGCGGGCGACAGGGGGTTGGGGAAGGGCTCGGTCTCCAGGCCGACCGTGTCGAGGTAGTGCTGGAAGGCGGCCGAGGACGGCGGGAAGCGCATCGCCCCCATCTCGGCGACGACCTCGTCGGGGGCGCCCGGGAAGTGCTCGCTGCGCAGGCGCCCGCCGATGCGGTCGGCCTCGTACACGACGGGGCGCAGGCCCATCCGCAGGAGCTCGAAGGCGGTGACGATCCCGGCCAGCCCGCCGCCGATGACGGCGATCTCGGTGCCGTGCTCGGTCGCGGGTACCTGGCCGAGCCCGGCCGGGTGGGACAGGAAGCGGTCGTAGGCGAACGGGAAGTCGGGGCCGTTCATGGTGAGCGGGGCGTTGCCCCCGGCCTCGTTCCCGACGGGGACGGACGTGGGCACGGCAGAGGTCATGGTCTCCTCCTCCGGGTGAGGGGCGGTGCGGGCTCAGCTGCTGAGCGACTGGTACAGGTCCGGGCGGCGGTCGTCCAGGTAGGACGGCTCCGCCGAGGGGGCGCGGGCCGCCCCTGCGTCCAGGTCGGCGACCAGCAACGCCTCCTGCCTCCCGGCACGCAGGAGTTCGGCGCCGTCGGGTCCTGCGAGGGTGCTCAGGCCGACGTAGTCGAGGCCGGACTCGGCGTCGCACCGGTTCACGTAGGCCAGATGGATCCGGTTCTCCATGGCGCGGGCAGGGACCAGCACGCTCGCCACGGCGGTGTCGGGCGCCATGAGCGCGGTGGGCACGACGAGCAGTTCGGTCCCGGCCAGGGCATGGGCGCGCACGGTCTCGGGGAACTCCACGTCGTAACAGATCAGGAGACCGATGCGGTGGCCGTGCAGGTCGGTCTGGACGACCAGGTCCTCACCGGGCACGAAGGCGCCGTGGTCGAGGTCGCCGAACAGGTGGGTCTTGCGGTAGGTGGCCAGGGCCGTGCCGTGGGTGCCGACGAGTTGGACGCTGTTGTACACGCGCTCCCCGTCGCGTTCGGGGAAACCGTGCACGATCGCCACCCCGGCGCGGGCGGCGATGCCGGCCACCGCCCTGCTCAGGGGCCCGTCGGCGGGTTCGGCCCTGTCGGCGATCGCGTCGGGGGCGAGCGCGTAGCCGGTCATGGACATCTCGGGTGTGATCAGCAGGTGGGCCCCGGAGGCGGCCGCGGAGCGGGCCCGCTCGGCGAGCCGTTCCAGGGCGGCGTCCGTGTCACCGCTGGGCCCGGTGCCCTGGTCCAGGGCAACACGCAGTGCCGGTCGTGTCATTGGGTTCCACCCCCGTCCACACGTCGGCGTCGGTAACTGCGCCCACTCTAGGCGTAGGAACGCGCGTGGATCGTGTGTCGCGCAAGCACTTCGATGCGTAGTTCCCCCCTGCTCTGTATTTTCGTTGCGCGATAGAGGCGCAGAACGCACGAGGTCCCGTGTTCCGACTCGTGGAACACGGGACCTGCGGTACTGATTCCGGGGAGGAGGCTCAGGCGCGGACCTCGGCGGCGGCGTCGTCCTCCAGGGCCGAGCGGCGCATGCCGTAGGCGAAGTAGACGACCAGGCCGAGCAGGAGCCAGGCGCCGAAAGCCACCCACACGCTCATGGACATGCTCACGACCAGGAACACGCACGCGAACACGCCCAGCAGCGGGGTGACCGGGGCGCCGGGCACGCGGAAGGCGCGCGGCAGGTCCGGGCGGGTACGGCGCAGCACGAGCACGGCCACGTTGACCAGTGCGAAGGCGAACAGGGTCCCGATCGAGGTGGCGTCGGCGAGCGGGCCCAGCGGGACGAACGCGGCCAGGACGGCGACGAACACCGAGGTGATCAGGGTGTTGGCACGGGGTGTGCCCTTGGCGTCGAGCTTGGCGAAGAGGGCGGGGATGAGCCCGTCACGCGACATCGCGTACAGGATCCGGGTCTGGCTGTAGAGGACGACCAGGACGACACTGGCCAGGGCCAGGACGGCTCCCCCGGCGAAGACGACCGCCCACACGGGGGTGCCGGTGACCGCGGTCAGGATGCCGGCCAGGGTGGTCTCACCGTCGGAGAACCGGCCCCAGTTCATGGCGCCGACGGCGGCGAACGCGACGAGGCAGTACAGGGCGGTGACCAGGACCAGTGAGAACATGATGGCGCGGGGCAGGTCGCGCTGCGGGTTCTTGGCCTCCTCGCTGGCCGTGGAGACCGAGTCGAACCCGATGTAGGAGAAGAACAGGGTGGCGCCGGCGGCGCTGACCCCGGCCATCCCCATGGGCATGAACGGGGCGAAGTTGCCCTCCCGCACGGCGGTCACCGAGATCCCGACGAACATGACCAGGATCGCGACCTTGATCAGGACCATGACGGCGTTGGCGCGGGTGCTCTCCCGCACCCCGGCCAGCAGGGCGAACATCGCCAGCAGCACCACGACGGCGGCCGGCACGTTGATGAGGCCGCCCTCCATCGGCCCGAACAGGAACTCCTGGGGCAGGGTCATGCCCGTGGTCAGGTGCAGGAACTCGTTGATGTACTGCCCCCACCCGACACCGATGGCGGCGACGGAGACCCCGTAGGTGAGCATCAGGCACCAGCCGCACACCCAGGCCATGAACTCGCCCATGGTGGCGTAGCTGTAGGAGTAGGCCGATCCGGAAGCGGGGATCATGCCGGCCATCTCGGCGTAGGCGAGCGCGGAGAAGAGCGCGGTGAGGCCGGCCAGCACGAAGGACAGGACGACCGCCGGCCCGGCGACCGGCACCGCCTCGCCCAGGACCACGAAGATGCCGGTGCCCAGGGTGGCGCCGATACCGATCATGGACAGGTGCCAGAAGCCGAGGTGTCGTCGTAGGCCGCTCGCTTCGGGCCCGCTGGCCTCGGCCACGAGCTTCTCGACGGGCTTGCGGCGCACGAGACGTTCCCTGAGCGCAGGGGTGGCGCGCTCAGGGGCCTTCTGGTCGACCACGGGGTTCTCCTCGGCGTTGTGACTTGTGGGCACACGTGTCCCGCCTTGTGAGCGGACGTCAGGGGGGAGGCAGGCCATTCCTCCGTCGAAGACCGCCGGTGTGCCCTTGACAACATTAATGGTGGATATGTGCAGCGGGCACCATGTTTCTTTGCATCTGCGTACTTTGAGCGCCGCGATCATGCGCAGAGACGCAAGAGAAGGGCTCCTGAAGTGACCGGAATCTCCCGCAGTGAGGGATATCATGGCACCGCCGGCCTCGTGCCGTGCCCCCGTGAACAACGACGGCCGCCCCGGTGCGTCCCGGGGCGGCCGTCGTTGTGAAGGTTGCGTGGAGGGGTCAGCCGACGGCGACCGAGGGCTCGCCGTCACCGACGTCCTCGCCCATCTCCTCGGCGATACGCATGGCCTCCTCGATCAGGGTCTCCACGATCTGCTCCTCGGGCACGGTCTTGATGACCTCGCCCTTGACGAAGATCTGGCCCTTGCCGTTGCCCGAGGCCACACCGAGGTCGGCGTCGCGGGCCTCGCCCGGACCGTTGACCACACACCCCATGACGGCCACGCGCAAGGGCACGTCCATGCCCTCCAGACCCGCGGTGACCTCGTCGGCGAGCTTGTACACGTCCACCTGGGCACGGCCGCAGCTCGGGCAGGAGACGATCTCCAGGCCGCGCTCGCGCAGACCCAGCGACTCCAGGATCTGCGCACCGACCTTGACCTCCTCGGCCGGCGGAGAGGACAGGGACACGCGGATGGTGTCGCCGATGCCCTCCGAGAGCAGCGCACCGAAGGCCACCGAGGACTTGATGGTGCCCTGGAAGGCCGGACCGGCCTCGGTCACACCCAGGTGCAGCGGGTAGTCGCACTTCTCGGCCAGCAGCCGGTAGGCGTTGACCATCACGACCGGGTCGTTGTGCTTGACGGAGATCTTGATGTCGCGGAAACCGTGCTCCTCGAACAGCGAGCACTCCCACAGCGCCGACTCGGCCAGCGCCTCGGGGGTGGCCTTGCCGTGCTTCTCCAGCAGGCGCTTGTCCAGCGAACCGGCGTTCACACCGATCCGGATCGGCACACCGGCCTCGGAAGCGGCCTTGGCGATCTCGGCGACCTTGTCGTCGAACTTCTTGATGTTTCCCGGGTTCACCCGGACCGCGGCGCAGCCGGCCTCGATCGCGGCGAACACGTACTTGGGCTGGAAATGGATGTCGGCGATCACCGGGATCTGCGACTTCCTCGCGATGATCGGCAGCGCCTCGGCGTCCTCGTTGGTGGGCACCGCCACGCGCACGATCTGGCAGCCCGAAGCGGTCAGCTCGGCGATCTGCTGCAGGGTGGCGTTGATGTCGGAGGTCTTGGTGGTGGTCATCGACTGCACGGACACCGGGGCGTCCCCGCCGACGGGGACGTTCCCGACCATGATCTGCCGCGTCTTGCGCCGGGGCGCCAGCGGGCGCGGCGGGGTTGCGGGAATGCCGAGATCGATGGTCGTCACGCTTGATTCACCTCGTCTGCCGCCGGAGGGAGGGCGGCCCATGGATTCGTCCGTTGCGTCAGAGGGCGCCCGGCTGTGCTCGCGGCGCCGCGACCGGGACCTCAGCCGCGTCCGACCCGTGCTCGGTGGCCGCACCATTGACGTTCCCGGAACGCGACCTCAAGGTTACCTGCTTCCGGCAGACCACCGGCCAAGGAGAGCAGATCCACACCAGGGACCGAGACGCAGGTCACCCGAAGATCCGGACGGGGTTGACGAGGTCGGCCACGAGCAGGATCACACTGAAGACCAGGAAGCATGCCACGACCACATAGGCCACAGGTGTCAGCATGGCCACGTCGACCGGTCCCGGGTCGGGTTTCCTGAGCAGCTTGGCGACCTTGCGTTTGATCGACTCCCAGATCGCCCCGGCCATGTGTCCGCCGTCCAGAGGCAGGATCGGCAGCAGGTTGAAGGCGAACAGGAACAGGTTCACCCCCGCCAGGATCTGCAGCATGATCGCGGCGGTGTCGGCCACCGGGAGGCCCTGCGACATGATCTCGCCGCCGATGCGGGAGATCCCGACGATGCCGACCGGGGAGTCCTCGGTGCGCTGCTCCCCGAGGAAAGCCGCACCGAAGACGTCGGGGACCTTGCCGGGCAGGGCCACCAGTGCCTCGCCGACGGCCACGAGCATGGTGCCCATCTCCCCGGCCGATTCGACCGGTCCCAGGCGGGCGCGCTCCTGGTCGAAGACGATCCCGAAGAAGCCCACCGTCTCGGTCCGGGGGACCCTGCGACCGTTCTCGTCGTAGACGTACTCGCCGTCGGCGTCGGTCTCGTACAGGAATTCGCCGTTGCCGTCGCGCGCGGGCAGCTCGTTCTCGACGATGTCGACGTCGGTCCGGAAGGTCTCACCGTCGCGCTCGAGTTCGAAGACGGTGCTGCCCAGGGAGTCGCGGATCTTCTGGTTGGCGTCGTTCCAGTGGGGGGTGGCCTCGCCGTCGATGGAGACGATGCGGTCACCGGGCAGGATCCCGGCCTCGGCTGCGGGCGTGGGCTGGGCACCGGGGTCGTCGCAGCTCTCGATCTGCGTGTCGGCGGGGGCCATGCATTCGCTGACCTCGCCGACGGTGGTGGTCTCCTTGGGGACACCGATACCCATGAAGAGCACACCGAGCAGGACCGCGGCCAGGATCACGTTCATACCGGGCCCGGCGAACATGACGATGAGGCGCTTCCAGGGGGCGCGCTGGTAGAACTGCCGGTCCTGGTCCTCGGGGGCGAGCTCGACGTAGGAGGCCTCACGCGCGTCCTCGGCCATCGCCCGCCACCGGGAGATCTTCCGGCTGCTGTCGTCGGCGGTGCGCTCACTCGGCGGGATCATGCCGACCATGCGCACGAAACCGCCGAGCGGCACCGCCTTGATGCCGTACTCGGTACCCCCTCGGCGGAACGACCACAGGGTCTTGCCGAAGCCGACCATGTACTCGGTGCACTTGATGCCGAACATCTTGGCCGTGGAGAGGTGGCCGAGCTCGTGCCAGGCGATCGAGAACAACAGTCCGAGGACGAACAGAAGGATCCCGATCACGGTCAGCAGAACGACCATGCACCTCTCCTCAAGCCGAAGTCAGCTCCTCGGCGCCACCGGGGCCCGCATGAAGGGGCCTGAGGCGTCAGGGGCGGCTCGTCAACAATTCTCGTGCCCGCGCGCGAGCCCAGGTGTCAGCGGCGTAGACCTCGTCCAGGGTCAAGGCCTTGTCGGAGGGCCCGGCCCCGGGGCGGTCGGTCCGCTGATGTTCAGAGACTACCTGGGCGACGGTGTCCATGATCGAAGTGAACGAGAGCTTTCCCCCGAGGAAGGCATCGACGGCCTCTTCGTTCGCCGCGTTGTAGACGGCCGGGGCGGTGCCTCCGGCGCGTCCGACCTGCGCGGCCAGGCGTACGGCGGGGAAGGCTTCGTGGTCGAGGGGCTCGAAGGTCCAGTTCTGGGCA
This sequence comes from Nocardiopsis kunsanensis DSM 44524, assembly GCF_000340965.1. Classification (GTDB taxonomy): domain Bacteria; phylum Actinomycetota; class Actinomycetes; order Streptosporangiales; family Streptosporangiaceae; genus Nocardiopsis; species Nocardiopsis kunsanensis. The sequence goes on from NZ_ANAY01000006.1 coordinate 176,762, forward strand.
CGGGTCCAGTCGAGGGAGGCCCCGGCCCCGGGGACGCGGTCGGGGGAGCCCAGTCCCCAGGCGATCGGGACGGTCATACTGGGCGGGCTGGCCTTGGCGAGGGTGGAGCCGTCCACGTACTCGACCATGGAGTGCACGATCGACTGCGGGTGGACGACCACCTCGATGTCGTCGAAGGGCACGTCGAAGAGCAGGTTGGCCTCGATGACCTCCAGCCCCTTGTTGACGAGGGTGGCGGAGTTGATGGTGATGACCGGGCCCATGCTCCAGGTGGGGTGGTCCAGGGCCTGCTCGGGGGTGACGCCGGCCAGTTCGGCGCGGGTGCGGCCGCGGAAGGGGCCGCCGCTGGCGGTGACGACGAGTCGGCTCACCTCCTCGCGGCGGGCGCGGACCAGGCCGTGGGCGGGACTGGCGAGCGCGTCGTCGGGCAGGTACGGGAAACACTGGGCGAGAGCGAAGTGCTCGGAATCCACCGGGACGATCTGGCCGGGCTCGGCGAGCTCGCGCACGAGCGGCCCGCCGATGATGAGGGACTCCTTGTTGGCCAGGGCCAGGCGGCGTCCGGAACGCAGCGCGGCGAGTGTGGATTCCAGCCCGAGGGCGCCGGTGATGCCGTTGAGGACGACGTCGCACTCGGTCCCGGCGAGTTCAGCGACCCCTTCGGCGCCGGCCAGGACGGTGGCGTGTGACCCGTGTGCGGCGAGTGCGCGGGTGAGTTCCTGCGCGCGGGAGGGGTCGGCGACGGCGACCCGGTCGACCCCGAACTCGGCGGCCTGCTCGGCGAGCAGACTGAGACGGCCGCCCCCGGCCGCGAGCCCGACCGCGCGGAAACGGTCGGGGTTGTTCCGGACGATGTCGAGGGCCTGGGTACCGATGGAACCGGTGGAGCCGAGGACGACTGCTGTTCGCTGCTGTTCTTCTCGCACGGCTCCAATTGTGGAGCACGGGCCGCACCCCTCGTCCGCGGCCACCGCCCTTCCCCTGCCTCGGGTGGAGGAGGGGACGCAGGAAACCGTGGCCGGGGTCTTTACAGGACCTGAGACCTGACTTAACTTTACTCTCCAGTAAGTTACCGCACAGTTGGCCATGGCGTGTGCCACACGTCCGGACGCTCCCCCGCGCCCGGCGGCCGTGCTGCCCCCTGCCCCTGCCGCCTCACCTCCCTGTGATCCGAGGTTCCCCATGCCCAGATTGCGCCTGCACCGGTCCGTCGCCGCGGGCACGGCCGCAGTGCTCGCCGGTGCCCTGCTCTCCCCCGCCCCCGCCTCTGCCTCGGTCGGCTCGCAGATCAGCTACGAGACGATCACCAGCCACGACGGCACCGAACTGGCCGCCAAGGTCATCACCCCCACAGGCACCGAAGGCCCCCACCCGCTGCTGGTACTGCCCTCGGCCTGGGGCACCCCGCACCTGCTCTACGTCGGTGCGGGCAAGCGCCTGGCCGAGGAGTCGGGCTACCAGGTCGTCTCCTACACCTCCCGTGGCTTCTGGGACTCGGGGGGCAGCATCGAGGTCGCCGGCCCCGAGGACCGCGCCGACGCCAGTTCGGTCATCGGCTGGGCCCTGGACAACACCGACGCCGACCCCGACCGCATCGGCATGGCCGGGATCTCCTACGGGGGCGGCATCAGCTTGCTGACCGCGGCCGAGGACGACCGGATCGACGCGGTGGCCTCCATGAGCGGTTGGGCCGACCTGGCCCCGTCGCTGTACCCGAACGAGACCGTCGACCTGCAGATGGTGGAGCTGCTGCTGTTGGCCGGCCACCTGACCGGGCAGCCGGGCGAGACACTGACCGGGGTCGAGGAGGCCTACCGCGCCGGCGACATCGAACCCGCCCTGGAGATGGCGTCCGACCGCGGGGCCGCCGACAAGGTGGACCGGATCAACGCCAACGGGACCGCGGTGATGATGGCGCACGGCTGGAACGACGGCATGTTCCCGGTGAGCCACCTGACCGACTTCTACGCGGACCTGGACGTTCCCAAACGGTTCATGCTCGCGCCCGGCGACCACGCCACCCAGGAAGCCTTCGGCGCTGCGGGCCTGCCCAGCAAGGTCTGGGAGGACCTGGCCGACTGGATGGACCACCACCTCAAGGGCGAGGACAACGGCATCAACGAGCAGGACCCGCTGCAGACCAAGCCCAACAACGGGCGCGGTGACTGGTCCGGCCACTCCGACTGGCCCTCGCTGACCGGGGAGTCGCAACAGTTCTTCCTCGAGAAGCCCAGGACCGACTGGGCCCGCTGGCGGAGCAGCGGGGCGATGGGAGCGGAACCCGCCACCGGCTGGGACTACGGCTTCCGCACCGGCATCAGTACGACCGCGCACAGCGGCACGGTGATGCTCACCGGCGCCGTACAGCAGTTCTTCGACGTGCCCACGGGTGTACTGCTGCCGACGGTGGACCGCCACCGGGCAGCGGTGTGGAGCGGCCCCGAGTACCCGGACGGGGCGCGGGTGGCCGGTGCGCCGGAGGTGACCCTGACGCTCACCCCCACCGCCGAACAGCAGTCCGCCTTCGTCTACCTGTACGCGATCGACGAGCGTGGCACGGGTTCGCTCCTCTCGCACACGCCGGTGACACTGCGCGACGCCGAACCCGGCACCCCGGTGACCGTGGAGACGGAACTGGAGCCGGTGGTGTGGGACGTGCCGGCAGGACACCGGCTCGCGGTGGTCGTCGACAGCAAGGACGCCCGGTACACCTCCGAGAGCCGGCTCGGCGACCGCATCGAGATCACTTCCCCGGAAGCGGCACCGTCGCAGGTCACCGTGCCGTTCGCCTGATCCCGTCCGGCGCCGGCGGGCTCCCCCGTCGGCGCCGGCCCCGGGGCAGGGGCCGACCCGCCGGTTTCCCGATTCCGGACCGACACAAACCCAAAGTAGCCTCATTGCTACACCTTGTGTGCAAGGATCGGATCCATGACGTCGTCCACCACGTACACGATCCTCGCTCCCGTCTCCGCCGCCGCCCTCCTCGTGGCCGGGCTCGCTCTCACCGACCACCTGCCCGGGCCCGCCTCCGCAGAACAGGCCGCGCACACGAACCACACCCCCGGCCAGGGGGAGCCCCTCTCCCTCACCGAGAGCGTCGAGCACCGCACCGCCGCCACCGGAGCCGCGCAGGAACGTGCCGTCCTCGACTACTGGTCCCCCCAGCGCATGGCCGAGGCCACCCCCATCGCCGGGCTGGTCGGCGATGCCGTGGAGGGCACCGGGAACCTGCTCGCGCCCGACGACGACGTCGAGCTGCACAGCGCCCCGAACGCCGACAGCACCGGCGAACCCTGGACCGGCGGCGGGCTCGTCACCCGCACCACCGGCAAGGTCTTCCTGACCATGGACGGACGCGACTTCACCTGCTCGGCCTCGGTGGTGGACTCCGAGAACGCCAGCACACTGGTCACCGCCGGGCACTGCGCCAAGGACGGCACCGGCGCGTGGGCGGAGAACTGGACCTTCGTGCCCGGCTACTCCGACGGCGAAGCACCCCACGGCCGCTACACCGCCCGCGACCTGCTCGTCACCCCGCAGTGGTCGGAGCAGGCCGACGACAGCTACGACTTCGCGATGGCCGTGGTCAACACCGACGGGGGCGAAACGGTGCAGGACCGCGTCGGCGCCCAGGACATCTCCTTCGACACCTGGAGCGAGGAGCAGACGCAGGCCGGGGTGCAGATCCACGCGTTCGGCTACCCTTCGGCCCCGCCCTTCGACGGCAGTGAACTGCACTACTGCTCCGGGCCCACCACCCCCGACACCGGCGGCACCACCGCCAGCGGCATGGGATGCGGGATGACGCAGGGATCCAGCGGCGGTCCCTGGCTCACCGACTTCGACGCCTCCACCGGGGAGGGCACCGTTTCCTCCGTGGTGAGCTTCAAGTACTCCGACGACCTCGACACCCAGTACGGCCCGCGCCTGAACTCGCAAGCACGACAGCTGTTCGACAACGCCCAGCAGCTCTGAGGCGGCCGCCCGGCCCGGACCGGGGGATGGCGCGCGGACGGCTGGGTAAACAGCAGTACAAGGGATCCGGGCCGACCGGCTGACGAGTCCGGTGCCCTCGTCCACAGTGTGAGGGCGGGGGCTCCGTCGACGCCGCTCCCCCGCCGGCCCCCGGTCCGAGACGCCGATGGGAGCCCGGAGCGTGGTTCGTTGCCACTTGTCTACCGCACACTCGTCAACGTCCCCGGAGAGGACGAGGGCCTGGTCCCCACGGCCACGCGCCTCCTCCACAGATGGCTGAGCAAACGAGGGAACTCCGGCGCCCAGGTCGCGTTCGACGCCTCCGGCTGCCACGAGCTCAGCAACCGCTCACGTGCTCTGGTGGTACGCCACGACAACCCCGAGGAGGGGCTCTCGTTCCTGCGGCTGACCACCGAGTCCGAGAAGCCCGACGGCACCTGGCGCACCACCGTCACCGCGGTCGCCGACCCCGACCTGGCACCCTGGCAGTACGCGTGGCTGGAGATGGCCGTCGACCCGCGCCACGACCTCGTGCGGGAGGGGGCGGAACCACCCCGGTGGGAGGTCATGCCGCCCGAGGCCGCCCGTATGCTCCTGGAGGCCGTGCCCGCACACGACGGCAACCACCTGTTGGCCTCCTCCCCCGCGATCGTGCGCGGCCGCGACACGGAAGCGGTCGATGCCCTCCTGTCCACGATCCTCGACCCCGCACGGCGCCTCGCCGTCGTCGCCACCGGAACACCGCCCGACGTGACCGTGCCCGCCTGGCGCGAAGCCATCGCCGGCGCACTCAACCGCAGCACAGGCATGTGTGCCGCCTACGTGCTCGACGCCGCCGCACGCACCCGCGTCAACGAGCGGCTGCCGGAAGAACTGGACGTGCCCGTCGGCGGGGTCCGCACCTTGTTGCCGTTGGGGGGCGAGGACCCCTGTCCCGGGCAACACCCGCGGATGAGCCCCGCCGGCCTGGGCGCCGCCCGCGACGGCGACCGCCTGCGTACCTGGGTGGGTGCGGCACTGGCCCGCAAGGTGCGCGAGAACGCGCTCGCCGCACCCCTGCCCGCACCGCTGCGCGCCATCGACGCGCTGCTCGCCGAGGAGACCGACGACCTGCGCGCCACACCGCGGCGCCCCGTTCCGGCGCGGTCGTCCTCCTCCGGGAACGGCGCGCCGAAGCCGTCCGCCCCGCCCGAGGGGTGGGTCTCTGCGGCTGAACTGGGACAGTACGAGCAACAGGTCCAACGGCTGCGTGAGGAGGTCAAGCGCCTCAACTCACGGGTGGAGGAGCTCACCGACGAACGCCAGGACCTGCTGGTGGGCAACAACGACCTCGCCGAGGAGGTCGGTACCGCCAACGACCAGGCGCGGGCTGCCCGCCACGAGGTGCGGTGGTTGCGCGAACGTGTGCGGGAAGCGGGCCTGTACCGGCTCGCCGCCACCCGGCCGCCGCCCGATCCCAGTCCACGGCCGCCGTCCAACGTGCGCGAGCTCCTGGAACGCATCACCTCGGGTACCGCCCTGCCGCACCTATTCTTCACCATCGACAACCACACCGTCGAGGAACTGGTGGACAGCCACAAGGAAGGCCTGTGGGTGACGCGGGCCTGGCAGGCGATGCTCGCGCTGGACGACTACGCGCGTTACCAGTTCGAGCACCCCGGTTCCGGGCTGGGGTTCCACTCCTACCTGCGCCGCAGTCCCGACGGCTACCGGGTCATCCCCGTCAAACGACTGGCGTCGCAGGAGTCGGACTACGTGCGCAACCGCGGCAAGCTCAACGACAAACGCCTGTTCCGGGTGCCCGAGGAGGTCGACCCGAGCGGGCGGGTGCCCATGTACGCCCACATCAAGCTGGACACCGAACACGGCATCTGCCCGAGACTGTACTTCTACCCCGACCTCGGCGACGGGACGACCAACCGCATCTACGTGGGGTACCTGGGCCGCCACCTTCCCGTGCAACAGTCGAACTGACCGGCCGCCGGCGGTACGTACCCTGGGCCTGTGATGGGAACCGGGACCAGCACAGGCACGGAGCGCGCGACCGCCCTGCCCGAGGAACAGTGGCGCGAGCGGGCCGAACACCACGCCGCACGTGTGGACACGCTCACCGCCGACCACCGGCGCCGCCGCGCTGCGGGCGAGCGCCACCCGGTCGAGGACTTCCTCTTCACGTACTACAACCTCAAGCCCGCCCAGCTGCGGCGTTGGCACCCCGGCGCGGGCACGGTGCTGCTCGGCGACGGGGCACGCGAGTTCCTCGGGCAACGGTTCTACACCGAGGCCGAGGGGGGCGTCGTGCTGGACCGTGCGGCGTTCTCGGAGGCGCGGCGCGTCGTGGACTTCGTCGAACGCCTGCTCGGCGCGGTCGCCTCCCGCCCCGCCCACCTGGGGTGTTTCGGACTGCACGAGTGGGCGATGGTCTACCGCACCGACGAGGTGCGCCACGGGCAGGTGCCGCTGCGGTTGGGCCACGAGGGCACCGACCGGGTCGTGGAGTCGCACCGTGTGCAGTGCTCGCACTTCGACGCGTTCCGGTTCTTCACCGAGCAGGCACGGCCCCGCAACACGCTGCAGCCCACGCGCGAGGGGCAGGTCGACCTGGACCAGCCCGGGTGCCTGCACGCCAACATGGACCTGTACAAGTGGGCGTACAAGCTGCTGCCCGCGGTCCCCTCCGAGTTGGTCGTGGACTGTTTCGAGCTCTCCCGCGAGATCCGGACCCTGGACATGCGCGCTTCCCCCTACGATCTGCGCGAGTGGGGGTACGAACCGGTGCGGATCGAGACCGCCGAGGGCAAGGCGGCCTACATGGAGTACCAGCGCGACTTCGCCGAGCGCGGCGCGGTGCTGCGGGGACGGTTGCTGGAGGCGATCGCGGTACTGCGGGGCTGAGGGCTCAGCCCGTCGCGGGACCGGAAGGTTCCCGGCCCGTGGTCTCCAGGAGCACGGCGCGCGCGGGGCCCGGGAGAACCGAAGCGCCGACAGGAACGCCGTCCCCGCCAGTGCCGTACCCGTGAGCGAGCCGAACGTGATGGCAACGGCGTCCACCACGTCGGCAGTCCCCTGCGGCCAGAGCCCACTGCGTGGCTTCCCCCGCCAACGACAGCAGCGGACCGAACGCGATCCGACCCGTGAGGTTGCCGACGGCGAAGGACACGACGATGCCGATCGGAACGAAGAGCAGGACGTTGACGACCTTCTCCTCCGGGATCAGCGCCGCGCTGTCCCCTCCCCGGTGTTCCGTGAAATCGGCGATCGCCGGTGCCGTCTCCTGGTGGACGGCCCGGGTGCCGGCTCGTCGGTCGGCGTACCCTCAGCGTCCAGAACCACGAGTGCGGGATCTGGGTACGGGGGCTCAGGTGTCCGTCCGGGACGGATCCGTAGCGTCCACAACGCCCCTCATGAGCTCCGGCGCCGGGTTCCCCGGCACGGGCATCCACCTGACGACGAGGCCTCCATGAACACCTCCCCCGAACAGACCCCCGACGACGGCACCGTGCCTCCGGCGCCCAAGAGCGCCGAAGGCCCGAAGTTCTGGTTCGTATCCGTGTATCCGCTCGCGGCCGGCACTGCCCTGTGGGTTCTCGGGTTCTTCGCCCTCTTCGGGCTCCTGTACAACGATCCGAGCTACGCGGTGCTCTTCGTTCTCGGTACCGCCGTGGTGGTCGGTGGCGCGCACTTCTGGCTCCAGTGGATCCTGGAGGGCCGGGACGAACCCCGGCCCCGGCAGTTCCCGGCCGTCCTGAGCACGGCGATGGTGGCGGGCATCTTCATGTCGGTGTTTCCGATCTCCGTGAACGTGGACGTCTTCATACCCCTGCCCCTGGCGTGCTCGGGGTTCGCCCTGCTCGGCACGTTCGTGTTCTCACTGGGCACAGAACGGAACCGACTCGTCCCCGCACTCGCAGCGGTGCTCGGGGCGGTCCTGCTGCTCGTGGGCGTGATCTGGTGGCTCCATGAGCGGGAGCAGGAGGAGCGCAGGGAGGAACTCCTGCAGGACGTCTCCGACTTCCCCCACGAGATCGCCGTCCTGGACCTGCCCGGATGGGAGCCGACGTCCATGTGGGCGAGCCGGGATCTCGGTACGGCCTCCATCGGCTACGAGCCGGTCGACCCCTCCCCCGAGATCGACGGGTTCGTCCTCACTCTGCAGAGCGAGTCCATGGAGGATCTCGCCGAGACGGGATGGACCCCGCTCCATTCCCAGTGCGAGTCGGACGGCGGCGACAAGCCGTGCGAGGAACACGGTGACGTCGTGGTCGCGGACATGTCCAGAAACACCGGGGAGCGGTTCGAGGCCCGCACCGAGTTCACGGACGGGGTCGCCGCCAACCTCATGACGGGGATGCCGACCGACGAGAACGACGAACCGGCCATCGACTTCCCCGACATCGACATGGTCGAACTGGCCGAGAACGTCCGGCCGGCCGAGCCGGGCGAGGCCGAGGAGATCGCCTCGACCGTCATGGGCTGAGCCCGAGCACACCCTCAAGCCATAATTTGCCCGATTGGTCCATGTTTGAGTGAATAGTTGGCTCTATGGTGGATTCGGATGCTCATCAAGAAAGTGGGAGGGACGGGCGCGCCCGTCCCCTCCTCGGCACACGGGTGCGGTTGCGCCACACCGCTCTGATCGGTGCTTTCACCGCAGTGGGTATCGCCCTGGTCCTGGCAGGGGTCCGCCTCGGTTCTTCCCTCGCTCTCTTGCCCTGGTCCGGCATGTTCTGGCTCGTGTCCGCGGTCGTGGCGCTGCTCCTGATCACACCACTGGTGGTCTGTGTCGCCGGACACCTCGTCCTCATGCGCCGCGGCCCGCGCCTGCGACTCCGCGACCTGGGCCTCACACGGCCGAACCGGTTCCCGGTCGGACTACTGCTGTGGGTGCCGCTCGCGATCGTGACCTCGGCCTCGGCGACCGGTGCCACCCTCGGCCTCCTGGCCGCCCTCGACAGCTCCTCCGGCGCAGACGACTCGGGCCCCTCGACGACCTCGGACCTGGTCGCGGAACTTCCGCCGGCCGCCGGCCTGGCGATTGCCGCCGGCACGGTGATCGTCTTCCCCCTCTTCGAGGAGATCGTCTGCCGCGGCATGCTGCACGGCGCCCTCTCCCGCCGCGTCGCGCCCTGGGCCGCGATCGTCCTGTCCGCCCTCGTTTTCTCCCTCCTGCACGTGACCCCGCTCGTGATGCTCTACGTCTTCGTGCTGGGGCTGTGGTTGGCATGGCTGCACCGCAGGTACGAATCGATCCTTCCCTCGATCGTCCTGCACTGCTGCAACAACGCACTCGTGGCGCTCATCGCTCTGAGCTCACTCTGAGCACGGGCCGGACGACCCGGTGGCGCATTGCAGCCGGGGGTGGCAGGCGTGTGCACCCCTGCGCCGGAGAACCACCCACCGAGGGAACCGGGGGTGGCGCCGAAGCGGGTTGCACACAGACCCGGCCGGGCCGAACCTCCCGACCCCGACGAACCCACCCCCGCTACCACAAGAACCCCCGTCACCGGCTCCAAGAACGGGCTCACCCGGCCACGGCTCCCCCACACCACGAGAAACCTCGGCAACCGCAGCGGCCGGAGCAGACCAGGGCAGACGAGCTCACCGGACAGGCCCGCAAAGTCTTTCGCAATTTTTCTCATTTCTTGCGAAGGTATGGGCAGTCCCTTCCGCCCTACACACGGAGTGTCCCCGCATGCGGTTCAGCCACGACCCCCACCACGACGGCTCACCCGACTACGTGAGCCTCCACGAGGATCACGCCCGCCTGCGCGTGCGGGTCCCCGGCGGGGCGGACGCGGTATACGCCCACGTGGTGGAGGACGGCGAGGCCGAGCTGATCGAGGGCGAACAGGAGTACTCCTCGGAAGGCGTGAGCTGGTACACGGTGCAGATCCCGCTGCTGGCCGTGGTCACCCCCTACCGGTTCGCGATCGTGCGCGGACGCCGCTACATCTGGCTGAACCAGGCGGGCGCGCACGATCACGAGGTCACCGACGACGGCGACTTCCGCCTGATCACCGGCCCCAACCCGCCCTCGTGGGTCCCGGGGACGGCCGTCTACCAGATCTTCCCGGACCGGTTCGCCCGCGACGACGACTCGCTCGACCCCCTCACCGAACACCCCGACTGGGCGGTCCCCCGGCACTGGGACGACGAGCCCTCGGGGTCGGGCCCGGCCGCGGCCGTGGAGTACTACGGCGGGACCCTGGACGGGGTGCGGCGCCACTTGGACCACCTGGCCGACCTGGGCGCCGAGGTCGTGTACCTGACACCGTTCTTCCCGGCCCGGTCCACGCACCGCTACGACGCCGCCGGTTTCGACGAGGTGGATCCGCTGCTCGGCGGGGACGCGGCCCTGAAGGCGCTGACGCGTGAGGCCCACGCGCGCGGCATGCGGGTGATGGGCGACCTGACGACCAACCACACCGGCGACCGGCACGAGTGGTTCGAGACCGCTCGGGCCGACGCCGACTCCGAGGAAGCGGGCTACTACTACTTCACCGACCACCCGGACGGCTACGTGAGCTGGCTGGGGGTGCGCTCCCTGCCCAAGCTCGACCACTCCTCCCCCGCACTGCGCGAGCGGATGTACGGCGCCGACGACTCGGTCCTGCTCGACCGGTTGGGCGGCTCGGGCCACTCGGCCGAGGACGAGCGGCTGGACGGTTGGCGTATCGACGTCGCCAACATGACCGGGCGCCTGGGCGCCCAGGACGTCAACCACGAGGTCTCCGGCATGATCGCCACCCGTATGCGTGAGATAGCGCCGCAGGCGTGGCTACTGGCCGAGCACTTCTACGACGCCGGCCCCGACACGCGGCACGACGGCTGGCACGGGGTGATGAACTACGCCGGTTTCACCCGCCCGGTGTGGGCTTGGCTCAACACCGGTCCTGAAGGGGTGCGGTACGCGGCCACGCACACCTCGGCGCCGCTGCCCACGAGCGGCGCGGCCGCAGCGGTCCGGGCGATGCGGACCACCAATGCCGGGCTGCCGTGGCGGGTACGCACCCACAGTGTGAACGCGCTGAGCACGCACGATTCCGCGCGTTTTGCCACGGTCGTGGCCGACCCGGTGCTCCACGCGGTGGGCGTGGCCGCGCAGGCCACGCTTCCGGGCGTGCCGTTCGTCTTCGCCGGTGACGAGATCGGCCTGGAGGGCCGGGACGGCGAGAACGCCCGCCGCACGATGCCCTGGCACCGCACCGGGGACTGGGACCAGGAGCTCCTGGACGCACACCGCCGTCTGCTCCGCCTGCACCGGAGCCTGCCCGCGCTCGGGGCCGGCGGGCTGCGTTGGCTGGACTCCGGCGAGCACCACATGACCTTCCTGCGTTCCCTCGGAGAGCAGGTGGTCCTGGTGCACCTGGCCAACGGTCCCCACGACGAGCGGACCGCGGAATTCCAGGACCTGGACGCCGACGGGTGGGAGACCGTGGAGAGCGCAGGCCGTGTGCGGGCGCGCTTCGACGGCAAGGTCGGGGTCGGTGCGGAGGGCCCGGGCCACCTGGTGGCGGTGGGGACCCGGCGCGTGGGGTGACCGGGGCCGGGGTGGCCGATCACACGAGGCGTCCGCCCCGTCCCGGGTGGGACCATGGTGATCATGGTTGGGGAGCTTCTCGTCGCGGCCGGCATGCTGGCCGTGGTCACCATGGCGCCGGGGCCCGACATGGCCGTGGTGACCCGCCAGGTCGTGTCCGGGGGCCGGGGCGACGGCCTGCGCACGACCCTCGGCATCATCCTGGGCCTGTGCATGTGGGGGGCTCTGACGGCGCTGGGGCTGTCCGCACTCCTGGCAGCCTCCCCCACGGCCTTCACGGTGGTGACCTACGCCGGTGCGGCCTACCTCGTCCACCTGGGTGTGCGGTCCTTCCTCGACAGTCGGCACAGGGACGAGGCCCCTGCCGACGCCGCCCCGCCCAGGGGCGGCAACGCGTGGACGGTCGGCCTGATCAGCAACGTCCTCAACCCCAAGATCGCGGTCTTCTACATCGGCCTGCTGCCGACCCTGGCCCCGTCCGCGCTGCCGACCCAGTGGGGTATGGCGCTGCTGGTCGCGGCGCACCTGGTGCTCACGGCGCTCTGGTTGGGCGGGTACGTACTGGTCCTGGACGCCGCGAAACACTTCTTCGCGCGCCCGGCGGTGCGCCGCTGGATGGACCGGATCATGGGCAGTGTGCTGGTCGTCTTCGGGGTCCGTGTCGCTGTGAACAGTCCCTGACCGCCGGGCCGGCCGGTACCTCCACCGGCCCGACCAGGGGCCTCCTGCTCATACGGTGGAGCCGTCACCACGGCGCGGGCCTCCCGCGTCCGCGCCAGCGCCCCGCCCCCGTCGGGGACCGAACGGATCGGATCATCTTGTACCTGAGTCGCGTCAGCCTCGACCCCGAACGCACCCCCGGCATGGAGCAGTGGGCGGTGATGGGGCGGGCCGTGCGCAAGGCGGTCGATCCCGACCCCGGGTCCGACCCCAGGGTGCTGTGGGCACGTTTGTCCCCCACCAGCCTCGTGATCAGCTCGGACACCGCTCCCGCCTGGGGCAGGATCCCCGGCGCGCTCTCGGTCACCTACCTGCCCCTGCCCCGGTACGGGGAGGGCGAGACCGTCCGCTGGGAGCTGATCACCGCGCCGACCGGCCGGAAGCAGGACGGGGCCGGATCGGAGAAGCCGCGCGGCAAGCGGGTCCCCCTGCCCGAATCGGCGTTCGAGGACTGGCTGGAGCACAAGCTGGGGGACGCGCTGCAGGTCGAGAGCGCCTCGTGGAAACGCCTGGGAGGCAGACCGGCCCGTTACCACTTCACCGGCACGGCCGTGGTGACGGACAGCGACGAGCTCCAGGACCTCTCCCTGGACGGCGTCGGTGCGGGCATCGCTACCGGCGCGGGTCTGCTGTTGACCAACCCTCTCGCTCCCCGGTAGGCCCGGGCCTCCCTTCAGCGCGTGTGGTCGCCGACCTCCAACGAGGCCCGTACCTGGCCCATGCCCGTGATGACCACGGTCGTGAGGCAGATGCCCAGAAGGACGGGTACCGGGTCGCCGGGGTCGTCGGCCAGCAGGGCCCACAGCGCCGTGCCCGGGGCCGCCGCCGACAGCACGTACGAGGCCGCGGCCAGGTGGGGATGCAGGCGGCGCCGGTAGGCCTCGGCCTGCTCCCTGGTCACGATGCCCGGCGGCAGCTGGACGAACGTGCGCAACCGCCCCTGCCCGTCCTCGCTCACCGGGCGTCCGGCCGACCACAGCAGGGCCCCGGCCAGGACGGCGTACACGAACGCGATGGTCAGCCAGGAGGTCAACGGCCCCGGCCTCCGCCCTCGTACGGGTCCTCGTCGGCGAGGGCGTCCCCGCGTGCGTCCTCCTCCGCCAGGGCGTGTTTGGCCGCCCGCTGGGCCCGTACGGTGCCGACGACCATCACCCCCGTGCCCAGGAGCACGAGTGCCAGCATCGGTAGGGCCTGCGCGCCTGCGTTGTCGAACAGGAACAGCGGCACGATCGAGAGCGCGTAGAACAGTCCGCTGCCGGTGAAGACCGGGGCCGCACGGTCGTGCACCGCGTACCAGTTGCGTGCGCTGTCCATGGTGAAGGCGGTGCGGATACCGGCGATCAGGTTGGGGTGGAGTGTGCGTCTGGCGCTGAGAACCCCGCACACCACCAGGGCCACGGCCGAAGCGGCGATCACGAACGTCAGCCACGCCAGGGAACCGCCCCGGATCGCCTCTTGCCCGGCGGCCACGGCCGTAACGGCCCACGGGAGGTCCGGTAGCTTCATGCGCACGCCTCTTCCCTCGCTCTGATCCGGTTGTACGGGCCAAGCCTAGGAAACCGTGCCGGTGGCGAGCCATCCCACGGCCGTCTGGGCCGGGGGCCATGACACGTGTCCCCCACCCGTGACGGCCGTCATGTTCCGCACGTCCTTCACAGGCGCCGGGGCCGTCCGCGGCCGCCAGGCGCCCGTGCGGAAGGGGACCCGGCCTACGCGGAGGGCGGGGCAGCATAAGCCGAGCCGTGCGCCTCTCCTGCTCCCCCTATGTGCTGTTGACGTCCTCCCCGTCGTGAACGACGGGGATTGCGACCCGCCCTGACGGGCGGGTGGTGCCCGCGCCTCGCGGCGCGGGCCGGTTCCTGTTTCACCGGGTCCTGCCGGCCGCTCAGGCGGCTGGTCTTACGGCCCCTCCGCAGGCGTTTTTCCTGTCGGCCCGCCGGCCGCCGGGACGATACGGGCCGCGTTGAGGTCCCGATCGTGGATCGTCTGGCACACCGGGCAGGTCCAGGTGCGCACGTGCAACGGTTTGGGGCCCGTCCACGGCCCCGCATTCGGAGCAGGTCTGTGAGGAGGGCAGGAACCGGTCCACCTTGGTGAAGGTCCGCCCGTACCGGACCGCTTTGTACTCGAGCATGGACACGGACTGCGACCAGCCCGCGTCATGCACGCTCTGGGCCAGCTTCGTGCGCCCCAGGGCCTTCACCGACAGGTCTTCCACGTGGACGGTTTGGTTCTCGCGCGTGATCCGTGTGGAGAGCTGGTGGTGGAAGTTTTGCGGGCGTCGGCCACCCGCACATGGGCGCGGGCCACCTTGAGGCGGGCCTTCTCCTTGTTGTGGGAGCCTTTCTGTGTGCGGGACAGGGCGCGTTGGGCCTTCTTCAGTTTTTTGCCGGCCCGGCGCAGGAACCGGGGACTGGCGACCTCGGTGCCGTTCGAGAACACCGCGAAGTGCGACAACCCGAGATCGATGCCGACCTCGGGTGTGGTGTCGGGGAGCGGCTCGTCGTCGGTTTCGACCACGAACGAGGCGAAGTACCGGCCGGCGGCGTCCTTGACCACGGTCACCGACGAGGGGGGCGAGGGAAGGCTGCGCGACCACGCCGCCTTCACGTCCCCGACGCCGGGCAGGGCCGGCTTTCCGGCGTTGGTGATCTTCCAGCGGGCGTTGTTGGTGAACCGGGCCGACTGGACGGGGTCGCGGCGCGGCTTGAAGCGGGGCGCGCCCACCTTGGCCCCCGGCGTGTGCCGGTCTTGGAGTCCTCGTGGGCCTTCCAGGCCCGGTCCAGATCCCGCAGTACCTGCTGGAGCGGTACCGCCGACACCTCGCCCAGCCACGCCCGTTCGGGGGTCTTCTTCGCCCCGGTGATCAACGCCTGGGACAACTCGGCGCTCTTGGGAACCCGCACATAGGGGCCCTCGGCGATCCGGTGCTTCGCAGAGCCGGGCAGCTTGTTGGCGGCCTTGACCGGCCTGGTCCGTTCCAGCGCGTCGTTGTGGACCACCCGCACACACCCGAACAGGCGGGCCGGCGCGACGCGCTGGGGCCCGTCCGGGCAGAGGCGGTAGGCGAACCGAAGCTGCACGCGAACAACCGCACGAGAAGGGTCGGCGTACGCGCAGGAAAACCAGGAAAGAGCCCGGATCCGGCGGTGGCAAAAACGGTCCCGGCCGGGTATGGTGCTGGACTCGAAACCGTGCCGGCCACGAGCGACAAGCCACACCGGTGTGCTGTGCCCCTGCATGCCAGGACCATGAAACGCCTGGTCTGACAGGCTCGGGCGCAGGGGCGGAGCCGATCCACCTCCGGCCTGAACTCCGGAGCACTCTCGGACAAGACAGGTAGCTCCGTGACCGTTACACCTGTGACACGCCCTTCACGTTCTCTGCTCGATCCCGTGCGGTGGGACCCCCGCGGCAGGACCGCTCCCGCCGCAGCGCGGATCCTGTTCTGGACGACCATCGGGCTCATCGTGCTGCTGCGGGGGTTCTTCTCCTACCTGGAGGGGCAGTTCGTCCCCGCCACGTTCGAGGACGTCCCGGTCGTCTATCTCGCGGCGCTGGCCTGTTTGGTACCGACCGTGCTCCTGTGGCCCATGCTGCCCTGGCACGGACACCCCTCGGCACGCGAGACGGCGGCCACGGTGGGTTTCGTCCTCGCGTCACTGGCGATCTTCGCCATCAGCGAGTTCGGCCACTACTTCCTCATGGCCACGGTCGTCGCTCAGGCCACGAGCGCGTTCGGGTTCCGCACGGGTGCGCTCTCGTGCGGCCTGTTCGGCGTGGTCAACTTCGCGGTCCAGTACTTCGTCACCGATTTCACGACCATGATGGCGGTCTCCAACAGCACCGTGGTGGCCGTATCCGGGCTCATCATCTGCTTCGTCGTGACCGGGCTCGTGGCCGCCGGCCGCCAGGCCGAGCACACCCGTGAGCTCCTCGCCGACCTGGAACGTGCCCACCGGGACCTCGAAGACACCCACCGCAAACTCCGCCACTACACCGCACGCACCCGTGAGCTCGCCGTGGCCGAGGAACGCTCCCGCATGGCACGCGAGATGCACGACAGCACCGGTCACCACCTCACCGCGATCAACGTGTGCCTGGCCAACGCAGAACGCGGCGGCCCCGTACCCGATCAGGTACGCGAGGACGTCGGCGAGGCCCGGCAGCTGGCCAAGCAGGCCCTCGAGGAGACCCGCCGGTGGGTGCGTGCCCTCAAACCCCTCGACCTGGAGGGACGGACCGGGGCGGAGGCCATCGGCGCCCTGGTCGGGTCCTTCTCCGACACCGGGGCCCGAACGCGGTTCCGGTTGGAAGGGGCGTGGCCGGAGGGCATGGACGGCGAGGCCGAACTGGCCGCCTACCGCGCCGCTCAGGAGGGGCTCACCAACGCGCTGCGCCATTCCGGCGCCGCACACATCGACGTGGCCGTACGGATCACCGAGGACGACGTGGCGGTGGAGATCTCCGACGACGGGACCGGTGCGGACGGGACGGCAGCCGGTTCCGGGTTCGGTCTCACCGTCCTACGGGAGCGCCTGATCGCCCTGGGCGGGTCCCTGGACGGCCGCAACCGCCCCGGGGGCGGCTACGTGCTCACCGCCCGCGTTCCCCGTAAAGCCGATCCGAGCCTGGAGAACATCTCGTGAGTACACAGCCCGTGCGTGTCCTGGTGGTGGACGACCAGCCCCTCATGCGCCGGGGCCTGGCCCGGCTCCTGGCTGCCGAGGACGGGCTCGAGGTCGTGGGCGAGGCGGGCCACGGCGAGGAGGCACTCGCTCTGCTCGCCGGGTTCGCCGGGCACGAGCGGCCGCACGTGGCGCTGGTCGACGTGCGGATGCCGGTCATGGACGGGATCACCCTGATCCGACGGCTGGGTGAGGACCACCCCGCGGTGGCGACGGTGGTCCTGACGACCTTCCAGGAGGACGAGTACCTGTTCGAGGGGTTGCGGGCGGGGGCTCGCGGTTACCTGCTCAAGGACGCCGAACCGGACGAGGTCGCTGATGTGCTGCGCCGGGCCGCACGGGGCGAGCGGGTCCTGACGGGTGTGGTCGCGGACCGGCTCGTCGGGGCCCTGGACGCCTTCCCCTCACCGGTTCCGGAGCCGTCCTCGTCTGCTGCGGGGCCGCTGTCGGAGCGTGAGACCGAGATCGCGCAGCTCATCAGCGAGGGTGCTGCGAACCGGGAGATCTCCGAACGCCTCTTCGTCACCGAGGGGACCGTGCGCAACCACGTCACCAACGCGCTGCGCAAGCTCGACCTGCGCGACCGTACCCAGCTCGCGCTGTGGTACTCGCGCGAAAGGGGCTGAGACGGGTGCGGGGAGTACGGGGCCGTCCTCCCCGCACTCCCCCGTCCTGCCCGCACTCGGGGCCGGGCCTCAGGCGACGATGGCCAGCCCGAACACCGACACCCCGGCCAGGACGAGCGAGAACAGCAGCGACAGCACGAACACCGGGATGTGCAGCCACCGCCACCGGGCCGCTTCCACCGGGACCCGTTTCCAGTGCCGGCCCCCCACCGTGACCGCGGCGGCGACCGCTCCGGCCGCGACGGCCGCGACCGTGTGCGGGGTGAGGGCCCAGCTGCCGAACTTGACCGCGGCCAGCAGCCACGCCACCGCGCCCAGGGGGAAGGAGACCAGGCGGAGCCGGTCCAGCGGGCGCTGGGTGATGAGGGTGCGGCGACGGGCCACGAACGCGAGCAGCGACAGGGCCGGCAGCAGCGCCATGAGCGCGGTCTGGGCGATCAGGAAGGCCGGGGGCGTGAGCGTCGGGAGCGGCTCGGGGTCCTCGGAGAGCAGCTCGAACGCGAGCGCCGGTGCCTCCACCATGAACGAGTTGGCCATGATGACGACCGCCTCGTCGTCACCGAGGGCGACCATGGTGCGGGTCCCGTAGGTTCCGCCGCTGTGCCAGCTCACCTCGCCGACGCCGGGGACGTCGAGGACGTGCCAGCCCAGACCCATGTCGAGGCTGCCGCCGGCCTCCCCGGTCTCCTCCGCGTCCTCGGACAGGCCGGACGCGTCCACGTCCTCGCGCTGGACCTCCAGGGCTCCCATGCCGGGGGCTGTGCCCTCGGCGACGGCCCTCATGAACCGTACGAGGTCGGCGGTGGTGCTCCACGTGGTGATGCCGGCGGCGGCGTAATCGGTGTTGTGCCACTCCTCGGACCGTGCACCGGGCTCCACGTACGGGGGAGCGCCGCCCTCGGGGATGCCCTCGGAGACCACGGTGTCGTCCATGCCGACCGGGTCGAGGACACGCTCGCGCACGAGCTCCTCGTACGGGGTTCCGCTCTCCTGCGCGAGGGCCTCGGCCAGGATCGTGTACCCCGCGTTCGAGTACACGTAGTTGTCCTGGCCCACCGCGACCGCTTCCGGCAGGTAATCCATCGGCGGCAGGGCGTTGCGGTAGGCGTCGCCGAAGGTGAGGCCGCGCACGAACGAGTCCGGGGCGCCCACCGCGCCCTGGCTGAACCCGGCGTGGTGGTTGGCGACCTGTTCCAGGGTCGCGTCTGCGATCGTCCCGTCGGCGAAGTCGACGTCGGGGAAGATCTCGCCCAGGGTGCGGTCGAGGGAGGTCTCACCGTCGGCAACCATGTCGGCCAGCGTCATCGCCGTGAAGGTCTTGAACACCGACGCCGTCTCGAACGGGGTGTCCTCGTCGACCGGGGTGTCGCCGTCGGTGGTCCCGGCGAAGGCCCATTCGGCCGCGCCGGTGTCGTCGACGGGGAAGCGGGCCACGGCCATGCCCTGGACGAGGTCGGGGTCGACGGAGGCCTCGAGGTCGCCGACGAGCTCGCCGTCGCCCTCGAACTCCGCCGGCGGCACGGACTCGTGCGGGAAAAGGAGGAGAACCAGGAGCGCGGTGGCCACGCCGGCTCCCAGCGCCGCGAGCCACACACGGCCGGGTGCCTGTGCGGCGCGGGGGACGCGGGGGCGTTTCGAAGGTTCGACTGCGGGCTCCGGTGCCTGGGCCTGAGGGGTACCGTCCGATGTCATGCGCCCAGTCTCCGCCGTGGCGGGCCTCGCGCACCAGTCACCGTTGTCATGGCTGCACCCATGAGAACGGTCATACGTCCGGTGGCCTCACACCGTGTGGTTCCCGGACGCCGTGTCCGCCTCGGGGGCGCTGTCCGCGGCCCGGCGGGCGATCACTGCGCACACCAGCAGTTGGATCAGGTGGAAGACCATCAACGGGAGCACGTACATCCCCACTTGTTCCGACGGGAACAGCAGGACGGCCATGGGGAGTCCGCTCACCTGGCTCTTCTTCGACCCGCAGAACATCAGGACGATCCGGTCGGCCCGCTCCATCCGCAGCAAGCGGCCCAGACCGGTGAACAGGGTCAGGACCACTGCCAGAAGCACGCACGAGACCAGAACGACCATGAGCAGCTGTGTGGGCGGGACGACCTCCCAGAGCCCCTGGGTCACGCCGACGCTGAACGCCGCGTACACCACGAGCAGGACCGACCCCTGGTCGACGACCGACACGACCCGGTGGTGTTTCTTCAACCACGGCCCGACCCACCGGTGCAGCATCTGTCCGACGGTGAAGGGCACCACCAGCTGTCCGAAGATCCCGAGCAGCGACGCCGGAGTGATCTCCACGGCCGATCCCAACAGGAGTGCGGCGAGCAGCGGGGTGAACACGACCCCCAGCACGTTGGAGATGGAGGCCGAACTCACGGCCAGGGCCACGTTGCCCCGGGCGATCGAGGTGAAGGCGATCGAGGACTGCACGGTCGAGGGCAGGATGCACAGGAACAGGAACCCCGTCGCCATCACCGGGCTCAGCACCGACGACGGCAGCGCGACGATCGCCATCCCGAACGTCGGGAAGAGCACGAACGTGCAGCCCAGCACCAACAGCTGGAACCTCCACCGGGAGAAGCCCCGCCGGGTCTCCGTGGGGGAGAGTTTGGCCCCGTGGAGGAAGAACAGCAGGCAGATCGCCACGACGGTGAAGTGGTCCAGGGCCTCCGCCGCCGTCCCACGAGCCGGTAGCACCGTCGCCACCACGGGCAACAGCAGCAACATCAGTAGGAAGGGGTCCAGGAAGAGACGTAGACGGGAGAGCATCCGTCCACTCTGCCGTCCGCGTGCCGGCACCGGGGAACCAGGGGCGGCCGAACCCTGTCGGAACGCGCCCACGGACCCGAACACCCCGACAGGAGCCATCCGCGCCCTACGACAGACGCCTGCTCGCCCACCCCGCATTCAGCGGGGGACGGTCCTCTCGGCCCTCTGGACACGGCCCGTTCCGGGGCCTGAACCGTCCCCTACGGGCCCGCCCGCAACCGTCCGCTCGGACCTCGGGTGCGCGGGCGGCCACTGGGGGACACGACTGTGACCGCCCGCACGGTTCTATTCGCCGGAAACGATGCGCTCGGCGTGCTCCTCACTGGGCCGGATCTTCCCGGAGAGGATCTCCTCTGCGTAGTGGCAGGCCACCCGGTGGGTGCTTCCCGGTTCGGCACCTCGCAGCGTGCGCAGTTCGGGGCGCTCGGTGTCGCAGCGCTCCTCCTGCCGCCACGGGCAGCGGGTGTGGAAACGGCAACCGGCCGGGGGGTCCGCGGGCGAGGGCAGGTCGCCCGCGAGGAGGATGCGCTCGCGGGTGTCCTCCACCGACGGGTCGGGCACGGGCACCGCGGACATGAGGGTGCGGGTGTAGGGGTGCAGCGGCGTGGCGTAGATGTCGTCGCTGGAGGCCTCCTCCACGAGCTCGCCCAGGTACATGACACCGACGACGTCGCTGACGTGGCGCACCACCGCGAGGTCGTGCGCGATCACCAGGTAGGTGAGGTCCAGTTCGTCCTGGAGCTCCTCCAGCAGGTTGAGTACCTGCGCCTGGATCGACACGTCCAGGGCCGAAACGGGCTCGTCGCAGATGATGAGGTCGGGGCGCAGGACCAGGGCGCGGGCGATACCGATGCGTTGGCGCTGGCCACCGGAGAACTCGTGCGGGTAGCGCTTGAGGGCCCGGTCGGAGAGGCCGACGCGTTCCAGGGCGGCCACGACCCTGTTGTGGCGGTCCTGCTGTACCTGGCTGCGGCTCTCCCCTTCGCCGATGCCGTGGGTCTGCAACCCTTCCATGAGGATGGAGCCGATGTTCTGGCGCGGGTTGAGGCTGCCGAGAGGGTCCTGGAAGACCATCTGCAGGTTCTTGCGTTCGCGGCGCATGGTCTCGGTGTCGAGTTCGGCCAGGTCGTTCCCGCCGAACCACACCTGGCCCTCGGTGACGGGGTTGAGGCGTAGGACGGCGCGCCCGAGGGTGGTCTTGCCGCAGCCGGACTCGCCGACGAGCCCGTAGGTCTGCCCGCGTTCGATACTCAGGCTGACACCGTCGACGGCGCGCACGTGGCCGACGACGCGGTCCACGAGAACGCCCCGTTCGATGGGGAAGTGGACCTTGAGGTCCTTGATCTCCAGCAGGCTCATCGGTCCTCCTCCTCACCCACGACTGCGGAGGTCTCCAGCGTCGTGCGTTCGGCCACCCCGGCGTTGCCGACGGGGTTGACGCAGCGGTGCACGTGGTCTCGGTCGCCGCGTTCGACCAGGGGCGGCGGGCCCTGGAGGCACTCCATCGTGTAGTGGTCGCAGCGGGGCGCGAAGGCACACCCGTCGGTCCAGTCGATGTTGTCGTTGACCGACCCGCGCACGGGGCTGAGGGGCTCACCACGGGGGGCGTCCAGGCGCGGGATCGAGCCGAGCAGGCCGACGGTGTAGGGATGGGTGGGTTCGGCGAACAGGGGTCTGCGGGGTGCGCGTTCCACGGCGCGCCCGGCGTAGAGCACGTTGATGTCGTCGCACAGGCCGGCGACGACACCGAGGTCGTGGGTGATCATCAGCAGCGCGGTCCCTTCTTCGGTGACGAGGTCGCGCAGCAGTTCGAGGATCTGCGCCTGGATGGTCACGTCCAGGGCGGTGGTGGGTTCGTCGGCGATCATCAGTTTGGGACGGCAGGCGACCGCCATGGCGATGAGGGCGCGTTGGCGCATCCCGCCCGAGAGCTGGTGGGGGTACTCGTCCAGTCGGCGGGCGGGGTCGGGGATACCGACGCGGTGGAGCAGGTCGGCGGCCTCCTTGCGGGCGGCCTGCCCACGCATGCCCCGGTGGCGCTTGAGGATCTCGGTGACCTGGCGGCCGATGGGCACCACGGGGTTGAGGGAGCTCAGCGGGTCCTGGAAGATCATCGCCAGTTGCGATCCGCGCAGGTCGCGCATGCGCCGTTGGGGCAGGGAGAGCAGGTCCTCGGGGCCCTTGGGCAGCTGCATGACGGCGCGACCGCCGACCTCGACCCCGCGTTCGGGCAGCAGGCCCATGAGGGCGAGGGAGGTGACGCTCTTGCCGCATCCGGACTCCCCGACCAGGCCGGTGACCTTGCCTTCCTCCAGGGAGAAGGAGACCCCGTCCACGGCTCGCACGGGCGTGGATCCGCGTCCGCCGAAGGCGACGGACAACTCCTCCACCTCGAGCAGTGGCGTGTTGGAACTCATGGTCACTTCCTCAGCTTCGGGTCGAGCGCCTCGCGCAGGGACTCACCGAGCAGGGTGAAGCCGAGCGCGGTGATGATGATGCCCAGAGCGGGGTAGACGGCGAGGGCGGGCGCGGTGGACAGGAAGCGCTGCGCCTCGGCGAGCATGGTCCCCCACTCCGGGGAGGACGCGTCGGGGTTGCCCAGTCCCAGGTAGGACAGTGCGGCGGCGTCGATGATGGCGGTGGCCAGGGTGAGGGTGGACTGCACGATCACCGGCCCCATGGAGTTGGGGAGGATGTGGGTGAGCGCGATCTTGCGTTTGCGCACGCCCAGGGACTGTGCGGCGAGTACGTAATCGCGGTTGCCCTGGGCGAGCATGGCCCCGCGCAGCAGTCGGGCGAAGATGGGGATCTGCGCGATACCGACGGCGAGCATGACCGTGGTGAGGCTGGGTCCGACGAGGGCGGCGACGGTGACGGCCAGCAGCAGGGTGGGCAGGGCCAGCATCATGTCGATGATCCGCATGAGGACGTTGTCGACACGTGCTCCCCAACGGCCGCCGAGCACGGCACAGGAGCCGGCGGCCCCGCCCAGCAGGGCCCCGAAGAAGAACCCGACGAGGGTGGCGACCACACCGACCATGAGGGTCTGCCGGGCCCCGATGACGAAACGGGAGTAGAGGTCGCGGCCCAGGTGGTCCAGGCCGAGCCAGTTCTCGGCGCGCGGTCCGACGAACTCGTTGCGGTTGGGGAAGACCTCGCTGCCCCAGGCCTGTGAGGTGGGGCTGTAGGGGGCGAGGAGGGGTGAGAGCAGCGCCACGACCACGAAGACGACGACGATGACCGCGCCGGTGATGGCCATGGGGTTGCGGCGCATGCGGCGGAAGGCGTCGATCCAGATCCCGGAGATCTGACCCTCGTCGACGCGTGTCCCCATGAGTTCGGCGAGGCGGTCGGCCTTGGCTGCCTTGCGCCGGTGCAGGGGCACCCGCCCGTCCTCGGCCACGGCGGCCTCGTCCCGGTCGGGGACCCCGGACTGGTTCGGTGAACTCGGTGTAGTAGGCATCACTGGGCCCGCACTCTCGGGTCGAGGAGGCTGTAGGAGATGTCGACCAGGAGGTTGATCACCACGTACATGGCCGCGATGAGCAGGATGAACCCGGTCAGGACCGGATAGTCGCGCCCGTGGGTGGCCTCGTAGATGAACGATCCGATCCCGGGGAAGGCGAAGACGCTCTCGGTGAGCACGGCGCCCGCGAAGAGCTGGCCGGACAGGAGTCCGACGGCGGTGACGACGGGCAGCAGGGCGTTGCGCAGTACGTGCCGGGTGCGAACGGTGGTGCGGTGCAGACCCTTGGCGTTGGCTGTGCGCACGTAGTCCTCGCCCATGACTTCCAGGACGCTGGCGCGTGTCATCCGGGTGATGACGGCGAGGGGGATGGAAGCCAGGGCGAGCCCGGGCAGGGCCAGGTGCAGGAGGGCGTCCCAGACCACGTCCCATTCACGGGTCATGAGGCCGTCGAGGACGAAGAAACCGGTGATGTCGGTGCGGTTGACGGCCGGGGAGAGCCGGAAGGCGGACGGGAACAGGCCGAGTTGTTCGGCCAGGCCCACCTTGAGGAGGAAGGCCAGGAAGAACACCGGGGTGCAGATACCCAGGAGCGATCCGCCCACGGCCGCGAAGTCCAGGGCTCCGCCCCGCCTGCGTGCGGCCAGGTAGCCCAGGGGCAGGCCGGCCGCGACGGCGATGACGATCGCGGTGACCGCGAGTTCGAAGGTGGCCGGGAAGCGGGTGAGGAACTCTTCCAGCACGGGTCGGCCGGTGTGGATGGAGGCGCCCAGGTCGCCCTGGAGGATGCGGCCGAGGAACGAGAAGTACTGGACGGTGAAGGGTTCGTCCAGTCCCAGTGACTCCCGCAGTGCCTCCCGTTGTTCGGGGGGTGCGTTGTCGGGCAGAAGGGCGTTCTCCGGGCCGCCCGGGAGCCGTTGCAGCCAGACGAACAGCAGGATCGAGAGCCCGAGGAGGGTGGGGATCAGCTGCAGGAGTCGTCTGACGATGAATCGCAGCACGTGCGCCGCCTTTCGCCAGTGGGGTGAGCGGTGCGAGGGCGCGGGCGGACCGCGGACGTCCTCGCGCGCCGACGGTGATGGGTTCTCCCTGGGGGCGCGGCGACGAGGGGCACCGCAGAGAGAGGGGGCTCGGGGTGTGCGCCCCGTGGCGGGTCCGGCCGTCCGTGGTGTGGCCGGCCGGACCCTGGGACACGTTGCTCCGCCGGGGCCGTGGCCCGTTGGTGCGGGTGTGCGGTCTACTTCCAGGAGGCCTCGGCGAAGATCTCCTGTGTCAGGGGGCTGACGTTGGGCGGGTCGACCTCCGGGGCGAAGGCGATGGAGGGCGGGGAACTGGAGAGCGGGAGCCCGGGCAGTTCCTCCATGACCTGCTCGTTGAGGTCCTGGTACCCGGCGACGCGCTCGGCCTCGTCGGGGTTGCTGCTGACCTCGCTCATGTCGTCGAACAGGTCCTGGTTGTCCATGCCCCATGCGTCGTTGTGGGAGGAGAACCAGGTACCGATGAAGTTGTAGGCGTCGTTGTAGTCACCGGTCCAGCCGAGCAGGTAGAGGGAGCAGTTCCCGTTCTCGGTCTGGGAGGTGTACTCGGTCCACTCGTAGGAGGTCTCCTGGACGCTGACGCCGGCCTCCTGCAGGTCGTCGACGATCACGTCGAAGATGTCGCGGGGGGCGGGCATGTAGGGACGGGTGACCTCGGCCGGGTAGCAGAACTCGACCTCGAGGTCCTCGTGCCCGGCGTCCGCGAGCATCTCGCGGGCCTTGTCGGGGTCGTGGTCGATGGTGCGCACGTCCTCGGACCAGCCGTCGAGGGTGTCGGGGTGGAACTGGGTGGCCACCTCGCTGCCCTCGGGCAGGATCGTGTCGACGATGCGTTGGCGGTTGACGGCGTGGGAGAGGGCCTCACGGACCTCGATGTCGGCGAGCGCCTCGTGGCTCTCCTGCTGGTAGGCGAGGTAGAGCACGTTGAACACGTCGCGGGTGGGCACCTGGAAGCCGCTCTCCTCCAGTTGGCCGACGTCGGCGGGGGCGACGAGGTCGTAGCCGTGGATGTCGCCGGCTTCGAGGGCTTGCAGGCGCGCGTTCTCGTCGGGGATGGCCCGCAGGATCATGGTCTGGAACCCGGCGGGTTCACCGTGGTAGTCGTCGAAGCGTTCCATGGTGACCGAGTTCTGGTCCTGGTCCCACTCCTCGACGCTGAAGGGGCCCGTGCCCGCGATCACGGAGGCGTCGCTGGTGTAGTCGGGCAGCGTGAAGTCGCCGTCGCCACCGGTGATCTCCTCGTCCTCGATGGCCTCCAGGGTGCTGGGGCTGAGGATGCCGAACGAGGCCAGGCTGAACCCGCCGGGCAGCACGGAGGAGTACTCGGTCACCTCGATGACGGCGGTGGTCTCGTCGACCGCCTCGCAGCCGGCGTACCGTGATTCGGGCATCGAGTCGTTCTCGTTCTCGGCGAAACCGCCGAAGATCGCCTGCCAGTAGTAGGAGTTGTTGGCGTTCTGGAACTCGCCCGTGAGGTTGTACCAGCGGTCGTAGTTGGCGCACACGGCTTCGGCGTCGAGCTCGTCACCGTCGTGGAAAACGACGTCTTCCCGCAGGTGGAAGGTCCATTCCGTCCCGTCCTCGGACTGTTCCCAGTCCTCGGCCAGACCACCGACGATCTCGGTCCCGCCGGATTCGTGGTCGAGAAGGGGTTCGATGACCTGTCGGGCGTAACGGAAGGTCTCGCCGTCGTTGGCGAGGAAGGGGTCGAGCGAGGTGATCTCGCCCGCGCCCGCGAAAATGAAGGGTTCGCCCTCGTCCGTGCCGGAGGCGTCGCGGTCGCTCTCCGCGCAGGCGCTCGCGACCAGGACGAGGGAGGCCGCCGCGGCCAGGAGGCCGAGGGGTTTCCGGGAAGGCTTCGTGAACATTGTCCACCTCGATGTGGGGCGGTGGGGGTGAGCCCGTTGACGATGGCAGGACCTTAAACCGGACATCGACCACGTGGGAAGATAGACGGCTCGGGATTAATACAACCGTTTCATATCTGTGCCGTGATCCATAGAAGGGTTTTTCCGCACAGATGTCCAATCGCGGACTGAACCGCACACACCGACCCCCCGGCGAACCCGAAACATTGCAGACAGTAACCGGAACAAAACAGCCTATGGTGGAATCATCCCATGAATAATTCTCAGACAGCAGAAAAAGGAAAAACAGGAGTTACACCCAGAAAAAGGATTTTTTCCGGGGGTCCCGGAGGGAGCACCACCCCCTACAGGGCACGGAAAGGGCCGGGCCCCGGCACGCTCCGCACCGATCGACGGTGACGGGAGGGTGCCGGGGCCCGGCCCGGGCCCGCGCGGGGCAGGTCGAGGAAGGGGTCAGGCCTCGTCGTGGCGCACGGTGCCCCCGACGTCGCACCAGGAGATGACGCTGGTGCTCCACAGGGCGATGTTGACCGCGATCGACAGCAGCGCACCGGCCGCACCCGCACCGAGCAGCAGCGTGTCGGCGATCTGGGCGGACATGTAGAGCGCGCCCACCGACATCCCCAGCGCGAGCAGGGCACCCGCCTGGGCGGAACGCCACAGGGCGTAAGCGGCCCGGCGCACCGGTAGGGCCAGCCCCGCCGTGGCCACGGCGGCCAGGGAGGCGGCCACCAGCAACGACCACAGCTCCACGACCACCACGGACGGGGCGCCCTCGTGCAGGAGCAGCCCGGACCGGACCGCTGCCAGGGCCAGCACGGGTGCCGCCACGAACATGAGTACGCAGGTCTGCCGCACGTCCTGTGGTGGCTGCGCTCCCAGGCGCCCGCTCGCGAGCAGGCTCCGGGCCGGGGGCGGCACCACACTGAAGGGCCGCGGTACGGCCGACGTGGGGGACGAAACGGTATCTTGCATGACGAACAGGGTCGCGTGCCTGTGGTCCGGGCGCAAGCCGCGCCGGGCTCGTGCGCTCAGGGGACCATGGGCCGCAGGTGGTCCTGGACATAGGCGAGGGCCTCGCCGCACAGGGTGTCCAGATCGGCGCGCACGTCGAACTCACGGCCGGCCTCATCAGGGCACAGGCGCTCCAACGTCTCCAACTGTGATCTCAACAACGCCGGAGGCATGAAGTGGCCGGGGCGTGCTTCGATACGCTCCCAGATGACCGCGGCGGGACCGTGCATGTGGAGGAAGTGCACGTCGGGGGCGCCCTCTCCGAGCAGTTCCCGGTACTCGCGTTTGAGCGCCGAGCACGCCATGACCGTCGACTCCCCGAGGGCGTGGTGTCCGGCGATCCAGGAGGACAGCTTCCGCAACCAGGGCCCCCGGTCATCGTCCGTGAGGGGCCTGCCGTCGGACATCTTGCGGATGTTGGCCTCGGGATGGAAGGCGTCCGCCTCGGCGAAGGGCAGCTCCAGACGCGCGGCCACGTGCTCGGCCACGGTCGTCTTGCCGCTACCCGCGACACCCATGAAGACAAAGTGCATGGTTTCTCCGTGTCGGGGGCCGCCGGTCCCGTACGGTCCGCCCCCAATGGTGCTATCGAATGGTGCGAATAGGCTGCAGGCTGACCCCCGGCGGGAACCGGGCCGGGACGAAGAGCTGTCGAACACGGGGAGCACGATGGGCACTGACCACCGCACGCTGCACAATCGGGTGCTGGCGGTGCTCGGCCCCGCGATCGCGGCCGGCGAATACACGACCGGCCACACGTTCACTCTCCAGGGTCTGGAGCAGGACTTCGGGGTCTCGCGGACCGTGGCCCGCGAGGCGGTGCGGGTGCTGGAGTCGATGCGTCTGGTGGTCAGCCGCCCCAGGACGGGCATCCGTGTCCGGCCTCACCGGGACTGGAGCGTCTTCGACCCCCAACTCATCCGCTGGCGCCTGGCGGGCGCCGGACGCATGGAACAGCTGCGCAGCCTCAACGAGCTGCGCGAGGCGGTCGAACCCGGAGCGGCGGCCCTGGCGGCCACACGCGGGGACGCCGAGGAACGGGCGCAGTTGGTGGGGTTGGCCGACCGGATGGAGCACACCGGCCGTGCGGGCGATCTGGAGGCGTTCCTGGACCTGGACGTGGCCTTTCACCGCAGGATCCTGGAGCTGTCGGGCAACGAGATGCTCGTCGGGCTGACCCAGGTGATCACCGAGGTCCTGGTGGGGCGCACCTCCTACGACCTCATGCCGCACCATCCCCGACCGGAGGCGCTGCGCCTGCACAGGGCGGTGGCCCGGGCGATCCGCGACGGCCTGCCGGACGTGGCCGAGGCCGCGATGCGTTCGATCGTGACCGAGGTGGTCACGGCGTTGCGGGAGGACGGCCGCGGGGGCGGTCCGGAGACCGCCCCCTACAGGCACTGAAGCCGCTGCACGGCTCGAGGTCCGGGTCACGGTAGGACCAGGTGCAGGCCGAAGGCGAGGCCGAAACCGATGAAGCCGATGAGGGTCTCCATGACGGTCCAGGTCTTGAGTGTGGTCTTGACGTCCATGTTCAGGAACCGGCCGACCAGCCAGAACCCGGAGTCGTTGACGTGTGAGAGCGCGGTGGCACCGCAGGCGATGGCGATGACGATCAGGGCCAGGTCGACCCCGGAGAGACCGGAGGTGGACTGGACAGCCGGGGCGATGAGGCCCGCGGCTGTGGTGATCGAGACGGTGGCCGAGCCCTGGGCCACGCGCAGGGCCAGGGCGATGACGAAGGCCGCGAGCATGACCGGCATGCCCGTGTCGTCGAGGGTCCCGGCGAGTGCCTCACCGATACCGCTGGTCTGCAGGACGCCGCCGAACATGCCCCCGGCACCGGTGATGAGGATGATGCCGCAGACGGGGCCGAGCGCACCGCCGACGATCTCCTCCACCCGCCTGCGGGTGAAGCGGCCGGCGCTGAGCACCGCCATCGCGTACAGGACGGTGATGAGCAGGGCGATGGGGGCCTGGCCGAGCATCATCAGGACCTGGGCCCACAGGGCCTGTTCGGACACGGTCCCGGTCTCCACGGCGGTACTGACACCGGTGTTGCCGAAGATGAGCAGCATCGGCAGGACGAGGATGCTGAGCACGGTCAGCAGGTGCGGCGGGTTATCGTGCTTGACCTCGCCGTCGCCCATGACGTCGTCGGGGACGGGCAGCTCCCAGCGCCTTCCGGACCACAGGCCGAAGAGGTAGCTGGACAGGTACCAGGTGGGGACCGCCAGCAGCGATCCCACGAGCAGGGTCGTTCCCATGTCCGCGCCGAGCTCGACGGCAGCGGTGACCGGGCCGGGATGCGGGGGCACGAAGGCGTGCATGACCGCAAAGGCGCCCGCGGTGGGCAGCGCGTACATGAGGAGGGAGCCGCCGAGGCGCCGGGCGACGCTGAAGACGATCGGCAGCATCACGATGAGGCCGACGTCGAAGAAGATCGGGAAGCCGAAGATCAGTGAGGACACGCCCAGGGCGAGGGGTGCCCGTTTCTCACCGAACAGCTTGATGAGCGCCCCGGCCAGAACGGCGGCACCGCCGGTGATCTCGAGCATGCTGCCGATCATCACACCGAGGCCCACGAGCAGGGCCACGTTGGCGAGGGTCCCGCCGAAACCGTCGAGGAGGGTGGGCACCACCTGGTCGACCGGGATGCCGGCCGCCAGCGCGGTGACCACGCTGACCAGGACCAGTGCGATGAACGCGTGGACCTTGAAACGGATGATCAGGAACAACAACAGGGCGATCGCGCCGGCGGCGATCCCAAGGAGGGGTCCCGTCCCGTAGACGGGTGCGAAGTTCTCCACGGCGGAGCCTTCCGGGTGGCTGGGTCTGGGAGGAGCTCGCCCCCGGCCCCAGGGGGATGGGCATGGCCTGCCCTTGGGGCGAACTTCGAGAATGGTAATACCATTTGTGAGGTTCTGTGAACGCATAAGGATGAACAACCCGAAAGGCACGAGTGTGACCCTGGTCACATTCACCTTGGATGGGTCCGCACAGTCCCGGCGCCACGACCTGGTGTTACGGCCCGGACCAATCAAGGTCGGTCATATCGCGACGGATCACCCGCCAGAGAGCCGACCGGCTACGCACACTCGTCGCGTCCCCGGTTCCGGACGGACCTATCACCGGGACGCTCTTGCCCCCGCCTGCGTTACCGGATAGATCAGTGCGTACTCCGAGTGCCTTCGACCCCGCCCCGCTCCCCCGCGGCCGCCCCGCATGCACACGAGCACCCGGCAAGCTCCCGAGTGGACCAGGTGGCAGCCGGATTCCCCCGAGAGCATTGACAGCACACTGTCGCAATGACAGCTTTCTGACATGAATGACGACTACCGGAAGACCGTCCATCTCGCCGTCTACGATCAGCTCGCCGACTGGCAGGTCGGACACGCCACGGCCCATCTGCGCAACAGTGAGTGGCAGCCCCGGACCGGTCGGTTCGAGGTGGTGACCGTGGGCCTGAGCGGCGCGCCCGTGACCACGATGGGCGGGCTGACGGTCCTGCCCGACATCACGCTCCACCAGCTCAAGCCCTCCAGCAGCTCGATGCTGTTGCTGCCCGGTTCCTCCTGGTGGGATCAGGACCCCGAGCGCATGTCCCCGTTCGCCTCGGCCGCCGGGATCTTCCTCGACGCCGGTGTCCCCGTCGCGGCGATCTGCAGTGCCACGGCCGGGCTGGCGCGGGAAGGGCTCCTGGACCACCGCGACCACACCAGCACCACCCCTGACTACCTCCTGGCCACCGGCTACCAGGGAGCCCGCCGCCACCGGGACACCCTCACCGCGGCCGACGGCGGACTCATCACCGCAGCATCCACCGCGACACTGGAGTTCGCCCGGGCGGTCTTCGCCGAACTCGACGCGTACCCTCCCCGGGTCCTGGACGCCTGGTACCGGCTGCACGCCGAGCACGACCTCGATGCCTACCACTCCCTCCCTGAGGGGGCATGAGCGTGAGCCAGGCCCCCGGACCGGAGACATCGCTGCTCGGTGAGGCCTCGCTGACCGCCTCCCGGCTCCACGGCCGGCTCCTGGCCGCCCACGACCGCATGGCGCGCGCCTCCGGGCTCACCGCGGCGCGGTGGCAGATCCTGGAGACCGTTGCCGAACGCCCCCGGACCGTCTCCGATACCGCCCGCCACCTGGGAACACGGCGCCAGAGCGTCCAACGCATCGCCGACGCGCTCGTGGATGCCGGGCTCGCCGAGTACCTGCCCAACCCCGCACACAGCCGGGCCCGCCTGCTCAGCCCCACCGAGGAAGGGCACGAGGCACTGCGCGGCCCCGCCCCGGAACGCACCCGTATGGCCCGGGCGCTCCTGGCCGAGCTCGGCGAGGAGGAGCTCCGGCACACCCTGGCCCGGATGGAGGCCCTGTCCGAGGCCGTTGCCCGCTGGGAGCGCCGCTGAGCAGCCCGACCGCGGGCCCCGACTGCGCAGTACCGGGCCGGGGCCGCTTATCGTTGGCCTGGCACGCACGCACCCCTTCCGAGGAACAGACCCGTGATCGATCTGCGCTCCGACACACTGACCGTTCCGACCCCGCGGATGCGCGAGGCCATGGCCGGGGCCGAGGTCGGCGACGACGTGTTCGGCGAGGACCCTGCCGTCCGGGCCCTGGAGGAGGAGACCGCGTCCCTGCTGGGGAAGGAGGCCGCCCTCTACGTTCCGTCCGGCCACATGGCCAACCAGCTGGGCCTGTTCGTGGCCGCCCGCAGCGGCGAGGAGGTCTGGGCGCACGAGAAGCACCACCTCATCGGCGACGAGCAGGGCGCGGCCACCGTACTCTCGCGGGTGCTGCCGCGCTTGTACTCGGGTGACCCGTGGCCCCCCGACACCCTGTTGGAGTCCTGGGCGGCCGGTGCGGGCGAGAACGACGTGCACCGTGCCGAGCCCGCCCTGCTGTGGTTGGAGAACACCTTCAGCGGTCGGGTCCTGCCCCTGGCCGAGCAGGAGCGGGTGACCGCGTTCGCACGTGCCCACGGGATGCGCACGCACCTGGACGGTGCCCGGCTCTGGAACGCCGCGGTCGGTCTGGAGGTCCCTCCGTCCCGGGTGGCGCAGGGCTTCGACTCGGTGTCGGTCTGTTTTTCCAAGGGCCTGGGCGCCCCGGTGGGGTCGGCGCTGGCCGGCGACGCCGAGACAGTGCGGCGGGCCCGTCGGGGCCGCAAACTGCTGGGCGGGGGCATGCGCCAGGCCGGGATCGTGGCCGCGGGTGCGCTGTATGCTCTGCGCCGCCACCGCGAGCGTCTGGTCGAGGACCACCGGCACGCCTCGGACCTGGCCGGACGCATCGACGGACTGCCGGGGATCAGCGCGGAGGCCCACACGAACATGGTCCTGATCGGTGTGGCCGAGGGTAGTGGCAGGGCCCATGCGGAGGCCTTCGCCCGCCACGGGGTACGTGCGCTGGGTTCGGGCGACCGGGTGCGGATGGTACTGCGGCAGGAGATCGGGACCGAGGACGTGGCCGATGCAGCACGGGCGATCGAGAAAGCCCTCACCGATCTGTGAACGGGTAGTAATCTGGCTCGTGCGACATTGCCGTACAAGAGAGTGACAGCAGCGCAATGCCGGGACGGATCCAGTCCATCGAACGCGCCGCGGCCCTTCTGCGCTTCCTGTCGAGGGCACCGCAAGGGGTGGGCCTCGGCGAGATCTCGCGATCCTCGGGCCTGCCGAAAGGCACGACCCTGGGGATCCTGCGCACCCTGCAACACGTGGGGTTCGTGGAGCAGGACGCCGAGACCGGCCACTACCGGTTGGGCGGAGGCATGCTCAGCCTCGGCAGCCGCTACCTCGACGGGAACGAACTGCGCGCCCGGGCACTGAACTGGGCCGACAGCCTCGCCTCACTCAGCGGTGAGAGCGTACGCATCGGCACCCTCCACAAGAACCGGGTCCTGGTCGTGCACCACGTCTTCCGCCCCGACTCCAGCCGCCAGAGTCTGGACGTGGGCGGGTTGCTGCCCCTGCACGCGACCTCCCTGGGCCAGGTCCTCCTGGCCTACGACCCCTTGGCCCGCCCGGAGGATGCCGAAGAGGACCCGGCCGCGGACCTGCCCGCCTTCACGCGGCACACCATCACCTCCCCCGAGGCCTTGGCCCGACGCACGGCCACCGTCCGCGAGGCCGGCTGGACCTGGGAGGCCGAGGAACTGGTCGAGGGCGAGGTCTCGATCGCGGCACCCATCCAAGACCGCCGCGGGCTCACGGTCGGGGCCATCGGGGTGGGAGGCGCGGTCGAACGCCTGCGCGACGAGGACGGGGAGCCCGACATGCAGCAGGTCTCCTACGTGCGCGACGCAGCTCGGGCGGTCTCCCGCGAGCTGGGGGCCATCCGTTTCTGAGAACGACACACCGGCTCGCCCATGTTCGGGGCGACCGGTGGCGACGACCGACGATAGTCGTGTGTGAACCGTGTGTGATCCACGTGCCACGACTGCATTACACCGCTTGACATGGGAACTGAACTGGGACGAAACTGACGCCACTCATACGTCAATGCCGTACAACGTTCGGGGACAACTGAAGAGGCGCAGGCGTCCGTACCTTCCATCGTCACATTCTGAAGGCGAGAACCGATGAGTCAGCAGTACATCGCCGCGATCGACCAAGGCACCACGTCGAGCCGCTGCATTCTCTTCGACAGGGACGGACGCATCGTCTCCGTCGATCAACGTGAACACAGGCAGATCTTCCCCAAGCCGGGGTGGGTCGAACACGACCCCAAGGAGCTGTGGGCCAACGTCGAGGTCGTTCTCCAGGAGGCCGTCCAGAAGAGCGACATCACCCCCGAGCAGGTCGCGGCGATCGGCATCACCAACCAGCGTGAGACGACCGTCATCTGGGACAAGGAGACCGGCGAGCCGGTCTACAACGCGATCGTCTGGCAGGACACGCGCACCGACGAGATCACGCGCGAGCTCGGGGGCGATCAGGGCCAGGACCGGTTCCGTGACATCTGCGGCCTGCCCCTGGCCACCTACTTCTCCGGCCCCAAGATCCGGTGGCTCCTCGACAACGTCGAGGGCCTGCGCGAGCGCGCCGAACGCGGCGAGGTCCTGTTCGGCACCATCGACACCTGGGTCATCTGGAACCTCACGGGTGAGCACGTCACCGATGTGACCAACGCCGGCCGCACCATGCTCATGAACCTGCAGACACTGCAGTGGGACGACACAGTGCTCGAGGCCATGGGCATCCCGCGGGGGATCCTGCCGGAGATCCGCTCCTCCTCCGAGGTCTACGGGCAGGCCCGCGGATACCTGTCCGGTACCCCGGTCGCCTCGGCCCTGGGCGACCAGCACGCCGCGCTGTTCGGCCAGACCTGCTTCGACCCCGGCGACGTCAAGGGCACCTACGGGACGGGCACGTTCCTGGTGATGAACACCGGGACCGAGCCGATCCACTCCAAGAACGGCCTGCTCACCACCATGGGCTACAAGCTCGGTGAGGAGGACGCGGTCTACGCCCTCGAGGGCTCCATCGCCGTCACCGGGTCCCTGGTGCAGTGGCTGCGCGACAACCTCGGCCTCATCTCCACCGCCCCGGAGGTCGAGACCCTGGCGCGCACGGTCGACGACAACGGCGGTTCCTACATCGTCCCGGCCTTCTCCGGTCTGTTCGCCCCGCACTGGCGCAGTGACGCACGCGGTGTCCTGGCGGGTCTGACCGGCTACGTGAACAAGGGCCACATCGCCCGGGCCGCGTTGGAGGCGACCGCGTGGCAGACCCGCGAGGTCGTCGACGCGATGAACGCGGACTCCGACATCGACCTGACCACGCTCAAGGTCGACGGGGGCATGACCGCCAACAACCTGCTCATGCAGATCCTGTCGGACGTGCTCGGCGCCGAAGTGGTGCGCCCCATGGTCGCCGAGACCACCTGCCTGGGTGCCGCTTACGCCGCCGGCCTGGCCATCGGTTACTGGCCCGACATCGAAACGCTGCGCGCCAATTGGCACAAGGCCGCCGAGTGGAACGCCGAGATGGACGCCGGCAAGCGCGAAGGCGAGTACCACAACTGGAAGAAGGCCGTGAAGCGCACTCTCGACTGGGTCGAGCACGAGGACTGAGTCCTGCCCGGGCACCGTCCCCTGCGGTGACCGGGACCCCTACCCCCGGAGCGCGCTGAGGCGCTCCAGCCCGTCTCACGGCCCCGCACGGGGCGGAGGAACCCAATGGTGTATCTAGCGGAGTTCATCGGAACCGCGATCCTGACGCTGCTCGGTTGCGGCGTCGTCGCCGGTGTCACTCTGGCCAAGTCCAAGGCCAACGCGGCCGGCTGGATCGTGGTCACGTTCGGTTGGGGCATGGCTGTGGCGATGGCGGTCTACGTCGTCGGCGCCACCAGCGGTGCCCACATCAACCCGGCCGTCACCCTCGGTCTGGCCAGTATCGGCGACTTCGGATGGGCGCAGGTGCCCGGCTACATCGCCGCGCAGGTGGCGGGCGGTTTCACCGGTGCCGTCCTGGTCTACCTGGCCTACTTCGCCCACTGGAAGATCACCGACGACCCCGACGGCAAGCTCGGGGTCTTCGGTACCGCTCCGGGCGTGCGCAACCCGATCGCCAACCTCGCCACCGAGATCATCGGTACCGCGATGCTCCTGTTGGGCATCCTCGGCATCGGCGCGAACGAGGGTTCGGTCTCGGTCGAGAACGGGGCCCAGCTGACCGACTTCTTCTCGAACGGTATCGCGCCGTTGTTGACCGGTCTGCTGGTCTTCGCGATCGGCCTGTCCCTGGGCGGCCCCACCGGCTACGCGATCAACCCGGCCCGTGACCTGGGTCCGCGTATCGCGCACGCGCTCCTGCCCATTCCGGGCAAGGGCGGTTCGGACTGGGGTTACTCCTGGATCCCGATCGTGGGCCCGGTCATCGGCGGTGTCATCGGTGCCTGGATCTGGTACCTCACCGGGTTCGGTGCCTGAACCCCTCCCACACACGAAGAACGCCCCCGGCGGGACCGAGGTCCTACCGGGGGCGTTCTGTTTCGCTCATGTTCCCCGCGGGGCGGGGATCAGCGCGTCATCTCTCAGATGCCGGCGACGTTGTCCGCCTGCGGGCCACGCGAGCCCTGGACGATGTCGAACTCCACGCGCTGGTTCTCCTCCAGGTTACGGAAGCCCGTGCCCTGGATCGCGCTGTAGTGGACGAAGGCGTCCGGGCCGCCGTCGTCGGGGGAGATGAAGCCGAAGCCCTTCTCGCCGTTGAACCACTTCACAGTTCCCTGAGCCATGTTCTCTCCTTCAGCTCTTCGGGCGCGGGTGCGTCACTCACACCCGCCAATTGCCGCGAGCCGGCCCACAAGGAACCGCCCGCCGGTCACAAACTCCGCGGGCGTGTCACCAACTGCGAAATTCAACGACTAACAATCTGATCAGAATCTATCACAGACACCGGGGCCTGGCCCGGGTTTTCGTGTGGGGACAGCCACCGTGGCCACGGGAATACCCGGGACCCGGTCCCGCACCCCGCTGACCGGCCCGGATCCCGGAAGCTCCCGGCACGAGCCCCGCTCACCCCTGGTCGGCACCGACGAAGTGCCCTTCCCCGACCTCGACCATGGGCGCGGAGTCGTCGCCCTCGACCAGGGTCGGCAACCGCACCGGCTCCGGCTCCTCCGCGGCCAGCTGGGCGTCGACCTCCGCCCAGCTCCGGTGGAGCTGGGGCACGCACGAGAGCAGGTGCCGGCTGTAGGGGTGCCGCGGGTCGTCGAAGACCTCGCGGGTGGGCCCCATCTCGGCGACGGCGCCCTTGCGCAGGATGACCGTGGTGTCGCTGACGTAGGTGCCCAGGGACAGGTCGTGGGTGACGAAGAGGATGCCGAGCCCGCGTTCCTTGAGGTCGGCGAGCAGGTTGAGCACGTCGATGCGGGTGGAGGCGTCGAGCATGCTGATGACCTCGTCCGCCACCAGCATCCGGATGTCCAGCAACAGCGCCCGGGCGATGAGCAGCCGTTGGAGCTGTCCGCCGCTGAGCTGGTGCGGGTACTTGCCGAGGACGTTGTCCGGGTCCAGGCGCACCGTGCGCAGCGAGGAGACGACCCGGTCGCGCCAGTCGGCGTCGGAGACGTCCGGGAAGTAGGAGGAACGGATCATCGTCAGGACCCGGTCGGCCTTGAAGATCGGGTTGAAGCAGCTGAAGGGGTCCTGGAAGACCCCCTGCACCCGCCGGTGGTACTCCTTCTTCGCGCGAAAGCTCTTGATGGTGCTGATGTCGGTGCCCTCGAAGGTGATCCGCCCCGAGGTGGGGCGGGTCAGGCCCAGGACCATCTTGCCGAGGGTGCTCTTGCCGCTGCCGCTCTCGCCGATGAGCGAGACGACCTCGCCGGGGCGCACCGTCAGATCGACGTCGCGGACCGCGCGCTTGCGGCCGCCGCCGAAGGCGCCCACCCGGTAGACCTTGTGCACGTGACTGAGTT
This sequence comes from Nocardiopsis kunsanensis DSM 44524, assembly GCF_000340965.1. GTDB lineage: Bacteria > Actinomycetota > Actinomycetes > Streptosporangiales > Streptosporangiaceae > Nocardiopsis > Nocardiopsis kunsanensis. Next base: position 214,905 of record NZ_ANAY01000006.1, read on the forward strand.
CGAGCACGTCACTCCTCTCCCGTCTTCCAGCACGCCGACCAGTGGCCGGGTGCGGTCTCCACGAGCGGGGGCCGCTCGACGCACTTGTCGAAGGCCATCGGGCAGCGGGCCCGGAACCGGCACCCGGTCGGCGGGTCGAGCAGGCCGGGCGGGGTGCCCGGGATGCCCTGCAGACGCTCGCCGGAGGTCGAGCCCACCTCGGGCAGGGCCGAGAGGAGCATCCGGGTGTAGGGGTGGCGGGGCTCGGAGACGATCGAGGCGGCCGGTCCCTTCTCCGCCACGTGCCCGGCGTACATCACCATGATCGTGTCGGCGATCTGGTACACGAGCGAGACGTCGTGGGTCACGAACACCATGCTGCGCACGTAGCCCCGGTCGCGGAACTCCACGAGGGACTCGGCGACCGAACGCTGGGTGGACACGTCCAGTGCGGAGGTGACCTCGTCGGCGATGAGCAGCGAGGGGTCCAGCAGGGTCGACAGGACCATGACCACTCGCTGTTTCATACCGCCGGACAGTTCGATGGGGAACCGGCGCAGCACGTCGGGTTCGAGCCCGACCAGTTCGAGGCGGCGCCGGAGCTCGTCGGCCTTGTCGGCGGGACGCACCCCGCGGGCGCGCAGGAGCTCGTCGATCATCCGGCCGATCCGGCGCGTGGGGTTGAGGGCGCTCATCGCGTACTGGGGGATGAGCGAGACCTCGTGGAAACGCAGCGGTACCATCGCCTTGTCGTCGGCGATCGGCATCTCGCGGCCGTCGAGCCGGACACTCCCGCCGGCGTGGTGCATCCGCGAGTCCAGACGGATCAGACTCTTGCCGAGGGTGGATTTCCCACAACCGGACTCCCCTGCCAGACCCATGATCTCGCCGTCCTCGAGGGAGAACGTGACACCGTCGAGGGCGTGCACGTTTCCGCGCAGGGTCCGGTAATGGACCTTCAGGTCGTTCACTTGCAGGCTCATCACAGCTCCCGCAGCTTGGGGTTGAACACTTCGTCCAATCCGACGTTGAGGATGTACATCGATCCGACGATGACGGTGATCGCCAGTCCCGGTGGAACGAACCACCACCACAGGCCCAGTTGCAGGGCGCTCCAGGCCACCGCGTTCTCCAGCATCAGTCCGAGGGAGACCCCGTCGGTGGGTCCGAGCCCGATGAAGTCCAGGCCGGCGGCGGTCAGTACGGCGCCGCCGAACAGCAGGATGAAACTCATGACCAGGTAGGAGCTCATGTTCGGGGCGATCTCGGTGGTGATGATGCGCCAGGTGCGTCGTCCGCTGAGGCGGGCCAGGTCCACGTACTCGCGTGTGGCCAGTGACAGGGCCTGGGCACGGACGGCACGGGCCGCCCAGGGCCAGGTCGTGAGGCCGATGAAGACGGCCTGGACGACGAGTCCGCGTGCGTCGAGATAGGCCACGGCGATGATGAGCACGACCAGAGCGGGCAGGACCAGCACCACGTTGGTGAGCATGTTGAGGACCTCGTCGACGATCCCGCCGCGGTAGCCGGCGAGGAACCCGATCGCGGTACCGATGAGGAAGGCGACGCCCCCGCCGAGTATCCCGATGAGGAAGGTCGAGCGGATCCCGTACACGAACTGGGCCCACACGTCCTGCCCGAAAGTGGTGGTGCCGAGCCAGTACTCGCCGCTGGGCGGCCGGCTCTGCGGTCCCACGTACTGGTTGGGGCCGTGGTCGACGAAGAGCGGTCCGATGATCCCGAGCAGCAGGAACCCGAGCACCAGCGTCAGGCCGATGAGGAGTTTGGGGTTGCGTCGGGCGAAGTGGAGGGCCTCGGAGCCCCGGCGTTCCCCGGACGGTCCGGGGGCGGATCCGGGGGTGGCCCCCGATGCTCCGGCGATATTGCTCATGAGGAGCCTCCCGTCATCTGCACCCGGGTCCGCGGATCGATCAGCACGTAGACGATGTCGATGACGAAGTTGGCGATGAGCACCCCGACGACCACGAACAGGAAGATCCCCTGGAGCAGGAAGAAGTCACGATTGTCGAGGGAGTCGAGGACGAGAGTGCCCAGGCCCGGGTAGTTGAAGACGATCTCGGTCAGCAGGGCGCCGGTGATGATGGTGCCGAGCTGCACGGCCAGGCCGGTGATCTGGGGCAGCATCGCGTTGCGGAACGCGTAGCGCCGCACGAGCCGGCGGGGTGCCCCGAGCGCGTGGAGATAGGTGGCGTAGTCGGCCTCCAGCTCGTAGATGATCATGTTGCGCATGCCGATCGCCCACCCGCCGAGCGCGACGACGAACATGGACAGGAACGGCAGGAACCAGTGGGTGATCAGGCTGGAGACGAACTCCCAGTTGGCGCCGGGGGTGAGGGCGAGGCTGTAACCGCCCGCGGTGGGGAAGACGCCGGCGACGATGCCCAGGCTCCACACCATGAGCAGTGCCAGCCACATGTACGGGGTGGCGGTGAGGACGTAACCCACCGGCAGGATGCTGTTGTCGAGAAACTTGCTGCGGGCGGCGAAGGCACCGAACCGGTTGCCCACGATCCAACTCAGGACGATCGCGGGAACCAGCAGCGCCAGGGTGAAGGGCACCGCGCGCAGGATGACGTCGACGACGGGCTCGGGGTAGAGCATGACACTGATGCCCAGGTCACCGCGGAGCAGACCGGCCCAGAAGCTCAGGTACTGCTCGTGCAGCGGTGCGTCGAGGCCGAAGACCTCGTTGTAGTAGGCGGTCATACGTTCGAGGGCTTCGGGGTCGCTGATGGATCCCCGGTTGAGCATGCTCCGGACGGGGTCGCCGGGCATGAAGCGCGGGATCATCCAGTTGATGGTCACCGCAACGATGAAGGTGAGGGCGTAGACGAAGAGTTTGCGTCCCATGTAGCGCCACACACGAACCTCCCGGTGATGGGGATGGAGGGGTGCCCCGGCCCGGTCACGGGCCGGGGCACGGCGGGCTACTGGGCGGCGGGCTCGATCTCGGCGAGGGTCCTGATGGCGCCCAGTTCGAACCAGTCGTTCCACATGGTGCCGGGGTGGTGGGGGCCGTCGGCCTCACTGGGCCAGTTGGTCCAGACGGTGTCGCTGGTCTGCGACCAGAGGCCGTTGTACCAGAGGGGGATGGCGGGGTTCTCGGCCAGCTGGATCTCCTGGATCTCGGCAGCGATCTCTGCCATGGCCTCGTCGTCCTCCGCGGGTACCTCGGCGAGCTGCTCGACCAGTCCCCAGGCCTCCTCGTTCTCGTGGCGTTGGAAGTTGGCCGTGGTCTGGTCCTCACGCAGGGGCAGTTCGAAGAGGTACTCGTAGTAGGTCCACGGGGTGTTGCTGAGCTGTACCTCGTTGTTGAGGGCCAGGTCGTACTCGCCGCTGTTGCGGTTCTCGACGAGGAGCTTCTCGTCGGGGAAGGCCGGTTCGATGTTGATGCCGACGTCCTGGGCGTTGTCGGCGATGACCCGGGCGGCCTCCATCCAGTCGGTCCAGCCCGAGGGCACCTCCAGGCTCAGGCTGATCGGGTCGCCGTCGGGGGTCTCGACGAAACCGTCGCCGTCCTCGTCGGTGTAGCCGGCCTCCTCCAGGATCTCCGCGGCCCTGTCGGGGTCGAAGGTGAAGCCCTCCTCCTCGACGAGGTCGTGGTCGATGTAGTCGTCCCATTCGGGCAGCAGGCCGGTGGGGTTCGCGGGTTCGACGAGGTTGGAGTAGGGGCCCTCGATGATCTGTTGGAGGTCGACGGTGTGGGCGAGGGCGTCGCGGAAGGCGGCGTCGCCGAGGGGCTCGCGCTCGTGGTTGGGGACGAGCCAGACCGTGTTGGCGCTGCGCATGTAGGGCGGCTCGTCGTAGTAGCTGGTGATCGCCTCGTTGCTTTCCAGGACCTGATCGATGCCGGGCAGGAAATTGTTGGACATGTCGACCTCGTTCTGGTCGAGCATGCCCATGGTGATCTCGTTGGAGGTGTTGACGATGTCGACGATGTAGCGCGGCTGCATCTCCAGGCCGAGGGCCTCGGTGCCCCACCAGGCGTCGTTGCGTTCCCAGACCATACGGTCGTCGGTGCTGGACTCGTAGGCGTAGGGGCCGGTACCGACGGGGTCCTCGTTGGGGTTGTCGGTGACCGTCTCCTCGTCCATGCCGGCCCAGACGTGGGCGGGCACGATGGCCTCGTTGTAGGCCCAGTTCATCCACTCCTGAGGCCGGTTGTCCTCGAAGGTGACGGTGACCTCGTGCTCACCGGTGGCCTCGACCGACTCGGTCATGTCGTAGATGTTGCCGTAGTGCACGGCGTCGTGAGCCCCGAGTTCGAGGGTGGCTACGACGTCCTCCGCCGTGAAGGGCTCTCCGTCGTTCCACTCCACGCCCTCGCGCAGGGTGATGACGTGGACGTTCTCCTCGGTCCACTCGTCGCTCTCGGCGAGCCAGGGTTCGTACTCGTTCTCCTCCGGGTCGTAATGGAAGAGCGACTCGTAGACCAGGCCCTTGGTGCCTACGGCGAACAGGCCGGGCATGAGGGGGTTCCAGTTCACCGGGGGTCCCCACGCGGTGCCCGTGGTGTAGAGGGTCTCGTCTCGGGGGTAGCCGCCCGTTCCTTCGTCGTCGGAGCAGGCGGTGGCGACAAGGGCCACAGCCACCAGTGCGGCCGGAAGCCGCAGGGATCTCATCTCGAATCCTCCTTCCACCCGGCGGCCCTCGGGGGGTGGATCCTCGGAGCGCCACCTGGGTTGGGAGCGCTCCCAGAGCGGGGGCGAGGGAGCCCTTGCTGAACCGGGTAAGTGACGTCAACGACAACACGGGGGCTCGAAGGGCGTCAATCCCCGACCTCTGCCTGTTACTCGCTTGTGACGCGGGACTTCGTTCCGGAGCACACGGGCGGGGTCAGCTCTCCGTGAGCGGCCCCGTGCTGTCGCGCGGCACCAACTCGCCGCGTGTGCTCTCGACGGCGTGCACCGGTTCCCCCGCCACCAGTCTGGTGAGCATCCGGGCGACCTGGGCCCCGTTGGCCTCCACGTCCCGGGACACGGCTGTGAGCGAGGGGCGCACCAGGCGGCACAGGACCGAGTCGTCCCAGGCCACGATGGAGAGCTCGTCGGGAACGGGGATCCCCATCTCCGCTGCCACCCCGAGTCCGGCCACAGCCATGAGGTCGTTGTCGTAGACCAGCGCCGTGGGGCGGTCCCGGTGCGCGAGCAGGCGCCGGGTCACCCGGGTACCCTCGTCACCGGTGTAATCGGCGTGGACCGTGGCCGCGCTCTTCAGCCCCGCCTCCCGGGCCGCCTCGGCGAAGGCCGCCGCACGCGCCCCCGTGTGCCGGAAGCACTCCGGCCCGGCCACCTGCACCGCGTTCCGGTGCCCGAGTGCCGCGAGGTAGTGCACGACCTCGTGCATCACGGCGGCGTCGTCGGTCCACAGGCACGGCAGCCCGTCGGCGCCCTCGGGACCGCCCAGGACCACCGCGGGCAGGGGGAGCTCACGCACCAGCTCCGTACGGTAGTCGCTCTCGCGCAGGTCCACGACCACGACCCCGTCGACACGCCGCTCTGCGGCCCAGCGCCGATAGGCGGCGGCCTCGGACTCCACGTCCGCGGTCACCTGGAGGAGCAGGTCCACGCCGGAGCCGGTCAGTTCGGCCTCGATCCCCGAGACCAGGCGGGTGAAGAACGGTTCGGCGCCCAGCTCACTGGCGGGACGGTCCACGACCATACCGACCGCGCCGACGAGGCCGCCGGGGGCCAGTGCGCGGGCCGGCCCGTTGGGGACCCAACCCAGATCGCGCGCGATCGTGAGGATGCGCTCACGGGTCCGGTCGGAGACCCCCGGGCGACCGTTGAGCGCGTAGGAGACGGCGCCCTTGGACACCCCGGCGGCCTTGGCGATGTCGACGATCGTCGGCCGCCGCATGAGAGCTCCCACCATTCCCACCTCCTGAACCGGTTCAGCCCACGGCTGGGAATTCTACACACGGCTCTCCCGACCGGTATCCGATCCGACGGACTGCTCAGCGCGCGGGCTGGCAGCCCGGGCACCAGTAGAGGGTGCGGCCGGCCAGTGCGGTCGCCGCGACCGGCGAGGAGCAGACCCGGCAGGGGTCACCGGTGCGATAACACACGTACAGGGTGTCGGGCCTGGGGACGGGGAGGGCGCCGGGATCGGGGCGGTCCTCGGGACGGGTGGTGATGATGCAGCCGTCCCGGACGCCGTCGCGCAGGAGGCCGCACAGGTCCTCCCACAGCTCCTCCCACTGCTCACGGGTCAACTCGCGGCCGGGGGTCATGGGGTCGATGCCGGCCCGGAACAGCGACTCTGCGCGGTAGATGTTGCCGATCCCGGCCACGATGTCCTGTCGCATGAGCAGGGCCGCCACGGTGGTGCGCGACCGCTTCACGCGTTCCCAGGCCCGCTCGGGTTCGGCGTCGGTGCGCAGGGGGTCGGGGCCGAGCTTGTCCTGCACGGCCTGTTTCTCCTCCTCGGTGACGACCTCACAGGCCGAGGGGCCGCGCAGGTCCGCCCACCCGGACGCGTTGACCATGCGGGCACGGACGGCCCCCACGGGGGCGGGCGGTACGGCAAAACCGTCGGGGTCGCGGGTCAGGTCGACCCGGGAGGCGCCCTCGGCCCGGGGCGCGCCCAGATGGCGTTCCCCGTCGGCGTCACCGAAGGTCCAGGCGCCGTACAGGCCCAGGTGCACCCGCAGCCACGCGCCGGAGTCGAAGCCGAGGAAGAGGTGTTTGCCGTGGGCCTCGCTCTCGGTCAGCACACGGCCGTCGACGAGCGCGGCGCCGTCGGTGAAACGGCCCTGGGGACTGGACACCCGTACTGCTCCCCCGCCGAAGGTCTTGTCGAAGTGCTCCGCGAGGCGGTGCAGCGTGTGGCCCTCAGGCACCCGTTCTCCTCTCCTTCCGTCCCACGACGGCCGCTGAAGGGCCGCATGCCGGAACATCCAGGGTAAACGGGGCGCACGGGCCGACCGGCCTCAGTGGGCGGAGAGGATCTCCGCGACCAGTCCCCTGCGGTCGGCGATGCAGCGCCAGGCGGGTACGACCACCACGGGATCACCGCTGGTGCGGTTGAGGTGCTCGCCGCGGGCCATGAGGTGGCGCAGGGCGGCGCCGTCCGGTTCGCGGTCCAGCAGCAGGCGCAAGCGGCGGGCCCCGAACCGGACGACGAGGTCGGCGCACCGGTCGTCGGCCTCCTGGCACAGACTGACGCGGGTCCCTGCGGCACGCAGCGCCTCGGCGAGCACGGCCACGGCGGTGTCGGGCACCACCGGTGTCCCCCTGCCGCCGGCGAGCTCGCTCAGGGGCCCGTCCCCGACGGACCAGTGGCGCCGGTCGCCCACGACGACCAGACGGCGGCGGGTGCGGGTGAGCACCGCCGACCACAGGTGGGTCATGCGCCGTACGCGACGTTCGGCAGCACTGGGCGCGTCCTCGGTCAGGACCGGGGAGAGCACCGTGACGTCCGCATCGTGTTCGGTGAGCAGATCGGGGCCGCCCACGCGGATCTCCCGGCGGGCCGGGCGGCGCAGCAGCAGGCGCCGCAACAGGACGGTCTGCGGCTGGGTGGGGGCCACGACGGCGATGCTCTCCCCGGGCGGGAGATCGGCGTCGAGCTCACTGACCACGACCGCGGCCCGGTAGGCCTCCTCACGGTTGACGTAGGAGGCGCCGGGGGCCGCTTCGCACGTGCCGGGGGCCTCACGCCACTCGTAGGAGGGCCCCCGGGCGGGCTCGGGGACGGTGCGTGCGTGCAGGCGTCCGCCGTAACAGTGGCGGGAGGCGATCCGTGCCAGGTGTGGCGGTGCATCCCACTGCTCGGTCAGCCACACGGGTGGCGGGGCGGCCTTGGCGGCGGCGGTCAGGGCCGAACCCTCGCCGTAGCGCAGCCCGTGTTCGTCGAGCCGGTCGCCGGAGACACCGGACGCGGTGAGGGCGCGGCGTTCCTCCTCCGGTTCCAGCGCGGTGTGCGGCCCGGGGTGGGCGGGGTCGCCGAGCACGACGGCACGGGCGGCACGGTAGAGCGCGGGAACGGCCTCGCACACGCGGGTACGTTCAGCACCCAGGACCACGACCAGGTCGAAGAGGCCGGCCCGCAGCGGCAGGGAGCGCACGTGGTCGGTGCGGCAGGCCCACGCAGGCAGAGTGTCCATGAGCGTGGACAGGCCGGGCCGGTCGTCACCGCGGTACCAGTTGAGGGTCTCCAGACGGTTCTCCACGGCGCTGCGTCCGCGGCGCAGGCGGGCCTCGGCGACGGTGGTCAGGCAGTCCTGGCCGGCGCGGCGGTGCTGGTCGACGGCCTCGGCGAGGTCGGTGGTGAGTTCTCCCAGGGGAGCGCAGCGGGTGCGCCTGTCGACGGCAGCGCGCCAACGGCTCTCCAGAAGGGCGAGCTCGCGCAGCCGGGCGAGGGACTCGGGGTCGGTCCGGACACCGAGTTCGCGTCGGATCAGGGCGCGGTGGCGTCGGGAGCGGAGCCCACCGCCCCGGGCACGCCGGACACGGTCGAGCCAGTGGTCGGGGCCGCCTCGCTCGGGGGTGAAGAGGGTGTCGGGGTCCCAGCCGCGTTCGACGTGGCGGGCGCGTTCCTCGGCCAGCCGGGCGAGTTCGTGGCCGCCGGAAGCCATGGTGTCCATGGCGTTCCAGGCACGGCGGACCCGTTCCCACTGGGTGGTGAGCGTGCCCCAACAGGTGGCGGCCTCTCCCCGGGCGGGGGTGGAGCGGGGCCCGCGGTTCTCGGCGAGCAGCCGGGTGAGCAGGCCGGCCTCGGCTCCGCGGTGGGCGCTTCGCCCGACCCGGACGACCGGGTGGTCGGTGTCGGTCTCCGCTCGGCGCAGGAGCCGGTCGAGTTCGGCGTCGGTGTGGGCGCAGACCAGGACCCGCTGGCCGTGGGTGACGGCCGTGCGGACGAGGGTGTCCACGGCGGTGTCGTCGCCGGTCCCGGGCGGGGCGAGGGCGACGGTGAGTTGCTCGCGCATGGCCGAGCTCACGAGATCGTACTGGTCCTGTCGGAGCGGGGCGGCGCTGACGGGCACGATGTCGCCGCCGACGGTCCTGCCGTTCTCGGTGGCCGGGGGGCCGACGAGGGCTTCCAGGGCGGTACCGCCGACCCGCTCGGGGTCGAGGCCGTGTTCGTCGGTGTGGTCGAGGTCGTCGAGCAGGCCGGTGACGCCTCCGGGGCCGCAGCCGTGGTCGGCGGGGTGTTCCTCGGGACCGGCACGGAAGAGGACGGCGACGTTGTGCGCTCCGGTGGCCGACCCCCGGGGGCAGCCCCGGGTGGCCCCGGGGACGAGGTCGTCGACGCGTTCGATCTCCAGGTGAGCCAGCAGGGCGCGGATCTTGGCCGCCAGGTCGCCGACGGCGGCGGGGCGGCGCGCGTCGCGGGGGCCTCCACCGCGTAGGCGGGCGCGGAGTTCGAAGAGGTCGTCGGGGTCGGTGAGGCCGATCCGGGCCAGGAGGGCGGCGTTGAGGTCGGGTGGCCCGACGGCGCGCACCCGGGCGCCGGGCGTGGCTGAGCGGACGGCGGACCCGGGATCGTCGGTGCTCTGCACGTCCACGGTGAGCAGCGGCAGAGCGGCCCGGTCCTCGCCCTCGCCGATGAGGACGAGTGGGTAGCCGTACCGCAGGGACTGCCCGTAACTCTGGGCGCGGCGCACCACTCGGAAGGTGTCCGGGCCGGTGGACAGGGTCTCCGCCGAGCCGCTGAAGAGGGGTTCGGGGCCTGCGGGCAGGCAGGCGCACACGTCGGTGCCGAGGTGGTCCTCGCGCACGGGGTGGTGGTGCACGCCCTCGCGGCGCACACAGGTGCGCAGGTAGGCCAGGAGCGCGCAGACCCCGGTCCGGTCCACGGAGGGTTTCCAACGCAGCGAGGCGGTGCCCACCCCGGAGCGTTCGGTCGGCATCGGCCCCGCCCCCGGCTCTGCCACGGCACCTGCCGCCGTGGGTGCCTCTTCGTCCTGCAGTGACCGCACAGTCGCTCCCGCCCCGCTCGGGTGATCAGGTGATTACCCAAGGCCCTGATCCGGTCCATTCTCCTCAAAGGCGCGGCCGTGGGCCCGGGGAACGGGAAAACCGGCCCGGATCTTTTCGGCCGGGGCCGACGGCCGCCGTACGGGCGGGCCGACCCGGAGGCTGCACCGTCCGTCCCGACCGGGTGGTTCTGGCCAAGATCCGGGCTGCGCGTGAGACTGGGACCATGTCGGAACTTCTCTCCCGCCACCGCGCGGTCCTGCCCTCCTGGATGCCCCTGTACTACGAGTCGCCGCTGGAGATCACCGGCGGCAAGGGTTCCCGCGTCACCGACGCCGACGGGCGTTCCTACCTCGACTTCTTCACCGGGATCGCGACCAACATCCTCGGTTACGGCGTCGACGAGGTGCGCGAGGCCGTCCAGGCCCAGGTGGCCACAGGGGTGGCGCACACCTCGACGCTCTACCTGATCCGCCACCAGGTCGAACTCGCCGAGCAGATCGCCGAGCTGTCGGGGATCCCCGACGCGAAGGTCTTCTTCACCAACTCCGGTACCGAGGCCAACGAGACGGCCCTGCTGTTGGCCACGTACGCCAGGGGCAGCGACGAGGTCCTGGCCCTGCGCGGCGGCTACCACGGGCGCTCCTTCGGCACCGTGGCGGTGACCGGGAACAGTGCGTGGAAGAACTCCTCGCTGTCACCGTTGAACGTGCACTACCTGCACGGCACCGACCACGCCGCTCCTGCTTTCCGGCACATGACCGAGCGCGAGTACATCGACGCGTGCGTGGCCGACCTGTGCGATGTGCTGGACACCACGGCGCCGAACGTGGCCTGCTTGATCGCCGAGCCCGTGCAGGGCGTGAACGGGTTCGCGATGCCGCCGGACGGTCTCCTGGGCGCCTACAAGGAGATCCTGGACGAACACGGGATCCTGATGATCTCCGACGAGGTCCAGACGGGGTGGGGCCGCACGGGCACGTCGTTCTTCGGCATCGGCAACCACGGCGTGACCCCGGAGGCCATGACCTTCGCCAAGGGGCTGGGCAACGGGTTCACGATCGGCGGCGTGGTCGCGCGCGGCGATCTCATGGACGCTCTGCCCGCCATGGGTGTGGCCACCTTCGGCGGCAACCCGGTCTCCACCGCTGCGGCCCGCGCGACCCTGCGGTACGTGCTCGACCACGATCTGCAGTCCAACGCGCTGCGCCAGGGCAGCACGATCCTGGACGGGCTCCTGGCCCTGCGGGAACTGCCCGCGGTCAAGGACGTGCGCGGCAAGGGCCTGATGTTCGCTGTGGAGATGGCCGACCCGGTGACGGGAGCGCCTTCCCCCGCGTTGGCCGGTCAGGCCCTGGAGGCCGCCCGCGAGCGGGGGCTGCTGGTGGGAAAGGGCGGCATCAAGGGCAATGTGCTGCGTATGGCACCGGCGATGACGCTGTCGGACGCCGACGCGGCCGAGGGCCGGGACCTGCTCCTGGAGACCGTGCGGGCCGTCGACGCCGGTGCTGCGCCCTGAAGCAGTCCCGTTCGACCGTGTACGGCACGGAGGGTGTGCGTTTCCGTGTCGGGGCCCGGGGCGGTCACTGTCCGGTGGGAGGATCCGGACGCATACCCCTCGAACCCCTTTGACCTGGGCTTTTCTGCAGACCACTGAGGACGGTCCCAGGAAAAGTCGACCGAATCCGTCTCACTGTGGGTCTGTGGTGGGCAACACGCAGTATCGTTGTCCCCGGGCGCCCTTCACCAGGGGTGTACAGCACACGGACCATTCCGGAAAGACACGCTCATTTCCCCTCCTCCCCATGGAAGCGAGCGTGTCGGTGGACGCGTCCCGGGTCCTGGCTCCCCCGGGGCCCGGGACGCGACCGCCTCCCAGCCCTGTTGCGGGCCGGGGTTCACGCCGGCGTCAACGTGCGGCGGTGAGCGCACCGCTCGCGCGCGAGCGCGGTGTCAGCCCCATGAGCTCGGCGCATTCGCCGCAGCCCAGGACCCTGCCTCCGTCCGGCAGCACACCCAGGGCGGTCCGGGGCCGCGGCCACTGGACGTGGCAGACGGCGCAGGCATCCCCCGTGCACTGCGTCGCGCTCAGCGACTCCGGGTCGTAGACGTAGAGGTCGGATGCACCGCCGGACCCCGTGTCCGGTTCGCACATCGTGCTCGTTCCGCGCAATGTCCCTGCTCCCCCCGTGGTTTAGGACAGTCTGGCGGGCCGATATTCACCGGCTCATTTTCGTTCAGGCGCGCTGGACACCTGGAAGGGTGTGGACCGATCCAAATCACTCCGTGCGTGGAAAGCATAACCCTTAGTAATGAACCCTGGGAAGTCCCCAGGGGGCAGGGAAAAGACGCACGTTTTGCCCGATTTGTCTTTGCAGATTCTTCCGAGAACCCGTGCTACCCGCTCGGAGTGACGGAAAATCGGCGCAGTGCCAGAGCCGGGTTCATGACCCGAACCTCTTCGACCCTGCTGGCCGAAATCCGCGCCGTGCTCACGGCGGGAGCCTCCTCGCCCAGAGCCGAGACCGGGGTCCCCATCGGGTCGATGACCATGCTGTTCCCCGCTCCCCTCGGGGCCGATTGGCCGGCCGCTGCCACGTAGACCGTGTTCTCGATCGCACGCGCACGGGCCAGGGTGCGCCAGTGGTCCTCCTTCAGGGGACCGGGCACCCACTGCGCGGCCAGGAGCAGCACGTGCGCCCCCGCGGCCGCGATACGCCTGGTCACCTCGGGGAAACGGAGGTCGTAGCAGGTCTGCAGGCCGAAGGTGAGGCCACCGACGGTGAAGGTCTCCGGCTCCTCGATCGGCCCGGGAGTGACCACCTCGGACTCGCGTACCCCGAAGGCGTCGTAGAGGTGGATCTTGCGGTAGAGCGCCACCCGTTCCCCTCGCGGCGAGAGTGCGACGAGGGTGTTGGTGAAGCGGGCGGCGTCCCCGCCCTCCCCGGCCTCGTTCACACCCACGACCACGTACACGCCCTCACGTCGGGCGGTCTCGGCCGCCGCCGTCACGAAGGGGCCGTCCAAGGGTTCGGCGGCCTCGACGTAGCGGTGGTCCGTACGCGGGGCAGTGAACATCGCGTACTCGGGCAGGAGCACCACCTCTGCGCCCTCGGCCGCGGCACGCGCGGCCAGGTCGGCCACCGAACGCGCGTTCTCCTCCTTGTCCTCGCCTGGAGCGAACTGCGCAACCGCTACCTGCGTCATCGGTCCCTCTCCTCGTCGACATCGGAGGCGCCCCGGGGGCGCCGTGCCCGAGTGTACGGCCGTGTCCCGCTCCGGGCCGGTTCGGCGGAGCCCAGTCCCTTGCCAGCAAGCTGAACACGCGTTTAGCGTATTGAACATGCATTCAGGGTCGAAGGACGACCTCACCACCAAGGCACGTATCCGACAGGCGGCCGTCGACTGTTTCGCCCGGGAGGGGTTCTCGGTGTCGGTCCGTGCCATCTCCGAACACGCCGGGGTCTCCCCGGGCCTGATCATCCACCACTTCGGGAGCAAGGCACGGCTGCGCGGCGAGTGCGACGCCCACGTACGCCGCTTCATCGCCGGGATCAAGACGGAGACGGTGGAGGGGTTCTCCGGAACCTCCATGCTCCAGCAACTGGCGGAGGTCGAACAGTACGCGTCCGTGCTCGGGTACGTGGTGCGTTCGCTGCAGTCCGGCGGTGCCCTGGCCGCCGACCTCTTCGAGTTGACGGTCGAGGACGTGGAGCGTTTCCTGGCCGTGGGAGAGGAGGCCGGGACCATCGCGCCCAGCCGCGCCCCGGCCGCGCGCGCCCGCTACCTGACTTCGAGCAGCCTCGGCTCACTGATGCTGCACACCACACTGCACCACCCCGGGCACACCCCCGATTTCCGACGAGTGGTACAGGAGTGGATCGCGGAGTACATGTTCCCAGCGCTGGAGAGTTACACCGAACCCGTGTTCACCGACCGCACGCTCCTGGACACCTGCACCCCCCGCGAGGGCGGGACCGGGGACACCGGCGGCGGGGCCGGGGCGGGCACTGGCTGACGACCCGAACGGAGTCCCATGTCCACACCCATGACCGAACAGAACGCCGTCGACGTACGCGGGGTCGACAAGAACTTCGGCCGTTCCCGAGCACTGGACGGCCTCGATCTCACCGTGCACACCGGACAGGTCGCCGGTTTCCTCGGTCCCAACGGTTCGGGCAAGTCGACGACCATCCGCATTCTTCTGGGACTGCTGCGTGCCGATGCGGGACGAGTGAGCCTACTCGGCGGCGACCCCTGGCGCGAGGCGGTACAGCTGCACAAGCGCCTGGCCTACGTGCCCGGCGACGTGTCCCTGTGGCCCAACCTCAGCGGCGGGCAGGCGATCGACCTGTTGGGGCGCCTGCGCGGTGGCCTGGAGCGCGACCGGGTCCGCGCCTTCACCGAACGTTTCGAACTGGACCCCGGCAAGAAGGCCCGTACCTACTCCAAGGGCAACCGGCAGAAGGTCGCCCTGGTGGCGGCGCTGGCCTCCCGTGCGGAGCTGCTGATCCTGGACGAGCCCACCTCGGGTCTCGACCCGCTCATGGAGGCGGTCTTCACCGAGTGCGTGCTGGAGGCCAAGGCGGAGGGGCGCACGGTGCTGCTGTCCAGCCACATCCTGTCGGAGGTGGAGAAACTGTGCGACACCGTCACCATCATCCGGCAGGGGCGCACGGTCGAGGAGGGCACACTCGACGAGCTGCGGCACCTGACCCGTTCCTCGGTCCGCGCCACCGTCGACGGCGACCCGCACGGTCTGGAGGGGGTCGCCGGGGTGCACGACCTGGTGGTGGACGGTGACCGGGTCACGCTCGAGGCCGACCACGAGCACCTCGACGGCATCGTGCGGCACCTGTCCTCGCTGGGCGTGCGCTCGCTGGTGAGCAACCCGCCGTCACTGGAGCAGCTCTTCATGCGCCACTACGGCGACGCCCGGGCCGAGGCGGAGAACGGGAAGGGAGGCGAAGCGGCATGAACGCCCTCACCGGAACCGGGACCCTGGTCCGATTCATGCTGCGGCGCGACCGACTGCGCCTGTCGGTGTGGGTGTTGGCGCTGGTGGGCATGGTCGCCGCGTCCGTCCCTGCCCTCGACGACATGTTCACCACCGACGCCGAACGCCAGTCCCGTGCCGCACTCATGGAGACCCCGACCGGCATCGTCTTCGGCGGCCCCGGCTACGGCCTGGAGGACTACCAGCTCGGCCCGATGCTGGTGAACGAGCTGACCATGACGGTGCTCATCGCGCTCGCTGTGCTCAACGTGCTGCACGTGGTGCGCCACACCCGGGCGGAGGAGGAGAACGGCCGCGCCGAGCTGTTGCGCGCCGCCCCCGTGGGGCCGGGCGCCCAACCCGCGGCGGCGCTGGCCACCGCGGCCCTGGTCGACCTGCTGATCGGCGTGTCGACCTCCGTCTCGTTGATCTTCTTCGGGCTCCCGACCGCCGATTCCCTCGCCTACGGGGTGGGGCTCGGACTGGCCGGGATCGTCTTCGCCGCAATCACCGCTGTGTGCACGCAGATCTTCGAACACGGGCGGACGGCGGCCGGCACGGCCTTCCTCGTGGTCGGGGTGCTCTTCATGGCCCGTGTGGTCGGCGACATCGCCCGGACCGGGGGCAACGCGCTCTCGTGGCTCTCACCGTTCGCCTGGGTGCAGCAGGCCCGCCCCTTCGACGCGCTCGAATGGTGGCCGCTGGCGCTGTACCCGGTCGCCGCCGTGGTGCTCTTCGTGCTCGCTCACGTCCTTGCCGGACGGCGTGACCTGGGTGCGGGCCTGATCGCGGCCCGTCCCGGGCCGAGCGGGGCCGGGCCGCTGCTGCGCGGGATTCTCGCCCTGCACCTTCGGCAGCAACGCGGCATGGTGTTCGCGTGGTCGGCGGGGGTGTTCGTGCTCACGTTCGCCTTCGGCTCCTTGGCCCCGGAGGTGGAGTCCATGGTCGAGACCAACCCGGACCTGGCCGCGTTCCTGGGCGACGACACCGAGGACCTCGTCGGCGGGTTCCTCGGCACCATCGGGCTGTACGCGCTCATGGGCACCGGCGCCCTCAGCGCGCTGTCGGTGCTGCGTGCCCGCTCGGAGGAGAGTGCCGGGCGGGCCGAGCTGGTACTGGCCACCGCTGTGGGACGCGTGCGGTGGCTGGGATCCGCGTTGATCGTGGCGGTGCTGGCGACGGTGCTGACCACCGCGCTGGGCGGCCTCGGTCTGGGCCTGGGCACTGCCGTGACGCTGGAGGACGGTGCGTGGATCGGGAGGATGACCGGGGCGACCCTGGCCGGGCTGCCCGCGGCACTGGTCTTCGGGGCACTGGTGGCGCTGCTGTTCGGTACGGCGCCGCGCCTGGTCCCGCTCGTGTGGGTGTGGCTGGGCTACAGCGTGTTCATGACCATGCTCGGTGCCCTGCTGGGCGTGCCCGAGGCGGTCATGGACGCGAGCGCGTTCGAGATCCTGCCCGCACCGCCCGGGGAGGAGGCCGAGGCTGTGCCCTTCCTCCTCTACCTGGCCGTGGTTCTCCTGGCCGGTGCCGCCGGTCTCGCCGGGTTCGGCCGCCGCGACCTTGCCACCGACTGAGCCCGCGGGGCCGGGTGGTACCCGGCCCCGCCCTTGGCGGGCACCGGCGCACGGAGGCGGACACCTACCGTGGCGGAGGGCCGGCGACGTGCTCCCGCCCGATCGGTGGGAGGGGGCGGGGCTCTGGTTCAGGGGAGCACGGACCCGACCGGGCTGAATCCCCGCCCCCGGTGAACCCACCGCCCCGGCGCCGCAGGGAACCTTCCTTCCTGGCCAGGCGTCCACGAACGCCCCGGTCAGGGCAACAGCGACAGGGTCCAGGCGGGCGCGAGGACCACCACGAGGAATCGTGCGGTACGGGTGAGGAAGGTGATGGTGCAGAACCAGGCCGGGCCGATCCGTACGACCCCGGCCAGCACCGCAACCACCATGAACGGCGGCACGCTCACCAGGGAGCTCACGCCCAGCAACCCCATCCCCCAGAGCGGGCGTTCCTCCGCCCGGGCACGCCACTGCTCGGCACGCGCGGCCCACTTGCCGGGCGTGCGGGCCCGCCGCTGGAACCACGGCAGCGCGAGCGTGCCCCGGCCCACGTAGTAGTAGGGCAGTTTGCCCAGGGTCTGGCCCACGCCCGCGGCGAGAGCCATCGCGAGGAGGGCGCCGTCGTCCACCGTGACGACGGCGCCCAGCAGGTACAGCTCGATGTTGATGACCGGGAGCAGGCCGGACGCCGTCGCGACGAGGAAGGCCAGCCCGGTCTCGACCACGGAGGGATCAGTCCTCGGCCGCGGCGAGCTGACCGCAGGCGCCGTCGATCTCCTGTCCACGGGTGTCGCGGATGGTGACCGGGACACCGTGCGACTTCAGACGCCGCACGAACTCCGCCTCGTCCTCGGGCCGGGAGGCCGTCCACTTCGACCCCGGGGTGGGGTTGAGCGGGATGAGGTTGACGTGCACCAAGTGGCCCTTGAGGAGCTCACCGAGCATGTCGGCGCGCCAGGCCTGATCGTTGATGTCCTTGATGAGCGCGTACTCGATGGAGACCCTGCGGCCGGTGGTGCCCGCGTAGCGCCACGCGGCTTCCAGGACCTCGTCGACCTTCCAACGGGTGTTGACCGGCACCAGCTCGTCGCGCAGCTCGTCGTCGGGGGCGTGCAGGGAGATCGCCAGGCGCACCTGCATCTTCTCGTCGATGAGCTTGTTGATCGCCGGAACCAGGCCGACCGTGGAGACGGTCACTCCGCGTTGGGAGATGCCCATGCCCTCAGGGACCGGGTCGGTCATCCGTCGCACGGTCTGCAGCACGCGCTTGTAGTTGGCCAGGGGCTCGCCCATGCCCATGAACACGATGTTGCTGATACGGCCGGGGCCGCCGGCGACGTCGCCACGCGCCAGGTCGCGGGCGCTGGCCACGACCTGGTCGACGATCTCTCCCGTGGAGAGGTTGCGGGTCAGACCGGCCTGGCCGGTGGCGCAGAACGGGCAGTTCATCCCGCACCCGGCCTGTGAGGAGATGCACAGGGTGACGCGGTCGGGGTAGCGCATGAGCACCGACTCGAACATCACCCCGTCGAACGCCTTCCACAGGGTTTTCCGGGTCATGCCGTTGTCCGTGGTCACGTGCCGGACCGGCGTGAGCAGGGTGGGGAGCAGGGCCTCGCCCAGCGCCTCGCGCGAGTCGGCCGGCAGGTCGGTCATCTGCTCGGTGTCGGACTCGAACCCACCGAAGTAGTGCTTGGCGAGCTGTTTGGCGCGGAAGGGCTTCTCACCCAGGTCACGGACGGTCTCGGCCCGCTCTTGGGGGCTGAGGTCGGCCAGGTGCCGGGGCGGCTTGGCACGGCGGGGGGCGGCAAAGGTGAGCTCGGCGGGCATAGGAATCCGTAGAAGATGGAGTCGATGGTCGGGGCCCGGCGCGAAGCAGCGGCGGTTCGGGTCGTTATACGACCTATACGCGGTCGAAGTGTGGCTCCGCCTGTCGGGGCACTACCGTCGATTCTACGCACTGCGCGGACGACACCCGCCGGGTTTCGTCGCTGTTGGTCGGACAACACGGGAGCGGCACGTGGGAGGGCCGGTGACAGGGATCGACGTCCTTCTCGACGAGATCAGCCCGTACCAGAGCCGCCGGGTCGTCGTGGAGTGCGATTCCCACACCACCGCCGCCTACCTCCTGGACGCGCGCGGGCGCATCCGCGTGCCCGTCTGGCTGGCCAACCACGAGATGGCGCCCGCGACCGACGAGTCCGGAGGCCTCTTCGAGGGCCGGGCACCGCTGATGCCCGAGGCCCACACCAAACACCCGCCGGGCCGTCCCCGTTTCGACCCTTCCTGCCTGCGTGCGGTGTGGTTCGAGGAAGGCGACGGGGTGGCACTGGTCGACGAGGAAGGGCTGCTCGCGGTCATCCCCGGGTGGGCCGAGGCCGACAGCGGACTCCCCGGGTACGCGCGTGAGGCGATCGGCCGCAGTCCGTACGCGTGGGAACTGGACTCGGTGCGCGAGCAGCTGTGGCCCCGGGTGGTGCACGCCGAGGCCTACTGGGACTGGCGCCGGGCCTCGGGGGCGTGGCGGAGCGTGCAGCGCACCGTGCTGAGCCACCTCGATCGGCACGCGGGCGACCCCGGGCACTACTGGGACGTCTCCGACGGCCATCCTCCGCTGCTGCGTGTGTCCGAACGGCCGGCCACGGCCGAACGCCCGTACACGATCCTGTCCACGGTGGGTATGTGCGGGCAGCGTATGCCGACGCTGGACCGGTACATGGCCGACACCTCCGAGTACGCACGCGTGGAGCTGGCCCTGGCCACGACGATGCCTGCCCATCAGGCAGCGCGGATCTTCCGGTGGATCGGTGCGTTCCCGTGGCGAGCGGTGACGTGGTTCGGGCACGGGCACACCGTGAAGTGGCTGGACAACGCGGAGGACCGTGCGATGCGCGGCGGCGCCGGCGCAGTCCTGTTGTTGTCCGACCCGACCATGCTGACGGGCGGGGCTCCCCCGCCGGACCTCGCGGGGCTGAGTTTCCAGGGGGATCCGGTGCACTGGCTCTGGATGGTGCCCATCACCCGCCCCGAGCACCTGTTCGCCAAGGAGCACGACAGCGCCACGCTCGTCGAGAAACTCGTCGCCGAGGGCCGCAGCTGGATCCTCGCCTGACCTCTTCCCGTACGCGCACGAAAACCCGTTGACCCGGGGGCCGGCACGCGGGCATCGTTCCCGGGGCCGTGGACGGCGGGAGCGACGGGAGGGCGGGGCGATGGCACGCTCGGAAGGCCGGGCCGAGAGCGCGTCCGGGGTCGCCGCCCCGCTCGCGTACGTGCCGTTCCGTGCGTTGGCGCTGGGCCGGTCCCTCATGCTCTTCGGCAACGGCATGGCTCACGTGGCACTGGCTTTCGCGGTCCTGGACGCGACCGGCTCGCTGGCGCAGGTCGGGCTCGTGGTGGGCGCGCGTTCGGCCGCCAATGTGTCCCTGTTGCTGCTGGGCGGTGTCGTCGCGGACCGCCTTCCGCGCTCGCTGGTGCTGCGTGGCGCGTGTGTGCTCGCGGCCGGTTCGCAGGGGTTTCTGGCCCTGGCGTTGCTGACGGGCCGGGCGTCCCTTCCCCTGATGGTCGTGCTGAGTCTGGTCAACGGGGCCGCTGCTGCGGCGAACCTGCCCGCTGCGGCGGCGTCGACACCGCAGACCGTGCCCCGGCACCTGTTGCGGCAGGCCAACGCTCTGATCGGGGTGGCCAAGCACGCGGGCAACCTCTCGGGGATGTCGATCGGTGGGGTCGTGGTCGGTGCGGCCGGGGCGGGGTGGGCCATCGCGGTGGACGCGTCGATGTTCGCGGCGGCGGGTGTGGCCTTCCTGTTCCTGCGGGTGTCCGAGCAGGGCGGTCCGGTGGAGCGCACGAGCGTGCTGAGCGACCTGCGGGAGGGCTGGGGGGAGTTCACCGCACGTACCTGGGTGTGGGTGGTCGTGCTCCAGTTCATGGTGGTCAACGCCGGGTGGGCGGCAGCCACGACGGTGCTCGGGCCGGGGATCGCCGACGAGACCTTCGGACGTACCACGTGGGGTCTGTTGATGGCGGTCAACAGCGTGGGGCTGTTGACCGGCGGGGTGTTGGCGGCGCGGTGGCAGCCCCGGCGTGCTCTGCTGTACGGGGTCGCCCTGGTGTCGGTGCAGACGGTCCCGTTCTTCGCCCTGATGGGGCCGTCGCCGCTGCCGTTGTTGTTCGCGGCGATGTTCGTGGCCGGGGTCGCGGTGGACCAGTTCATCGTGGCTTGGGAGGTGTCGGTGCAGGAGAACGTCCCGCAGGAACGCCTGTCGCGGGTCTACTCCTACGACGCGTTCGGCTCGTTCGTGGCGATGCCGCTGGGGCAGATCGCGGTGGCTCCGGTGGCGGAGGGTGTGGGTCCCGACCGTGCGTTGCTGCTGGTGGCGTGTTCGACCTTGTCGGCCACGCTCGCGGCGGTCGCGGTACCGGGTGTGCGGGCGTTGCGGCGGGCGTGAGGCCGGGACGGCCCCGGATCAGCCGGGGATGTTTCGGCGGTCTCGGACCTGGCAGATGAGGCGTTGGAACCGGAGCATGTCCTCGTCGCTGAAGCGCTCCACGAAACTGCGCAGGGTGGAACCGGGGTCGGGCCCGGTGTTGAGCACTTCGTCCATGACCCGTGCGGTGTACTCGGCGTGGCTCTCCCGGGCCCAGTACAGCCAGGCCCGGCCGACCTTCTCACGGTCGAGCAGACCCTTGTGGAAGAGGATGTTGGCGACCGTCATCACGGTCGTGTAGGCGATGTCCCGGTCGTAGACCATGGTCTCGCGGACCCGGCGCACGGACATCGGCCCCTCTGCCTGCCAGAGCGCGTCCATGATGGCTGCTTCGAGCTCCCCCAACCCCCGCATGGGTTTCCCACCCGCTTCCACGTACGGTCCTCGTACGGTGATCGTAGGCAGGGCGGCAGCCCCGGCGCGGGTAAACGCGGAAGGGCACACAGATCCGCGCGGATTCGGCGTGCACGGCCGGTGTTTCGCCACTGTTCGGCGCTCGGTGCCTTCGGTTGCTGTGAACACACGCGCAAGGGCGTGGAGTGTGACCCCGCACCCTTGGCGGCGCCCTCTGTGGCCGGTCGCGGACAGGTTCTTCACACGATTTCACACTCGACAAAACCGACAAAAAACCCAAATGAACAGCGCAGCGTGCTCAAGCCACCCCGAAGCGTGCTCAAGGCTGTGAAAGATTGTTAGCTATCTCCTAGTTTCATCAACCACTGCGTTCCCGCTCAAGAGGTAGGTACAAGTAGCCTGGTACATGACGAGTGCTGGCGAGGCCGGATGCCTCCCCGTCCGAGCGGGGAAAATCCTGCATCGACTCGAGCCCGGCCCGCCGGACAGCCACCCGTCGTCATTCACATTCACAAGCGAGCTGCGGAAGTGGGCGATCTCCGCCGTGTCGTCTCAGGCGTCTCAACCCCTGACAGATTTCGGGCCTAACGAGTGGTTGGTCGAGGAGCTCTACCAGAAGTACCTCAACGACCGGAACTCCGTTGACAAGGCCTGGTGGAACTTCTTCGCGGACTACAAGCCCGCGGAGTCGGCCGGCTCGAAGAGTGGGGGTGCTGCGAAGGCGCAGAACGAGAAGAAGACCCCCGCCGATCAGGCCGCGCCGAAGAAGGACAGCAAGGACACCAAGAGCAAGAAGGCTCCGGCGTCCTCGGAGGACGAGGACGACGTGAAGCGCGAGCGCCTGCGTGGCGCTCCGGCGCGCACGGCCACCAACATGGAGTCCAGTCTCGAGCTGCCGACCGCGACCAGCGTGCGCGCGGTTCCGGTCAAGCTCCTGTTCGACAACCGCATCGTCATCAACAACCACCTCCGGCGTGCCCGTGGCGGGAAGGTCTCCTTCACGCACATCATCGGCTACGCCATGGTCAAGGCCCTGGCGGCCATGCCGGAGATGAACCACTCCTACGTCGAGGTCGACGGCAAGCCGGGCGTGGCCAAGCCCGAGCACGTCAACTTCGGCCTGGCGATCGACCTCCAGAAGAAGGACGGTTCCCGCCAGCTGGTCGTGCCCTCCATCAAGTCGGCCGAGAACATGGACTTCGCGGAGTTCTGGGGCGGCTACGAGGACCTCGTCCGCAAGGCCCGCAACAACAAGCTGGGCATCCCGGACTTCCAGGGCACCACCATCAGCCTCACCAACCCCGGCGGCATCGGCACCGTGCACTCCGTGCCGCGCCTGATGCCCGGGCAGGGCACCATTCTCGGTGTCGGGGCCATGGAGTACCCCGCCGAGTTCCAGGGCGCCTCCCAGGACACCCTGAGCGAGCTCGGTATCAGCAAGGTCATGACACTGACCTCCACCTACGACCACCGCATCATCCAGGGTGCGCAGTCGGGTGAGTTCCTGCGCCGCATCCACCAGCTGCTGCTGGGCGAGGACGGCTTCTACGACGAGATCTTCAACGCTCTGCGGATCCCGTACGAGCCGGTCCGCTGGGTGCAGGACATCCACGTCAACCCGGCGACCCAGCTCGACAAGACCGCCCGGGTCCAGGAGCTGATCCACGCCTACCGTGTGCGCGGCCACCTCATGGCCGACACCAACCCGCTGAAGCACGAGCAGCGCAAGCACCCCGACCTCGACGTCCTCGAGCACGGGCTGACGCTGTGGGACCTCGACCGCGAGTTCCCCACCGGCGGCTTCGGCGGCAAGCAGGTCATGCCGCTCCGGGACGTCCTGGGCGTGCTGCGCGACACCTACTGCCGCACAGTGGGTATCGAGTACATGCACATCCAGAGCCCGGAGGAGCGCGAGTGGATCCAGTCGCACGTCGAGCGTGAGCACGAGAAGGTCGACCGAGACGAGCAGCTGCGCATCCTGCGCCGGCTCAACAACGCCGAGGCGTTCGAGACCTTCCTGCAGACCAAGTACGTGGGTCAGAAGCGCTTCTCCCTCGAGGGCGGGGAGTCCCTGATCCCGCTGCTGGACGGTGTGCTCACCAGGGCGGCCAAGGCCGGGCTGGACGAGACCGTCATCGGTATGGCCCACCGCGGCCGCCTCAACGTGCTCGGCAACATCTGCGGAAAGTCCTACGGGCAGATCTTCGGCGAGTTCGAGGGCAACCTCGACCCCCGCAGCTCCCACGGTTCCGGTGACGTCAAGTACCACCTGGGCACGGAGGGCGTCTTCGAGACCTACGACGGCGAGAAGATCGACATCCACCTCGCCGCCAACCCCTCCCACCTGGAGACGGTCAACCCGGTCCTGGAGGGCATCGTCCGGGCCAAGCAGGACGTACTCGACAAGGGCCCGCACGGCTTCACCGTGCTCCCGCTGCTCATCCACGGCGACGCGGCCTTCGCCGGCCAGGGTGTGGTCGCCGAGACCCTCAACCTGTCGCAGCTGCGCGGTTACCGTACCGGCGGGACGGTGCACGTCGTCCTGAACAACCAGGTCGGCTTCACCACCACACCCGACGACAGCCGTTCCAGCGTCTACGCCACCGATGTGGCGCGGATGGTCCAGGCGCCGATCTTCCACGTCAACGGGGACGACCCCGAGGCTGTGGTCCGTGTCGCCGAACTGGCCTTCGCCTACCGCCAGGCGTTCAACAAGGACGTCGTCATCGACCTGGTGTGCTACCGCCGCCGCGGGCACAACGAGGGCGACAACCCCGCCTTCACCCAGCCGCTGATGTACGACGTGATCGACAGCAAGCGCTCCACGCGCAAGCTGTACACCGAGGCCCTGGTCGGCCGCGGCGACATCACGATGGAGGAGGCCGAGCAGGCCCTGCGCGACTTCCAGAACGAGCTGGAGCGCGCCTTCAAGGAGACCCGCGAGGTCGAGAAGAAGCCGATCGAGCCCGGTTCCGTCGTCCGTCCCGAGGTCTTCACCGAGTCGCACCTGGACCACACCAAGGTCGAGAGCGCCATCAGCGGCGAGACCGTCAAGCGGGTCATCGACACGCAGGTGAACCTGCCCGAGGACTTCACGGCGCACCCGCGTCTGGCCCCGCAGCTCACCCGACGCGCTCAGATGGTCGAGAAGGACACCATCGACTGGGCCACAGGTGAGCTGCTGGCCTTCGGTTCGTTGCTGCTGGACGAGCACTCGGTGCGCCTGATCGGTCAGGACAGCCGACGCGGCACGTTCACCCAGCGCCACGCCACCATCATGAACCGTGAGACGGGCGAGCCCCACACGCCGCTCAAGCAGTTCGACAAGGGCACCACGAAGTTCCACGTGCACGACTCGCTGCTGAGCGAGTACGCGGCGCTGGGCTTCGAGTACGGCTACTCCCTGGTCCGCCCCGAGGCACTGGTCATGTGGGAGGCGCAGTTCGGTGACTTCGTCAACGGTGCGCAGAGCATCATCGACGAGTACATCAGTTCCGGTGAGCAGAAGTGGGGCCAGCGCTCCAGCGTGACCCTGCTGCTGCCGCACGGCTACGAGGGTCAGGGCCCGGACCACTCGTCGGCCCGCATAGAGCGGTTCCTGCAGCAGTGCGCTCAGGAGAACATGACGGTCGCCAACCCGAGTACCCCGGCGAGCTACTTCCACCTGCTGCGTTGGCAGGCCAAGTCGCCGCTGGAGCGCCCGCTCGTGGTCTTCACGCCCAAGTCGCTGCTGCGCAACAAGGCCGCCGTCTCGACCACCGCCGACTTCACCAACGGCTACTTCGAGCCGCTGATCGTCGACGACTCGATCGAGCCGGACCAGGTCCGCCGCGTGGTGCTGTGCTCGGGCAAGATCTACTACGACCTGGACGCCGCTCGGAAGGCCAGCGGGGACAAGCACACGGCGATCATCCGTACCGAGCGCCTCTACCCGCTGCCGATCGAGGAGATCCGCGAGCAGCTCAAGGCCTTCCCGAACGCGGGCGAGGTCCTGTGGGTGCAGGAGGAGCCGGCGAACATGGGGCCGTGGCCCTTCGTGGCTCTGGTCTTCTCCGAGCAGCTCGACCGCCCGTTCACCCGGATCTCGCGTCCGGCCTCCTCCGCGCCCGCGGCCGGCTCGGCCAAGCGGCACGAGGCCGAGCAGCGGGCCCTGGTGGACACGGTCTTCCCGCCCGCCGAGTAGAAACGGGGCCGCGGGGCGCGTCGATACGCCCCGCGGCCCGGCCCGACTTCCGAGGCCCTGAGAAGAGATCATGTACTACACCGACCGCGGGATCGAGGAGCTGGAGAACCGTCGC
Organism: Nocardiopsis kunsanensis DSM 44524; assembly: GCF_000340965.1. Lineage (GTDB taxonomy): Bacteria > Actinomycetota > Actinomycetes > Streptosporangiales > Streptosporangiaceae > Nocardiopsis > Nocardiopsis kunsanensis. The sequence continues at coordinate 240,519 of NZ_ANAY01000006.1, forward strand.
GGCGGCGAGGAGGTCAGTTTCGCCTGGCTCTCCGAGCAGTTGCGGGTCTTCACCGACCTGAACCCCGAGTTCGAGACATCGGTCGACCGGTTGGCCACGTGGTTGGCCCGCTTGGACGACGAGGACGAAGAGTAGGCGGAAGCCGGGTGGGGGCCCGGGCCCGGACGCTGGGAACACCATGTGTCCGGACCCGGGCCCCTCTGTGTGTCCGGGCTCGCCCGGAGGCGTCCCCGGGACGTCGCGGACCCACCCCTGAGAATCCGCGACATATCTTGAGCTTGCTCCACTCACGACATATCGTGAAGGGACGGAGCGAGCGAAGGGACCCCACAGATGTCACATTGGACTGTCGACACGCCGACGACCCAGACCCTGGACGGAATCGTCGCGTTGCGCGTCCGTATCATCGGCGGCCACGTCAACATCCTGCCCACCGACGACCCCGTGACCTTCGAGATCACCGACATCATCGGCGAGCCCGTCACGGTCTCCCAGGAAGCGGGCATCCTCACCATCCACTACGAGGACCTCACCGCACAGGGCCTGCTCGACCGGCTCAAGCCCGTTCAGCTCAGCACGTACAAGGGGGTGGGCTCGCGCCGGGCCACGGTCAACCTGCGGGTCCCGTCCCAGTGCCCGGTCGAGGTCACCACCGCGAGCGCTCCGGTCGTGGCGGCCGGCCTGTCCGCGCGGACCAACGTCAGGACCGCCACCGGCGAGGTCACACTCGACGACGTCTCCGGCGACACCGACATCAACACCGCCTCGGGCGACGTGTCCGCGCGGGGGCAGGGCGGCAGCCTGGGCTTCAACAGTGCGAGCGGACGCCTCGCCGTGGCGGGCGGCCGCCTGTCCTCCTTGCGCGCCAACACTGCTTCGGGGCAGATCCTGGCCGACTCGGACCTGACGCCCTCGGCCAAGGTCCGCCTCAAGACGGTCTCCGGCGAGATCGCGCTCCGGGTGCCGGCCGAGACCTCGGCCTCGGCCGAGTTGCGTTCGGTCTCCGGCCGGCTCGAGTCCGACTTCGGGCTGGACCGCAAGACCGCGACCGCACGCAACTCCCTGAGCGGCACGGTCGGCATCGGCGCCGATCCCGCCTCCATCACCACCAACACCGTCTCCGGCCGTACCGCCCTGCTGCGGCGCGCGCCCGAGGCACCTGCGGCGATCCCCGAGGGGGCCTGAATGAGCACCATCTTCGGCCACGGCAGACTCCGCCTGTATCTGCTCAAGATGCTGGACGAGAGTCCCCGGCACGGTTACGAGATCATCAGCCTGCTGCGCGACCGGTTCCTGGGGGTGTACTCGCCTTCTCCCGGCACCATCTACCCGCGGCTGGCCCGGTTGGAGGAGGAGGGCCTGGTCACCCACACCGAAGAGGGCGGGCGCAAGGTCTACCGCCTCACCGACAAGGGCCGTGAGGAGCTGCGGGAACGCGAGAGCGACCTGAGGGACCTGGAGCAGGAGATCACCGACTCGGTGCGCGACGTCGCCCGTGCGGTCAAGCAGGACGTGCGCTCCACGATCAGCTCACTGCGGGAGGAACTGAAGTTCTCCCAGACCCGCCGCGAAGGAGGGGGTGCGGGCGGCCCCGAGAGCCCCGGGCCCGCGTCGTGGCGGAACGAGGGGGCCGGTTCGCAGGAACCGGGAGGTTCGGCGCAGGGCGGATCGAGCTGGGCCGAGGAGTGGGGGCGTTTCGCCCGCTCCTTCACCAATCTGGGTACGTCCTGGCGCGGCGGCCCCCGGGAACACGAGGAGCCCGGGGAGCATGAGGAAGCCCCCTCCGGCGGCGAGCGGGCCGACGACGGCCGGAGCGCCTTCGACCGGGAGCTGCGCGACTTCAGCGACCGGGTGCGCGAGGTGGTCCGCGAGGCCGGCCACATCGGCGGCGCGGCCGCGGTCGACCTGCGGCGCATCCTCGACGAGACGGTGGAGGTCATCCGCCGCGACATGCGCACCTGGGGTCCCCCGCACGAGGGGCCCGGGACCGACGGGAGCGGCTCGGGGGAGCCCCGCACGGACGAGGACACGCGGCCCGGACCGGAGGAGGGCCGGCCCGGCACCGGCGGAGACCCGGGCAACGGCGGAGCCGCTTCCGGCCCGTGGAGCACGGCCGTCGACGAGGACGGTGAAGCCACCAAGGGGAGCTGACGGCGCCCCGGACACGGAAGGGGCCGGGAGGCGACGCGGGGGCGTGTCTCCCGGCCCCTTCCATGTGTACGCCGCCGGAGTCTGCGAACAGGGCAGCCTTCGGCACCCACCGAAGACACCGACGGATTGGAGCGCCGATGACGCAGGTCCCGGCTGTCCCGTACACCCTCGAACAGGACGAGGACGGCTTCTGGTGCGCCCGTGCCCGGATCCGCCCGGGGGTCGGAGCACGCGGCCGGGGCGCCGACCCGGACTCGGCCGTGGCCGACCTGCAGGAGGCCCTCGCCGGGCTCGTCGAGGGGAGCGGCCCGCCCCGGTGAGGGACCACGCCCGTCCGAGGTGGCCGAGGAGCGACGAAGGGCGGGGCCGACCGGTGGTCGGCCCCGCCCCGTGTTCGTCTCCCGGGTCAGGCGACGCCGTCGGCGCGGGCCTGCTCGGCCACGGCCGTGGCGACTGCGGGGGCCACCCGCACGTCGAAGGCGCTGGGGATCACGTAGTCGGCGGACAGGTCGTCACCGACCAGGTCGGCCAGCGCACGCGCGGCGGCCTGCTTCATGTTCTCGGTGATGTCGCTGGCCCCGGCGTCGAAGGCGCCCCGGAAGATGCCGGGGAAGGCCAGGACGTTGTTGATCTGGTTGGGGAAGTCGCTGCGGCCGGTCGCCACGACACTGGCGTACTTGCGCGCGACTTCGGGGTGCACCTCGGGGTTGGGGTTGGCCATCGCGAAGACGACGGCGTTCTCGGCCATGGAGGCCACGACCGACTCGTCGACCTCCCCCGCGGAGAGTCCGATGAAGACGTCGGCGCCCTCCAGGGCGGACTCGGTGGAGCCGGTCAGGCCGGACTTGTTGCTGATCTCGGCGAGCTCGCGCTTGACCGGGGTGAGCCCCTCGCGGCCCTGGTGGATCAGGCCCTTGGAGTCGGCGACGGCGATGTCGCCGATGCCGCCGTCGACGAGCATCTTGGTCACGGCCACGCCGGCTGCGCCGGCACCGGAGACGACGGCGCGCAGGTCACCGATGCTGCGGCCGGTCAAGCGGGCGGCGTTGTGCAGGGCGGCGACGGTCACGATCGCGGTGCCGTGCTGGTCGTCGTGGAAGACCGGGACGTTCAGGCGCTCACGCAGGCGCGCTTCGATCTCGAAGCAGCGCGGAGCCGCGATGTCCTCCAGGTTGACGCCGCCGAAGGAGGGCGCCATACGGGCGACGGTCTCGACGAACTCGTCCACGTCGGAGCAGGTGAGCGCGATCGGGACGGAGTCGACCCCGGCGAACTGCTTGAAGAGCAGGGACTTGCCCTCCATGACCGGCAGGGAAGCTTCGGGGCCGATGTTGCCCAGGCCCAGAACGGCGGTTCCGTCGGTGACCACGGCCACCAGGTTGCTCTTCCACGTGTAGGTGTCGACGAGCTCGGGCCTGTCGGCGATGGCGTTGCACACGCGGGCGACCCCGGGTGTGTAGGCCAGGGAGAGACCCGCCGGGTCGTTGACGTCCACGGACGAGGTCACGTGCAGCTTTCCGCCTCGGTGCAGGGCGAAGGCCGGGTCCTCGTCCAACTTCGCTGTGGCGGTCTCTGGATTCTGGGAATGCGGAACAGTGGTCAACTCACTCAAACCCTTCAGGTCTGTACTGCCGGCTGCCGTCGGCCATGACGGAGCGGTCGTCGAACGCGGCCCGCGTGCAAAGACGTGGGGTGCTAGGGGAGCTCCTCCGGCGCCGGTCGGCCATGACCGGTGGTGTCGCCGGGGAGTCGTGCTTCGCCGGACTCCTATACGAGTACTGCGCGGCCGCCTCATCAGTCGGGGATGACCCGTTATCCAATCCTCTCACAACGGTGATCGGAGAAAAATCGCGGGTGGCCAAGATGAGTCGGCACCGACGATTGCCGTCACGTCCCCTATGTCGCACAGATCTGGGCGGTGGACCCTCGATCCGTCTCCGACCAGTAACTTCGTGCAGAAGGAAGAAGGAGACTGCACATGGCCCTGCTCACGACACGAGCCGCCCACCGGTACGCCCTCGGTGCCCTGCCCCTGGCCGCCGCACTCGTCCTGACCGGATGCGGCAGCGGCGGGGAGGACGACTCGGCCGCCGGCGAGACCGTCACCATCGGTGTGGAAGCGGAGTACCCGCCCGGTGAGTACCTGGACACCGACGGCGAGACGGTCCTCGGTTTCAATGTCGAACTCGTCGAGGCGGCGCTGGCCGAGATGGGGCTGGAGGCCGAGTGGGAACCGGCCAATTTCGACGCCATCATCATCGGCGTGAACTCCGGTACCTATGACATGGGTTCCTCCTCCTTCACCGTCACGGAACAGCGTATGGAGGAGGTCAACATGGTCAGCTACTTCTCCTCCGGCACGCAGTGGTTCGCCCAGGCGGGCAACCCCGCGGACGTCTCCCCCGACGACGCCTGCGGCATGCGCATCGCGGTGCAGACCGGCACCACGCACGACGACGACATCGAGGCCCGCAGCGAGGCCTGTGTCGAGGACGGCGACGACCCGATCACCATCGAGAAGTTCCCGAACCAGCCGCAGGCGACCGAGACCGTCGTCTCCGGTGTCAACGACGCCTCGCTGGCAGACATGCCCACATCGGCCTACGCCCTGGAACAGACCGGCGACGACGTCCTGGAGTTCATCGGCGACCAGTACGACGCCGCTCCCTACGGTGTCGTACTGCACCAGGACGACACCGAGCGGGCCGACGAGCTGGCCGAGGCCTTCAACACGATCATGGAGAACGGCACCTACGACGGGATCCTCGAGGAGTGGGGGATCGACGCCGGCTCCATCGAAGCCGCCGAGGTCAACCCCTCCGTCGGCGAGTAGGTTCCCCTCCCTCTCCCCCGGCCCGGGCGGGCGCACCCGGCGCGCCCGCCCTTCCCGTGTCCACCGGTCGGCGGCCCGACCGCCGAACACACGAGTGAAAGACCGATCTGTGTCCACACCGACAGAATCGTCGGAGGGCCCGGCACTGGAGAACCCCCCGCCGAGCCGTCCCACCGAACCGATGTCCGCCGTCCCCGTCCGTTACCCGGAGCGGTGGGCCGCCGCGTGTGTCGTCCTGGTCCTCGCCGCGATGTTCGTGCACATGCTGTTCACGAACGAGGCCTTCAACTGGCCGTTCATGTGGGACAACATGTTCTCCGACCCCGTGGTGCGCGGTGTCGGGGTGACCCTGAGCGCGACCGTGCTCTCGATGATCATCGGCATCCTGCTGGGCATCGTCCTGGCGGTGATGCGCCTGTCCGGCAACCCCGTGCTGGTGACCGTGGCGTGGCTGTACACGTGGTTCTTCCGCGGTGTGCCCCGGCTGGTCCTGGCCGTACTCTTCGGCAACCTCGCGATCCTCTACGCGACGATCCAGATCGGGCTGCCCTTCGACAACTACTGGATGCCGCTGCTGGGTCTGGAGGGCGAGGCCCGCTTCTTCGAGATCGACGTGCGCACCGCCCTGAGCGGGTACATGGCCGGCCTGTTGGCGCTGGCGCTGTCCGAGGGCGCCTACATGGCCGAGATCATCCGCGCGGGCCTGCAGTCGGTCGACAAGGGCCAGACCGAGGCCGCCCAGGCGCTCGGCATGAACCGCGGCAGGATCCTGCGCCGTATCACCCTGCCCCAGGCGATGCGGGTGGTCATTCCGCCGACCGGCAACGAGACCATCGCGATGCTCAAGGACACCGCGTTGTTGGCGTACGTACCGGTGACGATCGAGCTGTTCTACCAGCTCCAGGCCATCGGCACGAAGACCTACCAGATCTTCCCGATGCTGGTGGCAGCGTGCCTGTGGTACCTGGCCATCACGAGCGTGCTGATGGTGGGCCAGTACTTCATCGAGCGCCGGTTCAACCCCGAGCAGCGCGGTGCCAGGATCCGGACGGTCGGAGGGCGACACTGATGAGCGAGAGCGACGAGGCCGTCGTCGAGACTACGGAAGGCGCCGAGCTGCCCTCCGACGCACTGGTCGTGGCCGAGAACGTGCACAAGAGCTTCGGACGCCTGGAGGTGCTCAAGGGCATCGACCTGGAGGTGCGCCGCGGTGAGGTCATGTGCGTCGTGGGCCCGTCCGGTTCGGGCAAGTCCACGTTCCTGCGCTGCATCAACCATCTGGAGAAGCTGACCGCCGGCCGCTTGTGGTTCGACGGCGAGCTCATGGGGTTCCACCAGAAGCGTGGGCGCCTGCACGAACTGCGCGACAAGGAGATCGCCGCTCAGCGCCGCGACATCGGCATGGTCTTCCAACGGTTCAACCTGTTTCCGCACCTGACCGCCCTGGGCAACGTCGTCGAGGCACCGATCCAGGTCAACAGGGTCCCCCGGGCCCAGGCGGTCGAGCGCGGCATGCAGCTGCTGGAGCGGGTGGGCCTGCCGGACAAGGCCGACGTCCACCCGGAACAGCTCTCCGGCGGTCAGCAACAACGTGTTGCCATCGCCCGCGCGCTGGCCATGGAACCGAACCTGATGCTGTTCGACGAGCCCACCAGTGCCCTGGACCCGGAGCTGGTCGGTGATGTCCTCGACGTCATGCGGGACCTGGCGCGCGGTGGGATGACGATGGTCGTGGTCACCCACGAGATGGGGTTCGCACGCGAGGTGGGCGACTCCCTGGTCTTCATGGACGACGGCATGGTCGTGGAGTCCGGGCCACCCGCGGAGGTGCTCAACGACCCGCAGCACGAGCGCACCCAGGCCTTCTTGTCCAAGGTGCTGTTCTGAGCCGTGGGGCCGCGTTCCGCCGTGCGGCCCCACCACGGCCCGTTCCCGGCTCGCCCGGCGCTGGTTCCGGCTTCGCCGAGGCACGGCCCGCTGCACGCTGACGGGTTCCTCTGCGACAGCGGGACCGACGGTCCGGCCTCCGAAAGGAGGGGGCCGTGCACGGACCGGGTCCCGACCCGGGCAGGCGCGGGATCCGGTGCCTGCCGGTGAAACACCCTGGCCCCGCTCTTGACCAGGAGACGCAGGGGACCCAGAGTCATGGTGTGGACATCCCCTTCCCAGGAGTGGCATGGCATCGCGCTCGGAGCGCAGACACCGGGACGACCCGGCCGACCGGCAGGACCACGGTGAACATGTGCCGGGGCACCTCCTGCACCGGACCAGGGAGCTCCTGTGCGCGGGCGCGCGCGGGCGCACCCTCGAGGTCGGTGTGGGCTCGGGCCGCAATCTGCCGTTCTACCCGCCCCAGGTGCGCCTGACCGCCGTCGACCCCGACCCGCGGAAGATCGAGCGGGCCCGCGAACACGCCGCGGACCTGGCTCTCCCGGGCCATTTCCTCATCGGTGACGTGCAGGACCTCGACTTCCCCGACCGCTCCTTCGACACCGTCATGTGCACCCTCACGTTGGGGGTGGTCGAGGACCAGGAGCAGGGGATGCGGGAGATGTACCGCGTCCTGGAACCGGGGGGCCGCCTGCTCATGGTCGACCGGATCGGCCGGACCCGTTTTCCCTTCCGTTTCTTCCAACGGCGCCGCGGCAACCCCCGACGGCTGCCGCGCGAGGTCGCGGTGGAGGCGGGGTTCCGTGTAGGGCACCACGACCGGCTGCTGCTGGGGACGATCGAACGTGTGGTCGCGCACCGTCCGTGACCGCCGGGGGTCCCGGTACCGTCCCGGCCTGCGCATATCCTGGCAGGGACCGTTCGTACCAGCCCCTGACCAAGGTGATCCGTTTGATCCGCCCTGCCCGACCCGGCGACGTCCCGGAGATCCATCGTCTGATCGAAGAACTGGCCGAGTACGAGAAGGAGCCCGACGCCGTCGAGGCCACGGAGGCAGACCTGCACCGGTCGCTGTTCGCGCAGTCCCCAGCGGTCTTCGCGCACGTGGCCGAACACACCGGGGAGGACGGTTCCCAGGTCACCGCGGGGTTCGCGCTGTGGTTCCTGACCTACTCCACCTGGACGGGTCGGCACGGGATCCACCTGGAAGATCTGTACGTGCGCCCCGAACACCGGGGACTGGGCCACGGGTTCGCGTTGTTGCAGAACCTGGCGCGCATCTGTGTGGAGCGCGGCTACCGGCGATTGGAGTGGAGTGTCCTGGACTGGAACACACCCGCGATCCGTTTCTACGAGTCCCTCGGGTCGGCCCCGATGGATGGTTGGACGGTCCGCCGGTTGGACGGCGACGCGCTGGAGTCCTTGGGTGCTTCCGGCCGCTGATCGCGGCCGTTCGTCCTGTGTTCGTGCGTCGTCGCACGGACACGATCTGCTATCCCTTGCGCCAGTGGCAGGGTGAAACGAGATACATTGCTCTCAAGCGGCAACCCCGCCCCCCGAAGGAGGGACGTGACCGAAGAAACCGCCGTGCCCACGGCCGACGCGGCCGGTGTCCGCGACGCTGTCACCGTCAACATGCCCGCGGACAGCGCCTACCTGTCCGTACTGCGGACGGCGACGGCGGGACTCGCCGCGCGACTCGACTTCACCCTCGACGAGATCGAGGACCTGAGGATCGGCGTCGACGAGGCCTGCGCGATGCTGCTCTCCCAGGCATTGCCCGGCACAGAACTGACCACCGAATTCGAACTGACCCCCGAGGGGATGCGCATCTCCGTGTCGGTACTGACAGCCGACGGACGCCTCCCCGCCCGCGACACGTTCGCGTGGACGGTCCTGTCCGCGCTCGCGGGTGACGTCGACGCCGATGTCGGCCCCGACGACCGCGTCTTCATCGTTCTGTACAAGCGCCGCGGCACGCTGGAGCCGACGTGAGCGAAAGGGGGCCCGCTCTGACAGCCAAGACCGAACACGCGGTGCCCGACCGGGCACGCGCCAGAGAGTTGTTCGAACGCCTGGGTGAACTCGACCCGGAGTCAGCGGAGCGGCGGCAGATCCGCGACGAGCTCGTGGAGCTCCACCTTCCGCTGGTGGAGTACCTGGCCCGCCGGTTCCGCAACCGCGGCGAGTGGTTGGACGATCTCACCCAGGTCGCGACGATCGGGCTCATCAAGTCCATCGACCGTTTCGATCTGGACAGGGGCGTGGAGTTCTCGACCTACGCCACGCCCACCATCGTCGGTGAGATCAAGCGCCATTTCCGTGACAAGGGCTGGGCGGTCCGGGTACCCCGACGCCTCCAGGAGTTGAAGCTCTCGCTCACCAAGGCCGTCAGCGACCTGTCCCAACGGGAGGGGCGTTCGCCGACGGTCGCCGAGCTCGCGGCACACCTCAGCATGTCGGAGGAGGAGGTGTTGGAGGGCCTGGAGTCCGCCAACGCCTACTCGACGGTGTCCCTGGACGCCCCCGACAGCGGTGACGAGGACGCCCCTGCGGTCGCGGACTCCTTGGGGATCGTGGACGAGTCCCTGGAGGGGGTGGAGTACCGGGAGTCACTCAAGCCGCTCCTGGAACAACTGCCGCCCCGGGAGAAGCGCATCCTGCTGCTGCGCTTCTTCGGCAACATGACACAGTCCCAGATCGCCCAGGAACTGGGGATCTCGCAGATGCACGTGTCCCGTCTCCTGGCGAGGACACTCGCTCAGCTCCGGACGGCACTGACCACGGAGGACTGATCCGGTCCCGGCGGTCGCCGAGGGGCGGCCGCCGGGGACACCCCCTCCGGCAGAGCTCCTCGCTGCGGCGTGCCCGATCCCGCACTACACCTCCCGACACAGCACGAGCCCCGCAGTGGGCACTGCTCCGGCCCGTGGATCCCGGGCCGGCCGAGAGAGACCAGGCGAGCCCGGCGAAGACGGCGGGCAACACACACCGGGTCGCGATGACGCGTCCCCTCGTCCATGCAGAGACACAGGAACCGCTCGGCCCTTGCCCGGGCCCCGCAGTACCTGTGCACGTGCCTCCACGGGCCTCTGAACGCCCACACTCTCACCCCTCCGTCCAGAAGCCGCGGCCACGCGGTCCGGGCGTCGCGGCACAGGCACCCCGGCGCGCAGCAGGCGCCGGGCAGGCCGGTGGCGTGTGGGACGAGGAACCGGCGTCCCCGCGTTCTCTCGTCGCTCACCGCCGGGCAGGTGCCTCAGCGTTTCTTCCGGGGTTCCTGGGCAGCCGGGAAGAGCACCGCCGTCGAGGGCGGCGAGAGGACAGCGGCTCCGGCAGCCACCGCGACGGCGCCGAGCAGGGCCGCGGCGGCGTACTGTTCGCCGGTGAACATGTAGTAGGCGATCACCGCGAGAAAGAGCTGGGTGAGGAAGACCGGTGTGCGGGCCCAGTCGTTGAGCTGCCAGAGGCCGCGCGCGACGAACACCAGGAGTGCGCCGACGCCCAGGCCCGCGGCGGCCAGCGGGATCGCCGACATCACGTCGTTGACCTGGCCGATGACGGCCGAGTAAAGGCTGTAGAGGCCGCCCAGTACGGCCGCCAGGCCGAGCAGTGCCTGGAGAGCGGCGGCGATGACGATGGTGAAGGGACGCGAAGACACACTCCGAGCTTATCCGCGCACCCGAGATCCCCCTACACTGGCCGGGTGCGTGCCCTTTTCATCGTCAATCCCAGAGCGACCACGACCACGTCCCGGTCGCACGAGGCCATCGAGGGCGCCCTGCGCTCCGAGCTGGACCTGACCACGGTGGTCACCACACACCGCGACCACGCTCGTGAACTCGCCGCGTCCGCGGCCGAGCAGGGCTACGGCCTCCTGATCGGCCTCGGTGGTGACGGCACCGTCAACGAGATCGTCAACGGTCTGTTGGAGGCACCCTCCCATCTGCCCCGACCACGCTTTGCCGTCCTGCCCGGCGGCAGCGCGAACGTGTTCATCCGTTCCCTGGGGATGCCTGCGGACCCGGTCGAGGCCACCGGCGCGGTACTGAGGGCCCTGCGCGAGGGCAGTGAACGCGAGATCGGCCTGGGTCTGGTCGACGACGGTACGGCGGACCGTTACTTCACCTTCTGCGCCGGCTTCGGTTGGGACGCCGACGTCGTGCAGCGCGTCGAGGACGAGCGGCGCCACGGCCGCAGGGCCACACCCGCGCTGTACGCAGAAGTCGCGATGAAGCTCTTCTTCCAGGGCGATATCCGCGATCCGTCACTGCGCGTGTCCGGTGGTGGCACATCTTGCAACAACGTGTATTTCGCACTGGTCACCAACACGACACCGTGGACCTACGCGGGCGCCCTGCCGTTGCAGCCCACCCCTGCCTCGCGTTTCGAGTTGGGTCTCGACGCTTTCGCGTTGACGCACTCCTCGACCGCCGTGACGGGATGGATTCTCTCTCAGATGTTCTTCCCCAAAGGCCTGCCCGAGCAGGGCGAAGGGTACCTGACCTGGCACGACGAGCACTCACTGACGATCACGTCCGACCGCCCCAGAGCCTTCCAGATCGACGGCGAATACCTGGGGGACCGAGAACAGGTCAACTGCCGATCGCTACCGAACGCATTACGAATCGTCTGCTAATTGCGCCACGAGAACGAATTCATGGGCAATGTGACGCATACGACACCGTGAACAGGACCTTTGGTCTCGGGACCTCTTGCATGGGTCGTTGAACCCTGCCACGCTCAAGATATCGCCGCGAGTTACGGGCGAGTTAACCTGGGTGCCTCCACACGGTTGTGGGGTGGACCTCCGAAACGTACTCGGCAAGGAATTCACCGGTGGGTCCGCCCGCTGGGCTCCCGATGCACATCCGCGCACGCACACGATCGATCGTGAAAGCCTTCACAACCCCCGATCGCCTCACGTGAGGAGTGGACCGCATGGACTGGCGCCACGACGCAGCCTGCCGTGACGAAGACCCGGAGCTCTTCTTCCCCATCGGCAACTTCGGCCCCGCACTGATCCAGATCGAGGAAGCCAAGGCGGTCTGCCAGCGCTGCCCCGTCAGCTCGGCCTGCCTCCAGTGGGCCCTCGAGAGCGGACAGGACGGCGGTGTCTGGGGCGGCACCAGCGAGGAGGAGCGCCGTGCGCTCCGCAAACGCGGTGCGGGCCGGCGCCCGATGGCCCGAAGCCACTAGGGCCGTTCCAGCCCACTGGGGCCGCTCCAGCGGAGAGCCGAACAGCAGAAGGCTCATCCGCACAGGCCCGACCACGAAGGCCCCCGCCCGGCGCAGCGGGGCCCTCCTCCTCTCCCCAGCAGGGTCACGGGACGGTCGGCACGGCCTCCCTACCTGCGGGGCACCTCCCCTTCGTCCCGGTCCAACGGCAGAGTGATCGCCACCTCCGTGCCGCCGTCGTCCTTGGGTCTGATCTCCAAGGACCCGTCCAGCTCGCCGACGATGAGAGTGCGCACGATCTGCAGCCCCAGGCTCTTGGTGCCCTCCAGGTCGAAGTCCTCGGGCAGGCCGCCGCCGTCGTCGGAGACCGCCAGTTCCAGCTGGCTCGAACCCGGAAAACCCGGCCCCGCGTCGTAACGGCGCACCCGCACTTCGATGTGCCCCGGGCCCTGTCCCAGACCGTGTTCCACCGCGTTCTGCACCAGCTCCGCCAGCACCATCGACAACGGTGTCGCCACCAGTGCGTTGAGCAGGCCGAACCCTCCGGTCCGGCGTGGGATCACCGAACCCTTCGTGGTGGAGACCTCCGCGGCCATCTGCATGACCCGGTCTGCGATGTCGTCGAAGTCCACGACCTCGTCGGGGGTGTGCGAGAGCATCTCGTGCACGATCGCGATCGAACCCACACGCCCGACGGCCTCGTCCAGGGCGGTGCGCGCCTCGGGCACGTCCAGGCGCCGCGACTGCAGGCGCAGCAGCGCCGCGACGGTCTGGAGGTTGTTCTTGACCCGGTGGTGGATCTCCCGGATCGTGGCGTCCTTGGTCATGAGTTCACGCTCGCGGCGGCGCAGCTCGGTGACGTCGCGGACCATGACCAGCGCGGCGATACGCACCCCGTCGATCACCAGCGGGATGGCACGCAGCTGCACGGTGACCCCCCGCGCCTCGACCTCGGCCTCCTGCGGCGCGCGTCCGCTGGCGGTGTAGGTGAGGTTCTCGTCACGCGCCTCGCCCTGGGCGGCCAGTTCCGACGTGGTGCGGTCCAGGCGTCCCCCGACGAGGTCGGCGGTCAGCCCCAGGCGCCGGTAGGCCGAGAGGGCGTTGGGACTGGCGTAGACGACCTCGCCGTTCTGGTCCAGCCGCAGCAGCCCGTCCCCGACACGGGGCGAGCGGACCATGAGGGGCCCCTGGTCGCTGAAGGGGAAAGCACCCTCGGCGATCATCTGTGCGAGGTCCCCCGCGCTCTGCAGGTAGGTCAGTTCCAAGCGGCTGGGGGTGCGCGCCGAGCTGAGGTTGGTGCTGCGCTGGATGACCCCGATGAGTCGTCCCTCACGTCGCACGGGGACGGTCTCCTCACGGACCGGGACCCCGCCGGACCAGTCCGGGTCGCCGTCGCGGCAGATCCGCCCCTCGTCCCAGGCCCGGTCGATGAGCGCCCGCCGCCCCACGAGCCTGGGGACCGAGCGCGGGTCGACGCCGCCCATGTCGTCGCGCAGAACGCTCTCCACCAGGTCGTCCTGAAAAGCCGTGGGGCCGGTCGTGGGGCGCATCTGGGCGATGGCCACCCATCCGTCGTCACCGCGCAGCCGGACCCACAGGACCAGGTCGGCGAAGGAGAGGTCGGCCAGCAACTGCCAGTCCGAGACCAGGGAGTAGATCCACTCCAGATCGGCTTGTTTGAGTGACGTGTGTCGCCTGATGAGATCACTGAGGTGAGGCACTCACAAATCATCCCATGAAGGAAGGCATACTCAAGGGGTACGCACTCAACCAGTGGTCCATACCAATCGGTGTCGCACACGGGCTCCACACCGACCCCGAACGCCTCCGACCGGCCACGGTGACCGAGGGCGCGGAGTGAGCCCGGGACGCGGCAGAGGAGACGGATGACCGGCCGGCAGACAGTCGACGGCAACCCCAGGGTGCCGAAGTACTACCTGGTCAAGAAACAGCTGCTCGAACTCATCGAGGCTATGCCCGCGGGCAATCCGGTACCGCCCGAGCGCGCCCTGGCCACCCAGTTCGGTACCTCGCGCACCACCGTGCGCCAGGCCCTGACCGAGATGGTGGTCGAGGGCCGGCTGCTGCGCATCCAGGGCAAGGGCACCTTCGTGGCAAAACCCAAGGTCGCCCAGATCCTCCAGTTGACCAGCTACACGCAGGAGATGCGGGCGCACGGCCTGCACCCGGCCACCCGCATCCTCGACGTGAGCTACATCAACGCCGACGACCAGCTCGCCGAACTCCTGGCGATCCGGTCGGGCGGGCGTGTACTGCGCATCGAACGGCTCCGACTCGCCAACGGCGAACCCATGGCCGTGGAGACCGCCCATCTGGCCGCACGGCGCTTCCCCGGCCTGCGACGCCAGCTGGACCGCTACGCGTCGCTCTACGAGGCTCTCGCGAGCGCGTACGACGTGTCTCTGGCCGAGGCGGAGGCCTCGATCGAGACGGTGCTGGCGACCCCGAACGAGGCCCGGCTCCTGGGCGTGGACGTGGGGCTGCCCCTGGTCCTGCACTCCCAGCACAGTTTCGACTCCGACGGCCACCCCGTCGAGTGGGTGCACTCGCTCTACCGGGGTGACCGGTACAAGTTCGTCACACGCCTGCGGCCCCCGGTGGACTGATCCCCCGGCCGGGGCCCTGCATCGACGGTGTCGGCGGTGTGCGGCACCGGCCCTGTGCCACCCCGCCCCGGCCGGGGCCGCCGGGCGGGCCCTCACGTCCTCGTCAGGACCCGGGTGAGAGCGCCGACGACCTCGGGGTCGTACTCGGTTCCTGCGTCCATACGCAGGCGTTCGACGACCGCCGCCCGGCGTTCGTCCCCGCCCCCGGAGCCGACCAGGTCGTCGAAGGCATTGGCGACCTTGATGATGCGGCTGGCCATCGGGGGCGCGCCCGCACGGCCGTCCCCGCCCACCGGTTCACACTGGCGCCGGACGGTCTCGGCCACGGTGTCGAGCACACCGGTCTGACGGATGATCCCCGACCCGAGTTCGGCGATGCGGCGCTGCTCGAGGGGTGAGGCGAGCACGGTGGCCCCGCCGGCGATGGGTTCGCTCAGGGACAGTTGGCCGATGTCGTGCATGAGGGCGGCGTACTCCAGGCTGAGCAGCTCGGCCTCGGAGAAACCCATCTCGCAGGCCACGGCGTTCGAGAGGCGGCTGACACGGCGCGAGTGCCCGTTCTCCACGTAACCGCCGACCTCGGTGACCCGGGACAAGGCCCGCACGGTCTCCAGGTAGGTGCGGCGGATCTCGGCGTAGCGGCGGAAGGCCACGTGGGAGACGAGCAGCGGCGCGGAGAAGACGAACAGGCCCAAGAGCCCGGAGACGCTGCAGGCCAGGGCGATGAGCACCGCGCTCGAACCGACGACCCCGCCGACCGCGAACTGGGCACGCATCTCGTCGCGCACCGTGACCCACAGCCGGGTGCGCAGCCGCTCGGCGCGCAGCAGTGCGGACAGGACGGAGTCCACGGTCCAGACCGCCACCACCAACGCCAGCATCAGGACGGCGCCGGTGACCGACAGGCCCGACAACGACAGTTCCTCGGCCATGGGACGGAAGGTCCACGCCAGGAGCATGACGGTCAGCAGTCGGCGGGCTACGTCCTCGACCGCGGGGCTGCGCCCCACGGCCACGTGCGGGAGCTCGCCCATGAGCACACCGATCGCGGCGACCGCGACGACCTGTGCGGCCGAGTGTTCCAGTGCCCCCTCCCCCAGGCTGACGGCGAACGCGTAACTGATCGCCCCGGCGGAAGCCACGGGGGCGACCTCGCGGTCCCCCGGCAGGGTGATGCGGGCCAGTTCGCCGCCGGCCACGAAGAGGCAGAAGACGAGGGCAACGACGGGTTCTTCGACGCCGTTCAGAGCGGTCCACAGCAGAGCGGTGACCGAGACCCCCACGACCAGGGCCAACAGCGTGGTGTGCAGGGGACGGCGGGTCCAGTCCGCGTTCCCGTTCTCCCGCCGGGTCGGCATCATTCACGCCCGCCCGAGCTGGAACGGCTCGGACCGGCGAGGTCGCCCTGGCCCGCACGCGCCGCCGCGACCTGCCCGTAGCAGCCGCCGGGCGGTTCCTCGATGTCGGGTGTGCTCCACCCCTCGCGCTCGACGGCACGGACCAGGGCCTCGACCATCCGGGGATCGAACTGGGTCCCGGCACAGCGGCGGAGCTCGACGATGGCCGCTTCCGCGCTCCAGGCCTCGCGGTAGGAGCGTGTGGAGGTCAGGCAGTCGAAGACGTCGGCCACGCTGATGATCCGAGCCGACTCGGGGATCTCCATGCCCAGCAGTCCCATGGGGTAGCCGCGGCCGTCCAGGCGCTCGTGGTGGTGGCGGATGCCGTCGAGGGCCTCGTCGAGGAAGCCGATCTCGCGGACGATCTCGTACCCCCTCGTGGGGTGCAGCTTGATGGCGGCGTACTCGTCGTCGTCGAGTTTGCCGGTCTTCTGGAGGATCTTGGTGGGCACCCCGAGTT
Source organism: Nocardiopsis kunsanensis DSM 44524 (assembly GCF_000340965.1). Lineage (GTDB taxonomy): Bacteria > Actinomycetota > Actinomycetes > Streptosporangiales > Streptosporangiaceae > Nocardiopsis > Nocardiopsis kunsanensis. Next base: position 257,055 of record NZ_ANAY01000006.1, read on the forward strand.
TGCCGATGTCGTGCAGCATTCCGGCGTAGCGGATCTTCTGCACACGTTCGGCGGACATACCGAGTTCGCGGGCGATCATCGCCGATCCCTCGGCCACGCGCATGCAGTGGCCGCGGGTGTAGTGGTCCTTGGTCTCGACCGCCTGGCAGAGGGTCTCCAGGGTGGCTTCGTGGGCGCGGACCTCGTTGGCCTGCTGGGTGAAGGTCCACCGGGCGATGAAAAGGGGGAAGAGCACGAGCAGGGGGGCGATGACACCGACACCGGACCAGATCGCCGCGATCGCCAGGCCGATGACCTGGTAGCCGAGCGAGGTGAGCTCGACGACGGCCAGGGGGCGGCGGCCGAGCACGTCACGGCTCAGGTGCCGGACCGCCCCGAGGGTCCACAGCAGAGCGCTCATGAGCACCAGGTTGACCACGGTGTGGGTGGCCACCGCCGCGAGGTAGGGCACCAGGACGCCCGGGAAGTCCTCACTCCCCGGGGGGCCCACGGGACCGCCCAGCATGATGTAGGCGAGTCCGGCGGTGTAGGCCGAGAGCGCGAACTGCGCCCCGTTGAAGGCCCGTTTGACCAGTGCCAGCCGGCGGATGGTGAGGCCGGCGGAGAACCCGACCACCGCGGCCCCGACCGGCCCCAGCAGGACCACCGAGGCGAGCGCGACCGCGGAGCTCGGGGAGATCCCTGCCCGAACGTCGGACAGGACCGCCGTACCGACCGATTCCGCGACGACGAACAGGACCGCGAGGAGCACCAGCGTCCATACGTCGATCCCCGTGTGGGGACCGACCAGCACCACGGCCGCCGCGCTGACGACAACGACCCCGACGTAGACGCGAGCGCCCCCTGGCAGAGCCCGCACCCGTGTTCACCCCCCACCGACTGGCGACCGGACCGTCATGGTTTCACCGTTTCTGTTCTACCACCAGGACCATCCGTTGAAGGTGGATGCGATCCCCGCAGTGGTAGCCGTGCTGAGCATCGGGTGACCGAACATCTGGAACTCCTCTCTTCATTGCGCAGCGGCCCGGCGGCACCGAACACGCCGCGCAAATTACCGCATTCGTTGGATATGGAGTCCAGTTTAACGGCCAATCACAGCGGAGCGATTACCGCCAACCCGAACTGCGCCACTCTCACCACGAAAACAACTTGAAATTTTCGCCATATGGAATTACTAATTCAGGTAGTAATGCCCTTCAACTACTGTACGTAATTGACTGTTCGGGTTCGCAGAAACCCATCACCCCGGCCCCTGCAGGGGTGCAGACAGCAAGTAGTACAGCTGCCAACAGGCATGACTACCAGTCGTAATCACCCAGAAGCGGCACAAAGAAGTTGGGTAAAAAGATTTCGAACCGACCACACCCCTGGAGGACACCACCCCCACGGGCGTGTCGCCACCCCCTCCACCTGCACCCGTGAAGGGTCACCCGACCAAAACCAGGAACACCGGGTGACACCCGGAACATAATTCCCACAAACAGCACAAACCGGAACAACACACAACACACCGTGACAGAAGAATTAATTCCCAACAAAAAGACACAGAAAAGGCGGCGGTCGAACAATTCGACCGCCGCCCGGTTCCGGGTGTGCCCGGCTCAGGCCGGTGTGTTCGGAGGCTCGGCCCCGGCTTCCTTGGCCAGCTGCTCGTTGCGCGCCTGAGCCAGACGCGACAGCACCTTGTCCCGCAGGTCCAACGGGACCGGGTCGCACCCGCAGTGCTTGGCGACGAGCTTCTTCACGGCCTCTTCGAGCCCGTACTCCTCCAGGCAGGGCGAACAGCCGTCGAGGTGTTCGCGCACCACGCCGTAGTTGCCCGCCTCCAGCTCACCGTCGATGTAGGTGTAGAGATTGTCGAGGACCTCGCTGCACGGGGTCTCGTTGTCTTTGCCGTGCCCGACACTCATCACCGGTCTCCTCGATCCGACCCAGCCGTCTCCGTCCGCCCGTTCGCGGACCCCGTCACCGCACCCGCGGTCTCGGCCGCACGCGCGGCGGGGAGGAAACCGCGGTCGACCGCGTACTCCTCCAGCAGCGTGCGCAGCTGACGCCGGCCGCGGTGCAGACGGGACATCACGGTCCCGATCGGCGTCCCCATGATCTCGGCGACCTCCTTGTACGCGAACCCCTCCACGTCGGCGAGGTAGACCGCGATCCGGAAGTCCTCGGCCAGCTCCTGCAGAGCCCGCTTGACGTCGCTGTCGGGCAGGTGCTCGAGCGCCTCCGCCTCGGCCGACTTCAGACCGGCCGCCGTGTGGGAAGCGGCCTGAGCCAACTGCCAGTCCTCGACGTCCTCGGTCCCGGCCTGCTTCGGCTCACGCTGTTTCTTGCGGTAGGAGTTGATGAAGGTGTTGGTGAGGATGCGGTACAGCCACGCCTTGAGATTCGTCCCCTGCTTGAACTGGTGGAACGAACCGAACGCCTTGGCGAAGGTCTCCTGAACGAGGTCCTCCGCGTCCGCGGGGTTCCGGGTCATCCGCAGCGCCGCAGAGTAGAGCTGGTCGAGATAAGGCAGCACGTCCCTCTCGAAGCGCTGATCCCGCTCCTCGGCTGTCTCCTGCTCCTGGCCCATTTCCAAGCCTGTCGGCCTCCTCGCGCTGTTCCCCACTGGGACATCCGTATCGTCCCAACGATACGTTCCCACAGGTGAGGCCGGGGCACCGACGTCGCGTGACGTCACCCGCGTTTCCTCGCGCTCCAGGCACGACCCAGCTGTCGGCATTTGGTCGCCGCCTCCTCGGGGTCTCGTTCTGGCCCCGGGAGACTCGCCCCGAGGCTCGGTGTCGTATCACAACAACCACCCGAGCGGACACATTCCGGCCCCTCGGGGGCGTTGACCTCCTGCCCGGAGAACTTCACCGTTCGCACCTGTCGTTGAAGGTGAGGCATGGCAGAGTGCGGGTAGAACCCCTGAAGGATGGGAGAGGAGTGCACGTGCGACCGTCCTCGACCCCGGCTTCGGACCGCCCCCGTTCACCGGCGGCACAGTTCGCCGCGACCGACCGGCTCTCGGACTACTGGCGGTTCTACTGGACGGTGGCCGAAACTCAGATCGCCCGCTGGCTCCCCACCACCCCGTCACGTCTTCTGGACCTGTCCAGCCCCGGCTTCCAGGGCACACCGCGCGCAGTCGCGGCCGGCCACGACGTGGTGACCTTGTTGCCCTCCGCCGACATGGCGGTACGCCGCCCGCTGACCCTGGTCAACGGGCGGTCCCCCGTACCGCACCCGGCCCCCCACGGACGTCTGCGCCACGTGGTGGGTGACTCCGCGTTCCTGCGCGGGTTCGCAGACTCCTCCTTCGACGGGGTCATCGCCGACAACCGGGTGCTCTCCCGGCACCTGGCGACCGAGTCCTCGGTCGCCGAGGTCGCCCGGGTACTGCGCCCCGGCGGGCGGACTCTCCTGGTGGTCGACTCCGTCGTGCTCGGTATGGCGCTCCTGGCCGAGCAGGACCGCTGGCCCGAGCTCAGCCACGCCCCCAGCGCCGACGTGCTGCTGGTGCCGTGGCCCGACGGGTCCATCACCCGGTGCTTCACCGCCGAACAGCTCACCGAGACCCTCGCCGACTCCGGCCTGGAGCTGGAATGGGTCAAACCGCGCACCGTGCTCTCGGCCTCCACCGTCGAGATGATGCTGGCCCGCGACCCCCGGTCCATGGCCCACCTGGTCGAGATGGAACTGCGTGTCACCGAGTCCGACGACTACGTCGGGGTGCACCTGGTCGCGAGCGCCCGCAAACCCGCCTGAGAACCTATGAACGCCCACCCCGACCGGGCCCGGGCCCGGTCGGGGTATGCAGGTCAGTCGGCCAACGGTAGGTAGAGGCGGTTGCCGCTCTCGGCGAACTCGGTCGATTTGTCAGCCATACCGCGCTCGATCGCTTCGGCGGTCTCCAGCCCGTTCTCCTTCGCGTATCGGCGCACGTCCTGGGAGATACGCATGGAACAGAACTTGGGCCCGCACATGGAACAGAAATGAGCGACCTTGGCGGGTTCGGCCGGCAGGGTCCGGTCATGGTAGGTCTGCGCTGTCTCGGGGTCCAGGGAGAGGTGGAACTGGTCCCGCCAGCGGAACTCGAAACGCGCCCGGGACAGCTCGTCGTCCCATGCCTGCGCTCGGGGATGGCCCTTGGCGATGTCGGCGGCGTGGGCGGCGAGCTTGTAGGTGACCACCCCTGTCTTGACATCATCGCGGTCGGGCAGTCCCAGGTGTTCCTTGGGGGTGACGTAACAGAGCATCGCCGTCCCGTGCCACCCGATCTGGGCAGCGCCGATGGCCGAGGTGATGTGGTCGTAGCCGGGTGCGACATCGGTGGCGAGAGGGCCGAGTGTGTAGAACGGTGCCTCACCGCACAGCTCCTCCTCCAGGTGCACGTTCTCGGCGATCTTGTCCATGGGGACGTGGCCGGGGCCCTCCACCATGACCTGTACGTCGTGGGAGCGAGCGACGTGGGTGAGCTCGCCGAGGGTACGCAGTTCGGCGAACTGGGCCTCGTCGTTGGCGTCGGCGATGGACCCGGGCCGCAGTCCGTCACCCAGGGAGAACGTGATGTCGTACTCCCTGAAGATCGCGCAGAGCTCCTCGAATCGGGTGTAGAGGAAACTCTCCCGATGATGGGCCAGGCACCAGGCGGCCATGATCGAACCGCCGCGCGAGACGATACCGGTGACGCGGCGGGCCGTGAGCGGCACGTACCGGAGCAGGACGCCGGCATGCACGGTCATGTAGTCCACGCCCTGCTCGGCCTGCTCGATCACCGTATCGCGGTACAGTTCCCAGGTCAGCCGGGTGGGATCGCCGTCGACCTTCTCCAACGCCTGATAGATGGGCACGGTCCCGATCGGCACCGGGGAGTTGCGGAGGATACGTTCCCGGGTGTCGTGGATGTGCTTGCCGGTGGACAGGTCCATGACAGTGTCGGCGCCCCAACGGGTTGCCCACACCATCTTCTCCACCTCCTCCGGAACGGAGGAGGTCACCGCGGAGTTGCCGATGTTGGCGTTGACCTTGACGAGAAAGTTCTTGCCGATCACGGTCGGCTCGGACTCGGGGTGGTTGTGATTGACGGGGATCACGGCCCGGCCGAGGGCGACCTCCTCACGGACGAACTCCGGTTCCATGCCTTCGCGTTCGGCCACGAAACGCATCTCGGGGGTGACGGTGCCGGCCCTGGCGTGGGCGAACTGGGTACGGGCACCGTCTGCCGAGGGCAGGGCCCAATCGCGCCGGGTGGCGGGAAGGCCTTGGTCAAGGTCGATGACGGCCGCGTCGTCGGTGTAAGGGCCGGAAGTGTCGTACAGATCGAAGTGGCTGCCGTCGCTGAGCTCCACTCGGCGGGCGGGGACACGCAGTCGGTGCCCCTCGGGTGTGCCGATCTCCCGGTGGACCTTGGTTGATCCCATGATGGGACCGGTGGTCACACGGTTCTCCGGCTCCCCGGTGCTGCCGTGGTCGTGGGTAGCGGTCATGGCATGCCTCCCTACGTCGGAATTACCCGAACAGGTTCTGCGGTCGGCGACGCCGTTGAGTCACCCTCTCAGCCCGCCATGGTGCGAGCTCCCGCGCTGTTTGTTCATGTGTGGGCACGCTACACGGCGTGCCTGTGCACCAGAGGTGCTCACGGCCTTGTGGCCTCTGACACTGTATCCATGCGGGCCTCTGTGGCGTCCACCGAGGCGGGGTCAGAAAAGTGTCTCGGTCCCATAACCTCCATCTACCAACGGGGTGAGCAACCCAGGGTCGTTGTTCTTGATGCTGTTGACCTCGGTGGAGACCTCGTCCACCGCGAAACGGTCCACGGGCGTGTGGTCCATCAGGTGCGCGAGCTCCTCGGCACCGGTACCCGGGTCCAACCAGGCGGCCCAGTCCACCTCGGGCAGCACGACCGGCATGCGCTCGTGGATGTGGGCGAGCTCGGGCGCGGCCTCCGTGGTGATGACGGCACAGCTCCACAGCCAAGCGGCGGGGTCGTCCTCGTCGACCTCTGGGTCGCGCCAGCGTTCGAAGATCCCGGCCATGGCCAACGGACGGTCCTGTGTGCAGCGGATCGCGTACGGCCTCTTGGCGGAGCGGGCCTTACGCTTCTTGTGCTCGGTGTCGGTGACCGGGGAGGTGCTGGCCTCAGCGCGGCCGTCAGGGCCGATGAGCTGCCACTCGTAGTAGGCGTCGGCGGGCAGCAGGCAGCGGCGGCGCCGGAACGCGGCCCGGAAGGCGGGTTTGTCGGCGACGGTCTCGCTGCGGGCGTTGATCATCCGGTAACCGACGTTGCGGTCCTTGACCCAGGAGGGCACCAGCCCCCAACGCATGGTGTGCAGGGAACGCGGCCCGGGTGCACCGTTGCTCCCACCCTGCGGCGGCGGTCCGAGCACGGCCTGGACCGGCCGACCCGGCGAGATGTTGTAGTCGGCCTCCAGTTCCTCCAGCGGCGGCCAGGACCGCGGATCGGTGTCCTCGGCCAACGCCTGTTCGGGCAGGCCGAAGGCGAGCTGGAGCTGGTGGACGTTCCGGGACTGGGCATAGCGACCGCACATGGGCGTGATCCTACGGCGTCGTCGGTCCGGAACCGTCCTCGGCGGGCTCCTCATGTCCGTCCTGTTCGGGACGCCCCTCCCTCTGTTCCCGTACTCGGTGGTTGCGGGCGCGCAACAGGCCGCCCGCCAGGGCCAGCACGCCGAGGGGTGCCAGGGTCCACAGTGCCCACACGTCGAGGGAACGCAGCAGTACCGAACGCACGCGGGCCTGTTCGGCGTACCCGTCGACCTGGGTGTCGGCCATGGTCAGGTCGGCCTCCAGGAGTGGCACCGCGCCGTCGCTGTCCCGGGTCCGCAGGGTCTCGCGGCGCGTCTCCTGCATGTTGACGACCGTTCCGCTGACCGGCTCCACCCACAGGGTCCGGGTGAGCTCCAACCAACGGGTGGCGGTGACGGTGCCGCGGGCCTCGGGGGTGAACAGGTCGGCGGGTACGTCCCGGGCGGATCCGGGGACCTGTGTGGCCTCGATCGCCTGGGAGTAACGGCGTGCCGTCACACCGGCGATGTCGTTCTCCCCCTGGAACTCCATAGACGGTGCCGAGCGCACCTCCGCGTCGTAGAAGGGGTAGGAGTCGGCGTCGGTCCCGGCCGGGAAGTGGTGCACGAGCCCGGCCTGGCGCACGGCACGGTCGCCGTCGACGTGTTCGCCGCAGCAGTTGACTGCGCGGGCGGTCGAACGGTCCACGATGACGCGCCGGCTCCAGTGGTCGATGATCCGGTCGGAGGCGGAAGTGTCCACGGTCATCTGCCAGGCCGACCATTCGTCGCCGTTCGCAGTGGCGTCGACGGAGATGTTGCGTTCGATCCCGGTGTTGTCCACCCACGACCAGTTCGCGGCGTTGAGGTAGGCGGCGTCGCCGTCGACCAGGCGCATCTCGTGCTCGGCCACGGCGGGCAGGAGGGCGACCCGGTCGTGGACGTACAACGGCAGCATGGCCGCCAGGGTCAGCAGGAACGTGCCCGCCGCGATCAGAAGGGTGCCGGCGGGCACCGACCGGCGGGGCCGGCGTTCCGGGCCGACCTGGCTGTCGACCGGTCCGCGGTCCCGGGGTGCGGCACCGAACTGGGAAACCGTGCTCACGTGCGCACCTCCTCGGTACCGGCCCGCGGTTCGCGTGCTCCGCTTCCGGTTCCGTTCCCACCGGTCCCGTTGTTCGCCGGGTCGCGGCCGGGGTCTTCGTCGTCGGGGCCGTCGTCGCTGCCCTGTTCACCGCCGCTCTCCTGTCCGCCGCTGTGGCGGGGGCGCGGGTCGGTGTTCCGTTCGGCGGCGGAAGGCGGGTCGGCGTCGGCATCCAGCCCGTCGCCGGGTTGGCCGAGGGAGAGCACCAGGCGGGCCAGCGCGGGCAGGCACAGCAGTTGGGGGCCCCAGCCGCGCAGGCTGCTGCCCAGGAGCTCGGTGATGTCGTGGAAGGGGTGGTGGAGCGCCAGGTAGGTACCGACCGCCATCGCCACACCGGCCAGGGTCAGCGAGATCGCCACCGTCCAGGGCGCTGCCAGGTGGCGCAGTACGGTCCCGCCCAGTGTCGGGGTCCCGGGCCGGGCGTGGCGGAGCCGCTTGGGCGCCGCGCGTCCCAGCCACCACATGGCGAGCAGGATCAGGCCGACCAGGGCGGCGCCGGTGAGCCCGGCCACCCACACACCGAAGGCCAGTCCCAGGGGCAGGACCGCCCGGCGCGAAAGCCATCCGGGTCCGGCCCCGGGCAGGTCCCGGTCGCCCACGGGTTCTCCGGCGCGCAGCCGCTCTCCGCCCGGCAGCCAACGGCGGGGCCACATCGCCAGTACGGCCATGAGCACGGCCAGGCCCGCTCCGATCCCGAGGGAGAGGTGGTAGGAGGTGTCGGGGGCGTAGGAGAGCGTGACGGTGCCGCTGCTCCCCTCGGGCAGGACCCAGGCCTGTTTCCAGCCTTCCAGGCGCTGGGGTTCCAGTGGTCGGTCGGAGCCCTCGAGGGTGGCCTCCCAACCCTCGTTGAAGTTCTCGTTGACCACGAGCAGGCTCTCGTCCTCGACGTCGACGTCGAAGCTGCGGCCGCTCGGGCCCCACCCGTGCAGGGTCTCGACCTCTTCCATGGACACTTCGTCGCGGGCGCCGACGGGGTCGGCGGACTCCACGAGAGCCGAGCGGACCTCGTAACGGTTGCCGGGTTCGACGACCACCTGGTTCTCCCCCGCGTCCAGGTCGAGGCCGGTACAGGCCTCGTAGGGCAGGGGCCGGCCGGTGAGCTGGTCGGCGAGGGTGCCGCCGCTGATCCGGGTCTCAACCCGTTCACCGTTGACCCGCAGGGTCGGGCCCAGGCCGCATGCGGTGGAGGCGTCCCCCTCGGGCAGCGCATCGACCTCGTCGACGCCGGGCAGGGAGATCCCGCCGACCTCCAGGGCCTGGCCCTCGGGCCGTTCGAAGGTCACTCTCAGTTCGTCGGCGGTCAGGGCGCTGAAGTCGACACGTCCACTGCCGTCGAGCCAGCCCTCCCGGACCTGGTCGTTGCCCTCGACGGTGACCTTGATCGGTTGCATCACGCTGTCGGCCCGGGGGAAGTCGACCTCCATGTGGTCGATCTCGGTCTCCCGGCCGAGCTCGAGGTCGAGCCAGGGGTTCTTCTCCTCGGGGTCCGGGTACCAGACCGTGCTGTCCTCGTCGTCCAGAACGCCGCGCCCCATGGCGGCGGGGTGCTGGACGGCGGTCGAGGAGGCCGTCACGTGCGGGTGGGGGCTCGCCCGGTTGGCGGAGTTCTCGGCCTCACGGGGGTCGGTGAGCACGACCCGGCCGGAGATGTCGTGCTGTTCGGCGGCGGCCTGCTCCGAGAGTGTGAAGGTGCGGTCGAGGCTGCGGGTGTCCTCACCCTGGACCCGGAGGCCGGGGTTGCACACCCAGGCGTGCGAACCCTCCATGCAGCCGGGCACGGTACCGGTGGAACCGGTGAAGAGCAGGGTCCCGGTGTCGGCGGGGCCGGGCACGTTCAAGGTGCGGCCGGCCTCCAGCCCGGGCAGGGCGATGCCGGAGATGCCAACCCGGGTCCCGAAGCGGTACTCCGGTTCCCAGGCGAGTTCGTCCACCCGCACACGCAGGGTGCTGGTCTTTCCCGAGGGCGGGGTGACCTCCTGGGGTTCGTCGGTCCCCTCGACGGTGACCTGGGAACTGCCCTCGTCCGTGATGAGGCTCACCTCGGAGGGCGGGGGTTCCTCGGCGAACTGCTCGAAGGCGAGGGTGAGCCCGTCCAGGTCACGCGGTTCGGTGAACTCGATCTCGACCCATTCACCGATGGCGCCGGTGAAGACGCTGGAGCGCCAGGACGTACTCGGGTCGTCGTCCAGGGCGGCGTGCGGGGCGTGCCCGGGGTCGCGGTCGGAGGGGCGGGCGTCGGCCCCGCTCTCGGCGGAGGAGGCACGCACGGACTCGATCCCGAGGTCCTCCGCGTGGCCGACGAAATCCTCCCAGGCGGGATCGAGGATGTCGGGCGCGGGGACGTCGCGTTCGAGCTCCTGGTCCTCGGTGAGGGTGGCGGAAACGTTGTTTCGCACGTCGGGGTAGACGACCTCGCGGCGGCGTGCGGAGTCGGTGACGACGGTGTCCTCGGCGGGTAGGTCCTCGGCCCAGGGGTCGTCGCCGAGCACGACGGGCCGGTCGTCGCCGACCACGCCTTCCTCGGCCAGGTGGAGCACGGACTCGGGTCCCCCGGTCACCCGCACCGTCTCGTCCGCGGGCACCGTGCCGACGGCGGGTGCGGCCTCCTCGACCTCGTAGACGGTCAGGGAGGGGTGGGGCTGGTCGAACCACTGCGAGGCCGACCGGTGGTCGACGGAGCCGACGGTGTCTCCGAAGGTCTCGGCCTCGGTGATGCCCGGGGATCCGTCCAGGGCCTGGTGCACGCGGGAGGGCCAGGCGCCGTTGAGGCCCACCCGCTGCAGGTCGTTGCGGACGAGCAGGTGGGTCACGCCCATACGTGCCAGGGCGTCGGACAGCCCCTGGGAGCCGCGGCCGGAGGAGACCCTCTGGTCGATCTCGTGGGTGAGCCGGGAGACGCCGGCCGATCCCCAGGGGATGATCTGGTGGTTGGTCCAGGCACCTTCCAGGAGCGGTTGGAGGGGTTCGTCCATGGGACGTCCCCACTCGTACTCGCCGCGTGCCGATCCGGGCACGGCCATGGTCATGCCCGAGTCCCCGGAGTTCTCGTCGAGCCAGTCGGCCGCCTCGTGCCAGTAGTCGGGGATCTCCTCGTAGCCGCCGGCCGGAGCGATCCCGACGGTGCCGATGGGCACGAGGGTGAGGAGGAAGACCGAGGAGGTGGCCCCGGCGACGGTGCGCCGTACCCGGCCGGAGACCCGTTCGCCGCGTCGCTCGGCCCAGTCGCGGGCCACGACGACGGGCAGGTGTGCCAGCCCCAGTACGACGGGCAGCCGGATGAGCGCGTCGAACTTGTGGATGTTGCGGAAAGGAGCCAGGGCCCCGTCGAAGAGGTCCCGCATGGTCTCGGCGAAGGGGCCTGTGAGCGTTCCTGTGTAGCCGGCCACCACGATCGCGGTCCCGAGCAGGAGCGTGGAGATGAGGAAGAGCCGTTCGGGTGTGCGCCGGTTGATGAGCCCGGCCAGCCCCAGTCCTGCCACGAGTGCGGTGGCGGCGATCAGCCACGGGGTGGTGGACAGCTCCGCCCCGGCGGGCAGGGCGGTGTTGCCCTGGTCGGGCAGGAAGCCCATCCAGTTGGAGGTGCCGCGCAACGAGTTCAGCAGCGAGGTCACCTCGGTGGTGACCGCGGCGTCCTCGGTGTAGGGCATGAACGAGTACACGTACCGCGACATGAGCAGCAGCGGCACGATGTACCAGAACGAGGCCAGGACCAGGGCCGCCGCCCACCAGCCCATGAGGCGCCACTTGCGGGGTCCGTTGGCGCGGGTGAGCAGGTAGAGCCCCGGCACGACCAGGACGGCGAGTTCGGAGGCCGCGTTGGTGCCGCCGCACATCAGGAAGGCCAGGCCCGAGAGCAGGGCCATGCGCGCGGGCGGGTACCCGTGTCTGGCGCCCAGGACCAGAGGGAGCAGGATCCACGGCATGAGCAGCATGGGCTGCAGTTCCGCGGAGTTGTAGGACAGCAGGGTGAGCACGCGCGGCGCGAGCGCGTAGGCGACACCGGCCAGGATGCGGGTGTTGACGGTGCCGAGGCCGAGCGCCCGGGCGACCTTGTAGGTACCGCTGAAGGCGGCGATGAGCAGCACGGCCATCCACAGGCGCTGGATGAGCCAGTCGGGCATGCCCAGCACGTCGAAGAGGGCGTGGAAGGGGCCGTTGGGGAAGAAGTACCCATAGGCCTGGTTCTGGATCTGCCCGAAGTAGGAGGCGTCCCACAGGTGCAGGGCACGCTCCATGAACCCCAGCGGGTCCGCCGTCATGTCGAGCTTGGTGTCGCTGACGATCTTGCCGGGATCGATGCTGGCCGCCAACGCTCCCAGGAGCAGGCACACCGTGAGGACCTTCAGCCGCGCGAGCAGCTTTTCGTCCAATGGTCCGCGAGGGGCGGACGGTGTACCGGGATCCTCCGGGTCGCGCTTGGCGGAGGGGGCCGCCGTAGTCACGTGGTCGTTTTCCTACCCGCTGGGTTGTTCGGGCCGCCGGGGGGCGTGCTGTCGGTGAGTGCGAGCTCCCTCGCGACCAGATGGGTCATGCGCGCTCCGCTGGCCTCCCAGGTGAACTGGGCGGACCAGTCGCGGCAGGCACGACGGACCTCCTCGGCACGCCGGGGGTCGGACAGTTCCTTGAGGGCGCGGGCGACCACGTCGCTGAGGCTCTCGCCGTCGCGGACGAGCCACCCGGTCTCGCCGTCACGGACCGAATCGCGAAGTCCGTCCACATCGTAGGCCACTGTGGGCACTCCGAGACGGGCGGCCTCGATGACGGTGAGGCCCCAGCCCTCGAACTCCGAGGCCGTCACGTGGAGGGTGCAAGCACCCAGGAGCGCGTTCTTGTCCTCCTCGGGCAGGAAACCGTGGATGTGCACACGGCCGGTGGTGCCCTCACGGTGGATCTGTTCGGTGAGGCGTTCGCCCTCGGGCCCGCGGCCGATGACGTGCACGCGCAGATCGGGGTACTGGTCGCGGAGCAGTCCGGCCAGCGCGGCGACCCGGTCGACCCGTTTCTGGACGACGAGGCGGCCGAGGCTGACCAGCGCGGGAGCACCGGTCTCCTCGGGGGTGGGCGCGTCGTCCAGGGGCCCCCGGGGGCCGGGCACACCGCCGTTGTGCACGATCTCGACGGGGGCGCGCCAGCCGAGTTTGTCGCGCATGGCCCGTCGGGAGGACTCCGAGACAGTGACCGTGGTGCAGCGGCGGTAGACGAAGGAGGCGACGGTCGACTCCATGAAACGTCCGAACCAGGCCAGGGGCGCGGAGAAGTAGGCGTCGAACTGCAGGTCGTGGACGTGGTGCACGACGCTGACGACTCGGGTGCGGCGGCGCAGCACGAGACGGGACAGGAACGGGATGCCGTTCATGCAGTCGAAGGCGAGCTGGTACTCGCGGCGCCACAGCGCGAGCCAGGCCATGACCCGGGGGTAGACGGTGAAGCGGCCGCCCATGCGGCGGATGACGATCCCGTCCTTGGTCTCCACCCGGGCCTGGTCGGGCTCACGGCTGGTCAGGAAGGTGACGATGGCGCCGCGTTCGGCCAGGTGGCGGCTGATGCGCCAGGCGTATTCCTCTGCCCCGCCCGCAGCGGACTGCCAGGGGTCGCGCCAATTGATCATCACCAGCCGGACACCGTCGAGGCGCGGTCCGAGGTCGATGGGGGCCTCCGTGGGGGCGGGGGCGGACGCCGAAGCCGCTGGGGGCGCGGGGGCCACGGCGGTGGGTTCGCCGGCCGGGGGAGGGTCGGCCGTCGGCCGATCCGGGGTCTTGGGGAAGACCACACGCTCTCCTTCCGCGCGGGATGCCCGGTGGGAGCCATGAACGTGATGACAACGCGCACTCGTTCGGACACGCGGAGCAGTGGGGTAGGGCGCGTACACCACACACCTGGCAGGCCCTCGACCGGACGTCGATGGGGTCAGCGGCCGGGGCCGCCGGGGATCGGGGTCGGGCGCCCCGCCCGGGGGCGAGGCGCCCTCGGTCCTCCGCTACGACGTCCTAGCGGTCGCCGTAGTTGTAGAGGGTTTCGTTCACCGGTTCCGCCGTGGCGGTCGACTCCGTGGCAACGCTGGTCGCAGCGAAGGCGGCGCCGCCGGCGAGGGCTGCGCCGATGGCGCAGGCGGCGATTACTTTGATCACTTGGGGCTCTCCTTCCGAGTACTCCGCCCCAATTTGGGACCGGGGCACTGGAGAACGAGACTAGAACCTGATCTAGCTACAGACCAGATGATTGCCACAACTGTAACTAACCCGCCAGTAACTTCCAACCCCGTTATGCCTGGCTTGTCGGCCTTTACCCGCGCTTCTGGCACACGGAGCAGCGTCAATTCGGCTCCTTCGCGCGCCACCTCGAAACCCTGCCCCTCATACCAGAACCCGTTATCGACCGGGGTGGACACAAGAACGTACCTCGCCCCCAGACCGCCGAGCCCGTCCGCGAGTTCCTCTCCGCGGGGCAGACCCGTCTCCGGGTCGGGGTCCAGGACCTCGGCCGCTTCCCGGGCCAGCTGGTCCTCACCACCGACCACGACCGTGCCGCCGTCGGCGGTTCCCACGGACAGGTCGTCGTTCCAGAGCGTGCGCCGATCGAAGAGTTTGGTCGCCGGGTCCAGGGAAACGACCGTCTCCCCCGACCAGTCCAGCCCCCGGTAAGCGTTCCAGGGCAGCACCACGACCGATCCCGGGACGTCGTCGGCCGCCACCTCGGCCTGCACCCCGTGCCATTCGTCCGGGTAGTCGACCGGGGCCATCCGGCCGCCGGCGCCCCACGCCAACCCCGGCAGCACCACCACCGGGAGCAGGGCCGCGAACGCCCCGGCCCCCGCACGCCACACCGGGGTGTGCGCGGCGCCGGCCAGGCACGAAACCGCGAAAGCGAACCCCAGAGCCTGCAGGAGCCCGAACGGGGCCACGTACAGCTGGGCGTCCCGCAACGGACCGAACCCGGGCCACAGGCCGATGAGCCCTGCCGTCAACGCGCGCCCGGACCCGACGACCCCCAGAAGGGCCACCGCGAACCCGGCCGCGGCCCCAGCAGAAACCCCCGCACCGATCACCGGACGGTCGCGCCGCCACATCCAGTACGCCCACGCCGCCAGGGCGGACACACACAGCACCAGCCGCAGCAGCGCCGTGACCGGTTCTCCGTACCCGGGCGGGACGGCACCGGCGTTCCAGACCCCGCCCAGGACGAACAGCGACCCGAGCTCGCCGAAGGGGGTGTCCGAACGCGGGGCGAAGGCCTCCACCCCGAGCGGGTCGGTCACGGCTCCCCCGGTCAAGGACGGCACGAGCCACGGCAACGAGACCAGAACCAGCGCGGACACGAACACCCCCGCACGGGACCACCATCGCGTAACGGCCGGCCCGCGGTTCCACAACGCGACCGGGCCTACCGTCAGCGCCGAGATCAGAACCGAGGAGAAACCTCCGATCGCGGCCGGGATCAGCGCACACACCAGACCGGCCAGACCCCGCCCCGGCGTACGGTCGGCGAGGCGCGCGGTGGCAGCGACCACCCACGGCAGACCCGCGTACCCGAGCAGGACGGCCCACTGCCCCAGCAGCAGGCGCTCGGCCACGAACGGGTTCCACACGTAGGCGACACCGGCCGCCACCGCCGCGACCGCCGTGCCCGGGCCCAGCGGACCGCGGTCACGGAGCAACCGCAGTGCCAGACGCGCCGCCCCCGCCGTGCCCAGGACGAAGATCGCCAACAGCAGCGCCGACTGCACCAGATCGCTCGGCACCAACGCCGACAGGGCCGCGACGACCACGTCGCTGGGGATCGCCCGGGGGAACCCGTCCGCGCCGGCCAGGGCCGCCTCCACCGACGGTTCCGGAACGAACACCATGTCGTAGCGCAGCACGAAACCGCGCCCGAGCGCGGGACCGAGCGCGAGCACACCAGTGGCCAGACCCACCGCCCACGGCAGGAGCCGGGCGGTCCAGGAGCCGCGCATCAGCCCTCCAGCAGCACCGGGTCGGAGAACCCGCCCCGGACGTAGTCGCTGTAGGACCGTACGACCACCTCGTACGGGCCGGACACGGTCGGCCCCCACAGGAGGTCGGAACCGACCGACCCCTGGCTGATCCAGCCCTCGCCGTCGCCCGGGCCCCGGCCGTCACGAGGTTCGCAGACCCGCTCACCGCCGCCCGGCGGCGCCGGTGGCTCCTCCGGGGAGGACGGCGGGGGCTGAGGTCGGGGCGGGGGCGAGGGCGAGCTCGACGGGTCGGGCGCAGGCGAGGCGGGCTCCTCCTGTTCCCTGTCGAGGACGTCGTTCCCGGAGCCCGGCTCGGACCGTTCGACCGGCAACGGCCGGCGGTCCCCGTCCCGCACGGAACACTCCAGGGGGCGCACCCACACCTCGTAGTGGGAGGCGTCCGCGACCTCGTCCCACACCACGGTGCCGTCCTGGCGCACCGACAGGCCGCCCGGAGCCGGGGGCGGGTCGTCGTCGTAGACCAACTCCAGGACGTCGGAGGTCGCACCGGCGTCCCGCCCCTTGTACGGATGCACGGCGAACTCGTAACCGGCCCCGCTGAACAGGGACTCCACGAGCACCGACCGGCTCCCGTCGTCGCGTTCGATCTCCAGGGACAGGACGGTGGCCTCGTCGGGGTCGGGTTCGGTGCGCCGCTGTTCAACGCGGTAATCCGTGGCTCCGGGGACCTGTTCCCAGGAGATACGCAACCCGTCGCCGGCTTCCTCGGCCTCGGGGTCGGGCGGGGTCCGCGGGCCCGTCGGTACCTCCGGGAGCGGCCGGGGGAAGGGTTCGCCCACGGCCAGCGGCTCGGCGAGCGCGTCGGCGAAGCCCGCGGCGATCTTGACCTCGCCCCGGGCATTGGGGTGGACCTCGTCCCAGCTGTCGTGCTCGGGGGCGTAGCCCTCGGCGACCTGGGCGACCACGACCGGTGAACCCTCGGAGGAGAGCTGCTCGGCCAGGTCCACCAGACCCATGTTGAAATGCTCGATGCGCGCGTTGGCGGCCTCGTCGTCGCCGGTGCCCTCCACGGGGGGCAGCTCTCCGACGACGAAGCGGGCCTCCTCGAGCGCGACCCGCACCGTCGACACGGTCTCGCCGATACCTTCGAGGACCCGGTCGGGGTCGTCACCGGACAGCAGGTCATCGGTCCCGGCCATGACCAGCAGGTAGTGGGGCTCGTGTTCGGAGGCGACCTCGGCGATCCCGTCGGCCATGTCGTTCACACTCCGCCCCCAGCGAGCGGCGTGGTCGGTGTCGAAGTCCGGTTCGGCGTAGCTGTGGTCGCCGTGGGCCTCCTCCTCCAGGGAGTACATGTCGTCGTGGGGGCCGACGAAGGAGAAGTCGACGCCGCTCTCCTCCAGGTGGGACCACAGGTGGTAGCGCCAGGTGTGGTCGCCGCTGCTGCCCTGGGTCAGGGCATCACCCACCGGCATGACCCGCAGTTCGCCCTCGGGCGGCCCCGGGACGCTCGCGGGAGGGGCGGCGTCCTCCCCGCCGCTCGTGTCGAGCCCCGAGGACCCGGTCTGGATCACGAGCAGGGTCACGGCCATGGCGGCGAGCATGACACCGAGCAGGCCCAACGGTCCGGGTTCGAAGCGGCGGGGGCGTCCACGCTCGGGCAGGAGGTCGCGCCAGGTGCGTGTGCGTCGGCCCGAGAAGATGCGCCGGGTACGCGTCCGCCACACGGAGAAATCGAACCATGCGGTTGCACGCGACCACCACGAGGGCCGCTCCTCCGTTTCCCGTGGCTCCTGCACAGTGCCCCGATCCGTCGACCTTCATCGCTCACGCGTTCCGGAACAGGTTCTCACGAAGGGGATCGACCCACTCCTCGCACGTCCGCTCAGACGAGCATAGGCGCCCTGGTCCCGCAAAGATAGAACTGGTTATATGGATGACACCCCCGTGTCACCGCTCCCAGCGCCCGGGCTGCCCGGGAGGGGCACCCCGCACCAACCTCGAGCCGGAAGGCCATCCCCGTGATCGGACTCCTGGTCGCACTCCTGTCCGCCGTGACCTACACGCTGGGCCTGTCCGTGGAACAGCGTGCCCTGCACAGTTCGGAGTCGATCTCCATCCACCGTCCCCTGCATCTGGCGCGGGTGCTGCTGGGCAACCCGCGTTGGGTGTTCGGATGCGTGTTCGCCGCACTCGGCAGTATCGGGCTCATCGTAGCGCTGGGGCTGGCCCCGGTCTCGGTCGTCCAGCCCGCCTTCGCCGCCGGTGTGGCCTGTTCGTTGCTGGTCGTCACGATCGTCATGGGCGAGCGCATCACCCGGGGCGAGTACGTGGCGCTGGCGGTCATGCCGGTGGCCCTGGGCCTGTTGAGCCTGTCGACCGGTGACGGGACCGACACGGGAACGACCGCGGACACCCCCCTGCTGGTGGTGGTCAGTGTGCTGACGGTGCTGGCGTGTGTGGCCGCCATGGGGCTCGCCGGAGGCCGCGGCAAGTACGTCTCGGCGGCAGCGATGGGCGCGGCCGCCGGCCTGGCGCAGGGCAGCGCGGGGCTCCAGGGCAAGGGCCTGGGCGGCCTGCTCGCCGACCACGGGGTGTGGGGAGCGGTGCTGCCCGCGCTGGTGTCGCCCTACCCGTACCTGTACGCGCTCGGCTGGGCCGTGGGCATCGTCCTGTTCCAGACCTCGCTGCAGCGTTCACGCGCCTCCATCACCGCCCCGGTGGCCAACGTGGTCGGCAACGTCTTCACCGTCGTGGCGGGCACGGTCCTGTTCGGGGAGAGCCTGCCGGAGGACCCGTCCGTAGCGGCTCTGCGGATCGGCGGTTTCGTCCTGACCCTGGTGGTCGTGGTGCTTGTGCGGGGCAACGTCGCCCAGGCCGAGGCCGACACCAGCGCCGAACGGGCGGCGCGTTCCGGGGAGGCCGTGGCGGACCGCCCCCGCGACACATGAGGGCCCCGGCGGGGTGTTCCCTCGCCGGGGCCCGTGGACCGGTACGGCCGGGGCCTCAGACCGCGACGGAGACGGCCTCGTACAGCCCGGGCGCGGCGACGTCGGCCCAGGCTCGGACCACGCGCTCGGGCCGGGCGGTCTCGTCACCGGCCAGGACCAGGCCGGGTTCGGCCACCCACGCGCCCAGGTCGGCCAGGAGCACCCTCAGGTCCTCCTCGGTCCCACGGCTGTTGCGCAGGTCGTCGACGACCGTCAGCGGGACGGCGACCGCGTGTCCCAGGCCGAGTTCGGGCAGACGGTCGAGGAAGACCTTGAGCAGTCCGGTGTAAGTACCGTGTGCCTGGGGCGAGGCCACCAGCAGCACGTCGCTCTCGGCGACGCGTTCGAGGGCGGCCTCCAGTGCGGGCGATGTCTCGGCGAGCAGGTCGGCGCCGAGGCCTGCGAGGTCGATGGCCTCGGGGGCGCCACGGACCCCGGCGCGGGCGCCGATCTCCTCGGCGGCGCTCAGGGCTGCGGTGTAGACGGAGGAACGGGGCTGGGGGTCGGCGACGAGCACGGTGAAGCGGGTCATGCGTAACTCCTGGGTTCGGTCAGGAACGGGCCGGAAACGACCGGAAGGAACCTCGGGGTGGAACGGGATCGGGCCGCTCCGCCTCTCGGCGGTGGGCCGTCGTGGGACACCGGGGAGGGCATCGGTCCTCGGCCCGGCACACGTGCGGAATCCGTCGTCCGTGGGAGACGGGGTGACGTGTCGGCCGACAGGGTGCTCCCGGGGCCCGATGAGCATCGGGACCCTGACCCAGAAGGGGATGAGCGTCCGGTGTCTGCAGGGGACACGGGTCGGACCCGTGGCGCGGGGCAGGGGCCCCGCGGAGGCGCTAGCTACGACAGAGCGCGCTCGCCTGCTGTCGGAGGTCGACGTGCAGGCGCTGGACAAGCAGCTCACCGGCGGACATGCCCTCCATGATGGAGCTCCGCCGGCACGGGAGTCAATGCGCGCCCGGCCCCCGGGGGCGGCCGCGGGCGGCCTCCGGCGGTGGTCCGGCCCCCGGACGGGCGTCTCGGGCAGCGGGATTGCCCTGTTCCGAGGGGCACCGCAGCCGGGGTGGGACCGGTGTACGACCGCAGTCCCGCGCGGATGTAATTTGCAACACACCACTCTTTTCACCGACATCGCTACCCGGCCACGAAGGAAACAGGACCCCGTATGAGCCCCACACCCGTCACTCTGACCAACACCCGCACCGTGACCCCCGAGGGCATCCATGAGGGCTGGGTGCAGGTGGACGGTGGCCGTATCGCCGCACTCGGTTCCGGGGAGCCGCCCCGGGGCACCGTCCACGACGTGGCCGGGCGCTGGGTGGCACCGGGCCTGGTCGACACCCATGTACACGGTGGCGCCGGGCACGGGTTCCCCGAGGCCGACGCGGAGGGCGCCCGGAGGACCATCGCCTACAACCGCAGCCAGGGGGTGACGTCGATGGTCGGTGGCCTGGTCGCGGCCTCGCCCGAGGACACTCTGCGCCAGGTCTCGGCGCTGGCGGACCTGTGCGACGAGGGCGAGCTGGCCGGTATCTACCTGGAGGGGCCTTTCATCGCCCGGCAGCGGTGCGGCGCGCACGACCCCGACCTGCTGCGCGATCCGGACACGGCCGAGTTCGACCGGTGGTTGGAAGCGGGACGCGGGCACGTACGCATGATCACGGTGGCGCCGGAACTCCCGGGGGCCCTGGAGTTGATCCGCTCGGCCTCCTCCTCCGGGGTGGTGGCCGCGGTGGGCCACACCGAGGCCACCTATGAGGAGACCGTGGCCGCCTTCGACGCGGGCGCGAGCGTGGCCACACACCTGTACAACGCGATGCGCCCGCTGGGGCACCGCGATCCCGGCCCGATCGCGGCGGCCCTGGGCGACGACCGAGTGGCGGTGGAGCTGATCCTGGACCTGGTGCACGTCCACGCAGGGGCCGCACAGGTGGTCGTGGACGCCGCCGGCCCGGGAAGGGTCTCGTTGGTCACCGATGCGATGAACGCGACGGGCCTCGGCGACGGTGAGTACACACTGGGCGGCCTGCGCGTGCGGGTGAGCGGCGGAGAAGCGCGTGTGGTGGAGACCGGGGCGATCGCCTCGAGCACCATCGTGCTGCCCCAGGCGGTGCGCAACGCTGTGCGGCACCTCGGGGTGTCGGTCCCGGACGCGGTGCGGTCGGCCTCCTCCGTCCCGGCGGGCGCACTGGGCCTTGCGGACCTGGGCCGGGTCGAGGCGGGCGCACCCGCGGACCTGCTGGTGCTCGACGAGGAGCTCGCGGCCGCCGAGGTGATGTATCGCGGGGCGTTTGTCGGGTAACGGCGTGTCGTAGGCACGGTACGGACCAGTAACTTAACAGTGCGTGACAATGGCGGCAGGGCATCGAGGAGTAAGCACCATGCTCGACAGGAAAGGATCTGCCATGGCCCAGTCGAGACAGGCAAAGGACGAGCAGCCGACCCGAGTGCCCTCCGAGGAGAGCGGACACCTCGGCAAGCTCGCGACCGAGTTGTCCGGATACGGTGTCGAGGCCGACATCGTGGACGCCGAACCGCCTTATCTGCGAGTGAGCAGTCCGGACAGCAAGTACGCCGTGGAGGACGTCATCTGTGAACGCCGCGAACACGATTGCGCGTTCATCGCCTCCTTCGGCGTCCACTTGGGCAGCAGCGGCAGCATCGGCGTCACAGCGCACAAGATTGCGTGGTTGGTCGGAGCGACCGAGCAGTAACACCATCGTCGTACTTCGGCGGGGCGGCGCCCAGGTCCGGCGTCGCCCCGACATCCGTTCCGGGGGCCGGTAGGCTCCGCTCCATGACCGCTTCTGAGGACGATCTGGGCCACCCGGCGCTCCTGGAGGCTCCCCCGCGCCGTGTGGTCTCCCTGGTGCCCTCCCTGACCGAGGCCCTCGCCCGTTCCCGGCCCGACCTGTTGGTCGGCGCCACCGTGTGGTGCACACACCCGGCCGACCTGGACGTCGAACGGGTACGCGGCACCAAGAATCCCCATGTCGGCCGCATCATCGAACTCGCCCCCGACCTCGTGGTCGCCAACCGCGAGGAGAACCGGCGGCGCCACGTGGAGGCCCTGCGCGAGGCGGGGGTCCCCGTCTGGGTGACCGACATCCGTACCGTCACCGGCGCCTTCGTGTCTCTGCGCCGCCTGATGGCCGTGTGCGACCTGCCCGTGCCGCCCTGGCTCCCCGAGGCCGAGCGCCTGTGGTCCGCTCCCCCTCCCGAGGGCCCGCGGGTGGCCGTCCCGATCTGGCGGGACCCGTGGATGTTCGTCGGCGGTGACACCTTCGCGCACGACCTGCTCACCCGCTTGGGCGCAGTCAACGTGTGCGCGCACCGCGAGGGGCGTTACCCCGCGGTCTCCCCCGCGGAGGTCCTCGCCGACGGCGCCGGGCTGGCCGTTCTTCCGGACGAGCCCTACGCCTTCGGCCCCGGCGACGGCCCCGAAGCCTTCCCCGGCGTGCCCTCGGTGTACGTCTCCGGCCGGGACCTGACCTGGTACGGCCCGTCCCTGGTCCCCGCCCGCACACGCCTGCGCGCCGCTCTCCGCACCCCCTGACCCGACCGCCGCGAGGCTCACGGCATCCCTCGGTACGAGGGCGGTGTGCCGTCCCGTCCGAACGCAGGAGAGGGGCCTATCTCAACGGGGACCGGCCACCCCGGCCACAACGAACCCCCGGGCGCGAGCGCAAGCGAGCGCACACCGGGGGGCGCGGGGGGTCGTCCCCCCGAAAGACATAAAGAACGAGCCTGCGAGCGCGTTCACGCGCGAGCAGGCTCGTCTCCGAGTGGAGGTGGCGGGAATCGAACCCGCGTCCTTCAGTGTCGAACCAGGGCTTCTCCGGGTGCAGTGCGTCGTATCGTTCTGCTCGGCCTCAGCGCTTGGACGCACACATCGCTGACAGGCCCAGCCACGTGGATGTCCCGCCCGGCCCCGTGGCCTGATCCGGACGGTGAGTCATCTAGCTGGTGCCGGTACCTGAGCCGATGACGAGCTCAGGCCGACAGAGTCGCGATCGCTACTTAGGCAGCGAGGGCGAACTCAGTGCGCTTGGAATTGGCACTTGTGTTTAGCGCGAATGCATGATTAACGAGGCGGCATACGCTTTCCTCGACCCGCTTCCCCTCGGCACAATCACCGAAGTCGAAACCGATCACCCCCTGTGAAATTTTCAAAGCCACCCCGCGTGGGGGCGACCATCACGTGAGCGACGCACGCTCACGTCCCTCACTCTACCCCTACAACGGGGCAGGCACCAAGTGTATTCCCGGCGACCGCCACCGGGCTCCCCCAACAGGAGAAACCCCCGTGAGCGCGGACTCCAGAGGCGGTCGACGCGACCCACGGGGGCGGCCGGCAGGGTCGAACCGGCCTCGGGATGCCGGCAGGACCTCCCCCGAGTTGAGGTCCTGCCCTCGCGGTCGGATCGCAGACCCCTCTTCGCGAACCCGACTCACTTGGGAAGACGCACCGGAGCCCCCGGAAGGTTGCCCGGTCAGGGCCCCGGTTTCGGGATCGGTCCGGTCCCGCCCTACTCGGGGCCGGGCAGCTCGGCCCCGTTCGGCTCCTGGACGGGCGGCCCCTGTTCCCCGGCACCCGCGGAGCCGAGCTCGGTCAGGAACGACTGTGCGCCCAGGACCGCGTAGGGCTGCCACAGCGACACCGAGGGGTCCACCTCGGCGACCAGGGCGAAGGCGATGTCGTCCTTGTAGCCGACGAACCAGTGCAGGGAGAGCTCCTCCCCCTCGACCCGCGACCACTGGCCGTGCAGGTCGGGCCCGCCCACGGCCAGCTCCGGCATCATGCGCTGGTCGACGGCGTCGCGCATGCCCTCTCGCACGACCTCGAGGTGTTCCTCCTGGAAGGGCGACTCCTCCTCGGGCGCGGGCCCCTCCTCAGGGATGAGGGTCGGAGCGTGCCAGTTGCCGTCGGAGATCGCGCCGGCGGCCAGTGCCATGGACAGCGGGCTGACCTCGATCCCGTGCTCGCCGATCATCGCGGAGGCCACATCGGCCTCGTCGTCGTTGATGTCGACCGAGCCGGGGTTGGAGGGCAGCGGCAGCTGCCAGTCCGCGCCGATACCGAAACGTCCGGCGGTGTCGGCGATGTTGTCGGCCCCTACCTGGTCGGCGAACTGCGCGTAGGCGACCGTGCAGGCGTAGGCGAGGTTGCGCACCAGGTCGGGCTCGCCGGCGAGGTAGCCCTGGCTCGGGTTGACGAAGGTGCGTCCGCCCACTTCGGCCTGGGCCGCGCACTCGGAGGTGGTCTCCCGGGTGACCGCGCCCGATTCCAGGCCCGCCATCGTCGAGACGAGGGTGAAGATCGGCCCGGGCGGGAAGGAGCCGTTGAGCGCGCCGTCGTCGGTGGAGCTCTCGGAGCCGTTCGTGGCGGCGAGGATCTCCCCGTTCCCGGGGTCGACGGCCACCATGTAGCCGTTGCCCGGCAGGGTCTCCACGGCCGACTCCGCGGCACGCTGGACCCCCGAGTCGAGGGTGGTCCGGATCTGTCCGCTGAGTTCGCCCTCCCAGGAGTCCAGGACGTCGGTGGCCTCACCGTCGGTGTCGAGCGCCACGACCTGGGTGGTGGCCGATCCGGCCAGTTCGTTCTGGAAGATGCTCTGCAGACCGCTCAACCCGACGGTGTCCCCCGCCTGGTAAGGGCCGGGAACGCGGGCCGAGACACGGTGCTCGGACGTGCCCGCGACCTCGCCCACCAAGGAGGGCGCCAGCGCGGGTGTCATGTTGACCTCGACCTCCTGGGTGTCCACGCCGTCGATCCCGGAGGCCTGGCGCAGCAGGGAGGCGTCGACGTTGTCGTCGCGGAGGAGCACCAAGGGCTGGAACTCCTCGGGCGGGGCCGACCGCACCCGCTGCACCAGCGGGTCGGGGTCCTCGTCGAGGAGTTCGGCGAGTTCGGCGACGCCCTCTTCCTTGTCCTTCATCTGCGAAGGCAGCACACCGAAGGCCGTCACACTGTCGGGGGTGACCAAGGGGGAACCCTCGCGGTCGAGGATCTGGCCGCGTTCCTGGCTCTGGTAACTGACGGCGAGGCGTTCGCCCTCGCCGAGTTCCGGGTGGATGACGCTCGGGGACCAGGAGATCTCCCAACCGTCGGGCCCCCACTGCAGGGGCATCTGCCCGGTGTAGGTCCAGGTGGGGTCGCCGATACCGAGGTCGGCGTTGGCCTCGAACTCGGCCGTGGCACTCTCACCCTCCTCCGAGATCGGGCCCAGGTCGAACCTGAGGGAGGCCAGGTCGAGCTGGTCGTGCACGTCCGCCAGGGTCGACTCGACCTCGGAGGCCTCACCGTCGGTGTAACGGGCGGCCTCCGCGTAGTCGCCGTCCTGCCACGCGAGCAGGAAGGACCTGACCGCCACCTCGGGGCTGGGGTGGGGCGTGCACGCCACGAGGCTCATGGTGGCGAGCAGACCGGTTCCGGCGGCCGCAATGCGGCCCAGGGGACGGGGGGACACCTTGTGTGTTCCTTTCAGGCGCCTCAGCGGCGGCGGCGAAGCGCGCGCTCGATGTCGCGCTTGGCCTCGCGCTCGGCGATCGCATGGCGCTTGTCGTATTCACGCTTACCGCGGGCGAGGGCGATCTCGACCTTGGCCTTGCCGTCACTGAAGTAGAGCGACAGGGGCACCAGGGTGCGGCCCGGCTCCCGGGTCTTACCGATCAACCGGGAGATCTGCTCGCGGTGCAGGAGTAGTTTACGTGATCTGCGGGAGGAGTGGTTGGTCCAGGTGCCCTGCGAGTACTCGGGGATGTGGACGTTGTTCAGCCACACCTCGCCGTCGTGGATGTGGGCGAACCCGTCGACCAGCGAGGCCCGGCCCTGGCGCAAGGACTTGACCTCGGTACCGGTCAGGACCATGCCCGCTTCGTAGGTTTCGTCGATGTGGTAGTCGTACCGGGCCCGCCGGTTCTTCGCGATGGGCCTGTTCCCGGTTTCCTGCGCCACTGTGAACTCCCTTCATGGCATCGGGGGGTCCACACCTGGGACCCCCCGGATCAAGCCCTGTGCGCGTCCCCGGCCCTCAGACCTTGAGGTAACGGCGCAGGGTGAGGAACGAAGTGATGGTACACAGCAACACACCGAGAATGATCGACATTCCGATCACGTAGAGCAGCGAGCCCGTGCTCAGGGCCACGTCGAACTGGAACCAGCCCTCGATCTGGGTGAGGAGCGTGAACCTGGTCGCGACGATGAACCCGGAGGCGATCATGCCACCGATCAGACCGGCGATGGCACCTTCCAGCAGGAACGGTAGCTGGATGTAGAAGTTCGAGGCACCGACCAGGCGCATGATGCCGGTCTCCCGCCGCCGGCTGTAGGCCGACAGGCGGATGGTGTTGCCGATCAGGAGCGCGGCTGCGGCCAATTGGACGCCCGCGAGCACAAGGGCTGCCCACTTGAGTCCCTCCAGCAGCCCGAAGAACTGCTCCAGCACGCTCTGGTCGTCGGAGACCGAGTCGACACCCGAGGCGCCTTCGACGGCGTTGCGCACGGTGTCGTACTCATTGGGGTCGGTCAGCTGCACCCGGAAGTTCTCCGGGATGTCACCTTCCTGAGCGGCGCCGGCCAGGGCCTCGTTGGTGGAGCCGAGACGCTCCTGGAAGTCCTGCCAGGCCTCGGCCTCGGAGAGGAACTCGTAGTCGGCGACCTCGGCCTGTTCCTCGAGGATCGACTCCATGTTCTGCCGGTCCTCCTCGGTGGCAGGACCGTTCTCCTGGCAGGTCGGTGCCGGCGAGATCTCGTTGCACATGTAGACCGTCAACGTGATCCGCTGGTCCCAGTAGTTACGCATCTCGGTGACCTGCTGGTTGACCAGCAGGCCCGCCCCGAAGAGCGCCAAGGAGATGGCCACCGTCGTGATGACGGAAATGGTCATCGTGAGGTTTCGACGCAGGCCGATCCACGTCTCGGAGAGAACGAATTGTGCTCGCATGGTCTGTTAAAGGTCCGTCCTTCGGGGCTTCGCCGCGTCGTTCCTCGATACCGGGAACCCTTGTGCGGGCCGGTCCGGGTCAGTACGCCTGGCCGTAGACGCCGCGGGACTGGTCACGCACGACGAGCCCCTCTTCCAGTTCGATGACGCGCTTGCGCATCGAGTCGACGATGGCGGCGTCGTGGGTGGCCATGACCACGGTCGTGCCCGTGCGGTTGATTCGGTCCAGCACCTTCATGATGCCGATGGAGGTGGCGGGGTCGATGTTTCCGGTGGGCTCGTCGGCCAGCAGGATCTGCGGACGGTTGACGAAGGCGCGCGCGATGGCGACACGCTGCTGCTCACCACCGGAGAGCTCGTGGGGCATCCGGCCGGCCTTGCCCTCGAGACCGACGAGTTCGACGACCTCGGGCACGACCTTGCGGATGAACCGCCGCGGCTTACCGATGACCTCCAGTGCGAACGCGACGTTCTCGAAGACGTTCTTGTTCGGCAGCAGCCGGAAGTCCTGGAACACGCAGCCGATCCGGCGGCGCAGGTGCGGCACCTTCCAATTGGACAGGCGCGCGAGGTCCTTGCCCGCAACGTGCACGCGTCCCTTGTCGGGTTTCTCTTCCTTCAGCACCAGGCGGAGGAAGGTCGACTTGCCGGAGCCCGACGGGCCGACCAGAAAAACGAACTCGGCCTTGTCTACGTCAATGGAAACGCCGTCGAGCGCGGGACGCTTCTGGGTCGTGTAGACCTTGGTGACGTTGTCGAAGTGGATCACAGGCGCATCACAAGGTTCTCGAAGGTATGGGCGACCGCGGTGGAGCAGGGCTCCGCGCGGGATCGTACCGGCCACGTGGCCAACCGACAGTGTAGAGGGGGAAAGGGCCCGGATTGTCCAGTGTCTCCCCCGCCCCTCGCGGCAGAACGCCGCCGGACAGCAGCCATGAGCATATCGGAGGCGTCAACCGATGATAACGTTCACATATAGCATCTCCGGTGGGGCCGCAGTGACGAGTGCGTCACCGAACACGGTCCTCACCCGGTATCACTCCATCATGCGGGCCTCCGGCTCCCGAAGAAACACCGGGCGTGTCCCCTCCCTCGGTGTGGGAGAGTGCACGCCCGGTCCGCTCAGTTCTCGCCGTCCTTCTCCCGGCTGCGCATCCACCGGATCTCGGCGTCGATGAAAGTGTCGATCTCCCCGTCGAGCACACCGCTGGTGTTCCCGGTCTCCACACCCGTGCGCACGTCCTTGACGTTCTGGTACGGGTGCAGCACGTAGTTGCGCATCTGCGTGCCCCAACTGCTGAAGGACTCACCGCGGATCTCGTCGATCTCGGCCTGCTCCTCCTCGCGCTTGCGCGCCAGGAGCTTGGCCTGGAGCATCGTCATCGCCGTCGCCTTGTTCTGCAGCTGAGAACGCTCGTTCTGGCACGAGACCACGAGACCGGTCGGCAGGTGGGTGATACGCACCGCCGAGTCGGTGGTGTTCACACCCTGACCGCCGGGGCCACTGGCCCGGTAGACGTCGACCCGGAGGTCGCTCTCGTCGATCTCGATGGAGTCGCTCTGCTCGACCACCGGGACCACGTCCACACCGGCGAAGGAGGTCTGGCGCCGGTTCTGGTTGTCGAACGGGGAGATGCGCACCAGGCGGTGCGTGCCGTGCTCCCCTCGCAGCGTGCCGTAGGCGAACTGGGCTTTGACCAGGAAGGACGTGGACTTGATGCCCGCTTCCTCCGCGTAGGAGGTCTCGTAGACCTCCGTCGGGAAGCCGCGCCGCTCGGCCCAGCGCATGTACATACGCTGCAGCATCTGCGCCCAGTCGGCGGCATCGATCCCGCCCGCCTGGGAGTTGATGCTGACGATGGCCTCACGCTCGTCGTAGGGACCGTTGAGGAGCGTGCGCACCTCCAGGTCCCCGATGTCCTTGCGGAGCTGCTCGAGCTCGCGGTCGGCCTCGCCCCGGGTGTCGGGGTCGTCCTCGGTCTCGGCCAACTCGTAGAGCACCCCGAGATCGTCGAGCCGCCGGCGGATGCCTTCCACCTTGCTGACCATGGACTCCAAAGCGGAGAGCTGACGCGTCACCCGCTGCGCGTTGCCCTGGTCCGACCACAGTTCCGGGTCGGCGGACTGCTCGCGCAGCTCAGCGATCTGCGTCTGCATCGCATCCATGTCCAAGACGGCGGTCACGCTCGTCAGGGTCGCTGCGAGTTCCTTGATCTTCTCTGCTGGGTCCATGTCTGCCACCCCGCCAGTCTAGAGGTCAGTGAGACCCCGGACGGACCCGGAATCCGTCCGGGACGGTGCGAGGGGCGCACGGCCCGGCCGTGCGCCCCTCGTCCTCGTTCTCCGTTCGCCGCCCTGACCGGCTCAGTCGACCAGACCGCGGAACGACCGCAGTGCCACCGAAAGAGTGGCCAGGTCGAACCGCTCGTTCTCCTGGATCTCCGAGAGGGTGATCCCGCTCCGGCCGATCTTGTCCTCGTTCTGCTTCGACCACTGGTCGATGAGGTCGGCCGTCGAGTCGTCCACCCCGCCGGACTCCAGCACACGCACGGTCAGGTCGGCGTGCACCGCGTACAGGTCGTCGCGCAGCGCCGCTCGTGCCGTGGTGGCCCAGCGGTCGTCGCGCGGCAGGTCGATGATGCGCTCACGCCACCAACTGATGTTGAGCCGGTCGGCGAGCTCGAAGTAGAGCTCGGCCACCTGCTTCAGCGAACGGCCGGTGCGGTGGGTGATCTCCACCAGGTCCAGGGAGGAGTAGGCCGGCACCATGGCGGCGACCCGCTCGGCGGGCTCGATCGGCACACCCACGGAGGTGTAGCGGTCACGGCGCTCCTCGTAGGCCTCCCGATCGCGCCCGCGCAGCAGCCCGACCAGGTCGGAGAGCACCTCGCCGATGCGTTCGGAGAAGTAGGCGATCTCACTGCGGATGTCGAACGGGAAGGAGCGGCGCCGCAGTAGCCAGCGCGCGGATCGCTCTGCGAGCTTGCGGGTCTCCAGCAGCAGGGTGAGCTTGGCATCGACGCTGACGTCCTGCCCCAGCGCCTCGATCTCGTCCCAGAAACCGCGCAGCTCCAGGACGTCCTGGACGACCAGGTAGGCGCGGGCGATGTCGGCCGCTCCGGCGCCGAGTTCCTCGTTGAGGCGGAACGCGAAGGTGATCCCGGAACGGTTCACCATCTGGTTGACCACCTGGTTGACGATGATCTCCTTGCGCAGCGGGTGCTCGGCCACGCCGTCGGCGAAGCGGTCCGAGCGCAGCGGCGCCGGGAAGTAGTCCGTCAGCGTCTGCGCGAGGTAGGGGTCCTCGGCCAGGTCCGACAGAGCGATCTGCTCCTTGAGGTCGATCTTGGTGTAGGAGACCAGGGTGGCGAACTCCGGTCCGGTCAACCCCTTGCCTGCGGCGCGGCGCTCCGCGATCGCCTTGTCGGAGGGCAGGTTCTCGAGCTTGCGCTTGAGGACCTTGTTGCGCTCCAGGTGGCGCATGTAGCGGCCGTGGACGTGCAGCATCGACCCGGCCTGTTTGCGGGCGGCCGCGAGCAGGTTGTTCTGCGCGTAGTTGTTCTCCAGGGCCAGTTCGGCGACCTCGTCGGTCATGTCGAGGAACAGCTGGTCGCGGTCGGGCTTGTCCAGGTTGCCCGCACGCACCTCGCGGTCCAACATGATCTTGATGTTCACCTCGTGGTCGGAGGTGTCCACGCCGGCCGAGTTGTCGATGAAGTCGGCGTTGACACGTCCGCCGTTGCGGGCGAACTCGATGCGGGCCGACTGGGTCAGGCCCAGGTTCCCGCCCTCCCCGACGACCTTGGCCCGCAGGTCGGAGGCGTTGACGCGGACCTGGTCGTTGGCCTTGTCGCCCACCTCGGAGTGGCTCTCCGCGGAGGACTTGACGTAGGTGCCGATGCCGCCGTTCCACAACAGGTCGGCCGGCGCGGTGAGCACGTACCGGATGAGTTCGTCCGGGGTGACCTCGTCGACGTCCTCGTCGATACCCAATGCCGCCTTGATCTGCGGGGTCGGGCTCACGGACTTGCTGGTGCGCGAGAAGACCCCGCCGCCCTCGGAGATCAGGGACGGATCGTAGTCCTGCCAGGTGCTGCGCGGCAGGCGGAACAACCGCTCGCGCTCGTCCCAGGAAGTGTGCGGGTCCGGGTCCGGGTCCACGAAGACGTGGCGGTGGTCGAAGGCGGCCACCAACTTGATCTCCTTGGACAGCAGCATGCCGTTGCCGAACACATCACCCGACATGTCACCGACACCGACCGCGGTGAAGGGCTCGGTCTGGGTGTCCGTGCCCATCTCGGCGAAGTGGAACTTGACCGACTCCCACGCGCCCCGGGCGGTGATGCCCATGGCCTTGTGGTCGTAGCCGACCGAACCGCCGGAAGCGAAGGCGTCGCCCAACCAGAAACCGCGCTCCACGGAGATCGCGTTGGCGGTGTCGGAGAAGGTCGCGGTGCCCTTGTCGGCCGCCACCACCATGTAGGAGTCGTCGCCGTCGTGCCGGACCGTGCGCTCGGGGTGGACCACAGAACCGTCGGCGAGGTCGTCGGTCACGTCGAGCAGGCCGCTGATGAACTGCTTGTAGCAGGACACGACCTCGGCCATGACCGCCTCGCGGCCCGCGTCCTGGGGCAGGCGCTTGCAGACGAATCCGCCCTTGGCGCCGCTGGGCACGATCACCGAGTTCTTCACCATCTGGGCCTTGACCAGGCCGAGGATCTCGGTACGGAAGTCCTCGAAGCGGTCGGACCAGCGCAGACCACCGCGGGCGACGACACCGAAACGCAGGTGAACCCCCTCCACCCGCGGTGAATAGACGTAGATCTCGGACCGGGGCTTGGGTTGCGGCAGGTCCGGGATCGTCCGCGGGTCGAGCTTGAGGACCAGGTACGGACGGCCCTGGTAGTGGTTGGTGCGCAGTGTGGCGTCGATGGCCGACAGGAACGAGCGCAGGATGCGGTCGTGGTCCAGGCTGGCCACGGAGTCGAGTTCGGTCCCGATCCTGACCAGGATCTCCTCGACACGCTCCTGGCGGCCCTCGTCCTGCTGGTCGGGGTCGAAGCGCGCCTCGAACAGTTCCACGAGCAACCCGGCGATACCGACGTTGCCCACCAGGACGTCGGCCAGGTAGTCGGGGGTGAAGGTCGAGCCTGTCTGGCGCAGGTACTTGGCGTAGGCGCGCAGCACGGTGAGCTGGCGCCAGTCCAGGCCGGCCCGCACCACGAGGGCGTTGAACCGGTCGGACTCGCCCAGGTCGCGCCAGGAGGCGTCGAAGGCGTCCTCGAAGAGTTTCTTCAGACGTGCGGGGGCCAGGCGGTCGGAGCCCTCGATGGGGCCGAGTCCGAAGTCGTAGATCCACACACGGCCCAGGCCGGAGACCTCGAGCTCGTAGGGCCACTCGTCCTCGACCCGGACGCCGAGGTCCTCCAGCAGCGGGAGCACCCGCGAGAGGGTGACGGGTTCACCGATGCGGTAGAGGCGGAAGCGCCAGGTCCCGACATCGGCACCCTCGGGCCGGTAGAGGCTGGCGGAGAGCTCTCCGTGGCTGTCGTCCCCGACGCGCGCCAGCAGTTGCTCGATCTCGCCGATGTCGCGGGCTGCGGTGGCGGGGTCGTTGTCGACCTTGTAGGCCTCGGAGATCCCGGAGCCGTAGTACTTCTTGTACTCGGTGGCACGGACCGGACCGAAGGCCTCGGTGAGGGCGTCGTCGAGGTCGGCCTCCCAGGACCGGGCGGCGCGCCGGACCTTCTCCTCCAGCGCTGCCTGGTCGATGTCGGGCAGTGTGCCGCCCTGTTCGGCGCGCGCGACCAGATAGAGACGGGCCAGGGGAGCACCGCCGATCATGACGTTGTGGTCGGTGCTGGCCCCCTGGAAAGCCTCGGCGAGGACCTGCTGGATCTCCAGACGCACACGGGTGCTGTACTCGTCACGCGGCATGTACACGAAGCAGGACATGTACCGGCCGCCGTAGGGGTCGCGGCGCATGAACAGCTTGGTGCCGCGTCGGTCCCGCAGGCGCAGGACCCCGCGGACGATGCTGTAGAGCTCGTTGACGGGGATCTGCAGGAGCTCCTCGCGCGGGAAGGTTTCCAGCAGCTCGACGAGGTCGCGGCCGTCGTAGCTCTCGGCCTCGAACCCCGACTGGGACAGGACCTCGGCCTGCTTGCGGCGCAGGATCGGGATCTGGGAGATGGAGGTACTGGCCGCCTGCGGGGTGAACAGCCCCAGGAAGCGCCGCTCCCCCACGATGTTGCCTTCGGTGTCGAACTTCTTGACCCCGATGTAGTCGAGGTACTCGGGTCGGTAGACGGTCGCGCGGGAGTTGGCCTTGGTCAGCACCAGGACGAAGGGTTCGCGGGCCTTGGCGCGGATCTCCGGCGGCAGGGCGGCGAAGCTCGTCGAGACCCTGGAATCCATACGCAGCAGGCCCAGGCCGGTGCCGGGTTCGGGCCGCAGGGTGTCGTCGCCGTTCTCGTCGGTGAGGAGGCTGTACTCCCGGTAGCCCATGAAGGTGAAGTGGCTGCCGGCGACCCAGCGCAGGAAGTCGACGCTCTCACCGACGTCGAGCGGGTCCACTCCCCCGGCCACGAGGTGATCGGGGTAGGCGGCGAGCTCGTCGGCGATACGGACGGCCCGTTCGCTCATCTTCGCGGCGTCCTCGTCGACGTTGCGCACGTCGGCGAGGACCTGCTCGAGACGGTTGGTGATCTCCTTGATCCGCTCGGGGTCGGACTGCCGGTCGATCTCGATGTGCATCCAGGACTCGTCGACGGGCAGCAGGCCCTCGCCCCCGATCCGGGGGTCCACGGCCAGCAGGTTGCCCTCGATGTCACGGGAGACGGTCAGCTGTGGGTGGACGACCAGGCGTACACCGGCGCCGAGGCGGTCCAGCGCCATGGTGGCGGAGGAGACCAGGAAGGGGGCGTTGTCGGTGACGATCTCCACGACGCTGGTCTGCTGGTCCCAGCCGTCCTCGGCCTCGGTGGGGGCGTAGAGGCGCACCTTGGCCCTTCCGGGCTCACGCGTGCTGCCGAACGCGCGGTGCTGGACGACCGTCCCGCAGATCTGCTCGGGGCTGCGCCCGGCGAGGTCATCGGGATCGGTGTGGCGGTAGTAGAGGGGAAGGAGCCGACGAACCTCGTCTGCTTCCGGGGCGCTGATCCGCGGCCCGGGGGACCATGCGGCAGCCGCATCGCTGAGCAGTTTCTGGAGGTAGGCATCGGTTTGCCCGGACATAAGAATCTCTCACTCCTTTGTGAGCAACGTCGCGCGAGCTTTGCCTGAACACAGGGTCATGTGACCTGTGATCCTGTGTGAATCGATGTGCGGAAGCGTGAAGCCATCGGGCCGTACGCGACCGTGGTCGGGGTCTGGGTCGGGTGTTACCTGTGCGCACAGGCGGCGGATCGGACGGACTCAGGCCGCACGACACCGTTGTCGTGTGCCACGGAGCCAGGAGCCCCAGGCCCGTCCACGCACCAGGGTAATGGTTTTACCTCGTGAGCACACGGCCAACACCGTTACACGACGGTTACCGACCGTAGGGGGCGGGGTGTGAGGGCGGCGGGCTCACGAACTCGCCTGGGCGACCGCCTGCATCACCGCGCGGGGATCACCCAGGTCGGGCAGCACGTAGCGCGCCCCGGCGTCCCTCAGTTGGCCTTCGGTGGTGGCGCCGTTGAGCACAGCGACCGGGGTGGCCCCGCCGATGAGTCCGGCCCGCACGTCCGGTGCCGAGTCGGTGACGAACACCGTCTCGTTCTCGGCGTAGGGACGCATGTCCTCCCCCGCGGCGTGCAACCGGATCGACTGGATGAGGCTGGACTTGGGGTAGTTCACCGACCCGAACCCGCCGATCGACAGGTTCAGGTAGGCGTCGAGCCCGAAGGCTTCCAACTTCGCGGCGGCGTTGGCGCGGGTGCTGCCGCTGACCACGGTCTGGACCGTATCGGGCATGTTGGCGACCGCGGACAGGGAAACAGCGGCCCCGGGCATGGCACGGCCCTTGGACACCAGCTCACCCTTGCGCGAGGCGAAGGAGACCTCCAGCTCCGCCAAGAACTGTGCCAGCGCGTCGTTGTCGGGTTCGATGTCGACGTAGTTGCGAGCGCAGAACTCGAAGAACATCTCGGAGTCGGTGCGGCCCGAGACCGAGGTCAGGTAGACCAGCGGCTCACCGGTGACCTTCTCGAAGGCCTCCGCGTAGGCGGCTCGCATGACTTGTCCGACGTCGAGGAGGGTGAGGTCGACGTTCCACAGCACCAGGCGGCTGATGGCTACCTCCTCGGGGAGTGGCGGGACCGGGACCGCACCTATTGTGCCGTACGTACGACATGCCTCGGTCTCCAGGCCCCGTGGACGGCCGGATACGGCCACCGGTGACCGGCGAACGCGGTACCTGGTCAGGCCTCCTCGACCAGGTGGCGCAGTTCCTGGACGGCGTACCACATGAGTTCGTGGCCCTCGGCGGCGCCGGACGCCGGGTCGGCGGCAGCAGCGGCGATGTCGCCCTCGGCATCGGGGTCGTCCACGTGCGCGGACTTGAACTTCTTGTAGGGAACGGTGCCGCTGATACTCACGCGGGCCACGTCCTGTCCGGCCCTGCCCGTGTGCTCGACGAGGTGGTCGGGGACCTCGGCGGCCAGCACCACGCGGCGGCGGGGCGCATCGGGGGCCTCCCCCAGGAGCCGCAGGGACTCCTCGGCGGCCGCGTGCAGCGCCTCGTACTCGGCCTCCTCCGTGTCGGCCCCGGGAGCGGGGTCCGCGGTGAAAGCGGTCGGTGCGGCACCGTCCACGCGCCTCTCGGCGAGAACTGCCGCGAGGGCGGGGACGGTGCTGGGCAGGAAGACGTACATGCGCTGCTCCGGAACGGTGACGGGGACGTTCCTCCGAGTCTGCCAGGGTCCCCGGGCCCCGGGGCACCGTACCTAGACCGGGTCGGCGGCCAGGAACAGGTCGAGGGACTGTCGGGTGGAAGCGGTGTCGGTGTGCAGGATCCCGGCCATGCCCAGACCCTCGGCGGTACGGACGTTGCGTTCCAGGTCGTCGATGAACACACAGTCCTGCGGGCGCAGACCCAAGCGCTCGCACGTGTGCAGGTAGATGCGCTCCTCGGGTTTGCGCATGCCGACCTCGCCGGAGATGACCACCTCGTCGAATGTGGTGTCGAAGTGTGACCGGGGATATCCGTTGCCCCACGAGTTGGACAGCAGTGCCGTGCTGCTACCGCCGTGGCGCACCGTGCGCAGCGCCTCGTACATGTCGTGCACCGGGTGGAACCGGGCGAACATCCGCTGGATGAGCCCTTCGGAACTGATGGGACGGCCGTCGGTCCGGCGCAGCAGCAGGGCGAGGTCGCGTTCGAAGGCGCCGGTCTCGATCTCGCCGCGTTCGAGGGCGTGCACCGGGTTGGCGTCGGCCAGGCTCCCGTCGAAGTAGGGGCGCATGACCTCGTGGTAATGGTCCGGGTCGAGCCGGTCCTCGTGCAGCCACGCGCGGATGCTGTCGGCCAGCGGCGAGGTGAGCACCCCCGCCCAGTCACAGATGACACCTCGTCGGGTGGTGCCCATCCGGTCCCTCCTCACGTCGTTCGGTGCCGGTCCACCGCCCGATCGCTCGGCTGCCCGAGGGGCCGGGCGGGGCACGGTTCTTCCCGTTCCCCGCCCGTCTCAACCCAGGTCAGAGACCGGCCCCGAACTCCGCGTCCGCGTCCGGGACGGACACGGGCAGGGCACCCTGGGTCTCGATCTCGCCGGCGACGGCCTTGGCGGCGGCGACCCGGGAGACCCCCACCGCGGAGTAGAGGGCCAGGAAACCGTCGACGTCGGGGAAGGCCTCCAGGTCGTAGGGCACGCCCTGGGAGACGACCACGACCGGGGTACCGTCCGCGCCCGCCGACTCCACCGCCTGCTGCTGTTCCTCGGACCCACGGGCGCCGTCGGTGCCGACCACGGCCACGTCCGGAGCATTGTCAGTGACGGTGACACCCAGGTCGGTGAGGGCCTCGGTGATCTCCTCGGCGCCGACGCCGCTGACGCTCACGCTCTGGTCCTCCGACAAGGGCAGGAGGTCTCCCTCGTTGCGCAGCATGGTCACGGACGCGTCGGCCACGCGTTGGGCGGCCTCGGCGTTCTCGGAGCTGCCCACGGTCTCGGCTGCGGCCGACGGGTCGACGGGTTCGGCGTCCAGG
Organism: Nocardiopsis kunsanensis DSM 44524; assembly: GCF_000340965.1. Lineage (GTDB taxonomy): Bacteria > Actinomycetota > Actinomycetes > Streptosporangiales > Streptosporangiaceae > Nocardiopsis > Nocardiopsis kunsanensis. The sequence goes on from NZ_ANAY01000006.1 coordinate 293,772, forward strand.
ACGCCGTGCTTCTCCTTGAGGGTGAGGATGCGCAGGACGGACTCGTCGATGCGCTCCTCGGTCAGTCGGCCCTCGTCCACGGCCGCGCGGATGCCGTCGACGGCTGCACCGGGATCGGCGGGCATGAGGAGCTGGTCGACACCGGCCTCCACGACGCGTACGGCGATCTCCTCGTCGGAGTGCTCCTGGCGCACACCCTCCATGTTGAGGGCGTCGGTGGTGACCACGCCGTCGAAACCCAGTTCCTCACGCAGGATGCCGTCGATGATGGTGGGCGAGAGCGTGGCCGGGTCGGTGGTGTCCCCGCCTTCCAGCTCCGGCATGAGCACGTGCGCGGTCATGATCGCGTCCACGCCGGCGTCCACCGCGGCGCGGAAGGGCGGCAGGTGTTCCTCCTCCCACTGGTCACGCGGCAGCTCGATGACGGGCAGTCCGGTGTGGCTGTCGACGTCGGTGTCGCCGTGACCGGGGAAGTGCTTGGGCACGGGGACCACACCGTGTTCGGCGTAGGCCTCGGACTCAGCCAGCACCATCTCCGAGACCAGGTCGGGGTCGGACCCGAAGGACCTGTTACCGATGACCGGGTTGTCCGGGTTGGTGTTGACGTCGGCGTCGGGAGCGTAGTTGAGGTTGATCCCCAGGGCCGCGAGCTCCTCGGCGGTGGTCGAGGCCCGCAGCTCGGCCAGCTCGGTGTCACGGCCCGCACCGACGGCCATCGCGTCGGGGAAACGGGTCCCCACGGGCAAGCGGGAGACCAGGCCCTGTTCCTGGTCGATACCGATGAGCAACGGCACCCCCTGACCGGTCTCGGCGGCCGTCTCCTGGACCCCGGCCGACATCTGGGCGATCTGTTCGACCTCGTTCAGGTTGGCGTCGAAATAGATGATCCCGCCGGGGCTGTACGACTCGATCATCTGGGCGTTCTCCTCCGCCGAGGTCCCCTGGGCGGTGAGAACGAGAAGTTGGCCGATCTTCTCGTCCAAGTTCATGTCGGCAAGGATCTCGGGTGCCTGGACCGGCTCGAAGGACTCGGCTTCGGAAGGCTGGTCTTCGGTGTCCTCCTGCGAGGAACCCACCTCCTCGTTCGTGCACGCGGTGAGGGCGAGCAGGAATGCCGTGCTGGCCGCGATCAAGGTGTACGGAAAGGTCGGTCTCATGAGCAGGGATCATCTCCGGCGACGGGCTGGGTTCGACGCCGGAGACTACCCGTTGGCCCACCGCATCGGGGGCCTCATTCGGTGCGTGTCGTCCCTCGCCCCCAAACGAAGAGGGGGTCCCCGTGCACGACGGCGCCGCGGGCCTCCTCGGTGAGCGCGCCGGCGGAGGCGTCGAGGGCGACCACGGGTACGACAGAGGGTTTTCCTGCCGTGGCCACGGTGCCCGGGGACCACCGGATGACCGGGGCCCCGGCCTCGACCCGTTCCCCCTGCGTGGCCATGAGGTCGAAACCCTCACCGGCCAGCTGCACGGTGTCGATGCCCAGGTGGACGAGGACACCACGACTGCCGTCGGGGGCCATGACCACGAAGGCGTGGGGGTGGAGTTTGACGAGCGTGCCCGCGATGGGCGCGACCGCTTCCTGTTTCCGTTCCTGTCCGCCCTCCTGCCCGGGCTCCGGATGGATCGCCACCCCGGGTCCGACCATCCCCGCGGAGAAAGTGGGGTCGGGGACGGAATCGAGGGTCATCGCGGTGCCGGAGACGGGAGAGAGCACGCTCAGGGTGTCGATGGCTTCTGACATGGCAACGGCCTTCCCACGAAACAGCGCTTCATCCTGATTCGGCGGACCGAAAGTGACCAAGGGCCCGTTTCTCGGGGAGGCGCCCGCAGAAGTCATTCCAAGAGGTCCTGGATGTCGTCGGCGAGCGTGTCGGCCTCCGGCCCGACCACCACCTGCACGACCGACCCCGAGGTCAGCACACCGTGCGCCCCGGCAGCTTTGAGGTCGTTCTCGCTGACCAGCGCGGGATCGCCGACCTCGGTGCGCAAACGCGTGATGCAGGCCTCGACGTCCTCGATGTTGCCTGCTCCGCCCAGGCCGGCCACGATCGCCGCCGCCTTGTCCGCCATGTGTCCTCCGTGCTCACCGGGGCCCGGGACCGTCCCGGGCCTGACCGAAGCTTAGGCGTGAGCCGCTCCACACACCAGAGCCGCGGGGACCGATCCCCCACGGCCGTGCACCGGGCGCTCTCCACCGTTGGACATCCGTGCCCGGCCCCCGCACCATCGATCCATGGAGACGAATGGACTCACATGGTGCGTGACCGGTGCGGCGGGACGGATCGGACGTGTGTTGCGTGCGCACCTGAGTGAGCGCGGTGTTCCGACGGTCTCGCTCGACGTGACCGAGTGCGCCCCGGTCGGCCCCGAGGACCGCGTTCTGCACTGCGACCTACGCCATCTACCCGAGCTCGTCGCGGCCCTGCGCGGGTGCTCCGGGGTCGTCCACCTCGGCGGCCTCCCGGACGAGGCGGACTTCCACGAACTGGCCGACGTCAACGTCGTCGGTACCTACCACGTTCTCGAGGCGGCCCGGCGTGCGGGTTCCTCTCGGGTGGTCTTCGCGAGCAGCAACAGGGTGACCGGCTCCTACCCGGTATCGGAGACGGTCACCCCGTCCGATCCACCACGCCCCGACGGGTTCTACGGGGTGTCCAAGGTCGCCGGGGAGAGCCTGTGCCGGTTGTACGCGGACAAGTTCGGCCTGAGCACCATCAGCGTGCGCATCGGCAGTTTCGAGGAGCGTCCCGAGGACGTGCGCCACGCCCGAACCTGGTTGAGCCACGCGGACGCGCTCAGGGCCTTCGACGCGGCAATGGCAACGGAAGCGCACAGCGCGGTCTTCTACGCCGTCTCCCGCAACTCCGAACGGTGGTGGAGCCTCGAGGAGGGGGAACAGTTGGGCTTCGTTCCTCGGGACGACGCTGCCACGTTCATCGGCCTCGGCGCTCTCGCTCCGGACACCCCCCAGGGCGGGCCCTACGCCGGCCCCGCCCACTCGCTCGACCGCATGCGTGAATGAGGGCGCATGCGGCTCAGGCGGTCTGGGTGACCTTGTTGAGTCCACGGGGGACGTCGGGGTCCAGGCCCGAGCGGCGGGCCAGGCTCTCGGTGAGCAGCTGGGCGGGCACGATGAGGTGCAGCGGCGCGAGCCACTCGGGCAGGTCCGGGACGGGTACATGCACGTCGCTGGCCTCTGCCAGCGCCTGGCCGCCACCGAAACCGAAAACGGGGCTGTCGGCCAGGCGCGCCCGCTCGGCCAGGGAGACCGTGCCCCCGAGCACGGGACCGGAGGGCGCCGCCATGAGCAGCGTGGGTGTGTGGGAACCCAGGACCGCGATGGGCCCGTGGAGCAGGTCGGCGGTGGACAGGCCCATGGCGTGCAGGTAACAGGCCTCCTTGAGTTTGAGAGCGGTCTCCAGAGCGGTGGAGAGGACCGTCCCACGACCGGAGATCACCGCGCCCTGTGTCGCGGCCATACGTTCGACGATCTCGTCGAGGGGTTCGCTTGGGGCCTCGAGGAGCTGCTCGACCGCGTCGGGGACCCGATCGAGGTCGCTGGTGTCCAGGTCCGCGCCCAGGCCGAGGGCGAGGACGGCGAGGGCGGCCAGTTGGGTGGTGTAGGTCTTCGTCGCGGGCACCGAGACCTCGTTGCCGGCCTGCGTGACCAGGGCGACGTCGGCCTCGGTGGCCAGGGGGGAACCGGCGCCGTTGGTGATCCCGACCGTGGCGGCCCCGCAGTCGGCGGCCCAGCGCATGGTCTCCACGATCTCCTCGGTCCGGCCGGACTGGGAGATGGCCACGGCCAGGACCCCGGACAGGTCCACGCGTGCTCCGTAGGTGGTGGCGATGGAGGGGGAACCGAGCGTGGCCATGCGGCCCGTGTGGGTCTGCAGCAGGTAACCGCCGTAGACCGCGGCGTTGTCGGAGGAACCGCGGGCGATGAACAGCACCTGCTTGGTGCGGCGGCCCAGGGCCTCGATCTCGGGGCGCAGGGGCAGCAGTTCCGCGATGGTACGGCGCAGGGCCTCGGGCTGCTGTGCGATCTCCGAACGCATGGCGCTCGTTGTGCTGGTCATGGGCAACCCTTCCCGTACGTACCGCCTGGAGGCGGACGGATTGACAGGCCTCAGGAGCTATGGTCTAGTCCGGACTATACCAGTCGGGTCCCGCTCCACAGAGCCGCGCCCACCACCGGAAGGTCGTCCACAGCAATGTCCATCGACCCCACCAACCCCCAGCCCAAGTACGTCCAGCTCCGCGACCTGCTCCTGGACCACATCGCCGACGAGGGCCTGGGCGTGGACGACCCGGTACCTTCCGAACGTGAACTCGGTGCCGGTTACGGTCTCTCCCGCATGACCGTCCGCCAGACCATCGACATGCTGGTGTCGGAGGGACGGCTGTACCGCGTTCCGGGCAAGGGCACCTTCGTCGCCCGGCCCAAGATCGCCATGTCACTGGAACTGGCCTCCTACAGCGCCGACATGCGCGCCCGCGGTTTCGAGCCCGGAGCACGCGAGCTCATCCGCCAGGTCACCCCGGCCAGCGGGCACACCGCTCACATGCTCGACATCGAGCCCGAGACACTCGTACACCACATCGAACGCCTGCGCACTGCCGACGACGAGCCCATGGCGGTGGAGCGTTCCAACATTCCCGCCGGACTCGTTCCCGGCCTGGAGATCTTCGATCTGGCCGAACGATCCCTCTACGAAGTCCTGGAAAACGAGTTCGACATCCTGTTGGATGCGGGGGAACAGACTGTCGAGGCCGGGATCTGCGACTCGGCCGACTCCCGCCTCCTGGGTCTGCCCGCCGGAAGCCCGGTGCTGGTGATGCAGCGACGCAGCTTCTCCAAGGGGCAGTGCGTGGAGCTCGCACTGTCCACCTACCGTGCCGACCGCTACCAACTGCACTCCCGGCTGGATCCGCGTCGGCACGGCGACTGACGGCCGCGCCCCGCCCGGGGCGCGGAACAACGGGAGGTACCCCCCACCATGAGTTCGGACAAATCACCCTCAACCTCCAATGGATCGAAGGCCGCTCCGAAGACCAAGCGCTCGTCCAAGTCCCTGGCGGTGCTGCAACGCTTCGGCCTCAGCATGATGATGCCCATCGCGGTCCTGCCCGCCGCCGCCCTCCTCCTGCGCCTGGGTCAGCCCGACCTCCTGGGCACCGACGGTGTCGCCGGCTGGCCCGGAATGGGCTGGATGGAGACCGTCTCCGGAGTGATCGGCGCGGCGGGTGACTCACTGTTCCAGGCGATGCCGCTGCTCTTCGCGGTCGGCGTGGCCATCGGCTTCGCCAAGCGCTCGGACGGCTCGACCGCGCTGGCCGCCCTGGTCGGCTACCTGGTGTTCGACCGCGTCACCAAGCTGCTCTTCTTCGACCAGGGCGGCGAGATCGGCGAGCAGGTCACGGCATTCGACGCCATGGGTGAGACCGTGGTCGACTGGGGAGTGAAGAACCCGAGCGACGTCCTCGGCGGGATCGTCATCGGCATCCTCACGGCGTTGCTCTGGCAGCGCTACCACCGGATCAAACTGCCGACGTGGCTGGGCTTCTTCGGCGGCCGCCGCTTCGTGCCGATCCTCATGGCAGCCGTCGCCATCGTGCTCGCCGTGTTCTTCGGGCTCGTCTGGCCGACAGTCGGCGAGTGGATCAACGACCTGGGGACGTGGATCATCGGGCTGGGCTCGGTCGGCGCGGGCATCTACGGCGTGATCAACCGCCTGCTGCTGCCGCTGGGTCTGCACCACATCGTCAACTCGGTCGTGTGGTTCCTGTTCGGCGAGTACACCGACCCGGCCACGGGCGACGTGTACCTGGGCGAGATCAACCGCTACCTGGCCGGTGACCCGACCGCGGGCGGCTTCCTGTCCGGGTTCTTCCCCGTGCTGATGTTCGGTCTTCCCGGTGCGGCGCTGGCGATCTGGCGCTGCGCCCATCCGTCCCAGCGCTCGAACATCGGCAGCCTCATGATCGCCGCTGCGCTGACCGCGTTCGTCACGGGTATCACCGAGCCGATCGAGTACGCGTTCCTCTTCGTCGCCCCCGCGCTGTTCGCGGTGCATATCGTGCTGACGGGTGTCGCGATGTCGGTACTCAACGCGCTCGACGCCCACCTGGGCTTCGGATTCTCGGCAGGTGCGATCGACCTGCTCATCAACGCGACGAAGTCGAACACGACCGGGCTGGTATGGATCCTGGCGATGGGCGTCGCCTACTTCTTCCTCTACTACTTCGTGTTCATGTTCCTCATCAAGAAAATGAACCTGCCCACCCCGGGCCGGGAAGAGGATCCGGGCGATGAAGCCTCCGAAGGCGACGGGACCACCAGCCCGCGCGGGGACGTCGGAAAGGGAGACGCCTCAGGCTGACCCCGAGCCCGCCGACCCACCGCCTCTGACGGAGGCGCACTCAGCCGTTCGCGGTGAACGCGCCCCTCTCCTCCCTTCCCCTCCCCGAGAACCGAGTGCGAGCATGGCTCATATCGCCTTCACCTGTCTCCCCGCATCAGGCCACATCAACCCCACCCTTGCCGTCGTCGCCGAGCTGGTCGCGCGCGGTCACCGCGTCACCTACGCAACCAGCGAGGACTACGCCGCCCGCGTCCGCGAGGCGGGTGCGACCGCCGTGGTGTGCCCCAGCTCCCTGGACCTGGCTCGTGACGTGGCTCCGTTCGGGGAACCCGACCGCTACACGACCGATGCTCTGGTCCGAGTCCTGCGCACGATGCTCGCCGAGGCGGTCGCCACGCTCCCCGCGATCGCGCGCGCGTTCTCCGTGGACCGCCCTGACGTGCTCGTGTACGACCACCCCTCCTCCTGGGCCGGCCGGATCGTCGCCGACACACTGGAGATCCCCGCGATCGGCAGCCGCCCGACGATGGCCGAGAACGCGCACTGGTCCATGGCGGCCCACACCGACTTCCGACGCGATCCCGCGCTGACCGAGGTGTTCACCGCGGTTCAGCGCCTCCTCACCAGGGTGGGCGCACGGATCAACTCCGAGTCGTTCCTCCTCCCGGAGGATCTGCCCTGTCTGGTCTACCTTCCACGCGCCTTCCAGAACGCGGGCGACACGTTCGACCCCGACGTCCACTTCGTCGGCCCCTGCTTGCGCGAACGGCCCTTCCTCGGCACGTGGTCCTCTCCCTCCGACGACCGGCCCCTGCTGTTGGTCTCCCTGGGCACGGTGTACAACGGCCGACCGGACTTCTTCCGCACATGCGTGGCGGCGTTCGCGCCGCTTCCCTGGAACGTCGTCTTCACGCTCGGGGACGGCGTCGACTTCGATGCCCTGCGGCCGCTCCCGGAACACGTCCAGGTCTACCGCTTCCTCCCCCACCTGGACGTCCTGCGCACAGCGGACGCGTTCCTCAACCACGGGGGCACGGGAACCGTCATGGAGGGCCTCGCCAACGGGGTGCCGGTCATCGCCGTTCCCCGGATGGCCGAGCACCGCGTCACCGCCGAACGCCTCGCTGAGCTGGGGGCGGGCACCTGGATCGCACCCGAGGAGGTGACGTCCGAGTCCCTGCGCCGCGCGGTCACCACCGCGACAGAAGATTCCACGATCCGCGAACGAGCCGGTGACATGCGCCGTCTCATCCGCGAGGCCGGTGGTGCACCGGCCGCCGCCGATGCCATCGAGGCACGGCTTCCCGCGCGAAACCCGACCCGCACAGGTATCCGATGAACGACGCCTCCCACATCGCCTTCTTCTGCATTCCGGCCCACGGACACGTCAATCCCACGCTGGGCACCGTGGCGGAACTGGTGGCTCGCGGCCACCGGGTCAGCTACGCGGTGACCGAGGAGTACGCTGCGGCGGTCGAGAAAGCGGGCGCCAATCCGATCACCTACTCCACCACCATGGGCCGGTTCCGGGAGACCATGCTCTCCTTCACCGACTCCAGCCGGTTCTCCTCGGAGGAGTACGCGCGGATGCTGCGGGGCCTGCTCACCGAGACCGTGACGATCCTGCCCGAGTTGGCCGCCGCGCTGGACGGCGACCGGCCCGACCTGGTCGTGCACGACCCCTCCTGCTGGACGGGTCCGCTCCTGGCAGCGCGTTGGAGGATCCCATGCGTCCGCGGCCAACCGACCCTCGCCGAGAACGAGCACTGGTCGCTGCGGTCCGGATACGCGGAGTTCGACACCGGGCACCCCAGGCTGAAAGAGGCCCTGCTCGGGCTGACCAGGCTCCTGGACCGGCTGCGGGTCGACCTGGCGCCCCAGGACCTGCTCATGGGCGGCGCCACGCCCACCCTGGCCTACTTCCCCCGCGAGTTCCAGTTCGCGGGAGACACGTTCGGCCCCGACGTCCACTTCGTCGGCCCCTGCCTGGACCACCGCGGCCTGCCCCGCCCGTGGTCCCCGCCCGACCCCGGCCGTCCGGTTCTGGCTGTTTCCCTCGGGACGGTCTACCACTCCCAAGCGGAGTTCTTCCGCTCGTGTGTGGAGGCGTTCGGCGATCTTCCGTACAACGTCGTCATGGCCGTCGGCGACAACCTGTCGCCCGACGACCTCGGCCCTGTACCCGACCACGTCCTCGCGCTCCCCTTCATCCCCGATCTGCTGTCGGTCCTGCGGAGCGCGGACGTGTTCGTCAACCACGCCAGCATGGCCAGCTCCATGGAAAGCCTGTCCCTGGGGGTACCGGTGGTGGCGATACCCCAGATGGCCGAGCACAAGGCCAACGCGGACCGTATCGAGGAGTTGGGGATGGGGCGGCGAGTCGCCTGCGACGACGCCACGGCGCCCTCACTGCGCCAGGCGGTGGAGACGGTCGTCGGTGATCCCGATTACCGTCAGCGCGCCGCTGGAATGGCCCAGCACATCAGGAACGCGGGTGGGGCCACCGCTGCGGCCGACGCCGTCGAGAAACTATTGAGGCGCCCCTGAAATACCGTCCCGCCCTGACCCCGCGGTGGACGCGCCCGAGAGCACCGAAGCGAGAAAGGGCCCCATGGCGCACATCGCCTTCCTACCCATCCCCTACTCCGGCCACCTCGACCCGACCCTGGGGGTCGCCGCGGAACTGCGCTCCCGTGGACACCGGGTGTCCTACGCCTGCACCGAGGAGTTCGTCGGCCGCGTCACAGAGGTGGGAGCAGTCCCCGTGCCGTACGGGACCACCACCCACACGCCGAACGGCGAGGTGATCCCGTTCGCCGACACCACCCGCTACAGCACCGACGACTTCGTCCGTCTGATCCGCTTCGCGCTGACCGAAGCCCTGACAACCCTGCCCCAGCTCGCCCGATCCTTCACCGATGATCCCCCGGACCTGGTCGTGTACGACCCCTCGTTCTGGGCGGGGCGCTTGCTCGCCGAACGCTGGAACGTCCCGTCGGTCCGCAGCCATGCCACGTTCGTCCAGACCCGGGAGCGGTGGTCACTGGGTGAGTACACCGACTTCGACCCCCACCACCCGGACATGGTGAGGGCGTACGGCGCCATGACACATCTGATCGCACGCACCGGGGTCGACCTGCTCCCGGAGGAGTTCCTCTTCGGCGGCACCGGCCCGTCCATCGCCTTCCTCCCCCGGTCCTTCCAGTTCGACGGCGGCTCCTTCGGCGACGAGGTCCACTTCGCCGGACCGTGCCCAGGACCGCGCGCGTTCCTGGGTTCGTGGTCCCCTCCCCGGGACGGCACCCGCGTCGTCCTCGTCTCCCTGGGCACGTCGTTCAACGCCCAGCCGGATTTCTTCCGAGCATGCGCGGCGGCCCTCGCCGAACAGGACCGACACGTCGTCATCACCCTGGGCGACGGTGTCGATCCCGAGAGCCTCGGACCGCTTCCGCCCAACGTCGAGGCGCACCGGTTCGCCCCCCACCTGGAGGTGCTGCGGCACACCGACGTCTTCGTCAACCACGGGGGGATGGGGACGGTGATGGAGAGCCTCTCCCTCGGAGTACCCGTCGTAGCCGTCCCCCAGATGGCCGAGCAGAGCGCCGCGGCCGACCGGCTGGTGGCCCTGGGTCTCGGCGCCCGGGTCGACCGCACGGACATCGACTTCTCCCGTCTGCGCGCCACCGTCGAGGCGGTCGCCGACGACACGAAAATCCGACGACGTGTCCAGGACATGTGCCGGGAAATCATCGCGGCCGGCGGTGCCGCCGGGGCGGCCACTGCCCTGGAAGACCACCTGCCGTCGGCGGCCGCGGCCGCCGACGGCTACGCCGCGGAAGCGGTCTGATCCATCCGAACAGAAGAGAACCGGAATCCAGTCACATGACGTCTCACACAGTGCCGGTCCAGGCGTCGTCCCTTGGAACCGAGGCAGCGGACGGCGCCGTTGCACAGGAGCAGTCCGCTGCCGTCCCACCAGACCCCATCGACATCATCATCTGCGCCGCGCGCACCCTCGCCCTGCGTGGCCTGGCCGCCGTTGCGGGCGACGGAACGCGCATCCGCGTGGCCGGCGAGGCCACCGACACCGCCACAGGCGTCGTACGGGCCTTCAGCCTGTCCCCCTCCGTGCTGCTCGTGCTCCACGAGCCCCCGTCCATGGACGGCGCCCGGATCGCGCGGGCCGTGCGGAGCCACGGCGACGAGAGGACTCCCCGGGTACTCGTCCTGGTGCGCTCCGACGACGCTGAGGGGGCGACCGATGTCCTGCGGGAGGGGGCCTGGGGCGTCCTGTCGGAGGACGCCCCCGTCGAGCAGTTGACCGACGCGGTCCGCGCGACCGACGCCGGGGCGTGCGTACTGGCGGTCCCGTCGGCGGTACGGCTGATGCGCCAAGCGTTCGAGGCTCCGCACGTTTCCCGGGGCCCCGAAGCCCCGGCGGGCGGACTCACCCGCCTGACCACCCGGGAGACGGACGTCCTCCTGTTGGTCTCCGGGGGCCTCACCAATCAGTGCATCGCCACGAAACTCTCCCTGAGCGTGGCCACCGTCAAGTCGCACCTGTACCACCTGTGCCGCAAGCTGAACCTCCGCGACCGGACCCAGGCGGCGATCTTCGCCTACGAGATCGGCCTGCGCCACCCCGCGTCGCGGCCTCCGCGGTCGTCGGCCGCCCCGGGCCCCGACCCCCACACCCAGGAAGGACGACGTTGACCGCCGAACACACTCAAGAGACCGCTGTCCCGGAGGGCGCTCCGTCCCTCCCCTTGTTCGGCATCGCCTTCGGCTACATGTCGGCGCAGATGCTGCACGTTTTCACCCGGCTCGGCCTGGCCGACCGCCTCGCCGAAGAACCGCGCGACGGCGCCGAGCTGGCCGTCGCCGTCGATGCCGACGCCGGGGCGCTGGAGCGCTTGCTCCGCGCGTCGACCATGCTCGGCCTGGTTCGGGAGACGGAACAGGGACGGTTCGAGCTGACCCCGCAGAGCCACCTGCTGCGCGCGGACGTGCCCGGCAGTGTCCGCCCCTTCCTACTGACCTACTTCGACGACGCCGTCTGGCACGCGTGGGGGTCACTGGAGCACAGCGTACGGACGGGGGAGTCCGCGTTCGAGCACACCCACGGCGTCGACATGTTCACGCACTTCAGCGCCTCTCCTGAGCTCAACACTATGTTCCACCGGGCGATGTCGCTCGGCACCGCGCAGGAGGCGGCGGCGCTGGCTGCGGCGCACGACTTCACGGCCCACCACACCGTCGTGGACGTGGGCGGCGGGAACGGCACCCTGCTGTCGGTCATCCTGTCGTCGGCGCCCGGCACGCGGGGCGTACTCCTCGACACCGCGGACGGGACCACCGAGGCCGCTGAGGTCCTCAACCGGGCCGGTGCCGCCGACCGGTGCGAGGTCCTCCACACGGACTTCCTCGCCGCGGCGCCGCCGGCGGCCGACGCCTACGTCCTCAAGAGCGTCCTCCACGACTGGGACGACGAGCGGTGCCGCGCGATCCTGCGCAACGTACGGGCGGCGATGCCGGACGACGCGGTCGTCCTGGTGGTCGAGCTCCTGGCTCCCGAGACGACGAGGTCCGGTCTCGACCCCTACCTGGCGATCAGTGACGTCAATCTGCTGGTGACCACCTCCGGCAGGGAACGCACAGAGACCGAACTGACGGAGCTGCTGTCCGACGCGGGACTGGCGGTGGAGAGCGGTTCCCGTTCCCTGGGCGGGACGGGGCACCGGCTGTTGGTGGCGCGCTCAGCCTGACCACCGGGACCGTGCACGCCGCCGAGGACCGCTCATCCTGGGTCGGAGGGGACGCGCACGGCGACGTGCCGGATCTCGTCCACGAGTTGGACGTTGCGCAGTGCCGACGCCAACCGCGGGACCTGGTCGGGTGAGCCTGCGTGTTCGCCCGCCAACACGGCCCCGGCGAACGAGCCGACCGCCCGGACGAACTGCCGGTCGGGTGCGAGGCCGTACCGCCGGACCCCGCCCTGGTCCTCGACACGCAAGACGGGTTGGTGATCGTCCGGCGGAGTGAAGGCCCGGTCGAGAACGAGCCGTGCCCACTCTCCCCACAGTTCGTACCGGCAGGAATAGGAGTGTTCCATGCCGAACCGGACGGTGGCGGGAACACCGCCGTCCGACACCAGGAGCGCCTGTCCGGAAAGGTCCACGCCCAGCCTCGGATCCTCGCGCAGCACCGCTCCGGCCACCCGGAGCCCGTCCCCGAGGAACAGCTGGGCCGCCCGGATCGGGTAGACGCCCAGGTCCCCCAGCGCGCCACCGCCGAGATCGGCGCGGTAGCGGATGTCGCTGTCGGGCAGGGGCGGGATGCAGAAGGTACCTTGGACCGAACGGAGCGCACCGGCCCCGTCCGGGGAGACCCATCGCGCGGCCTTCGCGTGCTGGTGATGGTGGAGGAACATGAAGTTCTCCCGCAGCAGCAGGCCGCACGCGGTGGCCCGCTCCATCAGGTCGCGAGCCTCATCGGTGTTTCCCGCCAACGGTTTCTCCACCAGGACGTGCTTTCCCGCGTCCAACGCGGCGCGGGCCCACGCCGCGCGCACACCGACGGGCACCGGCACGTACACGGCGTCGACGTCAGGAGCCGCGAGAAGCTCCTCGTACCCCAGGGGGCGGCCACCGAACTCACCGGCGAGACGGGATGCCCGGTCCGGGCTCCGGGACGCGACCGCGGCGACGCGGACTCCTGGCGCTTCGAGCATCGCGGGCAGCGTGCGCCTACGGGCGATGGAGGCGCAGCCTAGGAGTCCGAAGCGGACATGGTCGTTCACCAGCGTCCCCTCCACGCCGCGACGAGGGTCCGTGCCTGCATGTTGACGCGGAACCCCTCCCTCATGAGCGCGGCGATCTCGCGCACCGACACCCAGCGGTACCCCGGTCGCTCCCACTCCCGCACGTCGCCGTCCGCGTCGACGATGACGTACCTGGTGTGAGTGTTCAGGAACCGACCGCCCTCCTCGGAGAGTTCGGTGTCGAAGCGCACGCGGTCGGATGAGGCGTTGAGCACCGCGTGCAGAAACGGCGACCGGTGCTCCGGCGGCAACAGCTCCTGCGCGCCCGGCTCGCACTGCACCGTCGGCCCCAGTTCGGCACCGGTGAGGAAACCGGGTTCTGCGCGAGCGTGCATCAGAGCGTGCGGAACACCGTCGATCCGGCGCGTGAACAGGGCAGCCACGCCCAGACCATGCCCCTGGATCAAGGGCTGACTCCATCCGGGGACCTCGCGGCTGGCGGACCTGACCGAGACTGCGACCACGCTGAAGTAGGCGCCGGTGTCGTGGGAGATGGCGTCCGCCGAGCGCCTCCACCCCTCCATCTCGCTCAGGGGCACGTACCGGGTACGCAGGTCGCGTTCACAGCGCCGCCGAACGAGCCAGCGGTGGACCCGGTCCACGTCCTCGGGCGGCGCTGTCCCCCACTCGTGCGGAAGACAGGACATCACCGTGCGCGTGGTCATGTTCAGCAGATGGTCCACCGCGATGAGCTCCTGGAGCTGTTCCACGGTGAGCCAGCAGAAGCCCGGCAGGGCCTCCACCTCGGGGCCGACCCTGACGATCATGTGCCGGTTGCGCTTACGGTCGAACCAAGTTCCCGGCTCCGACTGGAGGGAGTCGGCGACGACGCGGTCTTCGGGCGGATCCTGAAACAGGTCGAGGTAGGGGACGGGGGATCCTCCGTGCACGCGGGTGTAGTTGCTGTGTGTCGCCTGAACGGTGGGCGCGAGCTGTACCCCGTTGACGTTGCCCGGTTCGGCCTTGGCCTGCATCAGGCAGCGCGTGGTGCCGCCGACCTCATGGACGGCGATGCCCAGGATGCCGATCTCGGGCTGCCGGATGATGGGTTGGGTCCAGGTCCGGACCGGTCCGCCGTCGTCCTCGACCCGGACGCCCTCGATCCGGAAGAAGCGCCCGCTCTCGTGGGCGAGATCCCCGGATCCGGGGACGAAGTCCCATCCGAACAGGTCGGAGAAGGGGATCCGCTGGACGTCCTGGGTCTGTTCGGCCCGGTGAGCGGCCATCCACGTATGGAAGCGGCTCGTGGAAAGGATGCTCTCGGAGGGCTCGGGGAGGGGGGATGTGGATGCGGGGAACGATCCCACCCCGGGTGAGGTGCCCCCGGCCCCGGTGTCCGTCTGTCGGGGCCTCACCGGTGCTCCCCTCCGCCGTCGGTCCGCTCCCGCATCCACTCCGGGAGGTCCTCCTGCCGAACCATCCACAGCGCGATGGCCAGGAAGAGGTTGGTCGAGTCCGGGTCCTGGCTGATCCAGCGCAACTCCTCCATCCGCTCGTACGCCTGGGAGAGCCGGGCGCTCTCCAGCGTCACCGCGTACCTCGGGTCGAGAAGCCGGCGCCGTTCGACCGCGAACTCCTCCAGGGCGGAGCCCAGCTTGGCGTCGTCGCGCAGGTGGGGGCCGACGAGACGGGCCAGGAGGTCGGCCTGTTCCAGGGCGTCGCTGATACCGGTGCCGGTCATCGAGTCCTTGTGGTGTCCGGCGTCCCCGATGAGCGCCCAGCCCTCCCCGTAGGGTTCGCGGAAGAAGTTGAGCTGTGCGCCCGTCCCCCACAGCCGCTCGGTCCTGCGGGAACCGGACATCCGTTCCCAGAGCTCGGGCGCGGTGGTGCGGACGGACTCCAGGTAGAAGGCGAGCGAGTCGCGACGGACCTCGTCGTACTGCTCCTGGGGGAAGTAGCACACGACGAGGGCCGCTCCGTCATGCGTGGGCATCGCTCCCACGAACCTGGATGATCGGTGGTACAGCTCCAGATCCCCGGTGACGCCCTCCCAATAGGTGTAGTACGCGCAGTTCAATGTGGGGTCCTCGGTCTCCATCACGGCGCCCGCACGGCGCGCGACGGTCGACCTCATCCCGTCCGCGCCGACGACGAGGCGCGCGCGGACCTCTTCGGTTCCCCCGTCCGCGGAGCGGTGGCGGACGCCCACCACCCGGTCCCCGTCCCAGAGCAGCCCGGTGACGCGGCTGCGCGGACGGAACTCGGCTCCCGCCTCCACGGCCGCCTCCACGAGGAGCTGGTCCAGGACGCGCCGTCGCGGAGCGTAGGTCGCGCTGATGCCCTCGGACGGCAGTACCCCGCCCTCCAGCCGGACGCCCTCCACCTGGTAGACGATCCGTGTGACCGGGGGGCAGCCGGTGTCCAGCAGGCGGTCGAGCAGCCCCCATTCGCGGAGGAGCTCCAGCCCCGGCCGGTGAACGTGGTGGGTGGACATCGTGTCGCTGGGGAAGTCGGCGCTGTCGAGCAGCAGGACGCGGCGCCCCTGCCGCGCCAGCAGCATCGCCGTGGGCGACCCGGCGCACCGGGCTCCGACCACGATCACGTCGTACATTGACTCTCCCAATCCCTTTGGTGACAGCCCTGGATCCGCTACAGCCGAACCTGCGGGTCGTCGCGGCCGCCGCGGGCCTCGCCGACGGTGATGACGACCAGTGCTCTCCAGCGCGGCGGCAGGCCGAGGACCGCATCCATCCCGGCGACGTCGAAGTCGCAGTGGACATGGGTGTGCAGGCCCAGCTCATTCGCGGCCAGGCAGTGGCTCTGAGCCACTGTCCCGGCCAGGACGTTCTGCATCCGGTACCAGCGGTCGGCAAAGACCCCGGAGCCCGAGTCGAGGTCTCCCGCGACTACCACCGTGACGGGCGCCGACCGGCACTCGTCGACCAGCATCGGGCTCTTGGCCACTGAGACGAGCGCCTCCACGGCCGACCCGTCACGGGTCCGTCGCGGGGCGCCCGTGTCCGGATCGATCACGTATCCGCCCGGCGGTGTCCCCTCCACCCGTCGGACCACGTAAACGGTGCGTGTCGGCGCGGGAAGGACGGAGTCGGTGTCCGCGGACGAGGACCGGGCGGCGGCTCGGACCAACCGGTCGAAGCGTGCCTGGTCCAGCTCGGCGGACTTGAACCCGTAGACGGTGCGCCGCACGGTCGGGGAACCCGGGCCCGTCTCCGGAACGGCGTCCGGGACACTGGTCTGCTCGCCGGGGGAACCGACGGCCGCGGCGGGGCGCCGCGGCGACGCGTCCGCCGGGGCGCGTCCCTCAGAGGCCGACCGCCACAGCGATGCCGCGTGCAACGCTGCCATGTCCGTCAGATGGGGCACCCTGTCGATCGCCGTGGCCTCGGACAGCTGCAGTGGCACGCGGCCGGACCAGTCCGCGGTGTGGTAGCCGGCGCTGTCCGTCCGGGAATCGTGGCCGAGGGTCACGACGGCGACGGCGCTCTCCTCGAACGCGTGCAGCCCCAGGATCCGGTTCAACTCCGTGTCGTCGAAGCGCAGGTGTAGGCGGCCCGGGTGACCGAAGCGCGCGGCGGCGACCAGCGCCTGGCGGGCGACCACCCCCGTGTCCAGGTTCTGGAGGCGGTACCCGAACGCGCCGTACTTGACAGCGTTGCGCCAGAAGACCGTCGTGAGGACCAGAACGTACTCCGGTGCGCCCTCCGGCGGTTCGGCGAGGCAGGCCAGGAGCGCGCTCCTCCCGTCGCCCGAACGCAGGCGGTCGGCGGCGTGGTGGGCCGGGTCGTAGTGGTAGAGACCTGCGGGGAGGGAACCCGTGTCCGGAACGGCCGCGTACACCTCGACGGGGTAGCGGGCGCCCGACGACGGCGCAGGGCGTCCGGGTGTGAGCACGGGCGTGCCCTGTCCCGCCCCGGCGGGGGGCACTCCGCCCAGCCACCGCATCCGAACCAATCCGTTGGTCCATCGAAGGAGCGCTCCGACCTCTCCGTCGCCCAGGGGCGCGCGCAGAGACGACGGGTAGCGTTTGTACGCCTCCGGAAGGTTGCCGGGCAGGGCCACGGCGCGTTCCGGCGGGTGGTGCGCGCCGTCGAGGTAGGTCCTCACCGGCGAGGTCGGAGCTCCGGTGTCTCCTCCCGGCAGGGCCGGCCTCCCGTCGTCGTTCACTGCTCTCCCCCGCGGACGATGTCCATCTCGTAGGTGTCGGTCGGTCTCCCCCGGCCCAGGATGATCTGGAACAGCACCTCCTCGCCCTCGCCGAGACCGAGGGCGGCGGCCGTCTCCCGAGCGCGGTACCCGTTGTGCACACGGGCGGCCAGTCCCTCGGCCGCGGCCCCGACGCAGACCCGCTGCGCGACGATGCCCGCCTCCTGATTCAGGGCCCGGAACGCCCGTTCCCCCAGGACGCGCTGGCCCAGGGCTCGGTCGACCGACAGAAAGACCGAGCACGGCGCCGCGCGGTGGTCGACGTTGGCCGGGGGCACCGCCCGGTCCATTCCCTCACCTCCGGCCGGGGCGGAGGACTCCAGGACGCCACCGCGCCACGTGTACACTCCCGCGCGAGATCCGGTGATCCGACGGGCGTGCACACGCACGTCCACGGGTGGACCGGAACCCTCCGGCACGAGGTCGGAGGGATGGGTGTAGAGGGCGTGTGCGAGGACCCGTTCGAGTGCCCCGTCCGGCAAGGGCCTGTCCTCCGGGACGAAGGCGCGCCCTCCCGAGCGGCGGTCGCGCAAGGTGGCGGAGAGGTCCGGTCCGGGCGCACCGCTCACGGGCGCGTCCCCCGGCACACCCGGCAGCCGGTGGTGCCCGGGTCCGTCCCCGCCGTGGTCGGCCCGTTGGATCCCGACCAGTTCGCCGAGGCGGTCGGGGTCGATCCGGGGCGTGTCGTTACCGGAACGCCCGGACACGGGGTGAGGCCCGTCCACGACAGGGAACACGGCGGGGGCGCCGGCGGCGCGGGGAACGGACTCCCCCAGAACGACGGCGAGCATGGGGGCCTCATCCGGGGGCTCGACACCCAGGATCCGCGCCACCGCGGGGACGTCGAAGCCGTGGTGAACGCGTCCCCGGAGACCGAGCGTCCCTGAGACCATGAGGAGTCCTCCCGCCACCATGCCCGCCTCCTGCGCGCACAGGCGGTAGGCGTAGGAACCGTAGCGAAACGCCGTCCGCCAGAAGACGGAGGCCAGGACGACCACTCCTGACACACAGGAAAGATCGGTCGCGAGTGCCGCGGACAGCGCGGAAGGGTCGTCCGCGCCGACCTCCACGAGCGCGTGGTGGGCGGGATCGAAGGCGTATGTTCCCGCGCGCAGGTCATCAGTCCCAGGTGTCCAGCAGGAGAACTCGGTGGGGAAGAAACAGCGCGCCGAGGGCGTGTAGCGGTGGTAGGGCCACCGCGCGGAGGGACCGAGCTCCATGCGCGACAGTCCGCAGGTGTAGTGCCCCAGCGCCGCGATCCTGGCGCGTCCCAGACCCCTCGGTGCTCCGGGAACGGCCGCTCCGGACCTCGGCGCAGGGGGAAACCCGTCGCGGAGGCCGCCCAGGCTCCGGGGCGGCGCGGGCAGAGGGATCCTCGGTCGGCCTCGGTGGGCCTTGACGCGGGGCGGCTCGTCAACCGTGCCCTCCCGGCCCCCGCCCGAGTCCGCGATCATACGCGCGGTGTCGTGCAGGGACCGCCACCAGAACCGCTCGCCCGGTCCCGCCGTGCCGGGGCGTGGTGCCGCGCTCACGGGAACGGGTGCGGGTGGGGGTTTACGTCCTCCGGGACGAGTGCGCCTTCCCGGTATCCGAGGGTGGCCGGGACGGTACCGAGCCTGGGCAGACCGTCGGTGCGGCGGTTGCGGTGTCCGAAAGTCATGGGAAGGGCGCCGGGGACGATGACCTTGACGCAGGTGAACCCTCCGGCGGCGTGCTCGGGAGCGGTCTGGTCCACGGCGATCACCTCCAAGCCGCTCTCCTCGTAGCGGCGGACCAATTCCGCGAGGTCCTCGGCAAGGTCCTCGTGAGCGGGCACGGCGCAGTGCGCGTTGAGCTCGTCCAGGCTCACGACGCGGTCGGAGCCGGTCAGGAAGCCGAATCGGTAGAAGGCGTCCTCGTGGCAGTACAGGAGCGAGTGGTCGTCCATGACGCGGACCAGGTCGGGTTCGCGGACCATCGCTGCAGCGCGCTCCCTGGCGTCGGCGTCATAGATCTTGCGCCGTTCCAGGAGGTGGGAGAGTTCGAAGAGCACATTGCGCACGCCCAGCTCGGGGGCCAGTGAGGACCCGCCCACGCACAGCGTCCGGGGACGGAGCGGATCACCAGCCCGGTCCACCGCCATGGCCCAAAAACAGGGAATGCGCTGCTCCATCGTCGGGCAGTAAAGGGTGATGTCATAGCCTGTCTCCCGCTGAAGGTGCTCGACGAGCATGGGGGCCACGGGATCGCGCAGGGAGGAGACGTCCAGGCGCGGGACCGGCAGCCTGGCGTACCAGGTCATCAGGAAGGCGTCCCTCTCGGCCACCTCCAGGAGGCCGTGGAGGACAGCCTCCTCCGGGCAACCGCCGAGCGCGCAGCCGTTGGACACCTCGTAGACGAACCTCGGCTCCTCGTGCGAGTGCGCCGCGTAATAGGCGTAACGCTCGGGCACCAGGACCGGTTCGCCACGGGTGAGGGAACGGCCCCAGACCCAGGGCAGGACGAGGTCCTCGCGGTAACGGGCGAAGGGCAGGTCGGCCCCGGCGTAACGCTCTTCGGGGTAGAGGCCGAGGGTGCGCGGGTCCAGGGCCTGGTCGGCCACATCCTCGTAGGCCGCGCGGACGACCGTTCTACGTCCGCCGGGACGCTCCCCGCCGAACCGCTCCAGCGCCTCCAAGACGGCGGTGACCCTGCTGCCCAGGGCGCTGGTCCCGCGCCCCCAGCCCTGTTGGGCCTCGTGTCCCCGGGAAGAGCTGAGCTGAGCCATGGCGCGGACCAGCGGGCCGCCGTGGTCGAGGCGCAGCGATCTGACGAACCCCGCGCGCGCGTCGACGTAGGTGGAGAGGAGCTCGGTGTGGGAGGCGGTGACGTCGCGGACCCTGTACTGGCGCGGCCCCCGCTTGGGGACGGGCTGCGTGCCTGGCGGAGTACCGCCGGGACCGTCATCGGGCAGCCCACCGCAGACGGTGCACTCGGGGTCGGGGAGGAACCGGTGCCTGCTCGTGGCGAGCCCATCCAGCCCCATCCGCAGAAAGGAGCGCGTGGCGCCGACGGAAAAACCGTCCGCGGCGTCTACCGGGGAACGGTCGAGGCGGGAGAGGACGTCGTGGACGACCACACGGGCGACGGTGTCGGCCGATCCGGACATGAGCGGTGCGGCGGGCAGTCGTGCCGGTTCGCCATCGTGGCGGACCGCGTCGGCGCGGTGGGCAGAGTAGCGGTCGGCGCGGCGGTGCCGTTCGACCGCGCACCGCTCGCATCCCGGCCGCCCGGGCACGCTGAGAGGTCCGGCGTGGACGCCGTCGTGCGCGGGCCGAACCGAGTACCAGGGTACGTCCGCACGGGTGCAGGCGGCCCTGGCCGGTCCGGGGGGCTCCTCGTCCGGCGTCGCGGAGACGTGGACGACGGCGGACAGGCCTTCGACCCCGTGGTCCGGACGGCCGGGGGCAAGGAGGACCGCCTCGGCGGCCGATGAGTCCAGGACGGCGGCGATCCGGGACGCGAGGTCCGTGCTGCCGACCAGCCCGACACGGCGCCCGCAGGAGGAACGGTCAGTCCGCATGGAGTACCACCCTGACGATGGAGGGAAGGACCGGGTGGATCTCGGAGGCGTGGCCCAGGCCCACCACGCGGGGGTGGTACCCGGCCCCGGAGACCGCGGTGACGACGCGGTCGACACGTTCCTCGCGAGAGGAGGCCGACACATCCGGGGCGGGCACGTACGCGGGAACCGACCGGTACCACGGAGAGCTCTGGCCGTGAAGGACTAGTGCTTCCAGACCGGACTCGACGGCCTCGGCCGTGGACAGGCCGGCGCGATACAGGGTCGTCCCCTCGGCCGAGGTGAAGGACAGGGCCACCGCGCCAGGGATGCGTGTGACGTTGCGGACGAGGACCCCCCGGCCGGCCCCGAGCAGCGAGCGGAGGCGGTCGCCGTCCTCCGTCAGATCCAGCGCCGTGATGTCGACGGTGGGCGCGTCGGCGTCGTGGCCGAGCCGCAGCGACAGGTCGAGGTAGTGCGCCAGGAGCCCTTGCTCGACCGCCTCGCCGATCGTGGCACCGGACGCCACGCCGAGGAGCGCGCCCTCGGCCGCCGGGTCGGAAGCAAGGACCTCGGACGCGGGCAGTTCGCTGACACCGCCATCCCTCAGGGAGCGGGCCCCGAACGCGACAGCGCCCCCCTCATCCCGGGGGGCCGGAGCGCTGGCGGCATAGGCCTCCAGGGCGAACCGCAGCGCGCGTCCGTGCGCGGTCGGGTAGTCCAGAGCGGCTCCGCGCAGCGTCAACGCGGGAGCCCCGGAGGGGGCAACGGTTGCACAGGCCACCCGGAGCGGGAACTGCGAGTGGTCCCGTTCACCGAGGTCGCGGACGGGACCGAGGACGTCGTCCGTCACCGTGTCCTCGTCCACCGCATCGCCGTCACCCGGCGGTTCGGCGGGGTACCAGTCACCGTCCGGAAGACCGGTCGGTTCCGGCGCGGAGACGAACAGCCGGTGGACGCTGGTCTCCAGCGTCTCCAGGTCGACGCGCAGGACCGAGGGGGTCCGGAACGGATCGGTCACTCCGGTGAAGCGGTCGAAGTGGGCGAAAACGGCGTGGTTGGCGATGATGCCCGGGACCGGCCCGGTCAGGAGGGAACCGCTGGTGTCCCGGTCGGCCTGGCGCCCGGCCGCCTCCAGCCGGGCGGCGAGGTCGAACCAACGCGCGGACGAAGGCTCCGCTACCCCGAGGTGGCCGATCCACGCCTCGTCGTGGAGCGTGAGCACGTGTACCAGGGGGACGCCCTGCTGCTCGCAGCACGCCTCCAACTCCGGTGCGAGGCAGCCGTCCAGGCGGTCACCGACGCACAGGACCGCGTCGTGTCGGCAGACCAGCGCCGCCAGAGCGTCCGCGTCGGGCGTCCCCGCCCACTCCCAGCTCTGTCGGGCGTCGCGGGTCGCCGCGTCGATCGTCTCCGGAGCGGGCGCGCCGCGCCCACCGGTACTGCCGGTGGAGGCCGCCGTGACGGTCCGCACTCCGGTCTGGAGGGCCGCAGCGGCGAACACCGAGCACATCGCCACCGGAGCCAGGACGAGCATCCGCGCCTCCCGATAGCGTTCGAAGCGTCGTGCGGGGGAATCGCGGAAGGCCTCGACGAAGGCGATCTCGGCGGCGTAGGTGGACAGCTCCTCCTCAGAGAGCCCGTGCTCCTCGTCTCTGGACAGGTCACGCAGGGCGCCGGAGCGCTCCAGGGCGTCGACCAAACGGAGGGCCATGACCCGGCGGTCCTCGGGCAGGAAGCCGACCAGATCGCCCACGGTGTGGCGCCCGTCGAGGTGGGGCGCCAGTTTGCGCAGCCACGCGTGGGGGGCGGCGCCCCTGAGCCGCGTCACCTCCTCGCCTCGGACGACGAGGGTGTGTTCTCCGTCCTCCGAGAGGGTGAAGAAGACGTCCGGTCGAAGGCGTGGGCGCACGCCCGTCAGGGGTTTTGGCATCGGTCCTCGGGGTTGCAGGTTCGACCCTTTGGGGGCGGTGGTCATGTCGACCCCACACTGCCAGTGGGACGACCCTTTTTCTTCAGTCGGAGGTTGGAATATTTCCTCAAACTTTGCACTGATTCGTTCCGCAGAACTGCCCGAACACCCGACGCACATCGGTATCGAAATTTCATACCCGGGTTCGATGACGCGTGCCCTCTCGCTCGTGACACTGGAATGGGAAAACCTGCACAAGGGGCAAACCCACCTGTTCCATACACGATTTCCAGGAGGACACCTTGTCCGAAGCCACGCTCCTCGCCTCCGACCTGGCCGACCTGGAGGAGATCACGGTCGACGACCTCTTCGCTCCGGCCCCGGAGGCGGACGAGGACCCCAGCGCCATCATGTGCTCCTGCTGCTGCTCCTCGTGCGGCTGCTGACGCTTCCCCCACCATGGCCGTCCGCCTGGCCTCCCGGGCCCCAGCACGCACGGGCCCGGAACCAGGCGGACGACACGGCGCGGCCCACGCGGTGAGCTCCACCGAGTGAGCCGTGTCCGCGAACCGGCCCGTCCGCTCAGCGGGCACGAGGCACAACGAAAGGCCCGCTCGTGCGCGTACTCCTGACCACCTGGGCGTGGCCCTCCCACTACTTCCCCCTGGTGCCCCTCGGGTGGGCTCTACGGACGTCGGGACACGAGGTCCGGGTGGCTTGCCAACCCGCCCTCGCGCGCACTGTCGAACGCTCGGGGCTACCGGCCGTCGTCGTCGGCACTGACGTCGACGTGCCCGCGATGGTCCGGCGCTCCGCCACCGCGGAGAAGGCTGGTGCAGCCCGGCCGAGCAGCCCGTACTTCTTCGACCAATACCTCGTCTTCGCCGAGGCGATGACCGAGGACCTGGTCGATTACGGCCAGGCTTGGCTCCCCGACGTCATCGTTCACGACCCGACGACCTACGCCGGGCCCCTCGCCGCTGCGGTTCTGGGAGTGCCCGCTGTACGCCATCTGTGGGGCCCCGACTTCATGCTGGGGGCTCGTCCGGTCGAACCTGCGATCCTGGCCCCGATGTGCGAGCGGCTGGGGCTCGGCGGCGTGGAGACCCTGGGCGACCTGACCGTCGACCCCTGCCCGCCGAGCCTCCAAGTCCCGGCCGACTACCCCCGGGCCACCGTGCGCCACATCCCCTACAACGGCGCATGGGCGCAGGACGCCTGGCGGAGTGACCCGTTCACCCGCGCCGCCGCCCGTCCCCGCGTCTGCGTCACCTGGGGGGCCACCCTCGGGGAGATCGGCGGCTACCCGAACCCGGTCCGGACTCTCCTGGAGACCCTGGCTGCGAGCGGCGCGGAGACCGTGGCAGCCCTCTCCGAGAAGGATGCCCGGACGCTGGGCACACCGCCCGAGGGAGTGATGGTTCTGGTGGACAGACCGTTGACCTCCCTACTTCCCCACTGCGACCTCCTCGTACACCAGGGCGGCCCCGGCACCATGCTCTCGGGGCTCGCGCACGGCGTGCCGCAACTGATCGTACCGACCCTTCCCGACCAGCCCTTCTACGCCAGGCAACTGCTGTCCCAGGGCGCTGGCCTTGCTCTGCGGCCGAGCAGGATCGAGCCCGCCGGGGTACGGGAGCGTGCGGAGCGGCTCCTGGATGATCCGACCTTCCGGACCTCGGCGCGACGGATCGCCACCGAGATCCGCGAGCAGCCCCCGCTGACCGCCGGAGTGGCCGCCGTGGAGGGTCTGGTCTCCGTGTGACCCGCCCGCCGCGCTTCCACACGAGGACGCGTCGGGCTCCGAACGGAACAGGTGAGGAGACAGAGGATGGAGAACAGGGCAGCGTGGGATCCCCGTGGAGCGCGGGCACCCGAATTCGGGGCGAAACGGCTGCTGCTGGTGGTCACGGGATCCGTGGCAGCGTCCTTTCTCCCCTCCTGGGTGAACTGGGTGTCGCACGCACATCCCGACCTCGCCTGCCGAATCGTCCTGACAGCGTCGGCGCAGCGGTTCGTTACCCGCGAGGCGCTGACGCTGCTCACCGGCCGCCAAGTCGTCGAGGACCGCTGGCCGGACGAACCCGGCACGACCGCGCTCCACGTCGAACTGGCCGACTGGGCCGAGGCGGTGGCCGTCTACCCGGCGACGCTGGACTACACTGCGCGACTCGCCCGGGGGCATGGGGACTCGCCCTCGATGCTGGCCCTCCAGTGCGCCTCCGCGCCGATCGCGCTCGCCGCCGCGCTGCCACCCGGTGGGTGGGACTGTGCCGCGATGCGCGGGCACCGCGGCGTCCTGGACGAGCGGGCGAACGTGGCGCTGATCCCTCCGGTCCGGGGCCTGAGCATGTCCACCGGCAGAGCCGACGGCCAGCACCCGGTCCAGTTTCCCGCCCTGCTCCAGCGGCTGGAGGAGCTCAGGTCGGCGCTCGCCGGAACGGAGGACGCCGGGACGGAGTAGGCGGGGGTCAGCGCCCCCGCCCGTAGGGGAACGCTCCGCGCACCGCGCGCTCCACGGCGTCAGCGGCCTCGGCCGCCCCACCCGAGCCCCGGATCTCCTCCCTCATCCACCGCATGCGCTCGGCCGTCCGAGTATCCGTCGCGACTCGGTCGACCTCCGAGCGCAGTCGCTCGGCCATCACGTCGGCCGGGTCGAGTCTCCGTCCCAGGCCGAGCTCCTCGACCCGCCTGGCGTTGGCGACCTGCTCGGGCAACCGCGGCACGCACACCATCGGGACACCCGCGGCCAGGCCCTCCATGACGCTGCCCATACCCCCGTGGTTGACGAAGGCGGAGGCGCGCCGCAGCACCGCCACCTGGGGCACCCAGGCGTGTGCCTCAACGTGCTCCGGCAGCGGCCCGAGTTCCTCCCGTCGGACCCGGCCGCCGATGGCCAGGACCACGCGCCAGGGCGCGTCCGCGAACGCCGTGACGCACCTGCGGAAGAAGTCCGCGTGGGCGTTGTCCATGGAACCGAGTGAGACGAGCAGCACCGGGCGGTCGTCGGCCGGCTCCCAGGCCTCGTCCGTCCGGCCGGGGTCCGGGCACGGACCCACGAAGGCGTACCGCTGCCCGAAGGATCCCCCCTCGTACTGGAAGGCCCTGGGCAGGAACACGACGCCGCCGTCGACCTCGGCGTCCAGATACTCCTCCACGGACGCCTCGACACCGTGCTCGGTGAGGATTTCCCCCAGCGACGCGAGGTACTCGTCCCTGTGGGGGAAACCCCCGTAGGACCCCAGGTCGGCCTGGACGGTCCAGTGCCGCCGGGTGGCGAAGAACTGCCAGATCTGGAGGCTGGGGACTCCCCATGACCGTGCGAGGACCCGGATACCGCCCGCAGGGTCCTCCGAGAGCACGATGTCGGGTCGGTCCGCCAGCGCCTCCTCCAGACGGGGCAGGACCGCACGTGCCTCCTCCAGGAAGAAAAGCGGCAGACGGGACATGTCACGCGGCCAGGCGCCGGGGTCGTGGGTGAGTGCCTGCGGGAGCGGCACGTGGACGGCGCCCGCCGCACGTACCCGGTCGGCGAACGCCTCCGTCGTGAGGTAACTGACGCGGTGTCCCCAGCGGACCAGTTCCGCCACCAGTCCGAGCGTGGGGTTGACGTGCCCGGCAGCGGGGACGGGGGCGATCACGACGTGCAGCGGGTCACGGCTGGAGGGATACACGAACATCACCGTTCCTGGTCGCGGGAGGTCGCTCGGCGGCCGTCGGGGGTACCGGCCAACCGGGCGAGGAGGGGCTCCCACCAGTCTCGGTTCTCCCGGTACCAGCGGACGGTGTCGGCCAATCCTTCCGCGAAGGGGACCCGCTCCTCGTAGCCCAGGGAACGCAACCGCGAGTCGTCCAGGGAGTAGCGGAAATCGTGCCCGGGCCGGTCGGCGACGTGGCGGACCATGTCCCAGTCGGCGTCGCAGACGGAGAGGAGCATCGCGGTGAGTTCGCGGTTGCTCAGCTCGGTGCCGCCCGATACGTGATAGACCTCGCCTGGCTCGCCCTCGTCCACGACGGTCTGGATGCCCCGGCAGTGGTCGGCCACGTGCACCCACTGACGGACGTTCGAACCGTCCCCGTACAGCGGCACGGGACGGCCCCGGAGCAGGTTGGTCACGAACAGAGGGATGACCTTCTCCGGCATCTGGTGGGAGCCGTAGTTGTTCCCGCACCGGGTGACGCTCACAGGAAGCCCGTAGGTACGCGCGTACGAGAGCGCGATGAGGTCCCCGGACGCCTTGGTCGCCGCGTAGGGTGAGTTCGGTGCGATCGAGGCGCTCTCGTCCCAGGATCCCGACCCGGCGGACCCGTACACCTCATCGGTGGAGACCTGCACGATCCTGGGTGTCCCCGCATCCGAGCACGCTTGCATGAGGGTCTGTGTGCCGAGGACGTTGGCGATCACGAAACTGTCGGGTTCGGCGATGGAACGGTCCACGTGGGTCTCCGCCGCGAAGTTGACCACCAGATCGTGGCCGGGGACGACGTCCGACACCAGCGCACGGTCGGCGACACTGCCCACCACGAGGGTGAACCCGCCATCGACCGGCGCCAGGTTCTCCCGCAGCCCGGCGTAGGTGAGGTTGTCAAGGACGGTGACCTCGGCGTCCTCCAGGCCGGGCAGTTCACCCCGAAGGGCAGAGCGCACGTAATGGGAGCCGATGAACCCGGCCCCTCCGGTGACGAGGACCCTCATGAGCTCACCTGAATCCTGCTGTGGTCGGCGAGGACGAACCTGTGCGCCCTCGAAACGGATTGTGCCAGGGCGATGATCTGCACCGCGCAGCCGATCAGTGACTCCTCGATACAGCTGACGCCCGTGATGGAGGCGTCCGCGAGCACGATGGAGCGCTCGATCTCGCTCCTGGTGATGACACATCCCCCGGCGATGGATGAGAACGGTCCCACGCAGGAGTCGGATACGACAGCGCCCGGGCCGATCACCGTCGGGCCGACGACGCGGGACCGGACGATCCTGGCGCCCTCCCCCACCACGACCCGGCCGACGAGGTCGCTCTCCGCGTCCACCGTGCCCTCGTTGCAGGCCGAGACACCCTCCAGGACGAGCCGGTTGGCCTCCAGCATGTCCTCGACCTCCCCCGTGTCCTTCCAGTAGCCCTCGACGAGGGCCGAACTGACCGGGAGTCCCGCGTCGATCAGTCGCTGGAGGGCGTCGGTGATCTCCAACTCCCCGCGCCCCGAAGGGCTGAGGGACGCGATGGCCTCGTGGACTCGCGGGGTGAACAAGTAGACGCCGACGAGCGCCAGGTCGCCGCGCGGCTCACGGGGCTTCTCCTCCAGTCCCACGACACGGCCCGAAGCGTCGGTCTCGGCGACCCCGAACTTCGTCGGTTCGGGTACCTTCGCCAGCATGATCTGGGCGGCGGGGCGCTCCGCGCGGAACCGATCGACGAGACCCGTGATGCCGCCGAGCAGGAAATTGTCCCCCAGGTACATGACGAAGTCGTCGTCCCCCAAGTAGTTTCGCGCGACGCTCACGGCGTGCGCCAACCCCAACGGCCGCTCCTGGCGCAGGTACGTCACGCTCAGGCCGAACCGGCTCCCGTCGCCGACCGCGGCGCGGATCTCGTCGGCCGTGTCGCCGACGACGACGCCGACGTCCGTGACGCCCGCGTCCCGGATCGACTCCAGCCCGTAGAACAGGACGGGTTTGTTCGCCACGGGCAGGAGTTGTTTGGCTCGCGCGTGTGTGATGGGACGCAGCCGCGTTCCGGAGCCACCAGCCAGGATCAGTGCCTTCACCGCTCACCTCCGTGGCCGACGGCGTTCGGGGACAGCAGCCCGGTTCTCAGCGTCTCCTCCAAGGAGGGGGCGGCCCGGTCCCTAGCGGAAAGGGTCGGCTCCTCTACCGGCCAAGGAATCGCGAGCTCGGGATCGAGCGGATCCACCGCGACGTCGAGTCCGGGAGCGTACAGACTGGAGGACAGGTACACCAGGGCGCTGTCGTCCTCCAGGGCGCACACCGCGTGCCCGAGTCCCTCGCCCAGATAGACGGCACGGTGGTCGCGATCGTCCAGCAGGGCCGCGTCGTGCCTCCCGAACGTGGGTGACTCCGGGCGGAGGTCGACGACCACGTCCCACACGGCGCCCCGCACGCAGCTGACGTACTTGGCCTGGCCGGGCGGCCTGCTCGTCACGTGGACACCCCTGACAGCCCCGTGGATGGAAACGGAAACGTTCATCTGTTCCAGGGAGAAGGGGCGCCCCACCACGTCTGCGAACTCCCGGGAGGCGTACGCCTCGAACAGTTTCCCTCTCCGATCGTGATGCTGTCGCGGCGTTATCTCCCAAGCACCGTCGATCGCCAGCGGGCGAATCCTCATCCGACCCCGATTCAGGAAGCTTCTTTTTTCGAGCGATCACGAGGACAGCATTTCCATGGCCTCTGTATAGTGGGGGCGCTCGAAACCCACGCAAGAGTACCAACCAGAATCTTTTTCCCACAAGAGCTTTCAATAAGGCGAATATATGACGGAGTCGACTATTGCGAGGTGTGCTGGCCCATGGCCCGATGGCTGGTGACCGGAGCCGGGGGCATGCTCGGCGGTGACGTGGCGGCCGTGCTCGCCGCATCGCGTGAACACGAAGGTGTGGCGTTGCCGCGGACCGCACTGGACATCACCGACGCGGAGGCGGTCGCCTCCGCCGTCGACGGGTTCGACGTCGTGGTCAACGCGGCGGCCTACACGGCGGTCGACACGGCGGAACGGGACGAGGAGGCGGCCCACGGCGTCAACGCCACGGGGCCCGGGACACTGGCGGGAGCGTGCGCTCGCAGGGGGACCCCCCTCTTGCACGTGTCCACGGACCACGTGTTCCCGGGGACCTCGGAGGCCCCTCACCCGGAGAGCGCCGCCACGGCCCCCGTCAACGCCTACGGTCGCGGGAAACTCGCCGGAGAGCGTCTGGTCCGGTCGCGCGCCCCCGATTCGGGCTACATCGTCCGCACAGCGTGGCTCTACGGAATCAGGAGCTCCGGGTTCGTCCCGACGATGCTGGACGCCTCCCGCCGCCACGCCGCCGTGGACGTGGTGACCGACCAGGTCGGGCAGCCGACGTGGTCACCGGCGCTGGCCGCGTGGCTCGTCCACCTGGGGAAGAGCGCGTTGGCCGGTCGGGCGTCCGCCGGCACCTACCACGCCACGGCCGTCGGGGCGGTCAGCCGCTACGAGCTCGCCCGGGAGATCTTCACGCTGGCCGGTGCGGCACCCGGCCTGGTCCGGCCAACGACCACCGTACCCACCGGAGCGGCTCCCCGGCCCCGTTACACGGTCCTGGCACACACGGCACACCAGGCCGCCGGTCTCCCCCTCCTGGAGCACTGGCGCCCCATGCTCAAGAGGGCGCTGTCGACCGCCAGGAGACCGGTCTGAAGACCATCGTCGACCGAGAGAACCCGGGGCGGGGTAACGCGCGTGGGCGCGGCCCCGGAAAGGGGACCGCGCCCACAGGTCTCTGCGTCGGGCCCGGACGGCCCGGGCTCACTCCCTAGCGGTGGGCCGGGTCACCGTGGCACTTCTTGAACTTCTTGCCGGAGCCGCACGGGCAGGGCGAGTTGCGTGAAGTGCCCGCGTACTCGTCGGTCGACTCGCTGTGGCGCTCCACGGAGCCGTCCTCGCTCGGGGCCGAGTACTGGAGGCGGTCGGGCCGGTCCTCGCCGAAGCCCGGCACGAAGACGTCCTCGGCCTCCTCCGCTTCGGTGGAGGGCGCGTCGGCCGTCACGGCCTCCTCGTCCTCCTCCACCGCGGTGGCCACGGCCGCGGCCCCGGTGTCCCCGCCGACGGCACCGGCGGTCCGGGCCGCCGCGGCCGGGGACAGGGACTGCCCCTCGTTCTTGCGTACCTGGACCTCGACGTTGAAGACGAAGCCGACCGATTCCTCCTTGATGGCCTCCAGCATCTCCTGGAACATGTCGAAGCCCTCGCGCTGGAACTCGATGAGCGGGTTGCGCTGGGCCATCGCACGCAGGCCGATGCCCTCCTGGAGGTAGTCCATCTCGTAGAGGTGCTCGCGCCACTTGCGGTCCATGACCTGGAGGATCACGCGGCGCTCGACCTCGCGCATCGTCTCCTCGCCCAGTTCGGCCTCGCGGGCCTCGTAGGCGGCCTGGGCGTCCTCGACGACACGGTCGGCGATGACACGGCCGGTGATGTTCTCCAGCCCGCCGTTCTCGTCGATGAACTCGTCGACGGTGAAACTGATCGGGTAGATCTGCTTGAACGCACGCCAGAGCCTGTCGAGGTCCCATTCGACGGAGTCCCCTTGGGCCGTTTCCCCGGAGACGTAACCGCGCAGGACCTCCTCCAGCATCTCCATCATCTGGTCGCGCAGATCCTGGCCCTCCAGGACCTTGCGGCGCTCGGCGTAGATGACCTTGCGCTGGCGGTTGAGGACCTCGTCGTACTTCAGGACGTTCTTGCGCGTCTCGAAGTTCTGGGTCTCGACCTGGCCCTGCGCGGAGGCGATCGCCTTGCTGACCATGCCGGATTCGATGGGCTGGTCCTCGGGGATGTTCAACCGCTCCATGAAGACCTCGAGGCGCGAGCTGTTGAACAGGCGCAGCAGGTCGTCCTGCAGGGAGAGGTAGAACCGCGAGATCCCGGGGTCGCCCTGACGGCCGGAGCGGCCGCGGAGCTGGTTGTCGATCCGGCGGGACTCGTGGCGTTCGGTTCCGAGCACGTACAGACCGCCGGCCTCGACGACCTGCTCGTGCTCGTCCTCGTAGTCCTCGGTCGCCTTCTTCAGCGCCTCGGGCCAGGCCTCCTCGTACTCCTCCGGGGTCTCCAACGGGCTGAGACCGCGTGCCTGGAGCTCCTCGTCGGCGAGGAAGTCGGGGTTGCCGCCGAGCATGATGTCGGTACCGCGGCCGGCCATGTTGGTGGCCACGGTGACGGACCCGAGCTTGCCCGCACGAGCGATGATGGAGGCCTCACTCGCGTGGTTCTTCGCGTTGAGGACCTCGTGCTTGACGCCCTCCCGCTTGAGCATGCGTGAGAGCAGCTCGGACTTCTCCACGCTCGTGGTACCGACCAGGACCGGCTGGCCGGCCTCGTGGCGCTCGGCGATGTCCTCGGCCAGAGCCTGGAACTTGGCCTCTTCACTCTGGTAGACGACGTCCTTGGCGTCCTCACGGATCATCGGCTCGTTGGTGGGGATGGGCACCACACCGACGCCGTAGGTCTGGTGGAACTCGGCCGCCTCGGTCTCGGCCGTACCGGTCATACCGGCGAGCTTGTCGTAGAGGCGGAAGTAGTTCTGGAGGGTGACCTTGGCGAGAGTCTGGTTCTCGTCCTTGATCTTCACGCGTTCCTTGGCCTCGATGGCCTGGTGCATGCCCTCGTTGTAGCGCCGCCCCGCC
Source organism: Nocardiopsis kunsanensis DSM 44524 (assembly GCF_000340965.1). Classification (GTDB taxonomy): domain Bacteria; phylum Actinomycetota; class Actinomycetes; order Streptosporangiales; family Streptosporangiaceae; genus Nocardiopsis; species Nocardiopsis kunsanensis. Next base: position 325,932 of record NZ_ANAY01000006.1, read on the forward strand.
AGGACACGTCCGGTGAACTCGTCGACGATGAGGACCTCACCGTCCTTGACGATGTACTCCTTGTCCTTGTGGTAGAGCTCCTTGGCCTTGATCGAGTTGTTGAGGAAGCTGATGAGCGGGGTGTTGACGGCCTCGTAGAGGTTGTCGATGCCCAGCCAGTCCTCGACCTTGGCCACGCCCTCCTCGGTGATACCGACGGTGCGCTTCTTCTCGTCGACCTCGTAGTCCTGGTCGGCCTTGAGGCGGGGAGCGATCTTGGCGAACTCGGAGTACCAGCGCGAGTTCTGCTCCGAGGGGCCACTGATGATCAGCGGGGTGCGCGCCTCGTCGATGAGGATGGAGTCGACCTCGTCGACGAGTGCGAAGAAGTGATCGCGCTGGACGGTGTTGTCCAGCGACAGCGCCATGTTGTCGCGCAGGTAGTCGAAACCGAACTCGTTGTTGGTCCCGTAGGTGATGTCGGCCCGGTAGGCGGCCTTGCGCTGCTCCTGCGTCATGTTCGGGCCCACCACACCCACCTCGAGCCCGAGGAACTGGTAGACGCGGCCCATGTTCTGGGCGTCGCGCCGGGCGAGGTAGTCGTTGGTGGTGATGACGTGGACACCACGGTCGGCCAACGCGTTGAGGTAGACCGCGAGGGTTCCGGTCAGGGTCTTGCCCTCACCGGTCTTCATCTCGGCGATGTTGCCGAGATGAAGCGCTGCGCCACCCTTGATCTGGACGTCGAAGTGGCGCTGCCCCAGGGTGCGCTTGGCCGCTTCCCGGACGGTCGCGAAGGCCTCCGGAAGGAGGTCGTCCAGCGATTCACCGTCCTGGTGGCGTTCCTTGTACTCCTGCGTGAGGTCTCGCAGTTCTTCGTCGCTGAGGTCGGTGTACTCGTCCTCGAGCGAGTTGACCTGGTCCTTCAGCTTGTTCAGCCGGCGCAGGATCTTTCCCTCACCCGCGCGCAGGAGCTTACTGAGTATCCCTGGCACTTCCTTCGCGCTCCTCGCACATCACGGTTGGCCCCACGTCCGTGGAGCGTGTACCTGGGGCCCCGCTGACCGCTGGCCGCGGCACACAGCCGGGGTTCTGGGGCCTGGGTCACCCATCCTAGAGGACCCTTGCCGTAGCTCCGTCGGACTCGTCGCACAGTTCCGGGTGCACTTCCGGTCATTGGGACACAACGCATGGGCCGGGGCCGGATGTTCCCCTGTTCACCTGCGTCGATCCGAACACTTGGTGCACTCCGGCCTCACTGGGTAGGGAGGGGGCACGAAGTGTTCCATCGGAGTAAGGGGGACCCATGGACGCACGGTCGAGAACACAGAACCAGGCCCGGGGCCCGGTGGCCGACCGCCCCTCCGTTCCGCGGCAGGGGACCGACCCCGCCATCGGGGGTGACTGGGGCGACGTCCAGGACCCGGTGGCCGACGAGCAGAACGCGATGCGCTGGGAGCAGCACCACCCCGGCGACCACGAGGGGTTCGGACGCATCCGCGGATTCCAGCGCCAGGGCGGCGCGTTGGCGCCGACCAGCCGACACCGCGGCAGGATCAGTTCATGGGTCGTGGTGGTGCTCGGCTGCGTGGGCTTCGCTCTGGGGGGACTCTCGCTCGCCATGGGCTGGGCTCTGATCCCCCTCGTCCTCGGTGCGGTCATGCTGGTGGCCGCGGCGATCGTCGCTTTCGCCTGCGACATCCTCACGGACGTCGTACTGGATTCTCCCCGCGAAGAGCCCGAGGAGGCACACCAGACACCCCTGCACCGCATCAAGTCGATGACGCGCAGGGAACGCAAGCGCGAACGCAAGGCCGCTCGCGCAGCAGGCTGACCCGGACCCGACGAGGGGCCGGCACCGGGAGACCCCGGCGCCGGCCCCTCTCTCGTGTCGGGTGCTCGGAGGGCGCTCTTCCTAATCGACCAGTCGGAGGACCCCGTAGTCGAAGCCCTTACGGCGGTAGACCACGCTCGGGGCGTTCTTGGCTTCGTCGTGGAAGAGGTAGAAATCGTGCCCGATGAGTTCCATCTCCATCAACGCCTGGTCGATGCTCATGGGCTTGGCTCGGTGGAATTTCTCCCGCACGACCACGGGTGCCTCACCCTGGGTGTCGAGCTCGAGGAACTTGTCGGAGAAGCGCCCGTCGACCGCGGCGCCGTCGACTTCTCCTTCGTCGCTCTCACGCTGCGCCGGGGGTGCGGCGCGCTCGGCGGTGAGGGTTCCGGGCAGGTCCCCGGGGAGGTCGGCGGTGGCGGCCGCCACGGAGACGGGAGTGCGGTTCCCGCGATGGACCTTGCGGCGGTCCGCCGACTTGCGCAGGCGGGCCTCGACCTTGTCGATCGCCATGTCCAGGGCACCGTAGCGATCTGCGGCCGCTGCTTCACTGCGGATCACGGGCCCGTCGGAGTGAATGGTCAGCTCAACCCGCTCGCGGACGTCCGCGAGCTTGGGGTTGCGCTCCTTGGACACCTCCACGTCGACGCTCATGCCCTTCTTCTCCCACTTGGAGAGCTTGTCGAGCTTGGTATCGACCTGCTGTCGAAACTTCTCGCTCACACCGGTGCGTCGACCCTTGACGATGATGTCCATAGGACCCCCTTCATCGCGTGGCCGTCAGTGACGGCCAAGCTGGCTCTGCATCCCCATTTCCGTCAAGAGACGGAAAAAGGGTGTCGCGCTCTGGCCCCCTTCCGTTGCCGGTCCGGTCAAGTCCGGTGGGTTCACGGCTCGGTTGAAAAGGCGTATACCCACGCGCGGCACGGTCATCACGCGCCCCACGTCGGTCTTTGCACATGGCTTCCGCATCTCGGGAGGGTATGAGTGGCCCGTCGGCGACAGGCCGAGCAACTCTGCGGTACCGGGCGTTCCTGGAGACGGGATGTAACGGGGAACTCGGGAAGGGCGGCGGAGGCCGCCGTTCCCGACGGCCTCCACGGGTCGGTATGCCACCCGCCCGGCCGACCTGGTCTTCGTCCCCACATCCGCCTGCTGAGGGGGTCGCCGCTCTTGTTCGCGACTACTGCCCTTCTCCCTGCCGTGAGGGACATCGGGACCCTCCGCGGGGCAGGACTTACCTCTAAGGCGCACCGTGATCGGTCGACGAAAAGTCGCCTTACGTGGGCCGTTTCGCCTGCGCCTGGCCTCGGCTTGCCGGATCTGCTCGTCGGTGTTCCCGCGAGCTTCGTCTCCGGCGCAACCACGGACCCGGACGGGTGCCATACCTGGACGGTAACCCCTCCAGCGGCTGATGTCAGGTGCTGGTTGTCCACCCGAACCCCGGGAACACCCCACGACCCCCTGCACACACGGACTTTCCGCCCCCGGGATGCCCCGGGTAAAACCTTTGTACGGACCCCGTGTACCGGCGGCTCTCGTTGAGCACGACCGCACCGACCACACGTAGACCCGCTGCGTTCAGCGCCCGGGTCGCCTCGGCGAGGGTCGAACCGGTGGTGAGCACGTCGTCGACCACGACCACGGGCGAGCCCCGCGCACGTACGGCAGCGGCATCGACGGTGAACACCCCGGTCCGGTTGCGCAGGCGTTCCCTGCGCCCGAGACCCACCTGCCGACGGGCAGTGCAGCGGTAACGCAGCAACGGGGCCACACGCCCGGCCCGCGCTCCCCCGGACGCGGCCAGAGCCGCCTCCGCCAGCGCGGCGACCGTCCCCTCCCCCGTCCCGCGCCCACGCGAGGGCACGGGCACCAGGACGATCCCCGGCCCGGACCACCCCGTGGCCTCGTAGACCCGGGCCAACCGCTCCCCCAACGGGGCACGGAGGCCGTCGGCACCGGTCTCCTTGTGAGCGAGCAGGACCCGCCGGTCGTGGCCCTCGTGCGGTCCCGCCGCCCATACCTGGGGGCAACGCGGGCGCGGCGTACAGCGCCGCGGACGGCGGTCCAGGCGGGCACGGCACCGGGAGCACAGGGGCCCGTCGGGGCCGGAGCATCCCGCACAGGTGTGGGGAAGGAGCAGTTCGAGCAGGGCGGCGACGGCACATCGCAGGGCGCGGAACAGGTGACGGAGGTCCATGTTTGAAGGATCACCGGGCCGGCCGCTCCCCGCATCCCCCGATCCGCCACCTGTGGACAACCGTGACCGGTTCGGCTCAGCCGGGGAAGGTCGGCGCCACGCCCTCGACCGCGCTCTGCCAGTTCAGACGGTCGTTGGAAACCCAGATGCTGCCGTCGTCGGCCCCGGCGATGAGTGGCTGTCCGGGTGCGCCGGAGATGGCCACCATGCCCGGGAGCGAGGACCCGGTGCTCGCCGGAGGGCTGCCGCCGTCCACCGGGACCAGGAACGCCTGGCTGGTTCCCCCTTCCCTGGAGCCGAGGATGGCGAGCTGGTCACCGGAACGCCAGGACACGTCGATGATGTCCTCGAGCTCGCTCGCCAGGGGGATGAAGCCGCCGACGGCCACTTGGTCCCCGTCGGCGACCACACGTCCCACTTCCAGGGACCGTTCGCCGTCGATCTCGGTGATCGCAGCGGCGCGGGTGCCGTCCCGTGAGATCTGGAAATCGACCAACGAGCGGTCCCGGAGTTCGGGAAGCCCGACCCGTACGACCTCGTCGCCCCCGCGCAGCAGCCACAGGGCGGAGTCACCCGGCTCGGGCGGCTGTGCCTCGCCGTCGATGGTGGGCTGCTCGTTCCGGGAACGGTCCGCCTCGTCCTCGTCGCTCTCGGGCTGTTCGGTCTCCTCCACGACCCACAAGTGGCCGTTGACGTCCCAGGAGACCTCGGTGAAGACCCCCTCGTCCAGGACGGTCTCGTACTCGGCACCGGGGCTGACGAAGCTGGTGACGACCTGGCCGCCGCCCAGGGTGATGCCCGCGACGGTGCTCTCGTCCATGGAGAGCGCGAAGGTCTCGATGGGCACGTCGCCGGCGCCCAGGGGGCCGGCCACACGCTCCACGTCGTCGAAGTTCTCGTTCTCCCAGTCGCCGGCCGACCAGAGCTGGCCGTCGTGGGAGTAGTAGGCACGGCTGCTCGAGGTGGTCGCGCTCGGGCTCACCCCGGCCCAGAAGTCGTCGCCGGGGCGCGGGCGGTCCTCGCTCTCACCCTCGGTGCCGGGGAAGTCCACTTCGGTACCGTCGACCCTGAGGGTGAACTCCTGGATGTCGGGGATCTGCCGCAGGGTCCAGGCGACCTGCGCACCCATCTCCACGGTGTCCGGGTCCTCTCCCTCGGTGTCGACGTCCACGGCCGCGCTCTCGTTGTCGACCTCGAGGTCGGTCTCGGCGTCCTCGGGGAAGGCTGAGCGCACGGCCGGCCCCAGCCAGTCGCTGGGCCCGTCCATGAGCTTGGTGAGGAGGCGTTCGGCGAGTTCGCTGTTGCTCACCGGCAGGTAGACGGGGTCGGGCACCAGGGCGGTGCCCTCGGGGTTGAAGTAGTAGAGGTTGAACGGGCGGTGGGTCCGTTCGACGTCGAGCTCGCTGAGGATCAGCTCGTCGGGCATGTCCTGGATACGCCACTCGCCGTCGGGGTCACCGTTCTCCCGGGCCAGCTGGAAGGTGGCCTCGAACAGGCCCTCGTCATCGTTGGGGGCGTACTTGCCGCTCTGGTCGATGGTGGCCACCAGGGAGCTGCGCAGACTCACCGTGGCGGTCAGACCGTCGGGGCTGATCTCGGGGTCCAGGTCGACGGTGTCCAGGTCCCGGAAGATCTGTACCGACCCGTCGGGTGACCAGGACTCCTCGAGGCCGGGGAGCATGTAGCTGCGGGCTGCCTTGTGGTTCTCCTCGAAGCTGCCCATGTCCTTGAGGAACCCGTTGACCAGGCCCTCGGGGGTGACGCCGGGCTGCGGGCCGGCCGGCAACAGCCGCACGTACCCGCCGTAGGGGTCGGAGGTGACGTCGCCGCCGTCCCCGGGCACGACGGGCCCGGTGGTGGGCACTCCGGAGCAGGAGGCCAGCAGTACGCATGCGGCGGCCGCGGTCAGGGTCGAGCGGGTCCGGCGGCCGAGGGCGGTTCTCATCCGTCGTCCTCTCCGTCGTCGGGGAGGGGGGTGAAGTTCTGTCCCAGGGCGATCTCCGGCGGGACCAGCGGCAGCGGTGAACCGCGCAGCTCCGTACCGGAGGTGCGCGGCAGGGAGAGCCGGAACCGCGATCCCTGGCCGGGGAGGCCCCAGGCCTGCAGCCAACCGCCGTGCAGGGTCGCGTCCTCCTTGGCGATCGACAGTCCCAGGCCGGTGCCCCCGGTGGTGCGCACCCGCGAGTAGTCGGCCCGCCAGAAACGGTCGAAGCACAAGTGCTCCTCGCCCTCCTTCAGGCCCACCCCGTAGTCACGCACGGCCACGGCGACGGCGTCGCGGTCGCCGGCGGCACTGACCACGACCTCCCCGCCGTCGCTGTGCTCGACCGCGTTGACCACGAGGTTGCTCAGGATGCGGTTGATACGACGGGTGTCGAACTCGGCGTCACAGGGCTCGGCGGGCAGACGCAGCACGATCTTGACCCCGCGCTTCTCGGCGATCTGCTCCGCGTCCCCGACGGCTTTCATGACGGAGTCACGGATGTCGGTGGACTCGATCCCCAGGGTGGCGGCGCCGGCGTCGTGGCGACTGATCTCCAACAGGTCACCGAGGAGTTCCTCGAAGCGCTCCACCTGGCCTTTGAGCAGTTCCACCGAGCGGCGCTGGGAGGTGTCGAGTTCCTCGCGTTCGTCGTGGAGCAGGTCGCCGGCCATCCGGATCGTGGTGAGCGGTGTGCGCAGTTCGTGCGAGACGTCGGAGACGAACTGGCGTTGGACCTTGGAGAGCTCCTCCAGCTCCTGGATCTTCTCCTGGAGGTTGCCGGCCATCCCGTTGAAGGAGACCGCAAGTCTGGCGAGGTCGTCCTCGCCGTGCACCGCCATCCGTTCGGAGAGTTCACCCGAGGCCAGGCGTTCCGCCGACTGCGCCGCCGAACGCACCGGTGTCACCACCAGGCGGGTGACGACGAAGGCGATGAGGCCGAGCAGGATGACCAGCAGGACGCCCACGAGCGCGAGGGTGCCCTGCACCAGGTCGAGGATCACCTGCTCGTGCTGGAGCGGGAAGATGTAGTAGAGCTCGTAGGCGTGTGTGAGCTCGGAGCCGACGACCAGGGCGGGCTCGGAGGAGCCCTCCATCTCGATGCTGGTGTAGGTGTGGTACTGCTGCTCCGACCCCGACTGGCGGATCTGGTCGATGAGCCGCTGAGGCACGCTCTGCTGCTGGACCGAGTCCTCGTCACCGGTCGCCCAACCGGTCTCGTCACCGACCGAAGGCATGATGACGACCCCGTAGAGCCCGGTGTCACCACTGCGGCTGGTGAGCTCGCTGGTGATGTTGTAGAGCAGTCGGTCCCGGTCCCCGACCTCGTTCTCCTGCAGTTCGGCCAGGGCGTAGTTGAGCCCGGCCCGGTGGTCGTTGACCGCCGTGTCGATCTTGGTGTCCAACAACCCGCTGCGCACCTGTGTGAGCATGACGTAGCTGAGTCCGACCATGACCAGGAGGGAGAGCACCAGGGTCGTGGAGATGACCCTCAGGTGCAGCGAACGCCGCCACCGGTTCTGTACACCCTGAGCGAGGGCACGGGCGGCACGCTGGGCGAACAGGTAGGCACGGGTCAGCCCCGAGTTCCCGTCGCGCCCGTCGTCCCCGGACGTGTCGGAGGAAGGGGCGGGTCCTTCCTCCTCGGGGCCGGTCTCCCGTACGTCCTCCTGGGAGGTTGCTGTCATGGGGACACCGGCCGGATCAAGCGGTACCGGCCTTGTAGCCGACCCCGCGAACGGTCACGACGACCTCGGGATGTTCCGGGTCCTTCTCGATCTTGGCGCGCAGGCGCTGCACGTGGACGTTGACCAGGCGGGTGTCCGCGGCGTGGCGGTAGCCCCAGACCTGCTCCAGCAGGACCTCGCGGGTGAAGACCTGTCGGGGCTTGCGCGCCAGAGCGACCAGCAGGTCGAACTCCAGCGGCGTGAGGCTGATCTGCTCACCGTCGCGGCGCACCGCGTGCCCGGCGACATCGATGGTGATGTCCCCGATCTGCAGGACCTCGGGGGCGGGTTCCTCGGTGCGGCGCAGGCGCACGCGCACACGGGCCACGAGCTCCTTGGGCTTGAAGGGCTTGACGATGTAGTCGTCAGCGCCCGACTCGAGGCCGAGAACCACGTCGATGGTGTCGCTCTTGGCCGTGAGCATGACGATGGGCACGCCGGACTCGGCGCGGATCTGTCGGCAGACGTCGATGCCGTCGGCGCCCGGAAGCATCAGGTCGAGCAGGACCAGGTCGGGCTTGGTCTCGCGGAAGGCTTCCAGGGCCTTGTCCCCGTCGTGGACGAAGGAGGGCTCGAACCCTTCGCCTCGCAGTACGATGCCCAGCATCTCGGCGAGGGCGAGGTCATCGTCGACAACCAGTACACGTCCCTTCATCGGTGTGTCCGGCGCCGGGCGTCGGACCCGCTCCAAAGCGCGTCCGCGGCGCCTACTCCTCTCTCTGGAACACTCAAGCGGCGTCTTCGTGGTGGCCTTGCTCCCCAGCCAAGGGAACTGCTTTCGTACGTACTGGATCCACTCTGCCACTTGTACGGAGGTTCGTACTGGCCGATGGATCAAGGCTGACTTGGCCTGTTGATAACAGAAAGCATACAAAAGGAATGAAGTGCGTCGGCTCCCTCCCGGAGTACCCGACCGTGCGTGGAATGGCCCGAACCGGCCGGTAGGTTGGGATCCGGTGCCGTGAGAACCACGTGACCTCGTTCGCGCAGCGTAACCGAAGCCTCAGGGAGGGCGGGACCAGATGAGCCACGAGGGCGACCGCAGGGACGAGCCCGAGCAGCCCGGTCGGTCCGACGGTTGGTCAGCGCCCGGAGGCGGGTGGTCCGCTCCCGGGGGCGGGACACCGCAGGGGCCGCCACCCGGCTACGGTCCCCCACAAGGTCCTCCTCCACCCGGGTACGGCGGACAGCAAGGACCGCCACCGGGGTACGGCCCCGCGCCCTACGGTCAGCCGCAGCCGCAGGACGGCCGGCTCCCCAAACCCGGCCTGGTGCCGCTGCGCCCGCTCGGGCTCGGCGACATCCTCAACGGCGCCTTCGCACTGATCCGCAACCACCCGGCCACCACACTCGGGCTGGCGTTCGTGGTCATGGCAGTCTCGGCAACCATCTCCACCCTGATGAGCAGCGGCTTCCTGGCCGAGTACGAGCGTTCCCTCGAGCAGCTCGTGAGCGGCCAGGTCTCCCCCGACGACCCGATCATGCCGGTCTCCGGCGGCTCCATGCTGCTGATGATGCTCGGCACGGCGGTCAGTTATCTGGCAGTGACGCTGCTGACCGCCCTGCTCACCTCGGTGGTGGGTATGGCCGTGCTCGGCCACAAGTTCACGGTCTCGCAGGTCTGGACCGCGGTCCGCGGCCGGATCTGGGCGATCCTGGGTCTGTCCGTGCTCCAGTACCTCATCCACTTCGCGCTGGCGATGGTGATGGTCGTCCTCATGCTGGGCGGTGCTCTGCTCGGCGCCTTCCTGGCCGCGACCGGTTCCCAGGCGCTGGGCGCGGTCATCGCACTGGCGTCGGTCCTGCTCGGATTCCTCGGGGGACTGGCACTCTTCGCATGGATCGGTGTCCGGATCTACCTGGCCATGCCGATCGTGGTCCTGGAACGCCTCGGCCCGGGCAGTTCGTTGGCCCGCTCCTGGCGCCTGACGAAGGGCAACTGGTGGCGGATGCTCGGCATCGTGGCGCTCACCCTGCTCATCGTCATCGGTGTCTCCCTGATCCTGATGCTCGCGCTCGGCCTCCTCGCGGGGCTGCCCATGCTGCTGTCCGACGGCGACCTCGGGATGACCGTGGCGAACGTCCTCGGGGTCGTGGTGGAAGCCCTCACCTCCAGCATCACCACACCCTTCCTCGCCGCCGTCACCACGCTCCTCTACATCGACCTGCGGATGCGCCGTGAGGGCCTGGACCTGCGTCTGCACTGGGTCGCCCAACAGGGTGTGCCCGTCGGCCCCGAGATCTACCGTCCGGAGCAGCACGCGTGAGAGCACCGACCGCTTCCTCCTCGGAGATCACCGGGGAGGAGGGCCGCCGCCGCGCGATCGAGGAACTCAGCGATCCCGTGTACGGCGACCGCGAACCCTCCCTCCTCGACCGGTTCCTGCAGTGGCTGTCCGACCTCATCGACGACCTCATGCAACTCGGCAACGGCCTGCCCGGCGACTGGTGGCTGCTGCTGCCGGTACTGCTGGCCCTGGCGTTGCTCGTGGTCGGGCTCGTCGTGTACCTGCGGCCCGGCCGCAACCGCAAGATCGGGGCTCCCGTGCACGAGGAGAGCAAACGCACGGCGGCCGACCACCGTGCGGCCGCCGACGGGCACGAGTCCTCCGGTGCCTACGACCGAGCCGTCGTGGAACGCCTGCGCGCGATCGACGTCGACCTGGAGGACCGCGCCCTGCTCACCCCGACGGCCGGACGCACCGCCACCGAACTCGCCGCCGAGGCCGGCCGGAGCCTGCCCGAACAGGCCGGCCGGCTCTCCGACGCCGCCACGCTGTTCAACGACGTCGTCTACGGCCACCGCGAGGCGACCGCGGAGACGGCCCGGACCCTGCGTGAACTCGACGACCGCTTGCGCGCCGCGCGCCCGACCCCCGTGGAGGAGGAGCGACGATGAGCACCTCGGAAACCGGGTGGCGCCGCGTCTGGCGGGCGGTCCGGATCCCCGGCGCGGTCCTGATCGTGCTGGTCGTCGTGGCGGTCCTGGCCTCGCTCGGTGACGAGCAGTTCCCCGAGGGGCACATGGATCCCGGGAGCGTCGATCCCCAGGGCGGACGAGCACTCGTGCAGACCATGCAGGAGGACCGCGACGTCCACGTGGTGCGCTCGGCGGACGGTGCCGAGCAGGCCCTGGACGCCGCCGGCGACAACAGTGTGCTGGCCGTGTTCCTCGATCACCGGCTGGAACCCGGTGAGGTGCGGAGCCTGGCCGAGTTGGAGAGCGACACCCTCCTGGTGCAGCCCACCCTGCAGACACTGGAGGAGTTCGCGCCCGGCGTGGACATGAGCGGGCGCACCGAGTCCGACGAGACCCTCGACGGCGGGTGCGCCCTGCCCGCCGTCGCGTCGGCCGGCCCCGCCGACGTGGCCGGAGAGCTGTACGAGGCTGCTCCCGGCCAGGCCGTCACCGAGTGTTACGCGGCCGCTTCCGGGTCCGCGGTGGTCCAGGTCGAGCACGGCTCCGGGACCACCACCGTCGTGGGCACCGACCACTTCATGACCAACACCGAGCTCGCCGACGAGGGCAACGCCGCGCTGGCCATGAACCTCATGGACGCCGAGGACGTGGTGTGGCTGCGTCCCGACGTGCACGTACCCGAGGACAGCGCCACCCTGACGGAGCTGCTGCCCCGGAGCCTGCTCTGGTCTGCGGTCCCGCTGGTGGGCGCGCTGCTCCTGCTGGCTCTGTGGCGCGGACGCCGTCTCGGCGCGCTCGTACCCGAGTCGCTGCCCGTGGTGGTGCGCGCCGCCGAGACCACCGAGGGCCGTGCCGGGCTGTACCACTCGCGCAAGGCACGGGACCGGGCGGCCGCCGCACTGCGGACCGGGTTCCTGGACCGTGTCCAGGGCAAACTCGGCCTGCGCCCTGACGACCCACGGGAGACCGTGGTCTCCGCGCTCGCCACACGGCTGGGCGAGGACCCGGTGCGTGTACGGGCGCTGCTGTACCCCGACCGTCCGGACCCGTACGCGGGGGACGACGAGGCGCTGAACCGGCTCGCGGAGGAGCTGGACGAGCGGGCCCGGAGGCTGCGGTGATCCCGACCGGTACTCCACACGCTGCAACCGACAGGTATTCGAGAGAGGTGGGCCGCACGTGAGCGCCCTGACACCCGACGAGGGACTGCCCTCCGCCGAACAGGCACGAGAGTCCCTGACCGCGCTGCGCCACGAGGTCGCCAAGGCGGTCGTGGGCCAGGAAGAGACCGTCACCGGGATGGTCGTGGCACTGCTGTGCCGGGGCCACATCCTCATGGAGGGTGTGCCCGGTGTGGCCAAGACACTGCTGGTGCGCACCGCCTCCGAAGCGCTGTCGCTGGACCACAAGCGGGTGCAGTTCACCCCGGACCTGATGCCCGGCGACGTCACCGGTTCCCTCGTCTACGACCAGCACACCGCGAAGTTCGAGTTCCACAAGGGCCCGGTCTTCACCAACCTGCTGCTGGCCGACGAGATCAACCGGACTCCACCCAAGACGCAGGCCTCACTCCTGGAGGCCATGGAGGAACACCAGGTCACGGTGGAGGGCGACCCGATCACGCTCCCCGACCCGTTCCTGGTCGCGGCGACACAGAACCCGGTGGAGTACGAGGGCACCTACCCGCTGCCGGAGGCGCAGCTCGACCGGTTCCTGCTCAAGGTCACGGTGGGGCTGCCCCCGCGTGCCGCCGAGGTCGACATGCTGGGCCGGCACGCGGCAGGATTCGACCCCGGCGACCTCGCCGCCGCGGGCGTGCGCCCGGTGGCCGGGGCCCGAGAGCTGCAGGCCGCGCAGACCGCCGTGGAACACGTCCACGTGGCCCCGGAGGTGCTGGGGTACATCGTGGACCTGGCCCAGGCCACCCGGCAGTCGCCGTCCCTGCGGTTGGGTGTCTCCCCCCGTGGTGCGACTGCGCTTCTGCGTACCAGCCGGGCATGGGCCTGGTTGTGCGGCCGCGACTACGTCACCCCCGACGACGTCAAGGCGCTCGCCAAGGGCACCCTGCGGCACCGTGTCTCGCTGCGTCCCGAGGCGGAGCTGGAGGGCGCGACGGCCGACGGGGTCCTCGACGGTGTGCTCGCCTCCGTCCCGGTGCCGCGCTGATGGTGGTCACCGGCCGGTCGGTGGTACTCGCTCTGCTCGCGGTCGGGGCGGTACTGGTCTCCGGCCAGATCAGTCCGCAGGTCACGGCCCTCTCCTCGGCCGTGGTGGTGGCCCTGCTCGTACTGGACGTGCTGCTCGCGGCGAGCCCGCGCGCCATGCGTCTGATGCGTGAGGGCGACACATCGGTGCGGCTGGGTGAGGCCGCGACGCTCTCCCTGGTGCTGCACAACCCGACGCGGCGGACCCTGCGCGGGCGCGTACGCGACGCGTGGCCGCCGAGCGCACACGTGGAACCCCGGTCGACGCCGGTGCGTGTCACGGGCGGCGAGCGCCGCCGGACCGGTGTACGGCTCACCCCGAGCCGGCGCGGCGACGTCCGGGCCGCGGGGGTCACGGTGCGCGCCATCGGACCGCTGGGACTGGCGGGACGGCAACGGACCCTGGCGGCTCCGTGGACCGTACGGGTGCTGCCGCCCTTCCACAGCCGCCGCCACCTGCCCGGCAAACTCTCGCGGCTGCGGGAGCTGGAGGGCCAGCACACCGCGATGGTGCGTGGGCAGGGCAGCGAGTTCGACTCCCTGCGCGACTACGTGCGCGGCGACGACGTGCGTTCCATCGACTGGCGCGCGACCGCCCGCAACGACGGGGTCGTGGTGCGTACGTGGCGCCCGGAGCGGGACCGGAGGATCCTCGTCGTGCTCGACACCGGACGCACTTCCGCGGGCCGGGTGGGCGACACCCCGCGCCTGGACCACTCCATGGACGCGGCGCTGCTGCTGGCGGCGCTGGCCGGGCGTGCGGGTGACCGGGTGGACTTCCTCGCCTACGACCGCCGCGTACGTGCCCAGGTGCGTTCCGGGGGCAAGGGCAGCCAGATCGAACAGCTGGTGACGGCGATGGCCCCGCTGGAGGCCGCGCTGGTGGAGTCCGACCCCGCAGGTATGGCCGGCACCGTCATGGCCCAGGGCCGCACCCGCAAGCTCGTGGTGCTGCTGACCGACCTCGACGCGGCCGCGCTGGAGGAGAACCTGCTCCCCCGCCTGCCCGCGCTGACCTCGCGCCACCTGCTCATGGTCGCCTCGGTCCGCGCCCCCGAGGTCGACGCGATGACCCGGGAACGCGGCACCCCGGAGGCCCTGTACCGTGCCGCGTCGGCCGAGCGCACCCTCGCCGAGCGGCGCCGGGTGACGGCGGAGCTGCGCCGGATGGGCGCGGAGGTCGTCGACGCCGACCCCGACCACATCGCTCCGGCCCTCGCCGACGCCTACATCAACCTGAAGGCTCAGGGACGGTTGTAGCCGTATCCCGCGCGGGAAGTGCACTTCCCGCGCGGGATACGGCCAACTCTGTGTACACCCTGCTTCGGCGCCCCGCCACATCCTTGTCTTGGTGGAAAGTGCGGCGTTGTGCGGGGTTGAGGGTGTGGGGTTTCTCGTGGTGCCGGGGGTGGCGGTTCGCCGGGGTCGGGAATTCCAGCCCGGCCGGGTCTCCGACGAACACCGCCCACCTGAACCGATCCATGAACCCCTCTCCCCAGACGCAGGTCCAGCGCCACCCGCCATCGACCTCCACAGGTCGCCCACCCTCCACGGGCCACTGGTCCCAGCCCCCACCCGCCCCCGCCGCCCATGACCCACTCCGACCGGCTCAACGGGCTTCCACACGACACCCGCACTGGGCACCATGGATGGCATGCCCCCTCATGACCCGGACATCGGCAACACCACCCGAGGGACCGTCCACGGCCAGCTCCTCCAGGCGCGGGACATCCACCACCTCACCGTGTCGTCCGCCCCGGATACAAGCGCTCCCAGGACCACCGCCCCGGACATCTCTCTCGTCCCTCCCCTCCCCGCAACCGCCGTCCGCGGGCGCACGCGGCTGATCGAGGAGCTCACCACGGCGATGGGCTCGGCTTCCTCGGTCCCGCACGTACTCACCGGTCCAGGCGGGTTCGGCAAGACCACTGTGGCCGCCGCACTGGCCGAACATGCGCAGGGCCGGGGTAGAAGAGTGTTCTGGATACGCGCGGGCGAAGTCTCCGCCGGGCTCCTCGAAGCCGCCGTGGAGGTGGGCGGTCCCCGGTCCGAGGCCGAGGAGGTACGCGGCTCGCCCCGACGCGCCGCACGCTGGGTGTGGCAGCATCTGGACCGCTCCCCCGAACCCTGGCTCCTGGTCTTCGACAACGCCGGCCGGCCCCAGGAGCTCGACCAGCACCGCCGTCCGGGCGAACAGGCCGGCCTGCTCCGATCGAGCCCGGCAGGATTCGTCCTGGTGACGAGCCGGGTGGACGACCCGGCCCTGTGGGCTCCGGCTCAGGTACACAAGGTCGTCGAGCTCGACGATGCGGCCGCAGGTGCTGCGCTCGCCGACCACGCGGGGGAGGAAGCCCTGCCGGGCGCCGAGGAACTGGCCGAGAGGCTGGGCGGGGTACCGCTGGCCCTCGCACTCGCCGGCCGGATCCTGGCCACGCACCGGGTCCTGTTCCCCGACGCGCGGGCGCTGCGCAAAAGGCTGGACGAGGACGGTGCAGCCCACCTCGACTCGCTCGCCGAACCTCTGCTCACCGGTCCGGACGCGCGGCGGCTGTTGCTCTCCGGTGTCTGGCAGTTGTCCCTGGAGTTCGTCGCGAGGGTCGAACCGCAAGCGCCCCCGCTCCTGCGCCGGCTCGCGGCCCTCAGCGGCAGGGGGCTCCCGTTCCCGTTGCGCCGGATCGTCCCGGAGCTCCTCCGGGAGGGGCCACCGTGGCCGACCGACAGAGCCGAGTTGGCACGCGTCATCAACGCTCTTGTCGTCCACGGCCTGGTTTCGACCGTTCGGCACGGGCAGGACACGGAGCTTCTCCTGCATCCCTTGGTCTCCGAAGCGCTCCGAGCCCGGGTGGAGCCCGTGTGAGCGTGCCTCGGGCCGTCGAAGGGTGAGGGACGTGGCCTTGCGCGGGGGCGGGGCCGGCGGGTCGGTGGCCGGCCGGTGGATCGGTGGTGGGCGGGACCGGACCCGTGGACTGGTGCCGGGTGGGCATGTTCCCCAGATCACCGGACAACACGTCTAGCCCGCCACGGGCACGGCCTCGGGTGTGTTCCGGATGTCTCCGGTCTCGCCCTTCCGGTAGGCGCGCTTGCCGACGGTGTACACGTACGCCAGGAACAGCACCTCGACGAAGAAGCCGATTCCCAACCCGACCGGGGTGGCGATGCGGCCGCGCACCATGTTCCCGGTGACCAGGCCCTCGACGAGGCCGGACACGAACAGCACCACGACCAGCCCCAACGCGACGGCCATGGCGGCCCGTGCCTCTTCCCCGAGCGCACGCAGGCGCGGACGGTCTCCGGGCTCGATGATCGTCCACCCGAGCTTGAGCCCGACCCCTCCGGCGACGAAGACGGCGGTCAGTTCCAGGAAACCGTGCGGAAGGATGAGGGAGAAGAACTCCTCCCCGCGGCCGTGCACGATCATCATCCCGGCGGAGGAACCGATACCCGCACCGTTCATCGCGAGCACGGCGATGGTGGGCAGGGCCAGGAACACCCCGAAGACGATGGCCTGTGCTGCGACCCAGGCGTTGTTGGTCCACACCTGGGCGGAGAAGGAGGTCCCGGGGTTCTCGGCGTAGTAGTTGGCGAAGTCGTGCTCCACGTACTGCCGCATGGCCTCGGGGGTCTGCATGGCGTTGAGGACCTCTGGGTCGAGCACCACCCAGGCCCCGGCGAGGAAGGCCACGAGCAGGGTTCCCGCGCTGGCCCCGATCCACCACCAGCGCAGACGGTAGAGGGTCCCGGGGAAGGTGCGGGTGAAGAAACCGGAGACCTCGCTCCAGGAGGAGGAGTGCGCTCCGGTCACGGCGGACCGCGCCCGGGCCACCAGCGCCGAGAGGCGGGCGACCAGGTTGGGGTCCTGGCCGGCGGAACGCACCACGGACAGGTGGGTGGAGACGCGCTGGTAGAGGTCGACGAGCTCGTCGACCTCCTCGCCCGCGAGCGAGCGCCGCCGCCGGACCAGTTCGTCCAGTCGTTTCCACTCCTGGGCGTGTGTCGCCGCGAACACGTCGATATCCACGTTTCGGACCTTACTCGATGGCCGGCGGGGCACGACCCGGCGGACGGTACGGCGTTCCTGGTGGGCGGGTAGTGTCGACAGGGACGTGCGCGGCAGAGCCCGAGGGAGTGTGTGTTGGTGTCCTTTCCCGGCGGTGGCCCGGTCCACGACGATCCGTACGGATCGTCGCCCCTGGTCACGGGTGATGCCGTGGTCCTCGAGCTGCGGCCGGCGGGGTTCGCCACCAGGGCGATCGCCCTGGTCATCGACATGCTGCTGCAGATCATCCTGCTGGTGGCGCTGGGGATGCTGGGGTCGTGGATGAGCACGGGCCTGGACGAAGCGGCACTGGCGGCGTTGACGCTGGGCCTGACCGTCCTGGTGATCGTCGGGTACCCGACAGCGTTCGAGACGCTCTCCCGGGGCCGTTCCCTGGGCAAGCTCGCGCTCGGGTTGCGTGTGGTGGGCACCGACGGCTCCCCCGAACGGTTCCGGCAGGCGCTGGGGCGTGCGCTCATGTCCGTCGTCGAGGTGTGGATGACCACGGGGGTGGTCGCGCTCATCACCTCCCTGATCAACCGGGACGGCCGCCGCCTGGGCGACTTCGTGGCCGGCACGACCGTGGTGGAGGAACGTACGGGCCGCCGCCGCAACGAGACGATCACCATGCCGCCGCAGCTGGCGGGGTGGGCCGCCAACGCCGAGCTCTCGGGGCTGTCCCCGGAGACGGCCGCGGACGCGCGCCAGTACGTGCTGCGCTACGACGAGTTGGCCGAGCACACCCGGCACGAGTTGGGCATCCGGTTGGCCGAAGCGGTCGCCGCGCAGGTGAGCCCACCTCCGCCGCCGGGTACCTCTCCTCCCTACTTCCTGGCGGCGGTTCTGGCTGAGCGGCGTCGCCGCGGTACGGCTCCCGAGGGCGGCAACGGTGTCCAGGGGCCGCCGCACGAGCGGTTCTCCGACGGCCGTTTCCCGATCTGAACCGTCCCGGTCGCGCGAGGCCCGGGGGCCTCGCGCCTCACACGTGCCAGGAACGCAGGTAATCCTCCTGTTCCGGGCTGAGGGAATCGATCCCCACACCCAGCGCGGCCAGTTCGAGCCGGGCGAC
Organism: Nocardiopsis kunsanensis DSM 44524; assembly: GCF_000340965.1. GTDB lineage: Bacteria > Actinomycetota > Actinomycetes > Streptosporangiales > Streptosporangiaceae > Nocardiopsis > Nocardiopsis kunsanensis. Next base: position 343,882 of record NZ_ANAY01000006.1, read on the forward strand.
CTCGGTGTCGGTGGCGTCGGGGACCTCCACGACACCGGGTTCCAGTTCCGCGTGGTGGGCGGCGAGCCAAGCCGTGGTCAGGGCGTGCACCGCGAACGACAGGTCCATGACGGCGGCCGGGTGCCCCTCGGCGGCGCCCAGGTTGACCAGGCGCCCTTCGGAGAGCAGCAACAGACGCCGCCCGTCGGCCAGCACGTACTCGTCGGCCTGTTCGCGTACGCCCGGGTTGACCTCGACCGCCATCCGGGCCAGGGCGTCCAGTTCGATCTCGAGGTCGAAGTGACCGGAGTTGGCCAGCACCGCGCCGTCGCGCATCCGGGCCAGGTGGCCGGCGGTGATGACGTCACGGTTGCCGGTGACGGTGACGAAGACGTCCCCCATGGAGGCGGCCTCGTCCATGGTGGTCACGGTGTAGCCCTGCATGACGGCGTCCAGGGCCTTGACCGGGTCGACCTCGGTGACCACGACGCGGGCGCCCATACCTCGGGCGCGTTCGGCGAGGCCGCGGCCGCAGTAGCCGAACCCTGCGACGACGAAGGTGCGGCCGGCCATCAGGGCGTTGGTGGCACGCAGGATTCCGTCGATCGTGGACTGTCCGGTGCCGTAGCGGTTGTCGAACATCCGCTTGGTGGCGGTGTCGTTGACCGCGACCATGGGCATCCGCAGTTCGCCCTCGGCGCTCATGCGGCGCAGCCTGATGACCCCGGTGGTGGTCTGTTCGCAGCCGCCCAGGACCCCGTCGAGGAGGTCGGGCCGGAGCAGGTGCACGGTGTTGACCAGGTCGCACCCGTCGTCGAGCAGCAGGTGCGGCCGGGACTCCAGAATGGTGACGAGGTTGCGGTCGTAGGCAGCGGTGTCCATCCCCGCCCAGGCATGTACCGACACCCCGTACTCGCTGACGAGCGCTGCGGCGGTGTCGTCCTGGGTGGAGAGCGGGTTGGACGCGGCCAGCCAGACCTCGGCACCGCCGGCCCGCATCGCCCGTAGCAGGTTCGCGGTCTCGGCCGTGACGTGCATACAGACGGCTACGCGCAACCCTTCCAGGGGGCGTTCCTCCGCGAAGCGTTCGCGGACACTGCGCAGGACCGGCATCGAGCGCTCGGCCCAATCGACCCGGCGGACCCCGGCCTGAGCAAGGCCGAGGTCCGCCACCTCATGGGAGGGTAGTTTCATGTGGTCGCTGTGGTCCCTCAGTAGCGGTAGTGCTCAGGCTTGTAGGGACCGGCGACGTCGACGCCGATGTACTCGGCCTGCTCCTTGGTGAGCGTGGTGAGCTCGACGCCGAGAGCGTCCAGGTGCAGGCGAGCGACCTTCTCGTCGAGGATCTTGGGCAGCGTGTAGACGCCCGTGGGGTACTCGTCGGTCTTGGCGAACAGCTCGATCTGCGCGATCACCTGGTTGGTGAAGCTGTTGGACATGACGAAGCTGGGGTGACCGGTGGCGTTGCCCAGGTTGAGCAGACGGCCCTCGGACAGCACCAGGATCGACTTGCCCTCGGGGAAGATCCACTCGTGGACCTGCGGCTTGATCTCCTTCTTGGTGATGCCCTTGACCCGCTCGAGGCCGGCCATGTCGATCTCGTTGTCGAAGTGACCGACGTTACCGATGATGGCCTGGTGCTTCATGGCGGCCATGTGCTCGGTCATGATCACGTTGAAGTTACCGGTGGTGGTGATGAAGATGTCACCGATGTCCAGCACGGACTCCAGGCTGGCGACCTGGTAGCCGTCCATGGCGGCCTGCAGGGCGTTGATCGGGTCGATCTCGGTGACGATGACCCGGGCACCCTGGCCGCGCATGGCGTCGGCCGAGCCCTTGCCGACGTCACCGTAACCGCAGATGACGGCGATCTTGCCGCCGATGAGGACGTCGGTGGCACGCATGATGCCGTCCGGCAGCGAGTGGCGGATGCCGTACTTGTTGTCGAACTTGCTCTTGGTGACCGAGTCGTTGACGTTGATCGCCGGGAAGGCCAGCGTGCCCTCGCGCTGCATCTCGTACAGGCGCAGCACACCGGTGGTGGTCTCCTCGGAGACGCCCTTGATGCCCTCGGCGATCTTGGTCCACTTGCCGGAGTCCTGATTCAGGCTCTTCTTGAGCAGGCCCAGGACGACCTTGAACTCGTCGGGGTCGTCGGCCGTGGGCTCGGGGACCGCACCGGCGCGCTCGAACTCGGCGCCCTTGTGGACGAGCATGGTGGCGTCGCCGCCGTCGTCCAGGATCATGTTGGGGCCTTCACCGCCGGGCCAGGTCAGGGCCTGCTCGGTGCACCACCAGTACTCCTCCAGCGTCTCGCCCTTCCAGGCGAAGACCGGAACACCCTTGGGGTCGTCGGGGGTCCCGTCGGGGCCCACGACGGTAGCGGCAGCGGCGTGGTCCTGGGTCGAGAAGATGTTGCAGCTGACCCAGCGCACCTCGGCGCCGAGAGCGACCAGGGTCTCGATGAGGACCGCGGTCTGCACGGTCATGTGCAGCGAGCCCATGATCCGGGCGCCCCGGAGCGGCTTGCTGTCCCCGTACTCGGCGCGGGTGGCCATGAGGCCGGGCATCTCGTGCTCGGCGAGACGGATCTCATCGCGGCCGAAGTCGGACAGGGAAAGATCGGCGACCTTGTAGTCGAAAGCCATGCATTCCTCACTCGTGACTTGTGGTGGCCCCATGATTCTAGGGGCGCATGCCGCTATGCAGCACAAACCTGACGCCACGTTGTCAGATTTGCCGTTGCGGAGGACGTCAGTGGGTTAGGGTCACGGGCATGGCCGTCCACGACACCTCGCACTTGCACGGACCGATCGACGACGCGTCCGGCGCGGTGCCGATCTCGACCGCGGCCGAGCTCGTGGGCACCACGGCGCGCATGCTGCGGTACCGGGAGGGCCTGGGTCTGCTCCCCCGCACCCAGGATTCGCCGACCGGGCGCGGTCACCGGCACCGGCGCTTCACGGAGGAGGACCTGGCCACCATCGGGGCCGGGCTGGAGATGGAACGCGAGTTCGACATCCCCCCGGCCGCGCTCGCGTTCGCACTGCGGGTGCTGGCCGAACCGGAACTGTTGGGCCGCGTGCGGCGGCACGGCGAACGCCTGGGCCGCCTGACCGCCGCCCCCGCCCGCGCCATGGACTTCGAGAAGGAGAAGGCGATGCGGCTCCTGCACGGGTCGCGCCTCCGGAACCGCCCGTGAGCCCGCGACGCGCATGAACCATTCGGGGTTCACCGGTCTCCGCGGCCGGTCACGGACACCGGTTCAGCTTCCGGACATGTTTTGGCAAAGGGCCCACGGGCTACGGACACTGACGTGAACACGCTGAGCGGCGACACGACCTCCCAGGCCATCGAGGGGTGTCTGCGCCCCGACCTCGACGACCTGGACAGGCTGCGTGCGGTCTGGGCCGAGCACCGCGGCCCGCGCGGGGAACGTGCCCGGGCCCGCCGTGAGTCGGCCCACCGCAGGTCCTACGAGCTCGGGGGCGGCCCCGCCTTGGCCGAGCTGCTGGAGGCCACCGCCTCCGAGGAGATGTCCGGTCGTGCGATCACGTCCGGCTACGTCACCGAGCTCGCCGAGCGCGCCGCATCGCTCCCCGACCCCGTGCGCTGCCCCCGGCTGACCGATGAGCACGCCGCAGACGTCGCCCGGGCCGCCTCCGCCCCGGGACACCCGGCCGTGCGCGCGGTGCACGCCTACGTGGCCTGCGCGGAGGCCCTGCACGAAGCCGCACCCGGCCGGACGGGCGGTGATCCCGGGTGGGTACTCCCGTGGATCCTGGCCTCCCTCGTGCTCCAGCGGGCCGATTTCCCGCCGCTGCTGCCCGATCCGGGGGTCCCCGCGTGCACGGAGGCGGGCGGAACGCGCCGGATCGACCTGTGCGCCCGCCATCTCTCCCGGCTCGTGGCCGCTTCCCTGCGTACCGAACTGAGTCGGTCGAGGCCCCGTCCGAGTGCGGCACGGGTCTCGGCCCCGCCTCTGGCCGCCGCGGTCCACCGCCGGGCACTGGAGCACCTGCACGAGCGCCGCGGACCGCTGCTGCAGGTCCTGACCTCCTTGGACACGGAGGCCCGCGCCGACGTCCGTGTGGGGAGTGCGCCGCAGGTTCCGCAGGCGGTGGCAGCTCCGCCGGAACGGGCCCTGCTGGCACCGGAGGCCGACCACTGGTGGGTCTGCCTGTCCCTGATCGCGGACGAGGCGGCACTGGAGCTGTACGTGGTCGTGCAGGAGGTGGGCCCCGCCTCGGCCGGGGTGCTGGCGGTGACGGCCGATGCACGGCTGACCACCGGTGAAGGGGTGCACGGGGCCCCGCTCATGGCGGACGTCGACGGGGTGACAGTGATGCCCAACGACTCCGCCGACGACCGTCGGCCGCTCATCTGCGATCTCATCGATGAGGCCCTGTCCCGGTCGATGGCGCTGCTCACCCGCGTCTGAGGGCGGGCTGTGCCCGACGGCCTCCCCGGTCAGCCGCTCAGCGCCGCCAGAACCAGCACGAGGAGCAGGATGACGATGGTGATGAGCACCGCCGGGATCACCCAGCTCTGCTGCAGTACGGACTCCTGCCCCTCCTGCGACGGCACCGGCTGCTGCGGTGCGGGCCGGGCATAGGTCTGGTTCGGGTTCATCCCGGCCATGGGGGCCCCGTGCGGCGGCGGGGTGTTCGGCCCGTACGGGTTCGGGGGCATGCCCTGGCGCGGGTCGGAGGTCATGGGCGGCTGCCCCGTACCCATGCCGTGCCGGGGGTCGGACATCCCCGGTCCGGGGGCCGCCCCCGTGCCGGGGGCCATGGGCGGCTGCCCGCCCGTGGGGTACTGCTGAGGCGGTTGGGGGAACGGGGTCTGACCGCCGGTCAACACACCGGTCTGTGCGATCTGCTCACCCCTTCTGACGGCTTCGTCGGTGGAGTCGGCCTCCTCCGGGACGCCGTCGTGGCCGAGCAGGCGCATCAGCAGGGTCTGGGCGTTGGGCCGGTTCTGCGGATCCTTGTCCAGGCACGACTCCACGACCGTGCGGAGGCTCTCGTCCATCCCCTCGAGGTCCGGAGGCGAGGTCACCACCCGGTGCACGACCGCGGGCACGGTGTCGGAGCCGAACGGGGCCCGGCCCGTGGAGGCGAACGCCATGACACAACCCCACGCGAAGATGTCGCACTTGTCGGTGATACCGCGGCCCTCGATCTGCTCGGGCGCCATGTAGGAGGGGGTACCCACGATCGAGTTGGTCATGGTGGCGGTGCCGTCGTCGACCCTGGCGATGCCGAAGTCGATGACCCGCGGGCCGTCCGGGCCCAGGAGCACGTTCCCGGGCTTGAAGTCGCGGTGGACGATCCCGGCCTTGTGGATGGCGACCAGGGCCGTGGCCGTGGACACCGCCAGGCGCTGCAGCTTGCTGCCGCGCTGGATGCCGCCCTGGGCGACCGTGTCCTGCAGGTCCTTGCCGGGGACGAACTCACTGACGACGTAGGGCGGGTCCTCGTCGAGCTGGGCGTCGATGATCGCGGCCGTGCAGAAGGAAGCGACCTTCTGTGCGGCCTGGACCTCCTTGACGAACCGCTTGCGCAGGTCGGAGTCCTCCGCCCACTGCTCGTTGAGGACCTTGACGGCGTATTCCTCACCGTCACCGTCCTCGGCGAGATAAACCACCCCCTGGCCGCCCTTGCCCAGGCGGCCGGTCACGCTGTACTCGCCGAACGCCGAGGGGTCGCTCGGCGTGAGCGCTTGGGGGCCGGCCATCGGTCTCCTCCAGGGAGGTCGTCGTACTACGGGGCAGATGCCAGAGTAGAGCTTCCCGGACACGACGGCGCCTTACGTCCGCCCCGTCAGGGTTCGTCCCACCCCGGCTGTACCCGATAAGACTGTCGGAACGTCGATCCCGTTCCGTCCGACCCTCAATCGATACTTCTCGCCTCGTCCACGAGCAGCACGGGGATGCCGTCACGGATCGGGTAGGCGAGCTTGCTCCGGTCACAGACGAGCTCGTCGGTCTCCGGGTCGTGGCGGAGCGGGGCCTGGCTCTGAGGACAGGCCAGGATCTCCAACAGCCAGTCGTCGATCTTCGTGCTCATGAGATCTCGTTCCTCGTGTCGTTGTGCGGGGTGCGGGCCGGACGCGACCGCCCCGCACCCCCATCATGGCTGTTCAGGCTCGCACGATCGCCAGGACCCCGTCGCGCAGTTCCGCGACGCCTGCGTCGTCGGACGCTTCGACGTTGAGCCGCAGCAACGGCTCGGTGTTGGAGGCGCGCAGGTTGAACCAGGACCCGTCGGGCAGGGACACGCTGAGTCCGTCGAGTTCGTCGACGGTCACCCCGTCGCGCCCCTCGAAGGCTTCCCGGACCGCCACCATGCGCCCGGCGGCGTCCACGACCTCGGAGTTGACCTCACCGGAGGCCGCGTAACGGGTGTACTCCCGTGTGATCTCCGACAGGGGCCGGGTGTCGGTGCCCAGCACCCGCAAGACGTGCATCGCCGCGAGCATACCGGTGTCGGCACGCCAGAAGTCTCGGAAGTAGTAGTGGGCCGAGTGCTCCCCGCCGAAGATCGCACCGGTCTCTGCCATGCTCGCCTTGATGAAGGAGTGCCCCACGCGCGTGCGCACGGGGTTTCCGCCGTTCTCGGCGACGATCTCGGGGACCGCCTGCGAGGTGATGAGGTTGTGGATGACGGTGGCTCCGGGCTCGCGCGCGAGCTCCTGGACGGCCACCAACGCGGTCACGGCCGACGGCGGGACCGGCTCGCCGCGCTCGTCCACGACGAAGCACCGGTCGGCGTCGCCGTCGAAGGCCAGACCGATGTCGGCACCGGCCTCGCGGACCTCCGCCTGCAGATCGACGATGTTGTCGGGGTCGAGCGGGTTGGCGGGGTGGTTGGGGAAGGTTCCGTCGAGCTCGAAGTACAGGGGCACGATCTCCAGCGGCAGGCCCTGCCCGAGGACGGTGGGGACCGTGTGCCCGCCCATACCGTTGCCGGCGTCCACGGCTACCTTCAGGGGGCGGATGCCGGACAGGTCGACGAGGCCGCGCAGGTACTCGGCGTACCCCTGCAGCAGGTCGCGGCGGGTCACGGTTCCGGCCGGACCGTCGTGGGCGGGCACCCCCTGCTCGGCGAGCCGGCGGATCTCCTCGAGCCCGGTGTCCGAACTCAGGGGGGCAGCGCCCGCCAGGCACATCTTGATGCCGTTGTACTGGGCGGGGTTGTGGCTGGCGGTGAACATCGCACCGGGCAGGTCGAGCTCACCCGAGGCGTAGTAGAGCATGTCGGTGGAGCCGAGCCCCGCATCGATCACGTCCACGCCCTGGCTCGTCACCCCTTCGGCGAAGGCCTCGGTCAGCCCCGGTGAGGAGGGGCGCATGTCGTAGGCCACGACCACGGCGGACCCGTCCACGACCCGGGCGAAGGCTGCGCCGATGGCGCGCGCGGTCGCGTTGTCGAGGGTGTCGGGCACGAGACCACGTACGTCGTAGGCCTTGAAGATGTTTGCGAGATCAGCCACGTCTTCTCCGGTTCTCCGGTAGGTCCTGCTGGGGGCCGGGTGCGCGCTACAAAGCTAGCAAGCGCGCCCGGCCGTGGTGTTCAGGACTGCCGGGGTGGCTGTTGGTCGGAGCGCACCACACGCAGATGCCCGCGGCGAGTGGTGTCCTCACCCTCGGGTTCGTTCTGCGCAGGCGGACGCGCCGCCTCACGTACCGCGTCGGCGAGGGCCTCCAGGTCGTCGCTGCCGGGACCACCGCCCACCGACTCGACCGGGAGTCGCACGACCTCCCACCCGCGGGGGGCGGTCAGCCGGTCGGCGTGCATGGCACACAGGTCGTAGCAGTGCGGCTCGACGTAGGCGGCGAGCGGACCGAGGACGGCCGTCGAGTCGGCATAGACGTACGTGAGCGTGAAAACGGCGGGTTGCCTGCACGCGGTGCGGGAACAGCGTCGAACATGGCTCACAGCCAACGACTGTATGCCCTTCCTCAAGGACATGCCAGCTTCGCGCCAAGCCCAGGCGCGTCCGGTGGACAGACGCCCCGTTGTGTGCAGTACCCGCGCCGGACACCTCCCGCGCGGACGCGGGCCCCGGTGCGGCCGGTGGGCTACGCGCGAGCCCGTCGATGGCTTAGTCTCTGAGTGTGCGACGAGTGCGCCTTTCCAGTGGCCAACCAAAGCGTGTGCGGCGAAGGGACCGCCGAGGACGTGGCATCCGCGGCCCTCTCGTCCCTTCTGACCTGCCGGTTTTCCGGAGCCGAGCGCAGGCGTTCGACGACCTCGTCCTTGACGCTGTCGAACGCCTGGAGCGCTTGTGGTCCCGGGAACTGGCCAATGTCGACTTCCTGGTCGAGGACGTCCCGCCAGTACCACCGAGGGCGGAGACCATCCCCTTCTCCCGTCTGGAGACCGAGCCCGGCGGCCGCGCCCGCATCGTGGTGTACCGGCGTCCAGTGGAGATCCGGACCAAGGACACCGACGAGACGGCCCTCCTGGTCCACGAGACGGTCGTGGAGGAGGTCGCCAACCTCCTCGGGTTGGAGCCGGAGTCGGTCGACCCCGAGAGCTGAGCCCCGCCTCCCCGGGTTCAGGGGGTGAGGCCGACCGGGCTGTCGCGGGCCACGGGCAGTGGAACCTCGACCGGGGCGGGACGCACGGGGGCCGCACCGAGACCGTCGTCGGTCCGTAGCACCCTGGCCATGTGCACGGGTCCGGAGTCCTCCTCGGTCAGCTCGAGACGGACCGCGTAACCGTCGTCGGCACCGAGACCGGGCGGCGGTTCCCAGGACACGTCATCGGTGTCGGTACCCAACACCCGGGTCGTGCCCGCGGGGACCTCCAGTTTCACGGCGTCGCCCTGGTCCCCCTCGCCTCCCACGGGCGTGGCCATGATCGCCGCGTCGCGCTCGGTGGCCCCCACCACGACCTCGGTCTCGGCGCCGCGCGGGACGTCCGGCAGCACCGCCATGGTGTTCAGAGGCATGCTGAGCGGTTCGGTGGCGGAACCGTAGGCGGTCTCGGCCCCCTCGTCGATCTCGGCGACGGCTCCCGCGACGACCTCACCGTCCGCCTCGACCACGACCGTTCCGGGTTCCTCCCCCAGCGCGCCCGCGAGGGAGAGCCACGCGGACGCGGCCGGGGGGATGTCGACCGTGTACGGGTCGCCCGGGGTCCCGGTCCCCTCGTCCCCGTCCTCTTCGTCCTCCTCCGTGTGCTCGGAGGTCAACACGTGCACCTGCGCGGAGACGGGTTCGTCCCCGGGCACGGCGAGCAGGAGGCGGCGGGCGCCCTCACCCCCGGGCACCCCGGGTACGACCGCCCTCTCTGCCGGTCCGGCGGTGGCGTTGACCCAGTCGGTGCCGCCCGAGGAGTGCTCGGCCAGCAGGGACGCGGCGACCCGCCCGGTGCTGGTGCGGACGTGGACCCCCGCGGCGCTCGTGCTGTGCACCAGCTCGGTCAGGTCGAGCTCGGTGGACTCCCCCGGGCCCAGGGGGATACCGCGGCTCTCCCGGGAGTGGGAGGGGCCGTCGGCCGTGTAGATGTCGAGGTTGACGGTGGCGCGGTAGTCCTCGGGGTTGGACAGGTACGCTGTGAGGCCGTCCAGGTCCACCCCTTCGGGATCGTCGCCGCCGGGCAGCGCGAACCACGTGCTGATGGAAGGCTGGGCGCACAGGACCTCGGTGGCCGTGTCCTCGGACGAGGTGACCTGGGCCGCCTCCAGTCCGGAGGCGAGGTCGTCGGCAGCGTGCACGGCGGTGGGGGCGTCGGCCCCGGAAGTCACGGCGCTCCACACCAGGCCGGGTTCGGTGATCTGCTCCCCGACGAGGTCGTCCTCGTCGGGGGTTCCGGGAACGGGTACGGCCCACAGTTCGCCCCCGTCGTCACGGCTCACCCTCGGGGCGAAGGCAGCGGCGACACTGTCGGCGTCGGAGCCGTCGGAGGGTCGGGGGCACACCCGCACGGCACGGTCGGGGCGCACCGTCTCGGCCTCGCTCACGCCCACCTCGGCCGTGAGCGGGCCGGTGAGGTGGGCGACACCGAACAGGGCGGCCAGGGCCAGCGCGACCAGGCCGAACAGCGCGAACCGGTTCTCCACGATCAGTCGCACGGGTCACTCCTCACCCTCGGGTCGGTCGGTACCACGGCGGCTCCGGGCCCCGAAGCGGCGGCGGACGGGTTTGCGGCGGGTTCCCCGGCGCCGCCCCCCGCCCCTCAGGTCCGGGAAGGGTCCGGTCGTCGTGGTCCTCTCGCGCGCGGACTCGTCACCGCCTCCGGTGGGCGCGTTCGCGCTTGCCTCCTCGGCACCGGGGGCCGCTGCGGCCTCCGCGTGCGGACCGGAGGCCGTTGCGGCGCTCTCCGCAGTCTCCTCCGTGCCCCGGCCCGTGGCTGCGCGCCTACCGCGGCCACCGCGGCCGGAACGGCGCAGGCGGTCGGGCCGGTGCGGGCGCGGCGGCGGGGTGGCGGCGATGAGGCGGGCCTCCTCGTCGGTGCGCACGCCGGGTGCGGCCAGAACCGTGACCACGAGCAGCAGGCTTCCCTGGGTGAGGATCCACGCGGTGTGCACGTGGTCGGTGTGCCACACCCGGAGCCGGCCGCCGTCGGTCGGCAGCTCCCAGGCCTGTGTCCCGTTCTCGGTCGGGACGGGGGACAGCTCGGCCCCGTCGAGAGTGGCGCTCCACGTGCTGTCGGCGGGTTCGGCCAGGGCCAGGCGGCGTCCGGCGGGACCGTCACCGATCTCGGCCGTCATGTCCCCGGCATCGCCCTCGACCACCAGGGCCGTGGAGTTCAGACCGTCCTCGGGGACCTCGCGCAGGGCACCGGTCTCCTCGGACACACGCCAGAGCCCGTAGTGGTCGGACAGGGACTGCCGGTCCAGACCGGGGGTGCCGTCCAGGACGTCGACCATGGTGGCCTGTTCGGGCCCCGAGTCCTCCGGGCTCGGGTAGAGCACGTACTGCACCCCGTGATCGATGAGGGTGTGCAGCTGGTCACCGCCCTGTCCTGCGCTGAGCTGGGCCACGGCGCGGTCCGTCCCGGCGCCGAGGGACTGGTCGGGAACGACGGCCTCTTCGCCCAGGTGCAGTTCGCGTCCGCGGACCACGGTGTAGTCGACGTTGCCCTCCCCGTCAGGCGCGAGCACGAGGGCACGCGGTTCGGTCCCGTCGTCACTGCGGCTCTGCAACGCCCCGGTGACGGTCTCGGGGGCGTGTGCCGTGACGGGCCCGTCGGCGCCCTCCCACATCCACAGGGCGGCGGCCGTGGCCGGTGTGGCCAGAGCGAGCAGGGTGACGGCGAGGGCGAACCCGCGCCGCCAGTCGAACCACCACCGCAGGTCCTCACGGGCACCCCCGTGGTCGCCGCGGACCATGTCACCGATCGCACGGGCGGAGGTGCCCGCGGACATGAGTACGGCGGTCGCGGTGAAGGAGAGCGCCACGCCGGGCCAGACCGGTGCGGGCGGGCCGCCGAAGTAGGGCTCGATGACCAGACGGCTGGTCAGGATCGCCACGAGCAGCCCGAACAGGGCCAACGACCATCCTGCGGCCACGACCATGCGGTTGCGCAGCAGCAACAGCGCCAGGAGGGCGGCGGCCAGGAAGCCTGCGGTGACCCAGACCGGCGGCGCGCCGGGACCGCCGGGGGAGAGCAGGAGCAGATCGAACGGGTCGGCACCGGGTTCGGAGAGTTCGGGCCGGTGCAGCCCGGCTTCCAACAACCACAACGTGGGGTGCAGGAACAGCTCCAGCGACCACGGCAGCAGCAGGACGATCGGCAGCGCAAGGCTCAGGCCGATGCTGACGCAGAGGCGGCGCCCGACGTGCCCGAAGGCCACGACCACCAGGACCCCGGTGACCAGGGACAGCAGCCACAGCATGGGCACGAACGCGGTGGAGACGCTCAGGATCAGACCCAGCCCCCATGCGGCGCGCCGGGACGCCTTCTCGGGGAGGCTGACCACACGCACCAGCAGAAGCGCCAGTACCGGAAGCAGGGCGTGCACCAGCGCCGTTCCCAGGCGTCCTTGCGCGACGGCTCCCGTGGCGACGGGCAGCAGCGCGTAGGTGCCGGCCAGCCACAGGCGTGCGGGGGCGTAACGCAGCACGTCCTTGGCCAGCAGGTAGGCGGTGCCGCCGGCCAGGGGGACACAACCGAGCAGGATCACCGTCACGGCGAGCCAGGGTTGGCCGAGGGTGAGTGTGGACAGCAGCGCCAGCAGCCCGACGTAGGGCGGCACCGGTCCGCCGGCGCCGATCCCGCTGTCGGGGTTGGCGGACAGGTAGAGCGACCACAGGTCGGCGGCGCTGCCGGCCACCGGGGGCAGGGCCCCGCCGGCGAGCAGGTCTCCGAAGAGCAAGGACCGTCCGGCGATCAGCGAGACCACGGACAGGGCGAGCACGAGCGCGACCCCGTGGCGGCTCACGACCCTGCGCAGGAAACTCTGGTTGTCGGAGAGGACCTCGTCCTCGTCGTCGGGGTTGGGGGGCGCGGTCACGGCCTGGTGGCGTCCGGGGGTGTTGAGGACGGTGTCACCGGTCAGCACCGCAGTGAGGGCGTCGATGAACTGCCGAATCGCCACCCCGTGCGCCAGGAAGGGCCGGATCGCGCTGTAGGTGCGGCGGCGGTCCCGGCGCCGCCGGGAGCGGGCACGGACGAGTTTGATCGGCCTCAGGTAGATCAGTGTGATCGCGGCGGCCTCGTCGAGCGCGTTCGCCGGCTGTTTGATGAGCAGGTACATGACCACGCGCATCAGGGATGCGAAGGAATTGCGCAGCAGGGCCGCAACCATGCCACCGGCGGGCAGGTTGGCCAGCAGCACGAACACCGCGTGGCGCCGGTCCACCCGCCTGGGGTGGTTGCGAGCCGCGGAGATCTCCCTGCGCCGTCGGGAGGAGGCCTCTGCGTGGTGGGCGACGGCGTCCGTGACCACCAGTGCCCGGAGCCCGGCGCCGCCCACACGCCAGCAGAAGTCGATGTCGTCGCGGAACAGCGGCAGGGAGGGATCGAATCCGCCGAGGCGGTCCCACACGTCCCGGCGCACGAGCATGCCGGCGCTGGAGACCGCCAGGACCTGCCGGTTCCCGTCGTGCTGGCCGTGATCGAACTCGCGCTGTTCCAGACCGGTCTCGCGCCGCCCCGCGCCGTCGATGGTCACCCCGACCTCGACGAGCAGTCGCCGGTCGAACCAGTCCCGCAGCTTGGGCCCCAGAACGGCCGCACGGGGGTCCCGGTCGGCTGCGGCGAGGAGCTGTTCGAGGGTGTCGGCCGCCGGGGTGAGGTCGTCGTGGATCAACCAGATCCACTCGGTGGCGCCTTCGCCGGAGCCCCGTACCCGGGTGGTCGAACGCGGCAGGTCCAGGGCGGCGCGCACGGCGTCGCCGTACCCCGTCCCGGGCGGTTGCCCGGTGATGGAGTCCGAGGGCAGGTACTCGGCGAGGATGTCGACGCTGCCGTCGGTGCTTCCGGTGTCCGCGGCGACGACGCGCTGCAGCGGTCGGGTCTGTGCTCGCAGCGCCGACATCGTCTCGGAGAGCCAACGGGCCCCGTCGTGGGTCACGACGACCGCGGTGACGACGTGGCGGGCGGAGTCCTGGTCAAGCACGGCTGTAGTGGGTTCACTTCCGGAGAGGGGCCGTCCCGCGAAGGGGCGCGGGACTGCTGAGACGAGACATCACGATACGCGACTCGGCACCATTACGTACCTATTCCGCACACGGAGACGGCGCCGCTCCATAGGCGTCATATCGGGGCATTCAACCGTGACACGGCCGCACCCGCCAATTACGACCTCAGTCCTGAACAGCTCCACACACGAAAGACGCGCACCACGGTGGATCCACCGTGGTGCGCGTCTCGGCCGGTCTACCTAGAGCATGTCCGCGAGGAAATCGAAATCTCCTCCGGCGGCTTTCTTCAACCGCCGGCGTTCCCTCTCGGAGAGTCCCCCCCAGATACCGAAGCGCTCGTCGTGCTCCAATGCGTACTCCAGGCACTCGGCCCGGACCTCGCAGGACTGGCAGACCTTCTTCGCCTCCCTCGTGGAGCCGCCCTTCTCAGGAAAGAAAGCCTCCGGGTCGGTCTGCGCGCACAGTGCACGTTCCTGCCAGCCCAGATCTTCGTCCGAGCCGTGCGCCAGCGGGATGACCTCGCTCATGCGCACCTCCTGTTGCCCCCCATAGATGTCCCCGGCCCTTTTCATCCCCCGGGCCGGGTTGAATCCCACCTTGAAATTACACGCGTGACACTCGCGGTGCGTCAAGCGTCCTGCGTGGTGATCCACTGAATATCATGTCGCGAACTGCCGGCGGCAGGCCCGCGATGTCCGTTCTGTGGATTACCACGCATTTCACGCACGTCCTGGTCGGCGGGGAGCACGGAGGCCCGGGGCGGGCTCAGCGCCGGCCGTCGTTGCCGTACCAGCCCTGCTGACCCCCGGATTCCCCTTGTCCTTGCTGGTCAGAGCCGTATGCATCGGAGTTCCCGTACGCACCTCCGTAACCCGCGCCACCTTGCGAGGACGCATCAGTACCAGCGTTCTCACCGGAGTTAAAGAATGGGTCAACTCCGGGGGTGGACGGTGTGTCCTGGCCCTGCTGGTACTGCTGATCGGCGCCCTGGTACCAGCCGTACTGGATGGCGTCCAGGGCCGCCTGCTCTCCGGAGGAGGCCTGCTGGGGCTGGTCGGCCCCGGGCTGCGGTGCGTACTGGGAGGGGTCGTAACCCTGCCCGTAGGCCTGCTGCTGGCCGTAGGCGGAGGGGTCGTAGGCCTGCTGCGCGCCACTGCCGTAGATCTGCTGACCGTAGGCGTCCTGCCCGTAGGCCTGCTGGGCACCGGTCCCGTAGGCCTGCTGCTGGCCGTAGGCGGAGGGGTCGTAGGCCTGCTGAGCACCGGTCCCGTAGGCCGCCGGCTGACCGTAGGCGTCCTGCCCGTACGCGGAAGGATCGTAGGCCTGCTGCTGACCGTAGGCGTCCTGCCCGTAGGCCTGCTGGCCGCCCGTGCCGTAGGCCTGCCCGTAGGCGGAGGGGTCGTAGGCCTGCTGCGCACCGGTCCCGTAGGCCCCCGGCTGGCCGTAGGCGTCCTGCCCGTAGACCTGCTGACCGTACGCGGACGGATCGTAGGCCTGCTGGCCGCCCGTGCCGTAGGCCTGCCCGTAGGCGGAGGGGTCGTAGGCCTGCTGCGCACCACTGCCGTGGACCTGCTGACCGTACACGTCCTGACCGTAGGCCTGCTGCGCACCGGTCCCGTAGGCCGCCGGCTGGCCGTAGGCGTCCTGCCCGTAGACCTGCTGACCGTACGCGGAAGGATCGTAGGACTGCTGCTGGCCGTAGGCGTCCTGACCGTAGCTGGCGAAGGGCTGCTGGGCACCGGTCGCGGGCGGGAAGCCCTGCGGGTTGTACTGGCCGACCTGGGGCACGGGCCGCGGCACCAGGTTCGGGTCGTTGAAGGCCTTCAGGAGGAAGAAGCCGAACAAGGCCAGCGGGGCCCCGGTCGCCAGCACGCCGATGAACACGGCGAAGCCCTCCCCCATGTTCTCCGAGTACTGCATGAACACGGTGATGAGGTTGACCAGCGCGAACAACAGCCCCACACCGGTCATGACCATGGCGGTCACGACGACCGGGAGCGCGCGCGGCTTGGTGCCCTCACTGGTCAGGACCAGCGCGACGGCCGCCGCGAGGAGAGCCAGGACGGTGAACCCGAACGGGAATTCCATACCGGTAGGGCCGCCCAGGCCGGACGTACCACCGCTCGTGCGCGCGATCAGACTGATCAGGCCCGACAGCATCGAGGCGCCGACCGCACCGATCAGGACCCACGCCGCGGGAAGGCGCAAGCGTTCCAGAGTTTCGTTGTTCAAGAGAGGTTCCCCTCTTCCGCTTCATCGCCGTCGCGTCGGTCGAAGCTTGGCATATCGTCGGACTGTCGGGTGAATCGGCCGGGTCCAGACAGAGATGGGGACAGCCGGACACTCCGGGCCGTGAAATGGGATGGCGGTCTGCGTACCGGGGTTCGCGAACCCCCGATCTCGGTACGGTCACGCGCCGCTCGGGTCGCACCGCGGGGCAGAGGACCCATACGTGTCTCCAGACTGCCAGACTTGGACGCATGCGGATAGTCGTACCGGCCGGCGGTATCGGCGGCGCCCGCTTCCTCCGCGGCCTCAAGGCCGCTCTCGGGACGGACGCGCCGACCTCCGAAGAGCAGACCACAGACCCTTCCATCACCGTCATCGGGAACACCGGCGACGACATCACACTGTTCGGGCTCCGGATCTGTCCGGATCTGGACACCGTGATGTACACCCTGGGCGGCGGCATCGACGACGACCGGGGCTGGGGAAGGAAGGACGAGTCCTTCACAGTCAAGGAAGAGCTCGCCGCCTATGGGATGAAACCCACATGGTTCGGCCTCGGTGACCGTGACACCGCCACGCACATCGTACGCGCGCAGATGATCGCTGCCGGATTCCCTCTCTCCGCGGTGACCGAGGCCCTGTGCGACCGCTGGCAGCCGGGGGTGCGGCTGCTGCCGATGACCGACGACCAGGTGGAAACACACGTGGTGGTGGAGGAGGAGGGCCGCACACGCGCGATCCACTTCCAGGAATGGTGGATCCGGTACCGTGCCGCCCTCCCGGCCCGCCAGTTCGTGGCCATGGGCGCCGAGTCGGCCAAACCGGCCCCCGGGGTGCTGGAGGCCGTCGCCCAGGCGGACGCGGTGATCCTGCCGCCGTCCAACCCGGTAGTGAGTGTGGGCTCGGTCTTCCAGGTGCCCGGGATCCGTGAGGCCATGCTCGACAAGACCGTCGTCGGGGTCTCACCCATCATCGGGGGCGCGCCCGTGCGCGGCATGGCCGACGCCTGCCTGTCCGCCATCGGGGTGGCCACCGACGCGGGCGCGGTCGCCGAGCACCTGGGCTCCGATCTGCTCGACGGGTGGCTGGTCGACGAGGCCGACGCCGGAACCGAGGTCGAGGGGATCGATGTACGGTCCCGTCCCCTGTACATGAGCGACCCGGAGTCCACCGAGGCCCTCGCCCGCGCGGCGGTGGACCTGGCGACCGAGCTCTCGGAGGCGCGCGCGTGATCAGCGAACTGCGGGTCCGCGGTCTGGCCGGCGTTCCGGAGGTGCGGGAGGGCGACGACCTGGCACACCTGATCGCCGATGCCGTCCGCTCTTCGGACACGGCCCTGGCCGACGGGGACGTGCTCGTCGTGACGTCCAAGATTGTGAGCAAGGCCGAGGGGCGTTCGCGCCGGACGGGACGCGAGGAGGCCATCACGGCCGAGACCGAACGGGTGGTGGCCCGGGCCGGGCAGACCCGTATCGTGCAGACCCGCCAGGGTCTGGTCATGGCGGCCGCGGGGGTGGACGCCTCCAACGTCGAGCCGGGCACGGTACTGCTGCTGCCCGAGGACTCCGACGCTTCGGCCCGTGCGTTGCGGGCTGGGCTGCGCGAGCGCCTCGGGGTGAACGTAGCGGTCGTGGTCTCCGACACCTTCGGCCGCCCCTGGCGTATCGGCCAGACCGACGTGGCCATCGGCACGGCCGGGATACCGCCCCTGGAGGACCTGCGCGGAACCCCCGACAGCAGCGGGCAGGTCATGGAGGCCACGGTCAACGCGGTCGCCGACGAGATCGCCGGCGCCGGTGAGCTGGTCAAGGGCAAGACCTCCGGTGTACCCGTAGCAGTGGTCAGCGGCCTGGCCGGAATGGTCACCGAGGAGGACGGTCCCGGCGCGGCCTCGTTGGTGCGGCCGGCCGATGCGGACCTGTTCCGGTTCGGTTCACGCGACGTGGTGCCGGCCCGGCGCACGGTGCGCTCCTTCGCCGACACCCCGGTGGACCCGGCACTGGTCCGACGGGCCGTGGCCTCAGCGGTGACCGCGCCCGCGCCGCACCACACGACACCGTGGCGGTTCGTGCTGGTGGAGTCGCCGAAGGTGCGCGAGCGCCTGTTGGACGCGATGCTCGAGGCGTGGATCGCCGATCTGCGCGGCGACGGTTTCACCGAGGAGCGGATCGCTCGGCGTACCCGGCGCGGTAACGTGCTGCGCCACGCCCCGTCCCTGGTCGTCCCGTTCCTGGTGGCGGACGGCGCCCACCCCTATCCCGACGACCGACGCGCGGACGCGGAGCGCACGATGTTCCACGTCGCGATGGGCGCGGGGGTGCAGAACCTGCTCGTGGGCCTGGCGATGGAGGGCCTGGGCTCGGCGTGGATCTCCTCGACGATGTTCTGCCCCGATGTGGTCCGGGAGGTGCTGGACCTGCCGGCCGACTGGCAGCCGATGGGGTCGGTGGCCGTGGGTCACCCGGCCGAGCCGCCGGGCGACCGTCCGCCGCGCGATCCGGACGGCTTCGTCGTCGTGCGGTGAGACCGCGGGGCCGGGTGTGCGTGTCCAGGAGCATGCGGGCACCGCGGCCCCGCCGGGACGGGACCGCGTCCCCAAGAAAACCAAAAACTATGTTTCCAATTTCCGTTGACGGTGCGGCGGCGCAACTCTAAGGTTTCTTAACAATTCCGGGCTCCCAGGAGTCCGCCTTCGTCCCCCGTCCGACGGAAGGAACCCCCTTGAGCACCCACCGTCACAGGAGAAGGACCGGGCCCCTCACCGGGCTCGTCCTGACCACCGCCCTCGCGCTCGGCACCGCAGGTGTGGCCGGCGCCGCACAGACGCCCGGGACGGCCGGGGCCGAGACCGCCGCCGACACCGCGCCCCAGCAGGGGGGCCAGTGGCTCACCGGATACTGGCACAACTTCGACAACGGCTCCACGGTCATGCCGCTCGGCGACGTCCCCGAGGAGTACAACCTCGTGGCCGTGGCCTTCGCCGAGAACCACCCCGAACGCGACGGCGGCATCACCTTCGAGCTCGCCGGTGACGAGCTCGGCGGTTACACCGACCAGGAGTTCCGCGACGACATCGCCGCCCTCCGGGCCGACGGGACCAGCGTCGTCATCTCGGTCGGCGGCGAGCTCGGGCACGTGGACGTCACCAACCCCGCCCAGGCCGAGAACTTCGCCGAGACCACCCACGAACTCATGGAGGACTACGGCTTCGACGGCGTCGACATCGACCTGGAGCACGGCATCGACGCCGAGCACATGACCGACGCCCTGCGGCAGCTCGACGACCTGTCCGGAACCGACCCGGTCATCACGATGGCGCCGCAGACCATCGACTTCCAGAGTCCGGACCGGGACTACTACCAGCTCGCGGAGAACATCTCCGACATCCTCACCATCGTGAACATGCAGTACTACAACTCCGGGTCGATGCTGGGATGCGACGGCTCGGTGTACGAACAGGGCACCTCGGACTTCGTGGCCGCGCTCGCCTGCATCCAGCTCGAGATGGGGCTGGACCCGAGCCAGGTCGGCCTCGGCCTGCCCGCCGCCCCCGAGGCCGCCGGCGGCGGGTACATGCGGCCCCAGGGAGTCGTCGACGCCCTCGACTGCCTCGAGGAAGGCCGGTCCTGCGGCTCCTTCGCCCCCGAGTCGCCCTACGGGCCCATCGGCGGCGTGATGACCTGGTCGATCAACTGGGACGCCGCGAACGGTTACGAGTTCGCCGACACCGTCTCGCCGCAGCTGGACTGACCCACCGCCCGACCCGCTGCAACGAGGGGCGGGGCACCGCCCCCGGTGCCCCGCCCCTCGTTCCTGTGCTCGTCGGCTCAGACCAGCGGCAGGTTCGGACGCAGGATGCTGGGAGCGACCCCGTCACTCTCCTCGGCCACCCGGAGCCGCTCCTGCGGTACCGGACCGTACAGCGTCGTGCGCTGGCGCAGCGGGCGTCCCGTGGGCTCCACCAGCGCCCGGATGTCGCTGATGGTCTTGTACGAACCCTCGTCGGAGCCCGCCATCCGGCTGATCGTCTCCTCCATGAGGGTCCCGCCCACGTCGTTGACCCCGCCTGCCAGCAACTGCCGGCAGGTGTCCTCGGCGAGCTTGACCCACGAGCACTGGATGTTGTCGATCGTGCCGTGCAACAACAGCCGTGCCAACGCGTGCACCGCCCGGTTCTCCCGCACGGTCGGGCCGGTACGCGCCAGCCCGGCCAGGTAGATGGGGGCGCTGGTGTGCACGAACGGCAACGGCACGAACTCGGTGAAGCCGGGACGGCCGTTGCGCTCCAGCGACCGCTCCTGCAGCGACCGGAGCAGCTTGATGTGCGCCACCCAGTGGTGGGGCGAGTCCACGTGCCCGTACATCATCGTGGACGTGGTCGGCATCCCCAGGTCGTGGGCGGTGGTGACCACGTCGATCCACTCCTGGGCGGGGAGCTTGCCCTTGGTGAGGATCCACCGCACCTCGTCGTCGAGGATCTCCGCGGCCGTGCCGGGAAGAGACCCCAGACCGGCGTCGCGGGCCCGGGTCAGCCACTCGCGCACCGGCAGGTCGGTGCGTGCGGCTCCGTTGACGACCTCCATCGGGCTGAAGGCGTGCACGTGCATGTCCGGAACGCGCTCACGCACGGCCGAGGCGATGTCGAAGTAGGCCGTGCCCGGCAGGTCGGGATGGATACCGCCCTGCATGCACACCTCGGTCGCACCCGCCTTCCACGCCTCCTCCGCGCGGTCGGCGACCTGGTCCAGGGAGAGTGTGTAGGCGTCGGCATCGGTACGGCGCTGGGCGAAGGCGCAGAAACGGCAACCCGTGTAGCAGACGTTGGTGAAGTTGATGTTCCTGGTGACGATGTAGGTGACGTCGTCGCCGACCGTGTCGTGCCGCACCCGGTCCGCCAGCCCGGCGAGAGCCTCCAGTTCCGGACCGTCGGCGTGCAGCAGCGCGAGCGCCTGTTCGTCGCCGAGCCCGGCCGGATCGTCCTCGGCGGCCCGCAGCGCAGCAGCGATCTCCGGGTCGAACCGCCGGGGCTCCGCACCCCGGCGGTCCACGCTCCCGCGGAGTTCCTCCCAGTCGCCGTAGACCGCGTCGAAGTCACCGCGCCGGTCCCCGGTACGGCCCTCGGTGTCGATACCGGTGTGCAGGTCAGTGCGCCCGGACGGCACCAGAGCGGCCTCGGGCTCCTGCCACGGGCGGCCGCGCACGGGGGCGTTCTCGGCGGCCAGACCGGTCCCCGGTTCGGCGAGGGCGGCCACGTGGCCGGAGACCCGCGGGTCCAGCCAGGGCTCGCCCGCACGTACGTACTCGGGATAGACGGTGAGGCGCTCGCGCAGGGTGAAACCGTGTTCGGCACAGCGGGCGGCCAGGTCGTCGATCTGCGGCCAGGGGCGTTCGGGGTTGACGTGGTCGGGGGTCAACGGCGAGACCCCGCCCCAGTCGTCGATCCCCGCGCGGAGCATGAGGGCGTACTCGTCGCGACCGCCGTGTTCCCCGCCGATGAGGTTGGGCGGGGCCTGGATGTGCGCCTTGGGGCCCATGACCAGACGTGTCACCGCGATGGTGGCGGCCATCTCCTCGATCTCGGCGTCGGGCCGGTGCATCATCGCGGTGGCGGGTTTGGCCCGGAAGTTCTGCACGATGACTTCCTGGATCCCGCCGTAGCGTCGGGCGGCCCCGCGCATCGCGAAGATGGACTCGGCGCGCTCGGTGTGGTTCTCGCCGATACCGAGGAGGACCCCGGTGGTGAAGGGGACGCTGGAGCGGCCGGCGTCCTCCAGCACCCGCAGGCGCACGGCCGGGTCCTTGTCCGGGCTGCCGTAGTGGGCCTGGCCCTTCTCGGTGAACAGCCGCTCGGAGGTGGTCTCCAGCATCATCCCCATGGACGGGGCGACCGGTTTGAGACGCTGCAGGTCGGACCAGGACATGACCCCGGGGTTGAGGTGCGGGAGCATCCCGGTCTCCTCCAGCACCATGATCGCCATGGCCCTGACGTAGGAAAGGGTGTCGTCGTAACCGTGGGCGCTCAGCCACTCGGCCGCCTGGGTCCAGCGGTCCTCGGGCCGGTCCCCGAGGGTGAACAGGGCCTCCTTGCACCCCTGGGCCGCGCCTTTCCTGGCGATGTCGAGGACCTCGTCCGGGGACAGGAAGGGGGCTTCGAGTTTGCCGGGCACGGTCGCGAACGTGCAGTAGTGGCAGCGGTCGCGGCACAGACGGGTCAGGGGGACGAAGACTTTGCGGCTGTAGGTGACCACACCGGGGCGTCCATGGGCTTCCAGGCCCGCGTCGCGTACGCGGCCGGCGTGGTCGAGCAGGCTCTGCAGCTCCTCGCCTCGCGCGTGCAGGAGTACCTCGGCCTCGGTCGTGTCGAGGGTCTTGCCGTCCCGTGCGCGGGCCAGGGCCCTGCGCATCGCCGACGGGGTCGGGGGTGTGACGGAGTCCAGGTCGTTCGCACCACTCATACGGGCACCTTACGCTCCGGCTCTTGCGGGCCCATCGCCGCACCGCCGCTGGGAAGTATCCGGCCGGGGCCGCTCCCGGACAGGCCTCGTGGCCTCTCCACCAGGCAACCGGCGCACACTCCCCACCCGTCACCGCCGCCCTCGGAGCACACCCGGCGGCGCCGCACCTGTTGGCGCGGGAAGGCATACTCCACCGGAACAGGACCTAAGGTCGAGGCGTGGAACGCACCGTGAACGCCCCCGGGGCCCTCGGCCTCCTCTCCCGCCTGCGCCGCAGCCGCGCGGTGCGGTCGGTGCTGCTGGTACTCGTCTGCGCGGCTGCCGGTTGGGCCCTGCACTCCCACTGGGCCCAGGCCCGCGATGCCCTCCTCGACCTGCCGCCGTGGGCACCGCCGGCCGCGGTCCTGGCCGGGGCTGCCGGCCTCGCCGCGCAGATGATGGCGTGGCGGGCGCTGCTTGCCGGGCTGGGGTCCCCTCTGCCCCGCCGAGTGGCGGCCCGGGTGATGTTCGTCGGCCAGCTCGGCAAGTACCTGCCCGGTTCGGTATGGGCGTTCGTCGCCCAGATGGAGCTGGCCCGCGACCACGCCGTGCCCCGCAGCCGGGGTGCGGCCGCCACCCTGCTGGCCGTGGCCGTGACCGTCGCGACCGGGGCGGCCGTGGCGGCCGTGGCTCTGCCGTTGTCCTCGGCCGAGGCGGCCCGCCACTGGTGGTGGGTGCTGGCGCCGGCGCCTCTGTTCCTGCTCGCCCTGCACCCGCGGGTGATCGCGTGGGGCACCGGGCTGATCGCGCGTGCCTTCTCCCGGTTCCGCTCGGTCACCGGGGCCGGGCCCTTGGACGTGGACGGACGTGCGGTCACAGCGGCCGTCTCATGGACCCTGCTCGCATGGGTGCCCCTGGGGCTGCACCTGTGGATCCTCACCTGGGCGGTCGGCGGGGACCCGCTCTCCTCCCTCGGCCCGGCGGTGGGCGCCTACGCGCTCGCCTGGACGCTCGGGCTGCTCGTGGTGTTCGCACCAGCGGGACTGGGCGTGCGCGAGGCGGTACTGGTGGTGGCGCTGGCCCCGGTGGTGGAGGCCGGTGCGGCGCTCGTACTGGCAGTGCTCTCCCGGCTGGTGATGACCGTGGCCGACCTCGCCTGGGCCGGGGTGGGCCTCCTGGCCTCCCGTGGCCGCCGGGAGGGGACCGCCGCGTCGGCCCCCGGGCCGGGGGCCGGTCAGGCGGAGGAGAGCAACCGGCGCACGTAGGCCTCCCAGTACGGAGCAGGGTCGACGGGACGCACACCGGAACGCAGTTTCTCGGGCGTCCCGGGGGTGTAGAACGTCCTCAGGGTTCGTGCCAGGTCCTCGGCGTCGCCGGGGCCGCACAGCAGCCCGTCCACACCTTCGCGCACGTGGTCGGGCAGGGTCCCGGCCCGGGTGGCGATCACCGGGACACCGTGCTGGTGGGCCAACCACACGTTCTGCGTCGCGGACGCCGAACGGTACGGGAGCACGGCAGCGTCGGCGCCGGCGAAGAGTCCGGGCAGTTCCTCGACCGGCACGTATCCCTCGCGGAGCCGGACACGGTCGCTCACCCCGAGTTCGGCGGCGAGCTCGGAGAGCTCCTCGGTACCGCCCCAGAACTCCCCGGCGACGGTGAGGGTGACGTCCTCGGGCGCCCCTTCGGCCAGGGCCCGCAACAGCAGGTCGACCCCCTTGTAGGGGCGCACGAGCCCGAGGAAGAGCAGGTGCCGGCGTTCCCCGGACGGCTGCTCCTGGGCCCCGCCGGTCTCGGGCAGGTGCGGGGGCATCGTGGCCGCGACCGGGTCGGGATGGTCGCCGCGCAGCAGGCCCCGGGCGAGGTTGGCCTGCTCGGGGCTGTGGGTGAGGATCCCGTCGACGCGGCGCAGCATGGCCCGGGTGAGGGTGACGTCCAGGGACCGGCGCTCGTGCGGCAGCACGTTGTGGCACAGGGCCACCACCCGGGCGCGTTCGCTCCGGGAGCACAGCCCGGCGAGGATCCCCAGGTAGGAGGGGATCTGCGCCGGGGAGAAGAGGGTGAGCACGACCAGGTCGGACTCGCGGGCCAGCCGCCGTCCGGTACGCCACCACCCGTCCGGCCGGTACCAGGCCAGTCGGCGGCGGGTCCCCGTGAAGGTCTCGGCCTCGGGGTCGGCGATGGTCTGCTGCCCCGGATAGAGCAGGGACGGGTACTGGGCGTGCCAGGACTCGATCGCGGTGTTGTGCCCGCGCGCGGAGAGCCGGTGCGCGAGTTCGGTCGTGTGGCGAGCGCCTCCGCCCTTGTAGGGGTGGGCGGGGCCGACGAGGGTGATCCTCACGAGTGCTCCCTGGAGCGCACGATCAGGTCGGCCAGGAGCGCCATCGCCGCGATGATCAGCCCGGTCATGAGGATCATGACGGTGTTGTTGGGCATGTAGAGCGGGTTGCGCACCTGGTCGAAGACGAACTTGCCGATGCCGATGCCGAGGAGAGTCAGGGCGGGCGGCATCAGGACCTTGAGCGGATGGAAGTACATGACCATCCGCAGTACCTGGAGGATGTAGCGGTAAGCATCGCTGACGAAGTGGAACTTGGAGAGCCCCGCCCTCTTCGCGTAGTCGATGGGCACGTACCGCACCGGGTGCTGGTTGGACAGGAAAGCCAGCGTAATGGTGGTGACACAGGAGAACCCCGGAGGCAGGAGCCGCAGGTAGGGGCGGGCGATGTCGCTGCGGAAGACACGCAGCCCGGAGTTCAGGTCGGGGATACGGGTGCGGGTCAGGCCCTCGGCGATCTTGCGGATCATCCACTTGGCCGGGACCCGCAGTGCCTTGTGTGTACCCGTCTCCGTGGTGCGGGCTCCCACGATCTGGTCGGTCTCGAGGTCGGCGTCGAGCATGTTCACGAGCTCCGGGATGCGCTCGTTGGGATAACTCATGTCGGCGTCGGTCCACACCACGTATTCTCCGCGGGCCCTCCGGCTGCCGATGCGACGCACCGTCCCGGCACCGCCGTTGTGGCCGAACGCGATGACACGCATGCGCGGGTAGAGGTTCTGCACGTCGCGCAGGCGTTCGAGAGTGCCGTCGGTGGAGGCGTCGTCCACGGCCAGGAGCTCATAGGTCCACCCGGACTGGTCCATGGCCGCGCAGATGCGTTTGACCTCGTCGACGACGTGGTTCTCCTCGTTGTAGCAAGGCAGAACGATCGTCACCCGGGGTCGTTCCTCCGGTCTCTCCGGTCCCCGCTCACCGGGGTCGTGTGTGTGGCTCATGCCTCTTCTCAGCGGGGTAGGTCAGCGGGTGTTTTCCTCGGGCGGCACGACGGAGACCCAGACGCTCCCGTCGAAGGTCCAACTGCCTGTCGGCGGTTCCATGAGGGTGCTCGGGTCCATGTCGGCGACCACCCGGAACGGGCGTTCGGGTTCGACACCGGTGAGTTCCTCGAGGGGGCGCCAGTCGGGCCCGGCCAGGACCGCGGTGCGATCGCGGTCGTGGACGGCGCCGACGACGCGGTCCACGACCTCCGGGGTGGGCTGGTTCATCGCGGCTGTGGGCAGGCCGCACACGTTCCGGAACAACGGCATGTACTTGCTCGCCGTCCCGGAGTCGACCACGATCACCGACCCGTCCTCGGGCAGTGACTCGCAGAGGTTCTCGGTGGCATCGACGGTTCCCACGTCCTGTCTGTACCCCATGATCCCCTGCGCAGAAGTGATGAGGGTGGGGCCGATCATGGCCACCGACGCGCCGGCGGCGACCACGACGGGCAGGGAGCGTGTCACCGCCGACTGCCCCGCCCAGGAGGCCCGGGCACAGTACCGGGTCAGCCAGGCCGTGAACCACACGGCGAAGAGGACGAAGGCCGGTATGACCAGGACGATCAGGCGTCGGCTGGCCCAGGGGTGGTCGGGCGTGATGGCGGGTCGCAGCAGGGTGGTGACCACGGTCCAGCTCAGGAGCATGGTGGGCAGCAGCCATTGGGCGAGACGGCCCTGGGCGAGTCTGCGCAGTACCAGGGCCACACCGAACGTCCCGAACAGGACGGATCCCAGGCCGACGTACCAGCCCACCCAGTAGAGGCTGTAGTCGTAGTAGGTACGGCTGCCCTCGATGGGCCTGATGCCCTCCATCTCCTGCACGGCCGCCACCCACTGGTCGGTGAAGTCGCTGCCGTGTCCGTAGTCGGGCCAGAAGAGAGGACGCAGGGCCAGGCCGACCATGACGGCCACGGCGGCGATCGCCACGGCGTTGGGCAACCAGCGCACCCGCCACACCTGGGGCAGGCCCGCCCTCCAGAGGGCGACGGTGGCGGCCACGGTGACGGCGAGGACGACCGCGGAGATGATCAGGAGCGGGACCAGGGAGTCCGACAGGTACTCCAGGTAAGGGTAGGAGAGCCCGTACCCGGCGTAGAGGCCCATCAACACACCGGTCACGAGCCCGCCCAGCATCGGGACGGCCTGCCCGCGCCGGGCGAGCAGCAGCAGTCCCAGGAACCCTACGAGGGGCAACAGGTCCCGGAGGACGTCGATACGGGTGACCAGGGCGAGCCCGAACACCAGTCCGGAGGCGGCGGCGAGGGCGTGGGTCCTTCCCCAGCGTTCCCCCGGCCCGCTGTACCTTGCCAGGGCGTCGAAAGCCAGGGCCAGGCCGCCCAGGAGCAGGATCTGGGTGACGGGCTCGCTGTAGGTGAACCGGCTGACCCACTGCTGGGGCAGGCACACCGCGAGGACGAGGGCGGCGAGCGGGGCCCAGCGCACCCCGACCAGGCGGGCGGTCAGCCCGGCGAAGACCAGCACCCCGAGCGCGCCGAGCACGGGTGTGGTCACGAGCATCCCGGTGAGGCCGCCCATCCAGTAACCGATACTGGTGACCAAGGGGGCCCCGGCCATGAACTGGGGCCAGATCACGCCATCGCGCTCGTAGTGGGCCAGGCTCTGGTAGCTCAGGGCCGGGTCGTCGCCGGCGATGAGCTCGTGCATGCGCGGGATCGGCAGGGCCCCGTTCTCGGCGATCCACACCGTGTACATGGCGTAGGAGGCCGGGTCCCGGCGAATGACCAGGGCTTCCGCGTGGTAGGCGACCTGCACGGCCGCGAACGCCACCACGATCAGCAGGACGAGCACGACCGGCCACCAGGGAGCGCGGTCCTCCTCCGGTTCGGGGATCAGCCGGGGCACGACGGCGCAGGCGGCCACGACGGCGGGGATCCCGAAGATCGCCGACAGCAACGGGGTGAAGGCGCCCAGTGCGAGCAGGGGGAAGGTCACCAAGAGCCATGCGGAGACAATGATCGCGGGGAGCGCGGTGACACGGGCGAGGAATCGTCCGGGAGACAAGCGCATGGGTTCACTCTGGCAGTTCCTGCCTCCGGGTGCACGCCGAGGCCTCTTCGGGAGGGAAGCCACGGTACGGGCGTCTTCCCCCACCCGTACCCCGGTGAGGCGTTCCGGAAGGGCGGTGGAGGTCCCTGGCCCCTCCACGGGCCCGGCCCGCCTCCCGGGCGCCGCCAACGCATCTAGATGAGTAATTCCAAGGGGTGCCGGAGCCAGACATGAGACGAGGGAGTTCAATGC